>NZ_OZ195521.1:0-1389053 GCF_964277405.1 Wolbachia endosymbiont of Cantharis cryptica | reverse complement strand
CAACCAAATAGGCACCTTTTTGCCCTGTTTACCTTCTTTAATAGTCCTTGCTACTATTGTCTTGTTATTTTCTGGTTTAATTAATCTACCTTTCTCTTTATATATATTAAATTATAGTAGTAATAGTAGTCTTATCAATAACTTGTTATTAACTTAAGATTCAATGAAGATTTTTGTTACTTAACTTGTGAATAAATATGTTAGTAACTTTCATATACTGTTGATTTTCCGCTGTAATTTGTGTGTATAAGTAAAATGTTCAGAGTGTTAGCAATCTTTCTTTATGGAAAAAAGTTTTCTATTATGCGTTGTTGTATAGTTATGTATATACCAGTGAAAAAGTTGTTAAACAATTGTTAGTATCTGATATCAACAGATAATTCACAAATTAATTTGACATTATTCACATGCTTATTAAACATTTAACAACAGTTTTCTTGATAAATCTGATCTGAAAATATTTTCGCTGTTATAGGAAGCAAATTGAGTAAAAAAAGAACTTTAATAGAAAGAATAACGTATAGAATTCTTCTATTTCTTTTCAAAAGGGTTCGTGTATTGAAGAAGTGTGCAACTGATGCATTAATGAAAGATCTACCAGATCTCAATATATTTAACGGTCTACTGAAATTCCATGATTGTAATATAATTGATATAATGACTCCACGTACAGAAATATGCGCAGTGGACATTGAGTCAAGCAAACATCAAATAATGGAAAGGATAAAAAACGCTTACTACACCAAGATACTAATTTATAAAAATAATTTTGATAACGTAATAGGGTTTTTTTATGTAAAAGATATTATCTTTAATAAAGATAAAAATTTCAGTCTGAGGGGTTTTGCACAGAATGTAATATTTGTCCCACCTTCGATGAGGACTACTAGCCTTTTTGTTAAGATGAGATCTTCTAAGTCGTACTTAGCTATTGTATTGGACGAATATGGCGGAACTGATGGCTTAATTTCAATGACTGATCTTATAGAAAAATTAATGCCAAACGTTAACAATGGAAATGAGCCTTTTGAGTACGCTATTATTAAATTGTCTCAAAATAAGTTTGAAGTATCAGCAAGGACTCTTATAAAGGATATAGAAGAAAATCTAAAAATAGAATTGCGTGACCCTGAAGAAGATTATGCTACACTTGGGGGGTTAATCCTTTCGATTGCTGGCAAAGTGCCTTCTGTAGATGAAGTTATTGAATACAAAAATGGTGTGAAGTTTATAATCAAGGATGCAAGTGAGCGCCACATTAATAAGATAATATTAGACTTAAATGGTTACAAAAACTAGATTAGACCTCTTGCATAACAAACTTTCGGCAATGCGTTGGAAGAAATTTCTTGACAAACTCCGCCAGTCCTCTTATTATGATAATAAGGGTATTTTTGACTCAAAACTTGTTTTTGACCTGCAGGCTCAATGACAAAATTCAGTAAAAAACTCAGGGTATTTTTTGGCGGATTACATAAAATTATGGCGGCTGCATGTCTTTTAAATTTTTTCTACATTCAGCCAAATCGCGCTTATATTAAGCGTTAGCACATTATTACAGCGCCACTTACAGTAATAGAGAGTCAAAACTCGCACTACGGGGCTTCTTTTGCCTTTTTTTAGGTTATGCAAGAAGTCTAACGATATTTCTTCATAGGAGAGTGTCTTTGGGTAAAAAGGTTACAGCATTTGCGTATGTGATGTCAATACACATTCTAAATATGATATGCTTAGTTTAGAATCCGAAATATAATGAAAAGAAGCTCTAATTTTCATATTAATGTTTGAGCTTACAGATGCTTTTCACAAAGTGCAGAGTTGTTTTAAGTCAAAATTAAACCTATTTCCAGCAAATTATTTTCACAAATACAATGCATTTCAGCATTATAGTGCTCTAATAATAAAGAAGTCATATAGATATTAATATCTTTTGTATTTAAATTAGTATCATTTTTTTTGCTCAATTTTTCTACTAATGATTTGCTAAGAGGTTTATGCTCATTTAGAATTTGCATAGTCAATAGGATTGCATCTTCTACTTGACTCAATAAAACAGACAATCGTTCAACTTCTGCTACTGCACTGGCTATAGTTATCACCATATTAGCAATTATTTTATTTATCTTTTCAATTAGATCGCTGTCAAGCTCTATAGAGTCTGAAGCGCTTGTATTCCAGGTGAGTTGTATTTTTTTTTTAATAAATAACTTTTGATATTCAATTTGGTCTTATAAAAGCTACGATTATCTTCTGAAGAAGAGTATGCCTGTTTCATAACTATGTGTGTATATCTTAAATAATCAGAGCTTTCCTTAAGCAGCGACAACGCTTCTTTCTGCGACTTAGCATCGTTCTTATCGCCTGCTTCAAGCTCTTCTAAGCCAAACATTATTCCGTTCATAGAGTTAGCAAAGTCATGAAGCAGTCGTCCTGATAGTAACTCTGTTATTAACAGTATGTTTTTGATGTTTTTGCTCATTAGACAATAATAAATAATTTAAGTTACCCTATATTGGTAAACATATGATAGTCAATTGAGAGAAAGTTTCGTTGCACTTTTTGTGTCAAGTAATTAATATAGTATTAATAATCGTAGAATTTGTGAAAGAGTTATGAATACTTATGCCAAATCGGGAGTAGATCTTGAGCTATATAATAAGACGATAAAAGAAGTCAAACTTATTGTTGAGAAAACTAAAAGAGAAGAAGTAATTAGCGAAGTGGGTTCATTTTCTGCACTATTTGACTTTGCTGCATTAAGTAAGAAATATGACCATCCAATACTCGTTTCCTCAACTGATGGAGTAGGCACAAAGCTGTTAATAGCTCAAGAAGTAAATAAACATGATACTATAGGTATAGATTTAGTTGCAATGTGTGTGAATGACTTACTTGCACAAGGAGCAATACCTTTATTTTTCCTTGATTATTTTGCAACAGGTATTTTGAGTAAAAACGTTTTATTGTCTGTGGTTCAGGGTATTGCGGAGGGGTGTAAGCAAGCCAAAATCGCATTGGTTGGTGGAGAAACTGCAGAAATGCCTGGAATGTATGGTAATAATCACTATGACCTTGCAGGGTTTGTGGTTGGAGTGGTTGATAAAAATAAAATTCTTCCGAACTATAGTATGATAAAAGCAGGTGATTATATAGTTGGCTTAGAGTCAAGAGGAATTCACTCAAATGGGTTTTCTTTAGTGCGTCATATTTTCAAAAGTTTAGATATAAATTACAACGACTTATCTCTATGGAATAATAAATCTTGGGGCGAAATACTACTTGAACCAACAAAAATATACGTTGATTCTTTGCTGCCTATCATGTCACAAGTAAAAGGTATTGCGCACATCACGGGTGGTGGTTTGGTAGACAATATTCCACGAATTCTTCCAAAAAATTTGTTTGCGGACATAGACATTAATTCTTGGGAATGGCCAGATATATTTTTATGGTTAGAGAAAGAAGGCAAAATAGAGAAGAAAGAAATGTTAAAAACATTTAATTGTGGAATTGGTATGGTGTTGATTGTAGATCCTGAAAGTGTGCAAAATGTGAAAAGTCATTTCCAAAAACGTGGAGAAAGAATTGAAATTATTGGAAAGCTTAGTGAAACAAATAATCCGTCACTTGATAGAGTAGTATTTTAGTTGCCTAACTTAACTGACAATCTTTTCGCAACTTCTAGGTATGCTTCCTTTAAATCTCCTAAATTCAAACGAAAGACATCTTTATCTAGTTTTTTGTTCATATTTTTATCCCACAACCTGCAGTTGTCAGGGCTGATCTCATCGGCTAAAATAATCTTTGTATTATCACTTACTAATCTGCCAAATTCCAATTTGAGGTCGACTAAATCTATTCCTGCATTTGAAAATAAGTCAATTAGAACTGTGTTGATTTTTAAGGTTGTAGTTTTAACTTCTTCCATTTCTTTATAAGATAGCCAGCCAAAATATAGCACATGGTTTTCATTTACCATTGGGTCAGCTAGGTTGTCATTTTTATAAAAAAACTCAATTATAGGAGATGCAAGCTTCTCACCTTCTTTTATATTGAAACGTTTACAAAAACTACCAGCTACAATATTTCTTACTACTATTTCAATAGGTATAATTTTTAGCTTTTTGATTAGTTGTTCTCTTTCATTCAGGGTTTTTATAAAGTGTGTGCTAATTCCTGCTTTCTCAAGTTTTTCCATGACAAAAGCGCTAATGCGATTGTTAATTATTCCTTTGTCCTCAATAATTTCATATTTTTCTTTATTAAAGGCTGTAACATCATCTTTAAAATACTGTATAACGGTTAATGGGTCTTTAGTTTCAATAATAGACTTCGCTTTACCTTCGTAAATGATGTTATTCGGTGACATATATGATTTCACTATATATTATAATGTTAGACTTTTGTAAAAATCCTCTAGCATCTAAGTAGCTAACACTGGGGTCTAGCCAGCGTACTTGCTGCCAAGAGGCTTATTATATCAATTTATTGCTTGATTTACTACAAATTTGCTAATGACATTTAATGTTACAGTACTAACCATATTTCCAGAGATGTTTCCTGGATTTTTGAACTATTCTCTTGCTGGAAAAGCGTTAGAAAAGAAAATATGGAACCTTGAAGTGGTAAATATTCGTTCTTTTGCTAAGGATAAGCATTCAACGGTAGATGATGTTCCATATGGAGGTGGAGCAGGGATGGTTATGCGCCCTGATGTAATTGGTGATGCAGTTGACAGTGTGCTTTCTGCTCATAAAAATACTAAATTTGTTTATATGACTCCATCTGGCGCAAAGTTTAATCAGAGCATCGCAAAGGAGTTGATAGAATTTCCTCATGTAACAATATTGTGTGGTCGATTTGAAGGTGTTGACCAAAGAGTGATTGATGAGTATACTCCTTATGAGTTAAGTATTGGAGATTATATACTTTCAGGAGGTGAACCGGCTGCAATGGTAATTCTTGATGCATGTGTCAGGCTTCTTCCTGGTGTGGTAAATAATTCCGATAGTATTACTGAAGAAAGTTTTAGTTATAGTGGTGGTATGCTTGAGTATCCTCAATATACTAGACCTGAACGGTGGAGGAAACATAGAGTGCCTGAAGTTCTGTTATCTGGTAATCACAAAAAAATAAGTGATTGGAGGCAAAAACAGTCTCAGTTTATAACAAAAAAGCGTAGACCTGAATTATTAGATGGAGAGATAAATGACAAATTTACTTGAAAAGTTCAATGAGCAACAAATGCAAGTATTAGCTAAGGAAGTACCGGAATTTCGTCCTGGCGATGATGTAAAGATCACTTTTAAAGTAGTTGACGGTGTAAGTGAACGTATACAGATATTTGAAGGTGTATGTATATCAAAAAGGAATCGTGGGTTACATTCTTCTTTTTCAGTTAGAAAAGTAAGTCATGGGGAAAGTATAGTATCTCAATTTTTTGTTTACTCTCCTGCGTTAGTTTCAGTGCAAGTAACAAGAAAGGGAAAGGTTCGTAGAGCAAAGCTATATTACCTATGTAAGCTATTTGGAAAAGCTGCAAGGATAAAAGAGCGTACTACTTATAAAAGCAATAAGTCTAAGTAGATATAATAGAGAATGATATCAATGGTGTCATCCAAGTGCCTTTTTTTCCTGTCATCCAAGTGCGTGACACTGGGATCCAGATATAAAAATGTTTACAAGTTATACAATGGACAACGGGTTCTAGAAGCACATGCTAAAAATAGGGTCCATGATGAAATACCAGTATCCGCTACTTAGATGACAAAAGAAAAGTAAATGAGCATAAAGACAAAATTCCTAAAACTGCTTCAGTCCAGACGTGTACACGCTCGCATAAAAAGAAAAAATAAAAAAAATAGAACGTTGTATTTCTGTTCTTTCGTGACGTTAGTTATTTCGCTTGGTTGCCCTATATGTATATTGCTGAGTATATTGATAAACTCTTATAGCGCCTTAACAGTAACAAAGATTTTATTACCAATTGAAATAAGCACTGATTTTGCTTTGACAAATGATCCTGGTGATTTGCGATATAAATCCATTAACTTACTCGATAATTCTCTACGTAAAGTATTTGAAGGGACTGACTTCAAAAGTAGTGACGAAATTTTAAGTCGTAATTCTTACAAGGAGCTAGAGGAATTTTTTTGTAGGAAAGTGAAATATAGTGGTGAATATGAAATCTGGTTTACTGCATCAAGCGTAATCAATTCAATAAATAAGGATAAATATTTGAACAATCATTATGCTAAATTACTTAATTGGCTAAAGGAAAAAGGGAGGGTGAAAAAATTTTTTAATAAGTCTTTATTTTTTAAATCTGACTCTCGTGAACCTGAAAACGCAGGAATTTTAGGGGCATTTATTGGCTCGTTAATGACGATTATGGTATGCTTAGCTTTAGCATTACCAATAGGAATTATGTCGGGAATCTATCTTTACGAATTTATGCCTAGAAATAGTATGATAACTAATATTGTGGAGATTAGCATAAATAATCTTGCTGCAGTGCCTTCGATAATATTTGGTGTAGTAGGCTTAACTCTCTACCTTGGCATATTTGGGCTGCCCCGTTCTTCGCCGCTTGTTGGTGGAATGACTCTTTCATTTATGATGTTACCTAATATTATAATTGCAACAAAAAATGCTTTTGCGAACGTTCCTATTACAATAAAAGATGCAGCTTTTGCTCTTGGGGCGCCTCACATTAAGGTGATATTAGACCACTCTTTACCGATTGCATTACCAAGAATAATACACGGTACTATGCTTGCAGTTGCGAGAGTTTTAGGTGAATCTTCTCCTTTACTTATGATAGGTATGGTAGCATTTATCGCTGACACGCCTACATCCTTTTTCGATCCGGCAAGTGTTTTACCTGTACAAATATACATATGGTCAAGTAGTCCTGAAATTGCATTTGTTGAACTTGCTGCTATTGCAATTATAGCTTTATTGATAATGTTGTTTGCTCTGAATTTAATAGCAAATTTTGTAAAAAGAAAATTCGAGTTTTTTAATTTTTAATTCATGAAAATTATTGTTTTATCTGGTTATGGTTTAAATTGTGAAAAGGAAACTGCATTTGCATTTATAGAATGCAGCAGAAAACTTGGTATCAGCAATATAGAAGTGAAAATTGTTCACATTAACGAAATTATAGATAATCCAAATGAACTGAAGTCAAGTAATATACTTGCAATTCCAGGGGGTTTTTCCTACGGTGATGACACTGGTGCTGGTAATGCATTTTCTTTACGCATTAAAAACAACTTGTTGGATGAGTTTCAAGATTTTTTATCTCAGGACAAGCTTGTTATAGGAATATGTAACGGTTGTCAAATATTAATAAAGTTAATTCCAGAATTCTCTAACCTGGCTTTAATACGTAATGATATAGGTAATTATCAGTGTCGTTGGATTAGAGTGAGAGTTAACCCACAAAGTAATTCTGTTTGGTTACGTAACCTAAATGAATTGTATCTTCCTATTGCTCATGGAGAAGGCAAGTTTTTTATAAACCATAATGTTTTGAATCAATTGATTCAAAACAATTCTGTTGCATTGCGTTACATCAATGAAAATGGTGACTATGCTAACCTACAATTTCCTTATAATCCAAACGGATCTACATACGATCTGGCAGCTTTATCAGATAAAAGTGGTAGAGTACTAGCTTTAATGCCTCACCCAGAGAGAGGAATATTTTTTACTCAGCAGGACAACTGGCCACTTGAAAAAGAGAAGTGCAAGCGCTTAGGGTTTGCTATGCCAAAATATGGTGATGGAATGCTTATATTTGAAAATGCATTGAAATATTTTTGTTAAAATGTATTGATAGTTCTTTCATTATTAATAAATTTATAACACAATTAAGTTTAAATATCAGCATGAAAAACTTTTTACGAAATTTCTTCTCTGTCATCCCAGTGCTTATCTATTTTTCTCTGGTCACGTGCTAAAATGACACCTAGTCACTCAAACAATAGTTATACAAGAATCCTGCTAAGTGACCTTACCCAGAAAAAGTAGAGAGGAAGTTAAGCCATTTTTGAAGTAAAATAAAACATGATTATGAGGGCTTATTATGGTAAAGAACAGAAAAAATTACACAGTGGAATTTAAATTAGAGGCAATAAAGTTGGTAAAGGAAACGGGGCAGTCAGCAAGCAAAATAGCTAAAGATTTAGGAATAGATAACAGTACACTAAGTGACTGGATAAAAAAATATAACGAAAAAGGATCAATAGAAGAAGCATTTCCTGGTAAGGGAAAGTTGGCACCATGTGATAAAGAAAAGTTTGAATTAAAGAAAGAACTAACAAGAGTTACTAGAGAAAGAGACATTTAAAAAAAAGCCCTGGGATATTTTGCAAGTCACAAAGAGTAAAATATTTATTTATCAAAAAGCATGGAAACTACTATAAAGTACAGGAGTTATGCAGGATTTTGAAAGTATCTGCTAGCGGCTACTACAAATGGACTAGTAAGAAGAAAAGCAGCAAAGAATTAACAAGGGAGCAGCTTCTAGCAGACATTCAAAAAATATACCAAGCATCTAATTGTAGATATGGGGCACCTAAGATTCATGCTGAACTAAAGGCTTTAGGTAAAAATTGCAACATCAAAACAGTGCAGGATATCATGCAAAAAAATGGTATTCAAGCTAGACTGAGGCGAAGATTCAAAAGCAAAAAACAGCAGACTGACAATAGGGTTATAACTCCCAATATATTGGACCAAAACTTTACTACTAGTCAGCCAAATAAAGTATGGGTAACTGATATTACATACATAAAAACTAAGGATGGATGGCTATATTTGGCAGCAATAATTGATCTATATTCACGTATGGTAGTTGGCTGGTCAATGAGTAGTACAATAACTAAGCGATTAGTTATAGATGCTTTATTGATGGCTGTTGATAAGCGCAAACCAGCCAAAGATCTGCTATTTCATAGTGATCAAGGTTCACAATATACCTCTAAAAATTATCAGTTTTTGCTGAACACAAAAAACATCATTTCCAGCATGAGTCACACAGGCTGTTGTTATGACAACTCTGTTGTTGAAAGCTTTTTCAGCTCACTCAAACGGGAGCTTCTTATTGATACTTCGCAACACTCTGCTCAGCAAACTAGAACTGCTATATTTGAGTACATAGAAATTTTTTATAACAAACAGCGTAGACATTCTACTATTAATTATTGCATTCCTGAGAAATTTGATTCATCATTTTCATAATAAAAATGGCTTAACTTCCTCTCTACTTTTTCTGGGTAAGGTCAAACATTAAAATTTCATACTCAAAATCGTTCAGCCATACTGCTTGGTGCGGCAACTGCCAGACTCTATCATCGGAGCAATCTGATGAAATCGAGTGAGCTATGTGGCACTATTTCAATAATGGGTAGATGACTGTTTGCCTTCAGCTCTTGTGCTAATTGCTGACCACTTGTTTTTGCTTCGATCAAAATTGCGTGTGGTGCCCATCTTGCAGCTAGGTTGCTCTTTAAGCTTTGGATACTCAAGCTTTGCGCGATATACGTCAAGTAAATAGAATTTATTTTGCCCAGGTGGTGCAGACACTAAAGTTGCTCATGTCGCTTGTTGAAACCGCAGTATCCCAACTTTGTGTTACACATGAGAGATTATCAGGAAAATTTCTATAGCGTTTCAACCATTCTCGTTTCATTTGAAAATGGTAAAGGGTTTTGTTGATATTGAGCAGCAAAAGCATAACTCCCAAGTTCAACTTTTATCGTCTCAACTTCTTCTTTTCCTCCATCTAGGGGATATATAGCTAAAGTGGCTTAGGTTTATCTACAATTTGAAAAACAACAAATTCGTCATTCCGCTAACACGTAACGGAATGACGGTTGTCGTTTAGCTATAAAATTTAAGAAAATATTTAAGAAACTTACCAAATAAAAAAAAGGCAAAAGGAACCCTGTGATTATTGTCCGCTTTAAAGTACTGGCGTTTTTTATGTTTTAAACGCCTGACAAGAGAGATTCAGCCGCTTTTAATCGCAACTAACCTACGCTGCAAGTGTTTAAGAAGTTTACCAAGCAGAAAAAAAGACAAAGAAAACCCGAGCTAGCTAGTCCTTTACTATCTCTGTCGAGTATTGGCATTTTTTGATGTCTTGTAACGCTTTATAAGCGCGTTTCAGCTTTTATTAGGTAAAAACCTAAAAATATTGTGAAGACATAGGGTACACATAGTGCAAAAAATCGAATATAAGACGCCAATTATAATACTTTTTTGTCGTTTTAATCTGCACAGATTGAAGCTAAATGAATAACTCCACTAGCATGATAAGAGGACTGGCGGAGTTTGTCAAGTGGTTTTTGACGAAATGATTTTGAAAGTAAAGAGCGGGAGAAGGGGTTCGAACCCTCGACCTCAACCTTGGCAAGGTTGCGCTCTACCAACTGAGCCACTCCCGCAATTAAATTAAACCTAAATTTACTTCTTATTATAGGTATATGCAACAATTTGTAAACCCCATGCATGCGAAAAATGTGAGCTATATATTTGTGTACTTAGAGCTTACTTTCAATTATTATTAGCCTTTACTTTTCCGCAAAGCCTTATGAGGATATTTGTACATAAAGACGACTTGCCAGCTAGTTCAATACCAGATGATATAAGGTCTATAGCTGTTGATACAGAGGCAATGGGGTTACTTCATGTCAGAGATAGGTTATGTCTTGTGCAGCTTTCTTTCAATGATGACAACGTTCACTTAATTCAATTCAAAAACAATTATACAGCTCCAAATTTGAGGAAAATATTGGGAAATGAAAATATAACTAAAATATTTCACTTCGCGCGATTTGATGTAAGCATAATACGTTATTATTTGAAAACTTGGGCACTTCCGTGCTATTGTACAAAAATAGCTTCACGTTTGGTTCGCACCTATACAGATAGTCATAGCTTAAAAGAGTTATGCTTAGAGTTGCTTGATACTAAATTAAATAAGCAACAGCAGTCTTCTGACTGGGGAAATGAAAATTTGACAGACAAACAAAAAAGTTATGCTGCATCTGATGTTTTATATCTCCATAAAATAAAGGAAAGGCTAGATTTAATGCTGGAACGTGAAAGCAGAAAAGAATTAGCACAAAAGTGCTTTGAATTTCTTCCTACTCGCGTTGAATTGGATTTAATGGGGTGGGAAAACGCGGATATCTTTAATCATCAGATGTGATAGAAGTCTCTTGCTTATGCACAACACTTTAGGGCAATTTTTCAGGTTCTTCAGTAAGAATTTAGTTGATTAGTTGCTAATTGATGCGCTATATTTTACAAGCAATCGTTATAAATTTAGGTATTTTATGAGTGATGATATTACATCAGTAAATGATCAAAATTTCGAATCTGAAGTCACTGATTACAAAGGGTTTGTGCTGATAGACTTTTGGGCAGAATGGTGTGGACCATGTAAAAGTCTAATGCCGCGTATTGAACAATTGGCTAAAGATAAAAAAGGCAAGATCAAGGTCTGTAAGTTTGACATAGATGAAGGAACTGAGATGCCAAGTAAGTATGGAGTTCAATCTATACCTACTTTGATCATATTTCAAGATGGTAAGGAAATTGCGCGCAAAATTGGTGCAATAAGTGATTTGTCAAGTTGGGTTGATGGCGAAATAAGCTAATAGACAAATTTACTTTTGTGTGTATCATAAATATTGATAAAAGGGATTGTAGCTCAGTCGGTTAGAGCAGTTCGCTCATAACGAATTGGTCGTAGGTTCGAGTCCTACCAATCCCACCAGTTATGTTAGTTCTAATATATTGCGAAATCTACTAAAACAGCCTATTTAATTCATAAAGGTGAAGCCTAAAATCAGTGCTGACAAGAAAGTCTTATTATCTTGAAAAGTATGCTATTGAATATAGTCTGAATTATCTAAATAAATTTATGTGGCATATAGCCTCGTTCTTTATATTATCAGCAATACTAATAAGCTGTGGCCCGCAAAAACCTGCACCTGTACTACTTAAAGGCGAAGAATTTTATGGGAAAAGAGACCTAGAATACACAAGAGAGTATCATTTAATGAGAGAGGACGTTGATCCTTCAATAAAAAAAGAAAATAGAAAAATCACCATAAGTAAGGTATATAAAGATAATAACAATACGCAAAACGTGGAAGTTAATGAGGTAAATTGTAAATTTGTAATGCCAGTAAAAGGTACTGTTATTTCAGCTACTTCTTCTGATGAAGTGTGCAAGGATGGCATAAAAATTGCTGCTCAAAATGGAACAAACGTAGTCGCTTCTGCGCCTGGCAAAGTAATATATGTAGGTAAAGGACTGAGATGGTATGGAAATTTAATTATAGTAGAACATGAAGGTAATTACATGACTGTGTACTCCTATTTAAAAAACATACACGTTGAAATTGGTGATAAAGTAAAGCAAGGTCAAGTTATTGGATCTGCAGGTAAATCAAGCACACAAGATAGAAATCCGCAGATGTGTTTCACGATACGGCATAATGGCCAAGCAGTTAATCCTTTGATGCATATGAATTGTAATTAAATTTGGATTGATATGACATATGATTTTAAAAGCGCTGAAAAATTTTATCAAGATAAGTGGAATTTTTCTGTTAGCAAAGACAGTAAACGAGAAAAATGTTACGTTCTGGAAATGTTTCCATATCCATCTGGTAAAATTCATATGGGGCACTTACGTAACTATGCAATAGGAGATGTCATAGCACGTTACAAGAGAGCTCGTGGATTTGATGTGTTACATCCTATCGGCTGGGATGCGTTTGGATTACCAGCCGAAAATGCAGCAAGGGATAACAATATTAGCCCTGAGACATGGACAAAAGAGAATATAGATAATATGCGTACACAGTTGAAATCTATAGGTCTTTCTTATAATTGGGAGCGTGAACTCTCCACATGTGAGCCAGACTATTACAAACACGAACAAAAATTTTTCCTGGATTTTTTAAAGCATGGGCTTGCTTATCGAAAAGAGTCGTGGGTTAACTGGGATCCGGTAGACAAAACAGTGCTTGCAAATGAACAGGTAGTTGACGGAAAAGGATGGCGATCAGGTGCAGTTGTTGAAAAACGTAAATTGTTCCAATGGTTTTTAAAGATCACTGATTTTGCTGAAGATTTACTCAAGTGCCTGCAAAGTTTGAAAAATTGGCCAGAAAAAGTCAAAACAATGCAGGAGCGTTGGATAGGAAAATCTGAAGGGGTAACTATAGAGTTTGAAGTAGTTGGCTTAAATAAGAAATTGAAGGTTTTTACAACTTATCCTCATATTTTGTTTGGAGCTTCTTTTTGCACAGTAGCAGCAGAGCACCCTATTGTGCAGGATTTAAAAGATGGTTCTTCTGTTGTCATCCCAGATGCTCCTGAAGTTTTGTCATCCCAGTGCTTTGACACTGGGATCCAGGAAATAAAATCGAAAAAAGAGAGTGACGAAAAAATCGGAATTTACACTGGATTGAACGTCAAACATCCCTTTCTTGATAGGGAATTACCGCTTTACATAGCGAATTTTGTATTGATGGAATATGGAGAAGGTGCGATTTTTGGATGCCCTGCACATGATCAGCGTGATTTTGAATTTGCGCAGAAATATGATTTGCCGGTTATTTCTGTAGTTCGTGAAGAGGGTGCACAAACCATAGAGACTTTAAAAGAAGCCTATACTGGCGACGGAACAATGTTTAACTCTGAATTCTTAAACGGATTAACGGTCAGTGAAGCAAAGAAAGTAATCATTAAAAAGCTTGAAGAGAAAGAAATAGGCAAAAAAACGATAAATTACCGTTTACACGATTGGGGAATTTCAAGACAGCGTTATTGGGGATGTCCTATACCTATCGTATATTGCAAAGATTGTGGTACTGTTCCAGTGCCAGAAAAAGACCTTCCCGTAGCACTACCTGCAGATGTAGAATTTACAAGTGCACTTGATACACATCCAACTTGGAAGTTTGTTGATTGTCCAAAGTGCGGAAAGCAAGCAGAGCGTGAAACTGATACATTCGACACCTTTTTTGAATCTTCTTGGTATTTTGCTGCATTTTGTAGTGAGAATAAGTCTATTAATAAAGACGCGTGTAATCGTTTTATGCCCGTGGATTATTATATAGGCGGAATAGAACATGCAATTCTGCACTTGCTTTATTCAAGATTTTTCTGTCGTGCTTTGACCAAATGTGGCTATTTTGATATTAAAGAGCCTTTCTCTACTTTAATCACTCAAGGAATGGTCTGCCATGCAACTTATAAAGACGAGAATGGTAAATGGCTATTTCCTGAAGAAGCAAAAGAATTAATAGCACAAGGCGCTAAGATTCAAGTTGGAAAAGTCGAGAAAATGAGCAAATCGAAAAAAAATACAGTTGACCCAAACTTTATCATAGAAAAATATGGTGCTGATACTGCCCGCTTGTTCGTGTTGTCCGACACTCCCCCAGAAAAAGATATGGAATGGTCTGATGATGGTGTGGAAGGCTGTTTTCGCTATATAAATAGATTGTGGCGTATGGTAATGCAGCTTAAGCCTACTGCTATTCTAGATGTTCCTAGAATTTTGTCATCCCAGTGCTCCAACACTGGGATCCAGAAAGAAGACATATGGATTCCAGCGTCACGTGCTGGAATGACACCAGACGAAAGTGTTGTAGGTGAACTTCTAGAATACAGAAAAAAAATACACAAACTTTTACATGGGCTTACAGATGACTTGGAAAGCTGCAGATTAAACTGTGTAGTGGCAAAATTCCGTGAAATGACGAATTTAATAGCTGAAATAGATGTAAAAACTGGAAAATCTCTCATTGATGAAGGTATATGTATACTAATCAGAGTCATTGAACCGTTCATGCCACATCTGGCTGAAAGCCTGTGGCAAGAAATAGGAGGTCAACCTTGGCCAAAAGCTGATGAATCATTACTAATTGATGATACAGTAACCATAGCAGTGCAAATCAATGGGAAATTACGTACAACAATCAAGGTGGCAATTAATTTACCCCAAGAAGAATTGAAGAAAATAGCAATAGGCTCTGTGTCCAGTAAAATCGATCAAAACAAAGTTCGCGCTGTATATACCGTACCAAATAAGATAGTAAATATAGTTATATAAAAAATATGAGTAGCGCATCTTTGACTTCATGGTTATACTTTTTTTGACATGTAGTTATATCTTTTTTAATATAAAGGATATATACTTGTGCATTATATATATTTTTTTTGTATGAGGAGTTATATGAAAATGAAGAGATTATGTGCTTTAGCTGTGTTGCTTACTTCATCTCTAGCAGGTGCGGCTGATGATGTAGTGGCTAATTTAGAAGGTCAGTACTACGCAGGTTTAAACTTTGGTGCTGGATGGGGTGGTGGCTTTGTGGTGAAACCTAGTGTTGTTTTTGGTTATCATCATGACAAAAACTCTAAATTTGAACTTGAGGTTCTCAGCAATGTTAAGTCATTAAAGAGCATAGGGGCTAGCTTATTGGCAAACTACCGTTTTTACCCTGACCTTGATATTGATCCTGTTAAGCTATATGTAAGTGCAGGTTTAGGTGGATATCTCCAAATAGTACCTTTTGGCTTCGGCGGCGGTGACAATGGTAACCTAAGAGCGAGTACTACAAGTAGCGATGGTACGGGTACCCCAATCAGTAAAAAAGATGTTGGGACTCAAACTGATAAAGGAAATGATACAAATACTACTACAAGTAGTGATAATCCGAGTACTATTTCTACAGAAGCGCAAGATAAACTTAACCCTCCTGCAGAAGGTACAGGTGGAGCAAATGGAGCTATAAGTGGAGCTGTTCCAGGTATTTATGGTGCAGATGATCCTGGTCTACCTTTAGTAGACAAAATACTAGGTTCTATTTCCTATAAACTGAAGGTTGGTGTTGATTATGAGATTACTCCACAGATAGTTGGTGCAGTTGGTATCACCATGGGCGGGCAACTGAGTGGTTTTAAACCACCAATACAAATACCAGATGCAGTTCTAGAAGTGGGAATTCGTTATAATTTTTAATGTAGGCTAATTTGTAAATTATGTATGAATAATTTTTAATGTTTATGTATAAAGTTGCATTTAGAGATTAAAAATAGACCTCTTGCATAACCTAAAAAAAGGCAAAAGAAGCCCCGTGGTATTTACTTTTGTGTCGAAATATCGGCGTTTTTTTATTCTAAAACGCTTAATAAGTGCGACTTAGCTGCCTTTTAATTGCAACTAACCTTAGCGATAAACGTTTAAGAAATTTACTAAGCAGAAAAAAAGGCAAAAGAAACCCCGTAGTGCGAGTTTTGACTCTCTATTACTGTAAGTGGCGCTGTAATAATGTGCTAACGCTTAATATAAGCGCGATTTGGCTGAATGTAGAAAAAATTTAAAAGACATGCAGCCGCCATAATTTTATGTAATCCGCCAAAAAATACCTTAAGTTTTTTACTGAATTTTGTCATTGAGCCTGCAGGTCAAAAACAAGTTTTGAGTCAGAAATACCCTTATTATCATAATAAGAGGACTGGTGGAGTTTGTCAAGAAATTTCTTCCAACGCACTGCCAAAAGTTTGTTATGCAAAAAGTCTAATGACAGCCCAAGTATGGGAGTTCAAAATACATGACCTTTACTTCGTAATTCCTTTAATATATTCTATTAATAACTTTACAAAATATATTATGATTGCAAATATAAATACTGTTGCGCTTCAGGGAATTAGCGTAGTAAATGTTAATGCACAAATTCACATGGCAAATGGTATTCCAGCTTTTAACATTGTTGGATTGCCAGATAAAACTGTTGCAGAATCTAAAGAACGCATCAGAGCAGCATTAAATTCAATTAATCTATTACTCCCCCCTAAAAGAATCACAGTTAATCTTTCCCCTGCAGATTTGTTGAAAGAAGGCAGTCATTATGATTTGGCTATTGCTATTGGACTGCTTGTTGTAATGAATGTGATACCAGTTGAAAAAGTTCAGTCTTATATCATTATGGGTGAGCTTGCCCTTGATGGCAGGGTTATCTCAGTTTCAGGAGTTTTACCAACAGCAATTAATGCAAAACAGAAAAACAAAGGGGTAATTTGCCCAAGAGGAAACGGAGTAGAGGCTTCATGGGTAAAGAATATTTCAGTTCTGGCTATAGAGAAATTAACCGATATTGTCAGATATTTCAAAGGTGAGCAGTCAATTCAACCGGTAATTTTTGATGTACCGAAAGAAAAGAGATTGGTTCCCGATATGAAGGATATCAAAGGTCAAGTTGTTGCAAAAAGAGCAGCTGAAATTGCGGCAGCAGGTGGACACAATATGCTTCTTGTTGGACCTCCAGGTACTGGGAAGTCAATGCTTGCTAAACGATTTATAGGGCTACTGCCTGATTTAACTGAACAGGAGATGATTGATGTTAATATTATTTCCAGTATAACAAAGATTGGCAATGAGATATTCAAAATAACTCGTCCCTTTCGTGAACCTCATCATTCATGTTCCATGCCAGCGATGATAGGAGGAGGAAAAAACGCAAAGCCTGGAGAGATTACCATGGCTCATAATGGAGTATTGTTTCTTGACGAGTTACCTGAATTTCCAAGATCTGTAATTGACTCTTTACGTCAACCACTCGAAGATGGGAAAGTCACTATCGCAAGAGCAAATGCTCATATAACTTATCCTGCAAATTTTCAACTGATTGACCTTACCCAGAAAAAGTAGAGAGGAAGTTAAGCCATTTTTATTATGAAAATGATGAATCAAATTTCTCAGGAATGCAATAATTAATAGTAGAATGTCTACGCTGTTTGTTATAAAAAATTTCTATGTACTCAAATATAGCAGTTCTAGTTTGCTGAGCAGAGTGTTGCGAAGTATCAATAAGAAGCTCCCGTTTGAGTGAGCTGAAAAAGCTTTCAACAACAGAGTTGTCATAACAACAGCCTGTGTGACTCATGCTGGAAATGATGTTTTTTGTGTTCAGCAAAAACTGATAATTTTTAGAGGTATATTGTGAACCTTGATCACTATGAAATAGCAGATCTTTGGCTGGTTTGCGCTTATCAACAGCCATCAATAAAGCATCTATAACTAATCGCTTAGTTATTGTACTACTCATTGACCAGCCAACTACCATACGTGAATATAGATCAATTATTGCTGCCAAATATAGCCATCCATCCTTAGTTTTTATGTATGTAATATCAGTTACCCATACTTTATTTGGCTGACTAGTAGTAAAGTTTTGGTCCAATATATTGGGAGTTATAACCCTATTGTCAGTCTGCTGTTTTTTGCTTTTGAATCTTCGCCTCAGTCTAGCTTGAATACCATTTTTTTGCATGATATCCTGCACTGTTTTGATGTTGCAATTTTTACCTAAAGCCTTTAGTTCAGCATGAATCTTAGGTGCCCCATATCTACAATTAGATGCTTGGTATATTTTTTGAATGTCTGCTAGAAGCTGCTCCCTTGTTAATTCTTTGCTGCTTTTCTTCTTACTAGTCCATTTGTAGTAGCCGCTAGCAGATACTTTCAAAATCCTGCATAACTCCTGTACTTTATAGTAGTTTCCATGCTTTTTGATAAATAAATATTTTACTCTTTGTGACTTGCAAAATATCCCAGGGCTTTTTTTTAAATGTCTCTTTCTCTAGTAACTCTTGTTAGTTCTTTCTTTAATTCAAACTTTTCTTTATCACATGGTGCCAACTTTCCCTTACCAGGAAATGCTTCTTCTATTGATCCTTTTTCGTTATATTTTTTTATCCAGTCACTTAGTGTACTGTTATCTATTCCTAAATCTTTAGCTATTTTGCTTGCTGACTGCCCCGTTTCCTTTACCAACTTTATTGCCTCTAATTTAAATTCCACTGTGTAATTTTTTCTGTTCTTTACCATAATAAGCCCTCATAATCATGTTTTATTTTACTTCAAAAATGGCTTAACTTCCTCTCTACTTTTTCTGGGTAAGGTCAGTATAACAGTAAACAACCAACAAAAAAGATCACCAGGACGTTAAGTTATTTCTTCCTTAAGTTGCTTAATTTCAGAAATGGAGAGGCCGGTAATTTCAGCGATAACATCAATAGAGACACCGGCCTTAAGTGAATTCTTTGCGACTGCTATTTTAGCTTGTTTTTCGCCCTCTTCTCTACCCTTCACCGCGCCAATTTTGATGCCTCTTTCCTCACCGATTTGGATGCCTTCTCTACCTATGAGCTGTATCAGTTGTGGTATTGTGTAGCAGATTATCCAATCTGGTGCTCCTCTGCCCTTTTCCCACTTAGCGAATCTCATCTTTTCCTTTAGATAGTACTTTCTATAGGCTTTTACAGGACTGCTACACTTATACCAATCCGGCAGTGCTTGTATAAAAGCTTGCATATCAGTTGATCGAAAAATAAGCAAATCCTTATTACTATCACACCAATCTATTACTTTCTCTGATTTATGCTCTCTTTTGTATCGCCAATTTACATAATTCTCTTCCGTACTTTATCAACCAACAGAAGTTTTCTTTTGATTGTCTTGCCCATAAAGAACAAGGATGATTGTTGTGAGTAAGTTTATATGGAACTTCTATATTCTGATCTGTGATACTGACAAAAGGATTTGGCACTTTTAACGCTGTTGAAAAAACATTACTCAATAATTGGGCAGTCTCTAAGGGCATTTTTACTATATGCTTATCACATAACATTTGTGCTGCAATTTCTGGGTTTTCATCCAGTACAAAGATGTTCATCTAAACATCCAAAGATAGAATCAGCTTAAGTCTTTAACTTCGTCAACTGTAAGACCAGTAATTTGAGCTATAACATCTATAGAGACACCGGCCTTAAGTGAATTTTTTGCAACTTCAATTTTCTCTGCTTTTCTGCCTTCCTCTCTGCCTTTTTCATTGCCGATTTGGATGCCTTCTTCTTTACCTTCGTCACGAGCATCATCAAGGCGTTGTTCCCAAATAGCAGCTTCTTTCTGTACACTCAATACTCTTTCTTCGTATGCTGCTAGATCCTCTTCTTCCCAACTAAACTTGTCTAATTCATCATATGCTAGCTTTATTATTGGTGATTTTTCTGCTATATCTTTTAGGTCTTCATCTGTAGTATCTTCTGCATGCTTAAAGAAAAAACACCATCTCTCTTTTGTGCTCTCTAACTCCTCTACTTTGCTTTTTGTAAATTTTGGCAACTCAATGAAGACAAATTGAAAATCTTTTAAGTAATGTCCATTGGTCTTTATGTCACGTATATTATGAGTAGAAATATATTCAACCTCCGAAGGAAATAGTATACTATTGGAAATAGCAATAAAGAATACCTTCTTAAAATCAATGTAGTTGCCAGATTGTCTTGAGTAGGCTTTAGCAGCATAAAGTTGAGCACGTTTTTCAAAGCCCTTGTCCCTAGCGAGCTGCATCTCCGCAATATATCTATTTCCGTGAGAATCTTTACAGAGGACATCAACGATACTCTGTTTATCAGAAGCAATCTCAGGATTCATAATAGTGCTAAGAAACTTAACATCTTGTATTGTGTTGGTACCAGTAAAGCCTAAGATGTCATTCAAAAAGTGGATAAGGATATTCTTATTTTTTTCAGTGCCGAATATTTTCTTGAAGGTCAAGTCTAATTTAGGATCGAGAAACTTTGATAAAGCCATAACAACAATGCCTGGAAAACATTAATAATTATACACTATTCTGTACAAATATTCAACTTTTTTATGTTTTGTCTACTAAATCTTATTTTTTTAAACTTTGGGTATAAAAAACGACTGTCAGAGGTGGGCTTAGAATGGTACTTTAGGCTTCGAATATCCTTTCATACATCTTTTTATAACCTACTCTATAAAGTACCTTAGAAAGCCAGCAAATGAATGCCATGAATTTAGCAGTTGTAATGGCCATCGAAGATACCCTTTTTAACGCTTTTTGGTGTGGAAGCCTAGTAAAAATACGAGCATAAACCTAACATCGTGAGCCCACACCTTACATCATAAAGAACTCAAAACTTGATATCAACATTTTTGATAGTAAAATTTATATTAAAGTTCTAATATACACAGATGCTCTGATGGCGTGGGCATTGAATTATATTAGTTTTTGGTAGGTTTTATTGGGTAATAATATGCTAGCAAAATTTCTATCTCAAACTTCCAAGCAGCTTAAGGAGCATTTTGCATTATTAAGTAGTGAGGAAAAGCAGAGTCTTTATGAGGAGGTGCTAAATGAAGTTAGAAATACACCTAGAAATTCAAGAGACAATATAGACCAGCTAAAGAAGTTGAGTAAAGTGGCTGTTGCGATAGAAGAAACTACTGATATAGAAAAGTTTAATGATGATCATCCATTAAGAGAAGTTAATATTGCAATCTCTGCTCCTGAAGAAGCTAAAAACTATTTATTTAGTCTCAGCGATTCATCAGAACTTTACGATTTGAAAGAGAATAGAGAAAAAGCATTTTATCAGGCTATCAAATCAAATGATATAGAGTTAGTAAAACATTTGCTAATGATTCTTGTGTCAGGTGATATTGAGCTTGAATTTTTTAAAGAATTGGAGGTGTTGCTGTCAGAAGCATATGAGGAATTAAAGGAGAACTTATCGCAAGATATGAAAAATTATCTAGAAAAAAATATAAGTTTAAAACGTTTTGTGTGTAGTAATGTTAACGTATTAATAGCGAAGCCTACTGATGTACGAGCAATGATTAACCTATTTATAGCTCAACCTGGTATATATTATAAAATTGATGAGTTATTACTTACCAAAATAGCAGAAAATTTAGAAGAAGGAGAGTTACGCTCACAAATAAATCAGATGATAAAACTACTAAAGAAACATGAAAGGTTTGTTGAATTAGAATATAAAATAAGAAGGTTAAAATCAGAACTTGCAAGCGGAAAGAGCAAATATTCAGATGAGGTTATGCAGTTGAGTATTAAAGAACGAGAAAGAGAAATGAGAGAGGTTGGGTACGAAAGCAACCAACTAATGAGCGAAAGGGAGAAATTATTATCAAGATTAAGCAACATTTCAAATAGAAGACATTAGTTATGCGAGAGATTGAAGAGATTTTGTAGTTATAGCAGAAAAAGTGACGACCTTAATGGCAGCTATGATATATGTTGACTTTACAGATTACGAACTAGGACAGCAAATAAAAAGTTGTAGGGTAAGGCTAGGATATACTCAGGCGGAATTAGCAAACAAGATTGGTGTATCATGCTGGCTAATACTTCAATATGAAAGAGGGCAACGTAAAATTCCAACCAAAAGATTATATGCAATAGCAAGAGCATTTTTATTTAGTAGTATCAAAGATCTACTCCCTAAACCAGAGGTGTTTAATGAAGATGGCTGCTTTCAAGATGAGGTAGAAGAGATATTAAATATAGCAGAAATATACAAAAAAACTCAAGACCCAGAGTTGCGCAAGACAATTCGTCTACTAATTAAGTCTACCAGGGTTAAAGAAAAGAATAGCAAAGAAGCAGAGAAAGCAGGATCTTCTGTTTCCCAACTATCTGCTGACAAATATGATGATATAGAACGTACTGATTTTATAGATTGTAAGATAGGACAAAGGGTAAGAGAGGTAAGGTTAATACGAGAATATACTCAGGCAGAATTAGCAGAAGCTATCGGTGTAACACGTCTAAAAATGTACAATTATGAACTAGGACGCGTTACCATACCATTTGACACACTACGTAAAATAGCAAAGGTATTATCAGTGAATGTTGGGGTTCTACTGCCTAAAATAGAAGAAATTTATTATGAAAGTAAGGACAGTAAAGCAGAAGTACCAAGTGTAATAAGAGAATTCAAGAAGATTGAGAGTCAAAAATTACGAGATAAATTAGGTGCATTAATCAAATCTGTATCTGAAGAGTAGATTGGCGGAGAAAATCACGAAGGACCTAGTTCAAACGCAAACAACAGGCCTAACTTTCGGTAAGTTTTAAATGAGGTTGCCTTTCGTAGAAATCAGTAACTATTAATATCTTTTATGTTTCCATAAAAAAATAAACAAAAAAAAAATCAAAAAATTGACTTGACTTCGCCCGGAAGCTATGGCCTTATGCCAATACTGCTAAAAAAAATAGCAGTAAATATTTAAAAAAAAGTTATTACTAGTGGAGGTTAAATTTTATGAATAATAAGAATAAAAGTAAAGATCGTAGAGAAGAAATAGAGTTCAGAATATTGGAAAGCAAAGGACATGCTTTACGAGATCATGAACTAATGGAAATGTTTCTAAGTGCAACGCATGATAGGGACGAAGCTCGCGTTATTGCTAAAAGGCTAATGGATAGCTATAAAGGAATAGGAAGGCTTTTAGGTCAGGAAATGGATGATCTAAAAACTACAGAAGGGGTAACCGACTCTACAGTAGCAGTAATTCAGGGTGCTAATACGCTTGTGAACCGGGTGTTAAGAGAAAAGATAGAGAAAGGACCATTAATAGATAACTGGGAAAAGCTCACGGATTATTTGAGGGTGAATATCGGTTACTCAGAGAGGGAAAATCTCAAAGTGTTGTTTTTAAATAAAGGGTGTTATTTAATAGGGGAAGAAACATATGTTGGCTCAGCGAGTCAGATACCTATTTTCATAATGGAAATAATAAGAAAAATAGCATTAAAAAGAGCAACATCAATCATAATATCTCATAACCAACCTGGAGGAACTGTAAAGCCATCTGAGCGTGATAAAGCTATGACTAAGAAATTGGCTTCAGTTTGTGATAATGCAGGTATTGAATTAATTGACCATGTTATCGTTACAGGTGAAGGTTATTATAGTTTTAAGAGAAATAGATTGTTGTAAAAAGTAGTAATGCCCAAGACCGTAGCACCTTTTGGTTTTGAGCAGAGTAGGAAAAATTAAGTTGAGAGCTTTCCTTCGTCTCCTATCTGTATTTTTCTCTTAGTGTAAATATAAAAAACATTTGATAAGCTGCAATTCATATTATATAATGCTAAGAAATAGCTAATATAGCGAGTTAATAATAAAGTAATAAACCTCGTTATAGACTTAGATAGCTTAATAATAACGGAGGTCAATATGACAAAGAAAAAAATTGTAACTTTAAAAGATCTAAAAGGAATATTAGCTGCTATCAGAGGTATCGGTGGTAATGATATACAAAGCAAAATTAAGAATAAAAAGGAAAAGAAGTCAGGAGGGATGCCTTCTCCTCAAAATGGCCGTGAAAATCCAAGCAAATGGGGAGAAGGACTTAATAATTCTTATAACACAGGGTCTTCAAATTGTCAAAGCAATTCAAATCCATTTATCCCACGTTTAAACAAGGTGAAACTAAGTGTAATTGAAAGTATAAAATTGAATCAGTTTTTAAATGCAATAGACAAAGTAAAAAATGCAAGTGAACTGAGTGGAGTGTTAGGCATAGCACTAGATAAGGGAGTAAGGACAAATGCACATCATGAAGGGCAGCGAAGTTTTGCCGATACTGTAGTATTGAAAATGCTTTCGCTCCCATGTACAGAAAATGAGAAGGAAGATATAATATATGAATTGATGCGAAGTGGAGCAATGTTTAGTTACGATCTATTGCAGGATAAGCGCATAAGTGAAATTCATAATAAACTGTATCAAGAGGTTCGTTCACAGATAGATAAACGGCTTAAAGAACTGAGAGAAGTTGTTGAAAGTGCTATTGAAAATGAAGGAGCCGTAGAAGACATGGGAATAGATAGTAAAACATTTTATGTGGAATTTTCTAAGAACCTGTTTAAAATCTTCGCAATAAGAGAGAAACGAAGGAAAGAACGACCATTTGTAGGCTAGTATTGAGTTTTCGCTCACAGTTTTTCCACAATCGCCTGCATTTTTCCAACCAAGCAAAAGACCGCTCAACAACCCATCTTTTTGGCAATACAGCAAAGGTATGTAATTCGCTTCGTTTTATTACCTCAACAGCTGCACCAATAGTTACTTTTATTTGTGTTGCAAAATTTTCTCCTGTATAGCCAGCATCAACGAGTATATTTTTGACTTCAGAGAGGTTTTCTTTAGCATTTCCCACCATTTTTACAGCACTGCTACGATCAGTTGCTTCTGCCGTTGTTATATGAATTGCATGTGGCAAGCCCTGTGTATCAACTGCGATATGACGCTTTATACCTGAAATCTTTTTACCTGCATCATAACCCTTTCTTTCAGCAGTATCTGCGTTTTTAACGCTTTGAGCATCAATTATGCAGAAACTGGTTTTCTCTTTCCGACCATTGTTGATACGGACCTCTCCAACTAATTTTTTTTAAGACTAATTCCAACAAACTTGGTTCTTCTCCATCCTTTTTATTCCACATTTGAAAATAATAATATATGCTCTCCCACCTTGGAAAATCTTTTGGCAACATCCTCCACTGGCAACCACTTTTTAGGACGTATAATACTGTACAAAATACATCATATAAATCAAGTTTTCTTGGTTTTGTTTTCCTCCTGCTACTCTCCAGAATTGGTTTGATTTTTTCAAATTGCTCTCGACTTATATCACTTGGATAACTTTTTCGCATAGATATACCTCATTCTTAATCTACCCCTATTTTACCTTATCCTTTCGAGATTTTAAACAGGTTCTAAGAACAGCAAAGTAAATGTTGCAAGAGTATTAGAAGGTACAAAAAATTTAGGTCTAAACACAGGGGAGGTAAAATTAGGAGGTGATATTCTAAAAATAGGCAATAGTGAAGTTGAAGTCAAAAGCGAAGAAGGAGGTGAAAGAAATTATATCGATGTGTCAGACAATAGTGCCTTTGAAATAACATTTCCCACAAGCATTGGTAGCCTAAGAATTGTAGTATACCATAAAACAGAAAATGACCATCAAGTACAGGTCAGAGTAGTAGATAAAGAAATGTGGTCTGAGCTACAAAAAAGAGGTGAAGTAGTAGGAAAAGGTTGTCTCTTTGGGGGAATAACAGTCAAAGAAGCGGTAGAAAAAGGAGGTTTCCCTAGAGATGGTAGATGGAGTAAAGAAAAGGTTACAGAAGAAATAAAGGCGGTTAGTAATAATTGCTCAAGTGAAACATTATCGTGGGTGGATAGGATACGTGAAGATAGTAAAACAACCTCTATCAAACATTGACTACCAATAAGAGAAGGGAGTCGTTTTCTTCCTTCTCCACTTACAACGGTTACTCAGGTGGACTCCTAGAAATACGAGCCTACAAGTCAATTTTCAGTGGCAAATTTATGTTAAAACTATATTCTTGTCGATATGTGCATGTTTTGAAAACTGACCTTACCCAGAAAAAGTAGAGAGGAAGTTAAGCCATTTTTATTATGAAAATGATGAATCAAATTTCTCAGGAATGCAATAATTAATAGTAGAATGTCTACGCTGTTTGTTATAAAAAATTTCTATGTACTCAAATATAGCAGTTCTAGTTTGCTGAGCAGAGTGTTGCGAAGTATCAATAAGAAGCTCCCGTTTGAGTGAGCTGAAAAAGCTTTCAACAACAGAGTTGTCATAACAACAGCCTGTGTGACTCATGCTGGAAATGATGTTTTTTGTGTTCAGCAAAAACTGATAATTTTTAGAGGTATATTGTGAACCTTGATCACTATGAAATAGCAGATCTTTGGCTGGTTTGCGCTTATCAACAGCCATCAATAAAGCATCTATAACTAATCGCTTAGTTATTGTACTACTCATTGACCAGCCAACTACCATACGTGAATATAGATCAATTATTGCTGCCAAATATAGCCATCCATCCTTAGTTTTTATGTATGTAATATCAGTTACCCATACTTTATTTGGCTGACTAGTAGTAAAGTTTTGGTCCAATATATTGGGAGTTATAACCCTATTGTCAGTCTGCTGTTTTTTGCTTTTGAATCTTCGCCTCAGTCTAGCTTGAATACCATTTTTTTGCATGATATCCTGCACTGTTTTGATGTTGCAATTTTTACCTAAAGCCTTTAGTTCAGCATGAATCTTAGGTGCCCCATATCTACAATTAGATGCTTGGTATATTTTTTGAATGTCTGCTAGAAGCTGCTCCCTTGTTAATTCTTTGCTGCTTTTCTTCTTACTAGTCCATTTGTAGTAGCCGCTAGCAGATACTTTCAAAATCCTGCATAACTCCTGTACTTTATAGTAGTTTCCATGCTTTTTGATAAATAAATATTTTACTCTTTGTGACTTGCAAAATATCCCAGGGCTTTTTTTTAAATGTCTCTTTCTCTAGTAACTCTTGTTAGTTCTTTCTTTAATTCAAACTTTTCTTTATCACATGGTGCCAACTTTCCCTTACCAGGAAATGCTTCTTCTATTGATCCTTTTTCGTTATATTTTTTTATCCAGTCACTTAGTGTACTGTTATCTATTCCTAAATCTTTAGCTATTTTGCTTGCTGACTGCCCCGTTTCCTTTACCAACTTTATTGCCTCTAATTTAAATTCCACTGTGTAATTTTTTCTGTTCTTTACCATAATAAGCCCTCATAATCATGTTTTATTTTACTTCAAAAATGGCTTAACTTCCTCTCTACTTTTTCTGGGTAAGGTCACAAATTGAGATTGCCATAAAAGCATTTGAAGAGTTGGAGCAACGCGGTCATATGCTTGACAAACAGTGGCAAATGCAGATAGAACGGGCAAATTATGAAGTACAGTTGGCACAAAGACGTTATGAAGAAGTTGATCCATCAAATCGCCTAGTAGCTGCAACTTTAGAGAAACGTTGGGATGAGGCTTTAACACTGCTAGAAGAAGCGCAAGCTCAATATGCTGAACATAAGAAAAAGAACGTACTGATAGCCACAAAGCAGCAAAAAGAGCAAGTGATGGCCCTGGCTAGAGACTTACCACGTTTATGGAATGCAGAATCAACAAGTGCAAAAGATCGAAAACGTATCTTACGGCTTTTAATAAAAGACATAACTGTTAAAAAATTACGTAATGAACAAAAAGCAGTGTTGCATATACGCTGGCAAACAAATGCTACAGATGATCTAGAAGTGCAATTACCACAAAAATCTTATGATATATGGCGACATTCAGAGGATATAATTAATCGAGTAAGACAATTGTCAATTACAATGACTGATGCACAAATTGCTAATCTGTTTAACCAAGAAGGATTGATGACAAATAAAGGGTATCCTTTTACTTTCAAGACTATTGGATGGATTCGATCAAAATATAAGATTCCAGCACTATGCACTCATAAATTGGAAGGGGAGCTATCAGTTGAACAGGTTGCAGAGAAATTCAATGTCAGTAATCACGTAGTTTATTACTGGGCTAAATGTAAGATCATTAAAGCACGACGTGTCGGTTCAAGGTTATGGATATCTTTAAATTCGGTTCAGGAGCTAGAGTTAAAAAGGCATGCTAAGGATTCTTCCAGAATACCAAATACAGAACTAGAAATTCAAAAGCAAACTAAAGGAGGTGCAATATGAAGTTACCGTGTTTAGGCATAAAATTACTGCTACTGTAGAGTCAGTTATCCCTTCTATAGTTTTCAAGTCATCTATTTCCTGGCCTAGAACTCCTCCTATTCCAAAATTATCTATTAGCTTTCTAGCAATAACTCGAGCTTCTTCCCTGTCATGCACTGCACTTAGAAACGTTTCTATTACTTCACGATCAAGTAGTGCTTTACCGTTGCTTTCTAATGCTCTGAATTCTATTTCTTCTCTACGATCTTTCTTATTATTCATAAAAATTACCCTTCACTAATAACAAAATGTTTTTATATATTTACTGCTGTTTTTTTGTCAGCATTGGCATAAAGCCATAGCTTTTGAGTGAAGTCAAATCAATTTTTCAATCTTTTTTACTTATTTTTTCATCAAAAAGTAAAGATATTAATAGATACTGATTTTTTTATTTTAAATTTGTTGAATTTCGTCTAAAGAGATGCCTACTGTTTTTAAAATAATATTGATAGAAATTCCTTTTTTTACTAAGTCTTTTGCAATTTTGATCTTTTCTGCTCTTTTCACTTTTTCTTCGCAAATCCGTATGCCTTCAAATAGAGATCTTATTAATGCATTACGTAGTTCTTGACTTTCAATCTTTTGGTATTCTTTTATTAAATCAGGTAGTTCATTTTCTACTATCTCATCTTCTTCTATGAGCAGATCTGTAATGCTAATTGATAATGTTTCTGCTATTGCATATAATTTTTCCAGTGGAATGGCCACACGTCCTTGCTCATAGTTGCTTATTTCGTCACGTGTTGTATCCATTTTCTCAGCCAAATCCTTTTGAGTATACTCTCTCACTAGTCTCCATTCTTTTATCTTCTTTCCTATTTGGCAGTAAATAGAACCTCCTTTTTCTTCAACACATTCATCAGCAGAGAGACCAATTGTTTTTGTAACAATATCAACAGAAACTCCTCCTTTAACCAGACCCTTTGCAATTTTTATTTTCTCTGCTTTTTTACTACTTTTCTCGCTAATTTGGACAAATTTGGTTAGTAAACAAAACATCCTACGTAACTCCTGACCGTTAATCTTTTTATATTCTCTTACTAGATTTAGTATCTCTTCTTCTTCGTTTTTAAGGCAAATTTTTTCATTTGATACAGGAATAAGATCTATGATGCCAACCGATAACACTTCTGCTATAGCATACAATTTCTCAATCGAAATTTTACGTGTTCCTTTTTCATATTGTAGTACTACTTGATACGTTACGCCAATTTTTCCCGCTAAATCTTTTTGAGTATAACCTCGCTTTAACCTCCAGCTCCTTACTTTTTGTGCTATTTTGTACCTTATCGAGATATTTGCCATAAATATTATACAGGTTAATACTACCAAATAAAGATATACAAAAGGGATGCTTCTTTCTATGTTTGAATTTTAGTTGAATATTTCTTCAGAATTGTGTATAATTATTAATGCTTTTTACGTACTCTTGCTATGGCTTTATCTAAATTTCTTGATGCACGCAATGATTATGCTTTTAAAAGAATATTTGGCACTGAGAGGAATAAAGATATCCTCATTCATTTCTTGAACGATATTTTAGGCTTTACTGGTTTAGCTGCTATTCACGATGTTGAATTCTTAGCTACTATTTTAGACCCTGAAATTGCCGCTAAAAAGCAAAGTATTGTCGATGTTCTTTGTAAAGACTCTCAAGGTTCAAGATACATTATAGAGATGCAGTTCACTAAGACCAAGGGCTTCGAAAAACGTGCTCAATATTATGCTGCCAAAGCCTACTCAAGTCAAGCTGATCAAGGTGATGATTATCATAACCTTAAAGAAATTATCTTTATTGCTGTTGCTGATTGTATTATTTTTCCAGATAAAGCTGAATACAAATCTAATCATGTCATTTTAGATCAAAATAGCTTTGAACATGACTTAAAGGATTTTTACTTCGTATTCATAGAACTACCAAAATTTACAAAGACAAAAGAAGATCAACTAGAAAATATAGTAGAAAAATGGTGTTATTTTTTCCGATATGCAGCAGAAACAAACGAAGAAGACCTAGATAAAATAGTTGGTAGTGACGTAATAATAAAACGAGCTTATGAAGAGATGAATAAGTTTAATTGGTCAGAAGAAGAGTTACTAGCATATGAACAAATGAAAAAACGCATAATGGATGAGATTGCTGCTTTCGCTCAAAAATTTGATGAGGGTCTTAAAGTAGGTCAAGAAAAAGGTAGACAAGAAGGTAGACAAGAAGGTAGACAAGAAGGTAGACAAGAAGAAAAAATCGAAGTTGCCAAAAACTCACTTAAGGCTGGTGTCTCTATTGATGTTATAGCTCAAATTACCGGTCTCTCTCATTCTGAAATTTTACAACTCAGGAAAAAAACATAAATATTTCAACTTATTCACTTCACTTTTTAATATTTATGAAAATCTTTCCTAAGTTAGACATACCCCTAATCAAGAGTCTAGTGAACTATCTAAAATAGCTATAAAGATTACACATAGAATTACATAGATTACTATCATAACGAAACCCTCCTATTCAGCCTTCCATATCAAAAATACATATGTAAGTTTAACATGGAAAGTACATTACCACTTATTTCCTAATCCCAATCTTGTACCTCTAATTTCTACTTATAACCCTCAAACTTGCTACTGATCTTCCTTCTGATAAAATTGAAGAGTTAAACAGAATGACATCCTTTTTTACTTATTTGGTAAACCATAAAGTACCTTCAATTCTTCCTCCAACCTTTCTTCCTAAAGTCTCAGCTCTAACTTTTTCAGCATGCAACATTCCCTTTTGGATTTTCTTAGGTAATGGCGTATTGTTAAATTTCTGATTTGTCGCTTTCATGGCCAACATATTCCATGCAACAAATGTACTTGATATATCAATTTGCGCCGTAGCTCTTGTTAAATGCGCATGTTTAGAATTATGAGAACTTTGCTGATTCTGATGAAAACCTTGTTGTTTTTGATTTGCACCACCTATCATTTTTCTACTACCTATTCTTTCATTACTAATCTTTTCAGACCATTTATTGTTTGCACTAATCATTGGTTTATATTGGTTACTATGTTTATAGGAGCTGCTATCAAACTGTTTATGATTTATTATATGCTCCTTCCTTTCACTAATTTTTCTAGATTGATCATCAAAGTAGCTATGGTTTTTGTTGCTATTGTAAGATAAAGTAGGTTTTGACTTATTATGTAAAACTCCTGACTTCTGCTGTTTTTCATTACTTATAATTTTGGATTGATTAACACTCCCGCTAATAACACTCTGTTTATTGTTCATTTTGCTTTCATATTGTTGTTTTGCCTGCCTGTCATTGCCAAGTTTTTTGCTGTAGGCACCGGCATTCTTATCATTACCTTTACGAGCATCATACTTTGACATATATTGAAATTCCATCTCTTGTGCTTGATCATAGCTAGGCTGTTTTGATTTCCATTGATTGCTTGAGTCTATTTGAATATCTGCAAGTTTAGAATCTTTTAATTCTTTAGCTGTACCTCTGTATAACCCATTTACTAAATCTGATGCCAATTTTCCACCTTTTTCTCTTGCCCAACCATACAAATCATTTATCCATGAAGATGGTCTTGTGCCACTGCTTGCTGCTATCTTAGGTTGATTACTTGAATCTATAGCAAGAAGATTACGTGATGAATGATTTTTATCGGTAATATTGACATCAACATAGAGACCAGAATTTAAACTCATTTTACTTTCTAATTCTTGTATATCACGTCTCTTGCGAATAGATCCAAGATCTTCAACCTTCCACATACCTTGTTTACCATTACCACACGAACCGGGAGGATTATTTTTTTCCGATGGAACCCAGGTATATACTGCCCTCCTCTGGTTTGAATAACTCAAAGAAGCACTATCAGAACCAGGGTACAAGTATTCATTAAAATAAACATTTGTGATGCAAACATAATCGCCATGGGGTTGAATCTTCCACATACCTTGTTTACCATTAGCACATGAACCAGGAGGATTATTTTTTTCCGATGGAACCCAGGTATATACTGCCCTCCTCTGGTTTGAATAACTAAGAGAAGCACTATCAGAACCAGGGTACAAGTATTCATTAAAATAAACATTTGTGATGCAAACATAATCGCCATGGGGTTGAATCTTCCACATACCTTGCTCATTACCACCACATGAACCAGGAGGATTATTTTTTTTCGATGGAACCCAGGTATATGCTGCCCTCCTCTGGTTTGAATAACTAAGAGAAGCACTATCAGAACCAGGGTACAAGTATTCATTAAAATAAACATTCGTAATACATACTTTTGACGCAAATACTACATTCTTCACTGATTTCGGTAATTTACTTTCTAATCCTTTAAAGCTAGGTGGTAGATTATTATTTGTTTTCTCCATCAGTCCCTTTATACAATAGGCTAGCTTAAGTACTGTATTATCATTAAAGTCACTTGCTTCAATAGTAGCACTCTTATTTAACAGAAAGTCAATTATATCTACCTTACCATATTGATCAGCTATGCATAGAGGTATTTCACCTTTCTGATTTTTAGCTTTAATATTAGCACCTTCTTCGTAAAGAAGCCTTGTCATATTCAATGTACTATACCTAACAGCATGATGCAGAGGAGTGTAGCCATATTTATCCTTGGCTTCAATATCAGCATTTTTATCTAAAAGAAATTTAACCATTCCAGTCCTATTGTAATAGACGGCAACGTGTAAAGGAGCATATTCATACTTTCCATCCCTAACATTAATATCGTTATTACTTTCTTTTAAAAGTAGTTCAAACATCTCCTGCACTATGCCCACATTACCGTTGTAGGCAGCATAATGGAGAGGTTTCCAAGATTTTGGCCAATCTTTATCGCTATTCTTAATATCCTTACCACTACCCTTAAGAAAAAGATTAATGAAGTCTAAAGGCATTTTACCATTCTTGTTTTTAGCTTTAATGTTAGCACCTTTTGTGTAGAGAAGGTTAACTATATCTAACTTACTACATTTAGCAGCATAATGTAAAGGAGTGCAACCATGATTGTCTTTAACTTCAGTGTTATTACCTTTACTTAATAAAAGTTCAATATTATATAGACAACCTTCCATAATAAGTGAGAAATAATCTTCCTCTTGTGTAGCAAGTTTTCTTCGAGATAAAGAAGAAGACAGAAGACACATTGAGCTATGATCTAACTGAAAAGCATAAAACTCACTGCGTGTTTCAATTAATAATTTAGGCTCATTAGCACCTTTGTGAAACACTGCCCAAAATAGCCTTGCCTCCTCGCTATCTATTAAGGATTTTATATTATTCGGTTGTTTTTTATAACGCTCTAACTGACTTTCAGCTTCCTTAGCTTTGGTTGTTAATTCTTCTCCCTCAGGTACTATGCTTCCAGTTTTATCAAATTTTAATTCTATACCAGTAAATATTTCCCCTCCAACCACCCCGATATCAATACGCTTCCCACCACCAGTTTGAACCTCTGAAATAACACCTACAAGCTTTTTACTACTAGTAGACTCTTGATAATACATAAGTAAACCATGTAGCATGGATTGAAAATCTACTTCACTATCAATTAACTCCTTGAAAGGAAATAAAATTTCACTGATTTTTTTTAGTAACTCTATATGGTGTTCTGCATTATGAGATTGTGCACCATCCGCTTTCTTATCCACTACCTTATTTAGTAGGCCATTCAACTTATTTACATCAACATCCAATTTGACACATTTTCCATCAAAGTTCTGAGTCTTTTTTTCGTTATAGTCATCTAAATTGCTGTAAGAATTCACTTGAACTTTTCTACACCAGTTCTCAAATTCACCTATATTTGCTTTTTTTGTTTTTAGTAATAAATTAACTTCTTTTATTTTTAAATTTCTACTGCTCTGAATCGACTCATCCATATTAAGCTTTATATTAGCTTCTTCATCTTTTTCAATTATTTCATCTATATTAATTTTCTTATTTCTTGAATCACTTCTAATCACATTAAGTAATACCAACTGATCTTTACCTGAATTTAAAAATCCAAATGATGTGATATCATTAGAAACACCCTTATCATGTTGGAAAATATACTTATTCCATATTCCCTTTTCCCTTTTCTGCTTTAGCTGGCATTAATTCCCCTAATAGTATCTTACTAGTATACATATAGTAATTGTCAGATAAATTTGGTATGGTATAATAAAGATACTTTAATTGTTCATATATAATACCTTTATCATCAGATTCTAATAGTAACTGTAAAAAAGGGCTAAGATGTTGACTATCTCTAGCTGTTGTACCTATTTTAATTCCATCACGAAGCAAATCAAAGTTAAGCGCTGCATAGATAACACCATTATTATTTGTGATCATTCTCCGTGGACCATACTTAAATGCCTCAGCGTATTTTTTTGCCTGCTCAAAAGGATCACCTTGAATAGCTAAACCTTTACCAGCTTTAAGTTCTACTATTATAGGAATAACATTATCTAGTCGCTTTTGTGATCGAACTAATATAACAATATCACTATAGCCTTCGCCTAAAGATAATTCAGGATAAAGCTTAAGATTATATCGATACTTAAATAACATTACAAAGAAACCAGACAATAACCCGTGATAATCGGACTCGTGGTCAAAATTTCCACTTTTCTTAATTATGTAATTTTGAACTATTAAATTAAAGTAATCAAATATAGCTCTAAAACTGTCCGAAACTTCTTTTATATCAGGAAGAGAATATTTGGAAATGAGCTCTTCTAAATTTTTTTCTCTTATTCTTTCTTTTAAAATAAGTAATTCACCTTTATGAGAAGCAGATTTGTCGGGGAATAAGTCATCATCACATTTATCATATACTACTATACCAACTTTATCCTCGCGCTTTATTTGAATAGAGTGCCATGTTTCCTCAGTATCATGGCTATTTAACTTAGATTTAATATACTCTACTTCCTTTCGATCAAATACTATAGGGTCCTTTTCATAAATTACAATAAACAGTAACTTATCTTTCTTATTTTGCTTCTTTGTTAAAATGGCAAATTTTACTCCATTAACATAAGATTTTTTATTTTTTACGTACTTTTCAACACGAAAAAATACTTGCTTAACTCCTAAACTTTCCCCCAATTCAGTATCTGGCAAAGCTAAAAACCCACCTAATACAAATAAAGGAAAAAAACCTTCTTTATTTACAGAACGCTTATTATCAGGGAGCTGCTCAATAAATGATTGTAATCTATCCCTGAAAGTTAGGGTATCACCTTCTATCAACATTCTAACTAATTCATAGTTATCCATATTTATTACCTACTAATACCTTCTTTTAACTATTTAACAATAAAGTGCTCGCTAATGTATATGTTCTTTGCTACTTTCTCCTGCAGATATGCTATCTACTTCTATACTCGTGTTTTGAACTTGTATATTTTGAGTATTGCAATCAAGTGCTTCAATTAACTTTGGTAAAGTCTTTTCAATTTCGTCATGCACTACCCAATCGCGATTAATTTTATCTAAACTAGCATCGTCGGTAGATACGTAGCTGTTAAGTGCGCTATCTAGATTATCAATAAAGCTATTAATATCTTTTAACACCGCTTCGTTGTTGTTAGTATAGTGAAGTAAAAATTCTTTTAATAACTCTCGATTACCATTAAGGTAAAGTAAATTGCAAATAACCTCGCCTTTTCCAGATGAGAATACATATCGGCATTGATCACTGCTATAAGCTTGCCACAGTTCTTTGAAAACTTTATTACAGTTATTTTCTGCAAACCCTTTTAGCAAGTAACTAGAATTGCCACAATCGAATGAGGGTAATTCTCTCCAGAACCTTTCTTTTCCTAATTCAGTAATATTATCTAAAAGGTTTGCACGAGATTTACTGGACTCCCAATTAGTAATTGACAATAGAGTACTATAATTCTCCACAGAGTAAAATTGAGACCTGACCTTACCCAGAAAAAGTAGAGAGGAAGTTAAGCCATTTTTGAAGTAAAATAAAACATGATTATGAGGGCTTATTATGGTAAAGAACAGAAAAAATTACACAGTGGAATTTAAATTAGAGGCAATAAAGTTGGTAAAGGAAACGGGGCAGTCAGCAAGCAAAATAGCTAAAGATTTAGGAATAGATAACAGTACACTAAGTGACTGGATAAAAAAATATAACGAAAAAGGATCAATAGAAGAAGCATTTCCTGGTAAGGGAAAGTTGGCACCATGTGATAAAGAAAAGTTTGAATTAAAGAAAGAACTAACAAGAGTTACTAGAGAAAGAGACATTTAAAAAAAAGCCCTGGGATATTTTGCAAGTCACAAAGAGTAAAATATTTATTTATCAAAAAGCATGGAAACTACTATAAAGTACAGGAGTTATGCAGGATTTTGAAAGTATCTGCTAGCGGCTACTACAAATGGACTAGTAAGAAGAAAAGCAGCAAAGAATTAACAAGGGAGCAGCTTCTAGCAGACATTCAAAAAATATACCAAGCATCTAATTGTAGATATGGGGCACCTAAGATTCATGCTGAACTAAAGGCTTTAGGTAAAAATTGCAACATCAAAACAGTGCAGGATATCATGCAAAAAAATGGTATTCAAGCTAGACTGAGGCGAAGATTCAAAAGCAAAAAACAGCAGACTGACAATAGGGTTATAACTCCCAATATATTGGACCAAAACTTTACTACTAGTCAGCCAAATAAAGTATGGGTAACTGATATTACATACATAAAAACTAAGGATGGATGGCTATATTTGGCAGCAATAATTGATCTATATTCACGTATGGTAGTTGGCTGGTCAATGAGTAGTACAATAACTAAGCGATTAGTTATAGATGCTTTATTGATGGCTGTTGATAAGCGCAAACCAGCCAAAGATCTGCTATTTCATAGTGATCAAGGTTCACAATATACCTCTAAAAATTATCAGTTTTTGCTGAACACAAAAAACATCATTTCCAGCATGAGTCACACAGGCTGTTGTTATGACAACTCTGTTGTTGAAAGCTTTTTCAGCTCACTCAAACGGGAGCTTCTTATTGATACTTCGCAACACTCTGCTCAGCAAACTAGAACTGCTATATTTGAGTACATAGAAATTTTTTATAACAAACAGCGTAGACATTCTACTATTAATTATTGCATTCCTGAGAAATTTGATTCATCATTTTCATAATAAAAATGGCTTAACTTCCTCTCTACTTTTTCTGGGTAAGGTCACCTGTGTGCTCAAGGGTTTTCTTCATTCCAGCGCGTAACGCTGGAATGGCACGGGCTTTTAAATTGCTTTAGCTACAAACATTAAGAAATTTACCAAGTAAAAAAAAGGCAAAAGGAACCCTGTGATTATTTTCCGCTTTAAAGTACTGGCGTTTTTTATGTTTTAAACGCCTGACAAGCGAGATTCAGCTACTTTTAATCGCAACTAACCTACGCTGCAAGTGTTTAAGAAGTTTACCAAGCAGAAAAAAGACAAAGAAAACCCGAGTTAGCTAGTCCTTTACTATCTCTGTTGAGTATTGACGTTTTTTGATGTCTTGTAACGCTTTGTAAGCGCGTTCAGCTTATTTAGGTATAAACCTAGATGTAGATGAAGTTTTGTAAAGACATACAGTACCTATGTACTGCAAAAAATTAAACATAAGACGCCGATACATTAAGTAATCCTTACCTTTTAATCTGCAGATTGGCGAAAGCAAATACAATAGCTTCGCTTCCATGATAAAAGGACTGGCGGAGTTTGTCAAGGAGTTTTTAGCCCCGTTTTGGCTTAGATGCCACTTGGATGATATCCTCCTGATAGACAATGTTCATACAGTTCGGATGACAAAAAGGAGCACTGGGATCCAAAAAAATGCGTGTCGAGTGTTATTAGATCTGTTTTAGCTGATTATGCTATAATATATATATTATTAATAACTTTATGCTACAATAACTATTTTGACATAGGTAGCATAAAGTAGAAGAAAATAGTTAGTTTTACGTTAGCCATAAATAAAGTAATGCTGAACTTTATTTCAAAAAGTAAATAATTTACTAACACTCGTGCACAAATTTAAAATAAATTATACACGAGTGTAGTACTATAAATTGAGGATGCTATATTGAAGCTTACCTCACTATTAAAGCTATCGGTCAGATTAGGTTAAAAACCTAATCTGACCGATTTCTCTATAACCCTCTAACCTTGTATAATTATATGATAATTAGTTTAATTAGTGGTTAAAATCAATTACATGCAAATTGATTTTACCTATTCGTTGAGGTAGCATAAACCATATTGGTTTAAATTATCGTGCAACTTTATAAATCCTCACTGTTACTTCTGTTGACTATATTAATAGTTATAGTCCTAAAATCACCTGAAACCACAGTAAACTGGTCTAATCCAGTTCTAAGCCTTGATCTGTCCTTTCGCATTATACTAATAACTTTTTTATCGGTTGCATTTTTGGTTGTTCTACCAGCAAAAAACTTGAGCTTTTCAGAGATGCTATCTTTTTCTGCTTACACTATCAGTTCATTGTGTGCAATATTATCTGAACAGATAATATTGGTTATAATATTCTGTGAATTAATGGCTATCAGTGCATTTTTTATTATCGCATCTGGCTGCAAAGATAACGGCCCTGCGGTAAGGTATGCTTGTGTACACTTTTTTGTTGGGGTGATATTAACAGCAGGATCAGCGATTCAAAACTCTACTCTAATGATCATAGGTTTATTGATAAATTGTGCTTGTTTCCCTTTTTCGTTTTGGGTTGTTGATGCATATCCTGCTGCATCGCTACATGGTACGTCATACCTTTCTCTATTCACCACTAAAGTTTCTTTCCTAGTGATGCTTTTACATACTTATAACCTATGGCAAAATTGTGCTGAAATACTGGCACTTTTAGGTACCATCACTGCAATTTACAGTATTATATTTGCTTCTCTTGAACAAAACATCCGCAGATTTTTATGTTACAATATTGTAGGACAAATGGGCCTACTTATTATTGCAGGAAGTTTGCTTAGTCCCTCAGAAAAGGCAATGCCGATTTTGATACTACACATAATTTTCTCTCTTGTTTATCAGTCATTATTATTTGTAGTTGCTAATTCAGTTATTTTACGCGCAAAAACGATTAGTTTTAATGGGATGAGTAAATTCATGTCAGTGGAAGGTATGTGTGCTGTAATCGCAATATTCACAATGGCTGCATTTCCTGGAACTGCTGGATTTATCAGTAAATCATATATTGCAGCCGAAATTGTAATGAATGGTACTAGTTTAGAGGTGTACAAAAACTTGTACAAGATTCTGAATTTATTACTCTATTTAAGTGTAGGGCTCAAGTTTCTTTATTACGTATTTATTGCCAAAAGCAAGTCAAAACCTTTAGCAGAGAAACGGGGCAGGGTGATTATGGTTATTTTGGCATTTATATGTGTGATTGCTGGCAACCCTTACTTACCTATTTATAATGAACCTTCGATTTTCAATCTTGTGTACAACACAAAAAATATTTGGTCGCAATTTAATTTATTACTATTTACCACTTTATTGTTTATTCCTTTACGCAAGTTGTTTTTGCCAAGAATAAATTTTAAAATGGATGTTGATTGGATTTTCAGAGCTTTCATACCTCATATTGGTTCATTGTTCAATAAGTTAATTTCCAAAATGAGGGAAATGTCTGCCAGCATACTGCAAAACTTGACTAATTTACTTACTAGTTTATACTTTAATAACGTTACTAAACTTAAAGAAGTGCTCAACTATAACTCAGTGAGTTTTGTTTCAGCTTCTTCTCTTTTTTTGATGAGTATTCTACTAGTGCTGTTATGTTTAAATCATTAACCGAAAGTTTAAATTCTGTATTTAGCAAACTTAGAGGAAAGTCAATTATTTCTGAAGATGACTTTAACCTTGCTATGCGTGAGATACGCATAGCCCTAATTGAAGCTGACGTTTCACTTGAAGTTGCAAAAAAATTTATCAACGACATTAAAGATAAAGTAATAGGAGAAAAAGTCATAAAAAATGTTTCTCCAGCACAAATGATAATCAAAATTGTACAGGACAATTTAGTTGCGATTCTTGGATCAGAGAAAAGTGATCTGAATCTAGCAGTTAAATCTCCTGCTGTAATTATGATGGTGGGTTTACAAGGTGCAGGTAAAACAACCACTTCAGGAAAGCTTGCTTTAAAGCTAAAAAAACAAAAGAAAAAAGCGATGCTTGCCTCTTTGGACATTTACAGGCCTGCTGCTCAGAAACAGCTTGAGGTGCTCGGTAAACAAATAGATGTACAAACTTTACCTACAGTAATAGATGAAAAACCTATTGCAATTACAAAAAGGGCACTGGCGGCAGCAAAAAACGATAATTATGATGTATTGATACTAGACACCGCAGGCAGGCTTCATATTGACAATAATATGATGAATGAACTGAAAGATGTGAAGGAAATAGCTTCACCTGCAGAAGTTATTTTAGTAGCCGATGCGATGATAGGTCAAGATGCAGTGAATATCGCCAAATCATTCAATGAGGCAATAGGTGTGACTGGTATTATTCTCACTCGTGTTGATGGTGATGCGCGTGGTGGTGCTGCCCTCTCTATGAAAATGGTAACTAATTGCCCAATTAAATTTATTGCTTGTGGTGAAAAGTTAAGTGACCTTGATGACTTTTATCCTGATAGGATTGCAAAGAGGATACTTGACATGGGTGATGTTGTCTCATTGGTTGAAAGGGCTGCTGAAATTGTTGGTCAGGAAGAGATTGATAAACTGCAAAAAAAAGTAAAAAAAGGTAAATTTGACCTAAACGACTTGGTGGGAATGTTAAAAACCCTTAATAAAATGGATGGTATCAGCAATATAATGAAATTCATTCCAAGTTCGTTTACAAAAAAACTAAGTAGTGGAGTACCAGATGATAGCAAAGTGAAAAAATATATAGCTATCATAAATTCGATGACCGAAAAAGAAAGGCAAAATCCGGATATTTTAAATGGAAAAAGGAGGCTTAGAATTGCAAAAGGCTCTGGAACGAGTGTGCAGGATATTAATCTTCTAATTAAGCAATATGATCAAATGAGCTCTATGGTAAATAAGTTCAGTAAAGTTGACCACAGTAAACTCAAAGAATCTGATTTGATGGATATGTTGAGTAAAAAGTAAAGCAGCTTTTTCTAGGAAATCGTATTAATTTGTTCCTTGTAGGCTGTGTCTGTCGGTTAGTTCTTGTCTTTCACATTTTATCTTTTGACTTCTTCTTCTTTACTCGCTGGTTCAGAACTTGGACCATCTACTTTAGAATCTGGCTTCATTTCTTTAACTTTCTCATCAATCTTTAGCTCTACCTTTTTTATGTCATTTTCACCAATGGCCATAATTTTAGGTAGCAATTCATCCATGAGCTCCTTAAGTGCTTTCATGTCTCCTTCATGAGTACTGTTACCTTTGCCTACAAGTCTTTCCAGATCCTTTTCTGAAAAATCTTTAATATCTTTATTCTTTACTAACTCCTCTATAGCTGACCGTTGATCTTTATCTTGGAGCATTTCCACTATTTTTATTTTATTACCAAGCGTTGTTTTTTCTTCTTCATTAGCATTTTTATAATGCTGTTCCATCAAATTGTTCTTCAATTTTTTAAAATTATTCTCTCTTTCTTGAACCGTAGGAATTCCATCTATTAAATCTTTTAAAATACTTTTAATTGCTTGTCCTAGTTTAATCACTCCCTCTTTTATTTCACCTCTATGTTCATATATAGCATAAGCAATAGCAGCTACAGCCACTAGTGCTACAAATCCTGCTAATGCTGCTCCACCAACTATTAATGCACCAGCCACTCCTCCTATTGTTAATGAACCTATTAGTGCACCTGTGAGAGTTGTAAATGCTGCTCCACCTATAACTCCTTGAGTTAACAACCGGCTACCCAAAGCTTCAAGCTTTTCCTCCATACCCTTTACTTTGTTTGCTTGTTCAAGAAGCATTTTTAAGTTATTTTTGTCCTGTTCTAAGTGTTCCAATGCAATATTTATTGCACCGCTTAAAAGATCTTTATTGTCCTTATTGCCCTTTAGCAACTCAGACACACGCTCGATAGCTGATTCATTAAAAACTTCACCTTCCTTTTTAAAATTGTGTCCTGCTAATAGTCCCTCCAATTTGTCTACCAAATCTTTTCTTTCGCCAATATATTTTACTACAGCCTCAATCAACTGGTCCGAATCAACTGCATTTGTTGCACCACCTTCTACCATATACAATTCCATTAATTATAAATATGCCTAATTATACATATTAATTATTAATTATATCATAACTAATATGAAACAATTAATACAATATACCCCTTTCCAAACATAGAATTTGTATTACAATACCTAGATTATATGAAATCAAGGTACTTTATGGGTGAAAAAAAATTAAAAGCTGCTGTGGTTTTATCAGGATGTGGTCACCTTGACGGCGCAGAGGTAAGAGAAGCAGTTTTAAGTCTGCTTGTGCTTGATCAGCAGGAAGTGGAGGTCAAATGTTTTGCACCTGATATCAATATTACACAAGTTATAAATCATAAAACAAAAGAGGCAGTAAAGGAAAAAAGGAATGTACTTGCAGAAGCTGCAAGAATTGCAAGAGGTGAAATATATGACTTAAAAGAAGCCAAAGCTGAAGATTTTGATATGCTAGTTGTACCTGGTGGGTATGGAGTTGCGAGAAATTTATCTAACTTGGCTGAAAACAAAGACGTGGTAATAGTAATACCAGAATTTGAAAGATTAGTTTCAGAATTTTTTGTTACAAAAAAGCTAATAGGAGCAATATGTATATCTCCAGCAGTAATTGTTTTTATTTTAAATAGTAAAATCGATAAAGAAGAAAGTAAGATCAAGGTAACTATAGGAGATGACAGAGAAAAGTTGATAGAAAAGCTTGGTGGTGAGCACATAAAGTGTGATACGGGGTTGTCAATAGAAGACGAAGAGCATAATGTATTTTCCTGTTCTGCTTATATGCGTAGCGACGAAAGTACGCACTCTGTATATCAGGGGATAAAACATATGATTGACAGCATGGTGAAAAAGATTAACAAAAAAAACTAAACAGCCATCTTCTATAAGGCGTAGTAATTTAGACTTCTTACATAATTAACTGTTGAATTTTGTGTTTCTAGCTATATTATATTTATATATACTTAAAAAGTATATATAAATCTTAAAATAATAAATATTAGGAGTGTTTTATATGTTAGATGATCTGTGGAATTTTTTTACGGAAATTCCAAATGAAGGTTATACAGTTGAAAGTTCATACTGCAAAGGTGATGAGTGTATTAGTTGTAAAGGAAATATCGACCCAAACAATATCTGGGAATTCAATCTGGTTTCTCTAGATGGAAAGGTAACAAGAAAAGTTGAGACTAGTATAATCGATTTTCTCGAGCCAAGGATTCGTTTGAGAATAGATAGCAGTGGCGAGAAAATCGATTTAGATATCGCTCCTAAAAATTGTAGAATAACAAAAGATGGGTTCCTTTGTATTGATGAAAAGAATCAAGACCACGAGTTTAAAATTATAATAAAGAAATCATAATCTTTACATCTCGGGTGTAACATTTAATATAGGTGCTATTCTGTTTATAATGTTCTTGACTACAGGTGCAGCAATTATTCCCCCGGTAGAGAATTGCATGCCCTGAGGTTCATCAATGACAACTAGCACTATGTACCTTGGATCAAGCATGGTTAGCACTCCTATAAACGATGCTATGTTTGCATTTTTGCTATATTTACCATTTACAACTTTTTCCGCCGATCCAGTTTTACCTCCTATCGAATATGCTTTTATGCTTGCTCTTCTACCTGTTCCATCTGTTACTGCTGCACGTAATAATTTTCTTACTTCTCTGGAAGTTCTTCTTGCAATAATCTGCTCTCCTATACTTCCTTTGTTCAACATCAAAGTTGCATTGTAAAATATTCCATTGTTGATTAATGCGGCTGCAGTTTGTGCAAGATGTATAGGAGTTACAGCTATTCCATACCCGTAAGATGCCGTTATTAAAGTGCTTTCACTCCATTTATCCGGGATTATCGGTATAGATTTTTCTGGTATTTCTATTTCCAAAGGAGAAAATAGCTTCATAGTTTTAAAGTATTCTACCTGTTTCTCGATACCTAGTTTGGCTGCAATTTTTGCTGTACCAATGTTGGATGATTTCACAAATATATCTCGCACAGTAATTTTTGGAATTTTGAATTTATGAAGATCATAAATTTTATATTTCCCAATAGTGATTGGCTTTGATACGTCATATAAATCACCAGCTTTTACGACGTTTGCATCAAACGCTGCAGCGATTGTAAAAAATTTTAGCACCGATCCCATCTCATACACTCCAAGACTGACGCGATTAAACTTCTGTACATTTTTTGCTTTATTCTGTAGATTGGGATTAAAATCAGGCAGGCTGACCATCGAAATGATTTCACTATTTTTCACATTTAAAACAATTCCCACCCCACCAAGTGCCTGATATCTATTTACAGCTTTAGTTAGTTCTTCATGTACTACGCTTTGCACTCGTAGGTCCAGTGATAGTTGAACATGTTCACCAGCAGTGCTGTGACACTGGAATCCAGTTTTATGCACAATTTCATCACGAACGTTGTTTTGGACATATGTTTCTAAAATCCGTTGTTCATCACATAATTTGTCAGTATTTTTATCCAGTGTTACGCACTGGATCTGTTGTGCAGGGGATTGCTGTGCAGAGGATTGCTGCGCAGGAATTGCATTCAAGTTGCAATGTTTGTACAATTGTGTATCAGCTACTTGAGTAACAGGAAGTTGTCTATTTTTACTTATATACGCCTCAACTCCAGCAATACCGTTGCCATCTATGTCAGTGTAACCAAGTACATGTGCAAACAAATTACTGTGCGGATATATACGCTTTACGTCATCATAAAAATTTACCCCTGGCACGCCAGTGCTTTTTATCGCTAGCAATTCTTTTGGAGTCAAATGCCGTTTTATCCAAGCAAATTTCTTTTTCGAAGTGAGTATTTTATATAAATTTTCGTACTCAAGGTCATTCAAAGTAGAACATAGTTGTGCTGCTATACTCTCCGGATTCTTTATTCTGGTTGAATCTATATATAGTGATGTTGTGGGCACATTTGTTGCTATTACCACTCCATTCCTATCCAAAATATCAGGTTGTTTATGTGCTATATTGTTTTTGTTAAGGTTTTCTGAGGTAGCAAGCTGATCAAATGTTAAAGAGAATATACGAAAAATAATTATTATATAAAATATAAACAATGGTACTATAAAACACAGTGAGCGAAGCTTATTTTTAAGCAATGTTTGCATATTTACTTGATTTGAAAAAAATGGAAATCATCTTAGCTGAACCACGCGGTTTTTGTGCGGGGGTCAAAAGAGCTGTAGACATATTAGCTATCACTTTAGAAAAATACCGGGACAAGTGCCCAGTATACGTACTGCATGAAATTGTTCACAATAAGTATATAGTGGAAGATTTTAAGAGACAAGGTGTGATTTTTGTAAGTAGTATCAAAGAAATTGAAGATAATGGAGGAATACTGATCTTCAGCGCGCACGGAGTGTCAAAAAATATAGAAGATGAAGCAAAAAGAAAGGGTATTCAAGTGATTGATGCAACATGTCCTCTAGTCAGTAAAGTGCATAAAGAAGCAAAAAGGTATGAGGATAGTGGTAAAGAATTAATTCTCATTGGCCATGAAAACCATCCAGAAGTTAAGGGAATTAGAGGAAGAGTAAACAATCCTATAGCTTTAGTGCAAACCCTGCAGGATGTACGCAATTTAAAAGTCAAAGATCCAGACAATTTATCTTATGTTACACAAACCACATTAAGCATCGACGACACCCGCGAAATTATTGCTGCTCTGAAGCTCAGATTTCCAAGCATTACAGGTCCTAACTTAAAAGATATATGCTATGCAACACAAAACAGGCAGAATGCTGTCAAGAAATTAGCTGAAATTGTAGACATAGTGTTAATTGTAGGAAGTAAAAATAGTTCGAATTCAAACCGCTTATTAGACCTGTGCACTACCAGAGAAAAAAGAGCCTACTTGATTGATAATTACAGATGTGTGGATAAAAGCTGGCTGCAGGGCGTAGAAAAGATAGGAATCACTGCAGGTGCCTCTGCTCCTGATATATTAGTTGATGAATTAATAGACTACCTGAAAGCAAATGCGAATACAAAAGTTTCAGTTATGCCAGGTGGCGTTACTGAAAATGTTCAGTTTAAAATACCGAATCTGGATTAGACTAAGCTTCTCTTGAAATTAATGGAAAGTAGACCTCTTGCATAACCTAAAAAAAGGCAAAAGAAGCCCCGTGGTGGTTGGCTATTTACCATGTACTAAAATATCGGCGTTCTTTTTATTCTAAAACGCTTGATTAAGAGCGATTTAGCCACTTTTAATTTGCAGCTAACCTACACCGCAAGTGTTTTAAAAAATTTACTATACAGGAAAAAAGGCAAAAGATACCCAGGGTAGCTAGTATTCAAATTCTCCCTTGTCAATTTGACGTTTTTTGATGTCTTAAACGTTTTATAAGCCCGTTTCAGCCTGTATGAGTAAAAACCCAGAAGTTTTATAAAGACATGCGGTGCACGTAGTGCGAAAAATTAAACATGAGACGCCAAATACCCTAAGTTTTTTGTCATTAACCTGCACAGATTGCGAAGATAAATAAATAGCTTCAGTACCATGATAAGAGGATTGGCGGAGTTTGTCAAGGAGTTTTTCCAACGTGCTGCCAAAAGTTTGTTATGCAAGAGGTCTGCTCTTGCCCTTAAAAGTTCTACAATTCGTTGTATCTTCAAATTCGCCGATTAAAGTTCTCATGTCTTTCGGTAAATCAGATTTAAATTCTACATATTTTTTACTTTTTGGATGATATAATCCTAGTTTATAGGCATGTAGTGCTTGTTTGTTGAAGGTACGAATAAAATCGGAATTTTTAACATGTTTTGAACTTTTGCTACTATTTTTTCCGTAAACTTGGTCACCAACTATGGAGTGTCCTATGTGGCTCATGTGTACCCGAATTTGGTGTGTTCTACCTGTTTCTAAAACGCATTTAACTAGACTTGCTTGTCCTATAACTTTTTGCACTGAATAATGAGTGATTGCTAATTTACCCGTTGTTTTCGTCACGCACATCATTTCTTTATTACCACGTTTTGGAGCAATATTAGTTTTTATCGTTCCCTGGTGGGAAGATAATATTCCCCAAACTACTGCTAAATATTCTCGCTTTATTTCACGATTTGATAGTAATTCAGACAAAAAACTATGGGACTCCTCATTTTTTGCGATTACCATTAGCCCACTAGTATCTTTGTCAAGTCTATGAACAATTCCTGGTCTTACATGGGTATATGGGATTTTACCAATATGCGCGATAACTGCATTCAAAAGTGTATCATTGTTTGTACCAGCACCTGGGTGCACTGTTAATCCACTTTGTTTATTGAGAACTATAATATCCTCATCTTCATAGATGATATCAAGTTTTATGTCGTAATTAGGCTCAATTGAGGTAGATATGTCATGTTGAACAAGGTGTACTATGTACTCTTCACCTGGTTTTACTATGTGATCATTATTAATTATAGGCACGCCAAGTAATTTTACCTGCTCATTTTGTATCAATCTTTGAGCTTTGCTGCGTGATATGTTGCATTTTTCAGCTATATAGGTATCTAGCCTCAATTTTTTTTCACTATCGTCAACGCTTAAGGTTATATCTATCCTACACACGCTACTTTAAATGCTGCATGAATATTTTGGTCTACAAAATCAACTTTTGTACCAGGTTGAACTTGAAGATCGCCTTGCTTATTAATGTAACAATAAGTTTATACTAGCGCTCTTAGGATCTTTCCGAGTACTTTCGTCCATAAATGTTCTTTATACCTTAACTAAATTAATCATATATTAATAACACTTTAAAACCAAGTTTTTTTACTTATGCCAAGGCCGGTTAGAACGCACTTTATTAATCTTTATGTTACTGTTTGTTAACCAAATTGAATGTGTGCCATATGTTTCTAGATCAATGTACTCGATGGTTTTAGTGCTACAAGCTGAATAATTAAATTTACTTAACTGAATTATCAAATCAACATTATTACAATTTTCTGAGATATCCTCCTTCTTATAAGCAAGCAGCACTAATTTGTTATTTTCTTTATTATATATGCAGCCATACTTTAGTTTTTTACCTGAGTTGTTGTACTTTTTATGATTCAAAATTTGATTCTGTCCGTTTTGCTTTGCCCATGTTTTTATAACAAAATTTCTGCTTTTTTTGGTGAGAGAATATAGTAAGTTATCACTCTCTTTCACAGCAATATTGTCGCTACTCACTAAGATATCAGGAGTTCTATGTATAGCACTAAAACAAATACCCAGCACAATAAAGAAAATTCCAAAAAAACGCCAATTTCTTTCCCACAAGCACAGCCACAATAACCCAAGTGTTATTATAACAATTGATGAAGTAGGAAAAGTGCGAATGGGAATAACCAAGTACTGAAGACTAGCGATAGCGTTTGTTATATACAAAACGCTATCAATGGGGCGCTCTATAAGTGACGCTATAATCCATTCAATACCTAAAGGAATCAATAAAATATAAATTATTCCAAGTGGAATAATAATTAATGTTACAATCGGTATGGCAACTAAATTTGTGATGATGCCACTGATTGAAAAATAGTTAAAGTTGTATATTGTGTACGGAACAGTCGCTAAACTTGCTATTACTGAGCTGATCATTATCGATACAAAATATTTTATTACTTTTATTTTGAACAATTTATTAGCATTAATCTGATAACTGGCAACCAGTGCCAAGACAGCAGAAAATGACATCTGAAAGCCAGGCTTTAAAATTGCTTCAGGTTCTATGATAAGTATCACTGAAGCGGCAAACGCAATTGCTATTAACCCTCGATATTTTCTCTCTATCATTATTGCAACAAGTACCAAAATCACCATAATGTATGCGCGCTGAGCAGAAATTTGCATACCGGTAATCAGCAAATAAAATGTGGTTGGCAAAATGGTAAGAAATGCAGATATTTTCTTGGTATTATACTTAAGCGTCAAAGTTTCAGACATTGCAAATAAATTGCGAAATACTATAAAAAATAGACCAGCAACGAATGATAAATGCAAACCAGATATAGCGAACAAATGTGCTATACCTGAGTCTCTTATTGCATCCATAGTTTTTTGGTCTATTCCGTCTTTTTTACCAATTAGTAATGCAGAGATTATATCCGCATGTGGTTTTTTGATATTTTGCTGTAGATTTTCATAAATATATTGACGAAAAGATTCTATATATTCTTGAAATTTCCTTGCTTCAGCCTTTTTGTGCAAAGCTATTTTGCTTGTTGCAAAACCTGTTGCACTGATTTTTTGGTAATATGCTATTCTTGCGAAGTCATATGCATACTCCGAAGGTGCAATTTTTGGGGGAAAAAGCTTTGCTGATAATTTTACTTGATCGCCTATTTTGATACCTTCTTCCACTTTAGTTCTAACTGATATTCTTATACTATCTAGCTTAAACTTCGTGTTTTTTATTTCATATAGCAGAAATTGTTTATATGAGCCTCTGTCATTAATGTCCTTTACTGTGGCAATTATATCTTTTACATATCTCTCTTTATCAAGAATTTGGGTATCGACTAAAGCTGTTCTCAGCTTACTGGCTGTGAATCCTATGAGCACTGCAATCAAAGCGATACATAACATCGCGTACCTTTTATACAATATTGCAATCAGAATTAGTATAGGTGAAAGTAAAAGGAAAATAGATATAGTAAAAGTATAGCTTGGTTCGAAACTGAAAGAGAAATAGGTTAAAATTCCTACACACTGGCACACGGGGAACCACAGTATCAAGTTATATTTTTCCTTGTGCAGGTTGGTACGTATATAACTAACTATTATGTCAAAGAAAGTTAACAAATATACCGATATGTGACTGTGACGCAATTTTATTCTTTTATTTTCTATTATTGTATATATAATAACTAAATAAACAACGACGCGGGGTGGAGCAGCTCGGTAGCTCGTCAGGCTCATAACCTGAAGGTCGTAGGTTCAAATCCTACCCCCGCAACCACTTTCACAACTGTACGAACATTGTGGTTTGAGCCTATCAGAACGATATCATCAAAATGGCATCCAAGCCATAAAAACGGATAATGCAAAAACTTACTTGACAAACTCCGCCAGCGCTCTTATCATAGTAGTGAAGCTATTTTATTTATCTTCGCAATCTCTGCAGTGGATTAAAATGACAAGAAAACTTGTATTTGGCGTACTATTGTTTAATTTTTCGCACTATGTGCACCGTATGTCTTTATAAAATTTCTAGGTTTTTACCTACATAAGCTGAAACGCGCTTATAAAGCGTTCAAGACATCACCCAACGTCAAATTTTAAAATAGAGAGTGTAATAACTAGCTACCACGGGTTTTCTTTGCCTTTTTTTTCTGCTTGGTAAGTTTCTTAAATATTTTAGCTAAGGTTAGTTGCACTTAAAAGCAGCTAAATTGCAGCGTTTAAGGCTTAAAAAACGCCAATACTGAAATAGAAAGTGGCTAGGGTTTCTTTTGCCTTTTTTTCGTTTGGTAAATTTCTTAAATATTTATAGCTAAACGACAACCGCCGCTTGTTAGCGGGATCTAGAGATACCGCGGCGGTATGACGTAGGGGTCGCCAGCGTCACGCGCTGGAATGACAACGAAGGGCATTGCCCAGACACTGCCGTCATAAAGGAACCAGTACTTGGATGACACCATTTGTTGTGCAAATTACCTTCAAAAATATACGCTTCAACCACATTCACTTAAATTATGGACAATATAAACTTTCTTAAATTCATCGAGCTATGCTTCCAAACGGTAGTGCCGGGGTGTGAGTATAATAATTATCGGTACATAAAAGTCATAGCAGATAGGCTAGAAGCAGCGAGTACTGGTGAAGTGAGGCGAATAATATTCAATATGCCACCGCGTTCGATGAAATCCATATGTGTGAGTGTTGCATGGCCTGCGTGGATACTGGGACATCAGCCAACTGCAAGAATAATAGTTGTAAGTTACTCTCGGTTGCTTAGTGAAAAGCACTCGCTCGATACGAGGTGTATAATGCAGTCTAGTTGGTATAGAGAGCTATTTCCAGAGATCCAAAGACCAGAACACTAAATATAAATTTCAAACAGTGCAGAGAGGATACAGAATTGCAACATCAGTTGGAGGGACATTAACTGGTGAAGGCGGAGATTTTATCATCGTGGATGATCCGCTCAGTTCTGCTCAAGCTTTAAGCGAAACGTTTAGAAAGCGTGCTACAAACTGGTTCGATCAGACTTTAGTAACCAGGCTCAACAATAGAAAAAAAGGAGTCATCATTCTTGTGATGCACAGGCTACACCAGGAAGACCTAACGTGGCATCTTCTTTCCAAACCAAAAAACATATGGAACCATACTTGTTTACCGATGATATCTGAAAATAAGGAGATTATCTATTCAATCAAAAAACCAGCGCCTCCTTTTCCCGTTCCTGTCATTCAAGTAACTATAAATGAGCGCATCGAGTGGCTGTATAATAAACCAGCATCACGCATTGCACCTGCAAGGATATTATACTCAAGAGAAGAAGGTCAGTTGTTATATCCCCTAGATGGAGGGAAAGAAGAAGTTGAAATGATGAGGGTTGAACTTGGGAGTTATGCTTTTGCTGCGCAATATCAACAAAACCCTCTGCCGCTTTCAAATGGTATAATTAAACGAGAGTGGCTGAAGCGCTATAGAAATTTTCCTGATAATCTCTCATGTGTAACACAAAGTTGGGACACTGCGGTTTCAACAAGCGACATTAGTAACTTTAGCGTCTGCACTACCTGGGCAAAAATAGATAATAAATTCTATTTACTCGACGTATATCGTGCAAAACTTGAGTATCCAAAGCTTAAAGAGCAAGTTTTATCACTAGCTGCAAGATGGTCACCACACGCAATTTTGATCGAAGCAAAAACAAGTGGTCAGCAGTTGGTGCAGGAGCTAAAGGCAGCCAGTGATCTACCCGTTATTGAAATAATGCCACATGATGGTAAGCTCACTCGATTTCATCAAATTGTTCCAATTATAGAGTCTGGTAGGGTTGTTTTGCCGCATCAAGCAATATGGCTCAATGATTTTGAGTATGAAATTTTAATGTTCCCAGAAATTCGCCATGACGATCAAGTGGACAGCATGGTACAATATTTGCAGTGGATGAGAAACAGTACCTCCAGAGTTGCAGCTATACGAACATTGTGATCTTGGTCTACCGGATCCAAAACGACAAATTCGTCATTCCGCTACTCATTAGCGCCGCGGCGGTATGACCTTGGGTTAGCTATAGTGTAATAATTTATGGAACGAGACTAATCTATTTTAAATTTTTATAAATATATTTATTTTCTTGTAAACATTCCTGTAAGACTTAAAATTCCTTTAATGAAATTGAGCATTGGCAATAAAAAATGTAATCTGCTTAAAAATTTTTATTCAGTAATTTATTTATCAAAGGTATTATTTTACCGATAGTAAAGCAAATCAGAATGAAGTCTATTTTATTAACAAGACCTTTATTAGATTCATTAAATACAAGAAGCGCGCTGAGAAAATGTGGGTACAAAGTATATATAGAACCGATATTCACAATAAAGTATTTACAGCCTGATATATCTGTATATGAATTTGATGTGGTGATATCCACAAGTAAGAACAGTGTGAAGGCATTTAGTCAAGTATGTAGGGTAGATGACCTTCCAATCATTACAGTTGGTAATTCAACGATGCAAGCTGCAAAGGATTTAGGGTTCTCTGATATCATATCAGCAGACAGTAATGTTGATGGACTGATATCGTTTATAAAAAATCACTATTCAAGGGCAGTAAAGTTCTTATATATAAGAGGGCAAGAAGTATCATGTGATTTAAAGAAGAGATTATCTGAAGATAGTTTTAACGTAAGAGAAGTTATACTCTATAAGACAATTATTAAAAGGAGTCTAACTAATAGGTGCAAAAATTTGCTGTCAGGTGGTAAAATCAATAGTGTTGCTTTTTTTTCCTCACAGACAGCAAGGATATTCTGTTCTTTAGTTCTCAAAAGTGGTTTATCTCATGCAATGGGCAATGTAATTGCATATACTATGAGTAAAAATATTGCTGATAGTTTGAAGTCAATCAAATGGAAAAAAATTATAACATCGAGGTTACCTACTCAAGAGAGTTTAATTGATATAATTAATAAGGATTGTTGATGTTAAAAATTGCAACTTGGAATGTAAACTCTATACGCAAAAGGGTTGATCAGCTTTGTAGTTTCATAATTGATAGTCAAATAGATGTAATTTTATTGCAAGAGATAAAATGCACGGAAGAGCAATTTCCTTATGCAGAGGTGGAAAAACTGGGATACGAATACGCTGTCTATGGGCAAGTTGCAAGAAATGGTGTTTGTGTTTTATCTAAATATCCGATACTAGAGAAATTTAAAATTGACATTGTAGAGGGTTATCAAGAAGCGCGTTATATAGAGTGCGTGATAAAGCACAACAATCAGAAGATAAGGGTAGGGAGTGTATACGTTCCAAATGGTCAAAGCCCGGACTCTCACGCGTTTGAATATAAACTCAAGTTTTTTGATAACCTATATGAAAGAATGAGCAGCCTGCTAAAAAATGAGGAGTTAATTGTTATAGCTGGCGATTATAATGTTGCATCGGATGAAATTGACGTCTTTGATTCAATTTTGTTGAATGGCCAAGTGTGCTTTCATATAAAAGAGCGTGAGAAGTTAAAAGCAATCTTGAATCTTGGGTTCAAAGACGCATTTAGAATATCCCATCCGAATTTACAACAATTTTCTTGGTGGCATTACCAAGGTAATTCACTAAGAAATAACCAAGGAATGCGAATAGATTATATGCTATTATCACCACAGGCTGTCGATAGATTAGAAATGTGCTACATAGATGATAGGTTGCGCAAACTGGAAAATCCATCTGATCATACGCCAGTTGTGTGTGTTATAGAGTAGTGAACTCTTTACATTTTTAAGAGGTTTATTATGTCTAAAGTTCTGAATTACGCTTATCATTAACTTACGTATTCATACATATTTAAAAAGACCAGATGGCGCCTCTGGTTTAGACGATAAAGTAGCTATGTTTTATGGTTTTTTTTGCCTCTTTTCTGCTTAGTAAACTTCTTAAACTCACTACTCGTTCTTTAACCAACGAACTCCCATGAGGAGAGGAGAGTAAAGGTCTTCTTCCATAGATATCTTAACACTTTTTTCTTCTTCTATAGTTGGTGGATGGGTAAGAAAGCGGACCTTTGGTGCATCTCTAATGACTGCCATTGGCGTTTGTTCTGCTCCTTCTCCCATGACTAAAACAGCAGATGTTGCCAGCGCATCAAGAAGATTGACTTGTGTTACCTGAAGCGGCTCGCTATAAAGATCTGACTTACCTATATAAGAATAAAGCGGCTCAAACCCACACCAACCAAGAGCAATACCTGTAACCCCACGACGCATCGGTACTATATTACTATCTGTGATCAAAATACCAAGATGTTTTATGCAGTGTTTTGTCTTGAGGTAGTTCCATACTGATATAGCTGTTTTCTGAACATCTTTTGGATACAGAATATACATTTCATCACCATTTGATTCGTCAATACCGGCAGATGGAATTAAGATATCATCTTTTATTGTTAAATAGATATCGTAAGGATTATGGTCTACATTAACAATTGCATCAGCTTCTCTTTTAATTAGCTCTTCTTTAGAACAGGCAGCTTTGTAAACCACTTGTTTTTGACAAACGGAAATAATTTTTGATGTGATAGCAAGAACAACCTCCTCTTTCAGCAACTCCGAAACATAGCGATCAAGAACCTTCTCTAATGTTTCACCGCATTCAATACGGTGGGTGTAAATTGCTTCAATATGCATATCATTATATTAACGTGTTAGCCTGCATACAGTATAATCTTTCGTTTGAGTAAGAATAGTTTGATGCCACCCATCAAGAAGTGTGAAGTTGAAATATACATCACCTTTATAAGGTCTGTGAATTTTTGTTACGATGAATTCTGAAATTAGATCGTACTCTAAAAAAAGGTGTGCTATTTGTGCTCCACCAATCATGAAGATTTTAGAACTACTTTTGATTGAAAGAAACTCTCGCATAGAAGAAACAATAGTGCATTTTACTCCTCTGCTAAAACAAGAATTTAATTTGTCACGAGAAAAAACAACAGGGATACGATCCTTTAGTATGTTTTGAGGCATAGTTTCAAATGTCTTCCTTCCCATAACAATGACTTGTTTATCAATCACCTGACGAAAATGCTCTAACTCACTTGGATAATGCCAGGGCAATCCATTATTTATTCCAATCACCCCCTTGGGGTCAACAGCCATAATTCCAATAATCATCATCCCTGTAAGGCAGCTTGGGCTACAAAAAATCGCATGTGATCACGCACATTATGCACTCGAAGGAAATCAACCTTGTTGTGTAATACAGATGATGTAGCAATTGTTTCTAAATCTCGGTTAAGTACAAGTTCTGTGGAAAAAGAAGAAATAAATGACTTTCTGGAATGACCCACTAAAACTTTGCAGCCAAAACTTTGTAATGCTTCTATACTGCGTAAAATCCAGATATTCTGGTATAGGGATTTTCCAAAACCAATACCAGGATCAATAATTATTGAGCTTTTATCAAAACCTAGAGCTAGTAATCTATTAATGCTCCTCTCTGCCCAATGGTTTATGGTACTAACCGGGTCAGTGTCACCTGGAATAATGTTGTCCTTGTGTGGTGGTATGGAAAGCGAATGCATAATAACGATACTACACCCACTGTTAGCAATTGCTTTTAAGGTATTATCATCTAGATCTCCTTTAACGTCGTTTATCCAAGCAATGTTATAGTGTTCCAAAACATTCAAAATAACATCTGGCCAGAAACTATCAATGCTGACTCTAATATCACCAACTTTCATGTATTGATTAAGATTATCAAGCACTGGTTTTAAGCGTGCATACTCTACTTTTGGAGTTTGTATCGAAGATCCAGGTCTTGTTGATTGAGCGCCGAATTCAACTATGCTTGCACCATCTGATACCAGTTGCAGTGCCTGTGTAGTGGCTTGATCTGCATCATAATAAAGACCACCATCTGAAAATGAATCAGGAGTAATATTGACAATACCTGCAAACTTTGGTGAAAGCGTAAAACTCCTTAAGAAGCAATCCTGAATGTTAGGAGCAATAGTACCGAATGTTTTGTTAAGTGCTGCCATAGGGTTAAGCATCGCCATCAAGTGAAGCAAAAATGGTCTGTTTATCAATTCTGGATGAGGAATCTTAAGGCAGGGTGTATCGAGTGTCAGATCATCCCATGACAAAATATCCAAATCAATAATACGAGGTGCCCATTTTTTATGGACCTGTGGACGGCCCATATCACATTCAATTTGTTTGAGGCCTTTTAATAGCTCTTCAGGAAGAGCAAGACAGCTTCCATACACTACCATGTTTAGAAATGGCTTGTCCCACTCAGTTGGAGCACCACTTGGTAAAATAGCCTTAGTTTCTAGAATAATCGAAGATTTTAAGTCTTTAAAATAGCGCTCCTTTAATAATTCAACAGCCCTTTGTAAATGAGAAAAACGATTTCCCAAATTTGAGCCAATAGAAATGTAAATCATCAGTTGTCTTTCCGTTCTTGCGATCCATTACAGTAAGTAAAGAAAACACCTCCATGCACACCGGGAATGGGTGGTGCAACTTTGTGAGTAGTCACTCTTATAGAAGAGATAATATGCTTCTTTTGCATCAAAAGGTTATTAATGGTTATGTATATATCATGAGTTAAATACTCGATTAAATTGAACTGCTTGCTCTGAACAAGAGATTGAATATTTTGCACTACCTCCAGATAGCAGACAGTATCTTCAATCCGGTCAGTCATAAGCCCTAAAGGAGGAGACTTAAAAGTAAAATCAACATTAATACTAACTAATTGAGGATGAAACTTTTCTTCTGAACTACACCCTAAGTGAACCCAAAGCCTTAAATCCTGGATAAGGAGGTTGCATAATGGTTTTGTATCTAACTTCATAATAATCACTTCATACTTTCCTATTTTCTAGCTTGCAAAACCTACATGCTCATGAAATTTATCAAGTTATTTAAGAAAAGTTTTTATTTTTTTATTAATATGAAATCTCTCAATATGCATGAGCGTTCATCATTCCATCAAGAAAACCCCATAAGAGTTTTGCTCCTTTTTTAGCACCTTGCATAACTTTACTTTGCTCTACCTCTTCTAAGCCGGCAATTAGATCTGCACACTCCTGAGAATGCCATTCATCAGCATCCATATGAACAGTGAAAAATTGGAGAGAACGTTCATCATTTATTGAATAGTGTCTTTTCAAGCCATCAATTTTAGACTTAGAAACCTCTGGAGTTTGGCGTTCATAAGCATAAAGAGCTCCAAGACCCATTGCAAAGCCTGATCGTACAATATCAAAGTAACTATCAACCAACTCTTGTGTCTCTTTAATCTGTGCATCTTTACGAAGATCAGATCGTGTGACGCCAAGCCCTTCAGCAAAACGTTGCCACAACTCTGGATGATTTTCATCACCTTGCTCTTCTTCCATTAAATTACCAAGCAAAACTTGTCGCATTTTCAGATCTGGGCACAAAGAATGTATACCACTGATATAACGAGGAAATGCAGCAACATGATGATAATATTCCTTAGCATAGACTTGCAGAGCTTCAAGGCTCAAATTTCCTTCATTCCATGATTGGTAAAACTGATGTTTCAATAAGTGCAAGTCATCTAATTCTCTATTAAGTAATTGAACGAATGCTATAATTCCCTCCCTAGTTGACATGAAACCATTCTAGGCTATTCGCAGACTCACCAGATGTCAAGAGATATTAGAACCTACGTGCTACTTAAAAGGTATAGATAGTATGGTCATTTGGACATTTCCGAATTTACCATTCTGTACCATTGATCCTCATCTAAGATTTCTACACCTAATTCCACTGCTTTTTTATATTTGGATCCTGGATCTTCCCCTGCAATTAGGTAGTTAGTTTTAGCAGAAAGATTTGAGCTGATTTTTGCTCCTAGAGTTTTTGCTCTTACTTTTGCCTCTCCCCTACTCATAGTAAGTAGCTTACCAGTAAACACTATAATTTTATTGTTTAAAACAGAATCGCTAGAGTTGGCACTAACAGGAAGAATTTGGAGACAGGCAGTGAGATCATTCAATATTCTGATGTTATGTTCCTGAGAAAAAAACGATTTCAAAGATCTAGCCACTTCTTTTCCTATGCCATCTATACCTAATAGCTCATCACCAAAAGATTTAGCCACTTTTTCTCTTGCGCCATCTGTACCCACTAGTTCGGTATCATCTGATGATAATTTAATCATCGAATTATACCATTTATCATAAGAGACATAATAATCTGCAAGCAATTCTGCTGCAACTTGGCCAACAAATCTAATACCTAAAGAAAATATAAACCTATCTAGAGTTATTGCCCTTCTGCTTTGTATAGCATTCAATAAATTAGCTATTGACTTCTCGCCCCAATCAGGCTGTTCTTCCAGATTAAATTCATTCAACCTTTCTTCTAAGGTAAAAATATCAGGGATTTGCTTTATCAGACCAAGGTCATAAAAAAACTTTATCTGCTTTTCACCAAGGCCAACAATGTCAAATGCATCTTTCGATACAAAATGCTTTAGTTTTCCTATTATTTGAGCTTTACAGGTAAATTCCTTAGAGCACCTTGTTGCTGCTCCCTCAATCTTTACTTCACTACCACATTCAGGACATACCTCAGGAAACACAAATTCAGGTGTATTTGCATGACGAGAACCCTTATCTACTCTAACAATTTGAGGAATCACGTCCCCGGCCCTTTTGATTGTTACAATATCTCCTTCTCTTATATCTTTACGTTTTATCTCATCTTGGTTATGCAGACTTGCTCTACTAACTAGCACCCCGCCAATATTGACCGGCACTAAATCTGCAACTGGAGTTAAAACTCCCGTTCTACCCACCTGTATAAATATCTTATTTAACTTTGTCTTTGCATAAACTGCAGAAAACTTGTATGCAAGTGCTGAGCGTGGTGCTTTGTGAGTATTTCCTAGACGATCTTGTAGTACCAAATCATTTACTTTATAGACTATTCCATCAATATCATAATCTAAGTTATAGCGATAATTATAGATCTCGTTATAGAACTCCAGCATTCCATCCAAACTGCTCGTTAAGGACTGGTGCTTATTTACGTAAAAACCAAGTAACTCAAGCTTATTTAGTACTTCACTTTGACTTTTCTCTGCTCCACCAATCAAAGAATAAGCAAAATATTTCAATGGTCTACTTGCTGTAACGTTCGTATCCAACTGCTTCAGAGAACCAGCGGCTGCATTTCGAGGATTGGCAAATTCATTGTTTTCATTTAACTTTAAAAAGTCACTGTTACTGATATATATTTCACCTCTTACTTCTAACCTATCTTGCACACCTTGCAAAAATTTAGGAAAACCTTTTATTGTCCCAACATTGTTAGTGACATCTTCTCCTACAAAACCATCGCCTCGAGTTGCAGCTTTAACGAATCTTCCATCTTCATAAATTGCAGAAAACGACACTCCATCAATTTTTGGCTCACAGAATATCTCTATTTCATCCTCAATTAAAAACCTTTTTATTTTAGATAAAAATCTCTCTACACCTTGTTCATCATAAGCATTCTCAAGAGAAAGCATAGGTTCTTGATGTTTTACTTTAGAAAATCTCTCATCAGGTTCAGCACCAACACTATCTTGTGTTGTATAAATTTCTGGAAGTTGTGCTTCTATTTCAGCTAACTTTTGCTTCAGTTCATCATATTCAGCATCAGTGATTTCTGGCTTATTTTTTTTGTGATATAAGATATCATGATAACTGATTTGATCCCGCAGTTTAGTCAGTTCTTCCATTATCCTTTCTAAGTCAGTCATGATATCAATATAATGCCTCATTAGCTTTCTCGTCAAGCTGGTTGGTATGGTAGAGGTAAAGTGTTAGAAAACAGCAAAAGAAGTATGCAGATAGTTGAAATAGGTGACAACTTAAGAGCAGAAGCTAGTTCTATTGAGCATTGTTGGCAAGAGCTGACTGCAGCAAGAAAATTCTTGTTGGATAATTGCATTAGACTTCTTGCATAACAAACTTTTGGCAGCGCGTTGGAAAAACGACTTGACAAACTCCGCCAATCCTCTTATCATGCTAGTGGAGTTATTCATTTAGCTTCAATCTGTGCAGATTAAAACGACAAAAAAGTATTATAATTGGCGTCTTATATTCGATTTTTTGCACTATGTGCACCCTATGTCTTCACAACATTTTTAGGTTTTTACCTATAAAAGCTGAAACGGGCTTATAAAGCGTTTAAGACAGTAGAGAACGCCGATTTGCAGGATTAGAGAGTAAGCACTATCTAACACGGAACTTTTTTGCCTTTTTTTCTGCTTAGAAAATTTTTTAGACATTTATAGCTCAAGATTAGTTGCGTTAAAAAGCAGCTAAGTCGCGGTTATTAAACGTTTAAAACATAAAAAAACGCCAATGTTTTTAAATAGATGTTGACCGGGATTCCTTTTGCCTTTTTTTAGGTTATGCAAGAGGTCTAATGCATCATTAATTCTAGAAAATGCTATACTTTTTAACCTGACTTAACTCACAATTTTTTCTTATTGATCCACAACAAGCTCTTTGTTATAGTTTATAATTATGCAAAAAGTCCTAAAACTTCTAAAGACCTAACTTCTATATATTTATTTGCAACTAGTGACCAGAATCACTTATTATACTATTAAACTTTGAAGCTATACAAAATTTCATATGATAATATTAATAACAAATGATGACGGTTTTGAAAGTGAAGGAATAAAATTACTCAAAGAGGTTGCACGAAATTTTGCATCAGAAATATGGATAGTGGCACCAGATATTGATAGAAGTGGAGCTGCAAGATCTCTTGATTATCCAGTGAAGCAATCTATTAGAATAAACCAATATGGCGAAAAGGAGTTTAGTGTGTCTGGTACCCCTGCAGACTGCGTCATTATCGCGTTAAATAAGATTATGGATAAAAAGCCAGACTTAATATTATCTGGAGTAAACATTGGATCAAATGTTGGGGACGATATTTGTTATTCAGGAACAATTGGTGCTGTAATGGAAGGCGCTGCAAGATCTATACCTTCTATTGCGCTGAGCCAAGTATATCATAATGGAATAAACTGGTACAATACAGAAGTTTTTGCACCAAAGGTTATTGCTAAACTAGTTGAGGTTGGCTGGCCTAAAAATATAGCGATGAGTATAAATTTTCCTGCTACAGGAAAAGTAAAAGGAATAGAATTTGCTGAGCAAGGCGAATATAACATTGATGGGGATTTAACCTTTACTGAAAATTCGGATGGCTCTTTAAGTTTAAATTGGTCTCGAGAACACTCAGGCAGTGGTAGTGTAGGTAAAATCAAAGAGGGATTTATTACTATCACACCAGTAAAATTAGATTTTACAGATTATGATACATTGAATGCTATGAAAAATTCTTATGCAGACGAATTTTCTTCCATAGCTAATTGAAAAAAATATTTGCAAATCTTTTATAATTGAATAATATGTGGTTAGTTAGACATAATAGCCTCCTAAGTTCACACCTAAAAGGTGCGAATTGAGGGTTTCAATAAACACAATTGTGTTTTAGGATGCACGGTCCCAGAATGTGGTGATGTGGGTTTAGTATAAATAAATTAGGAAATTTTATCCACTAAGAACATATAAATTCACAAGAGCTTTCAGTCTTTTGCATAATTGTAAGCCATAACAAAGTTATAAAGGTGCTCTAATATAGCCCAGGGTTTTTTACATATGGACTTTTCTGATGGTAATACAAAGAGATTAGAAACTTTGAATAGTCAAAATTTTAAACAATAACTTTATATCTAGTAGCTTTGCCTTCTCCAAGACGCTGTAAGTATTTCATATCCAGTAGTTTTTTTGTAATTGCTTCTACTGTTCTTGGAGGAAATCCTAGGGCTTCTATAGCATCTTTTCTGCTAAATTCTTTATCTGCAAGACCAAGTGCCCATTCCCAGAAGAGCAATTGTTTTCTTGATAATAAATATTCAGTATTATCTCTCTCAAGAATATAATGCGCCTCATTTGCTTGTGTTTTAAGCATATTAAGAAAAAATATTAACCATGGGGAAATATCTTCTTTACTACTTTTCCAACTGCTTTGTGTTTTATTAAGCGCTAAGTAATAATCAAGTTTGTTCGTCTCAATTATCTTTTCATGTGATACAATAGATACAAAATCATAACCCTGCTGTAGTAGCATTAAATTAGTTATCAATCTACTGGTTCTGCCATTTCCATCTTGAAAAGGATGTATCGCCAAATACTCAAAAACAAAGTTAGCAACAATAATAAGAGGATGCTTAAATTTATTATTTAAGCACCAGTGATACCAATCAACAAGCTCTTGTACTTCCTTTTTAACAAGATAAGGTGGCGTGGGGTCAAAAATTATACCAAACACATCTCCATTCTGATCTTTTGCCTCAACTCTATTCGGACTTGTTTTATATTTGCCCCTATGATATAAATCTTTATCACTATAGAGCAACATCTGGTTATTAATGTGCAATATTGATGACTCACTAATTGGAATATCTGTATAATCATCAAATATCCATTTAATCATTTCTAGGTAACCAGCAATTTCTTGCTCATCTCTGTTTTTAAATTTTTTGATACGCAGGTTTCTATATAAAGTTTCAACTTCTTTATCTGTTAGGCGATTCCCTTCAATACGATTAGAAGCACCAGAGGATGTAACAATAACTGAGTGGGTTAATCTTTCAATAGTTTGTGGCAGTAGTCTTTTTGTTATCTGCCAGCTATTCTTAACACTATCAATTGCAGTAATTAACTCATATGCTTGCTCAACTACAGGTGCTTCTAGGTTGAGACGTGTACTAAGACGAAAATTCTTCCAATCCATATTTTCTCACATGCATGCTATGTGATATTATGTGAGATAATGTGATAAAAGTCAATAGGACACGGAAAAGGGGGGATTCGAACCCCCGACATATTTTCATATGTGCACGCTTTCCAAGCGTGTGCTTTAGACCGCTCAGCCACCTTTCCACACTACTTATAATATTGAAAATTGTGCTGCTAAACAAGTTCAGTTATAAAAACTAGGTATATAAGGTTCACCGCGAAAATTTACAGTATTGTTAAACTTATTTTTGCACGTTGAAAATGTTTTATCGCAACCTGCGAGTATCGAATATTTATCTCCAGCAAAAATTTGATATGGAGGCGAAGTAAATAACGTGATTACTTTATTTTTATATTCTTTCACTACACCTTCAAATGCTGTGTGTGCTGCTGAGCCAAAAAATTTCACTACTCCGTGCTTATAATATTCATCGCTCTCAGTTAAATTAGTGTCTTCAAATCTTCTTTCATCTATCACTTTAGCGATTGTACTTATTTTACTAAACTTTCTAGCATCGGCTTTACATCTACCATCACAAAATTGTGCTCTGCATGTAGGAGAACATAATTCTGCTATGCTTCTCTTAAGCTTTGCTGAGGGTCCTCTGATTTCAACGATAAACCTTCCACTATTTAATGTTACTTTACCAAAAATTCCTGAATGTAGGTTCATAGTTCCCTGGTTCAAATCCTTGTAATTTACAAGAAATATCTCAATATTTGCAAAGTCATATTTTCCTGATAAAACATCTTCTTCTTTAATATTATCGCTGTTCAATATCCCTTCAATCTCCAGATTATCAGTTTTTAAATCGCTGTTTAATATTATACTACTGGTCGTAAATCCACTTGAAGATCTATAGAGTATATTATCAATATTTAAATTCTCGTCATAATCAGTGAATCCCATTACCTTTCCATCAATAAGTGTTAATTTCCAGCACGTAGCGATGGTAAGTAACTCTCCAGCTAAATGATTTTTTAATGTGGTTTTCATAGGGGCCTCCTATTTAATTGATTGAATTTAAAAGTAGCTATACGGCTAGTAGATAAGCCAGTGTGTTCTTTTTCCGTCATCTGAGTAGCTATATCCCAGTGCGTGACACTGGGATATGGTTACTGGGATAACAAAAACTTGTACTGGGGACTACATGAATGAGCAAGATACACACCACATTTAAGCTGTGGTGTGCATTAGCTGGTTAGAAAGAAAACTTCACACCAGTAAGGAAGAGAACTCCTTGGTTAGAAGGTGCTGCATCTGTACTGTCTACTTTTGTAATCTTATAACTGTCAGCTTGTTTCTCGTCAGTCATAAAGTAATGAAGAGCTGCGTAAGGAACAAATTTGCTCTTACTACAAGCAGGAGATAGATCATATTGAACGCCAAGCGCAACATCATGAAGCATATCTTCATCATTCATTCTACTTCCAAAATATGTCAAACTCGTGTAGACATTTTCATATTGATAACCAGCCCCTGCAGTCCAATACATGGTGTCTTTACCATCTCCTTCAAACTGAGCTTTCAGCCCTTCCACTCTTTTGTCATCAGTAATATCTTTATATTTTAAAGCAGGGACTTTACTTAATTCTTGAATATTTTTTGGTTGACCAGATTTGCCCAAATATGCAAAGGATGCAGCAAACTTTGCGCTTTGGTCTTCATTAATCTTATAGTCAGCGCTTACACCCAAATTAACGCCCATTAGGTTATTGTATTCCACAAATTCGTTATAAATATACTTAGTACCATCTGGTTCTTTCGCCTGACCATATTCACCAACTGCAGAAGCTTTAACTTTTACATTATATTTACTCAAGTCATATTCGCATGATGCACCAGCACTTATTATGTGCTCATAATTTGGACCAATATGTCTTATGTCATTATTATCTTTTACAATAAACAAACTACTATCATAGCGAGGTGAATAGCTAATACCAAATCTTGCACCCATATAATTTGCTGAGTAGAAAGCAGCTCTAAATGGTAATGTGGTCATAACGTCTTTATGGTATTTCCCTGCCATGCGGAAAGAGAGTTTTTCACTTTCACTCGAGAAACTTTCAGTGTAAAGACGTGGCGTTACATAAAATGGAAAGCTTGCAGCGCTTCCTTCTAAGTTCACTTTTCTGAACCAATCGCTATCTGCAGCACCATCAACAGTTGCAATCCTTGTTGCATCAAGCCTCATCAGAGCCTCAGGACCAAACTGATAACCAAGTTTCAAGTCACCATATCTTGAACTGAAAAATATGTGTGCACTTCTGCCTCTTGCAGCATAAACACCTTGTGAAGCTCCTTTGCCTTCTGTAACTGGAACGTGAAATTGCACGTTAGCACCAAAAAGAAGACCCAAATCTTCATTTTTATTCTCTGCTCTTAAGTGCAATATCGCATCCGTACCCATACCCATATTATTGCTATAATCACCGATGTTTTTTATTCCCTCAGGGAATATTGGATTTGCTCCTTTTATTTTATCAGGCTCAATTTTATAATAATTTTCAGATTTGCCTGCCATAACGTTATAACGTTCATACTCTTCGCCACTTGGCCCAGCTTTGCCATAACCTTGAGCATCAACAACACCACCAAAAGTTATTCTTAAACCACTTTCTCCTTTGTTGGTGTTGATAATATCAACGCCGCCAACTGAAACAACAGGACTTGCCTTACCTTTTTTCTCTATATTTTGATTAACAACTTTTATGTTTTTCTTTACATCTTTAGCTTCAACTTTAGCATTCTTAGCTTTTGAATTTTCTACATTAGAATCCTTAACGTTTATAGTTTTTACTTTTGCTTTTGAATCTTTTACAAGCTTTGCTTTCTTCTCATTCGCTAGTCTTATCTCCTCTTTTTTCTTTTTCTCAGCCAGCTCTTCCTTTTTCTTAAGCTCTGCAGCTTTCTTCCTTGGATAATCATTACATATCCTGTCCATCTTTTCTTTCAGTTTTTTATTTGATGTTTTCATAACTTCCATTTTTCCAGAAGTTATTGTGCTCTCTTGCTTTTTTACTTCCTTTATATTTTCATCAGAAAAGCCAGCAGCAAAACCGCCGAAAGAACATAAAGTTAATAAAGAAGCTAGAGCAGTTCTAGTGTAGGTAGATTTTTTCATGAAGTGCCCCCAAAAAATTTCAAAATCATTATCTTAAACGTAAATAATATAAAAGTGTTGAAAATTCAACTTAAAGCAACCTTATAGCTGAAACAAAAGTAAAATGCAACACCTTAAAAGCAACTTTTTTAATATGCCCAACATGCATGTTAACTAAAACTTAGCACAGAATGATGTTTTTTACTTGTTATCCACATTGTAACTCTACTATTCACTCTGCGGAAGTAAAATTTTTCTATGGTCAAGTAATAAAATAGCAGAAATTAAAGAACTCTTATCAAATATTATTGACAATAATATTAATCAATGTTATAGTTAATTAACGTTGTTTAGCTTACAATAGATCGAGGTATTCATGGATTTTACGTAATTTGCTTGGCATCGCAGATGCTACCAGAGTTGAACCATCAAGCTCTACCTTAGTAGATGGCAATAATAAGATGAAAGAAGATAAATCTGAGATCATTAAAGATTGTGAATTTATAAATCCTCGTGATCCAAATGAAATACATTCTTTACCTGATCAAACAGGTAAAAGTGTTGTAGAAATTGCAGGGTTCAATAAAGAGAAATTATTAGAAATGAGTAATTTTTGTAAAATAAGCTATGGTGATAAAGACGATAAGCTAGGTGAAAAAAGTTATAAAGCCTTAGTTTACAAAACTGATGAACTTATTGAGGATGAGGAAGATTTCGTAATCCTTGAAAATGAAAAAATGTATAAAACTAGAGCTGAACTTATTAGCGAAGGTTATGAAACTATTCCATTTGGTAATAGCTTTGAAGAAGATGCTGGTCATGTTTTCATAAAAGATAAAGAAATAACAATAGCTTACCATGGTACTCGTGGCTTAAATGATGCAATCACTGATGTGAATGCATTGTTTACTACCTCGGAGCTTTTACCTGAAGGTGGAAGAATTCATCGCGGTTTTTATAATTCATTTACAGATTCATGGCCTAACCTTTATGGTATTTTAAAATCTTATGCTGAAAAACAAGAATCAGAAATAAAAGATTTCAAAATTAATCTCACAGGTCACAGCATGGGAGGAGCTGTTGCTAAGATAGCTGCCTTATGTCTTAATAAAACAGAAAGCGCTAAAGATGTTCATGTTGCAACTTTTGGTGATCCAAGAGTTTTTGACCTTACTGCTAGTGAAATTTATAATAACGTTCTTCAGGAAAAAACCATTAGGGTAACTCAACATAGACAAGACCCAGTGCCAGCAGTATCACCTGGTTTCCTTGGTTATGCTCATGTAGGTGCACAATTAAGAGTATCAGCACCGGAAGAATACACTGTCCATAAAATAGATGGTTACCATGAGGCTATTTATAAAACAGATGAAAGCGATTTCCAGTCAAATAATGACGTATCTCTCTTTTACTATCCCGTTAGGGCACTAAATCTAATTAACTGTGCGATTCTCGGTAATGCTCAATATTATGCTGCCAATTTAGGAAGTTATATTTTAGGTGAGTCAAATTTTTTTGAAGGAGTGAAAAGTGGATATTCAAACCCCTCTCGGGTTACACAAGTAGAAGTTGAGCAGATAGTGCACGAAAATTCCTCATCTATTGTAATGGGTGGGTAGTTACTATTATGGAGCAATTTTAGATTGCTCCATTAACATTAGAAATTGTCTAGAAACTAGTAAATTCAAGCATAATAGACTTCTTGCATAACAAACTTTTGGCAGCGCGTTGGAAGAAATTTCTTGACAAACCCCGCCAGTCCTCTTATCATAGTACTGAAGCTATTTATTTATCTTCAGTCTGTGCAGATAAAACGACAAAAAAACTTAGTATATCTGGCGTGTCATGTTTAATTTTTTGCACTATGTGCACCTTATGTCTTTATAAAACTTCTAGGTTTTTACCTAATATAAGCTAAAATGCGCTTAAAAGCGTTACAAGACATTAAAAAACGCCAACTTATAAAATAGGTAGTGAATAACTAGCTACTCAGAGTTTTATTTGCCTTTTTTTCTGCTTAGTAAATTTCTTAAACGTTTATCGCTAAGGTTAGTTGCAATTAAAAGGCAGCTAAGTCGCACTTATTAAGCGTTTTAGAATAAAAAAACGCCGATATTTCGACACAAAAGTAAATAATTGGCCACCACGGGGCTTTTTTTGCCTTTTTTTAGGTTATGCAAGAAGTCTATTCATTAATTACATAAATTTAATCCTATTTAAAATAGCTAAAGCATTGAAATTCTTGAATTTTAGCTGTATTAGTGAATGGTAATGAAATTTCTTTTACTCAAATTACTGACCGTTCTTGTTATAAATACCAGAATAGTAAGCTACTCCATCTTTTTTATCTTTAATCCATCATAGCTAGCGGCTGGGTGCCTGACTCGTATTAGGGGCCATTTGTTATTTTATGTTATTCAACAAAGTGTCAAAATTAGAGGTCCACTTATAACAGAAAGAGTGTAGTTTGCCCTCTTTGCTATAAAATAAGTTTTTCTTTTTAGCCGTTTTGTTAGTATTAATTTTCATCTAAATTAACTGTACTACAATGAAAAAGATAAAACTCGGAATACTAATTTCAGGCAGGGGATCAAATATGCAGACCTTGATAAAAGCATGTCAAGATCACAATTTTCCCGCAGAAGTGGTATGTGTTATCACAAACAATAGTGAAGCTGCTGGCCTCAAAATAGCAGAGCAAGCAGGAATTTCAGCATTTGTTGTTGAGGACAAACCACTTGATGCTAATAAAATTCACGAAATACTTGTGCAACATGAGGTTAATTTAGTTTGCCTTGCAGGGTTTATGAGAATTCTAAAAGCTGATTTTCTGAGTAAATGGAATAACAAAGTTATAAATATTCATCCTTCTTTACTTCCATCCTTTAAGGGCCTAAATGTTCAAGAGCAAGCTCTAAAAGCAGGTGTAAAAATTACAGGTTGTACTGTGCATTATGTCACTCCTGAGGTTGATGCTGGAACCATAATTGTTCAGGCTGCTGTGCCGGTGTTACCAAATGATGATATTCAGAGTCTCTCAGAACGTATTTTAGCTGAGGAGCATAAGTGTTACGTGGAAGCAGTAAAGCTAATAGCAGAAAGTAATGCTAAGCATTTTAAATAAACTTAAATATATATCTAAATGAACCTATTACAAGCAAATTAGAGAGATCGTGGAGTATTGCTCCCTTTACCTGAACGTTAAAATTAACTATATATATTAAAATTACAAAGATCTATAGTTAAAAATTTATCCATATTATAGTAATGATTTACCTTAACTATTCCTTCCAACTTCAACAAAAAATAAATTTTCGGGTTCCAGTAAAGAGCTTGCTAACTCGTTCACTTCTTCAAATTTTACATCATTGATATTGCCTACAAAGTTATTTATATGAGTAATATCGCGATTATTCATCTGAATATTGTCTAATTTTGCAACTATGTTGTTATTGTTAAACATAGAGAAAATATAGGAATTTACCATACTGGTTTTTGCATCCTTGAATAACTGCTCATCAATTCCCTCCTTTTTTATTCTGCTCAATGTATCTTTTACCGCTGAGATAGCTTTACCAGCAGTAGAGCTATCAGTGCTAAGACTTCCAGCTATAGCGTTCCCATGTTTATTGGGAATAATACGTGCACCAATACCATAAGTAATACCCAAGTTTTGTCTCAGTTCTTTCATTAATATTGAATTCAGCCCCATACCGCCAAGTGCATTAATTAAGACACTAGCGTTATAATAATTAGGATCTTCATAAGCTATACCTTTTTGAGCAAAAAGTATCACACTCTGTGGTATATCCATAAAAATGTTCTTACTTTCTGCAGGACCAAAATCATTTTTCACAGGTATTTTTCTAACTTTTGATCTTTTTGGCGGCAATTTAGATAAATATTTATCCAGTAGTGCACTAATTTCTTCCTTTTTTGCACAGCCAACAACACTGATAACGATGTTATCCTTAGTAAAATTACGCTTTATGTATGTTAAAACATCACCTCTAGTAATATTTGTTATAGTATTAAGAGTACCATATTCACTTTTTGAGTAAGGGTGCTTTTTAAACATCAATGCATCTAATTCTTTTCCAGCAGCAAAAAAAGGATTTTTTTCAAGATTATTAAAATCAACCTTGGCTTTCTTGAAAACTCTATTCAACCCTTCAGAGTCAACTTTAGGACGCATTATAGCGTCGCTCAGTAACGAAATTGCATCCTCTAGATTCTCAGACAAAGTATTTAATGAAACCCTAAATGCTTCTAAATCAGCAATAAAATGTAGATTAATTCCTTTATCTTTAAGTTTTTTTGCAAAATCTTTGGCATCATTTTTTCCTGCCCCTTCTTGAATTACAAGAGAAGTAAACCAAGCAAGTCCCTGTTTTTCTGCATTTTCATACGCATAACCTGCATCTTTGAACGATATATTTAGTGAAATTTTTGGTAAATCGCAGTTTTCAACAAATAAAAACTTAAATCCTTTACGGGTGGTGACCTCCTCTATACTTAAGTTACCACTTGCTTGTAAATTAAAGCCTAGACAGAAAAAAAATAGAAATACAAGTTTACTTATTCTCACCATTATTACCTCCTTTTGGCAGCAAACGACCAATTAATTTATTAGCAGAAAAGATAGTACGAATTTTGCTATTTACATCCTCTAGATTAACATCATTGATTTTGCTGTATGAAATATCTATTTCATCAAGTGGAATGTCAAGTGCTAAGCGTGAACCATAGAAAAATGCTATATTAGTTAAACTGGATAAATTATCAAACTGTGCTGCTTTGTACCTATACTTTGTGCTTTGCAGCTCCTCATTTGTTACTCCTTCAGAGATAAAGTTATTGATAGCACTATCTAGCCCTCTTTCAACAGCGTCTAAGTTCACTCCGCTTTTTGGAGTTATCTCAATATCAATGTAGCCATTACTAAAAGCTAAACCATCATAATAAGCAGACACTGACACTGCTACATCTTTATCTAGAACTAAATCTTTATATAGTTTGCTAGACTTGCCACCCCCTAAAATGTCAATTGCTAAATCAACAGCAGAGGCTTCTCTTATATGCTCAAACAAAGGCACGCGATAGCGAAAATATAAAACTGGTTCTTTTACTTCAGTGCTTTCTAAAGTCACTGATAGATCTGCATTATGCACTGGATCCTGATTTGGATAATGCCTAATTACAGGCTTAGCTCTAATTTCCCCATATTTTTCTTCCGCTAATTCCACTACTTCATCAAATTCCACATCGCCAACAATCAGCAGTATTGCATTGCCAGGATGGTAATAATTATCATGGAATCTCGTTATATCATCCTGGTTGTAAGTTTTGATATCGCTCTCCCAGCCAATAACAGATCTGCCATAGCCAGTACGGTAAAATGCACTATTCATTTCCTCCCATAATAAGTTGTTAGGATTATTATCAAATCTCATCTTCCTTTCTTCTAGTACAATGTTTTTTTCTCTATCTATTTTGTCTTGAGTAACATTGAAGTTGCCCATCCTGTCTGCTTCAACTTCCATTGCAAGTGGTAAATCTTTTTTGAGGACTAACTCGTAGTAACAGGTATATTCTTTAGTGGTAAACGCGTTAAATTGAGCCCCGATACTACTCATAGTGGAGTCTATGTTTTTAAACTTTCCTGTAGTTTCAAACATTAAATGTTCAAAGTAGTGAGCCAATCCTGCTTTGCCGATTGGATCATCCATTCCCCCAACTTTATATATTACTGCATGCAAAACCGCTGGAATCCGATGATTAGGTACGACATAAACATCTAACCCATTGTTGAGTTTAGCATATTTTATATTGTGCTCTATACTTGAAGCATTCAAAGAAATTGGATAAGTGAAAAAAAGTGCAGGTAATACAAAAAAACTAAAGAATTTGTGAAGCATTACTATAACCTAATATAATTGAATCGAAAACAATGATTTTATTCCTCATTTTGCTTGGAAATAAACCTATCATATATGTACCATTTATATAGCAACGTGAACATTCCGCAAGCTATATATAAATCTGCCAAATTAAAAGCTGGCCAGTACCAATCTTTAATATGAAAATATATGAAATCATATACAGCTCCCCAGTAGATCCTATCAACTACATTTCCAATTGCTCCGCCAATCATCAGAGAAAAACCAAGATAAGTTAATTTATCATTAGACTTGTATACCAAATAGGCAAGTATACCAATTATTAGTATTGAAAATGCTGAAAAAAAGAGGTCGCTATATGGTAAAGTGCTGAACATTCCAAAACTAATGCCTGAATTCCATACTTCAACTAGCTTTATAAAGCTTGAAACCTCAATTGACTCTCCTTCATCAATCAACGAATTTATGTACAGCTTGCTCATCTGATCAGTCAATACTATAGTTAGTATAATAATTAAGCATAGTTTTTTCATAAGTCTGTCTTTAACTGATAAACCTCAAGTATATCATGATTTATCTGTTTTGTTAATTCGTCAACACTATGAAATCTTTTTTCTGGCCTGATAAATTTTAAAAGCTGTATATTGACCTCACGGTCATATACGTCTTCATTAAAGTCGAATATGTGCATTTCTACTATGGGCTTTTTTAAATCCCTAAACGTAGGCCTCATACCAATGTTGACCACTCCATATAACCAATTTGGATTACTATCAGGAAATGTTACTCTAGCGTAATATGTGCCAAACTTAGGTTTTATCATGCAATCTTCTATAGAAATGTTTATAGTGGGAAATCCTATTTCTCTACCTCTACATGCACCTTTTGTTACAATACCAGAAACTTGATAAGGTCTGCCGAGCAATTTATTAGCAATTTCTATTTCGCCTTTTTGTATATATGCCCTAATTGAGGAAGAAGAGCAAATTTCATTATCAATTATTAATGGCTCCAATTTAGTCAAAGAATATCCATACATTTCAGAATATTTCCCTAGGGTTAATATATTACCCAATCGTTTATGACCAAAAGTACAACTTTCTCCAACAATTATGTGTTTAGCGCTATATTTACCTATCAAAATCTTACTTATGAAGTCATCGCAGCTGACCTGAGCAAAGCCTTCATTAAAATTAACAATGTATAAGTAATCTATGCCATAGCTGCTGATTAGTTCCTTTTTTTGTTCTTGGTCTATTAACCTAAAATTGTTTCTACCAAATAAAACAGTTGATGGGTGAGGTTCAAAAGTTAAAACTGCAGAGGGTAATCCTCTTTCTTGTGCTACCTTCTTTAGAGTGGAAATTGCAAATTCATGTCCTAAATGAATGCCATCGAAATTTCCGAAGGTTAGTGCTATATTATTTTCTATCCCTTGCTCACAATTATAAATAATTTTCATACAATTTGATGTTTTTACATGTTTCTTATATATAATAACTATATTTTAGTAAGCTACGGAGATAAATTGTGAAAAATACTAAAGGAAAAGTTATAATATATGTAAAGCAACACTGTCCATTCTGCAAAAAAGCAAAAGAGTTGCTGGATAAAAAAGGTGTGAAATATGAAGAAATCGATGTGCTCAAAAACTCAGATCTATTTAACGACATAAAATCAAAGTATAACGTTAGAACAGTTCCACAGATTTTTATCAACGATAAGCACATTGGGGGGTGTGACAAATTGATGGATCTTGAAAGAGAAGGAAAGTTGGATGATATGCTAAATAATAATGACAGTCACATTGATGTCACAACCTACACAAGTAGCAATGACGAATATGAAGAAGACGTTGTACTACATTATGATTTTATATAATTTTTATCTCGCTTTCATTGTCATGTAACGCACGAATGAAAAGCTAGTATGCTCACTTTAAACAATTCTTAATGAATTAAAAATACAATTCATTTAGTGAGTTTTTTTAGTGGGAAAAAATGACAAAAAATATTTCAATTATTAGCAGAAACTTAATTAATATTGAACTAGTTGATAAACAAGATTTAGAGAATTTCATCAAAATTTTTACAGTGCTTGATAAGCATATAGCAGCTAAAACACTTTTTACAGAAGAAGTGAAAATAGAGTATAAACAACACGACGGCATAGAAATTGTTAAATTGCTAAAAGATACAGGCTTTACATATCATGACATTGAAAATGTATTACATCACTTGAGTAAACACGGCATGAAGGCGCCCAGTAGCGTTATAGCACACACACTCTTTTCTGCATGTAATCATGCGCTTGAGTCTAAGGATGTAGCGTTTTCCTTTTTTGAGGGCTCTCCACAATTCAACGTCAGAGTAAATAAAAACACCTTTATAATAACTCCTATGAGTGAAGAAAATTTGGAGTTGAATTCACAAAATAGCAGAAAGTTCATAGAGTTGTTAAGGAGCGAGAAAAGTATATATGATTGTGTGGTAAAAGAAAATACTATTAATATTGTAGTACATTCTGAAATACATCAAGCCATAAATTCGATTATAAAATCACTGATAAAATCTTGCCTTTTAGCAGAAAAGGAAGAAGTAAAACTTAAAGAGAGATTGAGACAACTTGCTTTTAAGGATCAAGCTTTTGTTGAGTATTCCATCATCAAAACTATCAATAGATATCCGCATAATCATCCTTTGAGAAAGTATGAAAGCATTACTAAGGGTATAGAAAATATTTTATGTGATTTTATAGCAAATGAGAACAGTGAGTTTACTATAGAGCAATTAAATAGGCTTAATTCAGAGGTTTCTCCGGGTACTCCGAAAATCATTACTAAAACTATAGATAAACTTGTTAAGTTCCACTAAAGTGTTGTGAGAGCTAATATTTGTATATATCTGTTTTTTTCAAATAAGCACTCAAATTTGAGTGCTTATTTAAATTTATGACTTAACATGCACCAGTAAAATTTACATTAGACTTCTTGCATAACCTAAAAAAAGGCAAAAGAAGCCCCGATTAATATCATTCTCTGTATTGGCGTTTTTTAAGCCTTAAACGCTGCAATTTAGCTGCTTTTAAGTGCAACTTTAAATGTTTAAGAAATTTACCAGACAGAAAAAAAAGGCAAAGAAAACCCGCAGTAGCTAGTATTCAAATTCTCCCTTGTTCTATTTGACGTTTTTGATGTCTTGAACGCTTTGTAAGCGCGTTTCAGCTTGTGTAGGTAAGAACCTAGAAGTTTTATAAAGACATAAGGTGCACATAGTGCGAAAAATTAAACATGAGACGCCAAATACAAGTTTCCTTGTCGTTTTAATCTGCAGATTGCGAAGATAAATAAATAACTTCAGTACCATGATAAAAGGACTGGCGGAGTTTGTCAAGTAAGTTTTTCCAACACGTTGCCAAAAATTTGTTATGCAAGAGGTCTAATCTAAACACACAAGCGTAGTGTTACCGCCAAATGCTGTAGTGTTGACACTTACAACTTTTTCTGTAGAAAAACGCTGTAAATAATGAGGACCACCAGCTTTTGGTCCAGTGCCAGATAATCCTCTACCACCAAATGGTTGTATGCCAACTGCTGCACCTATCTGATTGCGATTGATGTATACATTTCCGACTGATATTCCTTTGCTTATTAAATCGATCTGATTTTGTATGCGGCTCTGCAAAGAAAAAGTAAGCCCATATCCTGTATTGTTTATATCACTTATAACTTCATTTAATTGTGACTTGTTAAAACGTATGATATGTAGAATAGGACCAAACACTTCTTGCTTTAATTGTGAAATTTTTTGTATCTCATAAATATATGGAGGAAAGAAATAACCATTATGAGAATTTGTATCTATAGGCACCTTAGATAAAAGGCCCGAATCCTTATCCCCTGACATTTTTTCCGTATGTTTAGTCAGCATATCAACAGACGCTTTATCAATTATTGGACCAATATCAGTGCTAAGTTGTATTGGATCACCAATCTTTAGTTCTTGAGCCGCGTCACATATCATTTTTATCTGTTTTTCTGCTATATCTTCTTGAATAAACAGCACTCTAAGCGCAGAGCAGCGTTGGCCAGCGCTGCGAAATGCGGAAAGTAAAACATCTGTAGTCACTTGCTCTAAGAGAGCAGAACTGTCAACAATCATAGCATTTAATCCGCCAGTTTCAGCGATAAATGGCACAATAGGGCCATCTCTGTTAGCAAGCATTCTATTAATTATTTGAGCGGTTTGTGTTGAACCAGTAAAAGCTACACCGGAAATTCTGTTATTTGGCACTAATGTTTTACCTAAATACCAACCATCCCCTGGAATAAGATTCAGTACATTTTTTGGTATACCAGCTTCGTGTAGTATCTTAACCGCTTCATAGGCAATAATCGGCGTTTGCTCTGCTGGTTTTGCCAGCACTGCATTACCTGCTGCAAGTGCAGCCGAAATCTGTCCAATGAAGATAGCAAGTGGAAAATTCCAAGGTGATATGCACAAGAAGACTCCTCTGCCTTCAAAAAAGATGAAGTTATCTTCACCTGTTGGGCCTGGCAATTTCTTCCAGTCGCTCAGTTCATTTTTCGCTATCGTTGCATAATAACGCAAAAAGTCGACCGCCTCTCTTACTTCTGCTACTGCATCGGATAAAATTTTTCCTGCCTCCACGATCAGAATGTAAATTAACTCTTTCATCCTTTCTTCAAGCAAATCTGCAGCTTTTTCAAGGTGTTTAGCACGCTCTTCTGCTGAAACATTCTGCCATTCAGTAAAAGCACTATGTGCTATTTCAAGAGCGCTTAAAGCCTGATCGCTTGTTGTATTTGACACTTCTCCAATTACGTTTTCCAAATGTGCAGGATTCACTACTTCGGTAAATTCAGCACTGTCAAACAGTGACTTTCCATCAATTATTGGTCCAACCTGCCATTTCCTTCCGCTCAATTCTTTTATATCATTTGCAAATTGTGAAATTGTGATTGAATCACTAATATCCATTCCCAAAGAGTTTTTCCTTTCCTCTCCAAAAATATCTTGTGGCAATGGAATGCTTGAATGAGGCTCATACTCTAAGCTTTTAGCTTTTTCCAATGGATCTGAAACTAACTCTTCAATTTTAACGTTAGAATCATTTACTTGATTGACAAACGAACTATTAGCCCCATTTTCAAGAAGACGTCTAATAAGGTATGGTAATAAATCACTATGTTTACCAACCGGTGCATATATACGGCAGCTGATACTTGTTGCAAGTTCTGACATTGCATAATCATATAAACCTTTACTCATTCCGTGTAAGCGTTGAAATTCAAACCCAGGATGATTTTTATCAGCAAGCTCTATTACAGTAGCAAAAGTGTAAGCATTATGAGTTCCAAAGCATGGGTAAAAGTGACTTGCTTTGCTTAAAAGTTTCTGTGCGCAGGCAAGATAGCATACATCTGTGTAGCTTTTTCTAGTAAACACTGGGTAACCACTTAACCCTAATTCTTGTGTGCGCTTGATTTCTGAGTCCCAATACGCGCCTTTCACAAGTCTCACCATAACTTTATGTTTTGACCGAATAGCAACATCCTCAACAAAATCAAGAACAGACAAAGCACGTTTTTGATATGCTTGCACAGTCAAGCCAAGTCCTTCCCACTGAGAAAGCGACTCATCAAGACGCAATTGCTCGAATAAAACTAATGACATCTCAAGTCTTTCTGATTCTTCTGCATCTATACATAGTGAAATGTTATATTTTTTTGCTTCATGGCAAAGTTCCAGCACCTTAGTTCTCAGCTCTTCAGCTATATTACCGAATTGGCTGAATTCATAACGTGGATGCAACGCAGACAACTTGATTGAAACTCCATGGGACTTAAAACAGTCATTTATGTCAGTGGATTCACCTATAGCTTTTATTGAATGCATATATGAATTAAAATACTCTTCCGCATTCTCAGCTGTGCAAGCAGCTTCGCCAAGCATATCAAAAGAGCATAAATATTTGCTATTGTCATCTGATTTCATACTTTCCAATGATTTTTCTATAGTTTCCCCAACAATAAAGTGCTTACCAAGCATTAACATTGCTTGTTTCACTGCTTTGCGGATTATTGGCTCTCCTAAATTTTTAAGTAATTTAGAAATTGCGTAATAGAATTTTGGATCTGCTTTACTGTCCCTTAATATACTGCTTCCTATCATTAAACTCCATGTAGAAGCATTAACAAACAAGGAAGAGGAATGCCCTAAGTGTTTACTCCATTCTTGATTGGCAATTTTATCTTTGATTAGTTCGTCTATTGTATAATCGTCTGGTATTCTAAGTAGCGACTCAGCAAGACACATCAGCGCTATTCCTTCGTCGTTGGAAAGCGAATATTGCCGCATAAAAGAATCTATAAAATCTAATTTATTGCCTTTAATTTTTTCAACAACTTGTTTTGCAATATTGTAAATTCTATTTTTCGAATCAGCTGAAAGTTCTGCTTTTTCTACAAGATAACGTACATAACTTTTTTCATCAGTACGATAAAACCCCTGTAAACGTTTTCTCAATTCGTTAGGTTCTTGTATAGAGCTAATCATACGTAATTATCTACAAAACACCCTGTTATCATACATAAGGCAGAATTATACCATAACTTTGCATAGAACAAATCATTATTTATATAAGAGGCCAGAATTGACTAAAAAAGTCTAGTACCTACCGCAATAACTTTACTAAGTCAAAAGGATTATGCAAGTATGTAACTTAACACTCCACCACTCATCAAGTATTTCATCTCAGTTGCAGTTTGCACACAGCATTTGAGTTGAATTGACTGCTCTGAATTATCACTCCTTTTGATGACGCATTCTAAATTTCCGTTTGGCGTTATTTCACCTTTTATGCTTATTACCTCACTTCCGTCAAACATCTTTCTGGTTATTCCATTTTGAAATACAAGTGGAAGAATACCCATACCAACCAAATTTGATCTATGTATGCGTTCAAAGCTTTCTGCAATTACAGTTTTAATCCCCAGCAATAAAGCGCCCTTTGCTGCCCAATCCCTACTTGAACCTGTGCCATATTCCTTTCCTGCCACAACGACGAGAGGAACATTATTTTCCTTGTAACGCATCGCTGCATCAAAAATCGACACAGTTTCTTGAGAAGGAATATATTTTGTATATCCACCTTCGGTGCTTACCATTTCATTTTTTATTCTAATGTTAGCAAAGGTGCCACGCATCATTACATTGTGATTACCACGACGAGATCCATATGAATTGAAATCCTGTGGTTCAATTCCAAGACCTTTTAAATATAGACCAGCAGGACTACTCGAGGCAATATTCCCAGCAGGGGAAATGTGATCAGTAGTTACGCTATCGCCAAACATTGCTAATATTTGCGCATCCTTTATATTGATTGCACTATCTTTGTTATTTTCGGGCAATAAATTATCAAAATAAGGCGGATTTTGTATGTAAGTGCTGTTTGTGTCCCAATTATAGATTTCACTTTTTTCACACTTTATCTTTTGCCAATGTTCATCACCAGAAAAAACATCCTTATACTTTTGTATGAACATTTCACGTGTCACAACATTTTTAACACAGTCTTCAATTTCACTGTTCGTTGGCCATATATCTTTGAGATAAATGTTATTCCCATTCTTATCTTTGCATATTGGGTCTTTTGTCAAGTCAATTTGCACAGTTCCAGCAAGTGCATACGCAACAACAAGTGGCGGAGATGCTAAGTAATTGGCTTTGACTAAAGGATGGATTCTGCCTTCAAAATTACGATTACCAGATAAAACTGCAGCAACAGTTAGATTTTTATTTTTAACATCATCTTCTATATCTTTATTCAGTGGACCAGAATTTCCAATGCAAGTTGTGCAACCATATCCAACTAAATTAAAGCCCAAAGTATTCAGATCTTCTAGCAACCCAGATTCTTCAAGGTACTCTATTACAACCTTTGACCCTGGGGCAAGCGAAGTTTTAACCCAAGGCTTTGATTTTAATCCAAGTTTGATTGCATTACGTGCAACAAGACCTGCAGCAATCATCACACTTGGATTGGAGGTATTAGTGCAGCTTGTTATTGCTGCAATTACTATACTTCCGTCTTGAAGTTGATCACCTTTCCCTGATTCATTAACTAAAAATGATGTAGAAAAAGACTCTGCCACTTGTGATAAGAAAACCTTATCCTGCGGTCTTTTTGGACCTGCCATTACTGATTCCACACTCGATAAATCAAGTTCTAGTGTGTCAAAAAATGCTAACTCGTTGTTACTACGCCACAGTCCTTGCTCTTTCGCATAAACTTCAACTAACTTAATCAACTTCTCTGGCCTTCCGGTCAAGCTTAAATAATCTAGTGTTTTCTGATCAATTGGAAAAAATCCACAGGTTGCACCATACTCCGGAGCCATGTTTGCTATTGTTGCCCTATCTGCCAAAGATAAATAGTCCAGTCCGTTGCCATAAAATTCTACAAATTTACCAACAACGCCTTTTGTTCTCAGGATATTGGTAATTGTCAGCACTAAATCAGTTGCAGTTACTCCTTCTGGAAGTCTTCCAATTAATTTAAATCCTACTACCTCTGGAATCACCATACTAATCGGTTGACCAAGCATCACGGATTCAGCTTCTATGCCTCCAACACCCCAACCAAGGACTGATAACCCGTTAACCATCGTAGTATGGCTATCCGTACCAACTAAGGTGTCGGGATACACAACTCCATTCTTGTTACATACAACTTGCGCTAAATACTCAAGATTCACTTGGTGGCAAATTCCTGTGCCAGGCGGCACCACTCTAAAATTTGTGAAGGATGACTCTCCCCACTTTAGGAACTGATATCTCTCCAGATTTCTTTTTACTTCCAACTCAACGTTCTTACCAAATGCGGAAGTGCTTCCATAGCTATCTACTTGAACAGAATGGTCGATCACAAGATCAACAGGCACAGACGGATTTATTCTATTTGGATCGCCTCCATTTTTCTTCACATAACTACGCATTGAAGCTAAATCAACAACAGCGGGTACTCCTGTGAAATCCTGCATCAATACCCTTGCTGGCTTGTAGCTAATTTCGTGATTAACATGTTTCTTGATACAACTTGCTAGTATTTTTATATCATCCAGCTTTACGTTTACTCCATCTTCGTTACGCAATAAATTCTCAAGCAAGACCTTGAGCGAACATGGCAATTTAGTTACATCTATTCCTAAAAATTTACCAGCGCTACTTAGGCTAAAGCAGCTATATGACTTTTCGTCAATGTTTAAAATTGTTTTTGAATTTAAAGAATTATTCATCCTGTATAACCATTATTTAAATGAAAACTATTCGTTACCCAAAACATTGTCATCCTGATATCATGCACATAACTGTACAAATTTTCCGCGTTGCAATAGAGTAAGCATATGGTATTAATCACAAATGTCACCCAAGTAGCTGACACTTGGATCCAGAAAACTTAATTTTAAATAAGTACACTAGATGGTTGTAATAAAAACTGGACTCCAAAATACTTACGACAATGTTATAAAAAATAATATAGAATTCAAGAAGATAATTTCTACATCCAAAAGCAAGTCGTGTTAATGCTGTTTGAATAGGTCATTATTATACTTCTTGCATAACAAACTTTTGGCAGCGCGTTGGAAAAACTTACTTGACAAACTCCGCCAGTGCTCTTATCATGGAAGTGAAGCTATTGTATTTGCTTTCGCCAATCTGCAGATTAAAAGGTAAGGATTACTTAATGTATCGGCGTCTTATGTTCAATTTTTTGCAGTACATAGGTACTGTATGTCTTTACAAAACTTCATCTACATCTAGGTTTTTACCTAAATAAGCTGAACGCGCTTACAAAGCGTTACAAGACATCAAAAAATGCCAATACTCGACAGAGATAGTAAAGGACTAGCTAACTCGGGTTTTCTTTGTCTTTTTTTCTGCTTGGTAAACTTCTTAAACACTTGCAGCGTAGGTTAGTTGCACTTAAAAGCAGCTAAATTGCAGCGTTTAAGGCTTAAAAAACGCCAATACTGAAATAGAAAGTGGCTAGGGTTCCTTTTGCCTTTTTTTAGGTTATGCAAGAGGTCTAATGATAATTTACGTTTTTAGTAATTTTTTAATATAATTTAGCAAAGAAGTGTTCCTGCAGTTATAACCGAACTTCTTAATGGTGCCTTAAATGCCCATTACTCAGCACGGTTTTGGAGAAACCATTGATGGAAAACTTACTGAAGTTGACATCGGAATGGTTACGTAAACTTCTTATACAACAATAGTTATTGTGAGTGTAAGTTTTTAGCTATATGATATCTGAAATAATAAATGCAATACAGAACAACTTGCTAGTGTGTTTTCCAACAGAAACAGTGTATGCTCTTGCTTGTAATGCACTAAATAGTAGAGCTATAGAGAAAATATACCAGGTGAAGAAACGCCCTCAAAATAAACCACTCTCTATATTCGTTAGTGATGTTTATAACTTGACAAAAATAGCAAAGCTAAAGGAAAAATATATTGGTTTAATAAATCACTTTTCTCCTGGACCAATTACTTATATTTTGCCGCTTAAAAATAACAACATATTACCGGATGAATTCTTTAAAGGTAGCATAGGCATAAGAGTTCCTGATCATCCTATTGCGATTTCAATATTAAATGAGCTGAAAACTCCGATAGTTGCAACCAGTATAAATGTTTCAGGAGAAAAAAGTGTATGCAAGGCAGACGATATACCACAATCCATTAAGCAACATTTATCTGCAGTGATTAAAAATGACGAATTAGTTTCTGGAATAGAATCTACTATTATTGACTTAACCGGAGATAAGATTAAGGTTTTAAGGGAGGGTGCAGTTTCATTGCAAGCAGTAAACAATATGCTTTCGGGCTAAGTTCTATAGGAAGAAGAATGAAAAAAGTGATAGGTCATGATCAAGCCAAAAAAAAATTAACGAGCAACTTGTCTGTTCAATCTTGGCTGATCTGCGGTAAAAAAGGTATAGGAAAAGCAACACTTGCAAAATCCTTCTCCAATTGGTTTCTTATGAAAAACTCTAGACCTCTTTCGAAACTTGTTTATGGTGAGAAATCTTTAGGAGAAGCACAGATGAGCACCACAGAATACTTGAATGTATTTGAGGAGCGTAAGCAAACTTCGACGACAAAATTGCCATCAGAAATCGAGTTTTGGGAGCAGTCTTATGATGAAGTAGCATTGGACTTACACATCGTTGAAGGTGATACAATAGGAGTAGAAAAAGTGAGAGAAATGAAAAACTCTCTGTACTTAAGCCCTATGCAATCAGAATACAAGATAGCTATAGTAGATAGCTTAGAGGCAATGACAAACAACGCTAAAAACGCAATACTGAAAATATTAGAGGAACCACCAAAAAACTCTAAAATATTCATAATTAGCCATAAGCCATATGATATACAAACCACTATCCAGTGTAGATGTTTTCAGCTAAATTTACTGCCATTAACTTATGATGAAACTAAACAAGTTGTTTCGTCTCAATATAAATTTGGCGATCAAACATTTGATACTTTATTTCCTGGAATGCCAGGAATGATAATAAATGCAATAAGTAGCGATGCTTATGAATCGTACAAATGCTTTTATAAATTCCTTCATAATTTAAAGAATCCTGACATGATTAATAAAGTAATTAATAGCGAAATCGAGCTAGAGCTAGCATCACATATGATTCAGGCCTTCATTTTAGAAAGCATAAAAAGAGAGGTAAATAATGTTGAAATTCTGCTGAGTCAGTGGAAAAGAATAGATGAACTTTTTGTTGCTGCAAGGCAACTTTACTTGGATAAAAAGCATGTTTTAGCTAATGCAGTTAACATCATAGCATCAGTTTACGAAGTATAATACTTTTAACATAAATTTATGATAAAATCCTATTAATTTGATACTTGAAGTATATAATTTGACTGATAATAAATTAACTGTATGGCAATCAATAGAGGTTTTAACAAAAGCCATACTGAACATGCAGAAAGAATTAAGTTCAATCAAGAATATAGCTTTAGACCAGGACGTCACCTTAGAAAAAGGAAAGGAGTTGTCAAATGGCATTTATGAAGCAAATTTTAAGCTAAACAAGGCAATCAGTATAGCAACTTTGCCAAAAATTGGCTACCATATTTCCAACGGTGAGCTAGTTATACGTAATCATATTACAGCAGAAGAGGTAAAAATTCCTAGAGATTTTCATTACCTTAAAGTCGTCAAACTAAATAACGATGATTATAAATTAACGTTTTGTAACATCTTGGGCAATGAGTTTTTTGAATATAAAAAGTATGATCCACAATATTCTAGTGTTTCAGATGAATATAAATTTGTGGATTTTGGTAGTGTAAAAAAGGCTCATAGTCTGAAATTTAAAGAATACGTTGGTCATGCACCTAAGTTTTTCGCTACAGAAGGGCCTGTCGAACCTGGATCCCAAAACCATATAATTGATTTACTTGGGCTAGTCAAAGGTGATAAAGGCAGGAAGGTGGGAGCTCTCACTGATGAATTTGGTTATTTTGATGATCAAAATAAACTACATTATTATAATTATCACAAAAGTGCAGAAAGTAATACTTATGATCCTGAAAATTTCAGTGTAAAAATGATAAATGTGGATGTGAGCAAAATCGACAAATTCTACCTTATTGTGGAACAAGGTGATATAATCATTCATCCTATTTTAGAAAACTTAGATATATTTTGAAGTTTTTAGGGTTTATTGTTATTATAGGAACCCGATTGGGCTTTATATTATGGAAGACAAACTGCTTGAGTCAGTAAAAAACAAGAGTTATTTCAGCAAAGCAGTTGAATGGTACTGTCATAGATATCTGTTTTGTGTAGCAGAGAGGTCTTGGATGACATTGATAGTATCATTTCTCCTGGTGTGCTTATGTTTATTACTGTTAAATATATACCTGTTGTTTCCTGTTAAAAAAGATTTAAATTTTGTAAAGTATGTACATCACACAGAAGATGAGTTTTCTGTAATGCGTAAGCTTAGTTCCAATAAAAAGGAAGATGAATACATTTCCACAGCAAAGTACTTAATAAGTAAATACGTTGAAATGTATGAATCTAATAAGGTTGTTGAACCTGAGGAACAAAAAAATTTCATAAAAAACAATTCCATACATAAAATCTATCAAGATTTTCAGGGAAAAATGAACAATGGAGCTGGCGATTTGCTTTCATCTAAAAGAAAATTTGCCAACATAAATGTAATAAAATTATCTATTAACCGATCAATCAAGGACCTAGTTACATTTGCCGGAAATGCTACCATAGTTTTTACAACTGAGCAAAATAAGGAGGTGAAAAATCAGACTGTTGAGATCAGTTTTACTTTATCGAATATAAAAGCAACTCTAACTGGCATAGTACCATTTAAATTTATTGTCAATGGTTATAAATACAGGTGATCGCATTTAAAATAGTATCCGTTTGGCAGAGTTTAAAATAGGTGCAAAGTTTTTCCTATGATGTTCTGTAACACCATAAAGGCTTATGGCGTCTATGTGCTCTTTTGTCCCATATCCTTTGTTTTTATGCCAATTATATTCTGGATATTGGTTGTGCAACTCTTGCATCAACTGATCTCTTGTAACTTTTGCAACAATTGAAGCTGCTGCAATTGATATGCTCAAGCTATCGCCGTTTACTATGGATTTTACTTGCCATTTTACTTTGGGTGGTTGATTACCATCAACTAGTACATAATCTAATTCTAGACCTAAGTTTATCAACGCACGCTTCATTGAAAGTTTTGTTGCTTGCAAGATATTGTATGAATTTATTTCTTCCACGCTTGCTATTCCTATACCAAACTTTGCAACAGATATTATTTTTTCATATAGAATTTGTCTGTTTTTAGCAGTCAATTTTTTTGAGTCGTTAATTCCTTCAATAATTATATTTCTATCAGTGAACACTATAGCTGCAGACATTACTGGACCAGCTAGTGGGCCTCTTCCAACTTCATCCACTCCTGCTATCACTCCTGATAGTTTATTTTCTAATGTGAAATTTGGGTATGCCATAAGTTTCTATAACAAGAAAGCTACAGTTAAGATTGAACAGATAATAGCAATTATCCAAAACTTCATAACTATTTCATTTTCTGACCATCCCTTCTTTTCAAAGTGGTGATGTATTGGTGTCATAAGAAAAACTCTCTCTCCTTTTCCGTATCTAGATTTTGTATATTTAAAATATAATACCTGAATAATTACAGATAGGGCCTCTATTACAAAAATTATTCCAATAACAGCGAAAAGCACTTCCCTTTTAATTAGAACGCTGGTTAACCCTAAAGCCGCACCGATTGATAAACTGCCAACGTCACCCATAAATATCTTTGCCGGATATGTGTTAAACCACAAGAAACTTAAAATTGCTCCTATAAATGCAATGCAGAATAAAATAATGCTCATATCTGCTTGAGTCATATATGCAACTAGTCCCAAAGAAACAAAAGAAGTAATGACTTGAGTTGCAGCAAGGCCATCTAGGCCGTCTGTGAGATTCACAGCGTTAGAAGAGCCGACAATTACAAATGCAGCAAATGGAACATATAGGTAGCCAAAGTTGATCATTATTCCTTTAAATAGAAACGTTTTTGTAAAACCTTCAGCAAAGTGCAGTTTAAATATAGACATACCAACCAGGGCAACAATGAATTGGATAAGTATTTTGGTTTTTGCGTTTAAACCTCGATGGTCATTTGCTTTTAGTTTTAAATAATCATCAATAAACCCAATCAGAGCAAAAAATAGAGTTATCAATACCAGCAATAGAATTTCTGGTGTTAACTGAATCCAAAGTAGAATTGGTAATAAAGAAGAAGTCAATATTACTATACCGCCCATAGTAGGAGTATTTCTTTTTGTAATTAAATGACTTTCTGGTCCACATGACCTGATTGGTTGTCCATCTTTGCTGATTTTTTTTAGAAGTTTGATAAAATAAGGAGAAAGAATAAACCCAAAAATAAACGAAGTGAAAAATATTTTTGTAGATAAGTTCATCTATCTATTTAAATTAACTGATTGAGTATTATACCGGATACTCAAAAATATCATAGTGCAGAGGGTTTGGTAGTCATTCTACCAATATCTCTCTCTTTCCTGAGTAATTTGGAGCGCTGACAATACCTTCCTTTTCCATTCTTTCAACAATATTTGCAGCTCTGTTATAGCCTATTCTAAGCTGTCGCTGAATGTAACTAGTTGAGACCTTTTGATCCCTTTGGATGATAGCCACTGCTTGGTTGTAGAGGTCGTTTTCTTCATCTTCTGTTTCACCACCCAATTCCGCAGAAGAATTTTCATCTTCTTTGGTGATTTCCTCCATGTAGTTTGGCTCACCTTGCGTTTTTAGATGATCAACTATATTTTGCACCTCATCATCACTCACAAACGGGCCATGAACTCGAATAATCTTACCACCAGAAGCCATATAGAGCATGTCACCCATACCGAGCAATTGTTCAGCCCCTTGTTCGCCAAGTATTGTTCTGCTATCTATTTTAGAAGTGACAGCAAAACTGATTCTTGTTGGGAAGTTTGCCTTTATCACGCCTGTTATCACATCCACAGATGGACGTTGTGTTGCCATTATGATGTGTATTCCTGCAGCACGGGCCATTTGCGCTAAACGTTGAATAGAGCACTCTATTTCTTTGCCAGCAACAAGCATCAAATCTGCCATTTCATCTACAATTACTACAATGTACGGAAACGTTTCCATCTTGATTGGCATTTTTTCAAATAAGGGTTTACCTGTTGTTGAGTTAAAGCCAATCTGCACAACACGCTCCAATTCTATTCCACTATTCATCGCTTCTGTGATTTTTTGGTTATAGTTTATTACATTGCGTACATTTAAATACGACATCATGCGATAGCGATTTTCCATCTCTTTCACTATCCACTTAAGAGCAATAACAGCCTTTTTTGGCTCTGTTACCACTGGCGTTATTAGATGTGGTATTGCATCATATATTGAAAGCTCAAGCATTTTTGGATCGATCATTATCATCTTACATTCGTTAGGACTTAATCGATAAACGAGTGAAAGAATCATAGTATTAATCGCAACTGATTTACCTGACCCTGTGGTCCCAGCAACAAGCAAATGAGGCATTTTGGTCAGATCTGCAATAACTGGTTTTCCACTTATTTCTTTGCCAAGTGCAATTGGAAGATTTAAGTTTGCATTCTGATATTCTGGTGATTCAAGCAAATCACGCAGCATGACAATTTCTCGTTCCTTATTTGGCAATTCTATTCCCATGGCATTTTGTCCACGAATTATCGAGATACGCGCAGAGAGTGCACTCATTGAACGCGCAATATCATCTGCAAGGCCGATCACTCTTGCAGATTTTGTGCCAGCTTGAGGTTCCAATTTGTATAAAGTCACAACTGGCCCATAACATATACTGATAATTTTTCCTTGCACGCCAAAATCATTAAGGACCTGCTCCAGCAGAGATAAATTTTTATTGCTCTCCATTTCATTCAGCTGTTTTCTCTGCAAAGACTCTTCTGCTTTAGAAAGTAAATGGATACTTGGAAGCTCAAACTCACTTGATGGTTCAAAGATCTCCTCGATAGCTTTTTTCTGCCTTTCTTTTGGTTGTTGTTTAGTAGTTCTATGTTTTTCTTCTACTACTAATGGTGCAATTGAATATTCAGCAGTTTTACGCAATTTAAAGAATAGAATCTTTATAAATAAGTAAGCTATTTTTTTGAATAAGAAAAATATAGAGTAAGTTGTTCTCTTCCAACCAACCAATCCTACAAGACCTATTGATGTTACTATCATGAATATATAAAATGGGCAGTGACTAATCAGTGCATTCCCTATTATTCCACTGTGCATATACCTTGCAGTGATGCCTAGCGAAAGTTGTGGTAATATAGCACATATCCCTAAATTGATTAATGTTAAGTAAAAAATTTTTAGCAGCATTTTTGCTGGTCTGAAGACCAGAAAATAAACTACAGTTGTAGCTATTGTAACACTAGTTAATCCAAGAAATTGCACTAATATATCAGCCAAATATGAGCCTACTATTCCACCTAAATTTGTCACTTCTTCATTTGTAGCCGTGTTTAAGGATGGGTCTTTATAGTTGTAGCTAAAAACTGATATATATAAATATATTAAGAGTGATAGGTATATTGCTGCTTTTAGGCATTTTTTTAGCATCTACTTAAAGTAGTAAGTTATTGTATATTTTACAAAGTGAATTGCTATTAGCAATACCATTACAGATAAATCTAATCCATTGAACGGTGGTATATACCTTCTAATAACCTTTAGTGGTGGATGGGTGAGTCGGTTCAAAGTGTGCATTATGTTGCTTACGACTTCGTTATACATGTTTACCACATTAAGCTTAACCAGCCAGTTTAGGACAATCCAGCATATTAGAATGAAGCTATAAAGATCAAGCAGCATGTTGAGTAGGTATATAATTGGATGCATGGTTTTGCTTTAGCTGATTATCAGTACACTTTTATTGCACAAAAGATGAAAAATCAAGTCTTATAGTGGTTATATACTTTTATGATAACACAGGTGTAAATGATAAATTACCAGTATTTCTATCAACTGATATATCCATAACTTTTGAGTTTATGTTTTTTGCTGTTTCGTAAAATTTTCCAGCTTTCTCTAACATTAATGTTGCATTTCTAAGTGTAATAAAAATCTCACAACCATCTGGAAAAATCGGAGAATTTTCAATATATTTATCATATGAGTAAAAATTTATAGCTAACTCTAATATCCTACAAATTTCTTTAGGAGTCAGGTTAGCAATACCTGTATTAGGGCAAAAACCAACTGCTCCTTTATTAGGATCAAAAAATATATATTTACTATTTTCTGCTTTATACACCAAAGTGGAATGTGCAGTACCTTCGTCATAATCATTACTATCTATAGAATCACTACTATCACTTTCTTCGCCAGAAGAGTAATGGGTATTATCAGTATTATTTTTTTTGTTATAAGTATAACAGGAAAAACTAAATTCTAAGTAGTGTCCTATTTTTATATCATTTAAAGCATGTTTGATCTGTTTTTGATCAATGTTGACTTTGCTTCTCATCGAGGAGAGATCTTCACATGGTTGTTCATATATCACTTCATTTGTATAAAATGGGTATCCTTCACGTCTTTCAATGCCCTGAACATCAAAAATAGGTAAGCATTGTAGCAGCATTTGTATTGCTAATAATTTAGGTGTTTGTTTTTCGCTTTTGCCAATAATATAAGCTATAAAATCTTTCTCAGGTAAAATGTTGTCAGGTCTGAGAACCTGTTTAAAATCTCGAAAGGATAAGGTAAAATAGGGGTAGATTAAGAATGAGGTATATCTATGCGAAAAAGTTATCCAAGTGATATAAGTCGAGAGCAATTTGAAAAAATCAAACCAATTCTGGAGAGTAGCAGGAGGAAAACAAAACCAAGAAAACTTGATTTATATGATGTATTTTGTACAGTATTATACGTCCTAAAAAGTGGTTGCCAGTGGAGGATGTTGCCAAAAGATTTTCCAAGGTGGGAGAGCATATATTATTATTTTCAAATGTGGAATAAAAAGGATGGAGAAGAACCAAGTTTGTTGGAATTAGTCTTAAAAAAAATTAGTTGGAGAGGTCCGTATCAACAATGGTCGGAAAGAGAAAACCAGTTTCTGCATAATTGATGCTCAAAGCGTTAAAAACGCAGATACTGCTGAAAGAAAGGGTTATGATGCAGGTAAAAAGATTTCAGGTATAAAGCGTCATATCGCAGTTGATACACAGGGCTTGCCACATGCAATTCATATAACAACGGCAGAAGCAACTGATCGTAGCAGTGCTGTAAAAATGGTGGGAAATGCTAAAGAAAACCTCTCTGAAGTCAAAAATATACTCGTTGATGCTGGCTATACAGGAGAAAATTTTGCAACACAAATAAAAGTAACTATTGGTGCAGCTGTTGAGGTAATAAAACGAAGCGAATTACATACCTTTGCTGTATTGCCAAAAAGATGGGTTGTTGAGCGGTCTTTTGCTTGGTTGGAAAAATGCAGGCGATTGTGGAAAAACTGTGAGCGAAAACTCAATACTAGCCTACAAATGGTCGTTCTTTCCTTCGTTTCTCTCTTATTGCGAAGATTTTAAACAGGTTCTTAGAAGCTTAGTAAAATCTTCTTTATTCTTTAACTTTGTACAGACAATAAAATAGTTTAACGGATGACATAGCCCTTCTTCGGGATCAAAGTCCAGAATTTCTTCAAATCTATCTTTCAGGTACACGCTTTGTGATATGCTGTCTGACATAAAATCGTTCAAATCACATTGGATAGCTTGCTCACTTTCGAACAATTCTTCGTATTGTGCATCAGGTAATAGGTCCTGTATTTCATATATATATCTGCCATTTTTTCTATATATACCTTTTATATCTTTAATAATGCCTTTTTTAATATTTCCACTAATGGCAAGTTCTCTTTTATGATCTCTTACATCAGTGGTACGATTTAGAAACTTTACTACTTCTTGTCCTGAAAAAATTCTACTGTTTTCTCCATTTACAGTTTTGAAAAACACTCTAATTTGAGAATTATCTTCAGAAGTGTAAACTCCTAATATATTAGACTCGGCAATATTATTAATGTATTTCTTAGTGTATTTTGGCATATTAATTACCTAAAATTCTTAATCTATTTATTAATAATATAATAATTTATATGCAAGGCAATTAATATTGTAATAAAAATAATTAAAAAGCAAGAAAATACTTAACAAATTTTTTACTAAAGTAGATTATAGATGGAGTAAATTTCTCTATTGCCCTTTATTATAGATTTGAGAAATCTTATTTAATGATGATTGTTATACAGCAATTGAGTCAAAAGAGATTTTGCCAAAGCAAAAGGAAAGACTCTCAAGCGCTCTACAAATAACTACTTATCACGAAGTTGATCTATGGATATAATACTGCTGTTTGACAATTTTTCAGTACATTTTTCGCTTTTATATTCTTCGTCAGAATCGATACTGATTTTATCAAATATTAAAACATCTCCTGAAATTTTATCATGAAACTCATTAATAGCAAAAAACGGTATAGTAATTTGTTCTTGTTTTCCGTGAAAACTCAAACTGACGCTAAATTTATTCTCAGAAACTTTTAAACTATGAAATTGGTGCTGTAATATAATAAGCATTTGAGTGGGGTATGATTTTTTCAAACTATCTGGTATGATCACGCCATTAAAATATGTGAAAAATAATATTTCTAAGTGAGGAGTAAAACCATTACCTGATATAATATCTAAGGCCTTTTTGATAACTTGAAACTTGGCACAATTGAGTGATTTTTTGTAACCCGCTTTTTCCATATGACTTTCACACACATAAATTTTTGGGGAACTTCTGTTACCCGGCGTTCCCTAAACCGTGCTTATAGTAATAAAGTTACTGTGCTAAATTAAGCAGCAGCAGACTCTACACGACCAGCAGCAACGTTGTTATCGTTTGCATTTAAATTATGAACTCTTAGCGGTGGTGTCTAACCGAGCAAAGCTACCATCTTTACTATGCATGTCGATCCTTATTCGCCCCCGTATAAATTAAAAACATGGTGGAGGCGCCGAGTACTGCCCTCGGGTCCAATACACCTATTACAAGGTAATTTTATTGCCATAGTGTATAAAATACACATGGTTATTATATAGTAATATTAAATAAATGTCAAGATATTTAACTTCAAGTTGATTGATAGCTAAGAACCTGTACGTGATCTCAAAAAAGAAATAAACTGAGAGGATAATAGACTTCTTGCATAACAAACTTTTGGCAGCACGTTGGAAAAACTTACTTGACAAACTCTGCCAGTCCTCTTATCATGAAAGTGAAGCTATTGTATTTGCTTTCGCCAATCTGCAGATTAAAAGGTAAGGATTACTTAAGGTATCGGCGTCTTATGTTCAATTTTTTGCAGTACATAGGTACTGTATGTCTTTACAAAACTTCATCTACATCTAGGTTTTTACCTAAATAAGCTGAACGCGCTTACAAAGCGTTACAAGACATCAAAAAATGCCAATACTCGACAGAGATAGTAAAGGACTAGCTAACTCGGGTTTTCTTTGTCTTTTTTTCTGCTTGGTAAACTTCTTAAACACTTGCAGCGCAGGTTAGTTGCGATTAAAAGTAGCTGAATCTCGCTTGTCAGGCGTTTAAAACATAAAAAACGCCAGTACTTTAAAGCGGACAATAATCACAGGGTTCCTTTTGCCTTTTTTTTATTTGGTAAATTTCTTAAATATTTTCTTAAATTTTATAGCTAAACGACAACCGCTGCTTGTTAGCACCGTGGCGGTATGACGTAGAAAGCTATAGTATATAGAAATTCCAATATTGTCTACATCTCTACTTTTCCTGGGTGAGTTCACTTGATTTTTATGTCATATGATGCTAATATATATTATTAGTGAGTTGGGGTATATATGGCTAGGCTCTGTGGACAAAAAATATAAAGAGGGAGAAAAAAAGTGGTAGTTTAACCAAATGAACACAAAAATGGAGAAACTACCGAATGGAATATTATATAAAAGAAAGAAATTGGAAACAAATTTTAGAGTTCATAAAAGGCGTAAAAGGAATGCATAGCAAAGACGAAAAACGTCTAAGAATATTCATAGAAGCAGTGTAGTATATGGCACGAAGTGGTTGCCAGTGGCGGCTTTTGTCTAAAATCTATGGCAATTATAGAAGTGTACATAAACGATTTAAGAGATGGTACGAAAAGGGTATTTGGAAGAATTTATTGGAGTACACAAAACAAGAGCCAGATCTAGAAGCTGTCATAATTGACGGTACGATCGTTAGAGCCCACCAATGTTCAGCTGGCTATACAAAATACTCCAAGGATCAAAGGGCGAAGTAAAGGTAGCTTCACGACTAAGATACATGCACTTGTTGATGCACTTGGCAATCCGCTAAAATTTACTTTAACTGCTGGTCAAAGAAATGAGATTACACAAGCAGCAACATTAACTGAAAACGTCTATAATACCACTGTAGTTGCTGATAAGGGCTATGATAGCAATGCTTTTGTTGCAAGTCTCGAAAGTAAGGGATGTACAGTAGTTATTCCACCCAAACGGAATCGAAAAGTGCAGAGATATTATGATAAGCATATCTACAAAGAACGTCATTTGATTGAGTGTTTTTTCAGTAAAATTAAAAATTTTAGGCGTATTTTTTCTCGATTTGACAAAACATCTGAGGTTTTTATGGGTTTTCTAAATTTTGTTGGGGCTCTTGTATGGCTTCTCTAAAATTTTGTCCACAGAGCCTAGGGAAAAATCGGCTACACTTAAAAATTCATTAGAAGTTTTGGGGGTAAAACAAGAGGAGGAAAAAACACCTAAAAATAAACAAGAGCAGCCTGAAGTTGCGGATCAAGCAAGTAACACTCAAAACAATAACATACAGCCAAGTGACGATGCTTCACAAAATGAAAAGAGGAGCAAACTGCCTATTGTAGCTGCCTCTGCACTGGCAATAGCCGGAGTTGCTTTAGGAATAACTATTGCAGTTTACTTGGAAATGTTGGCAGTAGGAGTAGCGGTTGGAGCTTGTTGTCTGGTTGCTGCTGCAATCGTATATTATTGTAATGAGCCTTCAAAGTCGCTTAAAGATAGCAAGGTCCAAGGGGTTTCTGAAAAGGTTCCACAACCCATTGTGTAAAATTCACAAGACCTATTAAAATATTTTTTTACTTTTCACCGTATATTCCTCAACATATTATCTTTAAGTACTAATAATTAACAATTATGGCATTATTAATAGTTGAGTCACCTGCGAAAGCAAAAACAATAGGTAAATATTTGGGTAAAGAGTTCAAAGTAGCTGCATCTTTTGGACATGTGAGAGATCTTCCAGTGAAGAACGGTTCTGTTGATCCAGATAATGATTTTACTATAAAGTATGAAATTATTGAAAAGGCAGAAAAGTATGTAAAAGAACTGGTAAAAGAAGCTAGTAAAACGTCAGATATATACCTTGCAACAGATCCAGATAGAGAAGGGGAAGCAATAGCTTGGAATGTGATAGAGGCACTAAAGGAAAAGAAAGCAATCAATGATAAAAACAAAATTTATAGAGTAGTCTTTAATGAGATAACAGAAAGAGCAGTGCAAGAAGCAGTAAAGAATCCACGCGAAATAAATATGGACTTAGTGCACGCACAGCAAGCACGCAGAGCTTTGGATTACCTAGTTGGATTTAATTTGTCGCCATTATTGTGGACAAAACTGTCAGGAAGCAAGTCTGCAGGGCGTGTGCAGTCTGTTGCATTAAAGCTAATATGCGAACGAGAAGATGAAATTAGTAAATTTGTATCGCAGGAATATTGGAACATAAAAGCAGAAATGCAAAACAGCAAAAACGAAGCTTTTTTTGCTATGCTAAGCCACTATGACAATAAAAAGCTAGAAAAATTTGATATTAAAAACGAAGAAGAAGCAAAAGACTTAGTCAAGCAAATTGAGTCAAGGCAATATGCTGTAAGCACAGTAGAACGCAAGCAAGTTAAGAGAAATCCGCTTCCTCCATTTATTACTTCAAGTCTTCAGCAAGATGCAGTAAATAAGCTGTATTTTAATGTGAAAAATGTTATGCGCATAGCGCAAAATTTATACGAAGGCATCGATATTGGTGGTGAAACTGTAGGGTTAATAACTTACATGCGTACAGATGGGTTTTATATTGCAGATGAGGCTATAAGCTCAATCAGAGGGTCAATTAAGTCATTATATGGTGATAAATATTTACCAAAGTCTCCTCGTCAATATGTAAAAAAAGTTAAAAATGCTCAAGAAGCACATGAAGCAATTCGTCCAACTGATATCAATAGAACGCCAAATAGTATTAAAGACTATTTAACGCTAGAGCAGTTCAAATTGTATGATTTGATCTGGAAAAGGACCATTGCAAGTCAAATGGAATCGGCAATTCTTGATCAAGTGGTAATCGAAATTAGTTCTACTGATCAGAAGGTAATTCTGCGAGCAAGCGGGTCTAGTATATTCTTTGATGGTTTCTATAAAGTTTATAGAGATAACGCAGATAATGAAGATGAAGGCATGCTACCTACCATGAAAGAAGGAGAAGCGTGCAAGCTGATTTCTGTTGATCCAAAACAACATTTTACTCAACCCCCTCCACGTTATAGCGAAGCAAGTATCGTTAAGAAAATGGAAGAAATCGGCATAGGACGTCCATCAACTTATGCAACAATTATTTCGGTATTACAAGATCGTGAGTATGTTACACTAGATAACAAAAGATTTATTCCAAGCAGTCGCGGTAAAATGGTTACTATATTTTTAAAATCATTTTTTCATCGTTACGTAGAATATGATTTCACAGCACTAATGGAAGAAAAGCTTGATTTAATCTCAAACGGAAATGAAGACTGGAAGAAGGAACTAAGCCATTTCTGGGTGCCATTTTTTGACAATGTGAGCTCTGTTAAGAAAATGACACATGATGAGGTTTTTAGTGGCATTCATGATTTGGTAATTGATTGGTTTTGTTCGGAGGAAGGGAAAAAATATGTTGGCACAAAATGCCCTGTGTGTTCGGATGGAATATTAAAATTGAACTTTGGGCGAAGTGGAGTATTTCTTGGATGTTCTAACTATCCTACATGCAACCATACAAAAGAAATTGTGAATACTAATGAAGCCTCAGAATATCCAAAAAGTTTGGGCGTAGATGATGTAACGGGACAAGAAGTGTTAATCAAAAAAGGTCCTTATGGGCTTTATGTGCAGCTTAATAGTGAATCGGAAAAGAAAAAAATAGTCTCTATACCAAAAGATATAAATGTCAACGATGTTGATCTGAATACTGCAACTAAATTACTCTCTTTGCCAAAAATAATTGGAGAACACCCAGAGACCGGAAAAGAAGTAAAAGTGGGCCTTGGACGATTTGGGTATTATATTTTCTATGATGGTAGATACTTTTCTCTTAAAAAAAGCTCCAAAGAGGTGCTCAATACAGAATTAAGTGAAGCTGTGCAAATTATTGCAAAGAGCCCACGTAAAGAGCTAAAATCTCTTGGTTTGAATGAAAAGGGAAAAGAAATTTTTATCTGCAACGGTAGGTACGGGTTCTATATAAAATGCGGTAAAACAAACGTTGCTTTGGGCAAAAACGCAGATATTGAAAGCATAGATTTGAAGAAGGCTTTGGAGTTGATTAAGAGTAAAAAGTAAATTGTAAAGGTCAAATTAAAAAGAGTGCTTTTTCCCTACAACTGGAGGTTTAGGCAAACTCGTGATGTGTTTTATTTGTCTTCCCAATAACGAAGGTTGGTATAACTACACAGTTGGCAAAAATTCTCTAATGGTCTGAAACAAAATTTTCAATGAGTGATTGTCAGACATGTTATGCTCTGCTGATTTTATCAAGTGCACTTCAACATCGGTTGACTTAATTTCTTCAGCTAAATTTAATGAATTTTGGTAAGGAACATCTTGATCATTAATGCTGTGCAATAAACGCACAGGGGAGTTTATGTCTATTGTCTTTTTGTTTAAAAGACGGTTTTTCCTGCCATCTTCGATCAAATTTTTAGTTATTTTGTATGTACAATGCCCTGAAGTAAAATCTATTACACCTTTAGAATCTAGTTCTTCCTTTTGCTTGCCTGATAATTGCCCGAATATTAAATCTTCGGTGAAATCAGGAGCGGATGATATACCAATTAGTGCTGCAATTCTTTCTGGAAATTGAAGAGCAGTAAGTAACATCAGCCAACCTCCCATACTTGAACCTATAATTATCTGTTTGTCGCTAGTCAATTCACTGATTACTCTAGCGCAATTTTTTTGCCAGTCACTTATTGTGTAATCAGTAAAATCACCGCTTGAATAACCGTGACCAAAGTAATCGAACAACACAAGCGCTATATCATTTTCTTGGCAAAACTTGTAAATGGCAGTTGCTTTAGTTCCATTCATATTGGATGCAAATCCACCGAAAAAAACTATAGAAGCTTTTCTTCCTTGTAGCTTTCGATATGCTATGTGACTATTATTTTCATCAAACAATTTACAGTAATCCATAAGACCTCTCGTATAATCTGCTTTCTGATAGTAATTTTTATGCCAAGATTTGCTTACGCTCCTCAAGTATTCTGCGGTTCATTTCTTCTCTTACCACAAATTGATTCTACAAAAGGTTTACTACTTTGGCAAAGCAACTGGACTATCACTCATTAAACGCAAATAACTGACTAAGTTTGCAACTTCTTGCGGATTGGAAATACCTGCAAACGCCATGCGTGTACCTTTTATATAAACTTTTGGATTCTTTAAAAAGGCAAATAGCTCTTCATATCCCCACTTTCCGCCCTTTTCAAGCACTGCTTTTGAGTAATTGAATGAATTGCCAAGATGTGCTTTTTTGTTTCCAACTATGTTCCATAAGTTTGGTCCTACTTTATTGGCTCCACCTTTTTCAAAACTATGGCAGGCTATACATTTTTTCGCCGCCGACTTGCCTTTCTCAAAGCTAGCATTCTGCATGAGCGCTCCAATATCGAGTGCCACTTGCTCGATTTTTTGCTGAGGTTCATTGCTACCAGCAGCTACTACCGTTTGGTGTTCAATCTTATATTCCTTAGGGCTGTAAAGCATATCAACTACATTGCTGACTATCATAATTATTAGCCCAGAAAGTAAAATCGATGCTGCAATCTTATTAAGCTCCATAATTAACTTTTATCAATTGGTATTACCTAGATTATGCAAGTATTTTCGAAAACAGCAACCAGTTACCTTAAAAAGCAAGTAAAGATAAACGAAATTTTTATTACTTTTAATGAATATTTTATTAAAAGCTTATATTAACATTTTTACTTTAACTTTGTAAAGTTATCCATAAAATGTGCTGATAAAAGAGATTCAATTGTAGAACAAGCTTGAAAATTCTGGTAAAGTAGTTTTATTTACAAAAATGCTACTTGATATTGAAAAGCGCAGCATAACAAATGCACTATGGAAGTTGCAAGAAGCAGATCAAAGGGAAATCTTAACCCTTACTCAGAGGTTTGAGTTACCAGAAATCTTAGCGAGGACGCTGGTTACTCGCGGTGTTAATATAAAAAATGCAGGTGACTTCTTATATCCACTGATTAGATCGCTATTGCCAGATCCATTTCATCTGCTTGATATGGATAAAGCTATCTTTCGCATAATACAGGCAATAAAAAATGGTGAAAACATAGCAATATTCGGTGACTATGATGTTGATGGTGCAACGTCATCAGCATTGATTAACAGATACCTAAGAATGATCGGTATACACTCTATAATCTATATTCCAGATCGTGTTGACGAGGGTTATGGATTAAACGCAGGTGCTTTATTACAACTTAAAAAGAAAGGATTTGATCTATGTATTTCCGTTGATTGCGGTACGCTTGCATATCAACCGATAGAAGATGCAAAGAACTTTGGTCTTGATATTATAGTTATTGACCATCACCTTGGTGCAGAAAAGCTACCAATCGCTGTAGCAGTTGTTAACCCAAACCGCCTTGATGAGAGCTCTCTTTATAATAACCTTGCAGCAGTTGGAGTGTCATTTCTGTTGATTGTTGCTCTTAATAAGAGCCTGCGTGAACAGGAATTTTTTGCCAACAAAAAAGAACCAGATTTATTTGATCTGCTCGATTTAGTTGCCCTCGGCACTGTTTGCGATGTTATGCAGATCACTGGCCTCAATAGAGCATTTGTCTCACAAGGATTAAAGGTCATGTCAGCAAGAAAAAATATTGGCTTGCGCATTTTATTTGATGCTTTAGGAATTCTTGAAAAACCAAGTGTTTCTCGGCTGGGTTTTAATATTGGGCCATGCATAAATGCTGGAGGAAGAATCGGAGAAGCATCACTTGGTGCAAGGTTGCTTTCTACAGATAACGAAGAAGAGGCGCATTCCATCGCACTAAAATTAATAGATTTGAATAATGCAAGAAAAATGCTAGAAAATGAGGCTCTTTTAGAAGCCACAACACAAGTGGAAAAATCTGTGCAATCAGGTGCAAACTTTATAATGGTAAGCGGCAATTGGCACCAGGGAATAATTGGTATAACTGCATCAAGACTGAAGGAGCAGTTTCACTTGCCAATAGTAGTGATATCCTTAAATAATGGAATAGGAAAAGCTAGCTGTAGGTCAATTTCTGGAGTTGATATTGGTGCTGCAGTTCTTTCTGCAAAATTCAAAAACCTGATTATTGAAGGTGGCGGCCATAATATGGCGGCAGGATTTTCGATTAAGGAAGACAAAATAAATGATTTATATGACTTTTTTACTGAAAGGTTTACACACTCCATAAATGACAAAGCTTTAAAAGCCGATGGTGTAGTAACAGTTAAAACAATAAACTTATCATTGTGGAATCAATTGCAACGCTTAGAGCCATTTGGAGCAGGCAATCCTGAACCAAGGTTCATTATTCAGGAAGCAAAAATAAGAAAGCCCGAAATTATAGGAACTGATCACATAAAATGCTTCATTGCTGATGATAATGTCATGGTGAGAGCTATTGCATTTCGTTCTGCAAATACTGAGCTTGGTTCTGCTATCATGCAGGGTAATGTTAAAGCCATTTTAGGTAAAATCTCTATGAATTACTGGAATGGCAATGAATTTATACAGTTTTTAATAGAAGACGTATTGACCATTAGCTGAGTTACCCCACTAAAAACTAGATCCAAGCTTTCTGGCTTTAAGCAATAAAATAGCTACTTACAATAGACCTCTTGCATAACAAACTTTTGGCAGCGCGTTGGAAAAACCGCTTGACAAACTCCGCCAGTCCTCTTATTATGGTACTGAAGGTATTCAGTTATCTTCATCTGTGCAGATTAAACGAAGGAGTATAACGTAGTTGGCGTCTTATTTTTAATTTTTTGCACTATGTGCACCGTATGTCTTTAATAAAACTTCTAGGTTTTTACCTACACAAGCTGAAACGCGCTTATAAAGCGTTTAAGACAGTATAGTACGCCAATTTGCAGGATTAGAGAGTAAGCACTATCTAACACGGGATTTTTTTTGCCTTTTTTCTGCTTAGAAAATTTCTTAGCATTTAAGCTAAGGGTCTGTTGCAGTTTAAAAGTCGCTAAATTGCAGCGTTTAAGACTAAAAAAACGCCAATACAGAAAATAGACAGTGACTAGGGCTTCTTTTGCCTTTTTTCCCATTTAGCAAATTTCTTAAATATTTTCTTAAATTTTATAGCTAAACTGTATTCCAGATGCAAGGCTACTTGGATGACAAAAAAAGAGCACTGGAATGACAACGAAGGGCTACTCAAATGATATCTTTCTGTTTGAGGTAAAACCTACTATACACACTGCCTTCGCAAACGAATGGTTGTATACTTGACACTGAAATCCAGTATGATTTAATTAGCCAAGGAAATGGAGATATTCATATGGTAAAATTATGTAGCGAAACTGGATCCCAGTATTAGCTACTTAGATGACGCCAATTATTGGGTATATAAAAGTTTCCTTACGTTTATTTTGTCGTTGAGCTGACATTTAGCTCATGAAATAACAGAATTCTAATGTGAAGGGAAAAGTATGGTGAGAATAGAATCAGATAGCTTAGGGGAAGTAAAAGTACCAAGTGAGCATTATTGGGGAGCACAGACTCAGCGTTCTTTAGAAAATTTTAAGATTGGCACAGAAAAAATGCCAGAGCCTCTGATTAAAGCGTTAGCAACAGTAAAGCTTGCGGCAGCATGTGTGAACATGAAGCATGGTGCTATAAGTGAGAAAGTGGGAAACGCTATCTGCACAGCCGCAAAGGAGGTAACAGATGGTAAATTCAACAATGAATTTCCACTCGTTGTATGGCAAACTGGGTCTGGAACTCAAACCAACATGAATATGAATGAAGTAATAAGTAATCGCGCAATAGAGATTTTGGACGGTGATTTGGGTAGTAAATCTCCAGTGCATCCGAACGATCATGTGAATTACGGTCAGTCATCAAATGATACTTTTCCAACAGCAATGCATATAGCAGCAGCAAAGCAGATAAATTATTCTCTCATTCCAAATCTTGAAGTGCTATACAAGGCACTGAATGATAAGGTTCAGGAATTTAAAAGTATAATAAAAGTAGGACGTACTCATTTGCAGGATGCAACACCTTTAACATTGGGACAGGAATTTTCTGGCTATGCAGTTCAAATTAAAAAGGGAATAGAGAGAATAAAATCAACTCTGGGCAATATATATGAGCTTGCACAAGGTGGCACTGCGGTTGGCACAGGGCTAAATACTAAAAAAGGCTTTGCTGAAGATTTTGCTAGAGAAGTTGCAAAAATCACCAATCTTCCATTTACTTCAGCAGAAAACACATTTGAAGCATTGGCAGCAAATGATGCTTTAGTTGAATTAAGTGGAACACTCAATACAGTAGCAGTCAGTTTAATGAAAATTGCAAACGATATAAGGTTGCTTGGTTCTGGTCCAAGGTGCGGAATTGGAGAAATAACATTACCGGAAAATGAACCTGGTTCTTCAATTATGCCAGGCAAAGTAAACCCAACTCAGTGTGAAGCAGTAACTATGGTGTGCGCTCAAGTTATGGGAAACCATGTTGCTATAACCATTGGTGGCTTAAATGGTCATTTTGAGCTGAACGTGTTTAAGCCAGTAATAATTTACAATATTTTGCAGTCTATAAGACTTCTGGCTGACGCAAGTTTAAATTTTACAGAAAAATGTGTGATTGATATTAAGGCAAATGAAAAGAGGATAAAAGATTTACTGAATCAGTCGTTAATGTTAGTTACTATACTAAATACGCATATAGGATATGACAATGCAGCAAAAATAGCAAAACTTGCTTACAAAGAAAATATCACTCTAAAAGAAGCGGCAGTAAAACTACAGCTACTCACTGAGGAAGAGTTTGAAAAAATAGTAAAACCAGAAGAGATGGTGAATTTATAGGTCATTAAGCGCCTAAATCAGCTTCCTTTATCTCCTTTATCCTCTTATCTGCCAGTATTTTTAATTTCTCACCGTATCTATAATAATTTTTCTTTATAACATGTAATTCAGCAGCAGCCGAAGGATCTAATTTGGGGTAATATTCGTAATCACAGTTTTCTTCAACGCTCTCAATACTTATAGGCAATGCCAAAAGTGGGAATAGAATTAATAATAAAGTTTGACCTTACCCAGAAAAAGTAGAGAGGAAGTTAAGCCATTTTTATTATGAAAATGATGAATCAAATTTCTCAGGAATGCAATAATTAATAGTAGAATGTCTACGCTGTTTGTTATAAAAAATTTCTATGTACTCAAATATAGCAGTTCTAGTTTGCTGAGCAGAGTGTTGCGAAGTATCAATAAGAAGCTCCCGTTTGAGTGAGCTGAAAAAGCTTTCAACAACAGAGTTGTCATAACAACAGCCTGTGTGACTCATGCTGGAAATGATGTTTTTTGTGTTCAGCAAAAACTGATAATTTTTAGAGGTATATTGTGAACCTTGATCACTATGAAATAGCAGATCTTTGGCTGGTTTGCGCTTATCAACAGCCATCAATAAAGCATCTATAACTAATCGCTTAGTTATTGTACTACTCATTGACCAGCCAACTACCATACGTGAATATAGATCAATTATTGCTGCCAAATATAGCCATCCATCCTTAGTTTTTATGTATGTAATATCAGTTACCCATACTTTATTTGGCTGACTAGTAGTAAAGTTTTGGTCCAATATATTGGGAGTTATAACCCTATTGTCAGTCTGCTGTTTTTTGCTTTTGAATCTTCGCCTCAGTCTAGCTTGAATACCATTTTTTTGCATGATATCCTGCACTGTTTTGATGTTGCAATTTTTACCTAAAGCCTTTAGTTCAGCATGAATCTTAGGTGCCCCATATCTACAATTAGATGCTTGGTATATTTTTTGAATGTCTGCTAGAAGCTGCTCCCTTGTTAATTCTTTGCTGCTTTTCTTCTTACTAGTCCATTTGTAGTAGCCGCTAGCAGATACTTTCAAAATCCTGCATAACTCCTGTACTTTATAGTAGTTTCCATGCTTTTTGATAAATAAATATTTTACTCTTTGTGACTTGCAAAATATCCCAGGGCTTTTTTTTAAATGTCTCTTTCTCTAGTAACTCTTGTTAGTTCTTTCTTTAATTCAAACTTTTCTTTATCACATGGTGCCAACTTTCCCTTACCAGGAAATGCTTCTTCTATTGATCCTTTTTCGTTATATTTTTTTATCCAGTCACTTAGTGTACTGTTATCTATTCCTAAATCTTTAGCTATTTTGCTTGCTGACTGCCCCGTTTCCTTTACCAACTTTATTGCCTCTAATTTAAATTCCACTGTGTAATTTTTTCTGTTCTTTACCATAATAAGCCCTCATAATCATGTTTTATTTTACTTCAAAAATGGCTTAACTTCCTCTCTACTTTTTCTGGGTAAGGTCAAGGTAGTCGTATAATGAAGATTAGATTGTAAGATCCACTGAGGGACTGTACAGCATATTGACATCTTCCTGTGTTTCGTGATCATCCACCACCGTGTAATCAATATTACACTTACCTAGTCCACCTAATATCCTGCTGTTGAAATACTGCTCACCATAACCTTCCATAATAACACTTACATAATCAGCACTGTCAATGTCAGAAAGCTTGTTACATATTTTTGGATCTTTAACTGCGTAGTGTTGTGTAAACTTACATACACTATCTTTATCTTCATCTTTATCTCTACAAAAAGAAAATTTTCCTTCTTGTTTATTATCTGCAGTAATGATAAACCTATTACCTTCTTTATCTTTTGCTGAAAACTCGTTACTGCCCTTATCTGTAGAATATTGTTCCTTTGGAAATGCGAGTGTTAAGTGATATGTCATAATACTACCTTAATAAAAACAATCATTGTAACATAAGGTTATTAATAATATATGTATTATAGCATAATTAATGCGAAGTAGATCTAATAAACTGCAGTAGGTCTACCAGTTGGACCCATAAGAACTATTTGTTCACCTTCTTTAAAATACCTGCATAAATTAGCGGAACCGCCGGTTTCTAGTACAATAGTGGAAATAATTCCTTTTTTTTTGTCTACTTCAGTGCCGGTTACGGCTATACCTTCCATGGCAAGCTTTGTATTATTGACTTTTCTGCTGTTGGTTTCGAAATTTTGCAACCTAAAGAATTGCCCAGGCTGAAAGTTTTTTGCAGCAAGTGGTGCTTTGATTACTATTTCCACAACTTTGTCGGTTAAATATTGAACTTTTATGACCTTTGCAGTGAATTGCTCTTTGATCCTATTAAAGAATTCTTCATTAGCTTGGTGTTCACCGCTTGACCAAGCATTTTTTTTCTGGATCCCAGTGTCACGCACTGGGATGACAGGAGAGGGTGCTGGAACGACAGGAGAGGGTCCTGGGATGGCAGGAGAGAGTACTGGGATGACAGAAATGAAGCTATTAACTCCACTCAAAAGCTGAGAAATAATAGGGTAGCCGTTCTTGGCACTTGCCATAGCTTTTACGACACTGCCACTATATGAAGGATGAAGGTCGCCAAAAAAGCTAATTGTTCTATTGCCTTGCTTATACACTAATATTCTATCTTTATTTTGCATCTTAGGAGATAATATTGGATCTATCTCCCTCCCGAACGAGTCCAAGTGAGTAAAGTACCCATTACTTAATTTAAAATGCTTTTCATCTTCTGTTGCAATAACTGTATTTGGCTCAGTACCTGCTGCTATGAGAATAGAACGTGCTTTTATATATTTGATTTCTCTAGATTTTGTGTCTATCAGTTTTATTGACTCAGTATGACTATATTCATCCGTCACAATTTCAACTGGCTCTAAGTTTTCGATAAAGTAAATCCCTTCTGATAATGCATTTTTTATCTCTTCACTATTTAATCGATAACTTGGCGAATCTTTTAGCTCTTTTCTATATACAACTTTCACTCCCCCCAAGCTTTGCATTAACTCCAATATTTTTGCTTCTCTATTCTCTTTTTTTGCTAACTCTTGCTCTTTTCGAATCAACTGTGCGTGCGACATAAGCTCATTCGCAATTTCGCGTTCTTCTTCTGTCCAATCTTTTTCAACGCAGTCCTTTCCATATTTGTCAACCAATATCTCATACCGGTGAAGAAATTTTTCTACTTGAATCGGATAATACGCTAAAGCTTCAGTAGCGGCATCAATTGCAGTGAGTCCCGCGCCTATGACAACTATTGGCATGCGGACTTGCAGGTTTGCTATGGAATCAAATTTAAGAGCACCACTGAGTTGTAATGACATTAGAAAATCAGATGCCATGCGCACTCCACGAGCTAGTATATTCTTTATCTTGATCATCCGTGGCTTGCCAGAGCCAAGCGCTAGGGCGATATGATCAAAACCCAAGTTAAATGCATCATCAACGGTTACTGTGCCACCAAAACGAATACCTCCATAGATTGCAAAATTTTCACGTCTTTCTAGTAATAATCTAATAATCTTTAAGTAATTCTTATCCCACCGAGAAGTAATACCATATTCTGCCACTCCACCAAATCCACCGGCCGTGCGTTTGCTCAGTTTTTCATGCTTGAAATCTTTGATTGGCTGAAAATTATTAATCAAAGGCTCAATCTTTAATCCATCAATGGCGATAACATTATGCCCATCATTTAATAAATGGTGAGCTAAATTAAAACCCGCAGGACCAAGGCCTACAACTAAGATGTTTTTTCCAGTGTTTTCTTTTGGCAATGGCCGCTGAAAATTTAAAGGATTCCAACGACTAAGCAGAGAATATATTTCAAATCCATACGGCAAATTGAGCACATCATCTAAAATTCTCGTTTCAATCATTGGCACATTCACGGGTTCTTGTTTTTGATATATGCACGAATTCATGCAGTCATTGCATATTCTGTGTCCAGTAGCTGCACATAATGGGTTATCTATCATTACAATTGCAAGACTTGCTATGCTGTATCCTTCGCTTTTCACCAGATTCATTTCTGAGATTTTCTGCTCTAGTGGGCAGCCGTGCAGTTCAACTTTGAGTGGGGATTTTTTAAAGGTATCATTGTTGTTGATTAGCCCCTTTGAGCAGCTATCCTTATTTTGCTTATGACAAAATATGCAGTAGTGAGCATTGTCTAATGCTTTATCTAAACTAGTCTTTTCACTTGTTAAGTCAAAACCATATCGTCTTTTTATTTCGCTTGAATACAATACTTCAACTTTGTCTACTTCTTTTTTAGAAAATGGTATGAGATTTTCGCAGTCAATTTTTTTATGAATACTAAAGAGTATACTCTGTTTTTTTTTCACTCTCCACGCTGCATATTGTGCTGCAAGTTCTATTTCATCTTTGTGGCTTTCTCTATCTTCAAACCAACGCATCACCTGCTCGGCAAAATTTTTTTCTGCTGTTGGTAAAGTGAGAAAGCGATTTAGTTCGTTGGTAACATAATCAATATCTATATTCGTTACATCAGTATATTTCTTCAATGCATAACGTTGAACAAATAACCTTTTGCATTTATATATTACAGCAAAGTCGTTGTGCTTTTTCTTCAACCCCTCTATTTCTTTTTCAACATTGAAAAGTTTTGCAATAAATTCATCAAGTAAATACGAAAGATCTATAATCAACTGGCTATCTGTCATTTGATGAGTTGATGTTCGATGTTCCAGTGTCAAGCATTGGGATGACACCAAAGAGTTTTCTCTTGCTTCGATTAGCGAATAGAGCAAGTTTTCATCACGTGATTTAATATAATTTAAAAATGTCTCATCTAATTTTATTAATCCATCGCGAGTATATAAATTCGAAAATGAGATGTTAAAATTCAGTTGCATTGCTATACTATACAGTGTGCAAACCGTTTTTTACAGATAGAAATTTACTGAACTTATGTATTTTGCAGCATGGCTAAAATTGTCGCTTCTGCAACCTTTTCTTCGCCAACATATGCAACGCACTCAAATTTACATGCACTTAAACGTGCATTTTTAACGTTAGATTGAAGAATCAGTGTGTCCCCTGGAGTAACTGGCTTTCTGAATTTTGCATTTTCAATGGACATAAAGTAAACAACTTTATTTTCTATTGTATTTTGACTTTTTTTACTAAGAACACATATTGCAGATGCCTGAGCTAGAGATTCAATTATTAAGACTCCTGGCATTATTGGATGGCCAGGAAAGTGGCCAATAAAAAACGGCTCATTGAAAGTCACGTTTTTAATTGCTTTTATACTTTTACCGGGATCACATTCTATCACTCTATCTACTAAGAGAAATGGGTAAGAATGTGGTAGTATTCTTATAATATCACTGATATTAAATTGCATAATACCCTTAGAGTAAGTCTAGTTAACGTCTTTCAAAGTGAATTCCGGTATTTCCTTGTTTATGTTTTTTAATACTACATCTGATAAATCAACTTCATCCATAGAGTATAAAACTTGATTTTTCTTTGAAATAAATAGTACCAGATCTATGTTATTTTTTTCTGCCGTTTTTTTAGCAACTTCTTTTATCTTGTTAAAAATACTATCTACTGCGTCTCTATAACTTTCTTCTAAATATGACATTTTTTTAGCGTAATTATCTCTAGCGCTTATAGCATACTTGTTAAATTGCTCTGTCTTTTCTTTTTTTGCTTCTTCTGACAAAAGTTCAAATTCTTCTTTTGAAGGCTTGAATTTTTCTAGCTCACTTTCAAATTCTTGCTGCAGCCTAGAGTTTTGCTCTTTTATTTGCTGTTGTATACTTTGCAGAGCAAGAGATTCATTGATAACTTTATCACTATCAATAATCACAGCTTTTATGTTATACGCACTCTGAGGTTGATGTTTTACAACCTTGTATCCCACAAATAAGGAAATAACTAAGGCAATAACTGATATAGATAATTGTGTGTATTTCATTTAAATCCCCACTTCAATAGAAAATTTAACATTTGACGATGGCATTATATCATAAGGTTCCTTAACTAAAGGGAATCCAAAATCTAATCTAAATCTACCACCAAAAGGAGAAGGCATCGAAAAACCAAAACCTGGTGACACTCTCACAAGCTTACTATCATAGTATTCCCCTTCTTTATACCTTTTCTCTTTATCATCTAAACCAAAAAGCGTTGCGTAGTCAACAAATAATGAGCCTTTGACACCAGCATAGTCATATAGTTTTGGTAATGGAAAATCTACTTGCTGTGTTAAATTAAAATAAGTTTTTCCTCCTAACGAGCTTTTATTTGGGTCTTCTGCTCTTGGGCCAATACCAGAAAGGTCAAATCCTCTAATTTCATTACCCCCTTTAAAAAAGTGCTGGCCAATGTTTAGATCTTTATCGGTATAAGAAAAAATGTGACCTGCCGCCATTTTAAAGCGTAGTGTTATATCATCATCAATTTTGCTTAGTATAGGATGTGTATAAAAAGATAAAAATTCAGATTTGAGAAAATTCACGTTTCCTCCAAGTCCTGAGATATCCTGGCTTAAGCGCAATAAATACCCTTCCCTTGGAGCATATAGGTTATCCAGTTTATTATACGCTAGTGTGTATCCCACTGATGAGATCATATTTTCACGCTGTTGGTCAGTTATTATCTTAGAGATATCCTCGTCTTTTCCACCCTTATTATCCATGTTTATATGGTTATACTTATAAGAGTAGCGAATAGAATTAGTTAGGTTTTCTACAATTTTATATGACAACTTTGTTGAAAATCCCATATTGGAGCTATCGAAAGTAGTGTTTGGCTTATCTTGTTTTTCATAAAACACGCCCGCACCTAGTGATGTATCAGAGTCATTAAAATTATTTTCAACAACTTCTAAATCAGTAGAAAATACGTATTGACTTTTCTCAATGGCAAAAGAGAACTCTTTTCCGCTACCAAATAAATTACGGTCTTTAAAATCAGTTTTAAAAAATGCTCCGCCAGGAAAAGATAAACCTCCTCCTAAATATAACGAGGTGGTGTTTTTTTCTTTAACATTTAAGTTAAGATTCACTGCATTGTCATTAATTGCGTAACTGTTTATTTTTACTGTCTCAAAAAAATCACTACCGATTAGTTTTCTACGTGACTTTTGGATCTCAGATGTATTATACGCGTCACCTTCTGCTATGCTGAGCTTACTTCTGATCACTTTATCTAAAGTACGATCATTACCATCAATTGTAATTTGATTTACATAAATCTTTTTACCTGGCAGCACTCTGTAGGTTACATCTACAACATTGCCATGCTGTGCATATTCTGGATTCACTTTTGCAAATATATATCCTCTCTCATTTAAATACTTGCTTATTTTTTCTACTGCATTACTAATTTTAATCCTATCGAATATTTTGTTATCTTCCTTAGTTATCAGTTCCAATATCTCTTCTTTTAGGTTTAGATCTTGAATTTCAGCTTCAACATTAACTTCATTACTTCCAAATAAATATTGCTGTCCTTCATCAATCAAAAAAGTTAACACCACTTGATTATTATTATCAACCTCAGCAATTGGCTGAATACTATTGTGGATATATCCCTTAGACGAATAAAAGCGATCAAGCAATTCTTCGTTAATCAACAAATACTGTGGTGAATAATGTTTTCCACCTTTAAAAATTGCTCTAAATAACTTATTAAATATATCATTACTTTGTATTTTAATAGCTTGCTCTAGTTCATTTTCCGAAAAGTTTTTATTGCCTATAAATCTTATATCCTTAATCCTAGAGGTTTTACCTTCTTTTATTTTAAAAATTAAATTAACCCTATTGCCATCAAGCTTATTCAGCTCATATTCAATTTTAGCGCCAATCTTACCGTTATTTCTATAAGCAGCGATTAAATTCACTAAATCATTTTGCAATTTTGTTTCAGCGAAAATAGTCAGAGGTTTTGACTGAATCACGTTATTTAACAGTTCTTTGCTTTTAAATAGCTTATTACCTTTTAGTATTACCCTGTTAATCAATGGATTTTCTTGAACTTTTACCACCAAGTTTTTTTCATCGTCGATATAAGCATTAACACTAGCAAATAACTTTGTTTTATATAAGCTTTTTATAATCGAATCTATGTCATCATCGTTTACATAACTACCAGGTTCTAGTTTTATATAAAACTTTATTGTTTGACTACCAACTCGCTCATTACCAATGCATTTGATATCCTTTATCTGTATTTTTTCTTCGTTTTCCAAAGCAAGAAGTAGAGTAGGAAAAATTACTATTAATAATATGTAAAGTAGCTTTTTCATATTTATCTTAAAAAAGATGTCTGATATCATTTGAGATTGCAATTGCCATCAGCAAGAACAATACAGCAGCACCAAAAGTGGTTGCATATTTTTGGTATTTCAAACTCAAATCTCTACGTATAACTGCTTCTATAATGTAGTGAAATAAATGCCCACCGTCCAGTAGTGGAATTGGCAGCAAATTAACCGCAGCCAAATTAGCTGAAATAATTGCCATGAAATATAAAACCATAATAAATCCCTTTCTAGCTGACTGCCCTGAATATTTTGCAATTTTTATTGGCCCACCTATTTCATTTACACTTCTCTTACCAATGATAATTTGAAAGATAGCTTTGATTGTTAAGCACATAGTATGGTAAGTTTCACTTACTGACAAGCTCACAGCTCCAAGGAAAGATGACTGCTTTGACCCTGCCATATTGACTGAAGTAATCCCTATAATTTTTCTTTCTATTGTGGTGCCAAAAACGTCTTTATCCTCAATTATTAATGGAGTCAGGCTAGTTCTATGCTCCTCATTATTTCGACTATATTTAATTTCTATTCTCGTCTCGGGGTTTGACATCACCACACGTGAAATATCTTCAAAGTATTTTATTTTATACTCATTGATCTGTGTAATAGTGTCGCCCGGTAATAAACCAGCTTGCTTTGCTGCGCTGCCTTCAATTACATTTCCAACCACTGGTGGAGTGCGATAATAGCCTGCTGTGCTAAAAAATAGCGTAAAAGCTATAACAGCAAGTATCATATTTGCAAATGGTCCTGCAAAAACTATTGCTGCTTTTTTATATCGCGGTTTTGTATGAAGTGAATATAACTTTTCTTCTTCAGTTAATTCTTGTTGGTTAGCTGGGACACTTGCTGCATTGCTATCCCCTAACATTTTAACATAACCACCCAGTGGAACAGCACTTAACTTCCATCTGGTTCCGGACTTATCGTTAAAACCAAAAATTTCAGGACCAAATCCTATAGAAAAAGACTCAACTTTAACTTTGCATACTTTAGCAATAATATAATGCCCGTATTCATGCACAAATACTATAACAGAGATAATTAAGGAAAATGACAAAAAATAATATATCCCATCGCTAAACTGATGGATAAGATTAGAAATTAATTCCACCTGTATTTTAGATTTTAACAAAATATTAAGTATATTAAAACATGCCTTGCTTGACAAGTGTTTTATTTAACCTTTTAATTAAAAAAAGTTTAATGACAATGACAGATACTTGCTTTTTAAGAAGAAAATTGATGTATAGAAGCTGGCATAGAGGTTGCAAAGAAACCGATATGCTTTTAGGGTATTTCGCACTGAAGTATCTTGATAAATTTTCCCTGAACGAACTAATTGAGTATGAAAAAATAGTTGATCTTGATGATTACGAATTATATTGTTACATAACTCGGAAAACAAACCTTCCTCCCAACTTAAATAGTGAAATGGTCAATTTGATTGCTTGTTTTATTAAAGCTAATCCTCTATACACTCAATAATCTTATTTACCCTATCTAATACCTCAGTATATTCTATTCCTTTTTTGTTTCTATACTTTTTGTGTTCTTGATATATTTCATCTAACTGTTTTGTTAATTCTAAAACTTTATCCTCAAGAATCAGTGCTGCAAGTAAGAAATTTAATGCATCCGAGCCCTTGCCTCCAGTTTTTTGAGATATGGAACTCACTAGTTTGTCAAAACTATTAGCAAGGTGTAATAAGTGACCCTTCTTTCCACTTTCACAAGATACTTTATATGTGCTATTACGTATAACTATTTCTACTACTTGCATATAATGCTAAAAATTTTTATTGTACAGCGTAAACTTAAGCTCCTATTTTCATCTTATTTACAGTATAAATTTTTATTCATTTATTAAATCGGATAATTTTTTACTACTACGAAAATACGTTTTAAAGTATTGATTTTTTGCAAACTTCTGTAACATCGAATGACTTGCTTCTTTCAAATTATAGCTCCTAATTGAAAAGGAGCCAAATCCCCTAATTTCAACTCTATTATGATGTTCCAATGTACTTGAAAGTATCTCAAAAAATCTGTTAACTATAGCCACTATAGCCATCTTGTCTAAAAAAGGATACTTCTTCGCCACTTTTGTTATTATATCAGATTTTGTTGCCATTTATACGAAGCTAAAATAAGTTCATTTAGCAGATAGTATTATATTATATTCTCCAACACCCAATACTACAACTTCTATTCTTTTTGATATAGGGAATGTATTTTCTGGTAGATGCTCTTGATCTATTAAGAGAGCTACACCATTTTCAACTTCAACGACTAGTCCGCTATCTTCTCTCTTACCTACAATAACTTGCATTTTGTCGCCTACCCTAACTTTCTTTATCAGTTCTTCAAGGGGATCATATTCTATTTGTTTTACACCAAGATAAATTCTTGTTCGATTCACATTAGCCCTTATTACTTTTGCTTCCATTGTATCGCCCACACTATACCTTTTTATCTCATCTGAACCATTTTTAGACCAACTTAGATCTTGCGCATAAATTGTACCTTCCACATTTTCATCTATTTCACAATCATCGAAAGTAACAGACATGTATGAACCGGTATTATTTTTAACTTTACCAGAAACAATAGAACCAGGAGGATATTTATTGATAAATACTTGCCATGGATTATCTGTACACCTTTTCATACTCAAACTCATTCTGTTCTTAGCAGTATCAATACTGAGAATTTTGACAGACACTTCTTGTCCCCTCGTTACGAGACTACTAACTGGTAAATTGCTCTTAATCCAAGTTATTTCTGATGAGTGCACTAAACCTTCAATCCCAGGTCTAAGTTCAACAAATAATCCATAATCTTCTATACTTGTTATATGACCCTTATACACACTGTCAACCGGATATTTTGATTCTACATCTTGCCAAGGGTTATCCTCTAGCTGCTTTACACCTAAGGAAACTTTCGCATTTTCCTTATCTATTTTTATAATTTTAACTTTTATGGTCTGACCACAAGCAAAAACTGCAGATGGATGACTTACTCTACTCCAGGAGATATCTGTAATATGTAGCAATCCATCTATAACTCCTACTGCATCTGATTCATGAATACCGACGAATACACCATAATGAGTAATGCTTTTTATTTTCCCTTCTATTATATCACCCTCATTTAAAGATTCTAAAAACTTGGTTTTTTCACCAGCATGCAATTTTTCTAGTACCAGCTTTCTTGATACTACAATGTTACCCTGTTTCTTATCCATTTTAAGCACGATGAACTTTTGTTCAGTTTCAATAAGGTGCTTAGCATCTTTTACTTGTTTCAAATCTACATGACTCAGCGGTAAAAAGGCGCTTATTCCGTCGCCAAGATCAACAATAAAGCCACATTTAATTGAGCGTTTAATAACTCCACTTACTTCAGCCTTTGTAACTGCATCTTCTTCCAACTTGTTCCATTTTTCGTCCCTAATTGCTTTGTCACGGCTAAGAGCTACATTACCATGATAATCTTCAATTCTTTCTACATAAACTCCAATTTTGGAACCAATAGCAATCTTGTCGTTACAACCGAGCTCCTTGATCGGAATTCTCCCGTCAGACTTTAAGCCAACGTCAACCACGACGTCGTTAGGATTTACTCGTGTAATTATACCTTCTACTACATCTCCTTCCTTAATTTTATTAATAAAAGAATCTTCAAATAAAATATTACCTTGATCTTCATCTTCAAATTGGCCTTGACATATCTCTTCTATGAACTTATTTGATGATAGTTTTTTGATACTTATTGGTAGATTTACACCTGGATCATTATTATTCATACCTTTTAATTTAAACTTTATTAGAAACAATACATTATATAATATTAATAATTAGTTACAAGCAGTTTTTTGTTAACTCATTTTTGAAGATTATCCGAACTATAAAGAATATGGCTAATTATAATAAATTATTATAATTAGTTTTGTGGCACGCTATAAAACTAATATTGGTGGAGGCAAGCGGGATCGAACCGCTGACCTTCTGCGTGCAAAACAGATGCTCTACCAGCTGAGCTATACCCCCACAGTCTTATAATTCTTACTTAAAGAATAAACCACCCAAGCTAAAATGCAAGAAGTATTTATCTATAGATTCCCTGCGAAACGCAGTATATTATACAATAGACTTCTTGCATAACCTAAAAAAAGGCAAAAGAAACCCCGTGATGGTTGGCTATTTACCATGTACTAAAATATCGGCGTTCTTTTTATTCTAAAACGCTTGATTAAGAGCGATTTAGCCACTTTTAATTTGCAGCTAACCTACATCGCAAGTGTTTAAGAAATTTACTAAGCAGGAAAAAAGGCAAAGAAACCCCGCGGTAGCTAGCATTCAAATTCTCCCTTGTCAATTTGACGTTTTTTGATGTCTTAAACGCTTTATAAGCCCGTTTCAGCTTGTATGGGTAAAAACCCAGAAGTTTTATAAAGACATGCGGTGCACGTAGTGCGAAAAATTAAACATGAGACGCCAAATACCCTAAGTTTTTTGTCATTAACCTGCACAGATTGTGAAGATAAATAAATAGCTTCAGTACTATGATAAGAGGACTGGCGGGGTTTGTCAAGAAATTTCTTCCAACGCGCTGCCAAAAGTTTGTTATGCAAGAAGTCTAATTTATTTAACCACATATGAAAATTTTAGTTTGATTAAAATAGATAAAAGCTGTATTGATGTTTAGTATAGCTGAAAATGAAATGATCCCGTAGCTCAGCCGGTAGAGCAACTGACTTTTAATCAGTGGGTCGCGCGTTCGATTCGCGCCGGGATCACTTGGAATCTCAAAAACCATGCTAAAAGAACAGGATAAAATATTCACTAATCTAAATGGCAAAGAAACCCCGCTACTGAAGGGCGCAAAAACTCGTGGTAGTTGGCAAAAAACAAAAGATTTGTTAGATTTAGGATCAGAAAAAATCATTGATGAAGTAAAAAAATCTGGCCTAAGAGGGCGAGGGGGTGCAGGATTTTCTACCGGCCTTAAGTGGAGCTTTATGCCCAAAAATCTTTTAAAAGAACAACCGATATATTTAGTAGTCAATGCAGATGAATCAGAACCTGGTACATGTAAAGATAGAGATATATTGCGATATGAGCCACACAAGTTACTTGAAGGAATTCTTCTTGCTGGTAGAGCTATCAGTGCATCAACTGCGTATATTTATATCAGAGGCGAATTTTATAATGAATACTTAGTTTTAAAAAAAGCACTAGAGGAAGCCTATAAAGAAGGCCTAATTGGAAAAAATGCCTGCAAATCAGGTTATGACCTTGACGTGTTTATCCATAGGGGTGCAGGAGCTTACATATGTGGTGAAGAAACAGCTCAACTTGAATCAATCGAAGGAAAAAAGGGCTTCCCTCGCATGAAACCTCCATTTCCTGCAGGTGTTGGACTTTTTGGCTGTCCAACCACGATAAACAATGTTGAAACTATAGCCATGGTTCCAGATATTCTGCGTCGTGGAGGAGAGTGGTTTGCATCTCTTGGCAAACCAAACAATACTGGTGCTAAGATCTTTTGTATTTCAGGGCACGTAAATCACCCATGTAACATTGAAGAAGAGCTCGGAATCCCACTGCGTGAATTAATTGAAAAATATGCAGGTGGAGTGCGAGGGGGTTGGGATAATTTACTTGCTGTGATACCTGGTGGATCTTCAGTCCCATTAATTCCAAAGTCTATATGCGATACCGTTGAAATGGATTTTGATTCATTAAGAGCTGCGCAATCAGGACTTGGTACTGCTGCTGTAATAGTGATGGATAAGTCCACTGATATAATAGCTGCAATAGAAAGGTTATCGCACTTTTATATGCATGAGTCCTGTGGGCAATGCACACCATGCCGTGAAGGTACTGGATGGATGTGGAGAATTATGAAAAGGATGGTAGCAGGAGATATTGAGCCTGGTGAAATAGATAAATTACTTGACCTTACAACCCAAATAGAAGGACATACAATTTGCGCACTTGGTGATGCTGCAGCTTGGCCAGTTCAAGGATTAATCAGGCATTTTCGCCATGTTATCGAAGAGAGGGCGATAGTTTAACTCTACTTACACTTCTTATTGAAGCAAGAACTTTTGTAACCGTTCACATAATGGCGTCAACTTAAGAGCCTGCATTAGCAAACTCTCCTAAAAACGTGATGACGTTTAGGCTTATCCACTTTATTGCGGCTGTCCTGGTCGGATTTTAACTTTAGCGCGTATACTTGCTCTATCAAAAAGGGCTTGAAAGTTTTTTGGTGAATAACTTCCAATAAGCACTTGATAGAGTTTTTGCCTCATTACACCAAATAAAACTGAAAAATTTAAACGATACTCAGCAATTTGATCTGGGTTCCAAGGCTCTTGTGCATCACACATATGAAGCGATACACATAACTAAGTTTGCCCAAAATTCTTGTAATATAGCCTCTAAATTTATCCCAGAAAAATTCTCTAATTCTGCGCCTATTTTGAGCCGTTTATAGCACTCCTCTATGTGCCACCTTAATACATAAGCTTTGCTGATATCTTCCAAAGTAAATTTTTCTCGGTCAAAAAGTGAGGTAATCAATACTTCTGTTTCTCCATTGGCTAACGTAAGCACTATAACTTGACCTTACCCAGAAAAAGTAGAGAGGAAGTTAAGCCATTTTTGAAGTAAAATAAAACATGATTATGAGGGCTTATTATGGTAAAGAACAGAAAAAATTACACAGTGGAATTTAAATTAGAGGCAATAAAGTTGGTAAAGGAAACGGGGCAGTCAGCAAGCAAAATAGCTAAAGATTTAGGAATAGATAACAGTACACTAAGTGACTGGATAAAAAAATATAACGAAAAAGGATCAATAGAAGAAGCATTTCCTGGTAAGGGAAAGTTGGCACCATGTGATAAAGAAAAGTTTGAATTAAAGAAAGAACTAACAAGAGTTACTAGAGAAAGAGACATTTAAAAAAAAGCCCTGGGATATTTTGCAAGTCACAAAGAGTAAAATATTTATTTATCAAAAAGCATGGAAACTACTATAAAGTACAGGAGTTATGCAGGATTTTGAAAGTATCTGCTAGCGGCTACTACAAATGGACTAGTAAGAAGAAAAGCAGCAAAGAATTAACAAGGGAGCAGCTTCTAGCAGACATTCAAAAAATATACCAAGCATCTAATTGTAGATATGGGGCACCTAAGATTCATGCTGAACTAAAGGCTTTAGGTAAAAATTGCAACATCAAAACAGTGCAGGATATCATGCAAAAAAATGGTATTCAAGCTAGACTGAGGCGAAGATTCAAAAGCAAAAAACAGCAGACTGACAATAGGGTTATAACTCCCAATATATTGGACCAAAACTTTACTACTAGTCAGCCAAATAAAGTATGGGTAACTGATATTACATACATAAAAACTAAGGATGGATGGCTATATTTGGCAGCAATAATTGATCTATATTCACGTATGGTAGTTGGCTGGTCAATGAGTAGTACAATAACTAAGCGATTAGTTATAGATGCTTTATTGATGGCTGTTGATAAGCGCAAACCAGCCAAAGATCTGCTATTTCATAGTGATCAAGGTTCACAATATACCTCTAAAAATTATCAGTTTTTGCTGAACACAAAAAACATCATTTCCAGCATGAGTCACACAGGCTGTTGTTATGACAACTCTGTTGTTGAAAGCTTTTTCAGCTCACTCAAACGGGAGCTTCTTATTGATACTTCGCAACACTCTGCTCAGCAAACTAGAACTGCTATATTTGAGTACATAGAAATTTTTTATAACAAACAGCGTAGACATTCTACTATTAATTATTGCATTCCTGAGAAATTTGATTCATCATTTTCATAATAAAAATGGCTTAACTTCCTCTCTACTTTTTCTGGGTAAGGTCAATTATAGAAGGCGACATCAGTCTTTACATTATAAAGTCCCTGCTGATCTCTATTATCATAGACAATAAATGCTTTATAAAAAATCGGATTACTTTGAAAAAAATGGTCTAGACAAATGGGTGCATTATATTGTGCCGTTTCTTATCGTTTATTAGCAAACAAACATCAAATTTCTTTTTAGAAATATCTACACCTATTTACTTGCATAAAACTACCTCCAAGACTATAAATAGATTGAGAGTTCTTGTAAATACGGTTCAAAGATACTGTTCACTCTTCTAACTCTATGGGAGGGGAGCGAAATCTGGCTTATTGGCATTAGTGTCAAGTTGGCTTCACCCTCCCTTGTGAGATATTTTAGCTCTAATACCTCACATTATAAAGATACAAGTGTCTGGGCACTGGGATGACAGGGAAGAGGATACTGGATAACAGAAAAAAAAGCACTGGGATGACTGGACTACTTGGATGACAAGAAAGTGATAACCGACTTTTTGCTCAAAATAGTTAAAAAAGAGATTTGCCATCAAGATAACTCAAATATACATTAATACTTTTACTTTTTAATGACTTCTCATTATGAATCAACTGATCAAAAATCTGAACTTGATTTGTTATAATGCTACAATTATTATTTGCAACTTCTAATATGCCATTATCAATTACAACTTTTTCTTTCGTTTGGTTGTTCATCTTAACAGTAACTATACCAGGCAATAAATAAATTAAGTAAGGAGAATGGTTAGCTAAAATCATAAGCTCACCTTCGAGCCCATTCATTGAAAGAGAAATCACTCCACTGAATGAAATTTGATTATCAGGAGAGAAAAATTGCACTTTCATAACTTTTAACTCTAACTTCAGTTTCAGCTTTTATTAATTCAGCCTTTTTTATTGCTTCATCTATATTTCCTACCATATAAAAAGCAGCTTCGGGTAAGTGATCATATTTGCCTTCAACAATCCCTTTAAAACTGGAAACAGTATCAGAAAGTGGAACAAATTTACCGGGCATACCAGTAAATATTTCCGCAACGTGAAAAGGTTGAGAAAGAAACTTCTGAATCTTACGAGCCCTATCAACAATAATTTTATCTTCATCAGATAGTTCATCCATACCAAGTATAGCAATAATATCCTGTAAGGACTTATAAGTTTGCAAAATACGCTTTACTTCAGAAGCAATATTATAATGCTCTTCACCAATTATTTCAGAAGATAAAGACTGAGAAGTTGAATCAAGTGGATCAACAGCAGGATATATCCCCATTTCGGCAATTTGCCTCGATAACACCGTGGTAGCATCAAGGTGAGAGAATGTAGTTGCTGGAGCTGGATCAGTTAAATCATCGGCAGGAACATATATAGCTTGCACAGAAGTAATAGAGCCAGCAGTCGTTGAAGCTATTCTTTCTTGCATTGCGCCCATGTCAGTTGCAAGGGTTGGTTGGTAACCAACAGCTGATGGTATCCTTCCAAGCAAAGCAGAAATTTCAGAACCAGCTTGAGTAAATCTAAAAATATTATCTACAAAAAATAGAACATCTTGATTTTCCTTATCACGAAAATACTCTGCCATAGTGAGTGCTGTTAAAGCAACTCTAGCCCTTGCCCCAGGAGGTTCATTCATTTGACCATAAACCAAAACCGCTTGAGACTTTTCGTGTTCATTTATATTGATTACATTTGAAGTTATCATCTCATGATAAAGGTCATTACCTTCACGCGTTCTCTCCCCTACCCCAGCAAACACAGAAAATCCTTTATGAGCTTTTGCTATATTATTAATCAATTCCATTATCAGAACTGTTTTACCAACACCAGCTCCACCAAATAAGCCAATTTTTCCTCCTTTAAGGTAAGGTGCAAGGAGATCTATAACTTTTATTCCCGTAACTAAAACTTCTTCCTGTATTCTCTGCTCGATAAAACTTGGAGGTGCTCTGTGTATAGGCTCTAAATCATACTCCCCTTTCAGTGGACCACATTCATCTATAAGCTCTCCAACAACATTAAAAATTCTTCCTAAAGTTGAACGCCCAACCGGAACTGATATTGGTGCACCTATATCAACAAATTCGTCATCTCTTGATATACCATTTGTGCTATCCATAGCAATACAACGGACTATATTGTCACCTATATGCTGTGAAACTTCTAAAATCAGCTCATTGCCCTTATATTTTAGTTTACTTTTTAAAGCATTAAATATCTTAGGTAGTTCGCCTTCAAATTTTAAATCAACAACTGCTTGAGTTACCTTAACCGTTCTACCTATATTCATCTCTTTATTCTTATCACCTAACACTACAATTCCATAAAAGAACTTCTAAAGAAAATAAATTTTATATTATTAATAGAAATTTTGCAACATTAAAACGTTCACTAATTACGCTTTATTATAAACAATGCAAATGCGTTTAATAGCCAAGTAATAATAAATAGCACTAAACTAAGCGCATAAGCAGCAAGAGTTTGTACGCTATTGAAATCCTGATCCCCGGTAAGTAATGTAGCAATTTGTACAGTAATAGTAGTGACTGAATTAAGAGGGTTAAAAGTCAAGTTTGAGTTGATCCCCACAGCCATCAACACAATCATTGTTTCACCTATCACTCTTGAAATTGATAATAAAATTGCACTTAAAATTGTAGGCATTGCATAAGGTATTATTATATGCCATACAGTTTCAGCCGGAGTTGCACCAAGTGCCATAAAGCCATAACGCAAGCTCTTAGGAACAGACCTGATTGCATCTTCCAGTAAAGAAATAATAAAAGGAAGAATCATTATACCAATTGATAAACCAGCAACCAAAGCACTCTCTGAGTGTATACTTAAACCAAAAAAACTCGCTATCTGTTTTACAGAGGAAGACAAAAATACAACCGAGAAATATCCATATACAACTGTAGGAATAGCAGACAAAACTTGCAAAGTTGTATTAACAATATAACGCACTTTCTCACTTGCATATTCACTAATATATATTGCAGAAAATAAACCAAGCGGAACAGCAACTAACATTGCTACAATAGTTATAACTAATGTGCCAACCAAAAGCGGAGTTATACCGAAACATCCTATCTTTTCTTCATTGATAATTACTACATCATGACTCCATTTCAAGCAAAACAAGAATTCTGAAATAGCCACTTTATTGAAAAAATCAATGGATTGAACAAAAATAGATAGCATTATAAATAAAGTGATAAAAAATGATATGGCCAGAGCCACAAATAATGAAAATTTGATTACCTTATTTCCTTTACTTTTAAAGACAAAAGCAAACATGAAAAAAAGTAATGCTATAGAAATGGAAGTTATAAAGAAATTGTTACAGAGTATTAATGACCAAGTTAACACCCATATACAACTAAGATATAAATAAGATTTAACCTTATCCACTTGCTTAAAGCAAAATACAAGAATTAGTAACGCAGGTATGGAAAGGACTATTGTCAACAAATTCATCTACTCACATATCAAATCTTATTTTACGAAAATACAATTTTAAGAGCATTCAACATATATAATGCAACCATTATTTGACAATAAAGTAAAATAATTTAAAATAACTAATTATATTTATAAAAACAATGAAGAGAACATTTCAACCAAAAAATTTGATAAGAAAACGCAGGCACGGCTTTCGTTCACGTATGGCAACAAGAGCTGGAAGGAAAATTCTCAATAGGCGTCGTTCATTAGGATGCAATAAATTATGCGCATAGCGAGCATAAAAAAAAAGATTTTTCATTTGCTTTTAAAAATAAGCTAGCGTCGTCTAGTAATTTTTTTTACCGTGGGCTTTATATATCATTATGTGCTATAAAAGAGAGAGAGCCTGAAAAGCATATTCACACCATTAGAGTAGGTCTGGTTGTCAGTAAAAAAATTGGAAAAGCGACAAAAAGAAACAAAATAAAAAGACGATTACGAGCACTTACTAAAGTTAGCATTTTAAAAACAAATACCGTAGGATACTACTACATAATATTAACTCATAAAAATATTATGCGAGCAAGCTATAAAAACTTACAGAAAGATCTAACTATTTGCTTAAAAAAAATAAAATAAGAAAAAGTCTCAATTAAAGTATTTACAACTATATTATTTATGATAACATAAGTAAAATTTTTAAAAATAGTTAATGGGTGTGGTGAATGACGACGGGTACAAGAAGGGGTAGAGGCTTTGGTATGTATGAGCCTTCACCTCTCCCTGGCATACAAGGAAGAGATTGTTGGTCAGCATATCATCAAAGCCAATTAGTAGACAAGGTAGGAGATACTTTAATGTTAATAGAAATCGGTAACCCTCCTGTAACAGAAAAACAACCACATGAAGAGAATGTAAAAACACAGTTAGATAATATAGAACAATCAACAGGCAGACAAAACAGACAACGTGGCTAAAATAAAAACTAAAAAAAATAAGGGCAAAAATAAGAAAATTAAAATAAAAATACGTTTATTATCTAATTAATAAAAAAATTTTTATAAACTTGGCAGCGACCTACTCTCCCTTTTCAAGTACCATCAGCGCTAAAAAGTTTCACTTCCGAGTTCGAGATGGGATCGGGTGTTTCATTTTTGCTATAGCCACCAAGTCAATAAAAATTTCTAATTCAATATTTTTATTTAATATTTAACACTGCATATGCACATATAGAAAGCAAATAAATCAATCAGGCTATTAGTACTAGTTAGCTTCACATGTTACCATGCTTCCACACCTAGCCTATCAACGTGGTAGTCTCCCACGGCCTTAATTGGGAAATCTTTTTGAAGAGGGTTTCTTGCTTATATGCTTTCAGCAATTATCCCATCTATACATAGCTACCCAGCGATGCTATTGGCATAACAGCTGGTACACCAGAGGTATATCCATCTCGGTCCTCTCGTACTAGAGTCAGATCTTCTCAAATTTCCTTCACCCACGGCAGATAGAAACCGAACTGTCTCACGACGTTCTAAACCCAACTCACGTATCACTTTAATCGGCGAACAGCCGAACCCTTGGGACCTTCTCCAGCCCCAGGATGTGATGAGTCGACATCGAGGTGCCAAACGGTGTCGTCGATATGAACTCTCGAACACCATCAGCCTGTTATCCCCGGCGTACCTTTTATCCGTTGAGCGATGACCCTTCCATACAGAATCACCGGATCACTATGACCGACTTTCGTCTCTGCTTGGCTTGTCAGCCTCGCAGTCAGGCAAGCTTATGCCATTATACTATCAAGCTGATTTCCAACCAGCTCTAGCTTACCTTCGCACGCCTCCGTTACTTTTTAGGAGGCGACCGCCCCAGTCAAACTACCCACCATACAATGTCCTAGTTCCAGATAATGAAACATAGTTAGATATCAAAAGTGTAAAGGGTGGTATCTCAAGGTTGACTCCATTATAGCTAGCGCTATAACTTCAAAGTCTCCCACCTATCCTGCACATCACACTTTTAATAGCAATGTAAAGCTATAGTAAAGGTGCACGGGGTCTCTTCGTCTAACCGCGGGTACCCCGCATCTGCACGGGGAATTCAATTTCGCTGAATTGATGTTGGAGACAGTGGAGAAATCGTTACGCCATTCGTGCGGGTCGGAACTTACCCGACAAGGAATTTCGCTACCTTAGGACCGTCAGTGTTACGGCCGCCGTTTACTGGGGCTTCAATTTAGAGCTTGCACCCTTCCTATTAACCTTCCAGCACCGGGCAGGCGTCAGACCCTATACTTCCACTTACGTGTTTGCAGAGTCCTGTGTTTTTAGTAAACAGTCGCTACTCCCTATTTTGTGCCACCTACCAATAGTTGCCTAAAAGCAGGTTACCCTTCTTCCGAAGTTACAGGTATAATTTGCCGAGTTCCTTCAACATCATTCTTTCAACACCTTAGTATACTCTACTCATCCACCAGTGTCGGTTTACGGTACGGCCTCATAAATATAAGTGCTATTTCCTGGAGCTTCTTTTAAGCATAGGTCAATCCAATAAGACCTATACAAATACAAAACCCGTCACACTTAAGAGGTTCAGGAATATTAACCTGATTGCCATCGACTACTCCTTTACGGACTTGCCTTAGGAACCGACTAACCCTACGCAGATTAACTTAACGTAGGAACCCTTAGATTTTTGGTGAGAGTGTTTTTCACACTCTTTTACGCTACTTATGTCAGCATTCTCACTTCTGATATCTCCAGCAGTTTTCACAAACCACCTTCACAGACTTACAGAACGCTCCGCTACCGCGCCTATTGATCGCAATCAATAAGCACTCACATCTTCGGTATACAGCTTTAGCCCCGGTACATTTTCAGCGCAGAAAAACTTATTTAGACAAGTGAGCTGTTACGCTTTCTTTAAAGGATGGCTGCTTCCAAGCCAACCTCCTAGCTGTAATGGTTTTTCTACTTCCTTCCCCACTTAGCTGTAATTTTGGGACCTTAGATAGTGATCTGGGTTGTTTCCCTTTTCACCACGGACTTAGCACCCGCAGTGTGTCTGCTGTATAATTAATTATTGGTATTCGGAGTTTAGTTAGATTTGGTAAGACGGTGAGTCCCCCTAGTCTATCCAGTGCTCTACCCCCAATAACATACATACAACGCTCTACCTAAATAGATTTCGCGGAGAACCAGCTATTTCCAAGTTTGATTGGCCTTTCACCCCTAATCACAACTCATCCAATAATGTTGCAACATTAACTGGTTCGATCCTCCAGTGTGTTTTACCACACCTTCAATCTGGTCATGACTAGATCACTTGGTTTCGGGTCTAATCCATAAAACTAAAACGCCCTATTCAGACTTGCTTTCGCTACGCCTACACCTAACGGCTTAAGCTTGCTTTATAGATTAACTCGCTGACCCATTATGCAAAAGGTACGCTGTCACTCTAATGTAAACTAACTACAAAATTGCTCTTATAGAAAAAACATAGAGCTCCAACTGTTTGTAAGCACTCGATTTCAGATTCTATTTCACTCCCCTCCCGGGGTTCTTTTCACCTTTCCCTCACGGTACTTGTTCACTATCGGTCGTTAAGGAGTATTTAGGCTTGGAGGATGGTCCCCCCACATTCAAACAGGGTTTCACGTGCCCCGCTCTACTCAAGGATTTAAAAACTTTCTACTTATACAGGACTATCACCTTCTATGGTTACTATTTCCAGAGTATTCTAATTCTTATTCTTAAATCACTAGCCTTTTCCGCTTTCGCTCGTCACTACTGACAGAATCTCGGTTGATTTCTTTTCCTTTGGCTACTTAGATATTTCAGTTCACCAAGTTTGCCTTACATATTTATACAACATGTAATAACTAGCTTAACTAGTTGGGTTTCCCCATTCGGAAATCTGCGGATCAAAATTTGTTGACAATTCCCCACAGCTTATCGCAGCCTGCCACGTCCTTCATCGCCTCTTAACGCCAAGGCATCCATCAAGTGCTCTTAATAATTTATTTATCCGACTATATGCAGAATATGCAGAGTTAAATATTATTAAAATTGAATTGAGATTAAATTAATCTCTACCATAAAACTTGTCAAACATCTAAAAATTTAATTAACTTCTTATATCTTATAACCCAACAAGTGATATGTCAACGCTTTTTTACACAAAATATTTACTTATATCGTCAACAGTAATATACTGTAATTCTAAGTTAGGTGAAATCTATAATCTAGATAAGTGTTCAAGCAAAATTATATACAATGAAAATTAATGAAAAAAATATTTTGTAATATAAAATGCTTTGAAAACCAGTTCTACTCGAAAATGATAATGAACATCAAGGGTATTTTTAAGGTATGAAAAACAATCTATCCTTTATAAGGGTTATTTTAAGTTTTATTCGTAAGTTAATCGGTATGTTTAATATTAAGAAAGCTAAACAATTCGCTGTAAATAAATACAACACTCTCCATAAGGAAACAACAGCATTTCTTGAAAAATCCAAAAATCTATTAAATACCAACATTGAAATCGGTTTATATCACTTCTATAAAGGTAATATATCAGATGCAAAGTTACGATTTTGGTTAATCAGCATATTTTATTCCAATTTACCTATAATCTGGTATAACATTGGAAGATGTCATTTTGCAGCGGGAAATATTAACAAAGCTTATACCTATTTAACAAAAACACTAAAATTAGACAGCAATTATGAAGAAGCGTCTTACTATATAAAAAAGATGACAAACCCAGTACCTATTACGAAATTGCCTAAAAACCTTATAAAGCAATACTTTGATTACACTGGCGAATATTTTGTTGAGCATTGGTTAATCGCTAAACAATATAGAGGGCATGAACTTGTACATATGGTAATTACAAAAATTTTTAACAACTCCACTTCTGAACTAAGCATACTTGATCTTGGTTGTGGAACTGGAATATGCGGTCATTTCTTAAAAATACACAATACTGGAAATCGCATAACAGGAATTGACATTTCAAATAGAATGCTAAATATTGCTAGAGGATGCTTTATAAAGGGTAAACCTGTTTACAATGAGTTAATACATATAGAAATGATAGAATTCCTTAAACAAGAGAGAAACTATCTTTATGATGTCATTATTTTTGCTGAAGTACTACATTATCTCCATGATTTTCAGGCAGAATTGGAATTAGCAAAAAGATCCACGAGTAAAAAAGGAACGATTATATGTTTAATAAGAAGAAAGGAAGGTAAAGGTGTTGACTTTGTAAATAAAGGAGATTACTTTCGTCACTCAGAAAGTTATATCCAACACGTTGCAAAAGAAATAAATATGCAAATAAGTTATATGAGCTACTGTAAAGTATATGGAAGTCAGGTTGATGGTATCTTGTTTGCATTACAGCATCCACAAAAAAAATCGAAAAGCCTAACTTAAAGCATCACTATTGCTCGAAACAGTGTCTATACACAATGAAATAAAAGAGGAATTTATGAATAATATCACTATTAATCACGAAAAAAACAGTAAATTGACCGATTTTGGAAAAGCAGTTCTCTCAGACAGATATTTGATAGAAAATGAAAGTTATCAAGATCTCTTCATACGTATTGCCAACTACTACTCTGATAATAAAGAGCATGCACAGCGTCTTTATGATTACATGAGCAACTTATGGTTCATGCCTTCAACACCAATACTTAGTAATGGTGGCACCAAGAGAGGGTTGCCTATCTCTTGCTTTCTCAACGAAACTGAAGACAGCTTGCAGGGAATAGTTGACCTATGGAACGAAAATGTTTGGTTAGCTGCACGTGGTGGAGGTATAGGTAGTTACTGGGGAAATTTACGTTCAATTGGTGAAAGTGTAAAAGGTAGTGGTAAAACATCAGGAATTGTACCATTTATTGTGGTGCAAAACGCCCTAACGCTCGCAATCAGTCAAGGATCCTTAAGGCGAGGAAGTTCAGCAGTCTACCTTCCTGTATCCCATCCGGAGATAGAAGAGTTTCTGGATTTACGCAAGCCAACAGGTGGTGATCCAAACCGCAAAGCGTTAAATATACATCACGCTGTGATAGTAAATGATGAATTTATGCAAGCTGTTGAAAACGATCGAGAATGGGATCTAACAAGCCCTCATAATAATAAGGTTATTTCAACCGTAAAAGCACGCGATATATGGATCAAAATATTAACAGCAAGAGTTGAGACTGGAGAACCTTACATTATTTTTCTTGATGCAACAAATAATAATAAGCCAGAATCTTACAAAAAACTCAATTTGGACATTAAAATGTCAAATCTGTGTAGTGAAATCACTTTAACTACAGGTTATGATCATCTAAACAAATCGCGTACTGCTGTGTGTTGTCTATCATCCGTAAATCTTGAGTACTACGAAGAATGGAAAGATAATGAGCTTTTCATAGAAGATATAATGCGTTTTCTTGATAATGTATTAGAGGATTTCATAAATAAAGCACCAGATGAAATGCAGCGAGCAAAATATTCTGCAATAAGAGAACGCAGTATTGGTCTTGGCGTGATGGGTTTTCACTCATTTTTACAAAGCAAAATGGTTCCTTTTGAATCAGTAACAGCACAACAATGGAATAAAAAAATATTTAAGTATTTACGCAAGCAAGCAGATATAGTTTCTAAAAAATTAGCAGAAGAAAAAGGAGCATGTCTTGATGCTAAAGAAGTCAACCTGATGGAAAGATTTACACATAAGCTCGCTATTGCTCCAACTGCCTCAATCTCCATTATTGCAGGCAATACCTCTCCTGGAATAGAACCATATGCAGCAAATGTATTCATACAAAAGACACTGACAGGCTCATTTGTAGTACGAAATAAATTCTTGCAAAAACTGCTAGCAGAAAAAAATCAAGACAATGATAAAGTATGGTCTTCAATTTCAACAAACGAAGGTTCCGTACAGCACTTAGATTTTCTTAGCGAGCATGAAAAACTTACATTTAAAACAGCGTACGAGCTTGATCAAAGATGGATTATAGAACATGCAAGTGATAGAACGCCTTACATTTGCCAGTCTCAATCAGTAAATTTATTCTTGCCTGCCAACGTACATAAACGTTACTTGCACAAAATACACATGCTTGCTTGGAAAAAAGACCTGAAGAGTTTATATTACTGTAGATCACAATCAATGCAGAGAGCCGATAAGGTTTCGCATGACATATTCAAAAAAAGTGAAATATTGCAGCAAAAAACAGATATCGATTATGATGAATGTTTGTCATGTCAATAGATTTACATTACTCTATTTGTCATCCAAGTAGCTGACACTGGGATCCAGACATAAAAGTATTTGCAAGTCATGCAAGGGAACGGATTCAGGGGCATATGTAAAAAACAAGGTCCGTGATGAAATAACCAGTGTCAGCTACTTGCATATACTACTCACGTTGCCAAAAAGTAATTTCGAAAAAAAATCTAACAAATGCTCCATAGAAACCTAAATGAATTTCTAAAGTCCATTCCCAAAGACAAGCGCATAATGTGCCTTGACATGGGAGAAAAACGAATAGGTATAGCATTCAGTGATAAAACGCAGCTCATAGCCACAGCTCATAGCATATATCATAGAAAAAATATGAGCAAAGATTTAGGTTATCTGCATAGAATATTCAAAGAAAATGAAGCTGGGTCAATGGTAATAGGACTACCGTTAGAAATAGACGGACAAAAAAATAAATGGTGTGAAACCATAATCCAATTCGCAAATAAAATGATAAGAAAATATAAAGTGAATATATATTTACAAGACGAAAGCTTATCAACATCTATTGCAACTCATACACTTAAAATTACTGGAATATCAATCACAAAATCGAAAAAAATAGATGATAAAATTTCCGCATGTATTATTTTACAACGAGCATTAGAAAAGATAAACGCAATCAAATAGTTTCTTGTCATTCCAGCACGTGACGCTGCCCTCCTTTGTCACCACTGCCATTAAGTTAAGGAAAAAGTGGTGGACTGTATTATAAAATCAAGTAAGCTCCGTAAATTAAAAGGAGTAAGGATATGAGAAAAAAAAAGAATAATCACATTTATAAAAAATAAATTGATGAGTTTAAACTTTATAAACGCCCACAAAGCATCTTCAAAAGATTTCTCACGAAAAAGAAAGTTGCCTTTCGTTAATGTTATTTCTCCTGATTTTTAGAAAGAGTGTAAAAGCATTACAAGTAATGCTTAATGAGTTTATTCTGCATACAAGAAAGAATCATACCATTACGGCAAGTGCATTTACTCAAGCAAGAAAAAAGCTAAAGCATACTGCGTTTTCAGAACTGAATGATGATATAGTGTCACTATACTACCAAGATCAGGAATTTAAAACCTACCATGGTTTCAGAGTACTTGCATTCGATGCTTCAATACTGATTCTGCCAAAGAGTGACAAAATAATAGACGAGTTTGGTTCAAGAGCAGTGTGGAACGGAATCCAAAGGTTTGAAGACTATGCAAGTGCAACCTTTGAAGTTTGTTATGACGTGTTAAATAATATTGCAATAAAATCAGTGCTAAGTAGAGGTGACAGCTATGAGGTTGATTTAGCAATTGATATGCTTGAATCCATAAAATCAAATGATTTGTTAATCTGTGATAGGGGATACGTATCTTATCGATTTCTTGCTGAGCTCACAGAAAGGAAAATCAATTATATAGTTCGTTGTCCAAGTTCATCTTTCAATGAAATAAATGCTATCCAGCTAGCATGGTGGTAATGTCTACCGCGCCTATTAAGGCAGCAAGACGGTTACGAAAGCTAGGATTACCTGATAAGATAGAATTTAGGTTAGTCAAAATAGTACTTTCTTCTGGCGAAATTGAAGTGTTAGTAACGTCTCTATTAGATGAACAACGTTTTCCAGTTGAAGAGTTTGAGAGACTATATTACTTGCGCTGGGGAGTAGAAACATTTTTTTCTAGGCTGAAGGGAAGATTAAATTTAGAGAATTTCACAGGGAAAAGTATCGAGACCATCAAGCAGGATTTTTGGTCAACTATCTTCATCAGTAATCTAGAAAGTATCATGATAGAAGATGATGAAAAGACATTGCACGCACATAACAGTAAACTTAAAAAAAGTATCAATAAATCTGTCTCATTTAATGCAATTAAAAACTTAGAACCTGTCTTGAAAGGACTCAAGTAGCTAATTTAGTAAGCATAGAAGTAATCATATTGAAGAAGATATTGGTTTTTGAAGTAAGAGGAATAATCTTTGCTCATGCGTCTAAAATTGGAGAGCCAAGCAAAAGTTCGTTCAACGTTTAGGAATAACTTGAAATCCTGTAACATCTACCGCTTTTTTGGTGATCGTTAATAAACATCCTGTCTCCAATAAACAGCGGTTTTGCAATTTACCTTTGTATCCTTGATCAGCAAAAAACTTCTGTAACCTTGGAGCTTTTTCTTTAGCTCGAATAAAAAGGTCTAGAGCACCATCACGATCTTGAACACTTGCACTGTGTACTTCAGCAGTAATTACAAGACCTATAGTATCCACAATGATGTGGCGTTTTCTACCCTTTATTTTTTTGCCAGCATCATATTCTCTGGATCCCCTTTTTGAGTCGTTTTCACTGACTAATTATTCCTACTGAAGGTGTTTCATTTTTGCCAACCACTTTTCTTACCTCTTTTACTAGCATATCGTGTATTTTTTCCAATCTGCCATTATTACGCCACCTGAGAAAGTAGTCATACACTGTCTTCCATGGCGGAAAATCTTTTGGCAGACTGGCAACCACCTCTCATTATATACCTTATTGCATTAATAATTGCTCTGATATTGTGCTTCCTTGGTCTCCCTATCGCTCCTTGTGCAACATGTGGCTCCAAAATTCTTATCACTTACATCGCTTGGATACAATTTTACCTCCTATTTTTCAACCTACCTCATCATACTCCTTCCTTCATTTCTTTTCAAGACAGGTTCTTAGCTTTTGATATTTTTTCTACAGAGTCAGACATAGACTGCATTATGGACCGACTATCACAGTTATTTTTGATGAACACTTTAGTGGTGAGAAAAGGAAGAAAAGTTGATCGTCATAAGATATCTGATGTTCGTTCACTTAATTACCAGAAAAGGGCTAGAAAACACGTGTTTTGAACATAAGATGTCTTTTCAATATCATTGATTTTCACATTCCTTGCCAAATGACCTATAATTGTTACTTTTCTTAGTAATTTACACTCTTCGGGCTCCATTTTTTTCAAGTTCACCCTAGTATTTACCCCAATCACTTCAAACTTTTTGGTTCAATCTTTTACTCCTCTTAGCCACATTAAAAACAACTTTCAAGGCTTCCCCTTCATCTTCAAACTCGCCAAGCAGTGTATTACTACTACCATGTTGCTTTTCTCTAAAAACATTCAGGAAATCATCTTTTGAAGCTCCTTGTAGAATTCCAGCAACGTCACCATCATTTTTTATTGCGTCCAATAACCGATCATATAATTACCTATATAAATAATAAATTAATTATTACATGTTTCAGCAGGGAAGTCAAGAAATTCTGTAAAAGGCAAGTAATTACGCCTCTGTTTCTTTTTTATTATCTGGGGTATTTGCTGTTGGTGCAATTTTAACAATACCTTATTTAGCAATATGTATTTCACTTGCTGTAGCCGCATTAACTTTTCTTGCAGTAGGATGTTACTGTTCGTATAAAGCAAATACAGTACTTAGCAATGTTGAAGTTAAAAATGGTGTTGATTCTGCGGCTATGAAAGTTTTAAATAGCTCAAGTTGAGAAAGGATAGCAAGAGTGGGAATGTTCAAAAAAGCATACGCGTCAAGTTAAGGGAAAGTAGTATAAAGGGAAATGGTAAAAACTATTTTAGATAGTAAGCAATAAAGCTAATAGTTTATGGATTTTTCTAAAAAAATTATTTTATTTTAGATCAAAACCTCCTCGAAAAGTAAATTTAACAAATAAGATACCCCTTTAAATGTTGCTATATTGGGCAATATTTCCTTAACTTGACGCATATGCTTTTTTGAACATTCCCGACTAGATCACTGATTAACTGCTCGAGATTGACCCGCTTGTTGAGCATAAGGTTGTTGGAGACTACCTGACTGTTGACCAAGAGCAACCACAGAACTATGTCTTACATCTACCTCTACAAACTCATTACCAATTTTTATAAGGGAACCTTCATCTGTTGCACCTTTATTAAAAACAGCATATATCAGTTTCACTTTGCCGGCATCAGTAATTACCTTATACGCTTCACCTTCTTTATATCTTGTCAACTGGTCCTTAGCCTCTTTTTCTTTTTTATCTAATTCTCCTTTCTTAGCAAATTTTAGCTCTATTCCAACTGGAGGGTATTCTTTTTTTTCATCAGTAGCATTTATAACCAACATAACATCCAACTTCTCTCCACCACCTATTTGAAATTCAGTAATAACTTTTATATTATCGTCACCGTAGCTACTAAATAAACCATGCAATACAGCTTGAAATGTAGCCTCATTGCTTATTAATGATTTGAAAGGATGTAATATACGAGAAATTTCTTCAAATAGTTTTTTGTAATCATCATATTTACCAGATTTTATAGCTTTGCTCAAAGCTGCTTTAAATTTTTTATTTTCCATAATTGGAGTAAAATTACCTTGTAAAATTTCTTTATCTCTTTTGTATTTGTCCAATGAGTTATACGTATTTACTGTAATCCCCTTATTCTCATCACAGTACTGATCAAATGGATTCTTATTACTAGGTGTACTGTATAAGTTACAGGTTATTTCTTGTATCTGTATGTCATTAACGTTTTGAATTCCTCTAATATTTTCAATAGGAATTCCTTTATTGGCTGGCACTCTCAATACAAATTTATTTTTTTCATTTATGTTGAGTATAAGCACCTTCTTACCTACAGTTAGCACTATAGTTGTAACACAATCCGCAATACTTTCTTTTGCTGCCTCTAAGCGTGTCTGTGATCCAGTAACCATTTTATCGTTTTGATCATAAATAAAAATATGTTTACCTAACTTTTCACGCTTAATAATATTAGGAATAAGTGCTAGTTGACCTAAGATCATTCTGCTGACATAATTAATATTATCACTTCCACCATTGCTCCAAACAATCCCATAGTAAAGATACTCTAGCTGTTTTCTTATCACCTCAGCATTCGCTGCTTCAGTGCCAAGTAACTTTTCTATTACAGAATTACCTTCTCGACTAAGAAAATTTTCTACATCAATTCCAACATTTCCATGATCAACCATTTCAAAATTTAATCCTACACAAATAGCTTCATTAGCTATAGTAATCATTCTTATAGAGTTAGAAAAAGAGCCCTTAACATAATCTTGTGCTTGCTTCAATGCTTTTATCACTGTACTTATCTCACCAGTACCTGCTTTAAGCTCAATAATAATGGTAATAGAGCTTAGCGACATATCAGAACCGCGCACAAGTAAAATAATGTCTGCGTAACCTTTTCCAGCAAACAATTCGAGATAAAGTTTTAGATGAAAACGATACTTGAAATTCATCAAAAACCCAGCTAAAAAACCATGATAACTTGATTCTTTGCTACTAAATGGAATTTCTTCTTTTTTATACTTCTTATAAACATTTGTAATATAATCAAACACTTTTCCAGCGTTCTCTTTTACTTTTTTAGAACTTTGATCATTCAATTTTGAAATTAAGCTCTCTAGGTTTTGCCGGTCTTGAGTCTTTTCTATTTCTGTAAAAATTTTTTGTGAATAGTCAGTCTTTTTACTAAAAGCTGGGTCAACCTTTCTATACTTTACTTTTTTTCCTGTAATTGTTATTTTATGCTCTTCTTTTTCATAGCTATCAAATAGCGTCAATCTTATCACTTGTTTTATTTTTTCTAATTCTTCTTCACTAAACTTTAGATGCTTGTTATTACTAGCCTCATCAGAAATTGTTATACACTGCAATTTCTTTTTACCAGTTAATACAACTATTTTTAAAGTTCTATCACCATCAAAACGAAAATAAAGTTTTTCGATACTAATTTTAGTAGCAAGTTCTGTGTCTAATACAGTAGCAAACATACCAAAAAAGAAACTAGGAAAAAAGCCTGGCTTTCCAACTGAATGCAAAAAAGAAGGAGACTGACTAATAAATGACTGAAACCTTTCTTGAAATTCTAAAAACTTATCTTTTGATCCATTTTCCATTAACAGAAGTTGTACCAATTCAAATGGCTTTACATTTCTTGGCATATGATTCTCCTAATTTGCTATGGCCTAAAGATTTTATATTATATGGGGTATCAGTTGGACTGAGACTTGACTGTGGCAAAGTATCACCAACTTCACGAAGTGACTCTTTAGAAGCTTCTTCAGCTAATTTAGAAAATACTTGTTCTCCTAACTGCAACTTTTTGCCTCCATGAAATAACTGAATTTTTCTTAATACAGAATCTTTAACCTTTATTATCTCTTCATCACTCATTTCTTTGTTATTTACATGCTTTAATACCTCCTCTAATACTCCTTCTTTACTTCCTTCCTGTCTACTTGGATCCACAATTAAATTTGCTATTGTACGTGTAACTGAATAATCTACGAAAACAGGAAAAATAGACTGTTCTCCACAATCTTGAGTTTCATGTTTTACTATATGCTTCCAAACATTCATCATACATTTTTTTGTTTCCTCAGACAGATCTAAATTCTTCAATACTTGGTCTGATAATGAAGATAAAAAGATTGTGTAATGTTCACATTCAAGCTGACTAGACAATTGGCTTAATTCCATAAAAGAATCAAAACAATACTGATCTATTAGCACATTCAATACTGCATGATAAGTATTTTCCTTATAATCTCTATCTAGTAATTTTTTCTTTTGTTCATCATCCATTTTGGACAGGCAAAACTCTATAGTGTCTACTTCTTTGTAACCCTTTACTGCAGATAAAGCTGCTTCAATTAACAAATTATCTTTATCTTGACTAGAAATACTAGAATCATTGTGCAACTTATTATAGAAGAACTCTATACCTTCTTCCCAGTTTTTATTAGAATTTATCTGTATAGATTTTTGCAAACCTTCAAATGATTTATATTCGTTTAGTTTTCCAATCTGCTTATCAATAAGAAAAGACCAGAAAGCTTCTATAGGGCTAGTTTCTTCAATATTTTCCAATAATTCTCTTCTCAGATCATCATCAGATCCATCCTCTTCAAAGGCACCTCTCTTAAATCTCATAAATACTTGTTCAAATAATCCAGGAATCTTATCTTCTAGACAATATTTACATGCCAAGTAATGTCTATCTGCAAGATCAAGCGGATTTTCTTTTCCGTTTTTATTTTTTTCTTCAGTTAGCCTTTCACCAACAGCTTTATTTTTTAATTTTATTCCATCCCAACAAGAATTATCAGAGAATATATCAGAGAAAAATTTTAGTTTTTCCTCATCAAAATCTTCAATTAATTGAATATAAACCCTTAGCCATCTTTCTACTCTAAGGTGTTTTCTCGCTTTAACTTGATTATCGTCGTCTTTAATAGCACCTTTTAATATATCAAGTATTTTATTGTAATTGTGATCTAAGCTAGATTCCATACCCGCAACCCCATTTTGTATTTTAATATAAACTTTAGTCTAGTAAATTATCGTTGCCAAGCCAATCTTTTTCTCCAAACCTTACCACTGCACAACAGGAAATTTCTTGAGAGCCAAGTATGATATTTTCATTCTAATAATTAATTGTAAAACATTTTTATTTACGAAAAAATAGACCTTGTTGTAACTAAAGAAACGTCTATTTTAGTGCCACAAAAATTTGAATTATTGACTCTTCCTAAAATTGCAAAAAAGATCGTATATTTGTGAGAACAAGCCGCGTAAAAATAAGGTTATAAAAATAGAAGATTTAAATTGTTGCAACAAAGCCAAGCAAATTGGTTCATATCTAAATGTGGTAAAAGTAGGCTAATATAGCTGACTTTGTGGTATGGTAGAATTATTATAAAGAAAAGTTCGAACGGTACACATGGTAGACCAACTGATTCCAAAATAAACTGTTCTCACGGGCGTTGTTTTACGTTGCTGGAAATGGTTATATTACTTAGGTTCTTAGTAATATTTAATACTAAATTAATACTAATTTGTTTGAAAATAGAGAGAAAAATTAAGGCAAATTTATAGCAAAAACGGAATTTAAAAATCTTTTTCATCAATGAATTACTTGACCTTTACAGAATAAATCTTCAATTATTATGTTGACCATATTCAGAAATATGATACAAGGAAGAGTGTAGAGGAGATAACTACTCAGCTTTGTCGTGTGGTATATAATAAGGTAAATAATTAGGAGGTGGAAATGATAGAAAAAGTAGATAGTGGATTAATGGAAACATCATCTGCAGGGAATACGAAAAAGCATCCCACTGGTGGCAATGTCAAAAACAACTCTAGTGCTACACTTTTACATACAGCAGTTGCTTTTGGTAATATGCGTATAGTTGAATCTTTGATTAATAAGATGGATGATGATGATATGGTTAATACTAAAAACCGTTTTGGTAGTACACCTTTGCATTTGGCAGTTGCTTGGCGTGAGCCAGAGATGGTTAGTCTTCTTATTGAAAGGGGTGCTGATATTGAGGCTAAAGATAACAATGGTAAAACACCTTTGCATTTGGCAGTTGCTTGGCGTGAGCCAGAGATGGTTAGTCTTCTTATTGAAAGGGGTGCTGATATTGAGGCTATGGTGTCGAAGTTGATGCTAAAAATAATTATGGTGAAACACCTTTACACAGAGCAGCTACTAAGGGTAAGTTGGATGTGGTTAAACTTCTTGTTGAAAAGGGTGCCGATGTTGATGCTAAAGATAACAAGGGTCAAACACCTTTAGATCTTGCAGGAAAAAAAAATCATACGGATATAGTAAGCTTTTTAGAGGAAGAGAAAAAAAGAAGAGATGAAGGGGGACTACATCATAATCAGGAAGAGGGAGAACCTCGCAATCGTCGGTCAATTAAAGAAAAAGTAGGTAGTGCTGGAAGACTAGAGTCTGTTACAGGTGGGTGGGTTAGTTGGGTAAAAGATTTAGGTAGATCGGTTGGTTCTATAGGTGCTTTACCTTGGAAATCATGGAAAATACCAAGTTCTAGTTCTACAGTACCTAATATATCACAACATAAGCAATATGAAGCAACAGAAGGTAGTAGTCCTAGTAGTTTTCTAAGTGATGAAAATATTGCTTTTGTTGCTTGTCTTGCTAAGGCTTTAGATAACACTTCAAATATCAGTACATTCTATCAAACTTCAAGAGGGGAAGGGGTAGAATTTTTTCCAAGTACCCAGAGTGCGGTTAAGTATGCTTGTGATAGGTTTGATTCATTCGTAGAGAAAAAAATAAGGAACCTAGATCCGAGAGAACAAAAGAGAATACGTGCTAAACTTAAAGACGCATATCCAGAAATAATAGAAAGTTTTAGGAGAGGAGTTGAGTTTAGAGGTAACGTTGGGTTAGATGATGTTTTAGAAGTGACCTTACCCAGAAAAAGTAGAGAGGAAGTTAAGCCATTTTTGAAGTAAAATAAAACATGATTATGAGGGCTTATTATGGTAAAGAACAGAAAAAATTACACAGTGGAATTTAAATTAGAGGCAATAAAGTTGGTAAAGGAAACGGGGCAGTCAGCAAGCAAAATAGCTAAAGATTTAGGAATAGATAACAGTACACTAAGTGACTGGATAAAAAAATATAACGAAAAAGGATCAATAGAAGAAGCATTTCCTGGTAAGGGAAAGTTGGCACCATGTGATAAAGAAAAGTTTGAATTAAAGAAAGAACTAACAAGAGTTACTAGAGAAAGAGACATTTAAAAAAAAGCCCTGGGATATTTTGCAAGTCACAAAGAGTAAAATATTTATTTATCAAAAAGCATGGAAACTACTATAAAGTACAGGAGTTATGCAGGATTTTGAAAGTATCTGCTAGCGGCTACTACAAATGGACTAGTAAGAAGAAAAGCAGCAAAGAATTAACAAGGGAGCAGCTTCTAGCAGACATTCAAAAAATATACCAAGCATCTAATTGTAGATATGGGGCACCTAAGATTCATGCTGAACTAAAGGCTTTAGGTAAAAATTGCAACATCAAAACAGTGCAGGATATCATGCAAAAAAATGGTATTCAAGCTAGACTGAGGCGAAGATTCAAAAGCAAAAAACAGCAGACTGACAATAGGGTTATAACTCCCAATATATTGGACCAAAACTTTACTACTAGTCAGCCAAATAAAGTATGGGTAACTGATATTACATACATAAAAACTAAGGATGGATGGCTATATTTGGCAGCAATAATTGATCTATATTCACGTATGGTAGTTGGCTGGTCAATGAGTAGTACAATAACTAAGCGATTAGTTATAGATGCTTTATTGATGGCTGTTGATAAGCGCAAACCAGCCAAAGATCTGCTATTTCATAGTGATCAAGGTTCACAATATACCTCTAAAAATTATCAGTTTTTGCTGAACACAAAAAACATCATTTCCAGCATGAGTCACACAGGCTGTTGTTATGACAACTCTGTTGTTGAAAGCTTTTTCAGCTCACTCAAACGGGAGCTTCTTATTGATACTTCGCAACACTCTGCTCAGCAAACTAGAACTGCTATATTTGAGTACATAGAAATTTTTTATAACAAACAGCGTAGACATTCTACTATTAATTATTGCATTCCTGAGAAATTTGATTCATCATTTTCATAATAAAAATGGCTTAACTTCCTCTCTACTTTTTCTGGGTAAGGTCAGGTTAAATCTTCCTGATGTAGCCTATGCATCACAAGAACGATGACTCCTTTTTTTCTATCGTTGAGCCTCGGTACTAGAGTCTGGTCAAACCAGTTTGTGGCACGCTTTCTAAATGTTTCACTCAAAGCTTGAGCAGAACTGAGCGGATCATCCACGATGATGAAATCTCCCCCCTCGCCTGTTAACGTCCCTCCAACGGACGTTGCGATTCTGTATCCTCTCTGCACTGTTTGAAATTTGTATTTGGTATTCTGATCTTTGGATAGTTCTACTTCTGGAAATAGCTTTCTGTACCAACTAGACTGCATTACGCACCTGGTATCGAGCGAGTGTTTTTCGCTGAGCAACCGAGAGTAACTTACAACTATTATTCTTGCAGTGGGCTGATGTCCCAGTATCCACGCGGGCCACGCAACACTAGCGCACAGGGACTTCATTGAACGCGGAGGCATATTGAATATTATTCGCCTCACTTCACCAACATTTGCCGCTTCAAGTCTATCTGCTATAACTTTTATATACTGGTAATCATTATACTCACACCCCGGTACCACCGTTTGAAAGCATAATTCAATGAATTTAAAAAAGTTCATGTTAGTCTCCCCTATAGTATCATCCAAGTAGCCTTGCACTGGGATCCAGTTTAGCTATAAAATTTAAGAAAATATTTAAGAAATTTGCTAAATGGGAAAAAAGGCAAAAGGAGCCCTGTGATTATTTTCCGCTTTAAAGTACTGGCGTTTTTTATGTTTTAAACGCTTGACAAGAGAGATTCAGCCGCTTTTAATCGCTACTAACCTACGCTGCAAGTGTTTAAGAAGTTTACCAAGCAGAAAAAAAGACAAAGAAAACCCGAGCTAGCTAGTCCTTTACTATCTCTGTCGAGTATTGGCATTTTTTGATGTCTTGTAACGCTTTGTAAGCGCGTTCAGCTTATTTAGGTATAAACCTAGATGTAGATGAAGTTTTGTAAAGACATACAGTACCTATGTACTGCAAAAAATTGAACATAAGATGCCGATACCTTAAGTAATCCTTACCTTTTAATCTGCAGATTGGCGAAAGCAAATACAATAGCTTCACTACCATGATAAGATGACTGGCGGAGTTTGTCAAGCGGTTTTTAGCCCCGTTTTTATGGCTTGGATGCCACTTGCTTCTTGGAGGCTTATGTTTATACAGTTGTGTATGCAATGCTGGAATTCAGAAATTTTTCAACTGAATCTTATATGAAAACTATCCCATAAAACAAGAACATTTTGTATAAGCATGACAAATTGCTGTAGCAAGAGCGTCAGCAGCATGGTGACATTTTATATCTAAGTTTTTAACTATCTGTTTCACCATAAATATAACCTGATCCTTATCAGCATGGCCATTTCCGGCAATGCTTTTTTTTATATAGTTTGCATCATATTCACTTATAGTTAGCTTTGTTATTTTTAACGCTAAAATTACAACCCCCCTTGCATATCCTAAAGTTAGCGAAGATTTCGGATTCTTATTAACAAAAATTTTCTCCACCGCAGCTTCACTTGGAGAATATAGAGAAATTACTTCCTTTAATTGTTCAAAAATTATATGCAGGCGTTCACCTGTATTGAGCTTACTATCAGTTGATATAGTGCCACTACCTAGAAATTCGATATTATTTTTTTCATTTAGATTGATAATAGCCCACCCGGTTTTACTTATTCCCGGATCGAGACCTATTATTTTAACCACTTAAAAAACACTGAGCCAATAAATGAACACAAACAAAAATATCCAGACTATATCTACAAAGTGCCAATACCAAGAAGCAAATTCAAAGCATAAATGATCTTGAGGTGTAAATTGATCTTTCTGTGCTCTAAACAAACACACTGACAAAAATATTATTCCTATTATAACGTGTGCGCAGTGAAAACCGGTAATCATGTAAAAATTGGATGTATAGATTAGCTTTTCTCCTGTTTCTTGCAGAGAAAAGCTTGCCTCATGATACTCTATTGCTTGCACTATTATAAAAAAAACTCCAAGCAATATAGTTATGGATAGCATTTTAATCATGCTCTTTTTATCGTTCTCGAGTAAAGAGTGATGTGCTGAGGTAATTGTTGTACCAGAAAGTAATAATATTAATGTATTCATGAATGGTAATGACCATGGATCAGGTGGCAAAATTCCTTCAGGAGGCCATTCAACTTTTTTTGTAGGAGAAAACGCTTCAAACAAAAAAACCGGATCAAGCCAGGCTTTAAAGAATGAACAAAAGAACACTATAAAAAATACAACCTCTGAAAGGATAAATAAATACATTGCAACCTTGAGCCCATGTTTTACAATTGCAGTATGGCATTTATCATAAATGGCCTCTTTTATTACATCTCTCCACCAGTAAAACAACACACTTGACACTGCAGAAATTCCTAGAACTAAACCAAATATTCCAGAAATTTGTTTATGGAACGTGCCAACTAATCCAAGTGCAAGAATAAGAATTGCTGCTGATATAGCAATTGGCCAAGGACTTGGGTCCACTAAATGAAAATCATGTTCTTTACTTTTCATACCATCTTCAAAAATACGTATTAAGCATACAAATTAGCTTAAAATTGTCAATGTTCCTTAGAACCTGTTTAAAATCTCGAAAGGATAAGGTAAAATAGGGGTAGATTAAGAATGAGGTATATCTATGCGAAAAAGTTATCCAAGTGATATAAGTCGAGAGCAATTTGAAAAAATCAAACCAATTCTGGAGAGTAGCAGGAGGAAAACAAAACCAAGAAAACTTGATTTATATGATGTATTTTGTACAGTATTATACGTCCTAAAAAGTGGTTGCCAGTGGAGGATGTTGCCAAAAGATTTTCCAAGGTGGGAGAGCATATATTATTATTTTCAAATGTGGAATAAAAAGGATGGAGAAGAACCAAGTTTGTTGGAATTAGTCTTAAAAAAAATTAGTTGGAGAGGTCCGTATCAACAATGGTCGGAAAGAGAAAACCAGTTTCTGCATAATTGATGCTCAAAGCGTTAAAAACGCAGATACTGCTGAAAGAAAGGGTTATGATGCAGGTAAAAAGATTTCAGGTATAAAGCGTCATATCGCAGTTGATACACAGGGCTTGCCACATGCAATTCATATAACAACGGCAGAAGCAACTGATCGTAGCAGTGCTGTAAAAATGGTGGGAAATGCTAAAGAAAACCTCTCTGAAGTCAAAAATATACTCGTTGATGCTGGCTATACAGGAGAAAATTTTGCAACACAAATAAAAGTAACTATTGGTGCAGCTGTTGAGGTAATAAAACGAAGCGAATTACATACCTTTGCTGTATTGCCAAAAAGATGGGTTGTTGAGCGGTCTTTTGCTTGGTTGGAAAAATGCAGGCGATTGTGGAAAAACTGTGAGCGAAAACTCAATACTAGCCTACAAATGGTCGTTCTTTCCTTCGTTTCTCTCTTATTGCGAAGATTTTAAACAGGTTCTTAGATGCCACTTGGATGATATCCTTTTCTATCTGTGGTTCACTGATCATAGTCCGAATGAAATTAGCTGCAATAGTAGCACAGCCTAAAATGAAAAAAGTAGTAGAAATAAAAGGGATAATGGGAGATTCGAAAGGCAATATAGGTGTAATTCCTCCTACTAAAAATAAAACACTAGATGTGATATCAAGACAAATCTTTGTTAGCTTTTTCTGTCCTGCTACACCAAGTTGCTTCTGCTGTCGAAAATGATCATTTAATGACCATATATTTAAGATAAACGAAAGTGCACTTAGTACAGTGCCGACAATAGTAAAACATAAACTTAAGGCAGAAATATTAAAGACTGATGCTGCTATATATCCAATGAAAAAGGTGGTAGATAGTGTAGTAACTAAACGTTTTGAATAGGTTCGTATTTTCTTTCTGTAAGCAAGCCTTTCTTTCTCGCTATTCATAAATTTAGATACATTTGATATGTTATACCATAGCGTTAATTCACTTAACAAGCAATATGGAAATCAAGAGTGCCCGAGAGAAGACTTGAACTTCCACAACCTGAAAAGTTACTAGCACCTGAAGCTAGCGCGTCTACCAATTCCGCCACCCGGGCTTTTTACAGTTTACTATGTTAAAATTAAATAATATACTTAAACAATTTTTAGTTCAAAGGTAATGCCAGATAATATAAACTTAGATCAAATATTTTTCGCTCAAAACAATGTTAATATTAATAACGTATATAAAATAGTCAACAGCGCTTTGAGCAATAGTGATGGTGGTGAGCTATTTTTAGAATTTTGCCAGTCGGAGTCCCTGCTTTTTGACGACAACATATTAAAACACGTGGATTTGAATACCAGAAGGGGCTTTGGTTTAAGGTCTTTTTGTGAGGATAGTACGTCTTTTGTTTGTTCTTCTGAGATTAGCGAAAAGGAAATTAGTAATGCTGCTTCTATAGTAAGAAGTTCAGTGTCTTTAAACAAAACAAATTCGACAAACTTAAACGAAGAAACAAAAAGTTTATATTCGAGAATTAACCCCATAAATGAAATGGATCTGAATTCGAAAATTAAACTACTCAATGAGGTTAACGAGTATGTAAGGTCTAAAAATAGCTGCGTGAGGCAAGTAAAAATAACTTTAGGTGGAGAATGGCAAGTCGTACAAATAATAAAGGGTGATCACAGGTTAAGCGATATCAGGCCTCTAGTGCGTTTTAATGTGCTAGTCATCGTAGAGAAAAACGGTCGAATCGAAAGAGGTTCTGCAGGACACGGTGGAAGGGATTCTTACAGTAAGTTTATTTCTGGGAAAAAGTGGAAAGAAGTTGCAAACCAAGCATTAGAACAAGCATTAGTAAATCTTAAGGCAATTCCCACTCCAGCTGGAGAAATGACAGTCGTTCTAGGTTCAGGCTGGCCAGGAGTGTTGTTACATGAAGCTGTGGGTCATGGACTTGAAGGCGATTTTAATCGCAAAGGAGTCTCAGCATTTTCAAATTCTATGGGTAAACAAGTAGCGGCTAGCGGCATCACAGTAGTTGATGATGGAACTCTGCCTAATTTACGTGGTTCTATTAGCATAGATGACGAAGGTACTCCGCCTGGTTATAATGTATTGATAGAGAATGGTATCCTCAAAGGATATATGCAGGACCATATGAACGCTAAACTCATGGGTGTGAATCCAACTGGTAATGGCAGAAGGGAAAGTTATAAAGAAGTTACTATGCCACGCATGACAAACACCTATATGTTGCCCGGAAAGCACACACCAGAAGAAATAATATCTAGCGTAAAGAAAGGTCTGTATGCAGTAAATTTTGGTGGTGGACAAGTTGATATAACGTCAGGAAAATTTGTTTTTTCATCTTCAGAAGCTTATTTAATAGAAAATGGCAAAATTACACAGCCAGTCAAAGGAGCAACACTAATTGGTGACGGGCCAACAGTGTTAAAGAAAGTATCTATGGTTGGCAACGATTTAAAATTGGATCCTGGTGTTGGTACATGCTCAAAAGATGGGCAAAATGTACCCGTTGGAGTTGGTCAACCAACACTCAAAGTCGATTCAATCACTGTTGGCGGAACTGAGTTATAAGCTAGGGGGTATTCACGTTCTAAAAACTTTTATCCGTACTTTTGTCTAGCTGACCTACAGAAACTTGCTCAAGCGCAGTAGGTTGTTGCTCACCATTCCCTGCTTGAACAAGTTGCTCCTCACCTATTACATCAGATTGATTACCCTTTTTAGCTCCCTTAACTGGGGTTTCCAGAATTTTACTAATACCACTACTAATTTCATTATCCCATTCTTTCTCCTTCTCCTTTTGAGTATCAGGGTTGTATAAAGTACCTGGTTTGTTATTTGAAAAAAGAACCTCCACTCCTCCTTTTATGGCGAACATTGCACCAATAGCAGCAGCAACTATTGCGAATGTAGTAGGACCAAAAATTAATATTGAAGCAATGGAAACAAAAGCAGGAAGAAAAATCTTACGTAAGAACGTTATTACCATCTCTTCATCACTGAGTGGTGGTTCATCCTCTTGTTTTTCACCTTCACCTAAGAATGGTATATATTTTCTTAGCCAACTCATAAAAGAGCCGGAAATATTTTTCGGGTCTATCTTTATTCCAAACGGCCAACCAAGAAGCTTTATGGATGAATCTTTAGCTTCTGTATCACGTATATCAGATACGCAATCATCTACTACTTGCTTTATTTCATTATCTGTTAAATTCTCTTTATTAGCTAAACCCTGTGCTCTAATTTTTTCAAGTACAGAAAGTAAAAACTCAAGAAAATTTTTTTTACTTAGTAACTTTATATCTTCTGGTTTAACGTTGTTAAATATGTCCTTGTAATTATCTAATGTCCTCTTGTCCAGGTCTTCGTATTTTTCTAGCTGATCTAAAAAGGCATCATAGATTACCTTATGCTTTTCTTTCCAGGCTTTTTTATCTTCTTCAATTACCTGAGCAGGTGGTTCTGAAGGTTTCAAAATTTTTAGTGGAGCTGATATTTCTGTCATAACTGACTTACTCACATTTGCTATACTTTAATTGTAGCATATTTTTCATATTAATTCAAATGATTTATACTCTTGGAATCTGCGGCGTTTAAATCATAATTAAGAAAATTTGAGCCCCAGTTGTTGCTAATTTTCACCTCCACTTCAAGTGGTATAGAAATTTTTACTGCATTTTCCATTATATCTTTCACAAGTTTTGCTGTTTCTTGAACCTTGTCGTCCTCTACCTCAACCAGTAGTTCATCGTGAACTTGGAGGATTATTGTACCTACCTTTAACTGATCATAAAGTTGAATCATTGCACGTTTTATTATATCAGCAGCAGTTCCTTGCACAGGCGCGTTTATTGCTGCTCTTTCTGCAAATTGTCTTAGGTAAGGGATTGTATTGTGTATGTCTTTTACAAAGCATCTCCTACCGAACAAAGTTTCTACATAACCATGCTGTCTCGCAATAGACATTGCTTTTTCCATATAGACCTTTATCTCTGGGTAACAGGAGAAATAATAATCAATGTATTCAGCAGCCTCTTGAACGGTAATTTTAAATCGCCTTGCAAGGCCAAACGGGCTAATACCATATATGATTCCAAAATTAATGGATTTTGCTTTTTGCCTTAGTTGTTTTTCTACATCTGCACCTTCTTGGACTCCAAAAACCTGCCTTGCAGTGATATTATGAACATCTTGCCCATTTACAAAAGCTTCTTTAAATGCTGCAACATCTGCAATATGTGCCAAAATTCTCAATTCTATTTGTGAATAATCGGCAGAAATTATCTTGTACCCTTTTGGTGCAATAAATGCTTGTCTGATGGAATTTCCTTCTTCACTTCTGATAGGAATATTCTGCAAATTAGGACTGCTGGAGCTAAGCCTTCCAGTTGCAGTTGTTGAAAAGCTTGTGTGTACCCTACCATCAAGAGGGTCAACCCGCTTCATTAGCGCATCAGTGTAGGTGCCCTTTAGTTTACTTAAATGCCGCCAATCTAAAATTTTACTTGCGATCTCTGCTCCTTCTATTTCAAGTTCCTCTAGTACTTCAGAGTTTGTACTATACGACCCAGATTTTGACTTTTTCTTCTTATTAAGCCCCATCTTATTAAATAAAACATCACTTAATTGTTTTGGCGAAGCAATATTAAATTTTTCTCCTGCCAAATCATATATATCATTCTCAAGTACAGCAATTAGCTGTCGAAATTTATCAGACAATTCCTGCAGTTTTTGAATGTTTAGCAATATTCCATTTTTTTCCATATCGAGTATTACTCTTGTAAGCGGCTTATCAAAGCGCTCGTAAATTGTAAAGAGCTTTTCCTGAAATAATCTTTGTTTCAGCTCCTCATGAATCGCTATTAAAGTTTTTGCCGAGAAAATCTCTACATTGCCACTCAAATTGTGTGCAATTATGTTTGGAATACTATGGTCATGCTTTCCTGTGTCAAGGCTATATGACATTGTCATTAAATCATCAACTGAGCCTAGCGCTTTTTCTATTGCAGGAAGCGTTTTTCTGATCTTTCTAATGTCATGTATTATTTTAAGCACCCCATTTGAAAGTAAAGTTGAATTAATTGTGATTAGTCCATCTTGTAAGCAGTTTTGATCTATGTAAAAAATGTTATTTTCACTGCAAGATAAGGAGATTTTGCTTAATACATTGTTTTCAAAGTGGCAATAGATTGCGATTTTACCTTCATATCTGCAATGCTCCAGAAATTTTTCTAATTCTTCACTATTATATTCTGTTTTTTCCTTTGTGCTAGATCCACTATAAGAAAAAAGCTTTTCTACTTTCCTTATTAAGGAATTGAATTCATACTTCTTCAAAAAGGATAACAGTTTCTCCATATTTGGAGAATGGACTTCATATTTTGCAACATCATGCTGAAGGTCCACTTTCTCGCATAGTGATAAAAGTTCTCTTGAAATCAGTGCTTTTTCCTTATGTTCGGTAAGAATATTACGTATCCTCGTTTGTTCGATGTTATTAACGTTCTCTATAATATTATTCAACGAATCAAATTCATCCAGCAGTTTAGCTGCAGTCTTTGGGCCTATTCCTGGAACGCCAGGAATGTTATCAGATGCATCTCCAGTTAGGGAAAATAAATCAAGAAGCTTGTTTGAATTTACACCAAATTTTTCTATTACTTGTTTTTCATCTATGTATATGTTTTTAATAGGATCAAATATTAAAATGTTGTAATTCAAGAGTTGGAACAAATCTTTATCTGACGAGACTACTACCACCTTAAAGTCTTGATGGTTGGCATACTTTGCAGCTAGTGTTGCAATTATGTCATCTGCTTCATAGCCTTCAATTTCTTCGTAGCTGAGATTAAAAGCCTCTACCGCTTCCCTCAGTATTGCAAACTGTGGAATTAAATCTTCAGGAGGCGTTACTCTGTTTGCTTTGTACTCAGGATACAAATCGTGCCTGAAATTCTTTCTACCAGAGTCAAATGCTATAGTTAAATAATCCGAATGAGTAATGTATTTAAGGACCATATTCAGAAAGCCGTATACACCACCTATTGGCATACCAGTTGTGGTAACTAAACGAGACAAAACGTAATAAGCTCTGAAGAGAAAGCCGTAGCCATCGATGATTGTGAAAGTTTTTTCTTTCATTGTAGATATTTATGTGTGCCCTTGATGGTCTATTATTTAGCTACAAAAATCAAGTCTTTGTTTCTATAGATAACGAAGGTAAAGTTTTCTGTTCCTGTTACCTGATCCACAACTGTGCGAAATCCAGCCGGGAGCCAAGTAGCTCACCGGCATTAAGCTATAAACGGGGGAAATTAAATGCAAAAACCGCTTGACAAACTCCGCCAGCGCTCTTATCATGGAAGTGAAGCTATTGTATTTGCTTTCGCCAATCTGCAGATTAAAAGGTAAGGATTACTTAAGGTATCGGCGTCTTATGTTCAATTTTTTGCAGTACATAGGTACTGTATGTCTTTACAAAACTTCATCTACATCTAGGTTTATACCTAAATAAGCTGAACGCGCTTACAAAGCGTTACAAGACATCAAAAAATGCCAATACTCGACAGAGATAGTAAAGGACTAGCTAACTCGGGTTTTCTTTGTCTTTTTTTCTGCTTGGTAAACTTCTTAAACACTTGCAGTGTAGGTTAGTAGCGATTAAAAGCGGCTGAATCTCGCTTGTCAGGGGTTTAAAACATAAAAAACGCCAGTACTTTAAAGCGGAAAATAATCACAGGGTTCCTTTTGCCTTTTTTTCGCTTGGTAAATTTCTTAAATATTTATAGCTAACATGAACTGGGCAGCGCGTAACTTCTCATACTAACAGGATCCAGCGTCACACGCTGGCATAGGGCTACTTGGATGACACCCTTGTGTTCTATAGCTAACACAGGTAAGATTTACTATCGAAAGACCTCGTCATCCCGCTACATGTTAGCGGGATCTATGCTAGATACTGTGGCGGTATGACGGTGTAGTATAATGTCGATCAACTTCAGTTACTTTAGCTACAAATGATTAAGATGAAGTTATCATATATTTATATACTTACAAATAAAACTAATAGCACACTATATATTGGTGTGACTGCAAATTTGATTAAGAGGATTTGAGAACACAAAAACAAAGTTGTTCCAGGTTTTACATCAAGATATAATGTAAATAAACTTGTATATTTTAAAGAATTTGAAGATATAAGTTTAGCTATTGCAAAAGAAAAGCGCCTAAAAGAGCGGCCAAGGCAGTGGAAAATTAATTTGATCAATCAAAAGAATCCTAGCTGGGTTGATTTATATTACTCAGCTTTAGGGTAGGAACGGTATCTATGCTGAGATCCCGCTAACAAGTAGCGGGATGACGAATTTGTTGTTTTTCAAATTGTAGGGAAACCTAAATTATTTAGCTATAGGTTTATAGTATATTGCCACTGTCTTTGCAATTTTATCATGAAGAAACTGCTTGCGTCGGTCAAATATTGCACATATGAAAATTATTAGTATCATGATTATAGAGATTTCACCTGGTAAATGTTCAAGCCACCATTCATAGATATACTTAAATTTCTTTCCTGTGATTAGTATAGATAAGTTAATAACTTCAAACGAGACATATCTAATTATTGCTTGCACTAGAGTAATATTTTCAAGTGTATTTGCATCTTTTATATTAATACCGCATGACAATTGTCCTGGAGTACCACCAAATCTTCTTATCATGAATACTCCGAATACTATCGATAGTAAAAAAGATAAGCAAATACGTATAATTGATAATTTAGATCCAGCAATGTGAAAAATCATTCCTACAGGAATCAAACAGACTAAAGAAATTCCCTTAATAATAAGACTATCAATAATATTTGCTATGATGCGTCTAGTTATTCCAACATAGTTTAAATTTAAGTGACATTCTTCAGGTTTATAGTCTATCACTACTGTTTTTGCAATTTTATCGTGAAAGAACTGCTTGCGTTTATCAAATACTGCAAATATTAAAACCAAGATTGGTAAAATTAAAAACCACTCAGAAATATGGAGAAGTATAAACAAAAGCGCCTTGTAAGTACTTCTTATTGCTACTTGCATTAAAGTAACATTTTTAAATGAGTTTGTATCTTTTATACATATACCAAATAGTAACTTTCCTGGGGTCCAACCAAGTCTTGTTATCATTAATACTTCTAATACTATATATACTAAATCTTCCAATAATATATTTAATAATAATACATCTAAGTTTTTCAATATTTCATATCGTTCTGATATAAGGTAAATATCAGTAGACTTCTTTCAAAATTGATAAAAGACAAAGAATTAGTATAAAATCGTATATTTAAAATGTATGAGATATGAACAAATAGAGAAACTGGAGGGAGAGAAATTTAGGCGCTTAACAGGGATAAAGCAGATAACTTTCAATAAGATGGTGGAAATTTTAGATGAAGAAGATAGACGAAAAAAAGCAAAGAGTGGGCGTAAAAGCAAGCTTTGTATAGAAGATAGGTTACTTATGGCATTAGAATATATGAGAGAATACCGAACATATTTTCATATAAGCCAAAGTTATGGAAAGTACAACTTATAAAATAATAAGGTGGATTGAAGGTACGTTGGTAAAACATCCAGATTCTGCATTGCCAGGGCGAAAAGAGCTCTTAAAAAGTGAGATGGAGTATGAAGTTTTGGTGATTGATGCCACGGAAACACCAATCGAACGTCCAAAAAAAAGCAAAAACACTTTTATTCAGGAAAAAACACACTCTAAAAACGTAGTTAATAACGGGAAAAGAAAGTAAAAAAATTATTTGCACATCTTTTTCGAACGGTAGAAGACATGCTTTTTAAGGAGTCAAAGGTGCGGATATTAGCAGATCCTAGCCGATGCAGGTTACAGAGGGATGCAAAAAATTCATGCAAATGTTGCATTGCCGCACAGAAAAACGAAAAAGAATCCAATAACGAAAGAAAAAAAGGAAGAAAATCAGGAGCTTGCGAGCCAAAGAGTGGTGGTTGAAAATGTGATTGGTTTACTCAAAAGGTTTAAAATTATTGCAGATCGTTATTGAAATAGACGTAAACGTTTTGGTTTAAGGTTCAATTTAATTGCTGGAATTTACAATTTTGAGCTTCCTAAGTGAATTTTGAAAGAAGTCTAGTGTCATCAGGAAAGAAATAATTAAAAACTTTGATAGGGAGTTCTCCTGGTAATATTAATAAAATTAATAAAAAAAATGATGAACAACAGGATAGGAATATCATTTGGTCAACTACATATGCTGCAACACGTTTAGTAATTGTCGCGTAGCTTACTTTAACACTCGCTTCAGTATCCATACACCCCTATTTTCATAATGTCATCATATAATATAAAATACGTTGTTAAATAACCGTAAATTGTAGAGAAGTTAGTTTTCAGGTTTATAGTCTATCACTAACGTGTTTGCAATTTTGTCATGTAAAGCTTGTTTGTGTTCGTCATCTACTGCACATACTAAAACTAGGACTAGTGTAGCTAAGAATAAAATAGGATTACAAAGTGATATGCAATAAATTATAAAAAGAGCAAAGGTCCTTTTTATTGCTTGTATTAGAGTGATCTGCTCAAGTGTATCTTTGTCTCTTACACGCATGCCAAATAATAAGTGCCCCGGAGTGCCGCCAAATTTCACTAGCATGAATATATGAAATATGCACGGTATCATTAAAAATAAAGAAAATACAATCGTGGTGATTACAATTATTGCACCCATGATCCCTTGTATTGCGTGTGTGAGTGAGAAGCCCATTGTCATTAAAACAAACGGTATTACAATAAGTAAAATACAATCAACTATGAATGCTAGAATACGTTTTGTCATTGTTGAATAGTTTACTTTTTTATCCATGTATTACCTATAAAGAAAAATATCAACTAGGTTTATAATCTATTACTACTGTTTTTGCAATTTTGTCATTGAGGAACTGTTTATGCTTATCAAATGCTGCGAACAATATAATTGGGATCGGTAAAATTATGAATAGACTAGAAATATTAAATATTGCATAAAAAATTATAAAATATAACACTCCAAAAGTTCCTGTTCTGATTATTGTTTGTGTTATAGTGATTTTTTCAAGTGTATTTTTGTCTTTTATACGCATGCGAAGTAACAATTGTCCCGGAGTTCCGCCAAATTCTATTATCGTAAATGCATAAAATGCTAATGCCAATATAAGTGTTATTGCATTAATAATTGTTGCATTGTCTAAAATTATTTTAACCGCGTTGGGTGTTAGGGAAAGTAAAATAGATCCAATTACAAGCCCAATTAAGAACGTTATTGCATATAGTAAAATATAATCAAATGCAAATGCAAAAATGCGTCTTGTCATTGTTGAATAGTTTACTTTTTTATCCATGTATTACCTATAAAGAAAAATATCAACTAGGTTTATAGTCTATTGCTACTGTCTTTGCAATTTTGTCGTAGAAAAGCTGCTTACGTCTATCGAATATTGCAGATATAAAAATTAACATTATAACTATGAATGTTAAGGTTAATAAGGCTTCAGACTCGGAAGTATGCTTATTATAAAATTCTTCTAGAATAAAATACATAATTCGATACAAATATGCTAAAAGCTTCAAATAAAACGTACCTGACTGTTGCTTGCACCAAAGTAATATTTTCAAGTGTATTTGCATCTTTTATATGAATACCGCATAATAGTTGTCCTGGAGTACCGCTAAATCTTCATAAATACTCCAAATGTTATTGATAGCAGAAAAAATAAGCATGTGGTTAATAGCTCAGCCCTAGTAGGGTCAAAAGTCATTTCTATAAAAGAGAAAAAGGCTAAGGAAATTCCAATAATAATAAAATGATCTATAATGTATGCTACTGCACGCCTAGTTATTCCCACATAGTTTAAATTTAAGTGATGTTTTTCAGGTTTATAATCAATTACTACTGTTTTTACAATTTTATCATAAAAAGTCTGCTTACGTTGATCAAATATTACAAATATTAAAACTAAAATTGGTAGAATATAGAACCAGTCAGAAATATAGAGAGGTACAAACAAAAGCGCCTTGAGAGAGCTTCTTATTACTACTTGCATAAAAGCAATATTTTTAAGTGTGTTTGAATCTTTTATGTATATACCAAATAGCAATTTTCCTAGAGTACCACCAAGTTTTGTTATCATTAATGTTTCTAGTACTATAAACAGTAATGTTCCTAATACTTCCTCTTGAATTGACGTAGAGATTGTAGCAGTGTCAGAAAAGATATAGTTAAAAAATTCAGCAAAGGGTTTATCTGATGACATGAATAAAATGAATAAGCAAAGGGCTAGAAATATTATTGTATCGACTACATATGCTGCAACACGTTTAGTAATTTCTGCATAGCTTACTTTAACATTCGCTTCAGTATCCATGCTTCCACCTGTATTTCATAACTTTACTAACTAATATAAAAGTATTTTATTACATAATCGTAAGTATACTAATTTGGATAATATTGACCCACTCTATTATTTGAATTAACATTAAATTATTTATAGTTAGGGAAGTTATGTCAACACCAATCACAGTTGCATATGGCGACGGTATCGGGCCAGAAATTATGGAAGCGGTGCTGTCGATATTGCGTGAAGCAGAAGCGAAAGTTTCATTAGATATTATTGAAATAGGGGAGCGTGTTTATAGTAAGGAATGGTCTCACGGAATTTCTCCAAGTGGTTGGGAATCAATTGAAAGAACAAAAATATTATTAAAATCTCCAACAACAACTCCACAAGGTAAAGGACACAAAAGCTTAAACGTTGCACTGAGAAAGAATCTAGGGTTATATGCAAATATCAGGCCATGCATTTCATATCATCCTGTGATAGAAAATAAATTCGATAAGTTTGATATCGTAGTGATACGTGAAAATGAAGAGGACGTTTACACGGGAATAGAGTATAGACTGACTGGTGACTCTTACCAATGCACTAAAATTATCACTAGATCTGGTTCAGAGAAGATATGCAGATACGCTTTTGAATACGCAAAAAAACATAATAGAAAGAAAGTAACTTGCCTGACTAAAGATAACATAATGAAAATGACCGACGGCACTTTCCATGCAGCGTTTGATCGTATTGCAAAGGACTATCCTGATATAAAGGCAGAGCATTATATAGTTGATATTGGTATGGCACGTGTTGCTACGGAGCCCGAGAATTTTGATGTTATAGTAACTGAGAACTTGTATGGCGATATATTATCAGATATTGTGGCGCAAACCTCTGGGTCTGTAGGGCTTGCTGGAAGTAGCAACATTGGCAACGAATATGCAATGTTTGAAGCGGTTCATGGTTCTGCTCCTGATATTGCAGGGAAAAATATAGCTAATCCTTCAGGTCTTTTAAATGCTGCAGTGCATATGCTAATTTACATAGGTCAAGCAAATACTGCAAAACTGGTTTACGATGCGTGGCTCAAGACTTTGGAGGATGGAATACACACTGCTGATTTATATAAGGAGAAAAAGAGTAAACAGAAAGTTGGTACCAAAGAATTTGCAGAAGCTGTTATAGATAATCTAGGAAAGAAACCTGCTGAGCTTATAATCAGCAATGGTTCAGATAGTAAAGTGAATAGAGTTCAAGACAATTACGAACAGGATTATAAGATAAAAAAACTGGTTGGTAGTGATATAACGCTTGCTTGGGACAAATCCAGCAATTTTGATCAAATAGTAGGATTATTTGAATCGAGTAATCCACAAATGATAGCAATATACTCAAAAGGACTTGCAATTTGGCCAGGGAATTCAAAACCTTCAAGCGACCAAATAACCTGTAGATTTATCGCGAATAATGAAAAGAAGACTATTACAAATAGTAATGTAAATAACTTGCTAATCAAACTTGAAGAACACAATTTTGATGTGGTGAGAATGGATAAGTTGTATTTATATGATGGGAAAGAGGGGTTTTTTTCTTAACATTTAAGAAAAATTAAATGGACTCAAAAAAAGTAGAATTGATATTTGAAAAATTTCAGCAATCAAACCCTATACCAAAAATAGAGCTAGATTACACCAATCATTTTACGTTGCTGGTTGCGATAGTTTTATCAGCACGGACAACTGATGTAAGCGTTAACAAAATTACAAGAGAACTATTTAATATCGCTGATACGCCAGAAAAGATGCTGAGTTTTGGGCAAAGTGAGCTAAAAAAACATATAAGCAGTATTGGTTTGTATAATTCCAAAGCAAAAAATATAATCGGGCTTAGTAAAATATTGGTAGAACGATACGACAGCAAAGTGCCTACCGGTTTTGATGACTTGGTGTCTTTACCAGGAGTTGGAAGAAAAAGCGCTAATGTGTTCTTAAATTCAGGGCTTGGTATTCCAACATTGGCAGTTGATACTCATGTTTTTAGAGTTAGCAACAGAGTTGGGCTTGTGAAAGAAAAAGATGTGTTTAAAACAGAGCAATCTCTTTTAAATGTAGTGCCAAAAAAATACCTACTTTATGCTCATCATTGGCTAGTTCTGCATGGTAGATATATTTGCAAAGCGCAAAAACCTTCGTGTGAAACGTGCATAATTCATGATTTGTGTGAGTTTGAATGCAAAAGGTATAAAGTCTAGTATTTCTTCTTTTGTTATCCAAGTGGCTCACAGAAACGAAAAAGATTACTTGACAAACTCCGCCAGTCCTCTTACTATGATAACAAGGGTATTTCTGACTCAAAACTTGTTTTTGACCTGCAGGCTCAATGACAAAATTCAGTAAAAAACTCAGGGTATTTTTTGGCGGATTACATAAAATTATGGCGGCTGCATGTCTTTTAAATTTTTTCTACATTCAGCCAAATCGCGCTTATACTAAGCGTCAGCACATTATTACAGCGCCAGTTTAAAGTATTATAGGGTCAAAACTCGCATCACGGGGTTTCTTTGCCTTTTTTTTTATTTGGTAAATTTCTTAAATATTTATGGCTAATATGAACTGGGTAGTGCTTGACACTGGGATCCAGTTTTTCGTATAATTTTGTCAAAATCTATTGTGCTAGCAAGTTCACTAGCTTCACGCGCTGGTCTGTTAGACATTTACGTGTAGGGTGAAGAAATTTTGAAAAAGACATACCAAATATGAAAGGCCTATATATTAAAACTTACGGCTGTCAGATGAACGTTTATGACTCCGTTTTAATGGAAAATATAATTAAACCTCTGGGATTTAATGTTGTTAGCGACGCAGAAGAGGCTGACTTAGTCATACTCAATACCTGCCACATTAGAGAAAAAGCAGCAGAAAAGCTTTATTCAGAGCTCGGAAAGATTCATTCAGCACAAAAGAAGAAAGAAATCACCATAGTGGTGGCTGGGTGTGTGGCGCAAGCAGAGGGGGAAGAGGTATTCAGAAGGGCTCCATTTGTGGATATTGTTGTTGGCCCACAGAGCATCGCTGCTTTACCAGAACTGATAGTCAAAGCAAGTAGAAGTAAAGGCCATGTAATAAATACTGATTTTCCGGAAGTTGCAAAGTTTGATAAATTGCCAGATGAATGTTACGGCAATAGCCAAGGGTCTTCTGCATTTCTTTCCATACAAGAGGGTTGTGATAAGTTTTGTACATTTTGTGTAGTGCCCTATACTCGCGGAGCTGAATATTCACGACCAGCAAATGAAATATTCCGTGAAGCATTGAAATTAGTTGCAAATGGGGCAAAGGAAATCACTTTGCTTGGTCAGAATGTCAATGCTTATCATGGAGAATGCGAAGGGGAAGTTTGGGATTTAGGAAAATTAATTAGTCATATTGCTAAAATTGAAAAATTAGAGAGAATTCGCTATACAACTTCTCATCCAAGAGATATGCACGAATCTCTCTACTTTGACTATGCATGTTGATACTCCTATAAAAAATTTATATTGTTGAATTTGCCATTTTTAAAATCCATCAGAATTTTAATAGTTTCTGGTTTATCCTCAAATAAATATTTGCCCTTGGCTTTACTATCATCTTTTCGCATTTTAATTTTGCCACTATTAATTCTATGGTAGAGCCAATTCCTAGAAACTTTGAGGATCTTTGCAACTTGTGTAACAGTAAGGTAGCCAGGTGCAAGAAGATATGGTTGATGTCTTTTTCGAAAAATATTATTTTTTAATCGAATACTTTCGACTGTACTTCTTAAAACAACATTTTTCTTTGGAGAGCGATATCCTTGTTTTTCTAAGTACTTGGCAATTTCTATATCTGATTTACCCTACTTACTTAATTTTATTATAAGCTGTTCCATTTCTGTTGCTGTGGTTAATTCATAAAAGGATTTTACTGGAGTAGGAACATGAAAAGTAGTAGTTTCTCCACCATGCCATACAATACGTATTTGTAAGCAATCGCGTTTGATTCGGTGTGCTACTACCTTATCAATTATGCAACGAAGAAAGGATTTTTGCTGTTGACTTGACAGAACTGACTTATTCCAAATTTCAGGCAATTTCTTACCTATATCTAAAAATACTGTTTTCAGTTCTTCAGATAACTGAGGAGCAGGTTTGCTTGGACATTGACGTTCAAAAGTAATTTCCGCTTGCTTGAGTTCATTTAATGCTTGTTCCCAACGTCTTTCAAGTTCTGCAGCTACAAGACGATTATCAGGATCAACTTGATTAAATTGTCGTTCTGCCAACTTAGCTTGGTAGCTCAGACGTTCTAATTGTTGCAAATGTACTTTATTAAGCGCTTGTTCAGATTGTGACTGTGAATCAATAGCATTAGTATAAGCATCTAATTCGATTTGACTAAGTGCTGCAAAAAATTTAGAAACCACTGCACAATCGATAATATCAGTTAGTAAACGCTGACATACAGGTTCATGATATTTTCGTTGCAGGTAATTACACATATAATAGTTTCTTTCTTTATATCGCATTGTCATTTTGTATCCACATTCTCCACAATAGATTATTCCCTGCAATAATGCTTCTCCTGATCTAGCTATACCACGCGTGCTATTATATTTATACTTTGCATAATTGTCTTTTAGTATCATCTGAATTTTTATAAAGCTTTCCCAATCTATATAAGCTGGATATTTATCTTTTATTAAAACTTTCCATTCTTCCATTGGTATGCGTTTTGTTGTTTTTTCAGCAGAGAATATTTTATGACTTCTAGTACGACCATAAACAAATGCTCCAGCATAAGCTGGATTTTTAAGTATCGAGAGAATTTTTCCACGTGTTGGTTTTTTCCATTGCAGCTCTTTAAATGTGTCATATCTAGGAATAGTAAGTTGATGGTCATTAAAATGCTTTAGAATTTTTGATGCTGCTCGTTTCTCTAGAAAAGTCTCAAAAATAAGCTTAATACGATGCTGAACTTCAAGATTAGGATCCTTATGTACTGAGTCGTCTAGGTAACGAACAAGGCCAACTGGAAGAGACAAGGCTAAATCACCTCGTGCTGCTTTATTCAATAATCCAGCATTTAGTCGAGCTCTTATAGTAGATAATTCCATTTCAGCAAGTTGCCCTTTTAGACCCAGTAACAACCGACCATTAATGCTACCAGGATCATAGATACCATCCCGATCAGCTATTAAACACTGTTTATAGCCACATATATCCAGTAACGGATACCAATCAGAGCAATTCCGTGATAAACGGGTTACATCATAAGAGAGTATGATTCCTACTTTTCCTAAAGTGACTTTAGTAACAAGTTCTTTAAATCCTTCACGCTTTTCAACACTAGCACCAGTTATACCAAGATCAGTGTCAATTATAATAATACTATCAGCTTTCCAGCCAAGATCAATTGCCCTTTGTTTCAGCGCATACTGCAACTCTAGACTTTCTTGATTGCTTAATATTTGATGATGTGTTGATTGTCTGATGTAAATTATTGCTTCGCGTGCTAAATGTTGTGCTGTGATTAGCTCTGATGTACTCATGGATAACCTCTTTGGATACTAATAATATATTTTCTAAAACTTCTGACTTAAAACGTTGCGGCATTTTCTGCCACACTTGACATGGTTTACATGGCATAATTTATACTCCTTTGCTATAGAAACAAACTCGTATAATGAAGTCCATGTTAACTTGCTGGTGAGAAAATCTTGCTTACTAGCTAAGTTAGTAGAAAAAAATGGAATATGTAGAGTGATGTTATCACGATAAATAACAGATACATTACCACCTTTGTAGGCTGTTGAACTGAAAGATGATACGGGAAAAGTTTTGCCAAACAGTGGATGTGTTGGATCTGTAACTGTAATTTCTTTGGCTACTTGATTGTTGAAGGGGGTATTAAGGTGATTGATCGTTGGCACATGCACAAGAGCCAAAACTCATGCCATTTGTTCACCTGCCTGTGCAGTCAGGTTCGAATAAAATATTGCGCGCGATGAACAGAAAGCACACTGCAGAGGAGTATTTAGAAATAATAGACAGATTTTGCAAGTTGAAACCTGAAATCGAATTTTCCTCTGATTTTATTGTTGGTTTTCCTGGGGAAACCGAAAAAGACTTTGAAGAAACTATGAAATTGGTGGAAAAAGTAAAATATGCTCAGGCTTATAGTTTTAAATACAGCCCAAGACCAGGTACGCCAGGAGCGGAAAGAAAAGATCAAGTGCCAGAAGAAGTTAAAACAGAGCGCCTTCTTCGTTTGCAGAAATTAATTAGTAAGCAACAACTTGAGTTTAACCAGAGTATGGTAGGCAAAACTATACCTGTTCTATTTAGCGATAAAAAAGGCAAGCATCAAGACCAAATTATTGGTAAAAGCCCATATATGCAATCAGTATGTATTAATGACCCTGAAGGTAAATACAGAGATAGAATAGTAAATGTGAAAGTATTGGAAGCTCGGCAGAATAGTTTGTTGGGATGTACTGCCTAATAGGGCTGTTTTTCAATTAAGAAAAAGTGCTTCTATGTTGTTGTACAGAAGCACTTTGCGTAGTTTATTTCAAGTTTATCAACTATAGCTAAAGTAACTTAGGTTTACCGGTGATTTGTCATTCCGCTACTCGTTAGCGGCTGAGATACCGCGGCGGTATGACGTAAGGAGACCTCTAGCTATACCTATTATTTTTAACACTATAGAAATTGCAATTCTGCTTTGTTCCAGTATATGAAGCTTGATATAAGAGACTGCTAGGACTATTAGTTGCTCCTGATCCCCATTTATAATATATCTTCTCAATCTTTCCAGAATTATTGTATAGGTAAGAGCAGGATTCCCAAATTGAACTACTACTTTTATCAGTGCTTTTGTTAGCGTTGTGGAATTTCTGATGAGGCCAACTTTTACTTTTAGGCATAATTAACTCCTTAAATTTAAATAAGTATACTTAATATATCAGTATATTATATAATAGTGTCAACATCTATTAATAAATCAATGTTTATGGAGATAGAATTTACACTCTTTTTGAATTTGTAATTTTTCAGAAAGCCCTATATTCTTTAGTTTTACATAGCGAACATGAAGTCAAAGCATTATCCTGATACAACCAGTGGTCCTGATTTTTCATCGTTGGAAAAGGAAGTCATAAAATTTTGGCAGGAAAATAAAGTTTTTGAGCGGTCAGTTGAAGAACGTTCTAAGGATAATTATTTTGTCTTTTATGATGGACCTCCGTTTGCAAATGGACTTCCACATTATGGGCATTTACTTACTGGTTTCATAAAGGATGCGTTTGCGAGACATCAAACTATGCTTCAAAAAAGGGTTGAACGTAGATTTGGCTGGGATTGCCATGGATTACCGGCTGAGATGGGTGCTGAGAAAGAGCTTGGCATATCTGGCAGAACTGAGATAGAGAAGTTTGGTATCGATAAGTTTAACAATCATTGCCGTACTTCTGTGATGAAATTTGCTTCAGAGTGGGAAAAGTATGTAAATAGACAAGCAAGGTGGGTAGATTTTCATAATGACTACAAGACCATGGATAAATCATTTATGGAATCGGTCATGTGGGCATTTAAACAGCTTTATGATAAAGGTCTAGTGTATAAATCAGTACGCGTTGTTCCATATAGCTGGGCATGCGAAACTCCATTATCCAATTTCGAAACAAGGCTTGATAACGCTTATAGAGAAAAGGCTAGTAAAGCTGTAACTGTTGCATTTGAACTTTTAGAAAATCCAAAACAATTTAAAGATAAAGAACAAAAATGTAAATTACTTGCTTGGACTACAACTCCATGGACGCTGCCTAGCAACCTGGCTTTGGCGATAGGGAGAGATATTGAGTATTGTGCAGTATTAGCCAATGGTGAAATCCACATTTTTGCTGAAAGCTACTTAGAGAAATTTATCAGCTACTCTGAACAAAACAATATTCCATATGAAAACTGCAATATAAAACTTAAAGCGGATGATCTTGAATACCTTTCTTATAAACCACTGTTTGATTACTTTAAAGATACAAAAAATGCATTTCGTGTTTTCGTTGCCGATTACGTTACAGAAGAAGATGGTACTGGTGTTGTACACACTGCTCCTGGATTTGGTGAAGAAGATTTTTGCCTTTGCCAAATCCATAATATTCCTGCCATTTGTCCAATTGATAACAGTGGCAAATTTACTGCTGAAGTTTCAGATTTAGTAAGTGTTCATGTTTTTGATGCTGATGATATGGTAATAAGGAAGTTGAAAGAGCAGGGAAGTTGGTTCAAAACTGAGCAGTATATTCACAATTATCCGCACTGCTGGAGAACTGATATCCCTTTAATCTACCGCACTATGCCTTCTTGGTATGTTGCTGTTACAAAATTCAAAGACAGAATGACAGAGCTGAACAAAAAAGTTAACTGGATGCCAAATCATATAAGAGATGGTCAGTTTGGAAAATGGCTTGAAGGGGCACGTGATTGGTCAATTTCACGTAATCGATTCTGGGGCACACCAATACCAGTGTGGCAATCAGATGACTCAAGATATCCAAGAGTGGATGTATATGGTTCAATAGCGGAGTTAGAAAAAGATTTTAACGTTAAAGTGGATGATTTGCACAGACCATTTATCGATACTGTAACAAGACCAAATCCTGATGACCCAACTGGAAAATCAGTTATGCGTCGTGTGCCTGACGTATTTGACTGTTGGTTTGAGTCTGGTTCGATGCCATTTGCGCAAGTCCACTATCCATTTGAAAATAAAGAGTGGTTTGAAAACAATTTTCCTGCGGATTTTATCACTGAATACATAGCGCAAACTCGAGGGTGGTTTTATACGCTCTTTGTATTGTCCACTGCTTTATTTGACAGTGAACCATTTAAGAACTGTATATGCCACGGTGTAGTTCTCGATATAAAAGGGCAAAAATTATCCAAACGTTTGAATAATTATGCAGATCCAATGGAAGTTTTTGATAAACACGGTTCTGATGCGCTGCGTTTTCTCATGCTTTCTGGATCTATTGTTTGTGGTGGTAATTTGCTACTTGATAAAGAGGGAAATTCAATAAGAGATGTGCTGAGAAACGTAATAAAACCTATTTGGAACAGTTATCACTTTTTTACTATGTATGCAAATGCGGATGGAATTAGAGCTGAGGTTTGCAAGGATTATCAAAGCACTATTGATCGCTATATGATTTCCAAATGTTTTGAAGCTATAGAAAGTATTCAAGTTTCTATGAACAACTATAATTCCCAAGAGGCTTGCAAAGTTCTGATAGATTTTTTTGAAGTGCTAAATAATTGGTATATTCGTCGCAGTCGTGAGCGTTTTTGGAAAAGTGATTTGGATCAGGATAAAATTGACGCTTATAATGTACTATATACAGTTTTTTATTACATACTCAGAGTTGCAGCTCCTTTATTGCCACTTATAACGGAGACTATATGGCAAGGGCTTAAATATAAAGAATCATCAGTTCATTTGGCTGATTTTCCACAATTAGAGAAGTTTGATAGTGAACTCATTGCCAAGATGGATTTGGTGAGAGAGGTGTGCAATGCTGCACTCTCTATCAGGAACACTTTCAATATACGTATCAGGCAGCCACTTGGCAGTATGACAATTTATCATCAGCCTTCCTGTAGTTTTCTTGAAGATGAATATCAAGAGATGATAAAAAATGAGGTAAATGTAAAAAAACTAGAATTAGTGAGCAAGCTTGAAGATATTGCATCACTAGAGTTAAAACTAAACTTTCCTGTGCTTGGAAAAAGAGTTCCGGATAAGATCAAGAAACTAGTTCAATATGTCAAAGAGGGAAAATGGAAACAGATTGAAAATGAACAGATATTTTTAGGAGAAAACTACATCATAAAAGAAGGTGAATATGAACTATTATTAAAAGCAAACAGTGAATTTTCCTCTGTATTTGATAACAACAAAGGGGTTGTTGTCCTAAACACTGAACTAAATAATGAATTAATTCTAGAAGGGCTTGCAAGAGATGTCGTGAGGCTCATTCAGGAAACCAGAAAACAAGCTGATTTTCATATATCCGATAGAATTAAAGTAATAATCAAAACAGAAGATGAGAAGATTAAAGAAGCGTTGAATACGTGGAGTGAGTACATAAAAGAGCAGACTCTTGCCTTATCTTTAGAAATTAATACAGAAATTGAAACTAACTTTTATTCTAAAGAATACCAGGATTTAATTGTTGGTATTCAGTTAGATTGTTAATAGTTGAAAATTGTCAGTATGTATGCTATACTTAAGGTACTGAAGCTAAAGTTATGGTATGCATATTTCTGTTGCAAATTTAGAAGGTGATTTAGGTGACTGAAGAGACTGTTGCTACTTTAGAGAAAAAAAAACCTGTTTCCAGTTTGGAAGAAAAGAAGAAATTGTTAGCTAGTTTTGACATTCCACTAAGTATATTTCATTATAAAGGTGATGGCTCTGACAAAGGTTATGGCCCTGACTTGTTTACTTCCTGGTATAATGTATCAAGTGAAATATTTAAAGAGATAAACCGAGCTTGCCCGGAAAAACGGGTATTGAATTTAGCTCTATCAGTTTTAATGTTTCCTTATATAGTTTTTACCGCGTTAGGACTAGTCATATATAATAAGTTTAAAACAAATAATAAAACACAAATCAGTTCAGAAGAGAATAAAACAAAAAAGAGTGAAGTAAGCGAAAGTATACCAAAAAGATTGGCGTATGGTGTTCTTGCTGCAATAGTGATTCTTGTGAGTATACCTATACTTCTACTCTTGCTTATTCCTGCAACACCTGCCTTAGCTACTTTTTATCTTTTAAATAGGAAATTATCTCATTCTTTGATTGCTGTCATTAAAATAAGTAATGGGTTATATCAGAATGAACACCAGAGTATTGAGGTGTCTTTTCGTGTAAGGGATGCTGGTGAGTCAGATATTAGGTGTGTTGTGAAAATTAAGTTCCCACCACAATTTGAACAGTTACTTAACGATTTGTGCAAAAATGGTAGTTGGTTTGATGTTACACGAGATGCAGAACATAATACCATACTGAAGCTGTCAGCTAATATCCACTTAAAAAAGGGTCTCGTGCCTTTGCGTGATGAGATCAGGAGTGTGCTTGCAACTTCAATTCAAGGATTCGCGAAAACTATGGAAGAGCTGATAAAGCTAGAAAAGAAAGATATTACATACGATAAGCTGAAGGAGTTGTTGAACGAATTCAGACTGGAAGTGGTGAATAGTGTAGGTCCTAAGTTGACGAGTCACTTAATACAAAATGCTTATCAAGTTGCCTTTATACAAGCAATCAAAATTGCACAAGAAAGAAGAAAAGATGATTTCTCATTAGAAGACGCGCTAAAAGATATATTCGTGAAACAAGAATTGGAGAGCCAAGGTAAAGAATTGCCAAGTGAAGAAAAAATGATAAAAAAAGATCTAAAAAAAGCAGGAGCAAAAGTACCGGATGACTTGGACGATAGTGGGTTTCCTGTGTTTAAAGCAGAATGGGAACGGCTTAAAGAAAAAAGGAAGATAGCTAAGAGAACAATAATTGATGTTTATAATGATATATATCCTAGAGAAACAGTGGAAGCTTTACGTAAAGCTGAAGAGATGATAAAAGAGTTAAAAAGAATGGGAGAAGAAAGGTATGGAAAGATACATGAAGAATTAAAAGAAGTACATAAAAATAGAAAGAATAGTAACCTGAAAGATAATGCCTTAAAAAGGAAATTAGAAGATCTTTTTAAATTTGAGTATGATGATCAAGAGGTTGAGCGCAGGCTGATAAAATCAGTAATGAAAAAAGCTCAAGGTGAGTTAAGTCAATCAGGTGTACTGGATAAGGAAAGATTAAGCCTAATAAAACAGCTTGAAGATTTAAAAAAGGAGATAAAAATTCCTTTGAGTGAGGAAAATTTAAAAGAAGCTTCAGATAAAGTGAATGACTTTATAGCAAAGATGTATTTAGAAATAACGAAATGTAAAATGCAAAGTTTGTTTAAAGGCCAAGCAAAGGGTATAGAGGATTCATGTGAGTTATTAAAGGAAGAGGCACCAGATCTAGTGAAAGAGATTAATTCACATCGAATGAGAATTGAAAAATACTTGGAAAGACCTGAACAACCTATACTGTTAAGAAAAATAATAGAAGGAAATAAGGATTTAAATAAATACTTAAAAGATGAGCAAAATAGCAAGGGAAAAGAACATCCAAATACAAAGTTAATAGAGATGCACTTAGAAAATAACCAAGAAATTCTAAAAGCATTAGGACAATTAGAATCAGAAAGAGAGAGATTATTGATAAATGGAGAAACAAAGAATGGTTACAAAGAAAAACTAATGTCTTGCATAAAAATAAAATTTGCAATCATAGGAGATAAGTTACTGGCAGAATTAAAGCGTGGAACTTTTGATGGAGAGGCAATCAAGAAATTATTAGAAAAAGCAGAGCTTGTATACTGTTTAGCAGAAAAATGCATCAAATATCCTGTGATTAAAACAAAAGATAATATCAAACATTTTTGTCAAGGTTTATTATCTCCTTTGATAGACAGGTTGGTGAACCTTATAATAAATAATGTACCAAAAGATAATGAGAGTGGTTTGTGGAAGGTTTGGAATTCTCTTAAAGTTGGTTTTAATTATAATGTGATTGGATGGTCAGCTACCGTAAACAAAGATAATAGCACAGAAGGAAAAGCGTTAAATTTGGCACATGACACTTATGAGAAAGTAGGGACATTTTTTCAACATTTCCAGTCAAGTTATGAAGAAGTCGGGGCTTTTTTGAGAGAATTATTTTCTGATAATGGAGAAACATTTAAGAAGGATATATGGCCTCATATAATGAAGCATTTGTATGAAATGTGGTATGGATTTTTTAAGGATATTGAATTCACGCTAATCAGCGGAGATAAAAACGTCTGTAAAGAAACGGAAGGGACAGTAAGCACTCAATTGGATGGGTCTACAGTACAGGAACATAATAATTCTGTTGGCGAGCTCTGCCCAACAGCAGCGTAATACACTATTTTGCTAAGTAATTATAAATAGCTGTAATAATATCACTACTATCACAGCCTGTTTGAGCAAGCTCAGCATTTCCACCACAATTCCTCCCAGTTACGGTAGATACCAGCTCTTTTGCACTGATCTTATCAGCTAAGTCTTTGCTTACTTTTGTAATCAAGACGACTGTTTTATCTTTTTCTGTTGCCGTGAAAGCTATTACCGTTTTTGGTTTTTGTTGCTGCAAAACAAACTCTCTTATTATGCTTGCTGGAATATCAGTAAAAGCGTGGCTTACAAAATTTATTCCACTTATTTCAGTGCTTTTTATGTTCTCTGCGCTTACGAGCTTTTTATAAAGGTTTTTTATTTTGGCTTCGGATTCTTTGCGCTCTTGATTTAAAATACTTAGTCGGCTTATTATTTCATTTACTGGCGCTTTTACGAATTCTGCAACTTTTTTTAAGTTGATTTCATTATCATGTACATAATTAATTGCTTCTTGACCGGTTAAAGCTTCAATTCTTCTTGCTCCAAATGCAACAGAACATTCTGTTACTATCTTAAACAAACCAATTTCTCCAGTGTGTTCCACATGCGTGCCGCCACATAATTCTTTTGAATCTCCAATATTTACAACTCTGACCTGATCACCATATTTTTCACCGAACAACGCCATAGCTCCTTCGTCTATTGCCTGGTTCATGCTCTGAATTTTTGTGGACGTGGAAAGATTTTCTCTGATTAGAGAGTTTACCGTATCTTCTATTGAAAATAGCTGATCCTGAGTAACTTGGGTGTTGTGACTGAAGTCAAATCTCAGTCTATCTGGTGCAACTAGGGAGCCTTTTTGAGTGACGTGATCACCCAAGATTTTTCTCAGTGCAAAGTGCAGAAGATGTGTAGCTGAATGGTTTTTTCTTAAGTTTTGTCTTCTTTCCTTGTTGATGCTTGCTATAACTGTGTCACCTTTACAAATTGAGCCAGATTTAACTATGCATCTGTGCAAATATAGGTCATTAATTTTATTAGTATTTTCCACTGTAACTATACTTCCAGTAATGTAATCTGTTGTCATTCCAGTGCGTGACGCTCCAGTGTCAGCTACTTGGATGACAGAAAGCTCTCCAGTATCCCCCACCTGTCCACCGGACTCGCCATAAAAAGGTGTTTTATCTAGTATGATAGTTACCTTCTCTTCTTCTTTTGCAGAGTCAATAACCTCATTTTTAGGGGAAATTATGGCTAGTACTTTTGCATCCTTTACCTCATTAAACTCGTAACCAACGAATTCTGTTTTGCCAAATTTATCGATCAAATCAAACCATACTTGCTCAACGGATTTTTCACCAGATCCGGTCCATTTAGCACGCGCTCTCTCTTTCTGATCTTCCATTGCATCATCAAAACCTTTTTGGTCAAAATTTATTTTTCTCTCTTTTAAGATATCAAGTGTAATATCCAAAGGAAATCCATAGGTGTCATATAGCTTAAACGCCGATTCTCCAGGCAGAGTATCACCTGGTTTTAAATCTGCAGTGAATTTTTCCAAGAGATTGATACCTTTCATCAAAGTATCTTTAAAGTTTTCTTCCTCTGATTTTAACGTCGTTTCTATTAAGCTTTTAGCTCTGATTAACTCGTGGTAAACATCTCCCATATAAGCTGAACTCGTGCTATCTATCAACACTGGAAAAATGCTGTAAAGTAGAGAGTTATTATATCCAAGCAGGTGGATATAGCGCGCGGCTCTCCTGATTAATCTGCGCAGTACGTAATTTCTGCCTTCATTTCCAGGAAGTATCCCTTCTGCAATTAGAAATGCGGCTGCACGAAGATGGTCTGCGATGATTTTATGAGCTACTTTGTTTTCCGTGTTTCTACAGTGCTCTTGTGATTTACTTATCAGAGCAGAAAATAGATCAATATCATAATTATCGTGAACGTTTTGCATCACAGCAGCTATTCTCTCAAGGCCCATTCCAGTATCGATGCATTTTTTTGGCAATTTGTGCAAATTACCTTCTTCATCTTTATTAAATTCCATGAATACCAGATTCCAGATTTCAACAATTCTGTCATCATCTTGTAGATTAGTATTTGCATGATCATAAAAAATTTCAGAACATGGACCACATGGGCCAGTGTTGCCCATGCTCCAAAAATTGTCATCTGTTGCAATTCTTATGATTTTGTTATCAGAAAAACCACTCACCTTGCGCCAAATCTCATATGCTTCATCATCAGTATGGTAGACGGTTATGGATAATCTGTTTTTATCAAGAGAAAGTTCTTCAGTAATAAATTTCCACGCGAGTTCTATCGCAGTTTCTTTGAAATAATCACCAAAGCTAAAATTTCCAAGCATTTCAAAAAATGTGTGATGCCGAGTTGTATAGCCGACGTTTTCAAGATCGTTGTGTTTACCACCTGCTCTTAGACACTTTTGACTTGAGACAGCACGTTTCATTTCAGTTTTTTGTGCACCGGTAAAGATGTTTTTAAACTGCACCATGCCAGCATTTGTAAACATGAGTGTTGGGTCATGCTCTGGAATCAAAGGAGAAGAAGGAACCTGCTCGTGATCGTTACTTACAAAAAATTTTATAAATCTTTCTCTGATTTCACTTAACTTCATTATCTTTATTGAGATTATTTATGAATAATAAGCTGAATGAAAATAAAATCAATTTATCGATCCAAATATTAATATATGTATTATTTAGTATAATAAAAATAATTCTTACATAAAAATTTTAATAAAAAGCTGTAGTCTTAAACGATTTATCCACTCAGGAGGGTGTCATCCCAGTGCCCAGACACTGGAATCCAGAAAACTTAACTTTAAATAAGTGGCTGCATCCAGATTCCAGCGTCACGCGCTGGAACCCCTACGTCATACCGCCGCGGTATCTCTAGATCCCGCTAACAAGAAGCGGTTGTCGTTTAGCTATAAAATTTAAGAAAATATTTAAGAAACTTACCAATCTAAAAAAAAGGCAAAAGAAGCCCTAGTCACTGTCTATTTTCTGTATTGGCGTTTTTTTAGTCTTAAACGCTGCAATTTAGCGACTTTTAAACTGCAACAGACCCTTAGCTTAAATGCTAAGAAATTTTCTAAGCAGAAAAAAGGCAAGAGAAATCCCGTGTTAGATAGTACTTACTCTCTAATCCTGCAAATTGGCGTACTATACTGTCTTAAACGCTTTATAAGCGCGTTTCAGCTTATATAGGTAAAAACCTAGACAATGTTGTGAAGACATACGGTGCACATAGTGCAAAAAATTAAAAATAAGACGCCAACTACGTTATACTCCTTCGTTTAATCTGCACAGATGAAGATAACTGAATACCTTCAGTACCATGATAAGAGGGCTGGCGGAGTTTGTCAAGGAGTTTTTTCGTTTAATTCGGTTCTATGAGCTACCTGAAACCACAATGTTCGTACAATTGTTGTGGCATGATGTTGAGGGGGCTTATTTTAATTAACCATAGATTAAAAAATTAAGATAAAAAATATAAAAACATGAGTTTTGTTTTGACTTTTTGTGTTAATTTTGCAGAATATTAAGATTATCATTTGAATCAAATACATGGCAAAAGAGGATTGGGAAGCGGTAATTGGGCTTGAGGTGCACGCTCAAGTTTCTTCTAAGGCAAAGCTGTTTTCTAGCTCATCAACGGAGTTTGGTGCTGAACATAACACTCAAGTTTCTTTAGTTGATGCGGCAATGCCAGGTACACTGCCAATACTAAACTACTACTCTATAGAGCAGGCGATACGCACCGGTCTTGCGTTATCTGCAGAAATTAACAAGAGCTCTTACTTTGACCGGAAAAATTATTTTTATCCTGATTTACCGCAAGGTTACCAGATAACACAGTTTTTTGAGCCAATAGTTAAAAATGGTAAAGTATTTATCAATGATAATAAAAAAGAAATAAGAATCGCAAGAATTCATTTAGAGCAAGACGCGGGAAAGAGTATTCACAATGAGAGCAAAACGTATGTAGATTTAAACCGTGCAGGGGTTGCTTTAATGGAGATTGTTTCAGAGCCAGACCTCAGATCATCTGAGGAAGCTGCAGAATTCATGAAAAAATTGAGGCAGATTTTGCGTTACATTGGCTCATGTGATGGTGATATGGAGAAGGGGTCACTTCGTTGTGATGCAAATGTCTCTGTTCGTCTAAAAGGCAGCAGCACGCTTGGCACTCGCTGCGAGATAAAAAATCTAAATTCAATACGTTATATTATGCAAGCTATAGATTATGAAATACAAAGGCAAATTGAAATTTTAGAAAATGGAGGAGAAATAAGTCAAGATACCTTATTATTTGACGCTGTTTTAGGAAAAACAAAAGTAATGCGAAACAAAGAAGATGCAAGTGACTACAGATATTTCCCTGAACCTGATTTACTGCCTGTTGAGATAAGCCAGGACAAAATCGATTCTATTAAATCATCTTTACCTGAGTTGCCAGAGCAAAAAAAGCTGCGATACATTGAAAAATTAGGTATCAACGAATACGATGCGGACGTTATTACTTCCGATAAAGCAACCGCTGATTATTTTGAAGAGTTAATAAAAAAACATGATCCAAAGATCGCCGTTACCTGGTTAACTGTAGAGCTTTTTGGCCGTTTGAGTAAAGCAGGTATTGATATTGTGAGCTCTCCAATCAAAGCAAATGCCTTGTCCGAGCTCTTGGATTTTATCGTTGATGGAACGATTTCTGCTAAGCTTGGCAAACAGGTTTTTGATATTATGTTTGAAACTGGCAAATCTGCAGCTTCGATTATAGAAGAACAAGATCTGAAGCAGATCACTGATAAGGATCAAATATCTGAAATTATTAACAAAATTATTGGGACTCACCAAGATAAAATTCAGGAGTACAAAAGCGGTAAAATAAGGCTTTATGGGTTTTTTGTTGGTGAAGTAATGAAACTCACAAAGGGAAAAGCCAATCCTGATATAGTAAATTCAATCCTGAATGAAAAATTAAGTAACTAGTCACGTCTTTTTGTTTACATAACAGCACATCTCGTAGATATTCTCAGATCTACGCTACGATATCTGTATATCATGACATATAACTTTTTAGCATTTATGGGTACTATTTTTAAAATTATGTGAGGTTGAGGATGCCTGAAAGATCGTCCTGCTCAGTGGTTAAATGCACCTTTCCTGGTATTATGTACCAATTGAGATGGCTAGCGCTGTTTTCTAAACGTGCAGTAGATAGAGAGTATTCTTTTCGTCTATTCACAGAGAAGAAGTTAGCTAAGGATTTTGATGATATTGTTCTTCGGTATGAACAAGACGGGAAAATAATACATAGATTCATACAAACCAAGCACAAGAAAGATAGAAACAAAAAGATCGGAATAGGTCACTTATTAACGCAGAGAAAGGATGGTGCATTTGGCTTAATAAAATATCTTATTGCTTATTTAAAGATAAAAAGTAGCGGAGAGTTTGAGGGTGAAATAGAGGATTTTGTCATTGTTACAAATGCTGATTTTGATTCAACGGATTCAACGTCACACAAAGTGAGAAAACTGAGAATAGTGCCAAATGGAAAGAATAAAGGAAAGGAAATTTCAGTTATAAGGGTAGATACACAAGATGAGTTTCTGGATGTAGGTAATGGTGTAATACCAACTCTCATTACTAATGAATCAAATAAGTAACACAGCAGAGTTTTTTAATTATGGAGTGAGAAAGAGAGGCAATAAATTTACACAAAGCGCTCTCAAGCAGAGCAATTGTATCGTAGATTTTATTGCGCAAAATGTTCTGTTTTATATATAACCAAAACCTCTCAACAGTCAGGTGAGTATGGAGGTAGGTATATAATGTCGATATTTTTAGGTACCTTTAAATTTTTTCCAACTAGCGCAATCCATGATAAGAAAAGTCTCTCTTGTTCCTAAATATTGCGACATCTGCTCAAGGAATACAATCAGTATTGACGTTTGAGCTAGAACTCTCTCCATTTCTAGTGCACTATAGAGATAAAAATTTTGCCTACCTAATTTTACTTTAACCTGTGTCCTAATGCCTTTTTTCGTGTCCAATCTTTGAATGTGTGCCAAACCGCGATTCATCGAAGAAAAATAGCTCTTTTTCAGGATAGATGGCAATAGTTTCATTGAGATTTTTTTTTAAACTCTTCTTGTTTACTTTTATCTTGCGCATTATGCACTGGTCTTGGTGTGATATACGAGAACTTCATTCTTTGCATATTACGGTGTACTGTAGACTTGCTAAATCAAATTTTTCCTGGATTCTTATTCTCGTTTCTTTAATGGTAATGTTGGTTGTATCCATGCTTCAACTTGTTCACGTTGACTTTGATTCAATATAGTTTTTCTACGGCGTTGAGGAGAATTTTTCTTCTCTTCCAAACTTTAGATCATGCAGTCAGTGCCTTCCTTGAAATGCAACATATCTTTGCTACATACTGTGCTTTCTTGCTGCAATTACAGCATTTAGTTTTTTTGCAACATATGCGTTATTTCTTACTTTCTTCAGCATTATTTTTGCTCACTTTTTCATCCAGTAATTTTGATTTTAATGCCATTTAAACCTCGCTATTTCACTTATTTCAGTATGGCTTTTTTTCCATTATTGTCTATACGTTACTTGTGTAACGGGAATTGGTATAAGATATAAATTTGATAATAGTATTATCTCATACTTGCAGGAAAATAAGGATTTTATAAAGCGTGAGGTAGGTAGAGAAGTCAGCGATAAAGAAATAGAAGACTTTTTAAATAAATTAGTATTTGCAGTCAATTTGCCCAATGAAATTGAACTTGGTGAACTTATTAAGAATGAGATAGGTCAAGAATTTAACAATATCGATAGGCAGAATGTCTATAGTCGCTTTCTGGAAGAAGTTCTGGATTGGATGAAAGCAGAAGAAGGAAAGTTTTTATCATATGAAGAAATAAGAGATTTTTTTGAAAAAGTAAGAGAAGAAATTTTCGGAGCGGTTTGGTTTGGTATAATAGAGCCAGTGGCATCTTTTACTGGTAGAGGCGGAGTGTTAACAGCTCTGCATAATGTGCTACAAAGAAGTGCAAAAAAACAAGCGGTGATATCGCAGGTTGCCTCTATTAGCGGTCTTGGAGGAGTAGGTAAAAGTGAGTTGGCTAGGAAATATGCTTACAAATATGGAAAGGATTATTACGGTAATGTTATATGGATAAGTGCTGAAAACTCTAAGACTATGGAAAATTCTTTCCTGGACTTAGCTGAGGATGATAAACTAGGCATTTCTCCCCAGGATAAGTACGGAAATGACAAGACGATAGAAACTATTGTTAAAGAAACATATGCTTTTTTTGCAAGAAGGAGAAGAAAAAGCCTATTCATTTTTGATAATGCTGAGGGATATAAAGATATTAGTAAGTTTTTACCGTCCTCCTTGGATAATAAGCCTTATATTTTAATTACCTCTCGTAATAAAGATTGGGGAATATCAGAAGATGAAGGGGAGATAAAAACAATACAGTTAGGTGTATTCAAAGAAACGGAGGCTTTGAAGTTTGTTAAGAGAGCTTTAAATATAAGAGATAATTTACAAGACGAAGAAATAAAAAAACTAACACAGGAATTACAATATTTCCCGTTAGCTTTAAAACAAGCAGCTGCGTATATTAATGAAAAAAATGTTGTACTAAGTTATAGAGGTAAAGAAAAAATTGGTGTTAGTGACTATCTGAAAAGGTATGAAGAAGAGGCAAAAAAGCTGCTTGATTTTGAACTCAAAAATAAAAGTGACCGTTATACTAAAACAACATTCGTAACTTGGAAGATTACAATTGACGCTATAGCACAAAAAGAATGTGGTTTTGAAGCTTTGAGTGTTCTGGAAATAGTGGCCTACCTTGCTCCTGACAAGATTCGTATAGAAGAAATCTTTTCAAAATTAATAGCAGATGATGAAGAAAAGCTGTGGAATGCTGTTAAGTTACTTGATAGATATTCAATGGTTGACTTAAAAGAGGGAGTGGCAAACATTCACAGACTAGTGCAGAAAGTAATTGAATTTACAAAAGGAAGGTCGGGAAGAAGAAGTTCTCAGGAAAGCTCTGGAATTGATAAACGGTGGTGATTTAGTAATAGATAGTTTTATTCATGTTGCATCTATTTGGGGATATGCAAGTAAGCACAGTAGGTTAATTGATGATTTTTACTTTTACTCATCTTATATGTGTAGAGGAGCGCTGTTTATAAGGAAAGTCACACCTTTACACTTGCTTGCTGACAGTGGTGATTGTAAAGCAATTAGTACAATAGTAACGCATATAGAAAGACATTACTCAGATAAATTGGTAAGAACTGTTAATATTGAGGACAATTACGGTAAAACACCGTTGCATATTGCTGCTAGGAGTGGAAGTTTAAATATAGTGAAATATCTCGTTAATAAGAGTGCTGACATTAATGCTAAAGATAAATATGATAACACTCCATTGCACTTAGCTGCTGACACTGGAGAGTTTGACATAGTAAAATACCTGATCATTAAAGGTAATAACATTAATGCTGAAGGTGAACGTGGCTGGACTCCATTACACATTGCTGCTAAAAATGGAGAATTGAGTATGGTGGAATATCTTGTCAAAAAGTACGCTAATATTGACGCTAAAGACAATTATGGTGGGACCCCATTACATTTAGCTGCCTATGTTGGGGAATTGGGTATAGTGGAATACCTAATTAATGAGGATGCTTATGTTGATGCTAGGGACGAACACTACAGAACCCCATTATTTTTTGCTGCTGAGAGTGGAAAATTAAATGCAGTGAAGTGCCTGATTGAAAAAGGTGCTGATGTTAATGCTAGGGATGAATATGACGCAATACCATTGCACCTTGCTGTGTATATAGCTACCTTTAGTAGAGATTTAAGAATGGTAGAGTATATGATCAAAAAAGGAGCTTATATTAATGCTAAGAATAAAAATGGTGAAACTCCGCTGCACTACTCTGTCTCGTTTGGTAGCTACAATAGCTACAATATTGTAGAATACCTCATTCAAGAAAATGCCGATGTTAACACTAAAGATGAAAATGGCAACACTCCACTACACCTTGCTGCTATGAATGGAAACGTTGATATTGCTAAAATGCTGCTAAAACACAATGCAGATGTTAACGCTAAAAATAATGAAGGAAAGACAGCATTACATTATGCCACTGATTTTGATCATAGGAACCTTGTGGAGTTGCTTTTAGCTTGTGGTGCAGTTCCTGTGTCTGCTGAAAGCATTTAATGCAGCTTGAGAAGGGGAAATTATTTGTCTTGACAGCATATATGACATCCTTTACGATTAAAGTTAACAATAAAAGTGTATATTTGTTATGTTTGCGGTGATTGAAACAGGTGGAAAGCAGTACTTAGTAAAAAAAGGTAGTATAATAAAAGTAGAGAAGTTAGAGGTTGAAGAAGGAAAGGAAGTAGAAATCAATAAGGTGATTTGCCTTTCAGATAACGGCTTATCTTATCCATCTAATGCTACTGTTAAAGCTGAAGTATTGGAACAACGTAGAGGGGAAAAAATTATAATTTTTAAAAAGAAGAGAAGAAAAAATTATCGTAGAAAAACTGGTCATAGGCAGTATATAACTGTTCTTCGTATCAATGAAATTAATCTTCAAAAGTAAGAGGTAAGATATGGCAACTAAAAAATCAGGTGGTAGTTCCTGTAATGGTAGAGATTCCGCAGGTCGTAGGTTAGGGATAAAAAAGAATGGAAAAGTTATTCCTGGTAACATAATTGTTCGTCAAAAAGGCACAAAATTTCATCCTGGAAAGAATGTTGGTATAGGTAAAGATCATACGATTTTTGCTAAAGTAGAAGGCTGGGTTAGTTTTAGAAGGTCGGCAAATAAAAAGACTTTTATTGATATCTTACTTGTGGGTAATGTGCAAGTTTCAGCTTAGGGGTCTGTAGCTCAGGTGGTTAGAGCGCACGCCTGATAAGCGTGAGGTCGGAGGTTCAACTCTTCCCAGACCCACCATTTCTAGCTGAATTCTCTATAGCAACTTTGATATTGTATAAGCAGAAACATGAGTTTATATAAAAATTTGATAACCAGTGAATCAGTTGCAGCCGGTCATCCAGACAAAGTAGCGGATCAAATTTCAGATTCAATACTTGATGAATACCTTTTCACTGATACTTTCTCACGAACTGCAATAGAGACTTTAGTTACCAAGGATAATGTTATTATAGCGGGGGAAGTGTTCGGGCCTAACATCGAAAATAGCAGAATTGAAAATATTGTACGAAATACAATAAAAGATATTGGTTATGAGCATGATGGTTTCCACTCAGAAAAAGTGAAAGTAAATATATTGCTGCATGAACAGTCAAATGACATTGCAATGGGGGTGGATCAAGGTGCTGGAGATCAAGGCATAATGTATGGTTACGCAACAACAGAGACAGAAACCCTCATGCCGGCGCCCATTTTTTATGCGCACTCAATTTTGAAAAATATCATGAATGTGGTTAAAGAAGCAAAACTTGGTCCAGATGCAAAATCGCAAATCACGTTGGCATATGAGAATAATCTTCCAGTACATGCTGAAAGTATTATTGTTTCAATACAGCACCCTGAAGGTCTGGATCAATTGAAAGTAAAGGAAATTATTTACCCTTACGTAGTTTCATCTTTACCTGAAGGGTGGATGTGCCCTGAGGAAAATCTCTTGGTTAATCCAACTGGTAGGTTTGTTATTGGTGGACCAGTTGGTGATTGTGGATTAACCGGGCGAAAAATTATGGTTGACACTTATGGGGGTTATATTCCACACGGTGGGGGAGCATTTTCCGGAAAAGACGCAACAAAGGTTGATAGATCTGCAGCTTATATGGCAAGGTATCTTGCTAAAAATATTGTCTTTGCAGGTCTGGCTGAGCGTTGTCTTGTGCAGCTTTCTTATGCAATTGGCATATCAAAACCTACTTCATTCTATATTGACACATTTAGTACAAATATGGTAGATGAAAAAAGGATTAAAAAGTTTATTGAGGATAACATAGATTTATCAACACAAGGCATAATCAAGTATTTATCACTTAACCGTCCTATATATAAACGTACAGCCTGTTATGGACACTTTGGTAAAGAGTCGGAAAACGATGGTGGATTTTCTTGGGAAAACATAGATTTATCTGCTGAGCTTCGTAGAAAATTCAATATGGAAGACAGCAGCAAAATTTCTTTAGATTGCTAAAATTTTTGATTTACAGTTTGATACTGATGTACTAACTTATTATTAAAGTATAATTAACTTTTCGTAATAATTATACTGTATTAACAACAATTTTTATATTTATGAGGCTCATAAAATGTATAACAAAGCAGAAGGAGAATTCTACAATATAGCTGTAGGAGAATCATCTGATCTTATTGATAGAATAAAAGAGCACCCTTTTAATGTTGAATTAATGAATAATACGCTAGATTATGAAAGATTCAAATTCTACCTTCAGCAGGATTTTCTATATGTAACAGATTGTACTCGCGCTTTATTGATTATTGCAGCTAAAGCTAATGATATTGAAATAATGGATAAATTAACTTGTGTAGCTGTTGGAACCTTTGCCACGCGAGATCAATATAAAAAGTATTTTGCGGATTGTGATTTGTCTGACAACCACAAGAGATCGAGGTCTTGCTCTGCCTTTATTGATTTTTTCATGCGTGTTGCATACCATAACTCTGTTGCCGAGGGCTTAGCGGCTTCTTATCCATGTTTTTGTATATATCAAATAATTATTTGTCATATAGTAAAAGGCAACACCGTTCCGGATAATAGATATCAGAAATGGATTGATATTTTCAACAACGATATGGCTAACAATATGATTGATGAGGTAACCAAAATTATGAACAAGCTGTATAAAAAATCCAGCAATGATGAACGAAAAAATATGTTAGAGTTTTTTCGTAATGGATTAGAACTTGAACTGGCGTTCTGGGATGAGTTATATTATTCTGATATATCTTATTATCATTAACATTAGCAGCAAATTATTTATGTTAACTTGATCTTGTGGTACTATAGTGTTTAGTGGTATAATTAGGAGCTGTTATGGGTCAAACCTTTTAAGGGATATAGTTGAACATCCTTTTAATGTTGGGCTGATGAACGATACTTTAAACATAGGGAGTTTTAAGTTCTATATCCAACAGGACGCGTTATTTTTGGATGACTATGTTCGCACCATATTAATTATCGCATCCAGAATAGAAAACTATAATAACGTAATCCCACTTGCTAAAGTGGCACAAGGGTCAATAGCAGCTAACAGGTTCTTATATGATCACTATTTTACTATATATGATATAAGGCATGGGAAAAAATCTTCTGCATGTTTCAACTTCACCAATTTTCTTTTATCCATCTCGTATAGTAATACCTATGAAGCTATAACAGTTTTGTATTCTTGCATGTTTATATACAAGACTGTCATTGATGGTATGAAAAGTGGATTCAAGCAGAATAACAGATATAAAGATTGGTTTGATTTTTGTAGCAGCAGTTTAATAGAGTATGGGTGTAGCATTTTAGAAAATATTGTTGATGAATATTGCAGAAAAGTAGGGGTAAATGAAAAGAGCAGAATGCTTGAGTTATTTAGAATAACTGCACAATTTGAGTTGGACTTTTGGAGCAGCGCATATAATTTTCAAAAATTCAATCAATTTCCTAAGAACCTGTTTAAAATCTTCGCAATAAGAGAGAAACGAAGGAAAGAACGACCATTTGTAGGCTAGTATTGAGTTTTCGCTCACAGTTTTTCCACAATCGCCTGCATTTTTCCAACCAAGCAAAAGACCGCTCAACAACCCATCTTTTTGGCAATACAGCAAAGGTATGTAATTCGCTTCGTTTTATTACCTCAACAGCTGCACCAATAGTTACTTTTATTTGTGTTGCAAAATTTTCTCCTGTATAGCCAGCATCAACGAGTATATTTTTGACTTCAGAGAGGTTTTCTTTAGCATTTCCCACCATTTTTACAGCACTGCTACGATCAGTTGCTTCTGCCGTTGTTATATGAATTGCATGTGGCAAGCCCTGTGTATCAACTGCGATATGACGCTTTATACCTGAAATCTTTTTACCTGCATCATAACCCTTTCTTTCAGCAGTATCTGCGTTTTTAACGCTTTGAGCATCAATTATGCAGAAACTGGTTTTCTCTTTCCGACCATTGTTGATACGGACCTCTCCAACTAATTTTTTTTAAAACTAATTCCAACAAACTTGGTTCTTCTCCATCCTTTTTATTCCACATTTGAAAATAATAATATATGCTCTCCCACCTTGGAAAATCTTTTGGCAACATCCTCCACTGGCAACCACTTTTTAGGACGTATAATACTGTACAAAATACATCATATAAATCAAGTTTTCTTGGTTTTGTTTTCCTCCTGCTACTCTCCAGAATTGGTTTGATTTTTTCAAATTGCTCTCGACTTATATCACTTGGATAACTTTTTCGCATAGATATACCTCATTCTTAATCTACCCCTATTTTACCTTATCCTTTCGAGATTTTAAACAGGTTCTTAGAGAAAGACATGGGAACAATTAAATCTGTTCTTATGGAAAAAGGTCATAATAAAGTTAGAGAAGTGCATAATGTTCAAGACTTGTTTAGAGAGTGGGCAATAGAGGCACTTAAAGAGCAAGGCTATGGTGTGAGTAGTAAGGAAAGAAAAGAAATTATTGTCAAAGGGAGTGAGCAAATAGATACTGAGAAAGTTCAGAAGATAATAGAAGGTGCTTTGGGTCGAGTAACAGAGGGATTTAAAGCATTAAAAAGAGCACCGAAGGAAAATATATTCCAAAGTCTTCAAGGTATTCAAGATATTGAAGATATTAAAAATGCATTAGAAATGAAAGTGCAAGTGCAAGCAGAACCTATACATAAGAGTGCACCAAAAAGGAAATCAGATAGTGATATCATTGGTGGTGAGGATATGTCATCCAAGGCACAAGCAAAACGCTCAAACCGTGATGGGGTGGTACTTGGCGGTGCACAAGATCTACATCAGGGGGTGATTGGCCCTAGGGAAATAGAATTTATACTTCAGAACACTAAGGAGTCATCGCCAGGTAAAAAATACGCACATACTCAAACCTTTCCTTTAACAGAGCAAATAAAAGCAATTGGACTTATTTTTAAGGAATATGGCGAAAAGATAAGCAAAAAGATAATAGGTGTTATTTGCAGCTTATTTGAAAAAGAAGTGATAACAACAATCGAAAAACGAGACTATAGAGTAACCATTGAACAAGAGAAGGGTGAAGCTATTATCAATGGTAATAAGTCAATAGAAATTTCAGAAATAAACAAAAATATTGCCGATTCTCTGACTGAAGTAACAATGAAAAGTATGAAGAAAATCAAAGCTCTTGAAAGCAGGTATAAAGGTAAACAGCTAAAGCACGAGGTATTAAAGTCATTGAACGCTGATCTGCCAGGGAAAGATATAAACTCAAACTATAAGAAAGAACCTATATTTCAGACTCCTAAAGAGGTACAGGAATCTCATTTTGAAATAAGAGGTACAGACCCAAACTCAAACCCTATAAGCAGAAGGCCGCTACCGCCAGTACCTACTAAAAATCATACGGGAAAAGTTATGCAAGGTGGAAATAGAGGAGACTATAATGCTGGAGAGCCTACGCATGGGACCGTTGAAGAGGCACAGGAATCTCATTCTAAAATAAGAGATATAAAACCAAACTCTGTAAGCAAAGAGCCACTTGCACCACAAGTACCTCCTAAAAGCCGCATGAAAGGAGTGACAACAACGGGGGGGCAGGGTCAAGGTATTAAAATAGGTCAATAGTTTGTATACCCATAGCGCATTGTTTCAATTATAAAACACGTTGAATGCACATATGAGCAAGTTAAAGTTTGTTTAGGCTGAGCTGTATGAAAAGACAGGCTAGGTAGCTACCTAGCCTGTATCATATATGTATAACAACTAAAAAAACATAGCAGTTTTTTGTGATTTGAGTATAATTCTAGCTTTACCTAAGCAGAAAATTTAATGGACTATGTTTTAGCATCTCTTGCCTTACCATTTTTTATTACTGAAAATTATTTGTTAATTACTGCACTGATTCCTCTGCTTGGCGCAATGATTATCTTTTTTACCGGCAAATGGCCTAGTATAAGCAATGGTGTTACTGTTACGTCCTCTATACTCCTGTTTACATATACATGTCTGTGCACTTTATGTTGGGTATATGGTGATCACTCTCAATTTATCCTCATGGATTTTGGCAACAATTTGCATATTAGTTTGAAGCTAGAGTCTACCGGGATAATATTTAGTTTATTAATATCATTTTTATGGATGCTAACCAGCATATATGCAATATGCTATATGCAGTATCACTATGCTGATAGTAATTACTCGAGTTTCCTGTGTTTTTTTTCAATATCGATCGGCTGTGCAATGTTTGTTGCTTTTTCCGGAGATTTGCTCACTACATTTGTTTTTTATGAACTTTTAACTATCAGTACCTATCCTCTCGTTACTTATAATACAACAAATGAATCAATGATAGCTGGACGTTATTATTTTGGCGTACTATTTTTCTCTTCTTTGGTGCTGTTTTTTCCTACAATAGGTCTCTTATATAATAAATTTCATACTTTGGATTTTGTAAACGGTGGAATATTTAAATTTGACACTTCACTCATCACTTTCACTGCAGTGTGTTTTGCCATGCTGATTTATGGAATAGGTAAAGCTGCATTAATGCCAATGCATTTTTGGTTACCAAAAGCAATGGTTGCACCAACTCCTGTGAGTGCGCTGTTGCATGCTGTTGCTGTTGTGAAATCTGGAGTTTTCATCATAATAAAAGTCATATTATATACTTTTGGCATCGACAATCTGCAACGCTTTGCGCAACAAAATTGGTTTATTGGAGGATGGCTGCCGTATGCTGCAGGATTTACCGTAATTGTAGCTTCACTAATTGCATTAAAGCAGAGAGAATTGAAAAAATTGCTCGCTTACTCTACTGTCTCTCAATTATCATATATTATACTATTCGCTTCAATTTTTAGCGATCTCAGTACAAAGGTTGCAATTTTTCAGTTAGTTTGTCACGCATTTGCAAAAATCACTTTATTTTTTGTTGCAGGTAGCATAATAACGAAAACAGGTGAAAAATATATAGATAGAATTCACGGCATAGGACGCAGTATGCCAATTACTATGACAGCATTTACTATAGGCGCATTATCTATGATAGGAGTGCCACCTGCTCCAACTTTTTGGGGTAAGTTTCTCATTTTTCAAGCTGTTTTTAACTCTGGCAATGTAGCACTTTCTGTATTTGTCACTCTTGTGTTAATTGCAAGCACTATACTCAATGCTATGTACTTTTTACCAATAATTTACAATGCTTTTTTCTTGAAATCTTCCCAGAGTTTTTTCATTAAAAAGACACCTATTTTTCTGGTTTTACCACCAGTTATCACTGCTATATGTACTTTTGTTATTTTCTTTGGTTACCAAGCAATATTTTAAAGTTTCCATACAGTTACCCTATAATTATCTTTTTGGCATCGCCTATTTTGTCACTTTGCTGCAAACTTTGTACCTGTTTCTCAGGCATAATTAATATATAGTTTTTGAGAAGCTTATATTAATCACTTATCCTTTTTAAAAGATATGTTTTCATTAAATAAGCAGACTGTACTCGACCCGTTCCTTAGAGTGAACACCGAACCCACTCTTTCAATTATAAGATAATCATCAACTGTACGGAAATTTACTAGAGACTCATACCCTGCAGAATCAACCATAAAGACTGCTGGAAAATCGGAATTTATCTTATTAAATTGCAGATATGTAAATTTCCCGTCATCAAAGACTTTAGTTGGTATTATTGATTGGCTACCCTTAACATGTGAAATGGAATAATTAAAATTCAAGCCCTTCTTTATAACTTCAGTATCATTTATGTCGGGAATAATTGTATGACTAGTTTGCTCAAAGATATCGCCGTTATTGGTTGTATAAATTTCATCACTGTTAAATAGTGGATAAAGAAACCTTACTTCGTATGCTAATTTTGGATCATCCAGTCCAGTTGCTTCTTCAGCATGAAGTTCAAAGTAATAAACTCTTTTGTTAGTAATGACAGTTGCATTAGTATCAGCAATATCATCTATAGGCTTAATAAACAACCTGTTACCTTGAGGGACAAGCTGCCAACCGGTTGGGTCACCCATTGAAAGGTTTTGTATTACTTCACCTGGCTCAAACAATATACTGGATTGGTAACCATAAAAACCCGTATACTTATGTATAGCCTGTGGATTATAATTTATTACCTTTATGTGGTTGTCTGCAGCTATTGAACGTGGTTCCTGTTTTGCAAGTGCATCACCACCACAAAAAAACGACAATATGGCAAACAATAGAGCAATCATAATATTAAACATACATCAATCCTTAATGTTTTATCATTGATAAACATTAACTGCAACTGTTAAGGTACTTTCTTATACGCTAGATTTCTTGCATAACCTAAAAAAAGGCAAAAGAAGCCCCATGGTGGTTGGCTATTTACCATGTACTAAAATATCGGCGTTCTTTTTATTCTAAAACGCTTGATTAAGAGCGATTTAGCCACTTTTAATTTGCAGCTAACCTACATCGCAAGTGTTTAAGAAATTTACTAAGCAGGAAAAAAGACAAAGAAAACCCGCGGTAGCTAGCATTCAAATTCTCCCTTGTCAATTTGACGTTTTTTGATGTCTTGAACGCTTTATAAGCGCGTTCTAGCTTATATAGGTAAAAACCCAGAAGTTTTATAAAGACATGCGGTGCACGTAGTGCGAAAAATTAAACATGAGACGCCAAATACCCTAAGTTTTTTGTCATTAACCTGCACAGATTGCGAAGATAAATAAATAGCTTCAGTACTATGATAAGATGGCTGGCGGAGTTTGTCAAGTCGTTTTTGTACTTAATTTCCCCCGTTTTATGGCTTGGATGCCACTTGCTTCTTGGAGGCCTATGTTTGTACAGATATGTGCATAACGTTTAAATGCCCATGACTAAAGCCATGGACATTTATTGTGCAGATTAGCTTGGTAGAGGAGCTTCTTTCCCATCGTTAACAGCTTCAGTCTTTGCGTCACTAAACTTACTTGACACTTTATCAATAGCCCAAGTAAGTGGTGTGATAACTAATGCAGCAGCCCAGATAACAGCACTGACAGCATAACTCAAAACTGTGTTAACGAAGTCAGCTACTTTTTCACTATGGTTCCATGCCTTACCTGATAACGTGTTTGAATAGCCCACCAAAGATTGTGTATTGTCTTTAAGATCAAACTTATCTGTTACTTTTGCTAACCCTTTCGCTGGCCAGTAAGACAGATACGCAAATGCTAGATATAAAGGTCGTAGAACTATATTAGCTAGTGTGAAAGTAGTCAGACTAACCATACCCCCTTGCTTTCCAACACCAAAAACTACATTCTTCACTGGTCCCACAACACTATTGATATGATCAACAGATTGGTAGAAACAGTTTTGTGGAACTTGACTGTTATTTTTTGTTACAGTAGGAACGGTTCCATTAGCAGCATATCCCTTGAAATTATATAAACTTGACATATTAGCCTCCTAAAAAAACTATAATTAAAAAATGTATTTACATTACTGTACTATTATAACTTATTTTGGAATAATTGCAACAATATGAATATTTTAACCAAATTATATGTTGCACAAGAGCACATATTGCAATACTATTCCAGTAGGTTAGAAATTAAGGATGTTGAATGAATTTTACTTTACCTGAATTACCATACGATAAAACAGCTTTAGAACCTTACATATCTGCAAAAACCTTAGATTTTCATTATGATAAACATCATAAAGGATATTTAAATAAACTTAATGAGCTAGTTGAAAATACAGATTATCAGCATGTGAAGGTTGAGGAAGTAATAACGAAAGTTCATGGTAATAGCGATAAAGTTCCCATATTTAACAATGCAGCGCAAGTTTGGAACCACACTTTTTATTGGAATTCAATGAAAAAAAATGGTGGTGGTAAGCCTAAAGATGATGGTCTTCTGGCAAAAAAAATTCAAGATGATATCGGTGGCTTTGATAAATTTTGTGAGGAATTTGCCAATCATGGAGTAAGCCAATTTGGTAGTGGGTGGGTATGGTTAGTGCTCGAGAAAGGAAAACTCAAAATCACCAAAACTCCAAATGCGGATTTGCCGTTAATTTATGGCCAAGTACCACTACTCACTATGGATGTGTGGGAGCATGCCTATTATTTAGATTGTCAAAATCGTAGAATTGACTACATAAAAGTTTTCCTTGACCATTTGATTAATTGGGATTTCGCAGAAGAAAATTTAAAAAAGAATACATAAGATGAATACACCTCAGGTAACAAAATTAGATAATGGTCTGCGCATAATAACCGAGCAGGTGCGTGATGTTGACTCTGTAGCTTTAAGCATACGAGTTGGTGTTGGTAGTAGAGCTGAAAGTGCAAATCAAAATGGAATATCCCATTTTTTAGAGCACATGGCTTTCAAAGGAACAAAGACGAGAACTGCTTTTGAAATTGCAAAAGCCTTTGACGACATAGGTGGAGTTTTCAACGCCAGCACCGGCAGGGAAAGCACTACCTATTATGCAAAAATTCTCAAAAAGGACATTAAAACTGGTATTGATATATTAATAGATATATTGATGAATTCGACGTTTCCAGAAGATGAATTGGAACGTGAGAAGGGCGTTGTAATACAAGAGATTTTTCAGACTAATGATTCACCAAGCGACATTATTTTCGATAAATATTTTGAGGCAGCTTATCAAGATCAACCATTTGGTAGGTCAATCTTAGGCACGCAAGATACTGTGAAATCATTTACTCAAAAAGATCTAAATAACTACATAAATGAGCATTATTTTGGCGAGAATATGCTATTTGCTGTCGCAGGAAACATTGAGCATGAGAAAGTTGTTGCGTTAACCAAAGACTTCTTTTCAAAGATTTGTTCTAAAAAGCTGAAAAAAAGCCAGAATGCGAGCTACACTGGTAGTGAGTATTTAGAACATCGTAAATTAGATCAGGTACACTTGCTAATTGGTTTACCTAGTGTTTCTCGCTATGACGATAAATATCACACATTTCAAGTACTTGATTCTATACTGGGAAGCGGAATGTCATCACGTCTGTTCCAGGAAGTAAGAGAAAAACAGGGGCTTGCTTACTCTGTCTATTCATTTAATTCCAGCTATACTGATACAGGGATGCTTTCCATTTTTGCTGGTACAGATAGTAGCAATTTAGATAAGCTTTTAAAATCCATAACGACGGAGTTGAAGAAGTTGTCTACAGATGACCTGAAGGAAGAAGAAGTAAATAGAGTGAAAGAGCGGATAAAATCCCAAATTTTAATGTCGCGTGAAAGTGTCAGTTCTCGTGCTGAAGCATTGGGGCACTACTATGGTAACTATAACAAATATGTCAGTAAAAATGAATTAATAGAAAAAATTAGTGCTGTTACCACTACTGACGTAAAAAAGGCAGCAGAGGAGTTATTATCTCAGCATGAAAAAACTACTTTAGCTGCAATTGGAGAAATTAAATCATTACCAAGCTACGACAAAGTGGTTTCTATGCTTAAGGCTTAGTTCAGTGTTGATTGGACTTGCCAAAGACTTTGAAAAATAATTCTTTACATAAGGGGTAATTTTTAGAAAAGTCTATAACTTACTAACATTAGATATACTTTGCACTACAACACTTTCTTCAAAAATATACATGTTGCTCCATCAACATAGCCTTGGCGTTCAAAGTCGCACTCGTACCCTAAACTTTCATAAAATCTTTTTGTACCTTGAAAATTCATGGTTGCAACAGTTGCTATTTTGCAACGCATTTCCCGACCATAATCATGTACTTCTTCCATTAATTGCTTTCCCATACCTTTTTTCCTACAATCAGGATGCACCCAAAGCAGATCAGTGTAAATTGATCCATAGATAATAAGACCACTACAGCCTGCAATAACTTGTTTAGTATCATCGCGAACAAAAAAAGCGAATGGATTACACGTACCTTTATCAATGGTTTCTTCGTTAATCTTTTTGGATAGAAATTCAATATCTCTATCATTTGGAAGCGTAGTATGCTCGATTTTCATCTTTAACCTCTCCATTCGAAACATTCAAATTGACCAAACGTACGAAACCCCAGGCACTCATAGATTCGATATCCTGAATCGCTAGATGCAGAGAGAGTTGTGTGTTTTATACCACTCCTTCTAGCAGTACCCATAAGATGGGTCATCATTTGAGTACCATATCCAAGCCCTCTTTTATTCTCCCTTGTTATCAAGCTAAAAATGCCGGCTGTGTCACCGGAAATAAAAAGAATAGCAATTACAACAGGAATATTATTTTCGTATCCAACGAACAATTTTTCTTGTTGGCTTAGCAGTGGTTTTGTGAGCCTTTCGTAAAAGCTACGTGCTGTTGCATCATATGTTTCAAGAACTTTAGTAAAATGTTCAAGTTGATCTAGATTCAATACTTGTTCTATTCTAATAAGTTGGTTGTTGCTGCTTTTGAAGTTAGTCAGGTCACACAACATAGCACGTTCTTCAGTTTCGGTGATGAAGCCGTGCTCCAGCAATCTTCTGCTTAATGCTTTTGACTCAATTATCCACCATGCAAAAGGCTGACCTTTAAATTCGTTTATAACACTTTGAACTTTTTCTGCATGACAGTCACCACAAACGATGTTAAACATCGAAGATCCTAACCCGCAATTAATTATTGTAAGAGCCTGATCTGTTTTTACACTAAAACCTACAGCTTCAGGCAGGTATTTGAAGTGACTAAAGGTATTTTGTTTAATTTTCTCTAGCATATTTTCCTATATGATTACGAAGCTATCTAGTACCGCACACTAACTTCTCTCTTTATCTTATATAAATTAATCAAGTAGAGTGAATAGAGTGCCCACACGACCAAAAAAAATGTGGCACAAAACATAAACATTGCAATTAATGGTAGCAACAGAGAACCTTCTATTGCTACTCCACCTTTTCTAAGAATACTTGCTGGCTGGTGGAGAGTAGACCACAAATTCACGGAAAATTTTACTATAGGAATATTTATAGCACTGAAGATGGCAAATACTGCTGCTGATTTTTTAGCTCTTACTTCATTATCAAAAGCGCTCCACAATGAAAGGTATCCAACATATATGAAAAATAAAATCAACATTGAAGTAAGCCTTGCATCCCATACCCACCAAGTGCCCCAGGTTCCTTTTCCCCAAATGCTGCCTGTGATTAAGCATATTGCAGAAAAGACTGTCCCTGCAGGAGCAGCAGCATGTGCCAAAACGCTAGCAATACTATTGTTCCACACCAATGAAATGAAACTGAGTGATGCAATTAATCCATATATTCCAAGAGCAAGCCATGCAGAGGGTACATGAAGATACATAATTCGTACAATTTCTCCTTGCTTATAATCCTCTGGAGAGAAGAATAAAGCTAAGAATATTCCGGCTAAAAAACATACAAAACAAATAACACCAAGCCAAGGCAAAGCTTTTTTAGAGAAATAAGAGAAATTTGTAGGTTTTAATAAAAACATTTGTTTCAAGAGTAGCTTTGTTAAGAATTTATCAATTAGTTAGAGCTTTATCAATAGTCTACATTTACATAGGTCAAAAAATTAGCATAATTTCAGTAGCCGATTGCTTAACACTATATAAAATATGACCTTTAAAAAGCTTAATCTACACTTAGTATCGGATTCAAGTGGTGAAACTGTTATATCGGTTGCAAAATCAGCTCTGAAACACTTTCGTTCTGTAGAAACGGTTGAATATGTTTGGTCTTTTGTGAAAGAAGAAGAGCAGATTGATAAAATTTTGGAAGAAATCAACAAGAAAAGTAATGAGCATAACTTTGTTATATGCACCATTACTAATGATGAGCTAAGAAAGTATCTAAAAGGTAACTGTATAAAATTGAAAATCCCCTATAGAGCAATATTATCACATATTATTAGAGAAATTTCGTCCTATCTTGAAATTGAAAAAGACGAAAAGCTTGACTTGCACACTGAAATAAATAATGAATATTTTCAGCGCATCGAAGCAATAAACTACACTATTAATCATGATGACGGGCAAAACGTTCAAGATATTGGTAAAGCGGACATAATCTTAATTGGAGTTTCACGCACATCAAAATCTCCCACCAGTATGTATTTAGCTTATCGGGGCTATAAGGTTGCAAATATTCCTTTTGTTAGTGAGGTACCCTTTTATGTCGACTTAACAAAATTAAAGAACAAATTGACAATAGGGTTAACAATAGACGTAAATAGATTAGTAGAAATACGCAAAAATAGGCTTACCTCAATTAACAACGAAGATAATAATATATATGCTGACCCCGAGAAAGTAGAAAAGGAAATTAAGAAAGCAGAGGAGCTCTTTAAACAAAATAATTGGCCAATTATTGATGTAACACAAAAGTCGATCGAGGAAGTGTCAGCAACGATTATACAATATTTTAATAAAATGTGAGGAATTTATCAATTGACTAACTTTTTATAAGTGATCATAATGTAAGGTAATTTAGTTCTTACATAGATATGAAAGTCAAAGGGTCACTAAAATCCCATCGTAACAGAGATAAAAATTGTAAAGTTGTGAAAAGGGGTAGTAAGATTTACATTATAAATAAAGTAAAGCCAAGGTGTAAAGCCCGCCAAGGTTCTTAAGTGTTAGTTGCCTTTAGGCAAAGGGAATGGTCACATATGTGGTGTCAGTGTATACTCCAAATGTGACATGTGATTTGAAAAATATTGTAAAAGGGTTGCAAGTTACAGTTAGGGTGTTTAGTTTTTTATTTACCTTTTCATGTTATGCATTTCTCAATTTCTTATATGTGAAAGTATGGTGCTTGTATCTCAAAAAAAGTTACTGTATTTAAGTGCAGCCTTGTTCATTTCTTCTCTTACACTGTATTTCAGCATTAGCACAATTACAGGCAAACGTGGCTTATTAGCGTTAATGAATTTAACAAAAGAAATAGAGTACAATAAACTTTTGCTGAAGAATATCTCTTTTGAAAAGGAGAAGTTGAGTAACAAAGTATTTGGCTTATATGAAAAAAGCTTAGATTTAGATCTGCTTGATGAACAAGCAAAAAATGCTTTGGGTTATGTGAGCCCTAATGAACTCATGGTTGTTCTTGATATGGAATAGCAAAAAGTCTCATCTTTAATAAAAGAAAAAAACTGCTATAATCCAAGTAAGAGCATTATAAATGAAATGAATGTGAAAAATATCTTATTAGCGCTTTTAGTACAAACTGTATTTAGTTTTTCATCATTTGCAGCTGATCCTATTTTGCTCAACTGTATTGAAACTCCGGAGATATATGATCTTGATGCAAGGCCAAAAAATTTTAACTCCTCAAATAATTTAAGAAGAAAACCTGGTTCTCCAAATAGTGCAACAGGAGAGTTAATAAGTATAGTGGGTAGAATTACTGATATAAACTGTTTACCAATACAAAATGCCGTGGTTTCTATATGGCATGCAAATTCACGTGGTGTGAACCATTGTGATGAGAATACGAAGGATAATCAACGTGATCCAAATTTTGCTGGGTCAGGAAGATTTATAGTGAATAACCTTGGCTACTATAATTTTATTACAGTAGCACCTGGTAAAATTGGTGATAGAGCTCCACATATCAACTTTTTAGTTCAACATCCAGATTTTCCAGAATTCACAACACAAATGTTTTTTGCTGACCATAATTGCGGCAACTGTACCGATTCTGTCCTTGGGAATTTTATTGATAGCGGGCTTGCAAGCCTGCTAATAGCACCATTTACTTACAATGATCGGGCTATTAAAACCTACACGTTCAATATCACCTTAGGTGGGTATAACAAGTTTTCTAATAAAAGATAAAAACCCTTGCATATAAGAGGAGTTCATAGTAGCCTTGGGTGCTATTGTGCATAAAATATATAGTAAAAACATTAGTAAGATGTTTTTACTATATATTTTATGTACAGTTTACAATTATTTGCAACGGAGATATCAGCAATGAAAATAACAATTTCTAAAGATTTACCTGATTTTGAAACGCTAGTAATAGGTTTGTTTGAAAATGATGAGTTCATAGGTAATGATAAGGTTTTGCAAGAAAAGCAAGTTATAGATAACATCAAGAAATTTAGTGACTTCAATGGAGGCTTTGGTGAATTTTTCTCCGTTACTTCATCAGAGGGAAAGAATGTTATAGTTGTCGGGCTTGGTAAGAAAGATGAATGGGATGAAAATAAGGAATTAAATATTGGCGGTAAAATATATTGTGAGCTAAGTAGATTAAAGATCAAACGAGCGGCGATTTCAATCGAAGGAAGTGTAGAAAATGTTGCATATGGTGCGTTTCTGCGTAGTTTCAAATTTGATAAATATAAAACTAAAAAGGATGAAAAAATTACAGAAGTAGAGGAGATTACAGTGCTAGCAAAAGATGAGCAATTAAGCAGTGCTGAAAAATCATTTGAGCGTTTAAGACAAGAAGGTGAAGGCATATTTCTTGCACGTTCTTTTATTACTGAACCACCCAATGTTTTGTATCCAGAATCCTACGCTGATCGTATAAAAAGCGAACTTACTAAGCTCGGCCTTGAAATTGAAGTGCTTGATAAGAAGCAAATGGCAGAGAAAAAAATGGGAGCTTTGCTTGGAGTAGCACAAGGAAGTAGTAAAGAGCCAAAATTAGTGGTAATAAAATGGAATGGGGCTTCTAAGGAACAAAAGCCAATAGCTTTTGTGGGTAAAGGTATAACATTTGATACTGGTGGAGTATCACTCAAACCTTCACGTGGTATGGAGTCAATGAAATATGACATGGCAGGTTCTGCTGCTGTGGTTGGGGTAATGCACACTTTAGCCGGACGAAAAGCAAAAGTAAATGCGATCGGCGTGGTTGCACTTGCAGAAAATGCAGTGGGTGGTAATGCTCAAAGACCGAGCGATGTAGTCACCTCAATGTCTGGAAAGACAATAGAAGTGTTAAACACCGATGCGGAGGGAAGGCTCATACTTGCAGATGCTTTATGGTATACACAAGACAGGTTTTCACCGAAATTTACGATTGACCTTGCAACTTTAACTGGTGCTATAGTGGTTGCGCTTGGGAATAACGAGTATGCCGGTCTTTTTTCCAATAATGATGAATTAGCAAATCGTCTTGTTGATGCGGGAAATGAAGTAAATGAGAAGTTGTGGCGTTTTCCTATGAATGAAACTTACGATAAAATTATTGATTCACCGATTGCTGATGTGCAAAACATAGCTCCTGTAGGTTCTGGTGGAGATAGCATAATGGCTGCACAGTTTTTACAGCGTTTTGTAAACAACACTTGCTGGGCACATTTGGACATTGCAGGTACTGCTTGGCACGAAAAAGGCACTGATATTTCTCCAAGAGGAGCAGTAGGTTTTGGAGTAAGGTTGCTCAATAAGTTGGTTGAGAAGTATTACGAAACGAATAATTAAAGTCTTCTGGAGTTTCTACAATTGCACGAACATAGGCTTCCAAGAAGGATGTCATTCAAGTAGCCAACTGGCATAAAAACTACTTGACAAACTCCGCCAGTCCTCTTATTATGATAACAAGGGTATTTCTGACTCAAAACTTGTTTTTGACCTGCAGGCTCAATGACAAAATTCAGTAAAAAACTCAGGGTATTTTTTGGCGGATTACATAAAATTATGGCGGCTGCATGTCTTTTAAATTTTTTCTACATTCAGCCAAATTGCGCTTATACTAAGCGTCAGCACATTATTACAGCGCCAGTTTAAAGTATTATAGGGTCAAAACTCGCACTACGGGGCTTCTTTTGCCTTTTTTTAGGTTATGCAAGAGGTCTAGTTGCTAGGGAAATGCTTGATGATAAAATGGATATTAATACTATTGCCAAATTCACCGGATTATCCACTAATGAAATCGAAAAACTTCAAAAATAAAGTGCCATTTTATAAGCCTATCGCCCTTGTTTTTTGTTGGTTACTTATTGTTGCAGCACTTAAATGAGTTTCAGGTTTGTCGTCTTACTTCCCTGGTGAAGGACTTTTCTGCTTACTAATAGAAACAGTGGAAATTTGACTTTCTTTTTTTTCTCCTATGATTGTTGTCTAGTAAAAAATTCAAATTTTTGTAAAATCTTCAAAAATTCAGTTGTTTTTAAGTTATAAAAAGTAGTTGTCAGGAATTGACTAGCAGTTCTCTAATTGCATAAAAGTCAATAATGATTTTTTGTATTACCCAAAACATTTTCTGATATAAAATTCAGCTTTAATACAATTTTTTATTTATTACTATGCCATCTGATTCAATCAAAAGTTGTTTCATCGGCAACAAAAACACTAAGCTTTTAATTAATCTTTTTTAAATTAATGTAGCTAATGAATATGTGTGTAAGTACGTCCCCACATATTTTAAGTACTTATGCACATATTCATTAGCTTATAAAAACTAAGGTGTCATATTTTCCTTCACGATTATTGTCCAATAGAAAATTCAAATTTTGTGAAATCTTCAAAAATCCAATTATTTTTAAGCGTATAGAAAATTGTTGTTAGAAACTTTCTAGCAGTTGCAATAATAGCCTTAGCAGAACCACGCTTCTTTTTCACATGCTCGTAAAAACTTCTTAAGTAAGGGCTATACCGTATAGCAATCCAGGTACACTGTACTAAAGAAGTTCGTGCCGTTTTTGACCCATGTTTGGTAATTCTTCCAATAGTACATTGCTGATTAGATTGAGAAACTGATGGTACAACTCCGAAATAAGCAGTAAGTTTTTCAGGATTACTAAAATCATTAATGTCACCAATTGTCGTGATAAAAACCGCTGCAGAAATTGCACCAATACCTTTAATACTGATAATAGACTTCTTTCAAAATTCACGTAAGGAGCTCAAAATTGTGGATAGCAGCAATCAAATTAAATCTTAAACCAAAACGTTTTCGTCGGTTTCTATATCTATCGGAAATGATTTTAAACCTTTTTAATAAGCCAATTACGTTTTCAACAATTGCCCTTTGGCTCATAAGTGTTCTGTTCTCTTTTTTTTGTTCTTTGCTTAACGGATTCTTTTTCGTTTTCCTGTGAGGTAATACAACATTTTTATGTATTTTTTGCATTCCTCTGTAGCCGGCATCAGCTAAGATTTTAGTTTCCGGCAATATTGCTACCTTTGATTCCCTAAATATCCGAAAATCGTGTTTCCTACCTTTCGAGAAAGATGTACATATTACTTTTTTACTCTTCTTCTCTGCTACTACTTGCGTTTTTATAGTATGCCTTTTTTTCTTTCCAGAGTAGAAGCATTTTTGCTTTTTTTTGGCCTCTCTACTGGTGTTTCAGTTCCATCTATTACCAAAACTTCATATTCTACATTACCCTTTAATAGCTCTTTTTTTCCCGGTAATGAAAAATCTGGATGTTTTATTAGCGTGTCTTCTACCCATCTTATTATTTTGAAACAGTTACTTTCACTCATGCCATAACTTTGACCAATGTGGAAATACGTTCGATATTCCCTCATATATTCTAATGCCATAAGCAACCTATCTTCTACGCAAAGTTTGCTTTTTCTTCCACTTCTAGCTTTTTTTCTTTTATCCTCCTCATCCAAAATTTCCACCATTCGCTTAAATGTTCCCTTTTTTTCCCCTGTTAAGCGCCTAAATTTCTTTCCTTCCAACTTTTCTATTTCTTTATATCTCATACCTTAAAATATCTGATTTTATACTTCTTTTCCCTTGTTTGCCAATTTTGAAAGAAGTCTAATATTATTAAACCCAGGAAGTTGTTTAGCAAAAGCAATAATTTCTTCTTTTAGCTTCTTGAGATTTTCTCGAATAGCTTCCAATTGACAGTTAATTACTTCAATCTCTATCTTTTCTATATAGTCCCAATTATGCTTTTGAATAGAACGCTCAAATCCAGCTTTAGTTATCAGTGTCTCCTTCTTAATTTTTATTCCATGATAATTAAAAAGACCGTGCATTTTATTAATTAGAGATACTTGTGATTTTACTAACTGCTCTCTTGTTCGAAGAAGAGAAGCTAACTGCTGGCATTGTTTGCTTTTACATCTTGCTTCAGGCAACATATCCTTGCTTAGAAAGAAAGCAATAGCTCTTGCATCATGCCTGTCTGTTTTCTTTACAGAGTGACGAATCACTTTAAATTGCCAGGGTGCAACTATCACCACGCGCTTAACGTAAGATGAAACTGCATCATAAAAGAAACAGCTGTTACCCGTAGCTTCGAAAGCTATTTCATCTTCTGATTTAAGATTCTCGACAAAATTGTCCAAATCCTGTAAGCGAAATGTGCGAATATATTCTTGCTTTCCTGTTTCTAAGTAGCAAACAGTAAAACTGTTAGTATGTAAATCTACACCTATGTGACGCATAAATTTTTCCTCTTATTGAATACTACAAAATATCAGAGTAGAATATTGCCGGTTAGACCATTCTCCTATACGCGGTCACCAAATTTTATGGGCCGCACGATGGTTTCCGGTGGCAGGGGCGGATAATCTCCTTTACGAGGTCTAATCCCATTATTGTATATAAAGCAAAATGGGGCCTCACAAAAAAATTCAACCTGCCACCTATCCACTCTGAGAAGTGATTATCTTCTCATGCTTCCAACCAAGCAATAACAATTCATATCATCTCCTTTACTTCCTTGTTTTTGATAACTTGCAGCAATTCATGGGAAGTAAGACGAGTTTCATTATCGAAGGTTCTAACTGGACGAACGAGCTTAACAGACTTCTCTCGTGCCTTTATCCTCCTTTTAGAGTTGATTTGTGCCTTGAGATGTTTGCTGTTAACGTTAACTAAATGTGAGCTGCCACGTAAGTCAAAATTATGAAATTTACAGTAAAAAGAAGTTTTCTTAACTTTTTTTACTTGACTTTCTTTTTTATTAAGGTAAAAATCTTTTTGCATGGAGGTGCTGGTAATCTCTATTTCTGTTGACAAGAAATGATTACTATAAAATTTAAGTTGTGTAAAGTATAGAGTTGTGTTTTACACAACTTCTTCTAAAATTTAATGATTTTCTTTCATCACGAGGTAACAGTAATTCTCCTTTTAATAGGTTTACTGCAAATTTTATGCCATGTAAAGTATAAATTATACCTTAATAGTAGTATATTTCAGTATTAGAAGTTTTACTCCCATAATTAGTTTATTGGTTGTTGACTAATAGAAACAATTCTGACATAAAGAATTTATATGTGAGTCAATAGTGGAGCTATATATGCCAGATGATCCTAAAGGTTTATTTTCAACTAGAACTTCCATTAATCAAAATACAAGTGAAAGTTTTTACGTGCGCACGAAAGATGCATTTTTTGAGGGTGTGAACCCAAATAATGAGATATTTATAGATACTAAGGATAAGAATGAAGAGATCAAGATTGACAATGATGAAGTATGGTATGAGCACTTTTCTACTGTAATTCCTAGTGAAGAAGGACAACAAACGTATAGATATAAAGTTAATGGTAGGTATGAGTACAAACATGCCCATAAGTACGATAGCAAAAATGTTGTAGGCGAAATTGCTGAACAAATTGCAAAAAAGATAAGTGAAAACATAAAAAACAATACTTTAGAATATATAGGAATTAAAGAAAGTAGAAAGAAAGGTAAGATTGAGCCTGCAGTAAGAATTATGCTGGGCGATCTTACAAAAAAAATAAACATGGTTGACATTCTAAATGGTGATACGTGCAAAAAGTATGGAATAGGGGGAATTACATTGTTGCTACCCACTGAAGACAAGTATGAAAAAAGAGGAATACGTTGCCGAATTGATGAACATGGAACAAGAATTTATGAAGTGGCTAATGGATCGTATGAAATGGATCTTAAGTGGTGCGTTGAGGGAGAAGAATGTAATATTAAAATTGGTATTAGTGATGATGGTCCTGTAGAACTTCTCGAGAACAAGAATGGTGTTACTTGGAAGCAAATAGCTGCACATAAAGAGATAAAAGTAGGAGGACAATACAAAGCACAGTCTTTATATGCAGCACTCTCATACTTACAACAAGAAGCCTGTGAAACATTACTACCTAAGGTAACACCTAAGCCTCAGGTAGCGTTTGAAAAAGTAAAACTCATACCTTCAACAAATGTAACAGATACGAACGAACCGCAACAACATCAACCTCATATTGTTGCCAAGCTTATAGATAAGTAAAGTGTATCCGTTCAGCAGAGTGGTTTAAGAAACGATAGATAGGGGATTGTGAAAAGGTTTTAGCCCCCTTTGTTTCTATGTTAAATATAACTGAATTATCTGCTTGAGTTCCTCGTTCCGGTTATGTAAAATATGAGTTTTTGCAATAAACAACGTAGACATTATATTGTTGACTATTGCATTCCTGCACAATTTATTCTCGTAACAAAAACATCTGGGTGAGGTTATATTTGATCTATTTCGTTTATTGGCACAAGTTTAACTTTTGCATGTGAACCATTCTGCTGACCTGTATAGATTAAATACCCCTTAGCTATTTGAGAAAGTTCACAGAAATATTGTACATTTTTAATAAAATCACTCTGAAACGTGGAGCCAACCTTAATTTCAATAGCATGAATGTTACCACCCCATTCTGCTAGTAAATCTACTTCGTGTCCTGTTCGGTCACGCCAAAAATATAAATTAGTAGGTAACCCCTGATTGAGACGCCTCTTGAAAATCTCCAGGACAACCAAATTTTCAAACAGGGCTCCTCTAAGATAGTGTGTTTCTAGTTGACTCTCCTTTTCAAGGCCAAGGAGCGTACAAGCAAGACCAGTGTCATAGAAATATAACTTTGGCATCTTAATTAGACGCTTGTTGAAATTTTGATGAAATGGCTGAAGAAAAAATATTAAGTAACTAGCTTCCAAAATATTCAGCCACTGCCGTACAGTTGTATGAGAAATGCCACAGTCTTGAGCAAGAGATGATAGGTTAAGGATCTGCCCTACTCGACCTGCACACAGTTTAAGGAAGGTTTGGAATCTACCGATATTTTCAATGTTTTTAAGTTGTCGAACATCTCGCTCAATATAGGTTTGAATGTAGCTGGGGTAGAAATCCAATGGGTGCATGTTAAGGCTATGTAACCCAGGGTATCCTCCCTTAAAAATAGCTGAATTAATATTTATAGGCACACCAAGTTCAGATAAACTCAAAGGTAGTAGTGTTGTCATGCCTATGCGCCCTGAAAGAGATTGAGAAACATGATGACTAAGAGCAAAATTTTGAGACCCTGTTAGTACATATCGACCCTTTACAGGAGACTCATCAGCTATTTCTTGAAGATATGATAATAATTCAGGTACGTGCTGTACTTCATCAAAAATGGCGCCCTGCTGATAATTAGCTAGAAATGCCCTAGGATCATTTTGCGCTTGAAAACGAGTGTCAATATTTTCTAAAGATACGTACGGCAAGTACTTAAACAACGTTTTTGCAATAGTTGTTTTACCAGATTGTCTAGGTCCTGTAATGCCTAAAGCAGGATAAAGCTTAGAAAATCTTTCTAAAACTGGGGTTATAGAGCGTAAATACATAAATTGAATTTTATAGTTTCAATATGCAAGAATACTATAAAAGGTTAAAAATGACAAGGCTTGCTGAACTTTCTACAAAAACATAGTTGATCTTTGGATCTAAGTAGTTTATTGATGTAGGCTTTGTAATCTTTAAAGTAATCAACGATTGGTTTGATATCTTTTGAGTGCATTCAATCAACCCTGAGCCCTTATTCCTGATCCATTCTCCATCTTGAAAAATATGTATGAACGGAGGCTCCTCAAACTCTAAATCTTGTTTTCGTCGCCTCTTCCCTTTATTATATACTATATTATATATAAATATAATATAGTATATAATATATAGGGGGGGTAGCCAAAAAAATGAGTTTTTTTTGAGCTGAGCAAAGCCGCCTAAGATGGAGAATGGATCAGGAATAAGGGCTGTATAAAATATATATGAAATCTTATAGTAGAAGCTTTAAAATGGGTAAATATATTTACTGTTTTAGTAGGTCTAATATTGCCTGATTGTAAATGTTGTCCCTGTGTCCTATTGAAACAATAATTACTGTACGTTTTGCGGTATTCACTCGGTAGACGATACGATAATCATCAGCAACTTTTATTCTTCTGTGTCCCTTTAATCTCTTGCGCAGCAACACACCGTTACCAATAGGGTCAGTCTCAAGATACTTTTTTATTGCTTCTCTAATACTTGATCTTCCGGCAAGGAAGGCAAATTTCTTTTAAGAACATGCTTTAGATATTTAATGCTTATTTCCAGATGTCTTCACTATCCTCTACTTCTTCTGCATCATCAGCATTTAACTCCCTAATAATTTTGGAAAATGCGATATCTTCCGCTTCAAGTTCGATTGCTTCCTTGACTAGCTTTTCTGTTAATTTTTGGACGGATTGCTTAGTAGCTTTAGCCAGTTCAACAAGATGCTGTGAAGTTTTTGGATCAAAGGTTATGCTAATTCCTGTCATAAGTTTTACCAAAGTCTACTACTATAACAATTATACAACATCTTTCTGAATTTTTCAATAAAGAAAATGGATCAGGAATAAGGGCTGTATAATATATATATGTTTATAGAGTTGTTTTTACTATAACAAAGATAGAGTTGAATATTTGTAGAAAATAGTGCATGATTATTGATACTTTTCAGTCGTTTTTACTATGACTTTCTCCAAGTTTCTAGATCCAAAAAACAATTACGCGTTCCGGCGCATCTTTGGTACTGAGAAGAATAAAGACATTCTTGTTCACCTTCTCAATGATATTTTAGGTCTCACTGGTGAGGCTAAGATAGAGGATGTAACCTTTCTAAGTCCCATTGAAGACTGTGAAATTGCCTCTCAAAAGGAGAGTATTGTCGATGTATTGTGTAGAGATTCTACAGGTGTTCAATTTATTTGCGAGATGGTGGTTACTAGGATAGGTGGTTTTGAAAAGCGTGCACGATACTATGCCGCTAAAGCTTATTCAAGCCAAGACGAGCAATATCGAGACCTTAAAGAAGTTATCTTCATCGCTATCACTGATTTTATTCTATTCCCTAGTAAACCAGAGTACAAATCTGATCGTGTTACTCTTGATGGGGATCGTTGTGAACATAACCTGAAGGACTTTAGTTATACTTTCATAGAACTACCAAAGTTTCCAAAAACAAAAGAGGATCAATTAGAAAATATAGTCGAAAAATGGTGTTACTTTTTTAAGTATGCTAGTGAAACTAGTGAAGGGGATCTAAAAAAAATAGTAGGGAGCGATGAAGTTATTGGCAGGGCTTATAAGGAGTTGGATAAATATGGTTGGACTGGTAAAGAACGTGCTATATATTATGATGATAAGAAACGTGAGGATGACAATTTTTCCTGCATCATGCAAAGTAGAATTGAAGGAAAAATCGAAGTAGCAAAAGCAATGTTGACTAATAATATGGACGCCACCACTATTGCTAAATTGACAGGGCTATCTATTAGCGAAATCGAAAAACTAAAGTCAAATTAAACTACCGCCAAGAAAAATTTCACACCTAAGTTAATTATGCTTCACTAATTAGCTCGTTTGTAAGTTTGCAGACATGCTTTGAAGTTTAAGTGTAATAGGGGATAAAAAACACGATGGCATTTAAAGCAGTTTAAAAGGGTTTTATAGAGTTATTTGTAATTAGGTATATTTTCTGTAGCTTTATTTAGAAAATATCTGTAATACCCCTTAGAATTTGAATAAAAGATTGGTGCGAGCAAATCTACATGAAAAGCTTTTTCTTGTTTGAGTGTGTGTGATTATTACTAATGAGATATCAAAATACTAAAATATCTAAGTATTAAAATACTAAAATATCTTGACTCTAAATATCGGGATATCATAATAGGCTATATCAGTTAATGTAGGAGATATGATAATAGTCGTCGGTGGTCAAAAAGGGGGTAGCGGCAAAACAACTATAGCCACGAATATAGCAACGATGCGTGCTATAGAAAATGAAAGTATCCTATTGAAATTTCTGAGCTTAAATTATATTGTTAATCTATTTAGATAAAAATTATTGTGTCAAAAAAAATAGGTTTTTTGGCTATTTTTGCCTTAGTAATTAGTAGCCAAATTGGCTCTGGAATTTTTATGCTTCCAATTAGCCTTGCTCCATATGGCATGTATAGCCTCATAAGTTGGGTGATATCAGGGTTTGGTGCTATATCTCTTGCTTTGGTTTTTGCCCTACTTTGTGCAAAATTTCCAGAAACAGGTGGTCCTCATGTTTACGTGAAACATGCTTTTGGCCCTACAGCAGCTTTTTTTATTGGTTGGATGTATTGGGCAAGTTCATGGGTTGGTTCAACGGCTGTAACAGTTGCAAGTATTGGTTATTTAGCTCCGTTTTTTCATAATGACATACGAAGTATACGTTTGCTTTTAGAAACAATATTAATTTTAGCTATTATGCTAATAAACTTAAGAGGGGTAACTACTGTTGGATATGTCGAGCTTTTATTAATGATTATCAAAATCACTGCACTGCTTGCAATACCAATAGCAGCACTATTTTTCTTTGATAGAAATAATTTCTTTGTAAGTGAGGAAGTGTCAAATCTCACAACATCTCAAATTTTTGCTCGCTCTTCACTGCTCACTCTATGGTGTTTTATCGGACTTGAAACAGTAACAGCATCTGCAGGATCAGTTGAGAACCCAAGCAAGACAATTCCAAGAGCTATAGTGCTTGGTACGGTCTCTGTTGCTATTATATATTTCATTAATAGCCTTGCAATTATGGGATTGATAAATGGCAATCATCTAGCTAACTCAAAAGCACCATACGTTGATGCGATAAAAATAGTTTTACCTGGCAATTGGTATTTAATAGTTTCCATTATTGCTTTTATTGTTTCCGTGAGTAGTCTAAACGCTTGGTTTCTAGCTGATGGGCAAGTTGCTTTAGGCCTTGCAAGAGATAAGTTAATGCCGCAATTTTTTGCTAAAAGAAACAAATATGACGCTCCTTTTTGTGGAATAATAATCAATACCCTGGGAATATTAGCTTTACTCGTTTTAACATCAAGCAAAAACTTTGCTAAGCAAGTAACTTCAATTATTGATGTCGCTGTAGTTTCATATTTATTTGTCTACTTAACATGTTGTCTTGCTTTTCTCAAGGTTATTATACAAGAGAAAAACTACTGCAAATTCTTAATTGGAAGTGTGGCTGTATCTTTTTGCTGCTGGATAATATATGAGACTCCTATAGATACATTGCTAATGTCAAGCCTATTTCCCCTAAGCGGCACACTTACCTATCTACTACTTTGGTACTACAAGCCTATAAAGTGACCTTCCTAAAAGCTTAACTTAAAAACATAATTTTTTATTTGTTAAAGTTCTTGGGATCAGGCTATACTACCAGCCTATATTAATAGAATCAAGAGGTATTGTGTCAAATAAGATAGGTTTTTTGACTGTTTTTGCTTTAGTTATCAGCAGTCAAATTGGCTCTGGGGTTTTTATGCTTCCAATTAGCCTTGCTCCATATGGCGCTTATAGCCTTATAAGTTGGGCAATATCAGGGTTTGGTGCTATATCTCTTGCTTTAGTTTTTGCCATACTATGTGCAAAATTTCCAGAGACTGGAGGCCCTCACGTTTATGCAAAACACGCTTTTGGTCCTACAGCAGCTTTTTTTGTTGGTTGGACATATTGGGTGATCTCATGGGTTAGCACAACAGCTTTAATAGTTGTGGGTGTTGGTTATCTTACACCATTTTTCCATGAAGATATTCGAAGCATACGTCTGTTTTTAGAGCTGTCATTATTTACAATCATTACATTAGTAAATTTAAGAGGAGTATCTACTGCTGGACGTGTTGAGTTCTTATTGACGGTTATAAAAATTTCTGTATTGCTTGTAATACCTATAGCAGCGTTGTTTTTTTTTGATAGAAATAATTTCATCATAAGTGAAGAAATATCAAGTCTTACAACATCGCAGATTCTTGCCCGTTCTACACTTCTTACTTTATGGGGTTTTATTGGAGTTGAATTGGCAACAGCACCTGCAGGGTCAGTTGATAATCCAGCTAAAACAATACCAAGAGCTGTGATACTTGGAACGATCTGTGTTGCTGTTATATATTTTATCAACAACTTTGCAATCATGGGGTTAATAAACGGCAATGATTTAGCAAGTTCAAGAGCGCCATATGTTGATGCGATAAAAGTTATGTTCTCTGGTAATTGGCATTTGATTATTTCTATAATTGCATTCATTTTTTGTGTTGGCACTTTGAACGCTTGGGTCTTGTCTAGTGGGCAAGTTGCTTTCGGTCTTGCAGAAGATAGACTTATGCCACAATTCTTTGCTAAAAGGAACAGGCATGGTTCTCCTTTTTGGGGAATAACAATTAGCTCAGTTGGAACTGCAATTTTACTAATTCTTACATCAAGCAATAACTTTGCTAAGCAGATCACATCAATTATTGACTTCTCTGTAGTTTCGTTTTTGTTTGTTTACCTTACATGCAGTCTTGCTTTTCTAAAGGTTATTATAAAGGAGAAAAATTATTACAAATTTTTAATTGGCGGTATAGCAGCAACCTTTTGTTGTTGGGTGATGCTTGAAACTCCTATAAATACCTTGCTAATCGCAAGCTTATTCACCGCAAGTGGCATACCCATTTATTTATTTTGGTACCGCAGAGTTCCTGTACAGCAAATGCTATAGCCAGAGATAATTTTAAAATGATTGATATTTAAGGATCCTTACTAAAAATCTCCCTATGATTGGTATTGGTTTTAAGAAATCTATTAGCTTTGAAGGTTCTTGTTCTTTTTTTAGGGGCTGTTGGTCTGTTATAAGAATTTTTGTAGCATACTTTTTATCATCAAAATTTATCTCAGATTTTCTTTCCGAAAAAACATTTTGAGCCTTTGATCCATTGGTTTCCTCAAGTTCTTTAGATATGGATGTTGGAGGTTTAACCATAGTTTCATCGTATTCTTTATTCATCTCTCACTTTACCACGTAATATTATTAATATCGCATAATAACAACTAAATTATGGTTAATTGCAAGGTGAAAATATTAAAACAATTGTAAATTTTGTCAGTAAAAATATAATATAATTTTAAAGCCAGAGGTTCATTTATATGGGATATAAAATTGCTATTGTTGGAGTAACCGGAAGAGTAGGACGCGAGGTATTAAGTATACTTGCTGAATTTCAAGATGAGAAAAAAATTTTGATAGATTCTGTTATTGCACTTGCATCAAAAAAATCAGAGAGGAAAAAGGTGAGCTTTGGCGATGAAGAGTTAACTGTCTCATGCCTTGAAGATTATAACTTTGCTGGAATCGATATAGCCATTTTCTGTGCTGGGTATCATGTTTCTGAAAAGTACGTGCCAGTTGCAACGCAGACCGGATGCATCGTGATAGATAATAGTTCCCACTTTAGGATGAAAGAAGGTGTGCCACTCATTATTCCAGAGATTAATAAAGAAAAAATCATAGAATATAAAAACCACAACATAATATCCAATCCAAACTGTACTATAATACAGATGCTGCTAGTACTACACTTATTACACCAGAAAGCAAAAATAAAGAGAATCGTTACTTCAACTTATCAATCAACTTCTGGTGCAGGCAAAGCAGCAATGGATGAACTCTATAATCAGACAAAAAAGATCTTTATGAATGAAGCCAAAAAACCTGAGGTATTCCCTAAGCAAATAGCATTTAATTGCATTCCCCATATAGGAGAATTCATGGAAAATGGTTCTACAAAAGAGGAATGGAAAATGCAAGAGGAGACAAAAAAAATTTTAGGGGAAGGTATAAAAGTGACTGCAACTTGCGTAAGGGTACCTGTTTTTATTGGCCATGCTATGGCAGTAAATGTGGAGTTTGATCAGCATATAACTGAAGAACGAGCTCGTGAAGTGCTAAGTGGAGCCGAAGATAATGGAGTTTTAGTGTACGATAGGCATGAAGATGGTGAGTATGCAACTCAGATTGACGTTGTACAGGAGGATGCCGTATACGTATCGCGTATTAGAAAAGACAATACCGTCGAGCACGGATTGAATATGTGGATAGTGGCTGACAATCTGCGCAAAGGTGCAGCGTTAAATATAGTGCAGATTCTGGAAATTTTAATAAGAGAGCATTTGTCAATCAAGTGCGTACAGGGTGCATGTACGTTGTAATTCAAAGGAAATTTATATACTACATGGTGTCATTCCAGTGCTTGACCTACAACTGCACGAACGTTGTGATTTAGGCCTCCGAGAAGCAAGTGGCATCTAAGCTATAAACGGGGAAAATTTGAATGCAAAAACGACTTGACAAACTCCGCCAATCCTCTTATCATGATAGTAAGGGTATTTCTGACTCAAAACTTGTTTTTGACCTGCAGGCTCAATGACAAAATTCAGTAAAAAACTTAAAGTATTTATTGGCGGATTACATAAAATTATGGCGGCTGCATGTCTTTTAAATTTTTTCTACATTCAGCCAAATCGCGCTTATATTAAGCGTTAGCACATTATTACAGCGCCACTTACAGTAATAGAGAGTCAAAACCAGCTACTTGGAGGTTTATTTGCCTTTTTTAAGTTAGTAAATTTCTCAATATTTATAGTTAATATATTCAAGAATAAACTTCACTAGTAGGATGTCATTCCAGTATTGGAATCCAGCTTTTCATTCAACCTCATCAAAAACATTCATTTAGTATAAGATCAGCTACTTTCCATGCTAGTTTGCTTGTGAACAAGCAAACTTTTCTGGATCCCAGTACTGGGATGACACCACTATAAAGTAGATTCCAGTGTCACGCACTGGAATGACACCACAGAGGCTACTTGGATAACACCTATGGCCCTGTCATTCCAGTCTGGAATCCAGACGCAGCCACTTGGTTAAAATTAAGTCTTCTGGATTCCAGACTGGGATGACACCCTTGGTGACAGACAACTAAAGAAAAATATCAACTAGGTTTATGGTCTATTGCTACTGTTTTTGCAATTTTATCATGAAGAAACTGCTTGCGTCGGTCAAATATTGCAGATGTAAAAATTAGTATTATAGCTATAAAGGTTAAGATTGATAAAGGTTCAAACCACCATTCAGAAATATATTGATCAAACAAAAATACATTCATAAAGAATATAGAAATCAATATGAAGTTAATAACTTCAAATAAAACACACCTAATTATTGCTTGCATTAGGGTAATATTTTCAAGTGTATTTGCGTTCTTTATACAGATGCGGCACAACCATTGCCCTGGAGTGCTACCAAGTCTTCTTGTTATAAATACTCCTAGTACTATTGGTAGCAAAAAAAACAAAGAAATGTGTACGATTAAAAGTGTGAGTTTAGCAGGGTGAAAAATAATTCTTACAAAAATCAAACAGACTGAAACAACTCCCATAATAGTGCAACGGTCAATAATATATGGTAAAGCACGCCTGATTATTCCCACATAGTTTGCATTTAAGTGGCATTTTTCAGATTTGTAATCCATTACTACTGTTTTTGCAATTTTATCGTGAAAAAACTGCTTTCGTCGATCAAATACTGCAAATATTAAGACTAAAATTGGTAAAATAAAAAACCACTCAGAAATGTAGATGGGTACCCACAAAAGCACCTTAATAGTACTTCTTATCACTCCTTGCATTAAAGCAACATTTTTAGGTGTATTTGCATCTTTTATGTATATACCACATAACAATTTTCCTGGAGTCCAGCCAAGTTTTGTTATCATTAATACTTCTAATACTATATATATTAATGCTTCTAATACTTCATTTTGCACTGAAAGGGCTGTATCAGTATCAGAAAAGATATAATTAAAAAATTCAGTAAAGAGTTTATCTGATGATATGAACAAAATGAATAGAAGAAAGACTGAAAATATTATTTGGTCAACTATATACGCTGCAACACGTTTAATAATTGTCGCGTAGCTTACTTTAACACTCGTTTCAGTATCCATACACCCCTATTTTCATAATGTCATCATATAATATAAAATACGTTATTAAATAACCGTAAATATGCTAATTCATATAATATTAGCTGCTTGTGCACTCTTCATATTCAGTAAATTTATTTACTAGATCCCAGTATCAAGTATACATCTGTATGAACATTGTGATTTGAGTCCACCGGTAGGGTAGCTCGTGACGCTGGAACCTAGATACAGCCACTTATTTAAAGTTAAGTTTCTGGATTCCAGTGTCTGGGCACTGGAATGACAACGAAGGGTAGCGTCACGCGCTATAGCTAACCCACCCAACACAAGCTTTACTAAAACTAGAAAACTGATTCTTCTAAAAGCTGCTCGCTATCCTCTTCTATTGTGATAGAATTATCATGATTTCTGAGCAAATCTCTGATTTTCATTTCTATCTCACTTGCAACTTCTTTGTTTGTTTTTAAGTAAGTTTTTACATTTTCTCTCCCTTGCCCAAGACGTGTGTTGTTATATGAATAATAAGCACCTGCTTTTTCAAGCACACCAAATTTTGCTCCCATATCTATTATTTCTCCGAGTTTTGATATACCCTCATTATACATTATATCAAATTTTGCTTCTCTAAATGGAGGTGCAACTTTATTCTTTACAACTTTAACTCTTGTTTCATTCCCCGTGATATTTTCCTTATCTTTTATTGCACCAACTTTTCTTATATCAAGTCTTATAGAAGTATAGAATTTCAACGCATTTCCACCAGTGGTAGTTTCAGGGTTTCCGTACACTACTCCTATTTTCATACGAATTTGATTAATAAATATTAATATGCAGTTTGCTTTCGAAACTGCGGAGGTGAGCTTTCGTAATCCATGACTTAGAAGTCTTGCTTGCAACCCCATGTGCTGATCGCCCATATCTCCTTCAATTTCAGCTCTTGGAGTTAATGCTGCAACAGAGTCAACAACTATCACATCAATTGCACCAGAACACACCAAATACTCAACGATATGCAACGCCTGCTCTCCAGTGTCTGGTTGCGAGATCACTAAATCATCAGTGCTTACTCCAAGTTTACGAGCATATATGACATCCAATGCATGCTCTGCATCGATAAATGCACATAACCCCCCTTTTTTCTGTGCTTCAGCAATTACATGCAAAGCAAGAGTGGTTTTACCAGAGCTCTCTGGGCCAAATATTTCAATTATACGTCCTTTTGGCAATCCTCCAATGCCCAGAGCTGAATCAAGCGCAATTGATCCTGTAGATATTGTGTCTATTTTCTCTACAGGGTTTTGCTTCAGCTTCATTATTGCACCTTTACCAAATGCTTTTTCAATCTGGCTTATCGCATTATCTAATGCTTTTTGCTTATCACTACTTCTTTCTTCTGGGTTGCTTGCCATAGATCATTTATTAATTTATATAATGTCTATGATAATCGAACGCGAATAACCTGCCAAGGTTTTTTTAATATTTATACATTACTTCAACGAAGAATGTTAACATTTTATTGCAAGGAAATACTAGCTATATGACTTAAAAGATATTGCACGTGTTGTTTAAAATGCAGATATTTGTTTACCTTATCGATTTCGTTAATAACACACTAAATTATGTTAAGATAGAAAGTTAGATAGACCTGCAGTGCGATACAAAATAATAATAGAATATAACGGCAGTAGTTTCTCTGGTTGGCAGAAGCAGCAACATTCTGCTAATTCAATCCAGGAGACTATAGAAAACGCTATATTTAATTTTAGCGGTGAGAAAGTTACTTTGTACTGCGGTGGCAGAACTGATTCAGGGGTTCATGCTTTAGGACAAGTCGCTCATTTTGATATGGAAAGAGAATTTGAGCTTTACAGAATAAGAAACGCAATAAATTATCATTTAAAATCAATTCCCATAGTTGTGCTTAATGCAGAAGTTGTAGATGATGCGTTTCACGCACGGTTTTCAGCAAAAAAAAGACATTACGAATACAGAATAGTTAATCGCTATGCCCCTGCAGCTCTGGAAGCTGGTTATGTATGGCAAGTATTTAATGCACTTGATGTGAGTATCATGTGTGAAGCTGCTAAATATCTGCTTGGAAAACATAACCTTTCAAGTTTCCGCTCAAAAGATTGTCAAGCTGCAAATCCGATAAGAACAATTGATGATATCGATATAATACAAAATGGGAGCCATATATACATCAAAATATCTGCGATTTCTTTTTTACATAACCAAGTGAGGATTATTGTAGGTACTTTGGTTGAATTTGGAAAAAACAGGACTAATCCACAAGAAATGCTAAATATATTAAACCAATGCAAAAGAAATGCCGCTGGAGTTACTGCACCACCTTTCGGCTTATATTTAGTAAAGATAGATTACTAAATTGATAGCTTAAGTTCTCATTGGCATCACTATATATAATGCGTCTGGATCATCTTCATCAGTGATAATTGTAGCACTATTACCATCGGCTAAGCTGAACTTACATTTGTTTTTTATGCAGGACAAAGCATCAAGCAAATAACGTGAATTAAATCCTATTTCCACAGGAATTTCATTATAATCCACCTCTATGGATTCAGTTGCATCACTGCACTCTTGAGAGTTTGAATGTAGAGTTAATAATTTTTCTTGTAATGAAAATTTAATGGATTTTATTTTATCAGATACAACAACAGAAACTCGATCTATAACGCTAGCAAGCTTACCGCTTTCAATAGTCATTTGTTTATCTTGAGATGCTGGAATAACGGCTTTGTAATCTGGAAAAGTTCCATCTATTAATTTTGATATTAGAATGTACTCACCGCATGTAAATTTGATTTTTCTATCTGAAAGTTTTATATTAATTTCATTACAATCACCCAATATTTTTAACAGTTCCATGACAGTTTTGCGTGGAATGATCACACCAAACTCGCCACTGATATTTCCGGGTTTAGGCCTCTTTATACATGATAAACGGTGACCATCTGTTGCAACACAATACAGAAACTGCTCATCTGTATGAAGATATATTCCATTTAAATTATACCTCGTATCATCTAGTGATACAGCAAACTTCGTTTTAGTTAATAAGTCTATCAAGTCTGTACTCAATAGAGTAAAATCGTATTTATGATCGCCTTCTTCAAGAACAGGAAAGTTGTTTGAAACTATATTCGGTAAAGAAAAGTTTGAATTTCCACAAGATATCAATAACTTTCCTTGATTGTTCACTTCAAAACTAACATCCAAATCAGCCGGCAACTTCTTCACTATGTCGTGTAAAGTATGTGCTGAGATTTTTACTTCTCCTTCCATTGATACATTTGCAGCAAGTGAGGCAAATATTGAAATATCAAGATCAGTGGCCTTTAATTTTATGCTGCCATGTTGTGCTTTGATATTTATACACGCCAAAATATCTATCGCGTTACGTCTTTCAACCACTCCACTTACTCTGGATAACGTATTTAAAAGACTTGCACGGCTCACACTAAAACGCATTTGTTCACATACAGAATTTTGCTCCTTGATTTCTACACCCGCAACCTCTGACATTACCAATTCTCATAAATATATTTTAAATGATATCCACATTCTACGTAAAGTAAAGTGCTATTTGTAAGACTTACTTGGTAAACAGAAACTTGTCATTCTGCTGCTTTGTTAGCAGGATCTATAGCTAACAAATACTGTTTCTATCATCTTATGCACAACTGTATGAACATTGTAGTATGATACAATTTACATAGCAAATGGTATCAAGCTACTTGGATGACATCGGAGGCAAAGGGCCTATTTTGAAAACATACCAAGAATTTTGTCCATTATTCCGCCCATATTTGCTTCAGATTGGGTATACTCTATTTTACCACCATTCAAGATTAGTTTAGTACCTGATCCAGGTGATATGTTAACAAATTTGCTACCAACAACTCCACTGCTAGTTATTAGGGCTGAGCTATCAATTGGCAATTTTATGTCTTTACTTACGCACATGTCAATTCGTGCTACATAGGTAGCTTTATCAAGTGATATACCAGTTATGCTTCCAATATCTACGCCAGAAATCTTGACGCTGTCACCAACTCCTACGCCGTTAGCGTTAGTAAAAAAGCCATATATTTTATAGCAATCCTTATAGCTTTTTTTTATGTGAGATAACTTATCAATGGCAAAGAAAACCAGAAACATAGTAAAAACTAATACAAATAATCCGGCAGTTATTTCAAGTATGTTTGATCTTCGCATCTTTAGTTATTAGGATCCCAGCTTTTATAGTAATTTTTCACTTTTTGGTTTGGATAGTATGCATTCTTTGTACCTGTTAAATTGGGAATATGTTTTACTTTTCTTTTTTTATTATTAACTGGCACTGCATTATCAGTATAGTGAAGCCATATATGCCACTCTGGAGGCACTGTTGTAGGCTCAGAGATACTTCTATACATGACCCTCCTTTTCCCTTTACTTGATTCATAGTAAGAATTTCCATTTTCATCTCTTCCTACAAATTTACCTTCTCTTCGTAATAGGCGTTTCATTGCATTACAAATTTTAGATAACATATAGGGGTATTAAAACAAAAAGTATTATATATACTAATACTTTAACAATCTGTTAACAACAATTTAATGCAATTACCAATTTTACAAGTTATTATACCAATAATTGCATCGATATTTTGTTTTCTTACTAGGAAACACAAGATATCCTGGTTTATTTCTTTTACCGCAACAACAGTAACTCTTATCATTTCATCGATACTACTCATTAAAACATGTAACGGTGAAATTATAACTTATCACCTTGGAAATTGGGCTCCTCCGTACGGAATAGAGTTAAGAATTGACGTGTTAAACTCCTTGATTCTAACTTTGGTGAATTTCATAGCGCTGATAAGTGTGCTTTATAGCTTTTATATCAATGAAAAAGAGATTAGTAAAAACAAAATCACTGGTTTTTACTCTTTATTTCTATTGTGCTTAAGCGGACTACTTGGGATTTTAGTAACAAACGACATATTCAATCTTTATGTTTTTTTGGAAATTTCATCTCTTTCTTCTTATGTGCTAGTTTCAATGGGAAGGGATAAAAAGGCTCTGGTTGCAGCATTTGAATATCTAATTAGTGGAACAATAGGTGCAACATTTTATTTATTTGGCATCGGGCTTTTGTATTCCATGACAGGAACACTCAATATGTCCGATATGGCTGAAAGAATAGTGCCATTATACGATAATAACATCATAAAACTTGGCACATTGTTCATTTTTGTTGGTCTCTCAATCAAAATGGCATTATTTCCATTAAGCAGATGGCTAGTTAATGCGTATAGTGAAGCACCAAGTTTCATTAGCGTATTCTTTTCAGGTACAGTGACCAAAGTGATGATATATGTTTTTATCAGAGTCTTTTATACTATCTTCCAGCAAAATTTTTTCTTATTCAAACCGCCGCTAAACAACGTGATAATTATTCTTGCACTTTGCGCTATTGTGTTTGGGTCAATATCTGCAATAACCGCAAAAGATATAAAAAGACTGCTTGCTAATTCTAGCGTTAGCCAAATTGGTTATATAATTTTGGCACTGAGTTTAAACTCAAAAGTAGGTTTGTTTGCAGCAATTCTTCACATAATAAATCACAGCAGTATAAAAACATCTTTATTCATGGCTGCAGGATGTGTTTCTTACAAATTTGATACAACAAAAATAGAGAGTTTATCAAGACTCAAGAAATCAATGCCTTATACAGCACTTGCATTTACCTTGCTAAGTCTAGCATTAATTGGCGTGCCGCTAACGAATGGTTTCGTAAGTAAGTGGTATATAATGAAAGCAATTATCGAATCTCATGCATGGGTTTCCCTTATGACATTTGCTGTTGGCTCTTTCTTTGCATTGATATACATGTGGAAGGTGGTAGAGAAAATGTATTTTGGTAGCAGTGTAGCTGAGACTGAGATTCAGCCAGCATCACGTGCTGCGCCCTTACCTATGCTTCTCTGCTTATTATTCATGGCAACTTTAACGATAATAGGAGGTGTATATAGCACTCCAATTCGATTAGTAGTTGAAAAGTTGATTTTTTGATTTTTATCTTTATTTCATATTTTACTATGCTTTAAGGTTATAAGGTTTTTTTGTGGATAGGCTGAAGAAGATTCATTGGTTATTAATAATTAACATGATAGCTCTGTTTTGCGTTGGCATAGTTGTTCAATACTCTTCTGCTGGAGGAAAGTGGGTGCCATTTGCAATTCATCAACTAGTTATATTCTCTTTCTTCTTTCTATTGGCTATAGTGATGTTATTCATAGAGCTAGATTTTTATTTGAAGCACGCTTATTTTTTTTATATAGCAGCAGTGATTTCGCTACTAGTAGTAAATTTTTTCGGCTCGCACACAATGGGTGCAACAAGGTGGATAAGAATCGGATCAATTAGTTTGCAACCATCAGAATTTGCAAAAGTGGGCTTAATACTTGCACTTTCTCGTTATTTTGATAAGCAAAGTGTGTGTAAAATGATGGAATTTCAAAGATTGCTTAAGGCACTTATAATTATTTTCTTACCCGTGTTCTTAGTATTAAAGCAACCTAATTTAGGTACGGCTGTGATAATGTTATTTATAGGGACATCAATCATATTCACAGCAATAATAAAAAGAGCTCATTTAGTAATTTGTGGAACGCTTGGCATCGGTGCAGTACCGGCTATTTGGCCTTTTTTACGCCCTTATCACAAGCAAAGGATATTGTCGTTTTTGGATTCATCAGTGGATCCACTTGGTATAGGTTACAATGCGCAGCAATCTCAGATAGCTATTGGCTCAGGGGGATTGCTTGGTAAGGGCTTCATTAATGGAAGCCAAATCCAATTTGGATTTTTGCCAGAGAAGCACACAGACTTTGCTTTTGCGGTGCTTGGCGAGGAATGGGGATTTTTAGGTAGCATGGCTTTAATCTTACTCTATACTACATTACTTGCTATAATATTCTCTATTGCTTATAGATCAAAAAATTATTTTTCTAAGTTAGTATCTATCGGAATCTTTGCTTTTTTTGGCGCTCATTTCTTCATAAACATTGGAATGACAATAGGCCTATTACCTGTAATAGGCGATCCATTACCATTTTTATCCTATGGAGGAAGCACAACTGCTGCAAGCTTAATATGTATAGGGTTATTACTCAGTTCTGTAGCATCTGCAAAAGACTTAAAACTAAGCTCTCGATTTCATCAATAGAGAGGCTGATTGTTAGGGAGTTATCTAAGAACCTGTTCATAATCTTTTAAGGAGTAAAGTAGTGAAAGCTAGAACGACCATTTGTAGGCTAGTATTGAGTTTTCGCTCGTAATTTTTCCACAATTGTCTGCACTTTTCTAACCAAGTGAAAGAGCGCTCTATAGCTAAGCTACGTCATACCGCCGCGGCGCTAACATGTAGCGGAATGACGGGTGTCTCCCAGTGCCCATCTCTCGTCATCCCAGTGCCTACTTCTCCTGTCATCCCAGCGCCTCCTTCTCCTGTCATCCCAGTGCCTACTTCTCCTGTCATCCCAGTGTCGGAGCACTGGGATCCAGCTTCTTTTTTTCTAGATTCCAGCGTCACGCGCTGGAATGACAGGGCTATAGGTGTCATCCAAGTAGCCCTTCATTGTCATCCCAGTGCTCTTTTTTTGTCATCCCAGTGCGTGACACTGGGATCTATAGCTAACCAAGCAAGATACGTCATACCGCCGCGGCGCTAACGCGTAGCGGGTCATACCGTCATGGTATCTCTAGATCCCGCTAACAAGCAGCGGTTGTCGTTTAGCTATAAAATTTAAGAAAATATTTAAGAAATTTACTAAGTGGGAAAAAAGGCAAAAGGAGCCCTGTGATTATTGTCCGCTTTAAAGTACTGGCGTTTTTTATGTTTTAAACGCCTGACAAGCGAGATTCAGCTACTTTTAATCGCAACTAACCTGCGCTGCAAGTGTTTAAGAAGTTTACCAAGCAGAAAAAAAGACAAAGAAAACCCGAGCTAGCTAGTCCTTTACTATCTCTGTCGAGTATTGGCATTTTTTGATGTCTTGTAACGCTTTGTAAGCGCGTTCAGCTTATTTAGGTATAAACCTAGATGTAGATGAAGTTTTGTAAAGACATACAGTACCTATGTACTGCAAAAAATTGAACATAAGACGCCGATACCTTAAGTAATCCTTACCTTTTAATCTGCAGATTGGCGAAAGCAAATACAATAGCTTCACTTCCATGATAAGATGAATGGCGGAGTTTGTCAAGTAAGTTTTTCCAACGTGCTGCCAAAAGTTTGTTATGCAAGAGGTCTATTGAAGCAGTTAAAAAAAGCTTTTCATGAGAAGTGATAGATGATAAGTTGTTAATAATAGGTTGTTATTAATAAGATTATGTGTTTTAGTTTGCCTAATATAAACAGGGAAGGTTATTCGTTTATAGTAATTTCTTTTATAGTAACGTGTGTAGCATTCTCTATATCTTGGGGGTTTGGTGTTACATGCTTATTTCCCACATTATTGTGCACTTATTTCTTTCGTGATCCAGCAAGGGTTGTGCCGGACAATAAGGATCTTATACTAAGTCCTGCCGATGGTGTGATTTCAAAAATTGAAGAAGTTAATTACCCTTTATCAGCAGAAAACGAAGGAGAGAAGAAGTTCACACTTGTTAGTATATTCTTGAGTGTTTTGGACGTGCATGTGAATCGTGCACCAATATCTGGTACAGTAAAAGAAATGCACTATAAAAAAGGCAAGTTTGTATCTGCAATGAGCAATAGGTCTAGCAATGAAAATGAAAAGCAGGTTGTTGTGATCGAGTATGAAAAAGAGAAAGAGATTATTGTAGAGCAAATAGCTGGGTTAATTGCACGTCGTATCGTTTGTAATTTAAGAGTATCTCAGAATATAAAAGCAGGTGAAAGGTTTGGAATTATAAGATTTGGCAGTAGAGTGAATATTTATGTTCCTGCTGATATAGAAATAAGAGTCTCAGAAGGGCAAACTGTTGTTGGTGGTGAAACAATTATAGCAAACTTGAATAAGGAAAATGTTCAAGAGAAGCTTACTTTTGATATTATATGAACAACAACGGCAGTAACAGTAGATTTCTGCCTGTTGCTAAATTGTTCCCGAATTTTATAACTTTATTGGGTTTATGCTCTGGTCTTACTTCACTTAAATTTACATTTAATGAACAGTGGGAGTTTGCAGTAATTTTTATCGTCATTGCAGCAATTATAGATGGAATGGATGGCAGAATAGCTAGAATTCTAAAATCAACTAGCGATTTTGGAGCCCAGCTTGATTCTTTTGCAGATTTTCTAAATTTTGGTGCAGCGCCTGCATTTCTTTTATATTTTTGGAAGCTAAAAGAAATTAAAGTCATAGGATGGATATTGATAATGATATATGTAATCTGCATCTCGATAAGACTTGCAAGATTTAATGTTTCGCTACACTCAGAACAATTATGCTGGGAAAAAATTTTCTTTTCTGGTGTTCCAGCTCCAGTATGTGCTTTACTTTCTTTGTTGCCAATAATTATTACTTTTCAATCTCATGAAAGTGAATATCTACTCCTTATAGAGCAATTTTTTAACATAAGGAATACGGCTTGTTACTTTCTGATTATTTCATTTTTTTCAATAAGTCACATTCCAACTTTCTCTGCAAAATATATTTATATTCCCAAAAGCCTATCCTATATATTTGTGTCGTTTTTTGGAATATTGATCATATTTTTTATAAGCAAACCCTGGATAACACTACCAATTTTAGGTGTAGTGTACATATTTACTATTCCACTAAGCATCGGATTTTATATATATTTTTCATATAAAACTCGTTAGCTAGGTAAAACAAAATTGTAGTGAAACATAGAAGGCAACATGATTTTGAAGATAAGTGAACTATTAAACTCATTGCTATACATAAAAATATTCCACATTCCATTCATAATTATTTGGGTAGTTGCAACTGGGATTTTTTGTACGGCTCAGTTTAAATTTGCTAACTTTAGATTATTCAAATATGGAATACAAACACTATTCAACCTAAAATGTAATCATAACAACAACGGTATAATTACTCATATCCAAGCGTTTGCAACAGTAGTTTCAGGAACAGTTGGTCTTGGAACAATATCAGGGGTTGCAATTGCTGTAACAATAGGTGGACCAAGTGCAATTTTTTGGATGATAGTTACCGGAATACTTGGTATGTCGATAAAGTTTGCCGAAGTGGTGCTTGCATTTACTTATCGCTCTGAAAATACAACTGGCGGGGCTTTTTATTACATGAAGTACGGGCTTGCAAAGATTGGATTTGCAAAAACTGGCAGATTCCTTGCATTCACTTATGCGATTATGCTGATTATTGCAATGATCTTTGGCGGCATACCATTTCAAGCGAATCAGATAGCAGCACTATCAAATAACCTATTTGAATATAATATATCTATTATTATATCTCTACTTGTCTTAATTGTAATACTTGGAGGGATAAAACGTATTGCTTTTGTGACAACAGCCTTAGCGCCGATTATGATAATGCTATATATAGGCATGTGTATATATTTGATCTGTATAAACGGAAGTAATTTGTTGAATGCTTTATCTATAATATTCCAAGATATCTTTAACAGATCAGCTATAGGAGGTGGAGTATTGAGCGGATTAATAGCAGGAGTGAGAAGATCAGTGTTTGCTAACGAAGCAGGTACCGGAACAGCAGCTATAGCACATTCAGCTGTGAAAGAGGAAGACCCAATTAAAGTTGGAAGCGTTGCAATGATCGCACCACTTATAGACACAATATTAGTCTCATTTTTGACTGGTGTTGTAATCATTATCACTGGTATGTATAACACTAACAACGTGGGTGATATTACATTGGTTAGCTCGGCATTTTCAACAGCTTTGCCTTTGTTCAGCAAGTTAGTTCTTCCGCTAATAATGTTTTCCTTTGCATTTTCCACAATAATAGCTTATTGTTACTACTGTGAAGTTGCCCTGTTGTACTTATTTGGTAACAAAAAAGTACTGATATTGTTCCAAATTTTTATAGTGATTTCAGTGTATATTAGTTGTATGTCAAAGAATATAGAATTTATATCTTATCTAGGCGACAGTTTGTTTATGTGCCTTATGATTCCAAATGCTGTTGCAATATATCTACTGAGAAGAGAAGTCTTGAATACAATAGATTCTTATTACAATTCTAAAGGATATTAAACATGATTTATAGATTGCTTTGTATGGTGTTATTTTGCCTATTGTTTAATGATGTGTACGCTGCTTCAGGTTTTCACGAAAGTTATGATGCTGTGTTAAATGGAATAAATAACTTCATGAATGAAGTATTGTTTTTCAAGGTCTTTTATGTGCCATTTATAATCCTCCTGCTAGCTTTTGGTTATGTATTCCTAACATTGCGTTTTAAATTTCTCAACATAAGGATGTTTAAGCATGCGTTCGCTATTTTATGTGGAAAATATGACACAGACCATCACGATGGTCACATTACGCATTTTCAGGCATTTGCAACTGCGCTTTCAAGTACGGTAGGTCTTGGAACTGTTGCTGGTGTTGCAATTGCAATTTCAATGGGAGGACCAGGAGCGGTGCCTTGGATGATGATTACAGGCTTTTTTGGTATGTCAGCAAAATTTGCTGAAGTGACTTTAGCATTTAGACACAGAACAGAAGGTCAAGAGCAGTTGTTTAGTGGTCCCTTTCAATATATAAGGAATGGGCTGGAGGAATTTGGATTTAAAAAACTTGGTATTGTGTTAGCTGCAATATATGCAGTGTTTTTTGTGTTATCAGGTCTTGGTGGAAGTGTAGCGTTTCAAACCAACCAAATGATTTCAATATTATCTGGCTATTCAAATTGGGTGGATAGTCATCCTTGGTTTCTTTCTTCCATAATTTCTGCATTGCTGGCTCTGGTAATTATTGGCGGAATTAGAAGGATAGCTATAGTATCTTCCGCATTAGTACCTGTTATGTCACTCATATATATTTTTAGTTGTGTTGTGATCATTGCGTTTAATATTCACAACTTTGGCAATGCATTTAAAATAATATTTTCCAGTATGATAGATTTCAATGCTGTTGGTGGAGGAGTGGTAGGAGCATTTGTTGCTGGGATTCAAAGGGCGATCTTTGCCAGCGAAGCAGGTGTTGGTTCTGCTTCAATTACTCATGCAGCAACTAAAGATGAAGAACCAGTAAGAACTGGACTAGTTGCTATGATAGAACCATGCTTTGATACAATGTTAATTTGTTGTTTAACAGGAATAACAATAGTAATAACAGGTGCATACCAAACCGGTGTTGGTGAGGGAATATTAATCACTCAAAAAGCATTTGAAACAGTTTCTTCCTGGTTTCCTATACTTTTAACCATAGCTGCACCTTTGTTTGCATTTTCTTCGGTAATTTCATTTGTATATTGTTGTGAAATGGGATGGTTATATTTGTTTGGTGCAAAAAGTATAGTGATATACCGCATAGCGGTAATAATTGTGGCGTTTTTCTCTGGTCTTTCTAAAGATATAATGGCTATTGCCAATATCGGTGGAACTTTATTCTCTTGTTTAGCTCTCATCAACATGACAGCGCTTATACTGTTTAGCAATCAGATTAATGATGAAGTTCAGTGTTACCTAAATAGGCTGAGAAATAATAAAATTAGCTAGGTTTTTGCTATAATGGAGAGATATGTAGTTCTTATATTATCCTACATATTAGGTTCAATACCGTTTAGCTTAATCATTACAAGAATAAAAGGGATAAACTTAAGAGAAATAGGTTCAGGAAATATTGGTGCTACAAACGTTGCAAGAACAGGGAATAAACGTCTTGCTGCTCTGGCCTTGTTATTGGATTCCTTTAAAGGGTTTATTGCAGTTTATATAGCACAACAATTTTTCGATGACAATCTTTGTATATACATATCTGCAATTTTAGCAGTTTTAGGACATATGTTTCCTGTATGGCTAAAATTTAGTGGAGGAAAGGGAGTTGCAACAACTTTGGGAGTGCTAGTAGCGTTTAACATGCCTATATCATTAGTGTTCATATCTGTCTGGATAATAATATTACTGGTCTTTAGATATTCTTCCCTTGCTTCTTTGACTTCTACCACAGCAGCTGTATTAGCATCTTTCTTTTTTCAAAAGGACTTATTTTTTGAACTATTAATTGTGACAGTATTAATTTTTTTAAAGCACTACAAAAATATTCAGAATCTTTTGCAAGGTAAGGAACATAAGTTTTTATAATTTATGTACTGGCTCTGTTATTTCTATACTATCAACATTTAAGCTATAGTATTTTCTAAAATAAATGATAAAGGTATAATATGGGATTGATGAAATATGAGGTAAGTAATAGACCTCTTACATAACCACATAACAAACTTTTGGCAGCGCGTTGGAAGAAATTTCTTGACAAACTCCGCCAGTCCTATTATTATGGTACTGAAGGTATTCAGTTATCTTCATCTGTGCAGATTAAACGAAGGAGTATAACGTAGTTGGCGTCTTATTTTTAATTTTTTGCACTATGTGCACCGTATGTCTTCACAACATTTCTAGGTTTTCAAGCTGAAACACGCTTATAAAGCGTTTAAGACAGTATAGTATGCCAATTTGCAGGATTAGAGAGTAAGCACTATCTAACACGGGATTTCTTTTGCCTTTTTTCTGCTTAGTAAATTTCTTAGCATTTAAGCTAAGGGTCTGTTGCAGTTTAAAAGTCGCTAAATTGCAGCGTTTAAGACTTAAAAAACGCCAATACAGAAAATAGACAGTGACTAGGGCTTCTTTTGCCTTTTTTTCTATTTAGTAAATTTCTTAAGATTAGCAAAAGAGATATCATCCCAGTCTTGGATCCAGAAAACTTAACTTTAAATGAGTACACCAAGTGGCTGAACAATGAAAACTGGATTCCAGCGTCACGCGCTGGAATGACAACGAAGGGCAGTGTCTGGGCACTGCCCTATCGTGGACTCAAATCACAATGTTCGTACAGTCTCAGCATGATACCATTTGTTGTGTGAATTACCTTCAAAAGTATACGCTTTAACCACATTCACTTAAATCATGAACAAAATCAACTTTTTAGAATTCATCGAACTATGCTTTCAAACGGTGATACCGGGGTATAAGTATAACAATTATCAGTATATAAAAGTCATAGCAGACAGGCTAGAAGCGGCAAGTGCCGGTGAAGTGAGGCGAATAATATTCAATATGCCTCCGCGCTCAATGAAATCCCTGTGCGCTAGTGTTGCGTGGCCCGCGTGGATACTGGCCAACTGCAAGAATAATAGTTGCAATCGGCTGCTCAGTGAAAAGCACTCGCTCGATACAAGGTGTATAATGCAGTCTAGTTGGTACAGAGGGCTATTTCCAGAGATCCAAAGATCAGAATACCAAATATAAATTTCAAACAGTGCAGAGAGGATACAGAATTGCAACATCAGTTGGAGACAGGCGAAGGTGATCATCGTCCCGCTCAAGCTTTGAGTAGAAAGCGTGCTACAAACTGGTTTGACCAGACTCTAGTAACCAGGCTCAATGATAGAAAAAAAGGAGTCATCGTTCTTGTGATGCACAGGCTGCATCAGGAAGATTTAACTGAGCATCTTCTCTCCAAACCAAAAAATATATGGCATCATATTTGTTTACCAATAATAGCTGAAAATAAAGAGATTACTTATTCAATCAAAAAGCCAGCGCCTCCTGTTCCTGTCACCCGAATAGCTCGGTCAACTATAAATGAGTACACCAGCAATAAAACAGCATTACCTGCAAAAATACTATACTTAAGAAAAGAAGGTCAGTTGCTATATCACCTAGATGGAGGAAAAGAAGAAGTTGAGATGATGAAGGTTGAACTTGGAAATTATGCTTTTGCTGCGCAATATCAACAAAACCCTCTGCCGCTTTCAAGTGAAACGAGAGTGGCTGAAGCGCTATAGAAATTTTCCTGATAATCTCTCATGTGCAACACAAAGTTGGGATACTGCGGTTTCAACAAGCGACATGAGCAACTTTAGCGTCTGCACTACCTGGGCAAAAATAGATAATAAATTCTATTTACTTGATGTATACCGTGCAAAACTTGAGTACCCGAAACTTAAAGAACAAGTTCTGTCACTAGCTGCAAGATGGGCACCACACGCAATTTTGATCGAAGCCAAAACAAGTGGTCAGCAATTAGCACAAGAGCTGAAGGCAAACAGTCATCTACCCATTATTGAAATAGTGCCACATGATGGTAAGCTCACTCGATTTCATCAGATTGCTCCAATTATAGAGTCTGGTAGGGTTGTTTTGCCGCACCAAGCAATATGGCTCAATGATTTTGAGCATGAGATTTTGATGTTCCCAGAAATTCGCCACGATGATCAAGTCGACAGCACCGTGCAATACCTGCAGTGGATGAGAAACAGTATCTCAAGGGTTGCAGCTATACGAACATTGTGATCTTGGCCTATAGCTAACACCGCCGCGGCGCTAACGAGTAACGGTTGTCGGTAAACCTAAGTCACTTTAGCTATAGTAAAAGAGGTAAGAAAAATAGTTGGCAAAAATGAAACACCGTCAGTAGGAATAATTAATCGGTGAAAACGACTCAAAAAGGGGATCCAGAGCTGGCAAGAAAATAAAGGGTAGAAAGCGCCATATCACTGTGGATACTGTAGGTCTTGTAATTACTGCTGAAGTACACAGTGCAAGCATTCAAGATAGTGATGGTGCTCTAGACCTTTTTATTCGAGCTAAAGAAAAAGCTCCAAGGTTACAGAGGTTTTTTGCTGATCAAGGATACAAAGCAAAACCGCTGTTTATTGGAGACAGGACCAAAAAAAGTGGTTGATGTTACAGGATTCCAGGTTATTCCTAAACGTTGAACGAACTTTTGCTTGGCTCTCCAATTTTAGACGCATGAGCAAAGATTATTCCTCTTACTTTAAAAACCAATATCTTCTTTAATATGCTTACTAATACCAATTCTCATTGTTGGTCAGTCAAATAGGAGACATTGCAGAGTTGTTTAATTGTGGAGCTGGTAAGAGAAGTAATAAATTTGCACAAAGCACCCTCAAGCAGAGCAATTGTATCGTATATTTTATTGCGCAAAATGTTCTGTTTTATGTATAACCAAAGCCTCTCAACAGTCAGGTGAATATGGAGGTAGGTATATAATCTCAATATTTTTAGCTACCTTTAGATTTTTTCCAACTAGCACAGTCCATAACAAGAACAGCTTCTCTTGTCCCTAGATATTGCGACATTTGCTCAAGAAATACATTCATGCAATCAGTGTTAACATTTGGTGCAAATAAGCTAAAACTCTCTCCATTTTTAGGATTAACTGCACTGTAGAGATAAAAATTATGCCTACCTAATTTTATTTTAACCCGAGTCCTAGTGCCTTTTTTAAACCATCCATGCCCAACTTTCGAATGTGTGCCAAACCTTGATTCATCAAAGAAAAATAGCTCTTTTTCTGGATACTTGCCAATAACTTCATTGAGATTTTTTTTTGAATTCCTCTTGTTTACTTTTATCTTGTACGTTGTGTACTGGTCTTGGTGTAATATATGAAAATTTCATCTTTTGCATATGGCGGTGTACTGTAGATTTGCTGATATTTAATCCGAACTTTTCCTGGATTCTTATTCTCATTTCTTTAATGGTAATATTAGGATTTTCTTCTATCCATGCTTCAACTTGCTGTAGTTGAGCCTAATTTAATTTAGTTTTTTTACGGCGTTGTGGAGGAGCAAACAGTTTTTCTTCTCTGCCAAATTTTAAGAGTTTTATCCACGAAGTTAGTGCGCTTCTTGAAATGCAATATATTTTTGCTACAGCCGTTATACTATGCTTTTTTGCCGCAATTACAGCATTTAGTTTTTTTGAAACATATGCGTTGTTCCTTACTTTCTTCAGCATTTCTTTTGCTGGTTCTACTACTTTTTCATCCAATAATTTTGATCTTAATGCCATTTATACCTCAACTATTTTACTTACTCCATTATGGCTTTTCTTCCATCATTGTCCATCTGTTCGCCGTGTAATGGGAATTGGTATTAGTAAGTAACTCGCATTTCATTCAGCAAATTTCCATTGAGGAATGGAAAAAATGTCTTGAAGCCATAGCAAATTCCAATGACAGGGGAACGCTTAATTGGATGTGGGAAAATCTTGTTCCTTCTAGCATAATACAAGAACAAGAAGTGAATGAATTTTATCAAAGCTTGAACCGAAGATTTGTAGATGTGCCAGGACCATCCTCTGAACATGAGCCACAACGTAAAAAGCGAAGAATAGACGGCTCGGGGAGTGCAGAAGGTATCACGGGACCTGGTCCTTCTAGGCATAAAGAAAAGACTTCTTTCAAAATTCACGTAAGGAGCTCAAAATTGTGGATAGCAGCAATCAAATTAAATCTTAAACCAAAACGTTTTCGTCGGTTTCTATATCTATCGGAAATGATTTTAAACCTTTTTAATAAGCCAATTACGTTTTCAACAATTGCCCTTTGGCTCATAAGTGTTCTGTTCTCTTTTTTTTGTTCTTTGCTTAACGGATTCTTTTTCGTTTTCCTGTGAGGTAATACAACATTTTTATGTATTTTTTGCATTCCTCTGTAGCCGGCATCAGCTAAGATTTTAGTTTCCGGCAATATTGCTACCTTTGATTCCCTAAATATCCGAAAATCGTGTTTCCTACCTTTCGAGAAAGATGTACATATTACTTTTTTACTCTTCTTCTCTGCTACTACTTGCGTTTTTATAGTATGCCTTTTTTTCTTTCCAGAGTAGAAGCATTTTTGCTTTTTTTTGGCCTCTCTACTGGTGTTTCAGTTCCATCTATTACCAAAACTTCATATTCTACATTACCCTTTAATAGCTCTTTTTTTCCCGGTAATGAAAAATCTGGATGTTTTATTAGCGTGTCTTCTACCCATCTTATTATTTTGAAACAGTTACTTTCACTCATGCCATAACTTTGACCAATGTGGAAATACGTTCGATATTCCCTCATATATTCTAATGCCATAAGCAACCTATCTTCTACGCAAAGTTTGCTTTTTCTTCCACTTCTAGCTTTTTTTCTTTTATCCTCCTCATCCAAAATTTCCACCATTCGCTTAAATGTTCCCTTTTTTTCCCCTGTTAAGCGCCTAAATTTCTTTCCTTCCAACTTTTCTATTTCTTTATATCTCATACCTTAAAATATCTGATTTTATACTTCTTTTCCCTTGTTTGCCAATTTTGAAAGAAGTCTAATGAATCTTTTAACATAAAAACTTGCATTTTTTTCAATTTATGTCTGAATATAGAGTACATTCATAGATCATTATAAGAGGCTTATGAATCAGAGATTAAAAACGTTTCTAGTTATTTGTGGTTTTATTTCATTTTTACTTATTACTTACTACTACTTAAATCTTCTTGTTAACTATATCCTTAACCCGACTCTAGTTCGTTCTTATAAGAACTTAATTGGTGGTCTTTATACCTATTTATCTATAAGCACTTCTAGCCCTGCACTAGCATTTTTGGCTACAAGCTTTATCGTTATTACCGCATTTATTTGCCTAGATAAAATGCTCTTTCCTTTGCAGGAAAAAATCGTAAATAACTATAATTCCTTTAAAAACGACAACGTTGATAGTAATAACATGTTGTTTGAGGTTTATAAGGATCCAACAATAAAATTAAAGGACAAAATCTTGTTCTTCAATATACACTTGATATATTGTCTACAGCTTCCATTTTTGTACCTTGCATCAAAGGTCTCAGCTCTACGTGGGTTTCTTGTACTTAATACTGGTTTATTATTGTTAAATTATGCACTGCTAGTCCCAGTAGCACTCCTTGAGTTAATAAAATATCCATTAGTAAAGCTCTTCTCACCTTTGGGTTTAAATGTTAAGCAATTTAGCTTTTTGTTTAATGTAAGTGATGTGGGCACTAGTAGTCAGAGCGTTCACACGAGTAGTTTTGAACACAGTATTCTCCAATGCGCTCAAGAGTTAAAACAGAAATTTGAAGCTCAACCAAATGTACTCAATAAAGAGTTTGAAGACTACATAAATAATTCAGATGAGTTTACAACTCAACAAAAAGAGCAATTAAAACTTTATCTTAACTTTAATGGTTCCAATGGAGCAGCTTATAGAGAATCAAAAACTAGCCTTACTCTCACACAAGCTGCAAATTTAGTTTTGACTGCAGCTAAGGATCAAAAGTTAGATACAGATTTTCTAAAGTGCATGTTACTGATGCGTTTAAAAGAAGGAAATGATGCATGTCATCTTGGAATGTTTAATCGTATTATTTATTCACTTAGTTGTCTTGAAGCTAAAAATAACTTTACAGTTGAGGTAAACGCTCAAGTGTACGAGAGAATGCCAAGCATTACAGAAAAATTCCTTAGAAGCTGTAACAATAAAAAAATTACAATTTTAAAGGACAATTTTGATAATTTTTATTCTGATGGTGATATGGATCCTCAAATAAAAAGCAACATCAGTAAACTGATAGAAGAAGCAAAACAATCTGTCTTTAATGAATTATATGTGGATTATTACAATAGGTATGGCCAAGATGTTGGAAGAGGCCCTATAAAACATAAATTAAAAGAATTAATTACAAACGATGATATAAAAGAAGCAATAAGTACTGTGATAGATGATATAGAGATTCCTGCTCCTACAGAGCCATCTACTTTTTTGGGAAAAGTAAAAGCATTTTTTGGCGTTCGTACAGAGTCTCCTGCTGTTTAGTGGTACTGTGGCAGCAAAATACAGGAGGTTCTATGCCAGCTTGTGCCTTGCGTTGTGTAGCCTATTGTCCGTGTAGCTGCGCAAAGTACTTGGGTTTACCGGCAATGTCATACCGCCGCGGCGCTAACAACCATCATTCTGATGGTTGTTGTTTAGCTATAAAATTTAAGAAAGTATTTAAGAAACTTACTAACCTAAAAAAAAGGCAAAAGGAACCCTGGGGTTATTGTCCGCTTTAAAGTACTGGCGTTTTTTATGTTTTAAACGCCTGACAAGCGAGATTCAGCCGCTTTTAATCGCTACTAACCTACGCTGCAAGTGTTTAAGAAGTTTACCAAGCAGAAAAAAAGACAAAGAAAACCCGAGTTAGCTAGTCCTTTACTATCTCTGTCGAGTATTGGCATTTTTTGATGTCTTGTAACGCTTTGTAAGCGCGTTCAGCTTATTTAGGTATAAACCTAGATGTAGATGAAGTTTTGTAAAGACATACAGTACCTATGTACTGCAAAAAATTGAACATAAGACGCCGATACCTTAAGTAATCCTTACCTTTTAATCTGCAGATTGGCGAAAGCAAATACAATAGCTTCACTTCCATGATAAGAGGACTGGCGGAGTTTGTCAAGTGATTTTTAGCCCCGTTTTGAGCTACTGGAATGACAGGTAGTTGTGCAAGAAGTCTATTGATATTATTTTTATATCACATTTTTAACTTACAAGTTAGCGTTTTATACAGCATTTTTTATATTAACTAAATCTCTTAATTGATCATTGTTAAATTCTGTAATCCAACTCTCACCACTACTTATAGTAAGGTTTGCTAATTCCTTCTTACTTTGAATCATCTCATCAATACGCTCTTCAAAAGTACCTGTTGAAAGCAGTCTGTATACCATGACATTACGTTCTTGCCCGATACGATAGGCCCGATCTGTTGCTTGTGCTTCCACTGCTGGATTCCACCATAAATCGTAATGTATTACATGGTTTGCTGCTGTTAAATTAAGCCCTGTTCCTCCAGCTTTTAAAGACACTATAAGAACCTGTTTAAAATCTCGAAAGGATAAGGTAAAATAGGGGTAGATTAAGAATGAGGTATATCTATGCGAAAAAGTTATCCAAGTGATATAAGTCGAGAGCAATTTGAAAAAATCAAACCAATTCTGGAGAGTAGCAGGAGGAAAACAAAACCAAGAAAACTTGATTTATATGATGTATTTTGTACAGTATTATACGTCCTAAAAAGTGGTTGCCAGTGGAGGATGTTGCCAAAAGATTTTCCAAGGTGGGAGAGCATATATTATTATTTTCAAATGTGGAATAAAAAGGATGGAGAAGAACCAAGTTTGTTGGAATTAGTCTTAAAAAAAATTAGTTGGAGAGGTCCGTATCAACAATGGTCGGAAAGAGAAAACCAGTTTCTGCATAATTGATGCTCAAAGCGTTAAAAACGCAGATACTGCTGAAAGAAAGGGTTATGATGCAGGTAAAAAGATTTCAGGTATAAAGCGTCATATCGCAGTTGATACACAGGGCTTGCCACATGCAATTCATATAACAACGGCAGAAGCAACTGATCGTAGCAGTGCTGTAAAAATGGTGGGAAATGCTAAAGAAAACCTCTCTGAAGTCAAAAATATACTCGTTGATGCTGGCTATACAGGAGAAAATTTTGCAACACAAATAAAAGTAACTATTGGTGCAGCTGTTGAGGTAATAAAACGAAGCGAATTACATACCTTTGCTGTATTGCCAAAAAGATGGGTTGTTGAGCGGTCTTTTGCTTGGTTGGAAAAATGCAGGCGATTGTGGAAAAACTGTGAGCGAAAACTCAATACTAGCCTACAAATGGTCGTTCTTTCCTTCGTTTCTCTCTTATTGCGAAGATTTTAAACAGGTTCTAAGAATATTGGATTGGAATGAGTTTTGAAAATCATTAACTATTGTATCACGTGCTTTTCGAGAAAGTCCTCCATGTAAAAATGGCACTGCTGATTTAAATCTTTCTTCAAGTAACTTAGATATAATCTCACCCATTTCAGTATATTGAGTAAATATTAATGATTTTTCTGCAAGATCACTAATTCCAGTCAATATTTCCTCTAGCATCTGCATTTTACCGGATTGTTCAATACTCGCACTCTCTTTCTTGCCAAACTGTGATGGATGGTTACAAATTTGTTTTAAAGCATTAATAAGTTTAAAGATATGTCCCTTACGTTCAATTCCTTCGCTTTTTTCTATTTTTCCCATATTCGCATCAACAACTTCTTGGTAAAGAGCCGTTTGCTCTGGAGTGAGAAAACAATAACAATTATTCTCAATTTTATCTGGTAAATCCTGAATAATGCTTTTATCGCTCTTAAGTCTACGTAACATAAAAGGGCTAGTTATTTTCATGAACCTTTCTAGGCAAGATTTATCTCTCTCTTTCTCAATTGGTATTGCAAAGTTGGTCTTAAACTGGGTAGCACTACCTAGGTAAGATCTATTGGTAAAATCAAAAATACTCCAATATTCTAGCAGTCTATTCTCAACAGGTGTACCACTCATAGCTATTCTACATTTTGCTTTTATAGCTTTAATTGCTCTGGTTTGGTCAGCGTCACGGTTCTTAATATTTTGTGCTTCATCAATTACGAGCAAAAACCATCCGACTTTGTCAAGTTCTCTCTTATCGCTACGTGCAATACCATAAGATGTTAGAGCCACATCATAATCACTTGCTAATTCTCGATTTTGTCCGTGATAGACGAAAAGCTTTAACTCTGGTGCAAAACGTTCCATTTCTCGTTGCCAATCACTTAATATGCTCGTTGGAGCTACTATCAAAACCCTATCCCGATTTAAAAGTCCTGTATTTTTACAATATAAAATGGCTGCAATAACTTGTATAGTCTTACCAAGACCCATATCATCAGCAATTATGCTACCAAACCCACTTTCTATGTTCTGTACAAGCCAGCTAAATCCGCGTTCTTGATATGGGCGCAGTTGTGCTATTAGATTATTTGGTGTAGTAACAGGTGTGTAAGTATTAAGTTTATTAAATAAGTTTGTAAGCTGCTGATCAAATGCTACTTTAGTTTCATCCAACTCACCTGTTAAAACAGCTTGCATGAGTTCTGCTCGATTGAGAGAATTAGGTAGCTTATCAAGTTTCTTTAGTAAACCTTCTACTTGTTTGTTATCTAGAAGTACATACTGATCCATAATACGCACGAGTTTACGAGAGTTTTTTAGTAGCCTCTTAAACTCTGAAACACTAAACTTCTTATCATCTATTGCTACTCTCCAATCAAACTTTAATATGTCCTCAAACATCATGAAGATTTCGTGATTATCATCATCATCTTCTTTTATTTCATCTTTAGTAGACAAGTTAAGACTTAATTGCGGTTTGAAGACTTTTTGCAAGGACTCTGGTAAAACAGCTACAATGCCAATCGTTCTTAATATCGGCAAAGTGTCTGTAAACACTGATGAGAAATGATCTAAGTATAGAAATAATGTACGATTACTGTTGATTGATTTTTCTAATTCTGGTATATGCTCAAGCAAAAATGCAAGGTCAGATAAAATACTCAGTCTTAATTCTTTATTTTGATTGGGAAGTGCCTTATCTAATTTCATCGGTGATTCTGTACCGTCCAGAGATATCTGTACGTCAAGTTCAAATCTGTCGTAATGATCCCGTATAATTAAATGAAATTTGTATGGTTTACCTGCTAAGTAAAGGTGTGACAACCAGACATTAATTATTTGCGATTTTTCTTTGTCGATTAGTCCATGAAACTTTTGATACTTGCCAGTGAAAAACAGTCTAAAGATGTTCACATATTTATATTCATCAAGTGATACAGGAAAATTGTCTGTTATATATCCTAAAAGAATGAGAGAGATAGCAACATTTACTTGTTCCTCTGGTTCCATAGCGATTTCTTGATATTTAATCAATAGAGGCGGACAAATAGATGACATCTTGCTATGAATTTCCTTAACTGACTCATTAAACAACGCCGGAATCCACCTAATTATAATTTCTTCTCTTTTATTCTGTAGTACTTGCGGTATTAGTGCTGACTTTTTCATGAGTGTACGTGCAAACTGTGAAATCATATGCATAAAGCGCAGTTCAGGATTAAGCTTATGAAGTAACGAATTAGGAATGTCATTTAAAAATTGTGCTACATTTTTTGGTAAATTTTTATCGGTTGCAAATAACTTACTTATACCATTGTTTACCTGAATCAGCTGATAACGATCATCAATAAATAGTCGAAATGTTTGCCAATGTTCGATGTGCACCCATTTCTCAATAAACAGTTCTTCTGTAAAAGACTGATTTCCTGTGGGATATCTTTGCCAATGCTTATAAGCTGTTTGCAAGGTATGGCGAAAGTTTTTCTCAAAAAAAAGCGGATTATTCGTCAAAATACTGCAAACACAATTAGCAAGTTCAGGAATAGTTGATAAGTCAATGTTATCTAAAATTACTTGATTGGAAGTTGCTTGATCGCATGGTTTAAATACATCATCAAGCGTTAAGATTTTTTGAACATCTCCTAATTTTCCATCCCAAAAATCATCGATGAACGCTAGTAATTTACAATTACGAATATTAAAAGCCAATAAAGGATTTCTATCAATCTCTTTAGCAATAAGATAAATTACAGCAGCAATATGCTTACAAGGTACAGCCCAATCAGGACAATTGCATCTTGCATTTATTTCTTTCCGCTCTGAAGTAAACAATTTCATACCAAGCTTATCAAGCAAATTGATCGTTCTTACTTCTCTCCATTTTAAAGAAAACAATTTAGTGTAAAAATTATTGAGTTTATCAAACAAGCTGATTGTTTTTATTTCTTTCCATTTTGAGGGAAACAACTTAATGCCAGAATCATTGAGTTTATCAAGTAAGCTGCTCGGTAACCGTCTGTTTATTACTCGAGATAATATAGCTGGTGAAGTTTTTATAATTTGATGAATGGCATGTTTCTCTGAAGCATTGAATTCTCTTAGTATAACTTCAACTCTATATGATTGACCCGAACCATAAACTTTAGCTACGATTACATTATCATTAATTTTGACCTTACCCAGAAAAAGTAGAGAGGAAGTTAAGCCATTTTTATTATGAAAATGATGAATCAAATTTCTCAGGAATGCAATAATTAATAGTAGAATGTCTACGCTGTTTGTTATAAAAAATTTCTATGTACTCAAATATAGCAGTTCTAGTTTGCTGAGCAGAGTGTTGCGAAGTATCAATAAGAAGCTCCCGTTTGAGTGAGCTGAAAAAGCTTTCAACAACAGAGTTGTCATAACAACAGCCTGTGTGACTCATGCTGGAAATGATGTTTTTTGTGTTCAGCAAAAACTGATAATTTTTAGAGGTATATTGTGAACCTTGATCACTATGAAATAGCAGATCTTTGGCTGGTTTGCGCTTATCAACAGCCATCAATAAAGCATCTATAACTAATCGCTTAGTTATTGTACTACTCATTGACCAGCCAACTACCATACGTGAATATAGATCAATTATTGCTGCCAAATATAGCCATCCATCCTTAGTTTTTATGTATGTAATATCAGTTACCCATACTTTATTTGGCTGACTAGTAGTAAAGTTTTGGTCCAATATATTGGGAGTTATAACCCTATTGTCAGTCTGCTGTTTTTTGCTTTTGAATCTTCGCCTCAGTCTAGCTTGAATACCATTTTTTTGCATGATATCCTGCACTGTTTTGATGTTGCAATTTTTACCTAAAGCCTTTAGTTCAGCATGAATCTTAGGTGCCCCATATCTACAATTAGATGCTTGGTATATTTTTTGAATGTCTGCTAGAAGCTGCTCCCTTGTTAATTCTTTGCTGCTTTTCTTCTTACTAGTCCATTTGTAGTAGCCGCTAGCAGATACTTTCAAAATCCTGCATAACTCCTGTACTTTATAGTAGTTTCCATGCTTTTTGATAAATAAATATTTTACTCTTTGTGACTTGCAAAATATCCCAGGGCTTTTTTTTAAATGTCTCTTTCTCTAGTAACTCTTGTTAGTTCTTTCTTTAATTCAAACTTTTCTTTATCACATGGTGCCAACTTTCCCTTACCAGGAAATGCTTCTTCTATTGATCCTTTTTCGTTATATTTTTTTATCCAGTCACTTAGTGTACTGTTATCTATTCCTAAATCTTTAGCTATTTTGCTTGCTGACTGCCCCGTTTCCTTTACCAACTTTATTGCCTCTAATTTAAATTCCACTGTGTAATTTTTTCTGTTCTTTACCATAATAAGCCCTCATAATCATGTTTTATTTTACTTCAAAAATGGCTTAACTTCCTCTCTACTTTTTCTGGGTAAGGTCAGTATGACGTAGGGAAACCTTTCTTGGGTTAGCTATAGCTTGATGAATTTAAAAAAGTTTATTTTGTCCATGATTTAAGTGAATGTGGTTGAAGCGTATATTTTTGAAGGTAATTCGCACAACAAATGGTGTCATGCCAGTCTGGAATCCAGAAGACTTAATTTTAACCAAGTGGCTGCATCTAGTCACGCGCTGGAACCCCTACGTCATACCGCCGCGGCGCTAACAAGCAGCGGGATGACGGTTGTCGTTTAGCTATAAAATTTAAGAAAATATTTAAGAAATTTGCTAAATGGGAAAAAAGGCAAAAGGAACCCTGTGATTATTTTCCGCTTTAAAGTACTGGCGTTTTTTATGTTTTAAACGCCTGACAAGCGAGATTCAGCCGCTTTTAATCGCAACTAACCTACGCTGCAAGTGTTTAAGAAGTTTACCAAGCAGAAAAAAAGACAAAGAAAACCCGAGTTAGCTAGTCCTTTACTATCTCTGTCGAGTATTGGCATTTTTTGATGTCTTGTAACGCTTTATAAGCGCGTTCAGCTTATTTAGGTAAAAACCTAGATGTAGATGAAGTTTTGTAAAGACATACAGTACCTATGTACTGCAAAAAATTGAACATAAGACGCCGATACCTTAAGTAATCCTTACCTTTTAATCTGCAGATTGGCGAAAGCAAATACAATAGCTTCACTTCCATGATAAGAGGGCTGGCGGAGTTTGTCAAGTGATTTTTAGCCCCGTTTTTATGGCTTGGATGCCACTTGCTTCTTGGAGGCTTATGTTTATACAGTTGTGTAACGTGCCTTTTAGCCACACTGCTGAATGGATACCATGAGGTTTCTTGATTCTGGAAACTTCATGTTCAACTGCGAAAATAGATACTTATTTAAGAAATATCCTGTGACTTGTAGCCCTAACTGAAATTCTTGATATGAGTAGCTGTTTTGTAGGTTATTGTTATATACATCGTACAACATTTGTGGAAAAGGTAGTAGTTTATCCGCATAGTAATCTCCTGCTTTTTTTGACACCGCTCTACCAGTTTTTGGAGAAATAAATTGTAAATTTTCCTTAATGCCTGTTACAGCGCATTTAGATAGGTCTAACTTAAACCCCAATTGTGTAAGAAGCAAAAGCTCTAAGTTAAGGTAATGGCCTTGCCAAGATTCGTTGTTGAGCTTAATTACATCAATGAAATATCGAAAATTATCATACAGTACGGCATAAGGTTCACTCTCTGGAAGCACTTTTTCCAAAATAGAAGAGAAAGAAACAATAGTGATGCTTTTTAACCTGTCTTGAAAGAAATGATAAGATGGAGATTCAATTAATTCACACTTAAAAAATCCTAGATTTTCAGGTAGCTTAGCACTCCATTCTGCATGTAATAGATTGCTTATTTGAAATTTATAATTGCTATTGTTTGTTAGCCTAGTTAATCCCCTGCGCTTTCCATGATTTTTCGTAAATAGAGAAAGGATTAGATTTTTATCACCGTACTTTTTAGCAGCTACAATAATGCCTTCATCTTTCCATCTCATTTAGAGTAGTTAGTCATATTGATCGTGTAATATTATATGGTGATAAAATTAGTACAGCAAAAAATTATGTTTCTCAGCTCAAGAAAATGATAATTCTATGAGAGGTACTTAAATTATGAGACTGATCATGCTTTCAACCAAGTACCATATTTGAATTTTTTATTGGACAACAATCATAGGAGTTGAGCTAAAATTATTAGAACCTGTTTAAAATCTTCGCAATAAGAGAGAAACGAAGGAAAGAACGACCATTTGTAGGCTAGTATTGAGTTTTCGCTCACAGTTTTTCCACAATCGCCTGCATTTTTCCAACCAAGCAAAAGACCGCTCAACAACCCATCTTTTTGGCAATACAGCAAAGGTATGTAATTCGCTTCGTTTTATTACCTCAACAGCTGCACCAATAGTTACTTTTATTTGTGTTGCAAAATTTTCTCCTGTATAGCCAGCATCAACGAGTATATTTTTGACTTCAGAGAGGTTTTCTTTAGCATTTCCCACCATTTTTACAGCACTGCTACGATCAGTTGCTTCTGCCGTTGTTATATGAATTGCATGTGGCAAGCCCTGTGTATCAACTGCGATATGACGCTTTATACCTGAAATCTTTTTACCTGCATCATAACCCTTTCTTTCAGCAGTATCTGCGTTTTTAACGCTTTGAGCATCAATTATGCAGAAACTGGTTTTCTCTTTCCGACCATTGTTGATACGGACCTCTCCAACTAATTTTTTTTAAGACTAATTCCAACAAACTTGGTTCTTCTCCATCCTTTTTATTCCACATTTGAAAATAATAATATATGCTCTCCCACCTTGGAAAATCTTTTGGCAACATCCTCCACTGGCAACCACTTTTTAGGACGTATAATACTGTACAAAATACATCATATAAATCAAGTTTTCTTGGTTTTGTTTTCCTCCTGCTACTCTCCAGAATTGGTTTGATTTTTTCAAATTGCTCTCGACTTATATCACTTGGATAACTTTTTCGCATAGATATACCTCATTCTTAATCTACCCCTATTTTACCTTATCCTTTCGAGATTTTAAACAGGTTCTAAGGGGGCTGGCGGAGTTTGTCAAGTGATTTTTATGCCAGTTGGCTACTTGAATGACAGGAGGTAACACAAAAAGTTTACATATGAAGCAAGCAGACTGCAATTTTCCTTAGCACTATCCGAAAATGCTTCAATTTACCTAAACGTTTTCGTTAACGCATTAGGTGAAGGTGGCAGCTCAAAAGGGCACTTTTGCACATTCCATATGGCTGCCAGTTGCACCCCTGGCATGCGTAATCGAATTTCTCTATAGACATTTTCTCTCTAATCTTTTCTACCACCTCACTCCAGGTTAAAGTCTCTCCAATTTTTATTCCTAAAATTTCCATATGCCTTCTATCTAGCTCTAAAACTTTAGCTTGTGTGGTGCATTCACCTTGTTTAGTCTGGTTTGGGCAAGCACTGCAAATACTATCGAGATTACCAACTACTTTGATTTGAGTATTGGGATCACTAATGACTTTATCTGCTATCTTTTTATAACTTTCTACAAAATCTTGAGAATACCCATATCCTCGAAACGCAAGAGTGCACATGAAATGATGAGGACGAAATTTTATCATTTTTTCAAATATTGTAAAACAGCTACAAGTAGAAAAATTTTTACTAAACCAGGAAGGATAAACGGTAAAACACCAACCATTATTGCTTGTTCTAGACCTACGTAAATAGCAAGCCAACTAACACCACAGACAAAGATTGTAACTGTACCAGCCAGACAACTTAAAGAATTACACACAAGTGATCTGTATTTAGAGTTTAATAATTCATTTACTTCACCCATTACTATAACAGCAGCTAAAAAGCCAATTAAATACCCACCTGTTGGCCCGAGCAAAATGTGATAACCACTAGAAAAATTTGCAAGAACGGGAAATCCTGCTGCACCAAGTGATATATATGTAAGCACAGAATAAAATGCTGTTTTACGACTAAATTTAAGCCCAATAAGCATTACTCCTAAACTTTGCAATGTGATAGGCACAGGCTGCAACGGTATTCTTATTTGAGCCATCAAGAATAAAAGTAAAATGCAAGACAATATTTCAATTAATGTTGATTTGCTGCTTGATTGCGTTATGAACATACTTCTCCAGTAAAATAACTTATTACATATTAATATATGTGTAAGAGGTTTTGCAATATAAATCTTGCCCATATTGTGTTGTTGTGCTACAACAAGGCTTTTTACATTATAAAAAATGATAAGCAAAAAAGATTTATTAGAGTTAATGAAAACAAGACATAGTGGGCGTTCATATGACTCCAAGAAAGCAGTATGTCAGGAGGAGATAAATGTGCTAATAGAAGCTACAAGGTTATCTCCTTCATGTTTTGGTGATGAACCTTGGAGGTATGTTATATGTAATAAAAAAAGTAACCTGAGTTCATGGGAAAAATTATTTAGCTGTCTTACTGAACCTAATCAAAAGTGGGCAAAAGACGCACAAATATTAATTTTATCTTTAAGTGCTAAAAATTTCCGTCAACCTGATAAAGGTGAAAATTTCTGGGCTAATTATGATGTTGGTGCAGCAAGTTATGGACTTATGTTACAAGCTGCATCTATGAATTTAATGGCTCATCAGATGGGTGGCTTTGATAGAAATAAGATAATAGAAAGATTCAATATACCTGACGATTTTAATGTAATGTCAGTAATAGCGGTTGGTTACGAAGAAGAGGGTACTGAAATCAAGGAGAAGAAAAGAAAGCCAATAGAGGAAATATTTTTTTATGATGAGTGGCCAAAGCTCTGAAAATTTTATCAAAATGCACGGCACTGGTAACAACTTTGTTATCATAGACTCACGCTCAACAAATAATTTGGACTGGAACTCTAGAGACATTGCTAACAAAAACGGTTGCGATCAAGTCATAGTAATAACCAACTCTAGCGCCGCTGATTGCTTTATGCGCATTTATAATGCTGACGGCAGCGAAGTCGAAATGTGCGGAAATGCAGCACGTTGTGTTGGATATTTAATAATGTCAGAAAAAAGTACTAAATACGCCACTATCGAGCTAATAAATAAGCGCATTTTAGAGTGTTTTAAAGCGGGTGACAAATCCATAAAAGTCAATATGGGTAAACCATTGCTTAAATGGAATGAAATTCCCTTGTCTGCTCAATGTGATACTCTGTGCTTACCTATAGAGCTTGAAATGCTAAAAGATCCAGTTGCAGTAAATATTGGTAATCCTCATATAGTTTTTTTTGTTGATAACATAAGTGAAATACCATTGCAAAGTTTAGGGCCAAAGTTAGAAAATCATACATTATTGCCCAAGAAAGCCAATGTCAGCGTTGCACAAATTGAAAAATCCGGAGAAATAAGCTTAAGAGTTTGGGAAAGAGGTACAGGTATTACTGCTTCATGCGGTAGTGCAGCTTGTGCAGCACTTATTGCATCCGTACTTCGTGGATATTTGATTGTTCGACAAGCCTTAGTTAATTCACCAGGAGGTAAGTTATTAATCGAGTGGTCAGATAACGTATTTATGACCGGTGATATAGGGTTTTTGTGATAACTATCTACGGTTTCCACTGAGACTACACTCTATAATTTTTAGGATATTAACTCCTTTACCTTTGAGCTTTTTTAATTTTAAATTGAATGCAAAAACCGCTTGACAAACTCCACCAGCGCCCTTATTATGGCATTAAGGGTATTTCTGACTCAAAACTTGTTTTTGACCTGCAGGCTCAATGACAAAATTCAGTAAAAAACTCAGGGTATTTTTTGGCGGATTACATAAAATTATGGCGGCTGCATGTCTTTTAAATTTTTTCTACATTCAGCCAAATCGCGCTTATATTAAGCGTCAGCACATTATTACAGCGCCAGTTTAAAGTATTATAGGGTCAAAACTCGCACCACGGGGCTTCTTTTGCCTTTTTTTAGGTTATGCAAGAGGTCTAGTGACACCATGGCTAATTGTAAGTAGTTCATAAGTCTGAAACATAACTTAATGGATTATTATGATTTTTACTAGAATAATAAATATAGCAAAGATTTAATAGTGAGGTGTGAGGATGAGGGGAGCAAGAAATCTTCACGATTGTGCAAATGATGTTGATGGTGAAGTTAAACCAAAAAAGAAATTCAAACAATATCCTATAGCATATTGATATTGCAGAAGTCAGAACAGAAGAAGGAAAGTTATATTTGTTTGTAGCAATAGATCAAATTTACCTATGTTGAGTTGCATGAAAGTGCTGCAAAACCTATAGCTGCTGAGTTTTTACGTAATTTGATTAGAATTTTACCGTATAAAATACATACAGTTTTGACAGACAACGGTATATAATTAGAAGCGCCATAAATATGCTTTCCAACACATATTTGATAGAGTTTGTGAAGAAAATAACATAGAACATCGTTTGACAAAAGTTAGCCACCCTTGGGCAAGTTGAACGTATGAACAAGACTTTAAAAAATGCTACTGTTAAACTACCGGTCACATCAACAACTCAAAGAGCATCTTTATGACTTTGTTATGGCCTACAATTACGCTAAAAGACTTAAAACTCTCAATGGTCTTACACCTTTTGAATTTATATGTTTACAGTGCTCCTGAATTATTTATACTAAATCCTTACCATCACACTCTGGGACCATACATATCAGTACCATGATGAAGGGGGCTGGCGAAGCTTGTCAAGTCGTTTTTCCAACGTGTTGCCAAAAGTTTGTTGTGCAAGAAGTATATTGCAATTTCTTACAGTTATATGCTTGACACTAGGGCCTATAGGACTTACTTTGACAATATGAAAAGCAAAGCTGCTGGTTTTGCATAAAGTATAATATGTATCAACAAGGTGTAAAAAGTATGAACATAACCATACACTCACAAGAAGATTTTGAATTTATGCGCGAAGCTGGCAAACTTGCTGCTGAGACGCTTGATTTCATTGCACCACACGTAAATGTAGGAGTGACAACTAATGAGTTAAATGATCTATGTCATGATTTTATAATCAAAGCAGGTGCAATTCCAGCACCACTGAACTACAAGGGATACCTCAAGTCGATTTGCACCTCAAAAAACGCTGTTGTGTGTCATGGCGTTCCTGATGATAAGCCGCTTAAGGATGGAGACATTTTAAATATCGATGTCACGGTAATTTTAAATGGCTGGCATGGTGACACAAGCCGCATGTTTTGGGCTGGCAAACCATCAATAAAAGCAAAACGCTTGTGTGACGCTACTTATGGTGCATTGATGGAAGCAATAAAACAAGTTAAGCCTGGTAATAAATTAAATGAAATAGGGCTTGCTATAGAAAAATATATTGGAGATTTTGGATATTCTATCGTACGTAACTATTGCGGACATGGTATAGGAAAAGTCTTTCATGCTCCGCCAAATGTAGTACATTTCTATGATCAAGATGAAAATCTTGTCTTAAAGGAAGGTATGTTTTTTACAATAGAACCAATGATTAACGCTGGAAAACATGAAACTCTGCTCAGTAGGCTTGACGGTTGGACAGTAACAACACGAGATCTTTCACTTTCTGCTCAATTTGAGCATACGATTGGAGTAACAAAAGATGGTGCTGAAATATTTACATTATCACCTAAGAATTGGCACTTCCCGCCTTATAATTAGATTTTTTTAACTCTGCTTACTGCAACTATACTTGGTTTACTTTGGGTAAGGTTACTGATCAATTGATCATCCGATGGAAAAAACACACCGCCAATTATGTTTATTAAGTGGCCAAAAAGCATGTGGTCATACCACAGTAAAGTGTTACAAATTAAACTCGAGAGTATTACTTTTGTTATTTGCTGCATAATCTTCTACAGTTTATTTGATGTTATAGCGATATGTATTGTTTTTTAATATGGTAAGAAAACCTGAACATTGTGTGAATATTATATTAATAATAATATCTCATTAAATCTTAATATTTTTATATCATTGACTATATTCAATATTTTCATATTATTGCCCATGTACTCCTATGAAATACCATGTTCCAGCAAAAAAGCTATTCTTATCTGCATATATGAAATCTTTCGATAGAGCGCTATGACACATACTCCAGTTTTGTTAAAAGAGATGCTATCACAGCTGTCACCACAAAATGGTGGTATGTATGTGGATGCCACATTTGGAGCTGGGGGATATAGCAAAGCAATATTGGAGTCAGCTGATTGCAAAGTGTATGCAATTGATAGAGATGAAACGGTTATTAAATTTTATGATGATTTAAGTGTTAAATATCCCGGTAGAATAAAGTTATTTATTCAAAAATTTAGCGATATAAAAAACATATTAAACGATAATAGTATTGAACCTCCTATAGAACAACCTGTTATCCAAGTAGCTGACACTGGAATGACACCAAATAGAGCCACTGATCAATTGTTATGCAATAAGTCTATTGAAGGTGTGGATGGAGTTGTGTTTGACATAGGAGTTTCATCTATGCAGCTTGATAACGGGGATAGAGGATTTTCATTTTTACATGATGGTCCGCTTGACATGAGCATGGATAACTCTTCTCATATAAACGCTTCAACGTTTGTTAACGCTTTACGCGAAGAAGAAATTGCAAATACTATATATAACTACGGAGGCGAGCGTCATTCTCGCAAAATTGCAAGAGCGATAGTAAACGCACGAAAGAAAAAAACTATTAGAACTACTTTTGAACTTGCGAACATTGTACGTTCTGTGGTGTTCCGTGGGAAAAGTAAAATTGACCCTGCAACCAGAACATTTCAGGCAATCAGAATATGGGTAAACGATGAACTGGGAGAACTCGAAAAGGGCATTAAAGCTGCATCTGAAACTTTAAATCAGAATGGCAAACTAATTGTTATCACCTTTCATTCTTTGGAAGATCGTATAGTCAAAACTTTTTTTAAAGATTTATGTGAGCCAAGATCTACTGATTGTAAGACATTCTCCCTTCTGAATAAAAAAGTGATCAAAGCAAGCGCAGAAGAAGTAAATGAAAACCCACGTGCGCGTTCAGCAAAACTAAGAGCTATACAGAGGTTATCGTGAGAATTTTCTGTATCATCTCAATAGTTGTGTTTTTTTTTAGTATTGTAGGGCTATTTAAGGTAAAATTACATGTTCAGTCACTAAACAAAGAGCTAATACAAATAAAACGTGAATTTAATTTAGTGCAAAGTGACATAAAAGTTTTACAAGCAGAGTGGAGTTATTTGAGTAATCCAAAAAGGCTTGCACGCCTTATGAAGAAATATCTGAAAAATAACTCTTTGATATTAGCTAGCCAGGTTAAAAACCTTGACGCCGTAAATGGTCGCAGTGTGTTAGCACAGCTTAAAAACCCAGATTGATATGCCCTACTTAAATGTAGAGTAAGTTTTCCAGCATAGCCTTAGTTTTTTTATACGTTTTACTTCTTTCTCTATATTTGATTATAGGCTTAAAAATGAATGGTAATCCTAAAATTGTTGAGCTTAAAACTAGGGTTGAAAGTATACAAAAGGCTTTGTATTTACCATGTAGCTCTTTCAGGTAAAGCAACAAAAATCTACAAAACTTTTTATAATTTTCTTTGATGTTTTTTTCATTATGAGCCTTGCTGATAAACATATCTATAGCAGTGTAGCCGTCATTGCACCTAATGCTCAGGTCTGCCCCTTTTTCTATTAACAGCTGAGCTATATAAAAATAATCCTTTTGAACAGCAAGATGTAGAGGTGTATAACCCTGTTGCTCACAAATATTCATATTGGCTTTAACTTCCAATAGACTTCTTTCAAAATTGGCAAACAAGGGAAAAGAAGTATAAAATCAGATATTTTAAGGTATGAGATATAAAGAAATAGAAAAGTTGGAAGGAAAGAAATTTAGGCGCTTAACAGGGGAAAAAAAGGGAACATTTAAGCGAATGGTGGAAATTTTGGATGAGGAGGATAAAAGAAAAAAAGCTAGAAGTGGAAGAAAAAGCAAACTTTGCGTAGAAGATAGGTTGCTTATGGCATTAGAATATATGAGGGAATATCGAACGTATTTCCACATTGGTCAAAGTTATGGCATGAGTGAAAGTAACTGTTTCAAAATAATAAGATGGGTAGAAGACACGCTAATAAAACATCCAGATTTTTCATTACCGGGAAAAAAAGAGCTATTAAAGGGTAATGTAGAATATGAAGTTTTGGTAATAGATGGAACTGAAACACCAGTAGAGAGGCCAAAAAAAAGCAAAAATGCTTCTACTCTGGAAAGAAAAAAAGGCATACTATAAAAACGCAAGTAGTAGCAGAGAAGAAGAGTAAAAAAGTAATATGTACATCTTTCTCGAAAGGTAGGAAACACGATTTTCGGATATTTAGGGAATCAAAGGTAGCAATATTGCCGGAAACTAAAATCTTAGCTGATGCCGGCTACAGAGGAATGCAAAAAATACATAAAAATGTTGTATTACCTCACAGGAAAACGAAAAAGAATCCGTTAAGCAAAGAACAAAAAAAAGAGAACAGAACACTTATGAGCCAAAGGGCAATTGTTGAAAACGTAATTGGCTTATTAAAAAGGTTTAAAATCATTTCCGATAGATATAGAAACCGACGAAAACGTTTTGGTTTAAGATTTAATTTGATTGCTGCTATCCACAATTTTGAGCTCCTTACGTGAATTTTGAAAGAAGTCTAATGTCGATATTTTTAGGTACCTTTAAATTTTTTCCAACTAGCGCAATCCATGATAAGAAAAGTCTCTCTTGTTCCTAAATATTGCGACATCTGCTCAAGGAATACAATCAGTATTGACGTTTGAGCTAGAACTCTCTCCATTTCTAGTGCACTATAGAGATAAAAATTTTGCCTACCTAATTTTACTTTAACCTGTGTCCTAATGCCTTTTTTCGTGTCCAATCTTTGAATGTGTGCCAAACCGCGATTCATCGAAGAAAAATAGCTCTTTTTCAGGATAGATGGCAATAGTTTCATTGAGATTTTTTTTTAAACTCTTCTTGTTTACTTTTATCTTGCGCATTATGCACTGGTCTTGGTGTGATATACGAGAACTTCATTAGACTTCTTTCAAAATTCACTTAGGAAGCTCAAAATTGTAAATTCCAGCAATTAAATTGAACCTTAAACCAAAACGTTTACGTCTATTTCAATAACGATCTGCAATAATTTTAAACCTTTTGAGTAAACCAATCACATTTTCAACCACCACTCTTTGGCTCGCAAGCTCCTGATTTTCTTCCTTTTTTTCTTTCGTTATTGGATTCTTTTTCGTTTTTCTGTGCGGCAATGCAACATTTGCATGAATTTTTTGCATCCCTCTGTAACCTGCATCGGCTAGGATCTGCTAATATCCGCACCTTTGACTCCTTAAAAAGCATGTCTTCTACCGTTCGAAAAAGATGTGCAAATAATTTTTTTACTTTCTTTTCCCGTTATTAACTACGTTTTTAGAGTGTGTTTTTTCCTGAATAAAAGTGTTTTTGCTTTTTTTTGGACGTTCGATTGGTGTTTCCGTGGCATCAATCACCAAAACTTCATACTCCATCTCACTTTTTAAGAGCTCTTTTCGCCCTGGCAATGCAGAATCTGGATGTTTTACCAACGTACCTTCAATCCACCTTATTATTTTATAAGTTGTACTTTCCATAACTTTGGCTTATATGAAAATATGTTCGGTATTCTCTCATATATTCTAATGCCATAAGTAACCTATCTTCTATACAAAGCTTGCTTTTACGCCCACTCTTTGCTTTTTTTCGTCTATCTTCTTCATCTAAAATTTCCACCATCTTATTGAAAGTTATCTGCTTTATCCCTGTTAAGCGCCTAAATTTCTCTCCCTCCAGTTTCTCTATTTGTTCATATCTCATACATTTTAAATATACGATTTTATACTAATTCTTTGTCTTTTATCAATTTTGAAAGAAGTCTATTCTTTGCATATTACGGTGTACTGTAGACTTGCTAAATCAAATTTTTCCTGGATTCTTATTTTCACTTCTTTAATAGTAATGTTAGTTGTATCCATATCTCAATTTGTTCACGTTGACTTTGATTCAATATAGTTTTTCTACGGCGTTGAGGAGAATTTTTCTTCTCTTCCAAACTTTAGATCATGCAGTCAGTGCCTTCCTTGAAATGCAACATATCTTTGCTACATACTGTGCTTTCTTGCTGCAATTACAGCATTTAGTTTTTTTGCAACATATGCGTTATTTCTTACTTTCTTCAGCATTATTTTTGCTCACTTTTTCATCCAGTAATTTTGATTTTAATGCCACTTAAACCTCAACTATTTCACTTATTTCAGTATGACTTTTTTTCCATTATTGTCTATACGTTACTTGTGTAGCGGGAATTAGTATTAGTTATTGTATTTTTATAATCCATATTTAATTGTTCTTTTTATTATATGTATATATAATATATATACATTTTCGGAAAGTGGAAAGCAGCCACTGTGGCGGGTTTGAGCGTTACCAAATTGACTAAATTTTTTAAAAATGGAAACGTAATGTTTCTTGCATTAAGCAGCTAAAAGTTACTGAATTTCAATAGTTTAGCCACAATATACTCTCATTTCTAAAACTTGGTAAATTCTCTGGAAACGATGGAAATTGGGTAAGTGCGGAAATTCATTTTTGCTTTACTTTTAGAGAGACAAAATGAGTTTTCTAAATTAAGACCTTCATACAAATTTTTTCTTTACAAAAATGACGTTAAACTCACATATAAGTTTATTTGCACCAATGGAATCATTAGAAATGCCTTTTATTCGAGTTTTTAAGGGGTCTACATGCGTTCTCTGGGTGAGGGTAGTATAATTGTACCCTAAGATCGTAGAATCGCTTTAAAAACGCACTAATTGTAGTTTTCATTAAATATAAATATCTTAATAAGATTTTGTAGTGGCCTTTCTGGACTTCTCTCTTTCTTAGTCGTTTAAGTTATTGTACTTTATTATTTTTGTATTTTACTATTATTTTATATTTTATTATCATTACTATTATTATTACTATTATATATATATATATAATAATTTCAGGAACGTAGAATCCGCCTAACTGGCTGACTTTAGACACATAGCTGTTAGGAACGCTTTTAGGAACGTAGGTCAAAAAGCTGGGTTTCATGCGGAGTTTAGCTTCCTGATTCCTAATTACTAATTTAGGAACCTAGGAATTAGGAATGTAATTCAATCATTTGATTTCTAGTTGACTTGTAATAGAGATCCTAATTCTTAACTCTAAAATTTGATTGAAATGAAAGAATTTTTCATTTCAATAGCTGTGTATATGATGTGGTGTTGATTGACAATTTTTAATTTAATAACCTTAAGCTTCTGAAGCAGTGAAATTTTAATGACCGCATCTCTATCTATGGGTAATAGTAGATGTAGATTGAATGGAGAAAAATAGGGTAAACTCTAAAATATTTTAAAGAGTATACCAGTATCTTTAAAAAAGTAAATGTTCATGTGATTCCGCAGATAATCTCTGTTTTTTTATTTTATCTGTCCATTTATCATTTTTTATATCTTGTTTGTTGGTTGCTTCTTGCTTAACACTTGCCTAATCTATCTTCTGATGAATTGCATCAATTGCATTAATCGCACCTTTTTTTTCGTATATTTCGCTTTTCCCTTCAATAATTAAATTGGTAAAAATATTTACAACAAACTGCACTTGATTATGATTAACCTGACCTCTTATCAAAGAAGGTAAAGATCCTAATTCCATCAATACTTCTGATGCTGTTTTATCTTGAGTGGAAAGCCCTAAATTATCTGCTACTTCACTTATTAATAACTCTCTGTTTTCTTTATTATCTTCCAGTTTAGCATAATCACTCAATAGATCCATAACTGTAGACACTTTGATTGTAACAAAATCATTAACATCTTCTAGAGCAACTCCTGACCCCAATAACCTCTCTCTGAGGTTTTCGCTTAAAAGATTGATAAACTTTTCATTTGCATTCGATCCTGTGGTTGATATTGTATCATCTAATACTTTTAGTGACGGACCTAAGTCATGCTCTATTTGTATTGTTGTCTCAAAGTTAAATCCTAATTTTGCACAGAATGTCTCAAAATATTCTTTAATAATATCAAACAAGCTCTTGCCATTATCTTTATAATTTTTTAACTCTTCAGAAATAATAAATGACAATTTACCATCTTCGTATGTTACAAAGCCTTCACCATCGTGAGATTCAATTGTAAATTCTAATGAACTGGGCAGATTACATATCTTATCCCCATGCATAACTTGATTTTTGACAGAGAGTATCGGTAGCCTCATATCAGATCTAATTCTCACATTATTTTGACTAGAACAATCAATATTTATTACTTTTTGAGGACTTTCTACTATGAACGACTGTCCAAGTGCAAGTTGGGTTTGTATAAATGGAGCAGCCTCATACCCTGCTTGATTACAATTGGTGACTAGCTCTTCTAAAATAGCATCACTTGGAACTTCTGCCCCAGCGTATATAAACATTTTCCTGAAAACTTCTTTTGCAAAGGAACGGTAATCCTTGTTTTCATCTTTCTCTGTGGGTAATAGATGGATATGCCTTTGGCCAGCATTGTAAAATTCTTCAAATTCTTTCTTATATGAATCAGTCTTTTGATGATCAGCAGTTTTGGGATTTTCGCAGTGATTCTTCCACAGCTCACCCAATGCATCACTTACAAGCTCTTTCTCAATATCTTTAAGTATTGAAGCAAAAAAAGCTTTGCCATCATCTGTATCTATTTCTCTTGTGCCTTTTTTATTAAATATTTCGTCATTATATATATCATCACTATTAAAAAGTTCGCTTTTGCGGCGTTTAGCTCCTTCCTTAAGCGCAATAATAAGACTTTTATCTATTTTTTTTCCGTTAATAATAAAATTCATCCTTTGAAAATCTAAGAACATTGTTTCACCAGAATGTGCTAATTTATTAGCTTGATCTGCTATTAATTTACTAAAACTGAACTCTTTAGCTGTGGCCTTTAATCTAACTACTGGACTCTTCTTTGCCTCTTTCATAATTAACACCCTACTATAAATATGCTGTAAGTTGTATCATATAATGATGAATAATTTGATAATATATTAAGAAAATCGACAGTATATTTAAGAATCCGTCTTTATAGTACTTCAAACCTGTATGGGGGATTTATAAATAAAGATAGAGATCCATAAGTTTTATCTACAACTAAGATCTTCAGCTCCATGAGTAAACTTTCCTACACCACAGGCAAATGGTCCTGTTATAACGTCAAGCCATTTATCTTCTTTTGAACCTGTAGACATCCCTTTCACTAACTGCCTTACTTGTAAAAGTTCCTGTATCATACGCTCTAGTTTATCCCTTCCCATACTGTGAAAAATTTCAGGTAGTCTATGCCGTTGTTTATATATTCCTGTGCTTCCTGTGTGAGTAAATGGATGCCCTGCAACAGCAGCACGTGTAATTGCATCAATAAGATATATCTTAAGATCTTTTTCACTAGCATTATTAACTCTCAGTTGTTCTGTTATGTTTTCCAGTAGACCTGTTTCTCCGTTTCTTAGATAAGTACGTATAGTACGGTCAGCTAGACCGTTTGCCTTAACAACTGCTCCATGAAATAAAGCATTCTGTCTTGGAATTTCCCCTATTGACCTAAAGATCTCTGGCTTAGCTGTACCTTCTACCGGCCAAAAAGCATAGGAGCATCTTACACCATTAACAAGAGCAGAGGTACCCCTTATTGCATCTCTTGCTTGTTCAGCAGTTAATATAGGTTTCTCTCCTTTTGGTTTTCTCATATGATGAGCAGTTATTATCGAAGCTCCGGTACTACATGCAAGGTCAGATAATAAACACATTAGGTAATCTCCTACGGCTGGATCAGCATTTATATCTGCATGAATGAACGAAGCAAGAGGATCAAATACAATTAATTTCAAATCCTTGATTTTATCAAGTTGTTTTATTATAAGCTCAAATTCAGGTGAAACCTCAACAATTTTACCACGAACATTTCTCAGTATTGTAAGTGACCCTCTTACATTTGGTAGTGGCACAATAAATAACCTATCTTTATATTTTAATCTTTCACATTTAGGATCAAGACGTTCTAAGCGACGGTGTATCTCACCTGCATCATCTTCTGCTAAAAAAATTACCACTGATCCATGCTCTGTAACAAGAGGACCAAAACCACATATCTGATCTGTATCACTTGCAACCTTAAGTGCTAAGTCAAGCAGAAGCATACCTTTGCCTGTATCCCCCATAGCAGCTACTATTGAAGTAACACCCAAGGGAAATAAACCATCAACAAGAAATCTTTTTATTGGTGCTTGACCTAAATAACGACTCATATTCCAGTCTAGAATATTAAGTGACTGTTTTTCTGCTCTCTTTAAATTTTTTTCAATGAACTCTGGAGTATTTATGCCTTCTTCAATACAATCAGCAGCATCCCATTTCTCAGGTTTATCTTGTGGAATTTTGAGAGTAACAAGTGATGCAACTCCGATCTCTAAAAGCTTTTTTTCAGCATTTTTAGCGTATTTCTTACCTGCTTCATCATTATCTGGCCAAATGATAATATGCTTACCTTTAAGTGGAGTCCAATCTGTTTTATCAATTGGTGTGTTTGCTCCTGACATAGCTGTTGTTGCAGTAATACCTTGTTCTATCAGCGCTTCTGCACATTTTTCTCCTTCAACCAGAATAACTTTATCGGACTTCAGAATGCCTGGAATATTGTACAGAGGCCTTATTTCTGGTGCAGCATAATTCAACGTTTTAACATCAAAGGGACGATATTCTTTTCCTGCAGGAGGATCATAACGGTAAACTATGACAATAACTTGATTGTTTTCATCGTAGTAGTTCCAACTACAAGTCAAAAATTGTTCTAGATATTTGATGCTTTTCTGCTCTTTGTAATTAGTGTGTTTTTTTCCAAGCCATTCACTTATCGAAGCCATTACCTCAGGAAACTCTGTTCTGACATTTTTCCCATGTACAACTGCCCAAAGATCGATAATGACGCTGGCTATTTTAAAAAGTAGAGATATAGGGCTCTCTAAAGGGTAGTGAACCCCTCTGAAATCAAGGCAAAAAGTGGATGTCATTGCGGTAGCCCATTTTTTATGTTAGACAGTTATTTTCTCACTTTCTTTACTTGCTTTAATCAATTCATCAAAATCAGATTCATGTAATTCGTCCTGTATAACTCTGTACTTTTCGAGTTCTTGTTCGGCAAGAGTCTTAGCAACTTCAGCACCAATTTTACCAGCATCTTTAAGTACTTCATACTCATTGAACTGACCTTACCCAGAAAAAGTAGAGAGGAAGTTAAGCCATTTTTGAAGTAAAATAAAACATGATTATGAGGGCTTATTATGGTAAAGAACAGAAAAAATTACACAGTGGAATTTAAATTAGAGGCAATAAAGTTGGTAAAGGAAACGGGGCAGTCAGCAAGCAAAATAGCTAAAGATTTAGGAATAGATAACAGTACACTAAGTGACTGGATAAAAAAATATAACGAAAAAGGATCAATAGAAGAAGCATTTCCTGGTAAGGGAAAGTTGGCACCATGTGATAAAGAAAAGTTTGAATTAAAGAAAGAACTAACAAGAGTTACTAGAGAAAGAGACATTTAAAAAAAAGCCCTGGGATATTTTGCAAGTCACAAAGAGTAAAATATTTATTTATCAAAAAGCATGGAAACTACTATAAAGTACAGGAGTTATGCAGGATTTTGAAAGTATCTGCTAGCGGCTACTACAAATGGACTAGTAAGAAGAAAAGCAGCAAAGAATTAACAAGGGAGCAGCTTCTAGCAGACATTCAAAAAATATACCAAGCATCTAATTGTAGATATGGGGCACCTAAGATTCATGCTGAACTAAAGGCTTTAGGTAAAAATTGCAACATCAAAACAGTGCAGGATATCATGCAAAAAAATGGTATTCAAGCTAGACTGAGGCGAAGATTCAAAAGCAAAAAACAGCAGACTGACAATAGGGTTATAACTCCCAATATATTGGACCAAAACTTTACTACTAGTCAGCCAAATAAAGTATGGGTAACTGATATTACATACATAAAAACTAAGGATGGATGGCTATATTTGGCAGCAATAATTGATCTATATTCACGTATGGTAGTTGGCTGGTCAATGAGTAGTACAATAACTAAGCGATTAGTTATAGATGCTTTATTGATGGCTGTTGATAAGCGCAAACCAGCCAAAGATCTGCTATTTCATAGTGATCAAGGTTCACAATATACCTCTAAAAATTATCAGTTTTTGCTGAACACAAAAAACATCATTTCCAGCATGAGTCACACAGGCTGTTGTTATGACAACTCTGTTGTTGAAAGCTTTTTCAGCTCACTCAAACGGGAGCTTCTTATTGATACTTCGCAACACTCTGCTCAGCAAACTAGAACTGCTATATTTGAGTACATAGAAATTTTTTATAACAAACAGCGTAGACATTCTACTATTAATTATTGCATTCCTGAGAAATTTGATTCATCATTTTCATAATAAAAATGGCTTAACTTCCTCTCTACTTTTTCTGGGTAAGGTCAGTGTTTCAGTTCCATCTATTACCAAAACTTCATATTCTACATTACCCTTTAATAGCTCTTTTTTTCCCGGTAATGAAAAATCTGGATGTTTTATTAGCGTGTCTTCTACCCATCTTATTATTTTGAAACAGTTACTTTCACTCATGCCATAACTTTGACCAATGTGGAAATACGTTCGATATTCCCTCATATATTCTAATGCCATAAGCAACCTATCTTCTACGCAAAGTTTGCTTTTTCTTCCACTTCTAGCTTTTTTTCTTTTATCCTCCTCATCCAAAATTTCCACCATTCGCTTAAATGTTCCCTTTTTTTCCCCTGTTAAGCGCCTAAATTTCTTTCCTTCCAACTTTTCTATTTCTTTATATCTCATACCTTAAAATATCTGATTTTATACTTCTTTTCCCTTGTTTGCCAATTTTGAAAGAAGTCTAGTACCGATGCGAAAAATAGGGGCGGATTAGCTCGTAGTAGCGAAGAAGTTTCTGTAATGGAAATGGAGTGAAGGGGTTAAGTTATTTAGTTTTAATTATTTATCAACCGAAAGGGAGGAGTTAATGAATAAAACAAAGTCTTTTGATATACCGAAGCAACTTATTTGGAGAGCTTATAAACAAGTATCGAAAAATAAAGGTGCAGCAGGTGTAGATGAGGTCTCGATAACAAAGTTTGAAGAAAATCTAAAGGATAATCTATACAAATTATGGAATCGGATGTCATCCGGAAGTTATTTTCCAGAGCCAGTAAAAGCTGTTGCAATACCGAAAGATACAGGAGGACAAAGAACTTTATGTGTTCCTTCAGTATTCGACAGGATAGGGCAAACGGCTGCTTCTATGTATCTTGAGCCGCTAGTAGAGCCAAAATTCCACGAGGATTCATATGGTTATAGACCAAATAAATCAGCACTGGATGCGGTAGATACAGCACGCAAAAGATGCTGGAGGTACGATTGGACGATAGATCTTGATATATCTGGATTTTTCGACAATTTGGACCACGAATTGACATTGCAAGCTATCAAGAAGCATACAGACTGCAAATGGATCATACTGTATGTTGAAAGGTGGATAAAATCCCCTATTCAGCTAGCAGATGGCACTATGGAAGTGAGGAATAAGGGAGTTCCGCAAGGAGGTTCTGTAAGCCCAATCATTTCTAACATATTTATGCATCATGCATTTGATATGTGGATGAAGAAAAACTACCCCACAATACCATTTGAGAGGTACGTAGATGATGCGATAGTACACTGTAAAACTCGTAAGCAGGCAGAATTTATGAAAGTAATGATCGAAGAAAGATTGGCTAAGTGTAAATTGAAGTTACATCCTGAAAAGACACAGATTGTGTACAGTAAGGATGATGATAGGAGAGAAGAATTTCATACACAGAGCTTTGATTTTCTGGGCTATACTTTTAGACCTAGAATAGCAAAGAATAAGATGAGGAATTATTTCGTCTCATTTCTACCAGCAATTTGCAACAAAGCCAAGAAGAAGATCAAGAAAACCATAAAGTCATGGAGAATACATCGGATTACGTGGACAACATTAGAGGAAATATCGAAGAAAATAGATCCAATAGTCAGAGGCTGGTTTCAGTACTATGGCAGGTTTTATAAATCGGAGATGTATACATCTCTCAGAAATATAGAAAGATACCTCGTAAGATGGGTCAGGACCAAATATAAGAAACTTCGGGATCATGGAAGGTTAGCAAAGCAATTTCTAGGAAAAGTGAGAAAGAGGTCTCCAAATATTTTCTATCATTGGACACTTGGGTTAGGATCAAAAGGCTAAATAATGGGAGCTGTATAAACCGAGAGGTTTCCGTACAGTTCTGCGAGAGACTGGTGGGGAGGTTCCGCCGGTCTACTCTCCTTATAGTGCATAGCAAAACTAAGAAGCAAGCGGAACTTATGAGAAAAGCAATCGAGAAAAGATTGGCACAATGTAGGTTGGAGCTGCATCCAAACAAAACACAGATAGTGTACTGCAAGGATGATAGTAGACAAGGTAAAGCTCCAATAGAAAGCTTCGACTTCCTAGGTTACACATTTAGACCTAGGCTAGCGAAAAACAACAGAATAGGAACCTATTTTGTCTCATTTCTACCTGCAATTAGTAACAAAGCCAAGAAAAAGATCTGTCAAGTTATAAGGTCATGGAGAATACACAGGCAAACATCAACAACTTTGGAGGAAATATTGAAGAAGGTAAACCCAATAGTCAGAGGCTGGTGTCAGTATTATGGCAGGTTTTATGTATCTAAGGTATATAAACTACTCAGAAACGTAGAGCTACACCTGGTAAAATGGGTCAGGAAGAAATATAGAAAGCTTCAAGGTAGTGCACAACTAGCAAGAAACTTTTTAGCGAAAGTGAAAGAAAGGAGCCCGAATATATTCTATCACTGGACACCTGGATTGGGATTAAGAGACTGAAATAATGGGAGCTGTGTGAGTCGAGAGGTTCATGCACAGTTCTGTGAGGGACTGGTAAGGAAGTTCTACCGGTCTACTCTCTTAAAATTGCTTCCACTGCTGCTATGAGAAAACTGCTTATTCTTGCTAACTCTTTGGTCAGAGATGATAGGGTTTTTACTGAGGAGTATAACTCTCAGTCAGTTTCTATCTAAGCTAACTCGTAGCAGTAGCTGTGGATAAGTACGCTTACACAAACTATAAGTACTTATCCACAGCTACACTAGATTAAGAATATTTAAATTAAGGATTATAATATATTAATTTTTTACAAATCCACTAAATTGAAAATTTTTCGATATTTTTCATTTTTTTTATTGACTTTTAACACAACTGCTACACAGATTGCGAAGATAAATAAATAGCTTCAGTTCCATGATAAGAGGATTGGCGGAGTTTGTCAAGTCGTTTCTTCCAACGCGTTGCCGAAAGTTTGTTATGCAAGAAGTCTAATCGCAATTACAGTATGTCTATTCACCTATAATTCAATTAACTCAATAAATTTGAAATAATCAATATAGTTATCAAAATTATTTCTATCCACATCAGTTACCCAGACTTGACATTGAATACTTAACATTTCTTCTATTAACACCTTTCTGTAATGCTTATCCAGATGAGACGTTATATCATCAAGCAGAAGAAGTGGTGCCTTATTATGATGAATACACCTTGCTTTTACACTGGATAAAATAATAGAAAGCAGTAATAACTTTTGTTCTCCAGTAGAGCACAGATTCACTGGTACGTCTCTTTTTTGGCAAAAAACCTGAAAATTATCGTTATGCACACCAAAAGTTACTCTACCAGTTAATGAGTCTTTTTCTCTATTTCCCTTTAGACGATTCTGGCAATATTCTGCAGTATCGTTCAAAGTTAGCTGGCTGTTGAACCTGAAACTTGCCTTCGGAAAAAACTCAGCGGAATGGTTATCAATTGTGTCTTGTAATATTTTCAAAACAGATAATCGCATATGCAAAATATTAACTGCATTAACAGCCATTATATTTTCAAGACTAGAGAGCCAATTTTCGTCCAAAATGTTCTCCCTTAACAGTTTACTTCGCTCGTGTTTAGCTTTCCTATACCTCATGTAGCAGTAAGTGTAATTTTCCTCAAATAATGAAACTATACGGTCTAAAAATTTTAACCTGTCACTTGGAGAATTAAGAAGAATATAGTCCATTTGTGGAATCAACCATATTACATTGGATATTCTATATAGAGATGAATAACTCGATTGCGTTTTTCCATCAATTTGTATTAGTTTCTTATTAGAATTCTTTGCGATACCAATTGAGTTAAAATCCTCTCCATTAAAAAAATCATAGTGCACTGCCCAATCTTCATTACTGAATTTATTTTGCATCTCACTGGCTTTTGCTTTTTTCATCCCATTGCTTTTGGCAAGCAGTGAGATTGCTTCAAGTATATTAGTTTTACCAATACCATTTTTGCCAGTTATCACAATCGAGCTATCATCTGAGTCCAGTTCAAAGTTTGAATGGTTACGAAAATTATGTAATTTCAACCTTTTTATGTAGCAATGGGTAGCCATTAACCTAAATAATTTTTCTTTTTTATATTCTTTTTACTTCTTCTAGAACCTCATCAACATGTCCACTAACTTTTACGTTTTTCCAGATCTTCACTATTTTACCTTTTTTATCTATTAAAAAAGTAGTGCGTTCTATACCCATATATTTTTTGCCAAACATGCTTTTTTCTACCCAAGTACCATATTTTTCCAATATTTCAGCATTCTCATCAGACACTAAATAAAATGGTAGAGAATATTTTGCTTTGAAGTTAGCATGGCACTTAATACTATCTCTTGACACACCAATTATCACTGTATCAAGGGAAGAAAAGTCATTTATTTTGTCTCTAAAGCCTTTTGCCTCCATTGTACAACCTGGAGTATCGTCTTTAGGATAAAAATAAAGCACTACATTTTTTTTATCAAAAAAATTACTCAATGATAAATTTTCACCAGAATCTGTTGGTAAGCTAAAATCAGGTGAATTGTTTCCTACTGCTAATTCCATAACTCACTCCATTAATAACACTTACTATAGTAGTATATTATAGTCAGAGCTTTCAAGAACTCTAGTTAAAAATCAATCAAATCTTCACATGTTTGTTCTTCATAAAAGAAGTTTAACGTTATCGTAGTACCAAGTTTCTCTTCACTTTTAATGTCGAAAGTCCCACCCATTAACTCTACTAATTTCTTACTAAGTGGTAATCCAATGCCCGTACCTTCGTTTCTATATCCCGAGTCTGCTTGGCCAAAAACAGACATAACTTTGTATATGTCTTGCTGCATTATTCCTATTCCATTGTCATGAAACTCAATAGTTAACAAGTTCTTTTCTATATTTTCTTTAATCACCATTCTTATTAAACCATCTTTGGGAGTAAATTTGATTGAATTTGATAATAAATTTATTATAACTTGTTTCATCCTCTTGGGATCTGCGATAACTAATAATTGTTTATTAGGTATCTCCTTTCTTAAACTAATTCCGGTTTCTTTTAATTTAGGTAATAGCATATTTAAGCACGAATCTATTATTTTGTTCAGGTTGAACTTTACTTTTTCTACTGTTAAACTACTTGATTCAGCTTTCGAAAAATCCAATACATCATTAATTAAAGCAAGTAAGTGTGTTCCTGCATTATATATGTCGTCTGCATACTCCTTGTATTGAGAGTTATCCATCGAACCTAAAGTCTCATTTTTGATCAACTCTGCAAATCCAATAATAGCATTAAGAGGTGTACGCAGCTCATGTGTAACGCTTGCAAAAAACTTTAGCTTATTTGCATTTTCTTGCTCCAATGCTTCTTTCATCTGCTGTAATTCAATATTAGTTTTATGCTGCTTGGCTAGCATTTGGGTATTGGAAAAGTGTAAGTAGAACATGATTAATATTAAAATTACTAATAATAAGCCTACAAACGTTAAAAACAGACTATATACCATAACATAAGAGTTATTATGGTTTTTAATAATCTTCAAAAAAAATGACGGTTTAGTGCTATTTTCATGGAATATAGGGAAAATAGAAATTAGTGTGTTTCCTACAGTATAAAATATCTCTTGGTTATTTAGCAGTTTATCAATTTCATCATTTGTAAGTAACTGTTCATAATCATGATCTTGAGTGTTAAAGTTACTGAATATTATTCTGCTATTTTGATCATATAGTATTAAGCTCAGATCCTTCACTTCGCTAACTGATTGTAATAACTCAGCACGTAGTTTTACCAGTTGGTTTATATAATCAAAGTTCTTGTATTTAATATGATGCTTTTCTATTAGTAAATAATGGTATTTTTTTATTATACTATTTTCCAGTACACTTTTCAAGCCTATACTTGAATCATGGTAAGAAAAAAAGAAATTATTCCTTAGTGAGTAATTACAATATATCACGCTAAATAGAATCACAAAAATTGATGAAAATAATGCGATAACTTTTGTGTATTTATTTTGCTTTAGTGTGGAAAGTATCAATTTACCTAGTTTATACATATCTTTCTCATTGTGAGATAATGGCTTTTATGTTATTAATTAAAATTTAGCATATCATATTTTTATGACAATTTCTCCTATCTTGCCAGTTTATTCTCCTATTAATATAAATTTTTCTTATGGCAAAGATATTTACTTGTATGATATTGACGGTAAGCGCTACATAGACTTTCATTCTGGAATAGCTGTTAGTAGCTTAGGTCACGCCAATTCGCGGTTAATTAGCGCTCTTAAATTGCAAGGAGAAAAGTTATGGCACATATCAAATACCTATACTATACCTGCTGCCAATAATTTTGCAGAAAGATTAATAAACAACAGTTTCGCTGACACTGTATTTTTCACAAATTCTGGGTCAGAGGCAGTAGAGTGTGGGCTTAAGATTGCTAGGGCCTATCAAAACGGAAAAGGCAATAAAAACCGTTACAGAATTTTAACATTTCATGGTGCATTTCATGGGAGAACTTTTTTAACTTGTGCTACAAACGATAAACAGAAATTTTCTGAATTACTAAATCCCTACATTGACTGGTGTGATAACATTAAGCCCAATATTGAGAGCGTAAAGAAAGCAATTTCCAACGATATAGGCGTTATATTAATAGAACCAATACAAGGGCAAGGTGGTATCAAAGTAATGAATGAAGCCTTTATGAAAGAACTAAGAAAGTTGTGTGATGAAAATAACATATTGCTATTTTTTGATTGCGTACAATGTGGTACTGGTAGAACAGGAAAATTATTTGCATACGAGCATATAGGAGTGAAACCTGATATATGTGCTCTTGCAAAGGGAATAGGAGGAGGCTTTCCACTAGGGGTTTGTCTTGCAACTGAAAAGGCTGCTAAGTATATGACAGTTGGTATGCACGGTTCTACTTTTGGTGGCAATCCACTTGCAACCTCAGTAGGTAATGCTGTGCTTGAGGAATTGCTAAGCCCCGGCTTTTTAGAAAATGTTGAAATTAGAGGTAAATACTTAAAAAATAAATTAGAAGACCTGGCAAGTAAATTTTCAATAATAGAAGAAGTAAGAGGAAAGGGGCTGATGCTTGGAATAAAAGTAAAAATGGATAATCAAAAATTTGCAGAAGAACTAAGTCACCGTGGTTTGCTCACTGTTGGAGTTACATCAGACAATGTCGTAAGGATGTTGCCCCCACTAATTATCACTGAAAAAGAGATTGATGAAGGAATTGAGATTCTGACTCAATACTTATCTGAGAAATCTTCTGGTTAGATAACCTATATTAATATGAACGATAATTTAGTATACTTAGGGATTATTACTTCTCCTCACGGAATAAAAGGAGCTGTTAAAGTAAAAACTTTTACTGAAAAACCTGAAAATATTTCCTTATATGGTGAGCTAACAAGTGGCGATGAGAGTTATAGAATAAACTCAGTATCTATTGTGAGCGATAATTTAGTGATAGCAACAATCAACGGTGTGAATTCCCGTGATGAAGCAGAGCTTTTAAGGAATAAGAAGCTGTATATAGAAAAAAGCAAATTATCAAAGCTCAATGATGAGGATGAATTTTATCAAGGTGATCTTGTAAATATGGAAGTAAGGCTGGAGAATAATGAATTATATGGTTATATAAAATCTATATATAATTTCGGTTCAGGAGATATATTAGAAATTTCGGTTATCACTACAAAAAAGAATATTATGCTGTCTTTTACCAAAGAAATATTTCCGCATATAAACATAAAGGAAAGGTATATGGTGCTCAATATGCCGGAATTTATTGACTAATAAAGGCTTTGATATTTTTACAAAAGCCATTTATAATTATACGATCAAACTGAAAATGTAATTATGGCAGAAAGAGCTAATGATATTAGACCAGGTCAGGTGTTGGAACATAACGGCGGATTGTTTTTAGTTGTAGGCATTATGCATACTCAGCCCGGTAAAGGTGGTGCATACATACAAGCTGAAATGAAAAATATAAAAACCGGAGCAAAACACTATGAAAGATTCCGCTCTGATGCAACAATCAGAAGGGCGATTTTAGATGAAGAGGAATATGTTTATCTTTTCACTGAAGGAAGCATTGTAAATCTTATGCATCCAAGTAATTACGAGCAAATTACTATAAATTTGGATTTATTGGGAGAAAAAAAGATTTATTTACAGGATAATATGAAAGTTAAAATAGTGACTTATCAAGATAAAATAATTTCTGCGCATGTGCCTGATTATGTCACATTGACTGTAAAGGAAACAGAGTCTGTTATTAAAGGACAGACTGCCACTGCTTCTTATAAGCCTGCAATTTTGGAGAACGGAATGCGCGTTAATGTGCCTCAATTTATAAAAGAAGAGGATAAAATTGTAGTATATACTCCCGATGACAGCTATTACGAAAGAGTGAAAGAGTAAAAAGAAGAATGTCCATCTCATCACCACGAATTAATGTGATGCTTGATTCTGTGCGTAATGCTTCCAAGCAGCTTATGCGTGATTTTAATGAATTGCAAATTTCTAATGTTAAGTCAGCGGACTTTATCAATAAAACTTACTCAAGATCCAAGCAAACCATATATGATTGCTTGCACAATTACAAACAAGACTACGGTTTTATTTTTGAAGATGATGCTAACCAAGAAATAGAAGACAACGGTTATACTTGGTTCATCATGCCTATAGAGGGCAGGGAGAATTTTTCTGGTTGCATGGTTTATTTTGCAGTATCAGCCTGTCTCATTCATAAAAACAAAGTTGTGGCAGTTGTAGTTGATGCTCCGGCTCTTAGAGAAACTTTTTGGGCAGAAGAAAAGAAAGGGGCTTTTCTTGAAGATTTTAGATCTCGTCATATAAAAATGCGAATGAAAAGTCGTGAAGGGGGTTTAATAGATGTAAGTGGTAATTTATTAAATAAATTACTGCCTGGCAATAGTACTGTACGCTCCATCGGTTCAACAGTTTTAGGTTTTGCATACCTTGCAGCAGGAAGGCACAGTGGAATAGTTTACTCTGGAGTTAACAAATATAAAACCTTGCTCGGTAGACTTTTCCTGCAAGAGAGCGGTGGAAGGCTAACGGAAGACAACGGGCTAATCATTGCTGGAGATATAAAACTAGGATAAACAGTTTACAGAGATAGACAACTTTTCGAAAACTGTTACAAGAGATTCTGTTAAATGTTCTATCATTTCATCTGTATGATAAGGTGTAGGGGTAATACGGAAACGCTCAGTTCCTCTTGGAACTGTCGGGTAATTTATATGTTGAACATATATTCCATACTCATCAAATAATAATTTTGATGCTCTTTTGGATAACTCTGGATTGCCAATTATTATTGGAATTATATGAGTTTCTGTTGAAATGAAATTAATTCCTGCATTTCTCAGTGAGTTTTTTACTTTTTCAACGACTTGCTTTTGCTTCTTTCTTTCAATGTTACTTGATTTTAGATGTTCAACGCTTGCCTTTGCTGCTGCCGCTAAAACAGGCGACATAGCGGTGGTGAAAATAAATCCTGGAGCGGAACTTCTTATTACATCTACCAAGCTCTTTGAAGACGCTATATATCCACCCATAACTCCAAAAGCTTTTGATAATGTACCTTGAATAACGGTCACTCTATCCATTAGACCTTCTCTTTCTGCAATTCCACCACCGTGTGAACCATACATGCCAACTGCATGCACCTCGTCCAAATAGGTAATTGCATTATACTGATCTGCAAGGTTGCATATCGCTTCAAGCGGCGCTACATCGCCATCCATTGAATATACGGATTCAAGTGCTATTATTTTTGGTGTTTTTGTGTTTATGGACTTTAGCAACTGTTCTAAGTGATCAACGTCATTATGCCTAAATATATGTTTTGGCCTTTTTCCTGATTTTATGCCTTCTATCATCGAAGAATGGTTTTTTTCATCTGAAAAAATTACTACTTCAGGAATAACAGATGATAAAGTGCTAAGTGTTGTCTGGTTGGCAAGATAGCCACAAGCAAAAGTTAAAGCAGCCTCTTTGTTATGCAAACAAGCTAAGGATTTTTCCAACTCAACAACTTCCTTTGTTGTACCAGATATATTTCTCGTTCCTCCTGCTCCAATTGATGAATTTTGAATAGCAGCAATGACGCTCTCATTCTGCGACATTCCTAGGTAATTATTACTGCACCAGACGATGACTTCCCTATTTCTTTCATAATCCATGATGTGGGGAAGCCTGCCAGGCAACGACGCAAAATGCGTGAATTCACGATAGCGCCCTTCATCTTTTATATCTTTGATTTTGTTTAAGAATATTTCTTCGTAGTTTACCAAGTTTTTTATTCACTAATAATTAATACAATTATAACAAATTATTAAATGGTAAACTACAATATTTATTATACAGATGCAGTAGTAAGCCCTTCTCTCATATTAACTCCTTCAACCTTACTTTCCTCAACTGAGCTTCTAGGTATACAGCAGTATATAACTGCAGCAACTAAACAACAAACCCCAACTGCTATTCCCACTTCTAACATTTTCAAGTGAACTGCAATGGCTACTCCTAGAGCAACCCCAGCTATTGCCAACGCAGAAGCAGTTATGACAGACAGCTCACTACTTTTTGCATTTTGTGGAGCATGTTTATTTTTGCCTGGGTTGCTAGTTGTTGGGACACTGTCCACTTGTTCATTGCTAACTACTGGAGGTGTTGGTGCTGGTGCTGGTTTTTTTGGTCGTGTATCTTGTGGATTACTACTACCTTCGAGCGTAGAGTTTCGCTCTACTGTACCTAATAAAGGTTCTTCATCACCAGTTACATCCTTAATTAAAGGGCCTTCGCTAACAATTGAAAAGACTTCACTACACTCATCATCTGCTGTATCTAGTGAAGGTTCTCCTTTATCAGTTACATCGCTAGCTTCACTCCGATTATCAAGTTGACCATTACCGTCATTTCCTGTAGTAACCACAAGCCCTTCATCTATCTTCTCAAATGATAAAAAGTCACCGCTAGAATCTGAAGGAGTTTGATGATGCTCACCACTACTGTTTTCAGTACCACCTCCATTACCCGTAGACACTTTGATGAAGCTTGAAGAACTGTCACTACCACCACTTGCAGAACTCTTTTGTGAAAGTGGTGGTGAATCACCTTCACTTTTAAGCTCTGTTTGCAACGGTATCTGTTCAGTAGGTTGATCAGCTTGTTCATTTTCTGAATTTCCTGCAGGCACTTTTAGTGGAGCAGGATTGTCTTTCCTCTCTGTACTGTCTTCAAAGACTTTTGGTAAAGTAAGATCGTCTCCCTTTTTTTTAGTTCCTGCAGTCACAGCTACCGGTACAACAGGTGGATCAGAAGCATGTTCCTGTATGTCAGTTTGTTTTAAGATTGAAACCTTAGGAACTTCTGGTTGTTCTTGAGTACTAGAAGGCTGTTCCTTAAGTTCTGCACTTTTTTCTGGCATATGCCCAGCAGGTTGAGCAAGAGCTTGTTTTTTCTCATCAATATTAACAGAAGTTGACTCACTATCTAAAGTAATAGTAGAAGTTAAATTTTGTCTCTTTTCTCTGTTTCCCTTACCTTTAACCATTTCACCCTCCTCATAATCATTGCCTGTAGGCTCCTCTGTTAGAGCCGCCATACTACCTAAGAACCTGTTTAAAATCTTCGCAATAAGAGAGAAACGAAGGAAAGAACGACCATTTGTAGGCTAGTATTGAGTTTTCGCTCACAGTTTTTCCACAATCGCCTGCATTTTTCCAACCAAGCAAAAGACCGCTCAACAACCCATCTTTTTGGCAATACAGCAAAGGTATGTAATTCGCTTCGTTTTATTACCTCAACAGCTGCACCAATAGTTACTTTTATTTGTGTTGCAAAATTTTCTCCTGTATAGCCAGCATCAACGAGTATATTTTTGACTTCAGAGAGGTTTTCTTTAGCATTTCCCACCATTTTTACAGCACTGCTACGATCAGTTGCTTCTGCCGTTGTTATATGAATTGCATGTGGCAAGCCCTGTGTATCAACTGCGATATGACGCTTTATACCTGAAATCTTTTTACCTGCATCATAACCCTTTCTTTCAGCAGTATCTGCGTTTTTAACGCTTTGAGCATCAATTATGCAGAAACTGGTTTTCTCTTTCCGACCATTGTTGATACGGACCTCTCCAACTAATTTTTTTTAAGACTAATTCCAACAAACTTGGTTCTTCTCCATCCTTTTTATTCCACATTTGAAAATAATAATATATGCTCTCCCACCTTGGAAAATCTTTTGGCAACATCCTCCACTGGCAACCACTTTTTAGGACGTATAATACTGTACAAAATACATCATATAAATCAAGTTTTCTTGGTTTTGTTTTCCTCCTGCTACTCTCCAGAATTGGTTTGATTTTTTCAAATTGCTCTCGACTTATATCACTTGGATAACTTTTTCGCATAGATATACCTCATTCTTAATCTACCCCTATTTTACCTTATCCTTTCGAGATTTTAAACAGGTTCTAAGATATCACACTCTTCCTTTTGGCTGCTAGCAGTTTCAGGTTCTGGGTTTTCTAATAGAATGTCACTTTTTCGCATTATAAAAGTTCCAAGAGTTTGGCGCATTTCACTCCACAAACCTTTACGTTCATGACAGGGAGATTCTTGCACATCAATAGAAAATTGCAGAATATTTCTAATTTGCATTAAACTTAATATAAGATCAGTATTCTCTTGACGTTTATTGTATTTTGGATCTTTAGTGTATTCATCATACGCTATGTAAGCAGTCTGAGCTAATCCATTTACAATACCTGGCAAATAGCTGTTATTACATTCACGTAAAGCTTCAGATTGTAATAATTTGTTTCCCTTTTCCAGATCTTCTATGCGCTTTTCTATGCTAGATTTAAAAATCCCACACTCCTCTTGAAAAATTACTTTAATTGCACCAGCTTTTGTGCATAAGTAACATACTTGCTTGACTAAGGAGTAATCTTCTTGGCCTGTTGAGTAGTGTGTTGCATTGCTCAGTATATTCTGTATGACCTGCCTAATTACTTGCTCATTATGTGATACGTTTTGATAGACTTGAATGCGATCAAGCACACTGACTATAATGTCTTTATTTCCGATATTAGACAATGCAACGAGGATTGATTCACATATTTCATCAAATTCATTATCCTTAAATTTTTGGTTGAGATAATTAATCACATAATCACTACATGCAGCATATTTTTTACATAAGCATTCCATCACTGAAACACTCTTTGCACTTATAGCATTCTCTAAAATGGTAATCAGACTGTTTTGCAAGAAAGCTTGCCTATCTTTATCACTTGAAAATTCAGGATCTTTTTCAATCAAATCCAATACTTTTGTTATAAAATCTGTATTACCAGTTAGCGAAGCAGCTTTTAAAACAGATTTATAAATTTCCTCTCCTTTTTCCTTGCGAGAACCGTTTGTACCATCACTTATAATTTTCCTTATAATTTGTTTGTTTAGTTGCTCAATAACCCTGTTATCAGCAAACGCTTCTTTATAGATTATCTGAATTACTCGATCTTTATTATCAATACATTTTTTGTATAAGTATTCAACAATTGAGACATGCTCCTGGCTTATTGCAGTTTCTAAAATAGTAGCAATGCTTTCAGTCAATAGATCTGCTTTAACTGGATCATTGATATACCTTTCAAGTGCATCTAGTATCCTTCCAATAAACTCTTCATTCTGCACTAGTGATGCTGTTTCAAGCACACCATACAAAGGATCAGGGCTACTTGTTTTTAACACTTGTTCAAGATCCCTTAAGACGTGTTCGACAAGAACTGTATTTAATAATTCTTGCTCTTTTCTTAGTGCGATAATCGAGAAAAAGCCAATCTTATTAGGTTCAACAAGTTGTATAGCTTGGTTTTTTAATTTATTATAAATCTTATCGATATCATGGAATTCTTCTATAAGAGCTTTAATGTATTTCTCACCACCAATAAGTAGAGGTAAAAGACTCAAGTTTTCTTTAGAAAAAAGATACCGTCTCGCCAGTCAACAAGAAAATTATAAAAACTGAATCTCAAAAGCTGTATTGTAAAATCAAAAAGTACTTCCAACTTTGTAGCGGTATAGTTAAAGTATATGTTGATAAGTAAGTTTCTGCTTGTATATATAAATATAGCTCTTTCTACAATAATCCGAACAGATCATAATAATACACTGCTGTCCTCCTGGCTTATAATAGCTATAAAGACGTTTTCACCCCCGTTCGGACTATTATAAGAAGGGCTATAACTAATTTACTTATCAACATATACACTAACCAACTATATTAAATAAATTTATATAAAATACTATTTTATATAAGATCGGATGGTAGCATTTTTTGACTTTAAACCATTAAACCTTCGCTCAATTTCTTAGTCCTGTAGTTTTTAATATGGTCAGGATTAAAAGCACTTCTGGATTTAAGAATACCAAAAACGATATGGAGCAACTTACGCATTGCAGCACCAACGATAGCCATATTATGTTTACCCTTTTCCTTTAATCTCTGGCAGAAACTAATAATGATAGGATTGTGATTCTTAGCTACTATAGCAGGAAAGAAAAGTGCCTTACGTAATGTTTGTGAACCTGATTTACTTAATCTGGGTTTGGCATATACAGATGAACCTGACGTCATATTTCGTGGTATAACTCCTGCATATGCTGCCAATTGCCTGGCATCTCTAAAATCCTTTATGTAAGGAAGTTCAGCTAAAATAGCTATTGCTGATTCCTCTCCTATTCCTGGAATAGTTAATAAAAGTTGAAAATTTTTTAACAACTCTTTGTGTTGCTTTAATAGTTCACGTATGGAGCTTTTTATTGTTTCTATTTTTTGTGTTATATTTATTGCAAGGTTTTCCCAAGCAGTTGCGACTTCTTTGGGCAGTCTCTCTTTTTTTTCTAAGTGGTTATTTACTGATGTCAATTCATCTTTTAACGCAGCCGAGCAACGATAAAGATGTTTTAATTTTTTCTTTTCAGGAGAAGGTGGTGCCCAGCGAGTTGGTTCCTGCCTTTGGCAATAATCAGCAATAATTTCTGCATCAGTTTGATCATTCTTTTGTCGTACAAGTTTACTCCTTGCATAAGATTTTATGCAATAAGGATTTACTACACTAACAAAATGTCCAGCATTGTGTATAAATTCAGCTAAAGCTTCACTGTAGCAACCAGTGGATTCCATACATGCCTTTACTTCTTCTACGTTATGCTTTTGTAGAAAACTCAGCAGACCTTGAAATCCATGATCATCATTTTTAAAACTCCTTTTTCTAGTTTCACGTTTCCCTTTTTTACTTATAAATGAGAGAAAGACATCAAAGCGATCTTTCGATACGTCTATGCCTAAAAAGTTGTTGATCATATATAACTCCATACATTACCATTTAAAGTGAAAAGTAAGGCTAGTCTTGTGAATACAGAATTAGAACCATTTAGGTCTTTCTACGATACCGTTCAGCCTATACTTTTGAGAAGGGAGCTCTTATCTTTTTTACAGATTTTATATCTAAGTACGCACTCAGAGTTCCTCCCTTCTCCATCTAACGCTTAAGCTTAAAACATTAGATGCTTTCTTCAAGATACAAGTTCGTATATTTGTGAGAACAAGTTGGGTAAAAATAGGGTTATGAAAATAAAGGTGTGAAATTTTTGCAACAAAGCCAAGCAAATTAGTTCGTACGTAAATGTGGCTAAAGTAGGCTAATATAGATAGTTTTGCGGTATAGTTAAATTACTTTAAAGAAAAGTTCGAACGGTTCAAGTGGTAGACCAACTGATTCCAAAATAAACACTTCTCACGGGCGTTGGTTTTGGGCGCTGGGAATGGTTAGATTATTTAAGTTGTTAATAATATATAATATCAAGTTAATGTTAATCTGTTTGGAAATAACGGAGAAAAATTACGGTAATTTTGTAGTGTAAACAAAATCCTTATAGCGATAAAGAGCGTTCTTTTATTGTGTTCCTAAAAAGGATGATGTACCATTTTTAACAAAAGTCACCTAATTTTTCTCATTTTTTCTTTTGTATAGCTAAAAGAGATAAGATTTCCCCCAAGTACTGAAAACAGAGTCAATTTTTATTGCTTAATTCTATGGTTACACCTCCACGTTACTTTGGAGAAATTTTTCCTTGGTTATCATACCATTTACTTTTTCCGACAGCTTCCTCTGTTTCAACTTCTTCTATACGGCTTCTAGGAAATAGTAACGCTTGACCTTTATCAACAGCTCTATCATCAGGCGTAGATGCTGCATTTGATTTTTGAAGCATAGAATTTAGTGTATCTATAGATTTAGCGTCCAAAATCGTTCCATTGCGGTTTGAGCGTACTTCGGATGGCGTAGTATTTTCAGGATTTTGAGATACCTTTATTGTGTTGCTTTCAGCAGTACTAACATTAGCACCTTTTCCTATTAGAACTTTCGCCACCTTATTATGTTCAGTACATTCAGGAATGTAAAAAGTAGCACCTCCTATTCTCTTTTTAACATTAACTTTTGCGTCGTGTGTTATTAAAAGTCCTCCTACGCTTTTTCTGCCAAAAGCAGCAGCCAAATCTAAAGAAGTATTTCCACTTCCATCCTTCTCATTAACATTTGCTCCATTTTCAAGTAAAAGCTTTACCACCTCTTTATGGCCATATTCAGCAGCCAAATCCAAAGGGGTATGTCCAAAAAAGCCATCCTTCTTATCAACCTCTGCTCCTTTTTCTATTAGCGATTCTGCTACACCTTTATGGCCAAATCTAGCAGCCAAATGTAATAACGTTAGCTCACCAGTTGAAACTTCAAACTCATGATCCACTTTAAATCTATTCCTCTTCCACTTTTGGTACGTCTCTGGGTCTTCTTTTAATAACTCATCTTTTATTTCTTCGATTACATTACTCTTACCACTTATTGCACTTAATATTTTTTCCCACTTGTTAAGATCCATAGTTTCCTCCAGTTAAAAATATAAAATAATTTAATATAATTATTTTATATATTAGTAAAGAAAATATAAAAACATAAGCTCGATCCATAAGAACCTGTTAAAAATCTCAAAAGGATGTAAAATAAGCATAGGTGATGTATGGTCCCAAAGTGCGATGGAAATTTGATGGTGAAAATAATTCAGGAGCACTGATAGCATATAAACTCATACTTTAATTGCTGAAAGTGGTCACATTGTTTATATTTTTAATAAAATATACTACTAAATTAACAGCAATTCATTTGAGAATAGCAAAGAAAGATCAGGTGAATTTATAGCAAAAATAGAGTTAAAAATCTTTTTTGCCAATGAATTACGTGACCTTTACAAGCGCTGACTTTAGCTTGAGAAAACACAGACCACGTTCTCTTAATTTATGAGCTTCTTTCAACTTTACTCACACTTTTTCTTGTCTATGTTTTTTCAACTATATTAGTTTCTTACTTCCCATGCTTCCAACCAAGTAATACTATTCGTATCATCTTGACGCGTATGGTTCTGTTTAGTACGACTTACGATTAGCAATTTCCTTTTAAAAACTAATTTATATTAACGTACATGTTTTTTTGTCTCTGCCCTGTTTTCCCTTACTGCAACTAGGGATTTCTAAACTAGAAGAAGGCTTAATAATCGGCCTACCCCACTCATAATGATCAGCTTCATGTGCTCCCCATCCTTTAAGAACTTTAACCATATTGACCCGGTTGCAATGCTTAGCAAGCCCTAATGGTGTCCTCTCCTTATAGTCTTTATGATCAAGACATGCTCCATTATCTTTACAAAATTCAGCAACTTCAATCTCACCACGATTGGCAGCAACAAGTAATAAATAGCCATATACTTCATTAGAATTCCATTTGTTGCCCTCTATAAGATTCTCTATTTTTCTTTTTGCACTTTCTTTGTCACCTTGCTTAATATCTGAAAATATTTCTTCCAAATATAATGGCATTTTCCCTTCTATACTGCTATCACTCAAGTTTTCCTCAAAAACAGAAGTATGCTCACTATCAATATGAGAAGACTCGCCCCAGTCAGCATGAGTGCCTTCACATGCCCCCCATCCTTTAAGAGCTTTAACCATCTTGACCCGGTTGTGATAATTAGCAATCCACAATGGTGTCCTCCCCTTATGGTCTTTATAATCAAGATCTGCTCCTTTGTCTTTACAAAATTCAGCAACTTTAATCTCATCATGATTGGCAGCAACAAGTAATAAATAGCCATATACTTCATTAGAATTCCATCCGTTTTTCTCTATAAGAACCTGTACATGATCTCAAGAAAGGAATAAACTAAGAGATAATGTATATAAATTAGGATATATGAGGAGTTTATACCCAAGTGACATAAGTCGAGAAAAGTTTGAGATTATTGTAGAAGATCTGGAATCTTGCAGAAAGAAAACAAAACCAAGAACACTTGATTTATATGATGTATTTTGTGGAGTGTTATACGTCTTAAAAAGTGGCTGCCAATGGAGAATGTTACCAAAAGAGTTTCCAAAATGGCGCAATTGTTACGACTATTTTAAGAAGTGGAGTGAAAAACCAGATGTAAATAAAGAAAGTGTTCTGGAGTTAGTATTAAAAAAAAATAATTGCGACAAAACAATGGTCGGAAACAGCTTCTGCATAATTGATGCACAAAGCGTAAAAAATGCAGATACTGCTGAAGAAAAAGGCTATGATGCAGGCAAAAAGGTTTCAGGGCCATATTGCGGTAGATACGCAAGGTTTGCCCCATACAATTTATATAACAACTGCAGAAGCAACTGACCGTAGCAGTGCTGTGAGAATGGTCGAAAATGCAAAAGAAAACCTCTCGGGAGTTACTGGTTGATGCAGGCTATACTGGAGAGAATTTTGCAACTCAAATAAAAACGATTATTGGTGCAACCGTTGAAGTGGTAAAAAGAAATGAGTTACATTCCTTTGTTGTATTGCCCAAAAGATGGGTTGTAGAGCGATCTTTTGCTTGGTTAGAAAAGTGTAGACGATTGTGGAAAAATTGCGAGCGAAAACTCAATACCAGCCTACAAATGGTCATTCTAGCTTTCACTGCTTTACTCCTCAAAAGATTATGAACAGGTTCTAAGACTCTCTATTTTTCTTTCTGCACTTTTTTTGTCACCTTGCTTAATATATGAAAATATTATTTTCAAAGACAACCGCAACTCCTCTGATATCATTATCTCTCTTTTTTGATCTTTTTCCATATGTGTCTCAAAATGTATTTACTAAGTATACTCAATGAAGCTTAATAAAATATTATAAGCCTCAGTTTTGGATTAGCCAATATATTTTTATTCGTGCCTATTTCTTGTTCAAATATTGGCATTTACCCTTTTTCTCCCTCTTTTTTACTATTTTTTATCCATAGTAGGCATTGCTATAGTAGAAATCTTTTTTAATTTCCAGAAAAAGTTGTTGCAAATTAAAATATTGGACTTATAAGTATTGGTTACGCTAAAGATTGTATCTAAATTCAGTTTTTAGAGGGTAAAATGAAGTTGATGTATTTTATTTAAATTGGAGGGTAAAATGAGTGAGGTCACAAATCTTAAAAACCAGGGTGATGATGTAAACAGTGTGGACAGTAATGGAGAAACTCCTTTAGCTGTTATCGATCATGTTAATAGTCTTTTTAATAGCACTCTTCTGCACTTAGCTGCTACACATGGTCAATTACCCATAATAAAAAAGCTCCTAAAAGAAGAGGCTGATGTTAATATTAAGGATCTGTGTGGTTATACTCCTCTGCACTTAGCTGCTGCAAATGGTTACTTAGATGTAGTAAAAGAGCTCATAAAGGAAGGTGCTGATATTAATGCTCAGAATAAGAATGGTAGAACTCCTCTGCACTTAGCTGCTAGAGAGGATAAATTACTCGTAGCAAAAGAGATCATAAAGGAAGGGGGTGGTATTAATTCTAAAGACGATAAAAATAAGACACCTTTTGAAGTAGCACTTGACTACGGTAGCATAGAGACAGCAAATTTTCTTGCAGCAGTAAAGGATGAATGTGGTAATACAGCACTACATTATGCTGAGAAAGAGGGTAATATAAAATTGATCAAGCTGCTTTTAGAGAATAATGCTGATATTAAGGCTACAAATGAACTTGGGGGAAAGTGTGGTCATCAATTACCTCTGAAAGAAATAACAAGTAGTGCTGGAAGACTAGAGTCTTTTATAGGTCGGTTTTTTAGTGGGGTAAAAGATTCTGTAGGTGGATTTTTTGGTTTTAGAGCTGCTTTACCTGAGGGAATATCAAGTACTACAAGTTCAATTTCAGCAGAAAAATCTCTACCCTTACTAGAAGCACAAGGCTATGCATCAAATATTAAAGAGGGATTTAAGAAAGCAGTAGAGCAATCTGCATTAAAAAGCGGCATATCAATGCACCGATTAGATATTAATTTTATGAAAGTGCAAGAAGAAATTACTAGAAAAATTATAGGTGGTAAATTTAATGAGATTTCAGGGATTTTAAAGTCATATGCAGAGAACGCATGTCCTAGCAGAAAAGCAGGATATCCTGGTAAGTTAAGTTCGAAGAAATTTGGTGAGTTTATGGCTACATTTGATAACAAGCTAAATATAACATTGGATCAATTAATACCACAAATGCTACATAATAATGGAAATAACGTATTAGAAACGGATAATATAAAAAAACAGCAAAACTTAGGTTTATCTGGGCCTAGCACTAGATTAGATGGTGTGTTCATTGCAGATAAACTCTACCAGGAAATTGGTCACTGAATGCAGGTAGTATGTAACAATTAAAAAGCTTCTTCCTTAAGTTGCTTAATTTCAGAAATGGAGAGGCCGGTAATTTCAGCGATAACATCAATAGAGACACCGGCCTTAAGTGAATTCTTTGCAACTGCTATTTTAGCCTGTTTTTCACCCTCTTCTCTACCTTTTTCTGCCCCAATTTGGATGCCTTCCGCTCTGCCTTTTTCTTGGCCGATTTGTATGCCTTCGTCTCTACCTTTTTCAGTAGCATCATCAAGGCGTTGTTCCCAAATAGCAGCTTCTTTCTGTACACTCAATACTCTTTCTTCGTATGCTGCTAGATCCTCTTCTTCCCAACTAAACTTGTCTAATTCATCATATGCTAGCTTTATTATTGGTGATTTTTCTGCAATATCTTTTAGGTCTTCATCTGTAGTATCTTCTGCATGCTTGAAAAAAAAACACCATCTCTCTTTTGTGCTCTCTAACTCCTCTACTTTGCTTTTTGTAAATTTTGGCAACTCAATGAAGACAAATTGAAAATCTTTTAAGTAATGTCCATTGGTCTTTATGTCACGTATATTATGAGTAGAAATATACTCAACCTCCGAAGGAAATAGTATACTATTGGAAATAGCAATAAAGAAGACTTTCTTTAAATCAATGTAGTTGCCAGATTTATCTAATTGTCTTGAGTAGGCTTTAGCGGCATATAATTGAGCGCGTTTTTCGAAGCCCTTGTCTCTAGCAAGCTGCATCTCCGCAATATATCTATTTCCGTGGGAATCTTTACAGAGGACATCAACGATACTCTGTTTATCAGAAGCAATCTCAGGATTCATAATAGTGCTAAGAAACTTAACATCTTGAATTGTATTAGCACCAGTAAACCCTAAGATGTCATTCAAAAAGTGGATAAGAATATTCTTATTTTTTTCAGTGCCGAACACGCGCTTGAACGGCAAATCATATTTAGGATCGAGAAACTTCGAAAGAGCCATGGCAAGAGTACCTAAAAAGCATTAATAATTATACACTATTCTGTAGAAATGTTCAACTTTTTTATGCTGAAGTCTATTAAAGTGGTAAATTTAGCTGAATTTCAAAAGTTGGCAAAAAACTACCTTCATAGATGACCCTAGAATGCTACTACGCACCTTAGACCTCCTTTTATACATCTTTTATCAACCCTTCTGTAAAGCACCTTTAAAGCCCAGCAAATGGATGTCATGAATTTGGAGCTGTAGGAGACATCAAAGATACCCTTTTTGGTGTATAAAAATACAAATCTACAACGACATCGTTTAAATAAACTAGCAAATATTAATATATTCTACCCTCTCATAAAGAAATAAATAAAAAAAATTGAAAAATTGATTTGACTTCACCCGGAACCTATGGCTTTATGCCAATACTGCTAAAAAAATAGCAGTAAACATTTAAAAATAATTTATTATTAGTGAAGGGTATATTATATGAACAATAAGAATAAAAGTAAAGATGAAAATAAACGTAAAAAAGAAATAGAGTTCCGAATATTGGCAAGCAAAGGAAATGCTTTACTAGATCATGAAATAATAGAAACATTTCTAAGTGCAGTGCATGATAGGGCCCAGGCTCGAGCTATTGCTAAAAATCTAGTAACCACTTGTACAGGAATAGGAAGGATTTTAGGTCGCGAAATGGATGAGCTGAAAAGTATAGAAGGTGTAACAGACTCTACGGTTTCAATGATTTTTTGTGTTAAGGAAACTTTGACTAGGGTATTAAAGGAAGAGCTAAAAAAAGTGCCGATACTAGATAACCTAGGCAAGCTTATAGAATATTTAAGGGTGAGCATCGGCTATTCAGACAAGGAGAATATTACAATAATGTATTTGAATCAAGGGTGCCATTTGATAGGGGAAGAAGTATTTGCTGGTACAGTGGACCAGGCGCCTGTCTATACAAGGGAAATAATAAAAAAAGCATTATTAAAAAATACAACATCAATCGTAATTTCACATAACCATCCCGGCGGAAGTGAAAAACCATCTGAAGCTGATAAAACCATGACTAAGAGTTTAGCTTTAGCGTGTCATAGTGTAGGTATCAAATTTCTTGATCATATTATCATTACAGGCGACGATTATTTTAGTTTTCGACAAAACGGATTGTTGTAGAGTTTTGGGCATCTGCTGTAAGCCTCTTTTTTATGTACATTTTTCTCGCAGTTGAACTGCAATGCCTGTGAATGGCTAACGAAAAGAAAATTGCTACTTGTTGATTTGAGGCTTTCAGTGATGAAGAAGGTATAGGAAATAATAGCGTTTATTTTTCTCTCATGATTAGTTTATTAAATTCCTCCTCAGTTAAAATTTTAATACCCAGTTCCACAGCTTTTTTATATTTCGACCCAGGTTTTTCGCCGACAACCAAGAAGTCCGTTTTAGGCGATACACTTGAATTCACAATCGCGCCTAAAGATTCTGCTTCTGCTTGCGCTTCCTTTCTTTCCATTGTCAACAGCTTGCCAGTAAAAACCACTATTTTACCGCTAAGAGGGGAATTACTAGTATTAGCACTTACAGGCTCAATCTTTAGTTGAGAAGCGAGATTCTTTACCATTTCAACATTATCCTTTTCAGAGAAGAAAGATATTAATGAATCTATAATCTTTTCTCCTACACCTATTATGCTCATTAATTCTTCTTCATCAGCAGAATACCAATTTTCATATGAGCCATAATGTTTTGCTAGTAATTTTGCTACGTGTGGTCCTACGAATCTAATTCCCAAAGAAGATATAAATTTTTCAAGAGTTATGGTTTTTCTGCTATTGACAGAATTCAATAAATTAAATATTGATTTTTCATTCCATCCCTTTAGCTCACTTAAGTTGAAATTTTTTAGTTTTTCTTCGAGAGCAAAAATGTCAGATATTTTCCTTATCAGACCAAGATCATAAAAGAATTCTATTTGCTTATTGCCAAAACCTTTAATGTCAAGAACTTCCACAAAATATTTTAACTTTCCTATTTGTTGTGCTGGGCAAACGTCTCCACCTGAACATCTAGCTTCCCAGTCATCAACCTCACCCACACACTTCGGACAAGTATCAGGAAACACAAACTTTGGTGCATTTGGAGAGCGAAAACTTTCGTCTACTTCTACAATTTGAGGAATAACATCGCCAGCTCGTGCTACTACTACGGTGTCACCTTCCCTTATGTCCCTGCGCTCAATTTCATCCTTATTATGCAAATTTGCCCTTGTAACGATAACACCACCTATATTTATTGGAACTAATTGAGCAATTGGGGTCAATTGGCCGATCCTACCCACTTGTACTAATATCTTCTCTATTTTAGTTTTTCCATGAGCTGCTGGAAATTTGTGTGCTATCGCTCCTCTTGGTGCTTTACTGGTATTACCTAGACGTTCTTGCAACTGTAAGTTATTGATTTTGTACACTGTCCCATCAATATCATAACCTAAGTCACTGCGATTATCATAAATCTTATTATAAAACTCCAGCATTTCGTCCACATTGTTTGTTAAACATTGATGCTCATTTACACAGAATCCAAGTTCCTTCAGTCTATTTAATACTTCAAATTGGGTGTTTTCCTTTCCACCAATTAGGTAATAAACAAAATACTTCAGTGGCCTACTTGCAGTAACTTCAGGATTTAGTTGCCTCAATGAACCTGATGCTATATTGCGCGGATTTGAAAATTTATTGTCCTCATTTAGCTTTAAAAAGTCATCGTTTCTGATATAGATTTCTCCTCTAACTTCCAATCTGCCCTTTACATCAGGTAAAACTTGGGGAAAATCTTTAATGGTTTTCACGTTATCAGTAACATCTTCACCTAAATTACCGTTACCTCGAGTTGCAGCTCTAACAAATCTTCCATCTTCATAAATTGCAGAAAACGACACACCATCAATTTTTAGTTCACATATGATTTCCAATTCATGCACATTTAGAGATCTTCTAACCTTATCAAGAAAATTCTTCACACCTTGTTCATCAGTCTTCTCAAGGGAAAGCATAGGTTCTTGATGTTCCACCTTAGAACCTGTTTAAAATCTTCGCAATAAGAGAGAAACGAAGGAAAGAACGACCATTTGTAGGCTAGTATTGAGTTTTCGCTCACAGTTTTTCCACAATCGCCTGCATTTTTCCAACCAAGCAAAAGACCGCTCAACAACCCATCTTTTTGGCAATACAGCAAAGGTATGTAATTCGCTTCGTTTTATTACCTCAACAGCTGCACCAATAGTTACTTTTATTTGTGTTGCAAAATTTTCTCCTGTATAGCCAGCATCAACGAGTATATTTTTGACTTCAGAGAGGTTTTCTTTAGCATTTCCCACCATTTTTACAGCACTGCTACGATCAGTTGCTTCTGCCGTTGTTATATGAATTGCATGTGGCAAGCCCTGTGTATCAACTGCGATATGACGCTTTATACCTGAAATCTTTTTACCTGCATCATAACCCTTTCTTTCAGCAGTATCTGCGTTTTTAACGCTTTGAGCATCAATTATGCAGAAACTGGTTTTCTCTTTCCGACCATTGTTGATACGGACCTCTCCAACTAATTTTTTTTAAGACTAATTCCAACAAACTTGGTTCTTCTCCATCCTTTTTATTCCACATTTGAAAATAATAATATATGCTCTCCCACCTTGGAAAATCTTTTGGCAACATCCTCCACTGGCAACCACTTTTTAGGACGTATAATACTGTACAAAATACATCATATAAATCAAGTTTTCTTGGTTTTGTTTTCCTCCTGCTACTCTCCAGAATTGGTTTGATTTTTTCAAATTGCTCTCGACTTATATCACTTGGATAACTTTTTCGCATAGATATACCTCATTCTTAATCTACCCCTATTTTACCTTATCCTTTCGAGATTTTAAACAGGTTCTTAGAGAAATACCAGATAAGCCATCAAGAGTAATAAAATTACTGAAGTTGCAACAAAATAAATGCGATAATTGTCGACTATGGTTTGAAAGTGATGATATGATAGAAGTACATCATAAAGACCGGAATAGACGTAACAATATGATCGAAAACTTATCTTTGTTACATGGACATTAGACTTCTTTCAAAATTGGCAAACAAGGGAAAAGAAGTATAAAATCAGATATTTTAAGGTATGAGATATAAAGAAATAGAAAAGTTGGAAGGAAAGAAATTTAGGCGCTTAACAGGGGAAAAAAAGGGAACATTTAAGCGAATGGTGGAAATTTTGGATGAGGAGGATAAAAGAAAAAAAGCTAGAAGTGGAAGAAAAAGCAAACTTTGCGTAGAAGATAGGTTGCTTATGGCATTAGAATATATGAGGGAATATCGAACGTATTTCCACATTGGTCAAAGTTATGGCATGAGTGAAAGTAACTGTTTCAAAATAATAAGATGGGTAGAAGACACGCTAATAAAACATCCAGATTTTTCATTACCGGGAAAAAAAGAGCTATTAAAGGGTAATGTAGAATATGAAGTTTTGGTAATAGATGGAACTGAAACACCAGTAGAGAGGCCAAAAAAAAGCAAAAATGCTTCTACTCTGGAAAGAAAAAAGGCATACTATAAAAACGCAAGTAGTAGCAGAGAAGAAGAGTAAAAAAGTAATATGTACATCTTTCTCGAAAGGTAGGAAACACGATTTTCGGATATTTAGGGAATCAAAGGTAGCAATATTGCCGGAAACTAAAATCTTAGCTGATGCCGGCTACAGAGGAATGCAAAAAATACATAAAAATGTTGTATTACCTCACAGGAAAACGAAAAAGAATCCGTTAAGCAAAGAACAAAAAAAAGAGAACAGAACACTTATGAGCCAAAGGGCAATTGTTGAAAACGTAATTGGCTTATTAAAAAGGTTTAAAATCATTTCCGATAGATATAGAAACCGACGAAAACGTTTTGGTTTAAGATTTAATTTGATTGCTGCTATCCACAATTTTGAGCTCCTTACGTGAATTTTGAAAGAAGTCTATTGTCACGATGAATTACACAGGAGGTGTGCATGACAAGCACCAAATTAGAGAGAAGCCGTATGAGGCGCAAAGTCTCACGTACGGTTTTGCAGTCGAGTGAGGAGGGGCGACCTTCTTCACTTAGACAACAATACGCAGAAGAAACAACAGAAGAAGACCTGAAGAAAATAGCAGAAAAATCACCAATAATAAAGCAAGCATATGACGAATTAGACAGGTTTAACTGGAATGAAAAAGATCTAGTAGCTTACGAAGAAAGAATAATGGATCTACGCAAAGAAGAAGCCATCCTTGAATACAGACTTGATCTTGCTACTGAAAAAGGTAAAAAGGAAGGGAAAATTGAAGTCGCAAAAGCAATGCTGGCTAATAATGTTGATGTCAACACTATTGTCAAGTGTACTGGCCTGTCCATTAGTGAGATTGAAGAATTAAGTGTGAACGGTTACAATAAACATTTTTGATGAGATTATATGGAAAGCTGGATTACAGTGTCACGCACTGGGATGACAAGAAAAAGACTACCTGGATGACAACGAAGGGCTACTTGCATGACACCATTCTTTTTTCTGGATTCCAGTGTCTGGGCACTGGAATGACAAGTAAAGAGGCACTGCCCTCCTGATAGATAATATACGTGCAGTTGTGCGTCACGCGCTGGAATGACAAAGAGGAGTGGGCTACTGATGTAAGCAATGGTTATGCAGGTCTAATGAAAACTAAGCGCAAAATTCATCAGAAGACTTGATAATGCAGGTGACCAAAGTGCGCCAGAATAGCTAATTATAAGGCGATCAGTCTTCTACCGCCGCGTATGGCGACTGTAAACGCGGCGGTAAAAAAGTTGATTATTTTATAACCGCCGTGTATAATGCTAATAAACGCGGCGGTAAATTGTATGAACGAACTAATAATTGGTAGAGAAAGGGAAATAGCTATGCTACAAGATAAACTTCTTTCTCAATCAGCTGAATTTATTGCTGTTTATGGTCGACGTCGTGTGGGGAAGACGTACCTAATAAAACAATTTTTCAGTAAACATGCCAATATTTTATTTGAACAGACTGGTCTTAATAATGGTACTCTGCAGGAGCAGCTTACAATTTTTACACAGCTATTATCAAATACTTTTTATAAAGGTGCAAGAATGGCTTTGCCTAAAAATTGGATGGATGCATTACAACAATTAACACTTGCTATTGATAACACACATGAAAATGAACAAATTGTCTTATTTTTTGATGAACTGCCGTGGTTGGCTACGAAAAGATCTGGTTTTCTAAAAGCATTAGAATATTTTTGGAATACACGTTGGACATACCGAAAGAAACTTGTCTTGATTGTTTGTGGTTCAGCGGCTTCCTGGATGTTAGAAAATTTAATCTATAGTAAAGGAGGATTGCATAATCGTATTACTGCAAGAATACCGTTGCAGCCTTTTAACTTATGTGAAACTAAAGAGTATCTAAGATATTTAGGAGTCAGCCTTAATCACCAGCAGATATTACAGATCTATATGGCTATGGGAGGGATACCGCATTACCTTAAAGAAGTAAGTAAAGGACTATCAGCAGCACAAAATATTAATGTGATCTGCTTTCAAAAGGACGGTTTGTTATTTGATGAATTTGATATGCTGTTTCATTCCTTGTATGAAGAGCCAGAGACATATCTAAATATCATTTGTGCAATTGCAAAAAAGCCAAAAGGAATCAGCAGGAAGGAGCTTATAAAAATGACTAAAATCGCTGAGGGTGGTCGCTTAACTACTAAATTGAGGAGTTTAGAAGAAGCAGGATTTATTGGTGTTTTTTTACCACTGAATAAAGCAAAAAGAGGAGTATATTATAGATTAATTGATGAATATGTATTATTCTATCTAACATGGATTGAACCGTTTAAAGAAGTAACAAAAAGGGCAATAATAAGTGATGCTCACTATTGGGAGTTAGCAATAAAGAAGCCAGCTTGGCAAACATGGACAGGGCAAACATTTGAAGTAGTGTGTTTTAAACATGCCAATACAATTAGAAAAAAATTAAATATGGAGCATATAGCGGTTATATGTGGGGATTGGCAATATCATCCAGAGAAAAACAGTAAAGAAAGTGGTGCTCAGATAGATCTGGTTTTTGATCGAGAAGATGGATGTGTAATGCTCTGTGAAATAAAATGTAGTGATAAACCTTATATAGTAACAAAGGAATTTATTGAACAATTAAAGAGAAAAGAAGCAGTTTATAGAGAAAAAACGAAGTCAAAGAAGCAAATATTCTGGGTGTTAATTGCTGCAAATGGAGTTTCTGAGAACCAATATCTAAGAGATACGATACATCATGTGATTACACTAGAAGACTTGTTTTAAGTTATTTTAAATTTTAATATGTACAACAACTTACGCGACTTCATTAAAGCCTTAGAGGAAAAAAAGGATCTGATTAGGATTAAGAAGGAAGTGTCAACGATTCTTGAAATGACAGAAATTCACCGTAGGGTTCTGTCAAACAAAGGACCAGCTATCATTTTTGAAAATGTTGTCACAGAAAATGGAAAAAATTCGATTCCAGTTTTGGTGAATTTATTTGGTACTGTTGAGAGAATTGCATTGGGGCTGAATATAAATCCTGATGGGCTAAGAGACCTGGGTAAACTTCTAGCATTTTTGCAATCTCCCGAACCACCAAAAAACTTTAAAGATGCTGTAAAAATGTTTCCTCTATTAAAAGTTGTGTTATCAATGCGAAGTAAAGTTGTGAACAAGGCTCCATGTCAAGAGGTGGTGCTGACTGGGGATGAAGTGGACCTAAGTTTGCTGCCTATTCAAACATGCTGGCCAAGTGAACCTGCACCACTTATCACTTGGCCAATTGTGGTGACAAAAGGACCAACGGAAGACAAGCAAGATAATTTCAATCTTGGAATATATCGTATGCAGGTCATAGATAAAAAAACGACTCTAATGCGCTGGCTTGCACATCGTGGAGGAGCAGGTCACCATAAGCGATGGAAAGAGAAGGGACAAAACGTGAAATTTCCTGCCGCTGCTGTGATTGGTAGCGATCCTGCAACGCTTATTGCTGCGGTAACTCCAGTGCCAGAAACGTTGTCAGAGTACCAATTTGCTGGGTTGCTGCGTAAAAAACCACTAGAACTCGTAAATTGTAAGACTATTCCGCTTCAAGTGCCAGCTCACGCGGAAATTGTTCTGGAAGGCTATGTGAGTTTGGATAGGTATCAAGATGAAGGGCCATATGGGGACCACACTGGTTACTATAATTCTGTTGAGCAATTTCCTGAGTTTAACATTACTGCAATTACAATGCGCAAAAATCCAATTTATCTCAGCACTTTCACTGGCAAGCCGCCGGATGAACCATCAATTCTTGGTGAAGCACTCAACGAAATTTTTGTGCCAATTCTTATCAATCAATTTCCAGAGATAGTGGATTTTTATCTGCCACCAGAGGGTTGTTCATATAGAATAGCAGTGGTGTCAATAAAAAAATCTTATCCAGGACATGCAAAAAGAATTGTTATGGGCATACTTTCTTTTCTCAAGCAGTTTTTATACACAAAATTTATTATAGTTGTTGATGATGATATAAATGTACGCGATTGGAAGGAAGTGATGTGGGCAATATCAACAAGAATGGACCCTGTGCGTGATACAATCACGATAGAAAATGCACCTATTGACTACTTAGACTTTGCTTCCCCTGAAAGTGGACTTGGAAGTAAGATGGGATTTGATGCGACAAATAAAATCCCGCCTGAAACCAAACGAGAATGGGGAAAGAAAATTGAAATGAGTGAGGAAATAGTAAGAAAGGTTGCGGAGAAGTGGGAGGAATATGGTTTTGATTATTGATACAAACAGAAAAACTATTAGTTATGTGAGCAAGATTATCTATTTTTTATAAAGTACACTAGTATTAAAATATATTGTTATTTATGGGAATTAATATGATCGAGGCAGAAAAAGAGGCAATACTTCAACTTAAGGCAATATATGGTAAAATTATTGATGCAAGGTCAGCAGAAATCGAGAGTAGTGCATGGGTTGATTTGCCTAATGCTGGTAAAGTTAACCTCTCAAGAACTAATGATGCAAATATTGACACCTTGTCTGCTCACGGTACTAATGGCTTTGCACTTTTGTTAGCAGTTTTAACAGGTAAACAATTATTGCCAAGTAACGAAAGAGAAAAAAGAGGTATACCAACAATAACAGGCGAAGCAAAGTATAAGACAAAAAAAGAAAGCAGTGTTTCTTATCATAACGAATTGCAGAATTTTGTATCAACTGTGTATTTACAAAACTCTGACCCTGATACAAAAATATTAAATGGATATTCTGAATTATCCCAAGGAAAGTTTTCTTATGACTATGGTACATTTCAGAAGAAATTTGATAAAGTATATGAAAAAGCACTAGGAGCAGAAAAGTTAGATAAGTCGCTTGATAACGAAATTATGAGTCGATTGTATGAAAAATTCAGTAATGTTGGAGTAATTATTTTTGGAGATGGAGTTGGGTATGGGGAATTGGTACATGTTATGGGCTGTGAAAATAAATACGAAAGAGTAAATATTAGAGCTGTGGTGGTTCCTAATGGGCATATGGAGTTTTTTCAAAATTTATTTAGTGCAATTGAGATACAGGACATAGCTTTAATCACTCGAAGCGAGTTTGGAGAGTTTTGTAGAGACAGAGAAAAATCTAAAAGAAACATACATAGGTTTGTTGAAGATTTTGAAAATGAATTTAATAACTTTAAAATAGAGGACATTCCAAAAGGTAGCAATCTGGAAAAATTTGTAAAAGCTTATGGTTATGATAGCACAGAAACTTTTATAAAAAAAATTGGTAATATCGAATTAAAAGATTTTATTAATGATTGGAATAACTATGTTAAATTACCGTATTTCTCGCAAGATTTTGTAGATACTTTCAGAAATAAAATCCCTTGCAATTTTTATTCTAATGGCGAAATGTTCACCGTTGAAAAAAAGATAAGATATAAAAATCCAGATAAAACTTTCACAGAAGAAATAGTGCAATTGAAATACTCTATACCGCTAGAAACAGAAATTGTGCCAAAGTTAGTGGTTAATTTTGTGCACAGTTTAAATTCAGGTGCTTAAGCGAAGGTTACAGAGAAGTGGGAGGAATATGGATTGACAGATGATTAAGCTGTAATGTAGCCTATCATCATGTATTCGGGGGTGGGTTGTGAGGCTTTTATACCTTTTATTTTTGTTAGTGTGCTTTTCTCTATATTACTACGCAGGTCCTATATTTTCGCCCTGCCCAAAAGCTACGGTTTGCTTTTCGCCTGAAGAAGATTGTGCTGTGCCGATAATCAACGAGATAGAACAGTCTAAAGAATCTATCTTAGTTCAAGAATATACATTTACTCTTGGAGCAGTTGCAAAAGCTTTGATTAATGCTAAGGAGCGTGGAGTTAATGTTAAGGTCATTTTAGATAAATCGCAACTTTACTCAAAATATAGTGTTATAAATGAATTGTTTGCAAGTGGAATACCGGTTTGGGTTGATGATAAGCCAAAAATTGCCCATAATAAAGTAATAATTGTCGATAATCAAAAAGTCATCACAGGGTCGTTTAACCTTAGTAAGACAGCTAAAAAAGGGAATGCTGAGAATTTATTAATTGTTAAAGACTATCCTAAATTAGTTCAGCAGTATGTGAAAAACTGGGAAACACGAATGTCACAATCTTACGAATACGCTCCCAACTAATCGAGAGCGCTTGCTCAAAATTGGTTTAAAAACAGTAAGGGAGAGCTTTTTTATTGATTGATATCATTATGTGTGATATGATAAATTAAAACTTTTAAGAATTAGGTAATGGATTACATAAATGATGCCGTTGGTAGTTATACTACCATTCACGATTTTTTTCAAAATAATGGGGTAGGGGACTATAAAGTTCAATGCAACTACGGTGGTGTGCCTTATGCCACTGATGAGTACATACATGCTGGAGATAAGTTCTACGCTAACAATTTTATAGACTCGCATTATGGCAGAGAGATAGAAATGTATCCCCAAAGTGAGCTTCTAGCTAAAGAATATGCTGGGAATACGCTGCCGGTTTCAATATCACTAGATCAGTATTTAATAAAAATAAAGGAATGTCAGGAAAAAACGAAGTTTGTAGAACTAGAGAGAGAATCAGGTGAGCTAGTGTATGATAAGCAAAAGCATGTAAAGTGTTACACAACAAAATTATCATATGACGATGTTCATGTTTATAGTAACAACAAAGTTTCAACACTTAACATAAAATATGATGTGCCAAACGATCCGAAATACAGTTTAAATATAACATTTGCAAAGGTTAATAATAATAAACCGGGGTTTTGGCAAAAATTTAAGAACATATTTTAACATACTGCCTTCGCAAACGAATGTTTGTACAGTTGTGCATAGAATCGTAAACTTTACTTGTATTACCTAAAATCTTCCAATACACGTTTTGAACTATTGATAAGTCTGTTGTAATAAAGTATTATGAAATCTGTTAGCTAAATATTACTTGGGCACATGGAGATTTTTTGGACAATTCTGGAGAAGATATTGAGCAAAGTTTTTCCTGCTAAAATAGTGAGCTCTTTTTTAGGAGTAGGATATTTACCAGGTTGGCAGAACTACTGGTCTTCTTTTTTAGTATTATTTGTTACTGATATTATATTAGTCCTCGTATACGGAGGAGATTTTGTGCTATATAAAATGCCAAGTTCAGGTATAGTTGTGGCTGCTACTTTTATGAAGTTGGCAATAGTTATGTTAGTACTACAATTAGTTGGAATATCTATTTTTCATACTCAAGACCCTTCAGCAAATAGTGGTGAAAATATAGTAATACAAATAGCGTCAGGGCAAGTACTGACTGTTGCATTTTCAATGCCAGCAATAATGTCAATTTATTATACTGTAAGTAAACTCTATGGGAATATATGTAAGCAGATACTTCAATGTCCGTTTTGGTTTAATGATTTTATGCACTTGTTCTTTTTCTTTATAATACCTTACGTATTTTTTAATGTTATAGAAGTGATAAAACCGTGGCCAATAAGTTCAATACAACTCAGTTATAACAATGCAATATCCATCACATTTGAAGGGGTTTTTCATACGCTTTATGCAGTGATTTTGCTCTATTTAACTGCATTTATATTCTGCGATTTAACTATGCATAATGCAATTGTCCTAAATAAAAACATAATTCAGTATGTGAAAGAAAGTTCAGCAGTCTTAGGTGACTATTTACATCACACTATTAAAAAAATAAATATTGAATAGTACTTATTTGCTTATATATTCAGTATAAAAAGTGTGCAGTTTGCGTGAATTTACAAAGTATAATAAAGGGGCTACAAGATTTTTGGGCTGATGAAGGATGTACTATACTTCACCCATATACTTCTGAAATTGGGGCTGGAACATTACATCCCGCAACAATTATGTCAGCAATTGACGTAAAACCAACAAAAATTGCATATCTACAACCAGTAGTGAGGCCGGCAGATGGGCGCTATGGTGATAACCCTAATCGCTTATATCAACACCATCAATATCAAGTTATAATAAAACCATCTGGTAGTAATGTGCAAGATGTCTACTTAAGTAGCTTAAAGGCTCTTGGCATATCCACAGAAAAATATGATATTAAGTTTATTGAAGATGATTGGGAAAATCCAAGTGTTGGTGCATCAGGCCTTGGGTGGGAAGTTACGTGCAACGGAATGGAAGTAACACAACTTACTTATATACAGCAAGTAGGGGGTATTGACTGCAGAATAATCCCTGGTGAGGTGGCGTATGGGTTGGAGCGTTTAGCAATGTGCATACAAGGTATAGATAATGTTTACGATATAATTTGGAACGACAACGGTGTAACTTACGGAGATATTTTTAAGCAAAGAGAATATGAATTTTCTTGTTTGGCATTAGATTACTATGATACTAAAGTAGTACAACAGCAATTTGAAGATACGGAAAAACTTTGTAAATTCCTTATTGAAAAAGAGTTACCGGTAGCAGCTTATGACCAATGTATTAAAACTAGTCACCTACTTAATCTGCTTGATGCAAGAGGTGTGCTTGGTGTAAATGAACGTACAGTGTATATTGGTAGAGTGAGAGAGCTGACAAAAAAATGTTGTGAGTTATATATGAGTAAGTAGCGTATGTTGTCACAATTATTATTTGAATGTCTTTCAGAAGAGATACCACCAAGGATGCAGAGTTTAGCTGCATCTCAAGTTAAGAATTATATTACCGGTGTCTTTAATAAAAATAATGTAAAGTTTGCATCTATAGAGGTTTTTGTAACGGCACGTCGCATCACTCTTTTTGTTGATAATATAAGTATTTCAGAGCTAAAAGATTCTAGTAGCGAAATTAAAGGACCAAATGTCAATGCACCAAAAAATGCTGTTGAAGGTTTTTTAAGAAAACATCAGAAAAATGAAAAAGATTTACTCGTTCGAAAAGTAAATAATGAGGATTTTTACTTCATTAAAAGAGAAAGCTGCTCATTTAACATCAAAGAGTTTCTCAAAAATCAACTAGAAGAGATGTTAAAGAATTTTTCTTGGCCAAAAAGCATGAGGTGGGGTGAAAGAAAAGAAAGATGGGTTAGGCCAATTAAAAACATTTTATGCATTTTGAATAATGAGATAATACCTGTATCTTTTGCAGGGATAACAGCATGTAACGCAATATATGGCCATAGGTTTCTCTCAAGTAATACGGCGCTCACTGTTAAAACACCTAAAGACTACTTTGGATTGCTAGAAAAAAACAATGTAATTCTCCATCCGGACAAAAGAAAACAATTTATATTGGATCAGATTGATAAATTCACAAAAGAGCAGAATTTACAACTTGAAAAAAATGATTATTTACTGAATGAATTAACGGGGCTTATAGAGTGGCCAATTGTACTGTTTGGTGAGGTGAATCACGAAAAGTCATCCGGGTTACCGAAGGAGGTGATTCTTAGCATAATTAATACGCAGCAAAAATACCTTGCTTTGAGTGATAGGCAGAGAATTTCGCACTTTATCACTGTTGTCAATGTTAACAATGATGAAGTTGTCAAAGGGCACGAAAGAATATTAGAAGCACGTCTTGCTGATGCACAATTTTTGGTATCTCAGGACAAAAAAGAAAATCTAGATTATTATGTCAAAAAATTAGACTCGATATTATTTCACGCTTCTCTTGGTAGCATTGGAGAAAAAGCAAAGCGCGTTATAGCTCTATCAAAATATATAGCCATATATGTTCCACGTGCTTCACTAATTAAAGTTGAGCGTGCTGCATATTTAGCAAAAGCTGATTTAGCAACTTCAATAGTAAGAGAGTTTCCAGAATTGCAAGGAGTAATGGGTGGATATTATGCTTCTTATTTTCAAGAAGATAGGGAAATAGTGGAAGCTATAACTGAGCATTATAAGCCAATCGGATCGGAGCAAGAGTGTCCTCAATCTCCTGCGACAATTGCTTTAGCTATTGCTGATAAAGTAGATAGTTTGGTTGGGTTGATTGCAGCAGGTGAAAAGATTTCTGGCTCGTATGATCAGTTTGGTTTGCGGAGAATGGCAATTGGTGTAATTAGAACGATACTTGAAAATAATTTGCATATTCCAATCAGGCTATTGATAGATAAGTCAGTATCTTTATATTCAAAATTTACACTTACTGAAGATACGGCATCAGTTGATCAACCTAATAAGCCAAATAGAGAACAAATTTCAGAACTAGTGCTTAAATTTTGCCTAGAAAGATTCAGGGTTATTTTAAAAAATAAAGATATAAGGCAAGATATTATAGATTCAATATTGTGTAAAACCGATATTAATGATCTGCTAACAGCAGGAAAGCAAGCTGCTATATTGGATCGTTATCTTAATACGCCTGAAGGCGAGCAGATTCTGAGCACTTATAAAAGGATTAGTAACATAGTTAACAAAGCAGAAAGAAATGGTAATACTACTTACAGTACATCTTATAGTGAGAAGTTCTTGGTTGAGAGTGAAGAAATAGCGCTGTCGGATTATGCTATAACTGCTTGTAAAAATATTAAACAAGCAATAAAAAATAGTAACTTTAATGCAGCGCTTGATGAGCTTACTGATTTTGCTCCATTTATCAATAAATTTATGAATGATGTAAAGATCAACTGCGATTCTGATAAGCTAAGAAGAAATAGATTGTCTTTACTTGCTAATATAGTTTCCATCTTTCGTTTAGTAGCGGATTTTAGCCTCATACAAGTTAAACAATGAGCTATGTCATAAATGTTCAAGCGATAAAAAAACAAATCGAGTTATCTCCACAGTCTTGTGGCGTGTATAGGATGATAGGAGATAAGGATAAAGTTTTATACGTTGGAAAAGCAAAAAACTTAAAATCGAGATTATCTAACTACCTTCGATTCGAAAACCTTTCTGAACGAATCAAAGTTATGCTCTCACAAGTTATTGAGATTAAGACTTATCTAACTAAAAATGAAATCGAAGCGCTGCTTCTTGAGGCGAAGTTAATAAAGTCATTGAAGCCGCTTTATAATATTGTACTCAAGGATGGAAAATCTTATCCTTATATAACTATTTCCAAACACGATTATCCAAAGATAGCACAATACAGAAGAAAATTTAAAGAGGGTGAATTTCACTATTATGGTCCCTTTCCATCTGCCGATGCTGTTAAGCAGACTATATTGTCATTACAAAGGGCTTTTCTCTTGAGGGTATGTTCAGATCAATATTTCTCCTCAACAAAAAGACCATGTCTTGAGTATCAAGTTAAGCGTTGCTCAGCGCCATGCGTAGGCAAAATCACAAAAGATGATTACTGCCAGTCAGTAAAACAAGCACAAGACACATTGCTTGGAAGAAATAAGGAAGTGCAAAGGCAGTTACTTTCTGCAATGGAAAAGTGCGTTGAAGAGGAGAACTATGGGCTTGCTGCTGTATATAGAGATCGGGTGAATTTTCTTCGACAAATTCAAACGCGGCCAATGGATTTTTCTTTTGAAAAAGATACAGATTTTTTCAGCATTGTACGTGAAGAGGATCTAGCGTGTATTGGTGTGTTATCATTTAGAAATAAAAGCAACTATGGAAGCACTCCTTACTTTGTCGAAAACTGCGGTGATCACCCGAATGATGGAATTTTATCCACCTTTTTGGTCAATTTTTATAGTCCAGTTAATACACCACCAGCACAAATTTATGTTTCTGGTTTTGTTGCAGGTAAAGAAATTATAGAGCAAGCATTATTCGATGTTACTAAAAAATCAATAAAAGTTCTGCATGCGAAAAATATTGAGGAACGTGATTTGTTGGAATTTACTTATAATAACTCCCAGCATAGCTTAAAGCAAAAGCTTACTGATTATAAGAACAATCTAGAAAAACTTGAAGAGCTTAGCAAAGTTTTCTTGTTATCAAATATTCCAAAACGTATCGAGATTTATGATAATAGTCATATATCTGGGAATCAACAAGTTGGTGTGATGGTTGTTGCAGGACAGGAAGGTTTTTTGAAAAGTGAATACAGAAAATTTACTATAAAAGAAGAAATTTCAGGCGATGACTACAAAATGATGAAAGAAGTGCTGACCAGACGTTTCTCCGGCAAGATAAAGGACATAATTCCTGATTTTTTACTGATTGATGGTGGGCCTGGGCATGTTTCCATAGTACAGAATGTATTGGAGATATTGAATATAAACGTTCCTTTTGCTTGCATGGCAAAAGGCCCTTATCGCAACGCAGGAAATGAGAGATTTTATATGCCAAATAGGGAAGAATTTACTCTGGAAAATGACAGCAAAGTCGTACTTTACTTACAATCGCTACGTAATGAAGCTCATCGTTTTGCAATAACTTCACACAGAAAAAAACGTGATAAGCAATTTATAGTTTCACAATTGAGCAAAATACCTGGCGTTGGCAACAAAAGAAAAAATGCATTGATGTCTCATTTTGGTTCGGTAGAAAACATAAGCAAAGCTTCTCTAGCTGAAATTCAAAATGTAGCTAGAATTAGCAAAGGGTTAGCAGAAGTTATTCTTAAACACTTGAATAGACCTCTTGCATAACCTAAAAAAAGGCAAAAGAAACCCTAGTCACTTTCTATTTCAGTATTGGCGTTTCTTAAGCCTTAAACGCTGCAATTTAGCTGCTTTTAAGTACAACTAACCTTAGTTTAAATGTTTAAAAAATTTACTAGGCAGAAAAAAAAGGCAAAGAAAACCCGTGGTAGCTAGTTATTACACTCTCTATTTTAAAATTTGACGTTGGGTGATGTCTTGAACGCTTTATAAGCGCGTTTCAGCTTATGTAGGTAAAAACCTAGAAATTTTATAAAGACATACGGTGCACATAGTGCAAAAAATTAAACAATAGTACGCCAAATACAAGTTTTCTTGTCATTTTAATCCGCTGCAGAGATTGCGAAGTTAAATAAAATAGCTTCACTTTTATGATAAGGGCGCTGGCGGAGTTTGTCAAGTAAGTTTTTCCAACGTGCTGCCAAAAGTTTTTATGCAAGAGGTCTAATGATAGAGAGTAAACTTTTTATAGAGCACATTACACTTCTTAAACCAAATTTCTTGCAACATCAAGTGCGGCATAGGTGAATATTGCACTTGCACCTGCACGTTTAAAGCCAATTAAAGACTCGTAAATTACTTTGTCATAGTCCAGCCAGCCATTATTTGAAGCAGCTTTTATCATTGCATACTCACCACTTACTTGGTAAGCAAAAATTGGAAAATTAAACTTATCGCTTGCTGTTTTTATTACATCCAAGTATGGCATGCCTGGTTTTATCATAATGAAATCTGCACCTTCATTTATATCCATTTCAATTTCGCAAATTGCTTCTCTTGCGTTTCTGTAATCCATCTGATAGCCACTTTTATTTACGGGATTTGATAGCCCACATGAACCTACAACTTGCCTAAATGGTGCATAGAAGCTGGAGCAATATTTCGCTGCATAAGACAATATTGATAAATCCTGAAAGTCATCATCATCCAACGCTTTTCTTATCCTTCCTATTCTGCCATCCATCATATCAGAAGGAGCAATTATATTACATCCTGCCTTTGCTAAAGCAAGCGCTTGCTTACATAATACTGACACAGTTTCATCGTTTTCTACATCCATCTGGTTATCTTTTAAAATACCATCATAACCATGAGTAGTGTATGGATCCAGTGCAACATCTGCAATAATACCAACGTCAGGTACCTTCAATTTTACAGCACGAATTGCTTTGCAGATTAAATTGTCAGGATTATATGCTTCCTCAGCATTTTCTGATTTTAATTTACTATCAACCACAGGAAAAATTGCAACAGCATTAATTCCTAAATCCTTAGCTTCATTAACTATGGAAACTAATCCATCTATTGAATAACACTTTACGTCAGGTAAGCCAGGAATCGGTTCAGTTGTTCTTACCTCATCATGGACAAACAGAGGAAAAATTAAATCATTTACTGATAAAGTGCTTTCGCTTGTTAAATTGCGAACCCATTTGCTTGAGCGCCTGCGCCTTAACCTTGTATTTGGAAAGTTAAACATCATACCTCTTCTAAAACTATCCTGCAGAAGTAAACATCAGTAGCATTTTAACTTTTCTGTACTTTCTTCTCAAATTTCATTCTTATGAAGAAAAATATATAACTTATACTTATATTTCATGCAACTTTTTTATTTCATCAACAGACAATCCAATTGTTTCAACTATAATATCAATAGATATACCAGCTTTGAGCAAATTCTTAGCCGCTGCTATTTTGGCTTTCCTTTCACCTTCCTCTCTACCTTCTTCCATACCCTTTGCCATGCCTTCCTTCATACCTTCCTCTCTACCTTTCTCTTTAGCAAGATCAAGTCTGTATTCAAGGATGGCTTCTTCTTTGCGTAGATCCATTATTCTTTCTTCATAAGCTACTAGATCTTTTTCATTCCAGTTAAACCTGTCTAATTCGTCATATGCTTGCTTTATTATTGGTGATTTTTCCGCAATTTTCCTGAGATCTTCGTCCGTTGTTTCATCTGCATATTTGAAAAAAAATAGCCAACGGTCTACTATGCTTTCCAGTTGTTCTTCTCTACTCTTAGGAAACTTTGGTAGCTCTATAAAGATAAATTGAAAATCTTTTAAGTAATGGCCGTTGGTTTTTTCGTCTCTTATGGTATGGCTAGATATATAATCAAGTTCTTCAGGAAATAGATTGCAATTTGAAATCGCAATAAAGAAAATCTTCTTTAAATCAATGTACTTACCAGATTTATCAGCTTGTCTTGAGTAAGCCTTAGCAGCATACAGTTGAGCGCGTTTTTCAAAGCCCTTGTCGCGAGCGAGCTGCATCTCAATCACATATCTGGCCCCACTAGAATCCCTGCAGAGAACATCAACGATGCTTTGTTTATCAGAGGCAATTTCAGGGTCCATAATAGTGCTGAGAAATTCCACTTCTTGTATAATGTTTATCTCAGTAAACCCTAAGATATCATTTAAGAAATGGATAAGAATATTCTTATTTTTTTCAGTGCCAAATATTTTTTTGAAGGTCAAATCTAGCTTTGGATCAAGAAATTTTGAAATGGCCATAGCAAGAGCGCTTAAAAAATATTAATAATTATACACTATTATTAACAATTATTCAACCTTATTTTTGAAGATAGCTAGTTTCTGTATTTACTTTTATTTGAAGAAAGCTCAAATGAAAGATCGTGTTTTGCTAAAAATCACAGAATGCAGTCTAACAGTGAACGGTTAAGAAATTTACCAAATGGGAAAAAAGGCAAAAGAAACCCTGTGGTATTTACTTTTGTGTCGAAATATCGGCGTTTTTTTTATTCTAAAACGCTTAATAAGTGCGACTTAGCTGCCTTTTAATTGCAACTAACCTTAGCGATAAACGTTTAAGAAATTTACTAAGCAGAAAAAAAGGCAAATAAAACCCTAAGTAGCTAGTTATTCACTACCTATTTTATAAGTTGGCGTTTTTTAATGTCTTGTAACGCTTTTAAGCGCATTTTAGCTTATATTAGGTAAAAACCTAGAAGTTTTATAAAGACATAAGATGCACATAGTGCAAAAAATTAAACATGACACGCCAGATATACTAAGTTTTTTTGTCGTTTTATCTGCACAGACTGAAGATAAACGATCAATCACCTTAATACCCCCTTCAACAATCAAGTAGCCAAAGAAATTACAGTTACAGATCCAACACATCCACTGTTTGGCAAAACTTTTCCCGTATCATCTTTCAGTTCAACAGCCTACAAAGGTGGTAATGTATCTGTTATTTATCGTGATAACATCACTCTACATATTCCATTTTTTTCTACTAACTTAGCTAGTAAGCAAGATTTTCTCACCAGCAAGTTAACATGGACTTCATTATACGAGTTTGTTTCTATAGCAAAGGAGTATAAATTATGCCATGTAAACCATGTCAAGTGTGGCAGAAAATGCCGCAACGTTTTAAGTCAGAAGTTTTAGAAAATATATTATTAGTATCCAAAGAGGTTATCCATGAGTACATCAGAGCTAATCACAGCACAACATTTAGCACGCGAAGCAATAATTTACATCAGACAATCAACACATCATCAAATATTAAGCAATCAAGAAAGTCTAGAGTTGCAGTATGCGCTGAAACAAAGGGCAATTGATCTTGGCTGGAAAGCTGATAGTATTATTATAATTGACACTGATCTTGGTATAACTGGTGCTAGTGTTGAAAAGCGTGAAGGATTTAAAGAACTTGTTACTAAAGTCACTTTAGGAAAAGTAGGAATCATACTCTCTTATGATGTAACCCGTTTATCACGGAATTGCTCTGATTGGTATCCGTTACTGGATATATGTGGCTATAAACAGTGTTTAATAGCTGATCGGGATGGTATCTATGATCCTGGTAGCATTAATGGTCGGTTGTTACTGGGTCTAAAAGGGCAACTTGCTGAAATGGAATTATCTACTATAAGAGCTCGACTAAATGCTGGATTATTGAATAAAGCAGCACGAGGTGATTTAGCCTTGTCTCTTCCAGTTGGCCTTGTTCGTTACCTAGACGACTCAGTACATAAGGATCCTAATCTTGAAGTTCAGCATCGTATTAAGCTTATTTTTGAGACTTTTCTAGAGAAACGAGCAGCATCAAAAATTCTAAAGCATTTTAATGACCATCAACTTACTATTCCTAGATATGACACATTTAAAGAGCTGCAATGGAAAAAACCAACACGTGGAAAAATTCTCTCGATACTTAAAAATCCAGCTTATGCTGGAGCATTTGTTTATGGTCGTACTAGAAGTCATAAAATATTCTCTGCTGAAAAAACAACAAAACGCATACCAATGGAAGAATGGAAAGTTTTAATAAAAGATAAATATCCAGCTTATATAGATTGGGAAAGCTTTATAAAAATTCAGATGATACTAAAAGACAATTATGCAAAGTATAAATATAATAGCACGCGTGGTATAGCTAGATCAGGAGAAGCATTATTGCAGGGAATAATCTATTGTGGAGAATGTGGATACAAAATGACAATGCGATATAAAGAAAGAAACTATTATATGTGTAATTACCTGCAACGAAAATATCATGAACCTGTATGTCAGCGTTTACTAACTGATATTATCGATTGTGCAGTGGTTTCTAAATTTTTTGCAGCACTTAGTCAAATCGAATTAGATGCTTATACTAATGCTATTGATTCACAGTCACAATCTGAACAAGCGCTTAATAAAGTACATTTGCAACAATTAGAACGTCTGAGCTACCAAGCTAAGTTGGCAGAACGACAATTTAATCAAGTTGATCCTGATAATCGTCTTGTAGCTGCAGAACTTGAAAGACGTTGGGAACAAGCATTAAATGAACTCAAGCAAGCGGAAATTACTTTTGAACGTCAATGTCCAAGCAAACCTGCTCCTCAGTTATCTGAAGAACTGAAAACAGTATTTTTAGATATAGGTAAGAAATTGCCTGAAATTTGGAATAAGTCAGTTCTGTCAAGTCAACAGCAAAAATCCTTTCTTCGTTGCATAATTGATAAGGTAGTAGCACACCGAATCAAACGCGATTGCTTACAAATACGTATTGTATGGCATGGTGGAGAAACTACTACTTTTCATGTTCCTACTCCAGTAAAATCCTTTTATGAATTAACCACAGCAACAGAAATGGAACAGCTTATAATAAAATTAAGTAAGTAGGGTAAATCAGATATAGAAATTGCCAAGTACTTAGAAAAACAAGGATATCGCTCTCCAAAGAAAAATGTTGTTTTAAGAAGTACAGTCGAAAGTATTCGATTAAAAAATAATATTTTTCGAAAAAGACATCAACCATATCTTCTTGCACCTGGCTACCTTACTGTTACACAAGTTGCAAAGATCCTCAAAGTTTCTAGGAATTGGCTCTACCATAGAATTAATAGTGGCAAAATTAAAATGCGAAAAGATGATAGTAAAGCCAAGGGCAAATATTTATTTGAGGATAAACCAGAAACTATTAAAATTCTGATGGATTTTAAAAATGGCAAATTCAACAATATAAATTTTTTATAGGAGTATCAACATGCATAGTCAAATAGCCAAGCGCAGTGGTGTATTGTCTTTCTTGTCTCTGGCATTTATATTTGCCCCATTTACTATAAGACATCTGACTATGTCAAAGTTGCAATCTTCAGCGGCTATGTGTAGTCCTGTGGTGCCGCTTTCATCTGTAACATTTACGTAGGCTCCCATCTCTATTAGATATTTTACTATTTCAATATAATCTCGCTCAACAGCGTAGAGTAAAGGTGTCCAGCCGTTTTCTCCAACAAAATTTACATCAACTCCTTTCTCATCTACCAAATATTCAACAACACCCAAGTGGCCATTTAATATCGCTATTTCCAATAGATCATTGCAGTCATAAGTGACATCTTTTCCGCTCATCAGATACTCTATAGTATCCAAGTCACCACCTACAATAGCTTCACCAAATAAAGTACTGCCATATTTATTAATTGGTGCCATAGGGTCAATACCCTTCTCTTCTACAAAATATTTGACTAATTCAATATAGCCGTATTGAAATGCATAATATACGGGAGTACCTTCACCGTCAGTAATATTGTAATCGGCACCCTGATCTATTAAAAATCTTACTACATCAATATTTCCTGAATAGACAGCGTAATGCAAAGGAGTACAACCATGTTTATCTGGAGCATTTAAATCAGCTCCTTTACTTAGAATATATAAAGTTAGATAAAAGTTACCTTTTTCAGCGGCTGAATGCAAAGTATCAGGTAGATTGAACTTACCATACAGATGTCTTGCCATGGCATATAGCCTTTTGACTATGCATGTTGATACTCCTATAAAAAATTTATATTGTTGAATTTGCCATTTTTAAAATCCATCAGAATTTTAATAGTTTCTGGTTTATCCTCAAATAAATATTTGCCCTTGGCTTTACTATCATCTTTTCGCATTTTAATTTTGCCACTATTAATTCTATGGTAGAGCCAATTCCTAGAAACTTTGAGGATCTTTGCAACTTGTGTAACAGTAAGGTAGCCAGGTGCAAGAAGATATGGTTGATGTCTTTTTCGAAAAATATTATTTTTTAATCGAATACTTTCGACTGTACTTCTTAAAACAACATTTTTCTTTGGAGAGCGATATCCTTGTTTTTCTAAGTACTTGGCAATTTCTATATCTGATTTACCCTACTTACTTAATTTTATTATAAGCTGTTCCATTTCTGTTGCTGTGGTTAATTCATAAAAGGATTTTACTGGAGTAGGAACATGAAAAGTAGTAGTTTCTCCACCATGCCATACAATACGTATTTGTAAGCAATCGCGTTTGATTCGGTGTGCTACTACCTTATCAATTATGCAACGAAGAAAGGATTTTTGCTGTTGACTTGACAGAACTGACTTATTCCAAATTTCAGGCAATTTCTTACCTATATCTAAAAATACTGTTTTCAGTTCTTCAGATAACTGAGGAGCAGGTTTGCTTGGACATTGACGTTCAAAAGTAATTTCCGCTTGCTTGAGTTCATTTAATGCTTGTTCCCAACGTCTTTCAAGTTCTGCAGCTACAAGACGATTATCAGGATCAACTTGATTAAATTGTCGTTCTGCCAACTTAGCTTGGTAGCTCAGACGTTCTAATTGTTGCAAATGTACTTTATTAAGCGCTTGTTCAGATTGTGACTGTGAATCAATAGCATTAGTATAAGCATCTAATTCGATTTGACTAAGTGCTGCAAAAAATTTAGAAACCACTGCACAATCGATAATATCAGTTAGTAAACGCTGACATACAGGTTCATGATATTTTCGTTGCAGGTAATTACACATATAATAGTTTCTTTCTTTATATCGCATTGTCATTTTGTATCCACATTCTCCACAATAGATTATTCCCTGCAATAATGCTTCTCCTGATCTAGCTATACCACGCGTGCTATTATATTTATACTTTGCATAATTGTCTTTTAGTATCATCTGAATTTTTATAAAGCTTTCCCAATCTATATAAGCTGGATATTTATCTTTTATTAAAACTTTCCATTCTTCCATTGGTATGCGTTTTGTTGTTTTTTCAGCAGAGAATATTTTATGACTTCTAGTACGACCATAAACAAATGCTCCAGCATAAGCTGGATTTTTAAGTATCGAGAGAATTTTTCCACGTGTTGGTTTTTTCCATTGCAGCTCTTTAAATGTGTCATATCTAGGAATAGTAAGTTGATGGTCATTAAAATGCTTTAGAATTTTTGATGCTGCTCGTTTCTCTAGAAAAGTCTCAAAAATAAGCTTAATACGATGCTGAACTTCAAGATTAGGATCCTTATGTACTGAGTCGTCTAGGTAACGAACAAGGCCAACTGGAAGAGACAAGGCTAAATCACCTCGTGCTGCTTTATTCAATAATCCAGCATTTAGTCGAGCTCTTATAGTAGATAATTCCATTTCAGCAAGTTGCCCTTTTAGACCCAGTAACAACCGACCATTAATGCTACCAGGATCATAGATACCATCCCGATCAGCTATTAAACACTGTTTATAGCCACATATATCCAGTAACGGATACCAATCAGAGCAATTCCGTGATAAACGGGTTACATCATAAGAGAGTATGATTCCTACTTTTCCTAAAGTGACTTTAGTAACAAGTTCTTTAAATCCTTCACGCTTTTCAACACTAGCACCAGTTATACCAAGATCAGTGTCAATTATAATAATACTATCAGCTTTCCAGCCAAGATCAATTGCCCTTTGTTTCAGCGCATACTGCAACTCTAGACTTTCTTGATTGCTTAATATTTGATGATGTGTTGATTGTCTGATGTAAATTATTGCTTCGCGTGCTAAATGTTGTGCTGTGATTAGCTCTGATGTACTCATGGATAACCTCTTTGGATACTAATAATATATTTTCTAAAACTTCTGACTTAAAACGTTGCGGCATTTTCTGCCACACTTGACATGGTTTACATGGCATAATTTATACTCCTTTGCTATAGAAACAAACTCGTATAATGAAGTCCATGTTAACTTGCTGGTGAGAAAATCTTGCTTACTAGCTAAGTTAGTAGAAAAAAATGGAATATGTAGAGTGATGTTATCACGATAAATAACAGATACATTACCACCTTTGTAGGCTGTTGAACTGAAAGATGATACGGGAAAAGTTTTGCCAAACAGTGGATGTGTTGGATCTGTAACTGTAATTTCTTTGGCTACTTGATTGTTGAAGGGGGTATTAAGGTGATTGATCGTTTATCTTCAGTCTGTGCAGATAAAACGACAAAAAAACTTAGTATATCTGGCGTGTCATGTTTAATTTTTTGCACTATGTGCACCTTATGTCTTTATAAAACTTCTAGGTTTTTACCTAATATAAGCTAAAATGCGCTTAAAAGCGTTACAAGACATTAAAAAACGCCAACTTATAAAATAGGTAGTGAATAACTAGCTACTCAGGGTTTTATTTGCCTTTTTTTCTGCTTAGTAAATTTCTTAAACGTTTATCGCTAAGGTTAGTTGCAATTAAAAGGCAGCTAAGTCGCACTTATTAAGCGTTTTAGAATAAAAAAACGCCGATATTTCGACACAAAAGTAAATAACTGGCCACCACGGAGCTTCTTTTGCCTTTTTTTTATCCGGTAAATTTCTTCAATATCTTCTTAAATTTTATAGCTAAACGACAACCGCTGCTTGTTAGCGGCTAAGAGATACCGCGGCGGTATGACCTTACCCAGAAAAAGTAGAGAGGAAGTTAAGCCATTTTTATTATGAAAATGATGAATCAAATTTCTCAGGAATGCAATAATTAATAGTAGAATGTCTACGCTGTTTGTTATAAAAAATTTCTATGTACTCAAATATAGCAGTTCTAGTTTGCTGAGCAGAGTGTTGCGAAGTATCAATAAGAAGCTCCCGTTTGAGTGAGCTGAAAAAGCTTTCAACAACAGAGTTGTCATAACAACAGCCTGTGTGACTCATGCTGGAAATGATGTTTTTTGTGTTCAGCAAAAACTGATAATTTTTAGAGGTATATTGTGAACCTTGATCACTATGAAATAGCAGATCTTTGGCTGGTTTGCGCTTATCAACAGCCATCAATAAAGCATCTATAACTAATCGCTTAGTTATTGTACTACTCATTGACCAGCCAACTACCATACGTGAATATAGATCAATTATTGCTGCCAAATATAGCCATCCATCCTTAGTTTTTATGTATGTAATATCAGTTACCCATACTTTATTTGGCTGACTAGTAGTAAAGTTTTGGTCCAATATATTGGGAGTTATAACCCTATTGTCAGTCTGCTGTTTTTTGCTTTTGAATCTTCGCCTCAGTCTAGCTTGAATACCATTTTTTTGCATGATATCCTGCACTGTTTTGATGTTGCAATTTTTACCTAAAGCCTTTAGTTCAGCATGAATCTTAGGTGCCCCATATCTACAATTAGATGCTTGGTATATTTTTTGAATGTCTGCTAGAAGCTGCTCCCTTGTTAATTCTTTGCTGCTTTTCTTCTTACTAGTCCATTTGTAGTAGCCGCTAGCAGATACTTTCAAAATCCTGCATAACTCCTGTACTTTATAGTAGTTTCCATGCTTTTTGATAAATAAATATTTTACTCTTTGTGACTTGCAAAATATCCCAGGGCTTTTTTTTAAATGTCTCTTTCTCTAGTAACTCTTGTTAGTTCTTTCTTTAATTCAAACTTTTCTTTATCACATGGTGCCAACTTTCCCTTACCAGGAAATGCTTCTTCTATTGATCCTTTTTCGTTATATTTTTTTATCCAGTCACTTAGTGTACTGTTATCTATTCCTAAATCTTTAGCTATTTTGCTTGCTGACTGCCCCGTTTCCTTTACCAACTTTATTGCCTCTAATTTAAATTCCACTGTGTAATTTTTTCTGTTCTTTACCATAATAAGCCCTCATAATCATGTTTTATTTTACTTCAAAAATGGCTTAACTTCCTCTCTACTTTTTCTGGGTAAGGTCAGTTAACCAACTGAATAAATTTGGTATTACACCGATGTATTGGCTAAAGGACAATGAAAAGAATAAAGAGGTGAGGAAATTTCTGGAAAAGCAAGGAGAGGGATACACCAGAGATATGCGATAAAGTAGTGGAGTCAGTTGGAGAAATAGTAGAGATATGGGGAAGAAGATATTTACCGAAGTTAAAAGAGAAAGTGATGAGTATAGAAGAAATAAGAAAGAGAGATAAGTCAGTAATGAGACAAGATTTTAACAAGGCATTAAACAAGATAGCAACCGAAATGGTTGAAATGATCGAGATGATCGAAGTGATCAAAACGATTGATGAAAGATAGGAGGTTTGCTTATTACTTAATATATTAAGTATATATATTTATATCTTAATACAGCACATTGATATTTGTGTATATTTTGTAAAAAAAAACTTGCTTTTGATGGTAAAAAAGGCATAGCTAGAATAGTGTAGGTAAATATCAAAAATTTCTCTAGCACTGAAGTAAGCCAAATTGGAAGGTTTTATGTAAATTTATAGTGAGGTATATAATGGTAAAGTTCAGAAAAGAAGCGGAAAATGCGTTTGATAGATTTCTAGAAGCATTTTTAGAGAACCCGTTTTTAAATATTAATGAAAGATTTGAAAAGGGTCGTACGGTATTGCACTATGCGGCACAACTTTCGGACGCTGGAATAATAAGGTTATTAATAGAACAAGGTGCGAATATCAATGCTACGGATGAAAGAGGAGAAACAGCATTACACATAGCAGCGTTTTCAGGAAAGGCGGAAAATGTAAAAGCACTAATAGAAAAAGGAGCAGAGGTAAACGCAAAATCGAATAATAAAGCAGTGCCACTACACTTAGCGTGTTTAGCCAGAAGAATAAAGACAATAGAAGTGCTAATAAATGCAAGAGGAGATATGGAAGCAATAGATAGGTTTGGATGTAGTCCACTAAACTATGCAAAAATTTACCCGAAGGTGACAAGTTACCTAGAAAAGAAGGGAGTGAGTATGAGAGATGTGGCTGCGATGTATGGAGAAGCGGGAGAAACAATAGAGGAAATAATGGAGAAATGTGATAAACGAGACGTAAAAGAATTAGAGACAAAAGTTATGGATCTTAAAGAAGTGAAAAAATTAATATTAGAAGAATTTTCGTCACTTGGAAAAGTGGAAAAAGCAAAAACAATAAAGGTGATGGAAAAACTAGGTGAGTTAGTGGAGAAAACAGTATCAAGCCTAAATTTAAAAGAAAAAGGAGAAAAAAGGATAGAGGAAATAAGAGAAAAGCTGAAGCATTAGCGAAAAAGGCACTGCTAGAGGTAGATAAAGAACTAGAAGATTTGGATGAGCAGATAGAAAAGCACTTAAAATGGGTTTCTAAAATTTTATATAGAAGCGAAGGGTAACAGTTACGTCTTTTTCGCAAGAGTGACTGGAAATGGATTTATGGAAAAAGGGAGTGCCTGAACTACAAAAACATTTACAGGAGAAACTATGAGAAAAAGGACGTTAACTGTGACCTGTCGATATGAGCCTGATGAGTTAGCAGATGCTTATGAGCAGTTACTAAAGTATTCAGTAAAAATAAATAACGGAAAGGAGGAAGAAAAAAATGACAACAGTAGCCTTGTATGCGAGAGTTTCATCGAGAAGCCAAGCGCAGAACAATACAATAGAGAGCCAAATTGCAGAGCTTAAGAGTAGAATTGCTGCAGACAAACATGAGTTATTAGATGAGTATGAATTTAAGGACGACGGCGTTAGTGGGTGGAATTTAGAGCGTAAAGGTTTAGATGCGTTACGTGATAAAGTAGCAGAAAGTGAAATTGATAAAATTTATATTCATTCACCTGACCGGTTGTCAAGAAAATCTGCACACCAAATGATATTACTTGATGAATTTGAGAAAGCAGGAGTAGAAGTAATATTCTTAAATCATAAGACTGAAAATAATCCAGAGTCTAAATTTTTGTTAGGAATGCAAGGATTGGTGGCAGAATATGAATGTACAAAGATTATGGAAAGAAGTCGTAGAGGAAAACTCCATAGAGCAAAAAAAGGTTATGTAAGTGTAATGAGCAAAGCCCCTTATGGTTATCGATACATAAAAAGGAATGTAACAGGGGAAGCCAAATTTGAAATAAATGAAGAGGAAGCAAAAGTAGTGCGCGAACTATTTGAGTGGATAGGTCAAGAAAGAATAAGTATAAGTGCAGCTACACTGAGGCTAAAAGAGAGGTCAATTAGAACAAGAACTGGACAGGAGAATTGGTATCCAGCAACGATTTGTAGCATGTTAAGAAATCCTGCATATAAAGGACTAGCAGCTTTTGGTAGATCAAGAAGGATTGAAATGGCATCATGGAAGGCAACAGGAAGAAGGTCTAAACAAAAAAAAGTATCTGTCCAGCGTATAGATAAAGAGAATTGGATTGATATACCAGTACTAAAAATAGTTGATGAAGAATTATTTTATGTAGTACAAAAGCAACTGGATGAAAATAAAAAAAGAGCAAGAATGCAGAGAGTGAAAGGAAAAAAGAGAAATCTACTACAAGGTCTAGTTGTATGTCAAAACTGTGGATATGCTTATACCGGTTCACATTGTAGAAGTGGGGAAAAAACATATAGCTATTATCGTTGTAATGCGCGTGTTATGATTAATAGTTACGATAAATGTGACAATAAATATATCCGTGCAGATATGTTAGAAATGGTTATATGGGAAGAAGTAAAAAGTTTGTTAAAGAACCCAGAAAGGATTAAAAGGGAGTACCAACGTAGAGTTTCAGAAAATAAAAATGATGAATCATCAGATAAAAAATTTGCAAGAAGGGAAAGTCAAATAAAACAAGGTATCGAAAAACTAATGGAAGATTATTATAGTCAAGGCGGGGAAAAATATATAAGTGAGAAAGAATTTAAGCAGACAATGAAAAAAATGAAGGAACGTTTAGAAGAAATAGAAGAAGAGAAGAAAAAGGTTGTTGATCAAAAGACACTACAGGAGAGAATGAGCATTATTATCAATAGCATAAAGGGTTTTTATTCTAGTGTAAAATCGAACCTAGACTACCTAGATTGGCAAACTAAATGTGGTATTATTAGGACATTAATAAAACAAATTAACATTGGTCTTAATCAGGTAGAAGCGGTATTTCGGATCAGAGAACTAGCGCAGGAGGAAGGAATTTTTAATTTGCGACATTGTATTGAACGCGTTGGCGTTTTTTAAGCCTTAAACGCTGCAATTTAGCTGCTTTTAAGTGCAACTAACCTTAGTTTAAATGTTTAAGAAATTTACTAGGCAGAAAAAAAAGGCAAAGAAATCCCGTAGTAGCTAGTTATTACACTCTCTATTTTAAAATTTGACGTTGGGTGATGTCTTGAACGCTTTATAAGCGCGTTTCAGCTTATGTAGGTAAAAACCTAGAAATTTTATAAAGACATACGGTGCACATAGTGCAAAAAATTAAACAATAGTACGCCAAATACAAGTTTTCTTGTCATTTTAATCTGCTGCAGAGATTGCGAAGTTAAATAAAATAGCTTCACTTTTATGATAAGAGGACTGGCGAGGTTTGTCAAGTCGTTTCTCCAACGCGCTGCCAAAAGTTTGTTATGCAAGAAGTCTAATGAGTTAACTTCCATATATCCGGAGTAATTCTTGCGCATTAGCCTTTATTAAAGTAGGACATTTTCTATCATTGAGTAGTGAATACAATATTTCAACTGCCCCTTTAGTATCGTTGTTATGTATCTTTATTATAGCAATGGCTTCTTTACTTGAATAAGGATATACTGTGTTTGATTCTAAATTATCAATTTTGTCTTTATTTATTTTTTCACCATCAAGGTGCAGCAAGCTCATTATTTCTAAATATTGTGCTAATTCACGCAAAACACCAGGAACATCTTTATTATCTGCTAGATCACTATAAATAGATGCTGTGTCTGTTGGCGTTGAATCTGAGATATGATTAAATGCACGTTCAAAATCTGCTAAATGCTTCCAATTTGAGTCTATCCCTTCTAGTAGTTTATTATCTTTTTTGGAAAATAACACTTCATAGAACTTATTGCCTGCGATTGTAGATTGTTTTGCATCGTCAATATTGCGTAATGAGTACAATATTGTGCCAATTAGCACTGGTGCCAATGCAAGTAGAAAGATGTGTTTTTTCATAGTAATATTCTCAATAGATATATATTTTTATATATTAATGCTTTTTGATTTGCAAAAACATATTGACATAGTAATTATATCACATAATAATATCTTCAAAGTTGTTTGAATAGTTGGAAATAAAGATATTTCAAAAGTAGAAATAAAGACAGCAGTATTAAGCTAAATTATTTTTTATCGGATTTATCCGATGTACCCTCAACCTATTATAGGTTGAAGTCTAAATTTGAGAGTTTGATCCTGGCTCAGAATGAACGCTGGCGGCAGGCCTAACACATGCAAGTCGAACGGAGTTATATTGTAGCTTGCTATAATGTAACTTAGTGGCAGACGGGTGAGTAATGTATAGGAATCTACCTAGTAGTACGGAATAATTGTTGGAAACGGCAACTAATACCGTATACGCCCTACGGGGGAAAAATTTATTGCTATTAGATGAGCCTATATTAGATTAGCTTGTTGGTGGGGTAATGGCCTACCAAGGCAGTGATCTATAGCTGATCTGAGAGGATGATCAGCCACACTGGAACTGAGATACGGTCCAGACTCCTACGGGAGGCAGCAGTGGGGAATATTGGACAATGGGCGAAAGCCTGATCCAGCCATGCCGCATGAGTGAAGAAGGCCTTTGGGTTGTAAAGCTCTTTTAGTGAGGAAGATAATGACGGTACTCACAGAAGAAGTCCTGGCTAACTCCGTGCCAGCAGCCGCGGTAATACGGAGAGGGCTAGCGTTATTCGGAATCATTGGGCGTAAAGGGCGCGTAGGCTGATTAGTAAGTTAAAAGTGAAATCCCAAAGCTCAACTTTGGAATTGCTTTTAAAACTGCTAATCTAGAGATTGAAAGAGGATAGAGGAATTCCTAGTGTAGAGGTGAAATTCGTAAATATTAGGAGGAACACCAGTGGCGAAGGCGTCTATCTGGTTCAAATCTGACGCTGAGGCGCGAAGGCGTGGGGAGCAAACAGGATTAGATACCCTGGTAGTCCACGCTGTAAACGATGAATGTTAAATATGGGAAGTTTACTTTCTGTATTACAGCTAACGCGTTAAACATTCCGCCTGGGGACTACGGTCGCAAGATTAAAACTCAAAGGAATTGACGGGGACCCGCACAAGCGGTGGAGCATGTGGTTTAATTCGATGCAACGCGAAAAACCTTACCACTCCTTGACATGGAAATTATACCTATTTGAAGGAATAGGGTCGGTTCGGCCGGGTTTCACACAGGTGTTGCATGGCTGTCGTCAGCTCGTGTCGTGAGATGTTGGGTTAAGTCCCGCAACGAGCGTAACCCTCATCCTTAGTTACCATCAGGTCATGCTGGGGACTTTAAGGAAACTGCCAGTGATAAACTGGAGGAAGGTGGGGATGATGTCAAGTCATCATGGCCCTTATGGAGTGGGCTACCCACGTGCTACAATGGTGGCTACAATGGGCTGCAAAGTCGCGAGGCTAAGCTAATCCCTTAAAAGCCATCTCAGTTCGGATTGTACTCTGCAACTCGAGTGCATGAAGTTGGAATCGCTAGTAATCGTGGATCAGCATGCCACGGTGAATACGTTCTCGGGTCTTGTACACACTGCCCGTCACGCCATGGGAATTGGTTTCACTCGAAGCTAACGACCTAACCGCAAGGAGGGAGTTATTTAAAGTGGGATCAGTGACTGGGGTGAAGTCGTAACAAGGTAGCAGTAGGGGAATCTGCAGCTGGATTACCTCCTTAGGCTTTGTGCATAATTCACCACTTTTAATAGTGGTGCTGTTATGCACTATACTGCTGTCTTTACTTCTACTTTATTTTAATTTTCTGATAACAGAATTTTTATGAGTGATAGGCCTCTTTCTCCACATTTACAAATATATAAAGTACAAGTTACTAGTTTTTTCTCTATTATGCACAGATTAACTGGTGTCTTGTTGTTCTTTTTATTAATGGTGCTTTCTTGGTATTTCATATTATATGTTTATTTTCCTGAGCTATTTATAGTAAAGTACTTAAACGCATTATTATCTACTCCTATTGCTAAATTAGCTTATGTCTTATGTTTTATAAGCTTTGTATATCATTTTCTTAATGGTATTCGTCATTTATTATGGGATGCTGGGCTTAATTTAGAAATTACTGATGTTTCAAGAAGTGCTATGCTACTAACAATAACGCTATTTCTTTCTACTATGGCTTTTTTGTTTATGTTTATATGAGTCAATCTGGAAATTCAGTACATCATTGGTGGGTCCAGCGTGTTTCTGCAGTAATTTTACTATTTTTATTTCCTTGGTTTATTTATTCATTTTCTTGCGCAGTTTATGCTGATAGCCCTTTATCTTTTAATGAAAAATTATTTCAGGCTATTAATCACCCTTTAGAGCTTTTATTTTTTGTTGTATTGTTGTTTTGCATTTTTTGGCACGCAGTTCTTGGAATGCAGGTAGTGTGCGAAGATTATATACACAGCATACCTTTGAGGATTTTTACAATTACATGCATAAAGTACTTATCAAGCATTACTTATATAGTCCTTGCTTTTACAATCTTTGTCTTCTATAGGCATATTTTCTTGTAAAATTGCCAATTCTATGTTAATATATTATTAGTGTACTAGTTCTACTATAGCATTATAGCGATTTTGGTTTAGCAATATGTTAGAGTCATTGAAAGAGTGGGGAACGAACCTTGTGCTAGGAGTGAAGGATCTAGTGACTTCACCTGAATCTCAAGTTTATGTCAAAGACCTTAGAAGGGGAATGACACATGATGGAAGAAAATGCCAGTATCCAGAAAATTATGATGAAATTGTAAAGTCTGGAAAAATTATAGAAAGTAAAGATAAAGATATTGACGGTAAAACTATATATAAACTTTTATATGGCGAGAAAGACAAAGATGGAAGACAACCAAGTTTTGAATTAACTCTTGTCAAGGAAACGGACGATAGGTCTTATTTTACTATTGGCGCTTTAGTTAGTAAAGATAGGCGCGAGATTGATGATTATAGTGAATTTTATGAGCCATTTGGATTTTCAAGATTGAATCTTAGAGAATATGTGCCAATTTTTGAAGCTCAAAAAACTAATGATCCTCAATATCCATTTGAACTAACTAACTCTTCTGTGCTAACTAAAGAGGTAAAAAATAAAGAAGGTAAAGTTCAGAAAGTTGTCGATAAAAAAGGAAGAAATGGGGAACCATCATATATTCGTTATGACAAGAAACTAAGCATCGATTTTTTTGAAATTAGAAATCGTAACGGAAACTTAGAGCTAGATAAGAGTCTTATATCTGTTCCTATTGTTTTTGTTGCAGGCTTGGCTAAAGTTTGTGCTAAATTGTTGACTTTTCTTCCTATGAAATTAGGGGAATATCTACTCAGTAAGCAAAACCCAATTGCAAAGTCTCTTGGCTATCTTTTGTTCATCCCTGCAGCGGTAGTGAAGAACTTAGTAAATATGGGAGCTACCATACTTAAGGCTCCAATTTTATTACTTGTAGCAAATAAGGAAGAGTATGGTGATGCTTACTTGACTATGTGGAAATGTAAATTAGAAGAATGCTGGAAAGAAGCAAAGAATGATTATTCGGTTGTTAAAGAAGGAAAAAGATCAGAGCCAGAGGAGAAAGATTATCCTGAGTATGAGTTTACAGGCACATGGAAAGAGCTTGACGCTATGAGGCTTATTGAGAGAGAACGAGAGGAGCAAAAGAGCGGTAAAAAAGTTAGTGGAGAGCAATTAGAGTTGCAAAACGAAATTAATGAAGAAAAAATAGCTGAATCTCAAAAAGCGGGTACCACTTCTCATGTTGAGGAATTAAAAAATAGTAGGTTACAGCAAGAGAAAAGTACCCAATCACACCAGAGATAATAATCAGCCATTACTTTAAATTAACATTTACTTTCTTTATTAACTATTCCACAACAAAAACTTGCGTGCATTTTACTTTTAGTATAAGATATTAATTATTTAATTAATTTTCTTAACTATATGCGCCCTGTAATACTGTGTGGTGGTAGTGGCAGCAGGCTTTGGCCTTTATCTAAGCCAAAGCAATTTCAGAAAATATTTAGTCAGAACACTATGTTTCACAACACTTTGTTGAGACTAAAAAATGGTTATATGCCACCCATAATTACCACAAATATACAGTACGAGTCATTAGTGATGGAGGAGTTACATGCGCTGCAAGAATATAAAGTGATTTTCGAACCAGTAAAAATCGGGACAGCAGTGGCAATATTAATTGCTGCGCTTCTCTGCGATGAAAATGAAATAATGTTAATTCTGCCTTCAGACCATTTTATAGGTGATTTGGATAGTTTTTATACTTCTGTTGAGAAAGCATCTAAGCTAGCCTCTGAAACTAACTCTATAGTCACTTTTGGGGTTAAGCCTCATGAATTCAATTCTGAATACGGTTATATAAATACAGTTTATGATCAGAAAGAAAAATATCATATAGTGAAAGATTTCACAGAAAAACCTGCGCATGAATTAGATAATAATCATTATTGGAACTCTGGCATATTTGTGTTTAAAGCAAAACGCTACATAGATGAGATCAAAAAATCTGTCCCGCATCTTTATAATTTATGTTTTGCAAGTGTGAAACATTTCACACCACAAGAAAAACTTCTGTATTTAAAACAGCAAGATCTTAAAGAAATTGAGGACATATCTATTGATTACTTGGTGATGGAGAGAGCGGAAAACGTTGCAATGATAGAAGCTAATTTCGATTGGCTGGATGTTGGAACTTGGAATTCAGTTTTAGAGTTAAGTAAGAAATTTAGTAAAGAACCGGTGTCATTTCAGCAAGCAACCAGAAAAAAAGAACCAGTTTTTATGACAGAAGGTCATGCAAGGAATTTATTAAGTAGAGCTTGTAAGCAGCCAAACAAAAGCCTAATTTCATTTATTAATAGAGTTAAGAAAGTAAAGGCGATAAGGAAAGAAGTCAAGCCATGGGGATTTTACAGTGTAATTTTAATGGGTGAAAATTTTCTTATAAAATATCTTTTTATAAATCCATTAAGCTGCACTTCTAAGCAACTTCATCACTATAGAGATGAATACCATATAGTACTGTCAGGAGTTGGGTATGTAAATTTAGGCAACAAAACACATGCTATAGTGAAGGATCATGTAATAGAAATTCCAAGAGAAGTTTCCCATAGGATTGAAAATAGAAGCACGAGCTCTCCACTTGAAATAGTTGAATTTCAAATAGGAGAGCTTTTATCTGATAATGATATAGTGAGGTTGGATGATATATATGGCAGATTTTGAAATTCTAATGTTAAAGATACTCTATAATTCTGCCAAATTTAAAGGAGTAAAAACCTCTAGTTTTTAAATAAAGAAAAGTCTACAATTATACGAAGTTTCAAAAATATAATGTTTAACCTTATGTAATGTCCATTACCTTTGAAATTACTATGGCTATTCGCTATTTGCGAGCAAAAAATGCCAGATTTTGCTCTATAATGACTTTATTCTCTATTATTGGCATTGCCCTTGGAGTTGCAACGCTAATAGTGGTAATGTCTGTAATGAACGGATTCAGAGCAAAGTTATTTGACTCAATACTTGGTATTGATGGCCATATTAATGTTTATTTTGATAGAAACATTAATTCAGATTACCGTGCAGTATCAAAATCTATTGAGAAAATTCCAGGTATATTAAAAGCTACTCCTATGACCAACGATCAAGTCATTATTGCAGCAAATGGTAAAATTGCAGGTAGCGTAGTGCGAGGTGTGTCAACTAAAGACCTGCTTAATAATACTACTATTACAAATAATGTAATTATTGGTGATGTAAAAAAATTTGATGAAGGGGTAATAATAGGTGCACGTTTAGCAGAAGCTTTGAATATTGATTATGGCGATAAAATTGTGCTTATGTCACCTGAAGGATTTGATGCATTGTTTGGTGAAATGCCGCGAATGAAAAAATATAAAGTTGTAGCAATGTTTGATATTGGTATGTTTGAGTATGATAATACCTTGATATATATGCCTATAAAATCAGCACAGGCCTTTTTTAATTATAAAGATAGTGTAAGAAATATAGAAGTATTTGTAGACGACATTACTAAGGCTGATAAGCTAGCAAATGTTATAGAAAAAGAAACGGGAATGGAGGCTGAAAGTTGGCAATTACAACAAAGCCACTATTTTAATGCTTTGAAAACTGAAAGAAATGTGATGTTTTTAATTCTTACTTTGATTATAATTGTAGCAGCATTCAATATTATCTCGAATTTAATGATGATAGTGCAAGAAAAGAAATCCGCGATTGCAATTATGCGTACATTTGGTGCAACAAGTGGAAGCATTATGCGTATATTTTGTGCTTGTGGACTACTAGTTGGTTTTACAGGAACTTGTCTTGGTTGTGTTATAGGTGTTGTTTTTTCTCTCAATATTGAAAATATTAGAGTATTTTTAGAAAGCATTACTAACGTCAAACTATTTGATCCTATGATATACTTTTTTTCAAGTTTGCCGGTGATATTAGTCCCTCAAGACGTAGTAAATATCTCTGCACTTGCATTATTTTTATCATTTTTAGCGACAATTGCTCCTGCGTTACAAGCGGCTGCGCAAGATCCTGCGGAGATACTACGTTATGAATGATACTCAGCAAAAATACATAGGCTGGTTCTTAATTGTGTTATTGTTTGCCGGTTATATTACAATAAATAACATAATCTTTTTAAAAATAAATCAGCAAGAAAGTGAAAACAATGTAAAAGCTTTAACAGAAAGCATGGATGAACTCAGGATGTTGCTTGAAGTTAATCAATCAAGAATAGAAAAAAGGATCTTTGACTTCAAGAGGAGTCTGCACACTCAATGTGAGCAAGGTGATAATAGCTCAAGATGTAAGAACCTCGCAAAATTGCTATTACTTGTAGTTAAAATGAAGAATTCGTTATTGCAAGAAGCAAAATTTGATAATCATATAAATTCAATAAAGCCTTTGATATCAGAGCTTGACGATCCAGAGGTAGAGAATGCAGTAAATGAATTGGAAAATTTGAAAGAGGTGAATACTTTACACGAATTGAAATTATCTTTTGAAAAAACCATTGCTGTTATTAACTATAATAAAAGTACATTGTTTAAAAAAATCATTTCAAACTGGATAAGGATAAATGATCGAAATGATCCATTAGGGGTAAAGTTTGCAGAAATTGAGGAGTCAATAAACGATCATGATTGGCAAAGTGTGACTGCTACAATAAGCAGTTTAACACACCCAGAATTTAAGCCATGGCTTAGTAAATTAAATGATTTTATTGTAGCTTCTAAGAATATTTCAACAATATATCATCATTTATTACAATATATCTCATGATTTATTTTATAATTTTCGCTCTCTCTTTTTTTGGCATATGGGTCAAGGTAAGTGGTGAAGTAGTAAGGTTAGAATTAGGCAGTTACACTATAAGTATTGATCTATATTTCATTATTTTTGCTTGTGTAGTTTTATTATTTTTTTTAATTGCACTTGCACGCTTTTTTTCTTCCATTTCATCAACATTTGCCAACATAAGAAGTAGAAGAAGGGACAGAGAAGAGTTGCTTCTTTTTGAAGCTTTTTTTAGCCTAGATTTAGGCAATATAGAGAATGCTCACAAGCTAGTTAAAAATCTAAATGAGGAAAGCGATAGGTTATCTTTAATAAAGCTCTTTAATTCAGGTAAAACGGGAAATTACAGTTTTTTCAGTAATGGTTTAACAAATATTGCAAATAAAAATCGTAACTTAGCTCTACTTCTAGCCAATAAGCTGATTGCTCACCTAAAACAAGAAAGGGTAATCTTTCAAAAATTTATAGAATATTGCTCTAGTTCAATTAATGATAAAATGTTATCTATTCCCTTTCAAATAGAGCATTGCATATTGAAAGAAGATTGGATTAATGCAATTTTGAGGTTAAAGGAGGCTGTTAAGTTCAATATTTTTCTTCCCTTTGATTGTAAAGAAATGTTGGCAGTTTTTTATTGTGCTTTAGCGAAGCAATATGAAAGTAAAGGGAATTTTAAAGAGGCTATAAAGTCTTTATTTAGAGCACAAAGTTATTGTGCAACTTTTCAGCCCATCAATTATTTAAAGGCAGAATTATATATTAGGCTTGGAAAAATCAGAAAAGCTTCTGCAGTACTAGAGGCAGAGTATATAGTAAATCCTACTCCTCAATCAGCTAAAATTTACATCAGTTTAAATAGCGAAGGTGCTGAAAGGCTATACAACTTACGCCCTGATTATTATTTTAGTTACTGTTTACTTGCTTCATCCTCAATTAGTTCAGGTAAATATGATCTTGCAGATCAATATTTAAACACTGCTATAAAAAAAGCTAATTACATGTCAATCTACCTGATTATGGTACAGCTTAAGGTTGTGTTACAAGAACACGATGAGGCAATTTGTTGGCTAAACAAGATGGGCTCAGAAGCTTTGCCTAATCCATGCTGGAAGTGTAAAAATTGTATCAAAGAACTAGAACGATGGGATTATAAATGTTCAAGCTGCAATAGTTTTAATTGTGTGTATTATAACTAGATGTAACCTTAGCTTATGTATTTCTAAAGATTAGATGGCGCCTCTGCTTTTTTTGTAGTAATTTACTGACAGATTAAAGAAGTGAGATAAGAACATATAAACAAAAATAAAGGGTAGACGTTCACCAACTGCCCATACTCCAGTCGTCATATCTAGCAAAAAAATTGTCTAGCAACTTGTCTAGAAAATTTATTAAGTTGATGGGATATTGTAGTGTGCTTTTCTGGTGGCAAACCTATAAATGAGTAATATTGCTCGAAATGCTTACCAAACTCTTGAATTAAACGACTTTTTCCTATACGACGCCTTCCTTTGACTACTACAAAAGATTCGGTATTTTTTTCTGTAAGCTCCAGTAGTTGCTTCAACTCAGCTTGCCTATCAATAAATGACGGAGACATAAAATACGAAATATCAATCTTTGTCTCCGTTATACATGATAAAATTGGAGACGTAAATCAATAAATTTCGATCTTTGTCTCTATAGCTAGGGTAATAAGCTATTGACCTTACCCAGTTCATGTTAGCTATAAATATTTAAGAAATTTACTAAATGAGAAAAAAGGCAAAAGGAACCCTGTGATTATTGTCCGCTTTAAAGTACTGGCGTTTTTTATGTTTTAAACCCCTGACAAGCGAGATTCAGCTACTTTTAATCGCAACTAACCTGCGCTGCAAGTGTTTAAGAAGTTTACCAAGCAGAAAAAAAGACAAAGAAAACCCGAGTTAGCTAGTCCTTTACTATCTCTGTCGAGTATTGGCATTTTTTGATGTCTTGTAACGCTTTATAAGCGCGTTCAGCTTATTTAGGTAAAAACCTAGATGTAGATGAAGTTTTGTAAAGACATACAGTACCTATGTACTGCAAAAAATTGAACATAAGACGCCGATACCTTAAGTAATCCTTACCTTTTAATCTGCAGATTGGCGAAAGCAAATACAATAGCTTCACTTCCATGATAAGATGACTGGCGGAGTTTGTCAAGCGGTTTCTTCCTATTAACAGCACGGCACTCTGTGCTCTTTCACTGAAACTTTGAAAAATGCAGCCTACTCCTGTATTCGAATATATCAAGCAGTAATTCAAAATCAGCAATTGCACCCTTTGCATTGTTATACGCAAGGTTGAGCAACTCTCTGTCCTTATATAAATCAGAAAATTTAAATTCCATACATCCTGATTGTTTTGTGCCTAAAATATCTCCACTGCCTCTTAGCATCATATCCTTTTCAGCAATGTAAAATCCATCTTGTGACTCACACATGATCTTTAACTTTGAAGATGAGCTTTTACTTAAATTATCGTATAATAATACACAAAAAGATGGCTTGCTTCCTCGCCCTACCCTTCCTCTTAACTGATGTAGTTGCGATAACCCAAATTGCTCTGCATTTTCTATAATCATAATAGTTGCATCTGGTACATCTATACCAACTTCTATCACAGTGGTTGCAACGAGAAGAGAAAATTCATTTCTTTTGAAGGAAAACATAACTTGATCTTTCTGATCTTGAGTTAATTTTCCGTGTATGATGCTAACTTTATCAAAAAATGTTTTTTGTAATTCCTGAAAGCGCATCTCTGCAGCAGCGATATTGAGATCTTCATTTTCCTCTATGTACGGACAAATCCAATATGCTTTTTCGCCACTATTTATAGCACCTTTTAGTTTTTCAATAATATCTGGTACTCTCTTAATGTTCATAGTTACAGTTGTTATTGGCAATCTGGATTTTGGTTTTTCTCTTAAGATAGAACACTCAACGTCGCCATACATGGATTGTTGTAGAGTTCTTGGGATTGGGGTTGCAGTAACAAAAAGTATATCGGCATTCTCTCCTTTTCCTACCAAACGATTTCTCTGCATTACTCCAAATCGCTGTTGTTCGTCTACAACTGCAAGCCCTAAATTTTTAAATACAACGTTAGCTTGAAATAGCGCGTGGGTGCCGATTACTATATTTAAAACACCACTTGCAAGCTCGTTCATAATAATCTTTCTTTCCCTGCGCGAAGTTTTACCAGTAAGCAGAGCAACTTTTATATCGGTACAGGATAAAACTTCCTCAATCCAATTATAATGTTGCTCCGCCAAGATAGTAGTCGGTGCCATCAGAGCTGCCTGCAGATTGTTTTCTACCACATTGAGCATTGCAAAAAGTGCAACTACAGTTTTGCCACTACCAACATCACCTTGCAACAAGTTTATCATGCGATACTTGGATTTTTGTCTCTCTGAGATCTCATCTATTGCGCGAGTTTGATCATTTGTTAATTGAAACGATAATTCATTTAAAACTTGCTCTTTATATTTATTGGATACTATAAATTCTCTTTCCCTTTCTTTCACATGATTTTTTCTTGCAAGTTTTAGCGCTAGCTGATACGCAAACAATTCATCGTAAGCAAGCCTTTTTCTACAAACCTCCGCTTCAGTCAATGAGCTTGGTCTGTGCAACTTTATGATGCTTTCCCTCCAACTTAGCCATTTTTTTTGTTTAATCAATGTATCATCTATCCACTCTGGTAAATCAGGTAATTCTTTCAGGTTAGAACTTATTATATTCCCAATACGCCTATTAGTAATACCACGACATAATTGGTAAACCGGCTCTATGCAAGCTATTTCTTTAAATTGGTTGGTGTCAAGCGACACGTGATCTGGGTGAGTAACTTGCCAATATCCAGCGAATTTTTCAAGTTTGCCACTAATGATCACATTGGCTCCGATTGGAAATAATTTATATAAATACTTAACTGAGTAATTAAAAAAGACTATAAATATATACTGACTTTCACCCTCGACAATTATTTTATATGGTCTACCTCTAAAAGTGGGCGGCTGATGCTCATAAACTTTTGCCATGAAAGTTGTAAATTCTCCAACTTGAGCATCAAGTAGTGACTTACTTCTATCTATATAACCGATCGGCCTATAAAACAGCAGATCCATCACCTTGTCTCCACCACAAAGTTTAGGTAATATTGCGGAATGAAATTTAGGCAGCTTGCCATTTAGAAAAGCCAGCACATCTAATTGCTCATTGAGATTCATACATGTGTAAAAACTGTTTATCAATAATAGAGCCTTTTTAAAATCCTGTCACCTTATGGTCAAGCTATGCACTATAGCTAGCACAGCTCTCTAACGTCATACCACCGCAGCGCTAACACGTAGCGGAATGACGGTTGTCGGTAAGCCTAAGTCACTTTAGCTCTAACAGTGCAAGAAACAATGTTTATTAAGAAATTAAAAGCTTAATGATTAGCGTTATGATTATAGACCACAGTAAAAAATAGATTTTCCCATTTAACTTATTTTTAACTTGAATATTCTCTAATCTCCGATCAGCTATGAGGTTCAATTTCTCTACAAGACTAAATATTTCTTGAATTGTTTTTATAGGATAAGAACTTTTTATTTTTTCCCTATAACCCATTTTATTTTTATGTTGACTCTTTGTCCATGTTTCAACTACTTTCCACATATTGATTTCTGGATAGATTTTTCTGCATGTTCCCTCCAGTAAAATCATAGTTTTCTGCAGCAATAACAATTGTGTTTGAACTTTCATGTCAAAATCACCAGTTATTTTTAATAGCTGGGCAAGTAAACTAGCAAACGAAATTTTTTGTATAGGTTGTCCGATAATAGGTTCACCTATTGCTCTGCAAGCTGTAACAAAATTTTTATGCTGTTGTGAAACGTAGCCAGCTCTAAAGTGTATTTTTGCAACATGATCATAATCCCGATTTAAAAAGCCTCTTAGTATTTCTATAACATAATAGCACGTTTCACGGTCTATTCGGCCCATAATTCCACAATCTAAAGCAATAATATTGTTATTATTATCGATCATTAAATTTCCAGGGTGCATATCCGCATGAAAAAAACAATCCCTGTATGCTTGATTGCAAAACGATTCTATAAGATTGACAGCTATTTGCTTATGATTATTTAGTTTCTCAATTTCGTATATTGGCGTTGCTTCTATCCATTCCAATGTTAAAACCTTTTTTGAAGTTCTGTTCCAATCCACTTCAGGTACGTAAAAACCTCTGTCGTTCTTTGTATTTTCCTTTAGTTCCGAAGAGTGAGCAGCTTCAAAACGTAAATCTAGCTCTAATCGGCAAATTTCAGCAAAAGTTTTAACTAACTCGATCGGTTTTAGTCTCTTTGATTGCTTGCTAAACCTTTCTGTAATCCCTGCAAGCCAAAAAAGCATTTTTATATCCTTTGAGAATGTTTTCTCAATATTTGGCCTTAAAACCTTCACAGCAACTTCTTTACCTTCAGTTGTAATTGCTTTATGAACCTGAGAAATTGATGCTGCTGCAATTGGCTTCTCAGAAAAGCTTGAAAAAATGTCACTTAACTCACAATTAAATTCGTTTTCTATAGTTTTAACTGCTATCTTATGTGAAAAAGATGGCAGTCTATCACATATTAGCAATAAATTATTTGTTATATCCTCATTTAAAATATCAGTGCGTGATGAGATGGATTGCCCAAACTTAATAAACACTGGACCTAATTTTTCAAGAGCGCACTTTAGTTTATAGCCTCGTATTTTATTTATTGATTTCTTTGATGGAGTGAGTAAATAAGGCAGTATATTGTAACGAGTTAGCACTGCAGTTATATACAAAAGGCGCAGAATATTTTGAATCATTTTGTTGTATAACTGCTAAATATCTCGCTTAGAGTTTTGTTCTCCATAATTTCATCAGGCTTACCTTGGCAATAGACAGTATGATTTATACAGATTATATAATCTGAACATGGTACAATGGAGCTTAGATCATGAGATGTCATAAGAATCGAAACTAGTCGTTTTTTTGCTATTTTGCCTATAATATCATAAAACTTAGTCCGCGCATTAATATCCATTGCACTAACTGGTTCATCTAGAATAATCAAGTCAGGTTCCGCAATTAAACAGCGTGCAAGCAGCAATAATTGTGTTTGCCCTGCAGAAATTTCTAACACCTGATTCTTCAAAATGTGACCAATACCAGCTAACTCTATCGCTTCTGCAATAATTGATTGATTTTTTTTTAATTTTTTTGAAAAGCTATTTAAAAGGAAATATTCAACCGTTATTGGCATCAAATTACTAATGCTAAAATTTTGTGGCATATAACTAATTTTTATATTGTCAGCAAACATGACACTACCGGTACAGTTTTTATTTATACCAGCAACTACTTTCACTAAAGAGGTTTTACCTCCACCATTTGGACCAAGTATGGTAACCACATCCCCTCTTTCTACTGATATATTAATACCATCAAGAACTTTTTTATTACCATATACAAGAGTAAGATTCTCTATTTTTAGAATACTGTTATTGACATTGTTTAACTTTTTGACAAAATTTAATTTTTTCTCAACGTTTTCATGAGACATTTATTGGCTTTTTTCCTACTATTTTTGTTTATACTATACTATAATACTGCCCTTTCATCCAATTTAAAAATTGTAGCTACAATAAAGCCTATACACTCACTTGTAGCCTCTGTCACAGATGGAATTTCAAAACCAGACTTGCTTGTCTACACAACATCTGCGCACGATTATATATTAAGGCCATCTGATGCGAGTAATTTGGAATCAAGTGATGTCATATTTTACGTTGACGATAATTTAGAAACATTTATTAAAACTTTCGCTAAAGATAATAAAGAATTGGTGCAGTTATCAAAGACAGTCAATCTACTTCCTGCTCGTCCACATTCATTTTCCAGAAAAATCATTCATGTTCAAGATGAAAAAGACCTACACATTTGGCTTAGTCCTGAAAATGCAAAGAGCATAATACTTTCTATAAGTGCAACACTATCCAATATAGATAAGGAGAATGCCTATCGGTACAACTACAATGCAATGAAAGCCGTACAAAGAATAGACCAAGAAGTAGAGAAAATCGCAAGAGAACTGAATGACTTTAAAAATCAAAAATACATAGTCACTCACGATGCCTATCAATATTTTGAAAAGTACTTTGGCTTAAATCACCCAAGTGTCATTCTTTCCATAGAAGAGGATTCTTACATAGGCATGAAAAGTTTAATGAAACTAAAAAAGGTAATGAAGGAAGAAAACGTTAAATGTATATTTTCTCATTCACACGAAGATAGCATAAAACCTCAAGCCCTTTCTAATGACGCAAAAATAGTAATTCTTGATCCTATTGGGTCAGACATAGAACCTGGAAAAGACGCATATCTAGCTATAATCAACAGCATCACACAAAATTTCAAATCTTGTTTTGTTGAGCAATAACCTCTAAGTAAAAGTTATAGCAAAATGTAGCAATTTATTTATTTCAGTAAATCTGGAACTATACCAACTCACACTCAGCAAAAAAGAAAGCTATTTCCTTACGAGCATTTTCCAGACTATCCGAGCCGTGAACTCTATTTTCACTAATGTCATTAGCAAAGTCACCTCTGATTGTACCCTTATCTGCCTGCTTTGGATCGGTAGCTCCCATGATTTGTCTGTATTTACTTACTGCATTTTCACCAATTAAAACTTGAACTATCACAGGACCAGAAGTCATAAACTCTACTAATTCCCCAAAAAAAGGCCTATCTTTATGAATTTCATAAAACAGCTCTGCTTGTTTTTTTGTCAGTAACATCATTTTCTGTGCTATGACCTTTAGCCCAGATTTCTCGATATAGGAATTTATATTACCTGTAATATTATTTTTTACTGCATCAGGTTTTAATATCGAAAGTGTTTTCTCAATTGCCATATTATTTCCTTAATATAATATATTTATAGATTTATTTTATTGTAAATTTTGATTTCATAAAAGCAATTTTTTACTTATAGTTAAGAACAAACCATCAAGGAGGTATTGTATGGGTTACTGTCGTAAAAAACTAGCAAACAACCTAAAATCATCAATTTTTTGTGGAACAAAAGGGTTTTTGACTTTTAGCTTGGCCTTTTTAAGTTATTTGGAATATAGTTCACATCATAATACAAAATTAAAAGAAGGCGCTGCCTTTGCAATGAAAAGAAATACTATTCCATTTCTTGAAATGATGATCATAGTACCATTTGTTTGTTTTGCGTTGCCAGCTATGGTAAGCAGTATAAGTTTCATACAATGCGCACTTGTATGCGCTGCCTTAATGATAGCAACATGTTTTAATGTAAGGACTCTTAACTGGCGTGAAAAGTTATTGGAAAAAATCACCAACTATAGTAGAGAAGCAATAGATGGGGAATTTAAGAAAGATACTATAAAATTTCCTATTTTTAATCAAAACAGAAAACACATTGAATATAATTCGCCCAACCAAGCGAGTGAGTCAGGTAACACCTCTTTTTTCGTTGCATTTTTAGTTTTCCCTCTGAAGGTTCTTCAAAGTTGTATAATGCTATCTTTAGCTGCTGTTGAACTTCTTGAAACCGTGCCAAGTTTTTGTGTTGATCTGGTTTTTGATAAAAGTTTTGCATCTACGAAGAGTAACCTGCAGAAATCAGGCCATTTATTGTATGCAAGTGTAAGAAATTTAGTACCTATAACTAAATTTGATGAGTGTGTAGCTAATTTTATAGGCACCCCAGAAGTAACTTGTTGTAGTAGTGTATAGGTGAAAAAGGCAGTTATCTTATTTAATCTTGGCGGGCCTGATTCACTGAATGCGGTCCGTCCTTTTTTATTTAACCTTTTTTATGACAGAAGAATAATCAGTCTACCAAACCCTTTTCGGTTTCTTTTAGCAAAGTTTATATCTGCAAAACGAGAAAATACTGCACGAGAAATATATGAGCAAATTGGAGGTAAATCACCAATTTTGGATAATACGAAAGCACAAGCTAATGCTTTAGAACTAAAATTAAATGAAGATAGAAACCATGTATACAAGGTATTCATCTGCATGCGCTATTGGCATCCATTCGCTGACGAAGTTGTTAAAAGTGTAAAGCAGTTTGATCCTGATGAAATAATTCTACTGCCGCTATATCCTCAATATTCAACTACCACAACTTTGTCATCCATCGAGAATTGGCAAAAAAATGCTAAAAAACATGGCCTAAAATGTAATACAAAACTAATTTACCATTACTATGATAATGAAGACTTTATTGAAGCTCATGCTAACTTGATAGCTAAGTACTATAAATTAGCGAGCAAAATTGGTAAACCAAGAGTCCTATTTTCAGCCCATAGCCTGCCTCTCAGTGTTATTAAAAAAGGTGACCCTTACGCTTCACAGGTAGAAAGAAGTGCAGAGTTAATAGTAGAAAAGCTAGCTATCAATAACTTAGATTGGTCAATATGCTATCAGAGCAAGATTGGCCCTGTAAAATGGCTAGAGCCAAGCACTGAAAGTGAGTTATCACGTGCAAAAGCTCCTGTGGTTTTATCACCTATATCTTTCGTTTCTGAGCATTCAGAAACTCTAGTTGAACTTGATATAGAATATAAAGCAATTATCAAGGATGGATATTATTTTCGTGTGCCAACTCTTAGTACCGATTCCTTGTTCATTAAATGTTTGGCTGACTTATGCATAAATCACCCTTAAGGTCCTGATTTATAAGGCTTTTCTTTAAGATTTTTATATGATAGAATAATAAAGGATTATTATTTTATTAGCTATTTTATGCTAGGTAAGCTAAAAAAGGAATCAAACACGTTCGTACGAAAGGCTTATAAGAGTGATATTAGGAAAGTAATTTGTATCACGACAAGTTTAACAGCTCTACTGTGTAAAATTTCACTACAATTTTGCTGCGAGTTTATTGACAATAATAGATCCAATATCTCTTTTATACGGAATGCTGCCCGATTGGTAAAATTTCCGACATTGATTCTATATATTGCCCATTCTGCATTTACCTTACAGGATTTGGTGAAAGATTATAAAGACCCTAAGGGTAAAAAAGAACTAGCAAAAATTGTGGGCAAATCAGCTAATCTTGTAAGCAGTATCATAGAAGCGCTCATGATGTCGCAAGTCATCCATTTCTTGACCGGGGGTAATGCAGGCGTAATAAGTAGTATTTACTTAACATCAACAATCCTATTTCTGTTCATTTCAGAACCCATAAGCTATTACTATACATGCAAAAAATATAAAGAGGCACATGAAAAATATCAAGATAAAAAGGGGACTGATGAATTTGCCGAATGCGAAAAGGAACTTGCTAAATGTAAGAAGGCACTTGTTATCAGCACATTAACTTTGTCATTAGGTTTATTAAACTTCATATTAAAAATGATAGAAATTACAACCATACCGATAAACTTGGGTAATGGTGTAATCTATAATTTCAACTTGAGCGTAACAGTCAGCATAATATATAGTGTCGTATTTCTTATACTTAACGTTGAGAAACTTTTCAATCAACCTATTAATGGTGCTGATCCTTCTACTGAACTTGATGGTGCTCATCATAAACATCATGATCCGACAAATCATCCTGACGGCCACTTTATATAGTGATGAGAATTAGAGGTGAAAAAACCTCATTTCTACTGCCAATGCTAACACTGCTAATTTGCTCACTATATCCCATAGTAAAAGAGCTTTTTCTTCTGTGACTTGGCTAATATCATGAAATTCACAGTCAGTGGAATTTAAGCTGGAATATTCATCTTTCCTGCTATTACATCGGTATAAGTAGCACGTTGGAGTATTTCCTACATAGTATATCAGCGGCTCTGCAGGACTATGTTCAAATACATCGATGGTTGGTATACCTTCTTGTACAATAACGCTATTGATTGCTATTCCTTCTTTTATCTTTTTCATTTTATGACGCTTTTTTTTATTGAGGTTTAATATTTCCTCTCCACTTGTTGCTGTTATAATGCCCATTCCGTATGTTCCATTGTTTGCTTTGATAAAAACGTAAGGTTGTGTTTTTATTTCATATTCCTCATATTTTTTTTGTACTAGAGACAATACTTGGTCAACTTTAGTTGCTACTGTTTCTAGAGATAAATCATCATTGAAGTCGACTCCATTGCAGCTCTCTGTAAGTACAGAAATAAGCCATGGATCTATTTTAAATTCGCTACAAAACTCGTACATTAATTCTTGATAGATTTCAAAATATTTAAATTTCTGCCTACTGTGCCAACCATATAATGGGCTTGGTACTATCTCTTGTTTTATATTTTCTAGCGTGTCTGGAATGTGACTTGTCATATCTCGATTTAGTATAACAACGTCGGGCACAAACCCTGAAGTTGTCTTCAGCAGAGAATTTTCTTTCACAACAGTTTCATATGGTTCTATTAAATTGTGCGTTTCATTATGAAAAAGGCCAATCCTAGTTTCAAAACCTGCTAGTTGCAGTATTTTCTCTATAGCAAATACGTTTTCTATATACATTTTATTTCGTGTATAGTTCTCTGGTATTATAAGAATCTTTTTATGTTGTTCTTTTTTAAAGTAGCTTTTTATCAGTTTTGCTGCCGTTGTTCTCGATACCTCACTTAGATTATTGAACCCTCCAGGAAACAAATTGGCGTCTATTGGGGCAATTTTGTAGCCGGAGTTTCTGAGATCTATAGAGCTATAAAATGGCAATGTAAGGCCGTTAAATTTTGTCTCAAACCAATTATTTATACTTTTTTCCAAATTTGGATGAATTATGTTTCGCATCTACACTTTAAATGTTATAAGGAAGGTACTATATTATAAGCTATAATTAAACATATTTAGCAAATTTGACTAAAGATTAAAGTATAATGAGATTATTATTTAAAGTGATAGAAAAATGACTCACCACGACAATAGTAAAATGTATGGAACTACTATACTATCAATTAGAAAAGATAAAAGTGTAGTAGTAATAGGTGACGGACAAGTTTCGCTGGGTCATACTGTTATAAAATCTGGAGCAAAAAAAGTCAGGCGTCTTTCTGGCGATTCTGTAATTGCCGGTTTTGCTGGGGCAACAGCCGACGCATTTACTCTTTTTGAAAGATTAGAATCTAAACTTGACAAGCACCCAGGGCAATTAATGAGAGCATGCGTTGAGCTTGCAAAAGATTGGAGAATGGATAAATATCTGAGGAAATTAGAGGCTATGATGATTGTTGCAGATAAATCTATTTCACTAGTAATTACGGGAACAGGTGATGTTCTTGAACCTGAAGATGGGATTGCAGCTATTGGTTCTGGAGGGAATTTTGCTTTGTCTGCAGCAAGAGCTTTAATTGATGTCAAAGGAATATCAATAGAGGAAATTGCAGAAAAAGCTATGAAAATAGCAGCTGATATATGTGTTTATACAAATCATAATGTAGTTATTGAAAAGATAGAGGAGTAATATGTCTTTTGAACGAAAAATTTTATATACTAATTTCTCCAATCAACCTATAACCCTTTCAGAAGGACATTCTTATAGTAGTGGCACCTATAATGAAAAAAATGACCTTTATAAAGACACTAAAAATGGCTGTGATTCAAATAACAGCAGCGTTCAAGCCAATAACAGTACACAAATTTTATTAGATGATCTGCCACCACAAAAGATAGTTAAAGAGTTGGACAGGTTCATAATTGGGCAGTGTGATGCAAAACGCGCTTGTGCTATTGCGCTTAGAAATCGTTGGCGTCGTAATAAGGTTCCACTTCCTTTACGGGATGAAATCATACCTAAAAATATACTGATGATTGGCCATACAGGAGTTGGTAAAACTGAAATAGCTCGCCGCTTAGCAAAGCTTGCCGGTGCACCTTTTATAAAAATTGAGGCAACTAAATTTACTGAGATAGGGTATGTTGGACGTGATGTTGACTCGATAATACGCGATTTGGTCGATGCAGCAATAGTTTTAGTTAAAGAGAAAGCTCGTAAAGCTTTAGTTAAAAAAGCTTTAAATTTAGCTGAGAAGATAATAGTCAATTCTATGGTTGGTGAAGATGCAACCGAAGAGAGTAAAAAGGTTTTTAGAGAAAGATTGAGAAATAAAGAGTTTGAAGATGGGGAAGTTTCTATCGACGTTAGAGAAAGCAAGAGTATGTTACCAGCTTTCGATATACCAGGCATGCCAGGCGGGCAAGTTGGCGTAGTGAACATAACAGAACTAATGGGCAAAATGTTTGCTGGGGGTAAAAAAACAAAAACCATTACAGTTAAGGTAAAAGAAGCACGTGAAATATTAATTAACGAAGAAAGTGAAAGGTTAATAGATGAAGATAAGATAATCAAAAAAGCCATTGATCTTGTTAGCAATGAAGGCATAGTATTTTTGGATGAAATAGATAAAATTGCAGCACGCACAGAAGTAAAAGGTGAAGTAAATAGAGAAGGGGTACAACGTGATTTATTACCGCTGCTTGAAGGAACAACTGTTTCAACTAAGTACGGCCATATAAAAACAGACTACATATTATTTATTGCATCTGGTGCTTTTCATCAGTCTAAACCATCTGATCTCTTACCAGAATTGCAGGGTAGATTACCAATCAGGGTAGAACTTAAGGCACTTACTCAAGAGGATTTAATGAGAATATTAAAGGAACCAGAATCTAGTTTGTTAAAGCAGTACATAGCTTTAATGAAAACAGAAAATGTGACGCTTGAATTTACTGATGATGGCATCGAAACCATAGCTGAAATAGCGTCTACGGTTAATAGAGAAGTGGAAAATATAGGCGCAAGAAGGCTTCATACTGTTATGGAAAAACTTTTGGATGAAATAAGTTTTATTGCCCCTGAGAAAAGTAGTAAAAAATTTGTTATAGACAGCAAATATGTCAAAGATAAACTCGAATCAATTTCGAAGCAGCTTGATTTATCTAAGTTTATACTTTAGTAGAATATATAACTGTAGTATAGATATGCCAATAGAACATGTTAGTGCAAAATACTCAAGATACGTCCGATGATGAATTCTTTGATGCACATTAGATCTCTTGCATAACCTAAAAAAAGGCAAAAGAAGCCCCATGGTATTTACATTTTCATTTTCAAATATGGCGTTTTTTTATTCTATAGCTAAAGTGACTTAGGTTTGCCGACAACCGTCATTCCGCGGCGCTAACGCGTAGCGGAATGACGGTTGTCGTTTAGCTATAAAATTTAAGAAGATATTTAAGAAATTTGCTAAATGGGAAAAAAGGCAAAAGGAACCCTGTGATTATTTTCCGCTTTAAAGTACTGGCGTTTTTTATGTTTTAAACCCCTGACAAGAGAGATTCAGCCGCTTTTAATCGCTACTAACCTACGCTGCAAGTGTTTAAGAAGTTTACCAAGCAGAAAAAAAGACAAAGAAAACCCGAGTTAGCTAGTCCTTTACTATCTCTGTCGAGTATTGGCATTTTTTGATGTCTTGTAACGCTTTGTAAGCGCGTTCAGCTTATTTAGGTATAAACCTAGATGTAGATGAAGTTTTGTAAAGACATACAGTACCTATGTACTGCAAAAAATTGAACATAAGACGCCGATACCTTAAGTAATCCTTACCTTTTAATCTGCAGATTGGCGAAAGCAAATACAATAGCTTCACTTCCATGATAAGAGCGCTGGCGGAGTTTGTCAAGCAAGTTTTTCCAACGCACTGCCAAAAGTTTGTTATGCAAGAAGTCTATTCCAATTTTTAACTCTTTTTGTCAAGCTGTTGATGCTGCCTTTCCTTTAATTATTCTGACTATTATGAGAAGAGCTATACACTTGAACGGATATCTTTTTTGAACAATCCACTTTTATGCCTAACATACATCTCAGTGATTATAATATCCAATTTTTGATCGTGTTTTTCTATTGGCAAATTTTTACAATATTGTTCCTCATAAGCTACACCTATAAATATTTTTCCAAGTGGTTGTAATTCTTTTATTACAGTATCATACCAACCACTACCAAAACCTAACCTATTAAAATGATCATCAAAAGCAATAACAGGAGTAATGATTGTATCGGGAATTATATCTTCATCTGTTTTGTTCCATTCCTTAAATCTTAGCAGCTTATTTTTATCAGGAATTGCCACTTTATAGCCTAAATTGAGCAAATTATACATCAAAGGTACGACATTTATTTCCCCATCCATTGGAATATAAGCTGCTATTGTTTTGCCTTTAACGTAACTTAAATTCTGATTAAAGAGGTTAACAAGGGAATTTGCTGCATAACTGGAATAACTCTCATCAATACCTTTTCTTATAGCCCTATATTGCTCTCTTACTTCCTTTTTTTGTTGTTTAATATCTTTGGGCATGATCTATCCACTTTGCAGTGAGTTTTTCTTGTAAACCATTTTGCTTCAAGCGCTCATTTAAAAAATCAAAGTCAACAAACTCCATATCCTGGTCTTGATTGCTGCAACTATACACAAAACTCTCTTCTCCTGTTTTCGTATTTATGTGTCGCTGCACACATTGAGCGCAGATTTCTTTCATCATACACTGCATAGGAGAATTGATTGATGATATTGCCACATGGCTTGATTTTAGATATGGCCTTAAAACTGTTTTTCTGGCTTCATTTACAGCCTTCATCATTTTATCAGAACCAACAGTGATAATTTTATCTATGGCATTTAAACTAACCACGGTATTACCTAATATTCCCTGTTGATAAGAGATTATTGCATCAACTATATTACCATGAAAGGATTTGTCTTGATCTCTGTCTATTTCTATCAATCCTTCTTCACATGCCCAAACTACCACATTTGATGCCTGCTCTATCAGTGTTCGTTTAAACACATCATTTAATCTCTTGTAGCCAGCAAAGTATAAAACCTTATTATTATTTTCAAGACATGCTTTCCCTATTGAAAATAACACTGCATTTCCAACTCCACCACCGATTAGCATTATATTCTTCATGTACTATTTTAACTATAGAAGCCCATTTCGTTCAAATTTTTTGAAGTTTCATAGAAAAAGCAGTTTATAGCTTACAAACCCTATTTCTCCTCAACTTGACTTTAATTTTTCAATCTCGCTAATGGACAATTCTGTTAACCTAGCAATGGTAGTAGCATCCATGTTGTCAGCAAGCATTGCCTTTGCCACTTCTATCTTCTCTACTTTCCTACCCTTCTCTTCACCTATTTGTATGCCTTCCTCTCTACCTTCCTTTTTAGCATCATCAAGTTTTTGAGCAAGAACAGCCTGCTCATCACGAATACGTTTTATTTCCTGTTCGTAGGCAATAAATTCTTTCTCTGACCAGTTGAATCTATTTAGTTCTTCATATGCTTTTTTGATTATTATATCACTTCCTATTATTTTTTCCAATTCCTTTTCGCTAGTTTCATCTGCATACCTGAAAAAATAAATCCACTTTTCAACTATACTATCCAACTGGTCTTCCTTCGTTTTAGGAAATTTTGGCAATTCAATGAATGTAAAATAAAAATCTTTTAAGTCATGTTCATTAGTATCTTTATCCTGAATAATATGATCTGATTTATACCCAGACTTATTAGGAAACAGGATACAATCTGCTATAGCAATAAAGATAATCTCTTTAAGATTATGGTATTGATCGCCTTTATCAGCCTGCCTTGAATAAGCTTTAGCAGCATAGTATTGAGCACGTTTTTCAAAGCCTTTTGTTTTAGCAACCTGCATTTCGACTATCACTTGCACTCCATTTTCATCCCTGCAAAGTACATCAACAATACTTTGTTTTTTAGAGGCAATTTCAGCATCCATAATAGTGCTGAGGAATTCTATTTCTTTTATTTCATCTTTGCCAGTGAACCCCAAGATATCATTGAGAAAATGAATAAGAATATCTTTATTTTTTTCAGTACCAAAGATGCGGCGAAATGCGACATCATTTTTTGGGTCAAGAAACTTCGAAAGAGCCATGGCCAAAGTGCTTAGAAAAGATTAATAATTATACACTATTCTGTAAAAATATTCAACTTTTTTATATTTTGGTCTACGCGGTCAATAGACCTCTTGCATAACAAACTTTTGGCAGCGCGTTGGAAAAACGACTTGACAAGCCTCGCCAATCCTCTTATCATAAGACTGAAGCTATTTATTTATCTTCGCAATCTCTGCAGTGGATTAAAATGACAAGAAAACTTGTATTTGGCGTACTATTGTTTAATTTTTTGCACTATGTGCACCGTATGTCTTTATAAAATTTCTAGGTTTTTACCTATAAAAGCTGAAACGGGCTTATAAAACGTTTAAGACAGTAGAGAACGCCAGTTTGCAGGATTAGAGAGTAAGCACTATCTAACACGGGACTTTTTTGCCTTTTTTTCTGCTTAGAAAATTTTTTAGACATTTATAGCTCAAGGTTAGTTGCGTTAAAAAGCAGCTAAGTCGCGGTTATTAAACGTTTAAAAGATAAAAAAACGCCAATGTTTTTAAATAGATGTTGACCGGGGTTTCTTTTGCCTTTTTTAGGTTATGCAAGAAGTCTAATATCAGTATTTGGTATTCTGGTCTTTGGATAATTTGATCTCTGGAAACAGCTCTTTATACCAGTTGGATTGCATTATACATCTGGTGTCGAGCGAGTGCTTTTCGCTGAGCAGCTTAGAATAATTTGCAACTATTATTCTTGCAGTTGCCCAATATCCATGCGGGCCATGCAACACTTATACATATGGACTTCATTGAACGTGGAGGCATATTGAATATTATTCACCTCACTTTACCAGCACTTGCTGTTTCTAGCCTATCTGCTATAACTTTTATATACTGATAGTCATTATATTCACACCCCAGCGCCACCGTTTGAAAGCATAAGATGAATTTTATAAAGTTGATTTTGTTCATAAAAATTGACTTTTTTGAAATCTTATATATTGTTAAATTAACATAGTGAGAACTGTGACATGACGGTAACAGAAGAAATTACGATAGAAACTAAGGAAGAGTTCGTAAAAACTCAAAATGGAATGAAGATCCAAAAAATAGTGATACCTGGTAAAAGCATAGATCAACAGAATAGAAAGCATCTAGTTTATTTTGTGGGTGGAGGAAATCGTATCATAAAATCTAAAGAGTTGGACTTGCAAAATTGGCAGTGGGCCAAAGACCAAGGAATTACTGTGCATTTGTTTAACTATCCTGGCTTAGGTAAGAGCAAAAATTCTTTTACATTTCGTAGTGATAAAGTTGAATCAGGCATTACAGTTGTAACTGATTTATTAAAAAGTGGTATAAAGCCGGATAATATAATATTATTTGGGGATTGCTTTGGCGGGCATGTAGCTGCAGAGGTTCATAAAAATTTTAAAGATAAGGATATACATTTGAGATGTATCGTTTGACTATGCATGTTGATACTCCTATAAAAAATTTATATTGTTGAATTTGCCATTTTTAAAATCCATCAGAATTTTAATAGTTTCTGGTTTATCCTCAAATAAATATTTGCCCTTGGCTTTACTATCATCTTTTCGCATTTTAATTTTGCCACTATTAATTCTATGGTAGAGCCAATTCCTAGAAACTTTGAGGATCTTTGCAACTTGTGTAACAGTAAGGTAGCCAGGTGCAAGAAGATATGGTTGATGTCTTTTTCGAAAAATATTATTTTTTAATCGAATACTTTCGACTGTACTTCTTAAAACAACATTTTTCTTTGGAGAGCGATATCCTTGTTTTTCTAAGTACTTGGCAATTTCTATATCTGATTTACCCTACTTACTTAATTTTATTATAAGCTGTTCCATTTCTGTTGCTGTGGTTAATTCATAAAAGGATTTTACTGGAGTAGGAACATGAAAAGTAGTAGTTTCTCCACCATGCCATACAATACGTATTTGTAAGCAATCGCGTTTGATTCGGTGTGCTACTACCTTATCAATTATGCAACGAAGAAAGGATTTTTGCTGTTGACTTGACAGAACTGACTTATTCCAAATTTCAGGCAATTTCTTACCTATATCTAAAAATACTGTTTTCAGTTCTTCAGATAACTGAGGAGCAGGTTTGCTTGGACATTGACGTTCAAAAGTAATTTCCGCTTGCTTGAGTTCATTTAATGCTTGTTCCCAACGTCTTTCAAGTTCTGCAGCTACAAGACGATTATCAGGATCAACTTGATTAAATTGTCGTTCTGCCAACTTAGCTTGGTAGCTCAGACGTTCTAATTGTTGCAAATGTACTTTATTAAGCGCTTGTTCAGATTGTGACTGTGAATCAATAGCATTAGTATAAGCATCTAATTCGATTTGACTAAGTGCTGCAAAAAATTTAGAAACCACTGCACAATCGATAATATCAGTTAGTAAACGCTGACATACAGGTTCATGATATTTTCGTTGCAGGTAATTACACATATAATAGTTTCTTTCTTTATATCGCATTGTCATTTTGTATCCACATTCTCCACAATAGATTATTCCCTGCAATAATGCTTCTCCTGATCTAGCTATACCACGCGTGCTATTATATTTATACTTTGCATAATTGTCTTTTAGTATCATCTGAATTTTTATAAAGCTTTCCCAATCTATATAAGCTGGATATTTATCTTTTATTAAAACTTTCCATTCTTCCATTGGTATGCGTTTTGTTGTTTTTTCAGCAGAGAATATTTTATGACTTCTAGTACGACCATAAACAAATGCTCCAGCATAAGCTGGATTTTTAAGTATCGAGAGAATTTTTCCACGTGTTGGTTTTTTCCATTGCAGCTCTTTAAATGTGTCATATCTAGGAATAGTAAGTTGATGGTCATTAAAATGCTTTAGAATTTTTGATGCTGCTCGTTTCTCTAGAAAAGTCTCAAAAATAAGCTTAATACGATGCTGAACTTCAAGATTAGGATCCTTATGTACTGAGTCGTCTAGGTAACGAACAAGGCCAACTGGAAGAGACAAGGCTAAATCACCTCGTGCTGCTTTATTCAATAATCCAGCATTTAGTCGAGCTCTTATAGTAGATAATTCCATTTCAGCAAGTTGCCCTTTTAGACCCAGTAACAACCGACCATTAATGCTACCAGGATCATAGATACCATCCCGATCAGCTATTAAACACTGTTTATAGCCACATATATCCAGTAACGGATACCAATCAGAGCAATTCCGTGATAAACGGGTTACATCATAAGAGAGTATGATTCCTACTTTTCCTAAAGTGACTTTAGTAACAAGTTCTTTAAATCCTTCACGCTTTTCAACACTAGCACCAGTTATACCAAGATCAGTGTCAATTATAATAATACTATCAGCTTTCCAGCCAAGATCAATTGCCCTTTGTTTCAGCGCATACTGCAACTCTAGACTTTCTTGATTGCTTAATATTTGATGATGTGTTGATTGTCTGATGTAAATTATTGCTTCGCGTGCTAAATGTTGTGCTGTGATTAGCTCTGATGTACTCATGGATAACCTCTTTGGATACTAATAATATATTTTCTAAAACTTCTGACTTAAAACGTTGCGGCATTTTCTGCCACACTTGACATGGTTTACATGGCATAATTTATACTCCTTTGCTATAGAAACAAACTCGTATAATGAAGTCCATGTTAACTTGCTGGTGAGAAAATCTTGCTTACTAGCTAAGTTAGTAGAAAAAAATGGAATATGTAGAGTGATGTTATCACGATAAATAACAGATACATTACCACCTTTGTAGGCTGTTGAACTGAAAGATGATACGGGAAAAGTTTTGCCAAACAGTGGATGTGTTGGATCTGTAACTGTAATTTCTTTGGCTACTTGATTGTTGAAGGGGGTATTAAGGTGATTGATCGTTAGATGTTGCAAGAGAAAAAGGACATAAAAGAATAGTTATATATCTTCTAGATGAAGAGGCTGGAATGCTTTGGAAGGAAGGAAAATACGAGAAAGCTTTTGAAGTTTTTAAAGAGATGTTTAATATTCAAAAGGCCGAGTTAGGTTCTAACCATTCTGAAACTTTAAGAACTCGTTGTAATATGGCGTGGATACTTAATAACCAAAGAAAATTCAAAGAGGCTGCTCAAGTTTTTGAAGAGGTGTTTAACATTCAAAAAGTTAAATTAGGCTATGATCATTCCAACACTCTAGAAACCCGTGATAATATGATGCAAATGTTTTCTAAGCAAGATAAATATGAAAGGGGACAAGTGTTACAAGAAAGGGATAGAAAATTCCAAGAGGAAGAAAGAGAACGGGAATGGAAAAGAGAACGGGAACGGGAAAGAGAACGGGAAGAAGAGGAACGGATAAGAAAAGAAGAAGCAAGAGAAAGGAAATTGGAACAATCACACAGAATGGATCAATGGATGTTAGAAAAGACACGAGGTATGAGCCAACGGGAACTTGCTGAGTTTAAAAGATCTAGCAACTGATTGTGTTATACAATCAACACATTCTAACACAAGACAGCAAGAAGCATTTTTGCGTGGTATCTCTAACGCAGATGTAAGACAAGTAGAACAAGGTCTTTATTTGCCTTCTTTTGAAGCAAGGAATGTTAAAATTAATGGTAAGTGTACTGCTATCACGCGTGGATTATCTCAGGCTTTATCATTACAGAGTGATAGGTCATTTTTAAGTAATTTAAAAACTTCAGCAGAAATTTATGAGCGTATAGCCCAAGGTAAGCAGATATCTAAGAGGGAAGAAAGAGAAGCTTTTGCTTTCAGTAAATTACTTAGTAGCTTTGAAAGACAACTAGATTCTACTACGAATAGTCTACCTTCAAACTTAATGCATGCAAAGAACTATAAAACACTTGATGATTTATCAAATTATATAGCTGGAATTAAGGACGATTTTGCTATTCATTTAGTAACAAGCAATCACGTCGTTGCAATTTATAGAGTTGGTGATAATTATGCTTATCTTGATACTAATGCAGCGTTTGTTTCTGGATTAAAAAGTGTTGATCAGCTTATGCAAATTGTAGAGGAAGCAGTAGAATCTGCTGGCTATAAAGTAGAAGAGAAAGGCCTTCTTGTTGAACACTTTGGTGTTGCTAAAGCTAATAGCTTACTGTCTGATGAAGATAAACAAATTTTAGCAAAAGAAATTAAAACAGAACGTCAACTTTTGGCAGAGCAGGATGAGAAGCTTGGTCTTATTAAGATTAATGGTCAAGAATTATCTAGAGTACAGTTATATGACTTTGGAACTAAAATTAATGTGGAAGGCAGTGTGCCGGTACTTATTAATGCTGATATGAAGTTAAGCAGCAAAAAATTCCAAGATCATCTAGATAAAAAAGAAGTGAGTATGACAGCTAGAGAATATCTTGATAGCTTAAAAAATGGTAAGGGTATGGAGGAAGCAGTGCAAGCAACAAAATTCATTCCTTTTGAAGGTTCAAGTCGTGAAATTGAAAAGGCAGTGCAAAAACGGAAGCCAAAACAATTTGTATTGGAACAGTTGGTTAAGGGAACAATTAATTCTATACTTACTACTGTTTCTCTCACTAGTGCTAGTCGGTTGGAGAGTCAATTACCAGGAAAAGCAGACAATAAACCTGAAACTCATCTAAATGATCTAACAGCGGAAAGGCAACTAAAAAGATCACCAGGCTTTTAGGCTATTCTTTCTTAAGTTGTGCGATTTCAGCTTGAGGAAGGCCAGTTGTTTGAGAGATAATGTCAATAGAAATACCAGCTTTGAGTAAATTCTTTGCAACTTCGATTTTCTCTGCTTTTCTACCCTTTTCTTCGCCGATTTGAATACCCTTCTCCGCACCAATTTGGATGCCTTCCGCTCTGCCTTTTTCTTGGCCGATTAGGATGCCTTCTTCTTTACCTTCGTCACGAGCATCATCAAGGCGTTGTTCCCAAATAGCAGCTTCTTTCTGTACACTCAATACTCTTTCTTCGTATGCTGCTAGATCCTCTTCTTCCCAACTAAACTTGTCTAATTCATCATATGCTAGCTTTATTATTGGTGATTTTTCTGCTATATCTTTTAGGTCTTCATCTGTAGTATCTTCTGCATGCTTAAAGAAAAAACACCATCTCTCTTTTGTGCTCTCTAACTCCTCTACTTTGCTTTTTGTAAATTTTGGCAACTCAATGAAGACAAATTGAAAATCTTTTAAGTAATGTCCATTGGTCTTTATGTCACGTATATTATGAGTAGAAATATATTCAACCTCCGAAGGAAATAGTATACTATTGGAAATAGCAATAAAGAATACCTTCTTAAAATCAATGTAGTTGCCAGATTGTCTTGAGTAGGCTTTAGCAGCATAAAGTTGAGCACGTTTTTCAAAGCCCTTGTCCCTAGCGAGCTGCATCTCCGCAATATATCTATTTCCGTGAGAATCTTTACAGAGGACATCAACGATACTCTGTTTATCAGAAGCAATCTCAGGATTCATAATAGTGCTAAGAAACTTAACATCTTGTATTGTGTTGGTACCAGTAAAGCCTAAGATGTCATTCAAAAAGTGGATAAGGATATTCTTATTTTTTTCAGTGCCGAATATTTTCTTGAAGGTCAAGTCTAATTTAGGATCGAGAAACTTTGATAAAGCCATAACAACAATGCCTGGAAAACATTAATAATTATACACTATTCTGTACAAATATTCAACTTTTTTATGTTTTGTCTACTAAATCTTATTTTTTTAAACTTTGGGTATAAAAAACGACTGTCAGAGGTGGGCTTAGAATGGTACTTTAGGCTTCGAATATCCTTTCATACATCTTTTTATAACCTACTCTATAAAGTACCTTAGAAAGCCAGCAAATGAATGCCATGAATTTAGCAGTTGTAATGGCCATCGAAGATACCCTTTTTAACGCTTTTTGGTGTGGAAGCCTAGTAAAAATACGAGCATAAACCTAACATCGTGAGCCCACACCTTACATCATAAAGAACTCAAAACTTGATATCAACATTTTTGATAGTAAAATTTATATTAAAGTTCTAATATACACAGATGCTCTGATGGCGTGGGCATTGAATTATATTAGTTTTTGGTAGGTTTTATTGGGTAATAATATGCTAGCAAAATTTCTATCTCAAACTTCCAAGCAGCTTAAGGAGCATTTTGCATTATTAAGTAGTGAGGAAAAGCAGAGTCTTTATGAGGAGGTGCTAAATGAAGTTAGAAATACACCTAGAAATTCAAGAGACAATATAGACCAGCTAAAGAAGTTGAGTAAAGTGGCTGTTGCGATAGAAGAAACTACTGATATAGAAAAGTTTAATGATGATCATCCATTAAGAGAAGTTAATATTGCAATCTCTGCTCCTGAAGAAGCTAAAAACTATTTATTTAGTCTCAGCGATTCATCAGAACTTTACGATTTGAAAGAGAATAGAGAAAAAGCATTTTATCAGGCTATCAAATCAAATGATATAGAGTTAGTAAAACATTTGCTAATGATTCTTGTGTCAGGTGATATTGAGCTTGAATTTTTTAAAGAATTGGAGGTGTTGCTGTCAGAAGCATATGAGGAATTAAAGGAGAACTTATCGCAAGATATGAAAAATTATCTAGAAAAAAATATAAGTTTAAAACGTTTTGTGTGTAGTAATGTTAACGTATTAATAGCGAAGCCTACTGATGTACGAGCAATGATTAACCTATTTATAGCTCAACCTGGTATATATTATAAAATTGATGAGTTATTACTTACCAAAATAGCAGAAAATTTAGAAGAAGGAGAGTTACGCTCACAAATAAATCAGATGATAAAACTACTAAAGAAACATGAAAGGTTTGTTGAATTAGAATATAAAATAAGAAGGTTAAAATCAGAACTTGCAAGCGGAAAGAGCAAATATTCAGATGAGGTTATGCAGTTGAGTATTAAAGAACGAGAAAGAGAAATGAGAGAGGTTGGGTACGAAAGCAACCAACTAATGAGCGAAAGGGAGAAATTATTATCAAGATTAAGCAACATTTCAAATAGAAGACATTAGTTATGCGAGAGATTGAAGAGATTTTGTAGTTATAGCAGAAAAAGTGACGACCTTAATGGCAGCTATGATATATGTTGACTTTACAGATTACGAACTAGGACAGCAAATAAAAAGTTGTAGGGTAAGGCTAGGATATACTCAGGCGGAATTAGCAAACAAGATTGGTGTATCATGCTGGCTAATACTTCAATATGAAAGAGGGCAACGTAAAATTCCAACCAAAAGATTATATGCAATAGCAAGAGCATTTTTATTTAGTAGTATCAAAGATCTACTCCCTAAACCAGAGGTGTTTAATGAAGATGGCTGCTTTCAAGATGAGGTAGAAGAGATATTAAATATAGCAGAAATATACAAAAAAACTCAAGACCCAGAGTTGCGCAAGACAATTCGTCTACTAATTAAGTCTACCAGGGTTAAAGAAAAGAATAGCAAAGAAGCAGAGAAAGCAGGATCTTCTGTTTCCCAACTATCTGCTGACAAATATGATGATATAGAACGTACTGATTTTATAGATTGTAAGATAGGACAAAGGGTAAGAGAGGTAAGGTTAATACGAGAATATACTCAGGCAGAATTAGCAGAAGCTATCGGTGTAACACGTCTAAAAATGTACAATTATGAACTAGGACGCGTTACCATACCATTTGACACACTACGTAAAATAGCAAAGGTATTATCAGTGAATGTTGGGGTTCTACTGCCTAAAATAGAAGAAATTTATTATGAAAGTAAGGACAGTAAAGCAGAAGTACCAAGTGTAATAAGAGAATTCAAGAAGATTGAGAGTCAAAAATTACGAGATAAATTAGGTGCATTAATCAAATCTGTATCTGAAGAGTAGATTGGCGGAGAAAATCACGAAGGACCTAGTTCAAACGCAAACAACAGGCCTAACTTTCGGTAAGTTTTAAATGAGGTTGCCTTTCGTAGAAATCAGTAACTATTAATATCTTTTATGTTTCCATAAAAAAATAAACAAAAAAAAAATCAAAAAATTGACTTGACTTCGCCCGGAAGCTATGGCCTTATGCCAATACTGCTAAAAAAAATAGCAGTAAATATTTAAAAAAAAGTTATTACTAGTGGAGGTTAAATTTTATGAATAATAAGAATAAAAGTAAAGATCGTAGAGAAGAAATAGAGTTCAGAATATTGGAAAGCAAAGGACATGCTTTACGAGATCATGAACTAATGGAAATGTTTCTAAGTGCAACGCATGATAGGGACGAAGCTCGCGTTATTGCTAAAAGGCTAATGGATAGCTATAAAGGAATAGGAAGGCTTTTAGGTCAGGAAATGGATGATCTAAAAACTACAGAAGGGGTAACCGACTCTACAGTAGCAGTAATTCAGGGTGCTAATACGCTTGTGAACCGGGTGTTAAGAGAAAAGATAGAGAAAGGACCATTAATAGATAACTGGGAAAAGCTCACGGATTATTTGAGGGTGAATATCGGTTACTCAGAGAGGGAAAATCTCAAAGTGTTGTTTTTAAATAAAGGGTGTTATTTAATAGGGGAAGAAACATATGTTGGCTCAGCGAGTCAGATACCTATTTTCATAATGGAAATAATAAGAAAAATAGCATTAAAAAGAGCAACATCAATCATAATATCTCATAACCAACCTGGAGGAACTGTAAAGCCATCTGAGCGTGATAAAGCTATGACTAAGAAATTGGCTTCAGTTTGTGATAATGCAGGTATTGAATTAATTGACCATGTTATCGTTACAGGTGAAGGTTATTATAGTTTTAAGAGAAATAGATTGTTGTAAAAAGTAGTAATGCCCAAGACCGTAGCACCTTTTGGTTTTGAGCAGAGTAGGAAAAATTAAGTTGAGAGCTTTCCTTCGTCTCCTATCTGTATTTTTCTCTTAGTGTAAATATAAAAAACATTTGATAAGCTGCAATTCATATTATATAATGCTAAGAAATAGCTAATATAGCGAGTTAATAATAAAGTAATAAACCTCGTTATAGACTTAGATAGCTTAATAATAACGGAGGTCAATATGACAAAGAAAAAAATTGTAACTTTAAAAGATCTAAAAGGAAAAAAATATACGCTCAACATTGATCGTAGTAAATTAGACAAAGGAATATTAGCTGCTATCAGAGGTATCGGTGGTAATGATATACAAAGCAAAATTAAGAATAAAAAGGAAGAGAAGCCAGGAAGGATGCCTTCCCCTAGAGATACTCGTGAAAAGTCAATCAACTGGGGAGAAGGACTTGGTGATGTTTATAACAAAGAATCTGCAAATTACCAAATAAATTTAAATAATCCATTTCTCCCAGCTTCTAGAAAAGTAAAATTAGGTGAAAATGAAAGTATAAAATTGAACCAGTGTTTAAATGCAATGGACAAAGCAAAAAACGTAGGTGAAGTGAACAACATTGTAGATCAAGCACTAGATTCTGGAATAAGGATCAATGCGTACAATAAGGAACAAAAGAGTTTTGCAGAGTCTGTGATATCGAATAAGAATTTTAAACAATCCACAGAAGATGTGCAGGAATACATAATGCACAAATTAATGATAAGAGGAGCATTTTTTAAGTATCCATTACTGCAAAGTGACAAGAAAATAAATGAAATTCATGAAAAATTGCACAAGGAGGTTAAGCCACAAATAGATAAGCAACATGAACACCTAAGAAAAGTTGTTGAAAATGCTATTCAAGGAGGAACTGTAGAAGATGTGGGAATAGATAACAAAACATTTTTTATAAAATTTTCTGAGGGTAGTACAGTAGAGACAGCAAAAGTACTAGAAGGTACAAGAAATTTAGGTCTAAACGAAGGCTGGGTAGAATCGGGATGACCTTACCCAGAAAAAGTAGAGAGGAAGTTAAGCCATTTTTGAAGTAAAATAAAACATGATTATGAGGGCTTATTATGGTAAAGAACAGAAAAAATTACACAGTGGAATTTAAATTAGAGGCAATAAAGTTGGTAAAGGAAACGGGGCAGTCAGCAAGCAAAATAGCTAAAGATTTAGGAATAGATAACAGTACACTAAGTGACTGGATAAAAAAATATAACGAAAAAGGATCAATAGAAGAAGCATTTCCTGGTAAGGGAAAGTTGGCACCATGTGATAAAGAAAAGTTTGAATTAAAGAAAGAACTAACAAGAGTTACTAGAGAAAGAGACATTTAAAAAAAAGCCCTGGGATATTTTGCAAGTCACAAAGAGTAAAATATTTATTTATCAAAAAGCATGGAAACTACTATAAAGTACAGGAGTTATGCAGGATTTTGAAAGTATCTGCTAGCGGCTACTACAAATGGACTAGTAAGAAGAAAAGCAGCAAAGAATTAACAAGGGAGCAGCTTCTAGCAGACATTCAAAAAATATACCAAGCATCTAATTGTAGATATGGGGCACCTAAGATTCATGCTGAACTAAAGGCTTTAGGTAAAAATTGCAACATCAAAACAGTGCAGGATATCATGCAAAAAAATGGTATTCAAGCTAGACTGAGGCGAAGATTCAAAAGCAAAAAACAGCAGACTGACAATAGGGTTATAACTCCCAATATATTGGACCAAAACTTTACTACTAGTCAGCCAAATAAAGTATGGGTAACTGATATTACATACATAAAAACTAAGGATGGATGGCTATATTTGGCAGCAATAATTGATCTATATTCACGTATGGTAGTTGGCTGGTCAATGAGTAGTACAATAACTAAGCGATTAGTTATAGATGCTTTATTGATGGCTGTTGATAAGCGCAAACCAGCCAAAGATCTGCTATTTCATAGTGATCAAGGTTCACAATATACCTCTAAAAATTATCAGTTTTTGCTGAACACAAAAAACATCATTTCCAGCATGAGTCACACAGGCTGTTGTTATGACAACTCTGTTGTTGAAAGCTTTTTCAGCTCACTCAAACGGGAGCTTCTTATTGATACTTCGCAACACTCTGCTCAGCAAACTAGAACTGCTATATTTGAGTACATAGAAATTTTTTATAACAAACAGCGTAGACATTCTACTATTAATTATTGCATTCCTGAGAAATTTGATTCATCATTTTCATAATAAAAATGGCTTAACTTCCTCTCTACTTTTTCTGGGTAAGGTCAGTAAATGCAACTGAAGGAATTAGCAAATATAGCCCACTGCACTTTGCATGTATTGTAGGTGCAGATAAAAGAGCTGGTAAAAGCAGGAGCAACAGTTAATCAACTGAATAAATTTGGTATTACGCCGGCTAAAGGACAATGAAAAGAATAAAGAGGTAAAGAAATTCCTGGAAAAGCAAGGAGAAGGATACACCAGAGATATGCGATAAAGTAGTGGAGTCAGTTGGAGAAATAGTAGAGATATGGGGAAGAAGATATTTACCGAAGTTAAAAGAGAAAGTGATGAGTATAGAAGAAATAAGAAAGAGAGATAAGTCAGTAATGAGACAAGATTTTAACAAGGCATTAAACAAGATAGCAACCGAAATGGTTGAAATGATCGAGATGATCGAAGTGATCAAAACGATTGATGAAAGATAGGAGGTTTGCTTCTTGCTTAATATATTAAGTATACATATTTATATCTTAATATAGCATATTGATATTTGTATGTATTTTGTAAAAAAAAAACTTGCTTTTGATGGTAAAAAAGGCATAGCTAGAATAGTGTAGGTAAATATCAAAAATTTATCCAGCACTAGAAATTAGGTCATTTTAAACGTGTATTTATAGTGAGGTACAGCAATGGTAAAATTTAGAAAAGAACATAAAGATACTTTTAGTAGGTATTTTAAAATATTGTTAGAAAGCCCATTTGAAGACATAAATAAAAAAAGTTCAAGGGGCTATACGATATTACACCAAGCAGCAGAACTGTCAGATGCAAAAGGAATAAGATTACTAGTAGAAAAAGGAGCAGAAGTAAATATAAAAGATAACAGCGGAGACACACCATTACACCTAGCTGCATCGTGTGGAGAGGTAGAAAATGTGAAAGAATTGATAGCAAAAGGAGCGGAAGTAAATATAAGAACCTGTTTAAAATCTTCGCAATAAGAGAGAAACGAAGGAAAGAACGACCATTTGTAGGCTAGTATTGAGTTTTCGCTCACAGTTTTTCCACAATCGCCTGCATTTTTCCAACCAAGCAAAAGACCGCTCAACAACCCATCTTTTTGGCAATACAGCAAAGGTATGTAATTCGCTTCGTTTTATTACCTCAACAGCTGCACCAATAGTTACTTTTATTTGTGTTGCAAAATTTTCTCCTGTATAGCCAGCATCAACGAGTATATTTTTGACTTCAGAGAGGTTTTCTTTAGCATTTCCCACCATTTTTACAGCACTGCTACGATCAGTTGCTTCTGCCGTTGTTATATGAATTGCATGTGGCAAGCCCTGTGTATCAACTGCGATATGACGCTTTATACCTGAAATCTTTTTACCTGCATCATAACCCTTTCTTTCAGCAGTATCTGCGTTTTTAACGCTTTGAGCATCAATTATGCAGAAACTGGTTTTCTCTTTCCGACCATTGTTGATACGGACCTCTCCAACTAATTTTTTTTAAGACTAATTCCAACAAACTTGGTTCTTCTCCATCCTTTTTATTCCACATTTGAAAATAATAATATATGCTCTCCCACCTTGGAAAATCTTTTGGCAACATCCTCCACTGGCAACCACTTTTTAGGACGTATAATACTGTACAAAATACATCATATAAATCAAGTTTTCTTGGTTTTGTTTTCCTCCTGCTACTCTCCAGAATTGGTTTGATTTTTTCAAATTGCTCTCGACTTATATCACTTGGATAACTTTTTCGCATAGATATACCTCATTCTTAATCTACCCCTATTTTACCTTATCCTTTCGAGATTTTAAACAGGTTCTTAGAATGGTAATGTTTATTTTTATATTGACTATTGAGGTTTATTATTTTATAACTAGGACTTAAGTTATTTTAATGAGCTTGAGTTTTTAAGATATGCCTACGATAAATCAATTAGTACGTAAAGGTAGATTAAAATTGTCCTGTAAGAAAAAGGTACCAGCTTTGGGGAAAAGCAACCCTCAGAGGAGAGGTGTTTGCACTAAAGTGTATACCACAACTCCTAGGAAACCTAACTCAGCACTACGTAAAGTAGCCAGAGTAAGAATTAGTGGATATGGTGAAGTGACAGCTTATATACCTGGTGAAGGTCATAATTTACAAGAGCACTCTGTTGTTTTGATACGTGGTGGACGAGTTAAAGATTTGCCAGGTGTGCGTTATCACATCATAAGAGGTGCTCTTGATCTGCGTGGTGTACAAAATCAAAAGAAAGCTCGTTCAAAATATGGTGTAAAGAAGTCTGGTTAAAGTTTATGGCTCGTCGGAATAAAGCAAAAAAGAGAAAAATAAGTCCTGATTCGCGTTATGGTAGTGTTTTGTTGATGCGTTTCATTAATGTAATCATGAAATGTGGTAAAAAATCCATTGCAGAAAAGATTGTCTATGATGCCTTATTTTTAGCTGAAAAGAAAATAGGTGGAAGTGGGGTGTCAATTTTTGAAACAGCAGTAGAAAATGTTACACCTTCTGTAGAGGTGCGTTCTCGACGTATTGGTGGTGCAACTTATCAAGTGCCTGTTGAAGTTAGACAAGGTAGAGCGCTTTCTTTAGCTTTGAGGTGGATTGCTAAAGCTGCTTCTGCTGCTCGAAAGAAAAGTAGGAAAACTTCTGTTGATTGTCTTCAATCTGAAATAATGGATGCTTACAATAAACGTGGTGGTGCATTTAAGATGTATGAAGAAAAATATAAAATGGCTGAGGCTAATAAGGCCTTTTCTCATCTTCGTTTTTAATATTAGCTAATTAATGGTGATATGGAAATTGATATATCTAAATACAGAAATATAGGTATAATGGCTCATATAGATGCTGGTAAGACTACCATAACAGAGCGTATTTTATTTTATACTGGTAAGCAAAATAGAATTGGTGAAGTGCATGATGGTGCAGCTTCTATGGATTGGATGGAACAGGAAAAAGAGCGTGGCATTACAATCACATCTGCTGCAACAACTTGTTTTTGGAATGATCATAGGATCAATATAATAGACACTCCCGGACACGTTGACTTTACTATTGAAGTTGAGAGATCTTTAAGAGTGTTAGATGGTGCAGTTGCTGTATTTGATGGAGTTGCAGGGGTTGAGCCTCAATCTGAGACTGTTTGGCGTCAAGCTGATAAGTATAATGTTCCTCGTATCTGTTTTGTCAATAAAATGGATAGAATAGGGGCAAATTTTTATCGGTGTGTTGATATGGTGAAAAGTAAGCTTGGGGCAGTACCTTTAGTCATTCAGCTACCAATAGGAAGTGAGAAAGATTTTAAAGGCATAGTAGATCTTATCTCTATGAAAGCTATTATATGGGAAGAAGAGACATTGGGTGCTAAATTTTCTTATGAAGATATCCCTTCTGATTTACTTGATAAAGCTCAAGAGTATCGAAATCTTTTGTTAGACGCTGCGGCTGGAATGGATGATGAGGCAATGAACACTTACTTTGATTCTAACGATTTGCCAGTAGATTTGCTGAAAAAATGCGTGAGAAGCGGAACTATTAAAGGGACATTCGTTCCTATATTGTGTGGATCAGCTTTTAAAAATAAAGGCGTACAACCACTTTTGGATGGTGTGGTTGATTTTTTACCTTCTCCTATTGATGTTGATGTAATTGTTGGAACTAATCCTAAGGATTCAGAAAAGAAAATTGAAATTAAACCTTCGGAAAAAGAGAAATTTGTTGCTCTTGCATTTAAAGTGATGACGGATAAATTTGTAGGTAGCTTGACGTTTATTCGTATTTATTCTGGTAAGTTGAAGTCTAAGTCTACTGTGTTGAATGCGGGAAAAAATGAGACTGAAGGAATTGGCAGAATGCTGCTTATGCATGCAAATAACAGAGAGGATATAAGCGAAGCTAAAGTTGGGGACATAGTTGCTTTAGTTGGATTAAAGAGAACAATTACTGGTGATACTTTATGTTCACCTGATTCTCCTATATTATTAGAGCGTATGGAATTTCCTGAACCTGTTATTGAAATTGCTGTGGAACCTAAAACTACTTCAGATCAGGAAAAGTTAGGTGTTGCTTTAAATAGATTAGTTGCAGAAGATCCTTCTTTAAGAATGTCAGTGAATGCAGAAAGTGGTCAGACTATATTAAAAGGTATGGGCGAATTACATCTTGAAATTATTACTGATAGAGTAAAGCGTGAATTTAACGTTGATGTTAATGTTGGTGCGCCTCAAGTTGCATATCGTGAGACTATCACTAAATCTGTTGAAATTGATTACACTCACAAAAAACAATCAGGTGGTGCTGGTCAGTTTGCTAGAGTAAAGCTCTTATTTGAGCCTCTTGAGCCTGGTTCTGGATTTCAATTTGAAAGCAAAATTGTAGGTGGTGCAATTCCAAAAGAATATATTCCTGGTGTACAAAATGGTTTAGAGTTGATAAAAGAAGGGGGTATGATCTCTGGTTTTCCGGTTATTGATTTTAAAGCTATTCTTATTGATGGTGCCTTTCATGAAGTTGATTCAAGCCCTTTAGCTTTTGAGCTGGCTGCCAAGGGTGCTTTTAAGGAAATGGTAAATAAAGCTGGTCCAAAAATGTTAGAGCCTGTAATGAAAGTTGAAATTATTACGCCTGAAGAGTATATGGGTGATATTATGGGTGATGTAAATAGTAGAAGAGGGCAAGTTTCAAGTATGGAAACGCATAATAATAGCACTATAATTCTTGCTTTAGTGCCTCTTGCGAATATGTTTGGTTATATAAATGTTTTGCGTTCTATCTCTCAAGGAAGAGCTCAATATAGTATGCATTTTTCTTGTTATGAACAAGTACCACAGTATGTGGTTGATGAGTTAAAGTATAATTAAAGGTAACGATTATGACAACAGCAGTAGAAGCTACAGCAAAAATAGTAGAAGCATTTGGTAAGCCGCACATAAACGTGGGAACAATAGGGCATGTTGACCATGGAAAGACAACATTGACGGCGGCGATAACGAAGTATTATGGGAATTTTGTAGCGTATGATCAAATAGATAAGGCACCGGAAGAAAGGAAAAGAGGAATAACAATAGCAACAGCGCATGTTGAGTATGAAACGGAAGAAAAGCATTATGCGCATGTTGATTGTCCTGGACATGCTGATTATGTAAAAAACATGATAGTAGGTGCAGCGCAGATGGATGCGGCAATATTGGTAGTGTCTGGAGTTGACGGGCCAATGCCGCAAACGAGAGAGCATATATTGCTTGCTAAGCAAGTTGGTGTTGGATATATCGTGGTGTATATAAATAAAGCTGATGTAGCTGATCATGATATGATAGGTTTGGTTGAGATGGAAATTAGAGAGTTGCTAAGTAAATACGGGTATCCAGGTGATGATGTGCCAGTTATTGTGGGTTCAGCATTGAAGGCGCTGGAAGATGAGGATAGCGAATATGGTAAGAAATCAATAGATAAGTTGATGAAAAAGTTGGACGGGTATGTGCCAATTCCACCAAGGCCTGTGGATTTACCATTTTTACTGCCAATTGAGGATGTATTTTCAATATCGGGGCGTGGAACGGTAATAACAGGAAGAATAGAGAAGGGAGAAATAAAGGCGGGTGATGAGATAGAGATGATAGGTCTGAAAGCGACGCAGAAGACGATATGTACTGGTGTTGAGATGTTTAAGAAGTTGCTAGATAAGGGAAGTGCAGGACTCAATGTAGGGATATTGCTAAGAGGAACAAAAAGAGAAGAAGTGGAGAGAGGGCAAGTATTAGCAAAGCCAGGGACAATAACGCCGCACAAGAAATTTAAGGCGGAGGTCTACATATTAAAGAAAGAAGAAGGAGGGAGGCATACGCCATTTTTTGCGAATTATCAGCCACAGTTTTATTTTAGGACCACGGATGTAACGGGAAGTATAAAATTGCTGGACGGAAAAGAGATGGTAATGCCTGGAGATAATGTAAGTATAGAAGTAGAATTGCAAGTATCGGTAGCGATGGATAAGGGATTGCGTTTTGCGATAAGAGAAGGCGGTAGGACTGTTGGTTCTGGTGTTATTTCTGAAATTTTGGAGTAATTATGGCAGCTAAGATAGAGCAAGAAGAGATGCATATTAATGTTGAGGTGCATATTAATATTAATGCTTTTGATTCTTCACTATTAGAGAAATATATTAGAGATTTTGTTCGTAAATTTAACGAGATGTTAAAGAACAATATGTCAAAACGTTTTGGCCCAAGGTTATCCGGTCCGGTTGCATTGCCGAGGGATAATTTTAAATTTGATGTTGGGAGGTCTCCTCACGTTCATAAAAAATCTCATGAACAGTTTGAACAGAGAACTTCTAAGCGTTTAATTGTTTTACGTAATCTTACTCCTGCTATAATGCAGATGTTTGAAGGTTCGTCTTTTTTGCCTTCTAAGCCCGGCGTAGAAACTTATTTAACAATCAAGAAATTAAAACCTAGGAAAGGAAAATGAAGAGAATAAATTCACTAAGAAGAATTGGTTTATTGATGACAAATATTGGTCATACTGCTATATATTCTGATAATGGTCGCGTAGCTGTAACTTTGTTGCATCTTAGCGAAACTTATATTGTTGATGTGAAAGAGCAAGATAAATGTGGCTATAATTCAATTATTTTAGGTGCTGGAGACTTTAAAAATATTGCAAAACCTCAGTTAAAGTATTTAAAGAAGATAGGAGTGGATAATAGATGTAAATTATATGAAAGTAGATTAAGCGATCTCTCAGGAATAGAGTGTGGTAAAAAAGTGGGTGTTAATCATTTTGTAATTGGTCAATACCTTGATATTACGGGTTACTCTATAGGTAAGGGATTTGCTGGTGTAATGAAGCGGCATAATTTTAGTGGGCTTAGGGCATCTCATGGTGTTTCTATTGCTCATAGGTCGCAAGGTTCTACTGGTCAATGTCAAGATCCTGGTAGAATATTTAAAGGAAAGAAAATGGCTGGCCATTTAGGTAGTAGCAGAGTGACTGTGCAGAATATGAAGATATTATCTATTGATCATGAAAATAGTATAATTGCTGTGAAAGGCAACAATGTTCCTGGATTTAAAAATTCTTACGTTTTTGTGAGGGATTCAGTTAAAAAGTCTTTACATAAAGATGTTCCTTTTCCAGTAGGTCTGCTGTTAGATGTGAATGATGGCAATACTAGTAGTTTGGTAAGTTAGTTATGGAATGTAAATTAGTTAATCTATCTAATAATGGTGTAGGTACTGTTGAGCTTAACCCTTTGATATTTTCTGTTGGGCAAAAATCGAGTATTTTGTATGATATAGTTAGATGGCAATTAGCAAAGAGAAGAGCTGGTACTCATAAAACAAAAGGCATCAGTGATGTTTCTGGTACAACGGCTAAGCCTTATAGTCAAAAACGCACCGGTAGGGCGAGACAAGGAAGCTTACGATCTTCTCAGTTTAGGGGTGGTGGAGTTATTTTTGGTCCTGTTGTTAGAAGTCATGCCTACTCTCTTAATAAAAAAGTACGCAAATTTGGTTTAAAGATTGCTTTATCTCTAAAATATTTAAATAATCAAGTGATTATTCTTGATAATTTGAATGTTGATGTGAAGAAGACATCTGAAATATGTGAATATGTTAAAAATTTTAAATTTTCTTCTTTTTTGATAGTTGGTGATTATGGAGATGGTTTGCTACGCGCTGCTAGAAACCTGCACTATGTAAACTTAATCAAACCTATCGGGTTGAATGTTTTTGATATATTGAATCACGAATGCATAATGTTGACAAGTGATGCCTTAAAGCATCTTGAAGGTAGGTTGTTATGATTAAATATAATAATATAATAAAATGTCCTATAATTACGGAAAAAGCCTCTTTTTTAAGGGAGAAATTTAATAAATATTCTTTGTATGTTTTTGTAAATGTGAATAAGCATAAAATAAAGTCGGCAATAGAGTCTCTGTTTAATGTTAAAGTTTCCTCTATAAATGTTGTTAGAATCAAACCTAAATATAGGCGCTTTAGAGGTGTGGCTGGTTACGAAAAACAAAAAAAGAAGGTTTATTTTTCTTTAATGGATGGTCAAAAATTAGATATAATGAGTGTTTAATATGGGTATAAAATTTCTTAATCCGGTCACCCCGTCCTCTCGTGGAACTGTGTTAGTAAGTAAAGTTGGTTTATCAAAAGATAAGCCAGAAAAATCTCTGACGTTTGGTAAAAAGTCCAGTGGTGGAAGAAATAATTGCGGTAGAGTGACAACTCGTCATAAGGGTGGTGGTCACAAAAAGAAGTATAGAATTATAGATTTCAAACGTAACAGAAATGATCAAGGTGTAGTTGAGAAAATAGAGTATGATCCAAATAGAAGTGGATTTTTAGCGCTAATATCATATAAGAGTGATAATGCTAAATCTTATATATTAGCTCCGCAAAACATAAAGCCTGGTGATATCGTGATGTCAGGAAGTGATATTGATATATTACCAGGTAATTGTTTGTCGTTGAAGTGCATACCTGTTGGTTCTTTTGTTCATAGTGTTGAACTGAAGCCAGGTAATGGTGCTGCAATTGCTAGAGCTGCTGGTTGTTATGCGCAAATTGTTGGTCGTGACGGTAATTATGTTTTATTACGATTGAGGTCTGGTCAAGTTAGGTTGATTTTATCTTCTTGCAAGGCTACTATTGGTGTGGTGTCTAATCCTGATCGTAAAAATAGGAAATTGGGCAAGGCGGGAAGAAGTAGGTGGTTGGGAGTTAGACCTGCTGTTCGTGGGGTTGCTATGAATCCAGTGGATCACCCTCATGGGGGTGGAGAAGGAAAGACTTCTGGTGGACGTCATCCTGTTACTCCTTGGGGCGTTGCAACAAAAGGAAAGAAAACTCGGAAGAAAAATAAATTTAGTAATAAGTATATAAAACAATTGAAAGGTTAGTTTATGAGTAGATCTGCGTGGAAACCACCTTTTTGTCATCCTTCTGTGCTAAGATTGGTGAATAGAACTTTAAAGGAGGGTTCTATTAATAAGATGATAAGAATTCGTTCCAGGGCTTCTGTAATTCTTCCTAATTGCTTAGGTTTAAAATTCGCTGTTTATAATGGTAAGGATTACATTCCTGTTAATGTTAATGATCAGAATATGATAGGTCATAAATTTGGTGAATTTTCACCTACTCGTAAATTTACTGGGCATAGTGGTGATAAAAAGGCGGCAAGAAGGTAATTGATATGAAAGACAGAGATGTAATAATCAAAGCTAGTTCTAGGGTTTTAAAATCAACTCCTCGTAAGTTAAATTTGGTTGCTGGTTTAGTACGTAATAAAAAAGTTTCTTTTGCTACTGTGCAATTAAAGTTTTGTGAAAAAAAGGCTGCCGGTCTTATAGGGAAGGTACTAAATTCTGCAATTGCTAACGCTCAATATAATTATGGGTTGGATATCGATAACTTATATATAAAAGAAGTTTTGATAGGCAAGTCTTTTACTTTGCGTAGAGTATACCCAAAAGCTATGGGTAGAGCTAATAGAATTAGTAAGCGTTATAGCAATATAGCTATAAAGTTAGGGGAAATTATATGATTTGTAAGAGTAGAAAATTAATGAGGAAAGTGTAAAATATGGGACAAAAGGTTAATCCTATAGGATTTAGGTTAAAAATAAATAATAACACCTGGGATTCTATTTGGTATGCTAATAAAGATTATAAACAAAAATTGCATCAGGATTTATCTATTCGCAGTTATATAAATGAGTCTTTTAAGCACGCTGGTGTTTCTAAAATAATTATAGAGCGCAAAGTTGATTTAGTGTCTGTAACAATACATTCTTCTAGACCTGGAGTGATAATAGGTAAGAAAGGCTTGGACATTGAGAAAGTAAAACAAAAAATAGCTGAAAAAGTAAAAAATAATGTAGAAGTGAATGTAGTAGGAGTCAAAAGGCCTGAAATAGATGCAACTTTAATATCAAACAGCATAGCGCAACAGTTAGAGAAAAGGGTTTCATTTAGAAGAGCAATGAAAAAGGCTATTCAAAGTTGTTTGAGAATGGGGGGAGGAGGTATTAAAGTAAGTTGTTCTGGGCGTCTTGGTGGAGCTGAGATAGCTCGTACTGAATGGTATAAAGAAGGTCGTTTGCCTTTACACACTTTACGTGCTAATATAGATTACGCTCTTTGTGAAGCAAAAACTATATATGGTATTATAGGAGTTAAAGTTTGGGTTTATATTGTTAATTAAGGTGTATTGAGATGTTTGTTCCCAAAAAGAGTAAATATAAAAAAGTGTTTAAAGGGCGAATTAAGGGTAATACGAAAGGTGGTAGTACACTATCTTTTGGAGATTATGGCTTAAAAGCTATAGAAGCAGGTAGGATTCAGTCTAAGCATATTGAGACTGTGAGGCGTGTAATATCTAGAGCGTTAAAACGTTGTGGTAAAGTGTGGATAAGAATTTTTCCTGACACTCCTGTCAGTAAAAAGCCAGCAGATGTACGTATGGGTAAAGGAAAAGGTAGTGTTGAGTTTTGGGTGTTTAAAGCTAAGCCCGGCAGAATATTGTTTGAGATTAGCAGTGACGTTCCCATGCATTTAGCAAAATTAGCGCTTGAGAAGGCAATTGCTAAGCTTCCTATAAAATGTAAATTTGTATCTAATCATAGTTAAATGGAGTTACAATGGATATAGCTGATATTAAATCGAAATCCTCACAGGAATTGCATGAAATTCTTGTAAATTTTAGAAAAGAGTTTGTTGATTTGGTTTTTCAAAAAAAATTAGGGCAGTGTAGTAATATTTCGCGTTTTGGCTTGATAAGAAAGAGCATAGCTCGTATTTTAACTATATTGAATGAAAGAAGAATAGAGGAAAAGAATGCCTAAGAAGGTTTTTTGCGGTGTTGTAACTAAAGCTGAGTGTGATAAGACTGTGAAGGTTTCAGTATTACGAGTATACAAGAATAAACTGTATAAAAAAGTTATAAAAAAATACAAAAAGTATACAGTACATGATGAAAATAATAGTTGCAAAAAAGGAGATAAGGTTTTTATACAAGAACACAAGCCTATTTCTGCTACTAAAAAATGGATTGTTGTTCAAGTTGAATAAGGTATTTATATGATTCAAAAAAACACATTGTTGGAAGTAGCTGATAATTCTGGTGCGCGTCAAGTGCTTTGTATTGGCTTGTTAGGCGGCAGGAAATCTGCATCCATAGGTGATACAGTTATTGTGTCTACCAAGTCCATTAACCCAAAAGGGAAGGTTGAAAAGGGAAAAGTATATAGAGCAGTTGTTGTTAGAGTGAAAAATCGTATTAGAAAATCTGATAATTCTGTAATCCGTTTTTCTAGCAATGCTGTGGTTTTAGTTAATAATCAAGGTGAACCGCTTGGTACTCGAGTGTTTGGCCCGGTAAAAAAGTTGCCGTTTGGTTCTTTTATGAAGATAATGTCATTAGCTGTTGAGGTTTTATAATGAGTGCGAAAATAAGAAGTGGTGATGACGTTATAGTTTTAACTGGTAAAGATAGGGGAAAAATTGGTAAAGTAATCAAAATTGTAACACGTAATGCTAAAAAAAAGGCAGTTGTTTCTGGAGTAAATATACATAAGAAGCATGCTAAGCCAAAAGCTGGTAGTAGTGGTGGTATATTAAATAAAGAACTGGCTATTAATATATCTAACATTGCAATATTAGACCCTAAGTATAAAGCTCCAACTAGAGTAGGGTTCAAGGTTTTAGAAGGTAAAAAAGTACGTTTTGCAAAAGTTTCTGGGGAAGTAATAGACTAGGTTGATATGTTTGAAGAATTGTATAGAGATAGTATAGTAAAATACTTGAGGGATAAGTTTAACTACAGCAACATAATGCAAGTACCTAAACCTATCAAGGTGTGTATTAGTATGGGTATTGGAGATGTTGCTGCGGATAGTAAAGCAATAAGTGAGCCATTTGATGATCTGCATTTAATTGCAGGACAAAAGCCTGTATTAACGTCTGCAAAAAAATCTATTTCTGGTTTCAAGATCAGAAAAGGTGCTATAGTAGGTTGTACAGTAACTTTGCGTAGAAGAAAAATGTATGAATTTTTAGAAAGATTGATATATCTTGCTATACCAAGGGAAAAAGATTTTAGAGGATTTAGTGTGAAGCAATTTGACGGTAATGGTAATTTTTCCTTTGGTATAAAGGAACATATCTCATTTTGGGAAATAGATTACGATAAAATAAGTAAAATTAGAGGTATGAATATTAATATTATAACAAGTGCAGCTAGTGATAAAGAAGCAAAAGAATTATTATTAGCTTTTAGGTTTCCCTTTTTTGATTAATTAAGAGAAGAGGTATATGGCAAAAAAATCTATGATACAAAGAAATCTTCGTAGGATGAAGTTGTATGATCAATATAGAGAGAAAAGAGAAAAATTGAGATGTATAATAAAGAATAAGAATATATCTATTGGCGAGAGATTTGCAGCTCTAAATAAGTTAATTAAATTACCTAGAGATTCTTGTAAAATCAGAATTAGAAACAGGTGTGCTGTAACTGGGAGGCCAAGAGGAGTATATGGAAAATTTAATTTATGTAGAATTGTTTTGCGTGATTTATGTTCTTTTGGGAAAATCCCAGGGGTTACGAAGTCTAGTTGGTAAATATAATATAAGGAGTGTATTGTGGCGTTATCTGATAGTATTGGTGATTTTTTGACAAGGATACGTAATGCTCAATTGGCAATGCATAGGACAACAAGAGTTTTGTTCTCTAAAGTGAATTCTTCTATATTAGAGATTTTAAAAGATGAAGGGTATATCCTTGATTACCAGAAAGAAGTTGTAGGTAATGTGCCGTTTTTTGTTATAAAATTGAAGTATTATGAAAATTCACCTGTAATTAGTGATATAGTTAGAGTATCAAAACCAGGTTGTCGTCGTTATTCTAAGTACAAGGATATTTCTAAAGCATATAATGGGCTTGGTATTTTTATTATATCTACTTCCAAAGGAGTGATGACTGATTACAATGCACATAAGTTAAAAGTTGGTGGAGAAGTTTTGTGTCGTGTGTTTTAAGTAATAGGAGAAATTTATGTCTCGTATAGGTGCTGCACCTATCAATATTCCTGCTGGCGTTTCAGTTGAGTGTAATGATGGTAAGGTGTTAATAAAAAATGCTAAGGTAGAGAAAGAGCTTAGGCTATGCAGTGATGTTGTGTGTCAGGTTACTGATAATCAGTTGTTGCTTTTTGTTGATCAAGATAAAGATAATTATGATGAAATAAAACCTATTTGGGGCACTTATAGAAGTAATATTAACAATATTATTAATGGTATGGTTAATGGTTTTTCTGTTGATCTTGAAATTAATGGCGTTGGATATAAAGCAGAGTGCGATGGTAAGTATTTGACTTTATATCTTGGTTATAGCCATAATGTTAAGTATAAAGTACCTAAAGATGTTGAGATTAAGTGTGTAAAACCAACTCACTTAGTGGTTAGTGGTGTAGACAAGCAAAAAGTCTATGTGGTAGCATCTGATATATGCAAAATTAGAAAATATGACCCTTATAAAGGTAAGGGTATTGTAATAAAAGGCAAATTTATGTTGCGTAAAGTTGTAAGTAAAAAGAAGTAATTAAGATGAAAAGATTATATAATTTTTTAAGTAACCCTGAAAAAAGGAAGTTGCGTAATAGAAAGAAGCTCAACAAGGGTGCTGAGCGTTTACGTATATCTATATTTAAATCTAATAGGCATTTTTACGTTCAGTTAATCAATGATGAAAAAGGAGTAACTCTCACTTCTGCTTCTACTTTGGATGCTAAAATTAAGGATGTATGTAAAGGGAGGGTCAACGCTGAAACTGTAAAACAAGTTTCTTCTTTAATGGTTGAACGTTTATCTGATATGAAATTAGAGCAAAAATTGGTGTTTGACCGTGGAGCACATAAATATACAGGGTTAGTTTCTCAATTTGCTGGAGCTTTAAGAAGCTCTGGATTTAAATTTTAGAAGGTTTTGGATATGGCTGTAAAGAATTTACAAAATAATAACGATTTATCAGAGCTTCTAGTTTCAGTACGAAGAGTAACGACAGTTACCAAAGGTGGTAGAAGATTTTCATTTTCAATTTTGGTTGTTGTTGGAGATGAAAAAGGTAGGGTAGGATGCGGAATGGGTAAGCACGCAGAGGTTGCTGAAGCAAGAATAAAAGCTGTAAATGCTGCAAAAAAATCGATGATTAGAGTATACTTACGTGAAGGCAGGACTTTGCATCATGATATTAAAGCTAAATTTTGCTCTGGTGAAATAGTTTTAAGAGCAGCCAGAGCTGGAACAGGTATTATTGCTGGTGGAGCGATTAGGTCAGTTTTTGAAGTGTTGGGCATAAAAGATGTAGTAGCTAAGTCTACTAGATCAAATAATCCTCATAATGTTATATGTGCGGTGTTTAAGGCTTTTGATAATATGTTATCTCCTCGTCAAGTGGCAAGCAAAAGGGGCAAAAAGATTAGCGAGATAGTTGGGAATAGGTAAAGTATGAATAGTGCTATAAAGTTAAACTCTATATTTACTAAATTATCGAAGAAAAAGATGCCTAAATTGCTAGGTAGGGGTATCGGTTGTGGTAAAGGCAAAACATCTGGTAGGGGGCATAAGGGACAGAAGGCTAGAAGTGGTGTTTCTATAAATGGATTTGAAGGTGGACAACAGTCTATATATACTCGTTTACCCAAAAGAGGTTTTAATCCTATACGTAGAAATATATGCTCTATAATTAATGTTGGTGATGTGCAGCGCTTAATAGAAGCTAAAAAAATAGTAAAAGGCTCTGTTATAGATAAAGAGATGCTTCATAAATTAGGCTTTATAAAGTCTACCAAGTATAAAATCAAGCTTCTTAATAAAGGTAAGCTGAATGAGAAATGTGTACTTCATGTTGATTTTGCGTCAGAAACTGCAAAAAAATCTGTAGCTTCAGTTGGTGGTAGTGTGGAAATATTGTCATAAATAATGAGCAGCAAGTCCGCATTTAATGGTTTGGATCCTACGTTATTATATAAAGGTGATTTATTAAAGCGTATATTTTTTACGCTGATAGCTTTAATCTGTTATCGTTTGGGCACTTATGTGCCTATTCCTGGAATTAATCTTGACATAATTAATGATATATTTCCTAAAGAAGGTTCTGGTGTTTTTGGGGTATTTAATTTATTTTCTGGTGGTGCGTTGGCTAGAATGACGATTTTAGCATTAAATGTTATGCCATATATAGTTGCATCTATAGTTATGCAATTATTATCTTCCGCTATCAAAGGAATTAATGAAGTTAAAAATGATGGAGAATTAGGACGTCGAAAGATGAATTCTTACATACGTTATATGACCATAGTGTTTTGTGTATTTCAATCAATTACTATTCTAATTGGGTTGGAAAGGATGAACAGGGAAGGGGCATTGGTTGTAATCGAACCTGGTGTTATGTTTCGTACAGTAGGCGTCTTCAGCCTTTTAGGTGGAACGATGTTTCTAATATGGCTTGGTGAGCAAATCAGCGCTAGCGGTGTAGGTAATGGTATCTCATTAATCATCTTTACGGGTATAATATCAGAGCTGCATAGTGCTTTTTCATCCCTGTTAACGTTAAATAAAAACGGTGGCATATCGTTATTTTTTATCCTTTTTGTTTTGATGCTATTTTTTTTACTGCTGCTTTTAGTTATTTTTGTAGAGTCTTCTTATAGAAAAGTAATTGTTCAGTATCCTAAAAAGCAATTTAAAAAATTACATAATGACGATTTTACTTATATCCCATTAAAAATTAATTTATCTGGTGTAATACCAACTATTTTTGCCAATGCGGTTTTATTAACACCTATTTCAATTGCAAACTTCTATAAGGGGCATGCTTTTTCTGATTTCATTCTAAACTACTTTATGGCAAATAAAGTAGTTTATATTGTAGCTTACTTAGCACTTATAGTATTTTTTAACTTTTTCTATACCAATTTTATATTTAATCCAGAGGAAAATGCAGATTTTCTTAAAAAAAATGGTGGTTTTATACCTGGTAGAAGGCCTGGGAAACATACTTCCGATTATCTTCAAGACATAGTTTTTAAATTAACGTTTATTGGTTCTGCATATTTGGTGGTCATATGTACTGTGCCTGAAGTTATGAGATATTATTATGATATACCATTTATTTTTGGTGGGACGAGCTTATTGATTATAGTTAACGTTATTACTGATACTATTATGCAAATACAATCCTATATCTTTTCAAACAGATATGATAGCTGGATAAAAAAATATGAGTCTAAAACGAGGAAATTAAGGTGATTATTACAATTTTTGGTCCTCCTGGCTCAGGTAAAGGTACTCAATCAAATCTGTTAATAGAAAAGTATAACTTAAAGTTAATTTCAGTAGGGGATTTGTTGAGGAATATTATATCTAGCAGTAGTGAGTTAGGTAAAAAAATAAAGGATACCGTAGAATCCGGTAATTTAATTCAAGATGAAGTTATATGTGAGTTATTACGTGACCAGCTTGCATTGATGGATGATAATTTTTTGTTGGATGGCTTTCCGAGAAATCTAAATCAAGCTCATTTCTTAACTCAAATTTTGCGGGAGAAATATAATAAAGATGTGGATATTGTAATTGAGTTGCAGCTTGACGATAAGATTGCAATTGATAGATTAAAAAATCGTCTTGTGTGTTTGGACTGTAAGAGTGTATACAATATACCTTCTTTCAAGAGTGATGACAATCTTGTTTGTATAAAGTGTAAAAGTACAAGGCTAGAAAGGAGAATTGATGATTCTGATTTATCTGCAATTGGTAGAAGAATAAGCGAATATCACATCCAAATAAAGAGTTTGCGTGAATATTATAAAGACAAATTATTAACGATTGACGCTAATCTTAATGTTGGTCAGGTAAAACAAGAGATTGAAAGCAAAATTTCTTGCAATTTAGTTTGACTCTGAGTTGTTTTATGGTATAAATTAAGAGTTGTTATTAATAAAGTATCGGAGTACCAGTGGCACGTATTGCAGGTGTAAATGTTCCAGTAAAGAAATGTGTTCCTTTTGCATTAACTTATATATATGGTATAGGTATTGCTACTGCAAATGCAATTTGTCATGCTTGTGAAATTGATAAGAGCAAACGTGTGTCAGAATTACGAGATAAAGATATAGAAAAGATCAGCAATTTCATTAGACAAAATTATTCTATAGAAGGTGAGCTCAGAAAAGAAGTGGCTATGAATATAAAATCTTTAGTGGAAATGGGATGCTATAGAGGAGTGAGGCACAGGAAAGGGTTACCTGTCAGGGGACAAAGGACTCGTACTAACGCTAAAACTCGTAAAGGTAGATCTCGTTTGCCTGTTGCTGGAAAAAAATAAAATTTATTATTATTGTGAGTTTTAATGAAAAAAGTCAGAACAGTTGGTAAGAGTGCAAAGAAGTTTGTTACTGGAGTTATTCGTATTCGTGCAACTTTTAACAATACTTTTATAAATGTAACCGATGTTCAGGGTAACACTCTATACCAAACTTCCGTAGGTGCACATGGTTTCTCAGGTTCAAGAAAATCTACACCTTATGCTGCAGGTAAAGCTTCAGAATCTGCTGCAAAAGTTGCAATAGAGAAATTTGGTATGAAAGTTGTTTCTGTAATAATTCGTGGTCCTGGTTTTGGTACTGAAGCTGCAGTTAAAGCACTTCAGGGCTGTGGATTAACAGTGACCTCAATTGCAGATAAAACTGCAATTCCTCATAATGGATGTAGGTTAAGAAAAAAAAGAAGAATATAGGATATTTAAAAAGGTTATTTTATGCATTATAATGACAGTGTTTCTGTTTTTGGCAATTTAGATAAATTGACTAAGCCTAATTCAATCAAGGTAATGCCAGGTGATTCAAGTGAAAAAGGTGATATAGTACTAGAACCATTGGAAAGTGGTTTTGCTTTAACGTTAGGCAATGCATTGAGGCGTGTGATGCTATCTTCTCTTATAGGTAGTGCTGTTTATGGAGTAAAAATTGAAGGCGTGACTCATGAATTTACTTCAATTCAAGGAGTAAGGGAAGACGTAACTGATATAGTATTGAATATGGGTATGTTGAGGTGTAAATTAAATGGTACTTCTAATAAATGCTTAAATTTGATTGCTAAAGGGCCTTGTCAAGTATTAGCTGGGATGATAGAAACTGATGATCAGTGCTCTATTGTCAATAAAGATCTGCTGATATGTACGCTGGGGGAGAACGTAGAGCTCAACATGACTATATATGTGGCTAGCGGAAAAGGTTACCTTCCTGTAACTAAATATAAAGAAAACGAATTTTTGAAGTTTATGAATGAACAGGATCTAATTGGTTTTATTCCGGTTAATGCTTTGTATAGCCCTGTTAACAGAGTTTCGTATAGAGTGGAGAATAGTCGTGTTGGTCAAGTTACTGACAAGGATAAATTGATATTGTCAGTTGAGACTGATGGTACAATTTCTCCGAGCCAAGCTGTTGACTCTGCTGCAAGGATATTACAGGAACAACTTCAGCCTTTTGTTAGTTCTGATGTAAGCTACAAAAAATCGCAGGTTTCTTCCCCTAGTGGTTATAAAGATTTAGGTTACGATCCTATCTTATTGCGTAAAGTAGATGAAATGGAGTTATCTGTTAGGTCACACAATTGCTTGAAGAATGAAAATATTACTTATATAGGTGATCTTGTGCAAAAGACAGAAAGTGAAATGTTAAGAACTGCTAATTTTGGCAGAAAGTCTTTGAATGAGATTAAGGCAGTTTTAAATAATCTTGGCTTGTCTTTAGGTATGGATATACTAAATTGGCCACCTAAGGACATAGATGAATTGGCTAGACAACATACTGATGAAGATTAGGTGATATATGAAACATGGAATAAAAAAACGTAAACTATCTCGTCATACTGAGCATAGGTTATCGATGTTAAAGAATCTATCTATCTCATTAATCAACCATGAGCAGATTGTAACTACTTTACCAAAAGCTAAAGAACTTCGTCCATATGTGGAAAAGTTTATTACAATTGCTAAGAAGAAAAGTACTTTACATGGTAGAAGACTTTTACTTTCACGCCTTCATAATGATAAGTTAGCAGTTGATAAGTTGCTAAACATTTTAGCTAGTCGTTATCAAGATCGTGAAGGCGGGTATTCTAGAATAATGAAATTTAGCACTCGAAAGGGTGATTGTGCTTCAATGGCAGTGATAGAACTAGTTGATAGGGATATTACAGCAAAAGGTAAAGTTTATGGTAAAAATAAAGAACGAAATAAAGTAGCTACAAAAAGTTAATTGTTATCATAATTTTCTTTCTTATGGTAAATAAGTTACGCTATTTTATAGGTTATTTTGGTGAGTTGTTAATTTTAGTATATTTGAAGCTAAAATGGTATAATGTTATAAAACACCGTTATCGCTGTAAGTTCGGTGAAATTGACTTAATTGTATCTAAAAAAAAGGAGCTGATTTTTATAGAAGTTAAAACAAGTCTATTTGGGGAAGAGATACCGATATCTCATCTTCAATGTCAGTCTATTATAAATTCCTCTAAATGTTTTCTAAGTAAGAATCTTAGTTTTTTAGATTATTCAGTCAGGTATGATTTATGTTTTCTTTCCTTAAAAAGAGGACCTGTCTACATAAAAAATGCTTGGGTTGAAGAGTGAAAGATTTATATAGGTATTAATATGAAAAGGACCCAATACAATAATTTAGTTTCATCTTACGCTAGAGCGCTGTTTTATGTCTCAGAAAATAAGTTAGGTATTATAAGAAAAGAAGTAGAATTTTTGTTGACTTTTTTTAAAAATCAACGTGATGTTTTTATATACCTATCCAATCCTATGGTTTCTTTTGTACGTAAAAAAGAAGTGATATTTTCTGTAAATGGGTACTTGAGCGAGAATTTAATGAAATTTATTATGGTTATATTTGCAAATAGGCGTTCTAGTTTATTAATCCTTATATTAGAAAAATTCTTGAATCTTGTAAGAGAAAATGAAAATGAATTGGAGATTACTATAAAGTCAGCAGAGGCTTTAAAGGAATCTGATATAAAAATAATTACTGAATCTTTAAGCTTTCTTGGTAAAATAATAAAAGTAAGCAATGTGATAGACCCTTCTATGCTAGGTGGTTTTGTAGTGAGATATGGTTTTAATTTAATTGATGCTTCGCTGAAAAGTTACTTAGATAAATTGGTTGATTTGAGTAGAATGGAAATATTAAAAATAAGGAATTTTGTATGAAAAACAGTATGAATGCTTCTGAGATAGTAAATATAATAAGGGAAAAGGTTGAGGTGTTTGATAATCCTATAAAGCGGGAAAATATAGGTGAAGTGATTTCGGTAACCGATGGTATTGCATTGGTTTACGGACTTGAAAAAGCAAAATTCGGCGAAAAGGTATTTTTTGCAAGTGGTGTAGAAGGAATAGTTCTTGATTTAGATCATGATACAGCTGGAATAGTGGTGCTTGGTAATGACCGTGACGTGAAAGAAGGAGATATTGTAAAATGTAGTGGTGATGTTGTACAGGTGCCTGTAGGGCATGAATTATTGGGAAGAGTCGTAAATGCGTTGGGTCATCCTATAGACAACGGCGGGGAAATTGAAGCTAAAAATAGAATGGATATAGAATCTAAAGCACCAGGCATTATTGATCGTAAATCTGTGCATGAACCCCTGCAAACGGGAATTAAAATTATAGATTTGCTAATTCCAATAGGTAGAGGACAGCGTGAATTAATTATTGGCGATAGACAAATCGGTAAAACTACTATTGCACTTGATACTATTATTAATCAGAAGAAGATTAATGATGAAGTGAACGAAAATCAAAAAGTTTACTGCGTTTATGTTGCTATTGGACAAAAAATTTCAACGGTAGCAAAAGTGGTAAACAAGCTGAAAGAAAGTGGAGCATTGGAATATACAGCTGTAGTTGTGGCCGGTGCATCTGACTGCGCGCCTATGCAATTTTTGGCACCTTATGCTGGTTGCACTATTGGAGAATTTTTTCGTGACAATGGAATGCATTGCTTGGTGGTATATGATGATTTATCTAAGCATGCTGTGGCATATAGGCAGATGTCCTTATTATTGAGACGTCCTCCTGGTCGTGAAGCTTATCCTGGAGATATATTCTATGTACATTCTCGTTTGCTTGAAAGAGCTGCTAAAATGTCTGATAAGAAAGGGCAGGGATCTCTAACTGCTTTGCCAATTATTGAAACTCAAGCTGGCGATGTATCTGCATATGTTCCAACCAACGTGATTTCAATTACCGATGGACAAATCTTTCTTGAGTCTGAATTATTTCATAAAGGATTTCGCCCTGCAGTAAATATAGGTTTATCAGTTTCGCGGGTTGGTTCTGCTGCACAATTGAAATCTGTGAAAAAAGTTGCAGGTTCTATAAAGCTAAGTTTAGCTCAATATAGAGAATTAGAAGATTTTGCAAAATTTGGTTCTGATCTTGATGCTAGTGTTCAATTATCCTTAAATCAGGGTAAATACCTTGTTGAGCTATTAAAGCAAAGACAGCATTTACCTATGCCAATAGAAGAACAAGTAGTGCTGATGTATATTTTTTCTAACCTGTATGATCAGTTAAGTAAAATACAAATAAGTGATATCAATAAATTCGAACATGATCTTATTAATTATTTTCATATTGCACATCCTGGAGTTTTAAAAAAGTTGTCAAGTAGCATGAGTGATGGTATAAAGGATGATATTTTCAATATTGTGAGTAATTTTGTTACTCAATTTAATTGCGGTTAGGTGGTGGTTATGGATTCATCCATTATTAAGAAGTTTCCTATGACAAGGGAAGGTTTTGAACATATGCAAGCCGAACTTGAAAAATTAAAGGAAGAGAAACCTTCCGTTATACAAGCTATTTCTGATGCCCGTGATCAAGGTGATTTATCTGAAAATGCGGAGTATCATGCTGCACGAGAAAGGTTAGGTTTTATTGAAGGCCGTATAATGGAGTTAGAAAGCAAGCTTTCACATGCAGAAGTAATAGAAGTGAAGAATTTGTCTGGTGATTCAGTAATGTTTGGTGCAACCGTGACATTAAGCATGTTAAATGATGATAACAGTGAAGTGGAATATGCTTATAAGGTTGTAGGTGAATATGAAGCTGATGTTTCAAAACAGTTGATATCTACTAGTTCACCTTTGGGTAGTGCTTTAATCGGCAAAAAAGTTGGCGAATACGTGGAAGTGGTAGTGCCAAGTGGAGAGAAGTTGTATAAAATAGTTAAGATTGAATTTAAGTAAATTATGGTACAGGCCACTTATGCATCAATGAATCTACCAAGCATTTCTTCTGTGGAAGATGTGTTAGAGGATGCTCGTTCTGGTAAGTTATTTATTTTAGTTGATGATGAAAATAGAGAAAATGAAGGTGATCTAATTGTCATAGCTGAAAAACTAGAGCCGAAACACGTGGCTTTCATGGTTAGGTATGGTACTGGCATTGTATTTTTAGCTATGACAAGACTTCATATGAGTAGGCTAGGCCTTGAGTTTATGAGAAGAAGTAATGTAGATGAAAAGCTTACTCCTCATACTGCATTCACTACATCAATTGATGCTCGTTATGGTATTACAACGGGTGTTTCTGCTCATGATAGAACGCATACGATACTCACCGCTATTGACGAAAAGAGTACTAAAGATGATATTATTACTCCTGGTCATGTTTTTCCTATTATCGCGAATGATGGGGGGGTTTTAGCACGCAATGGTCATACTGAAGCAAGTGTTGAAATGGCAAAGTTAGTTGGCTTTAATCACGCAGCTGTAGGGTGTGAATTAGTGAATGACGATGGCTCTATGATGCGCTTACCTGAATTGCTTAAATTTGCTGAACAACATAATATTAAGTTAACTACCATCGACAAACTTATTAGCTACGTTAAAAAATCAAACTAGCGTTTATAAATTTGTATAATTTAAGTGTTAAAATATAAAATTCCTGCAAATTATACAAATACAGAATTTTCATGTTTAAAATTGCTAAGTTTTTTACTTTATTGTTTTTTTTTACATATTGTAATAACGCTTACTCCATTAGTATTATTAGAGATAGTGAGGTAGAGGTAATGGTGAAAGAGCTAGCGCAACCATTGTTTTCTGCTGCAGGTATTGATGGTGACCAAATAAAAGTTTTCATAATTAATGATAATTCAATTAATGCTTTCGTAATTGATAATAATAGTATTTTCATCCACTTAGGACTTTTACAATATTCAACTGAACCTTACATTCTGCTTGGTATATTAGCACATGAGATTGCTCATATATCTGCTGGTCATATATTGCAAATGAGTGGTGCTGTGGGTTATTTTCAATCGATAGCAATGATTAGTTATATGGTAGGATTAGTTTCTACTATTATCATTAATCCCCAGATTGCTAGTGCAATTTTGCTTGGTGGTGTAACGCTCAGTTCAAGGCTGTTTTTTAACTATTCTCAAGAGCAAGAAAGTGTAGCAGATAGCTATGCTTTAAAGTACCTTGATGAATCTGGTTATGATAATTCAGGCATGAAAGAAGTTTTTGACTACTTTAAAAGTATTGAGCATGAGAATACCGAGGAATATTTCCGCACTCATCCACTTAGTGATAAGCGCATATTTGCTGTACAGAATTATAAGGTTAAAAACAATGTAAAACCAATTCTTGCAGATAAATTACTAAAGTTTGAGCGTATGGTTGCAAAGTTGGACTCTTTCTTTTCTCCTATCCATGTGTTATCTAATAAATATGAAGGTAATTCTGAGTACGTAAACGCTATAATTCACTATAGGCAAGGGAAGATAGAAGAGGCTATTGCTAGAATTGATTCATTGATTCAAGAATCACACAATGACCCATACCTATATGAATTAAAAGCAGAAATGCTATACAAGGCTGGAAATTTAAGTGCAGCAATAAAAATGTACGAAGAATCGCTTAGGTATTTATCTGAGAAGAACAGTTATTTGGTGAAACTTGCATTATCCCATACTTTATTATTATATGGTAATATAAAGAAGGCAATTTTTCACCTGGAACAGATTGCGAGTGTAGAATCAAATAACGCCTTTGTCTGGAAATATTTAAGCGTTGCCTATAAACGTGATGCTGATACGGCAATGCATTATTTTGCTTTGACAAAAAAGGCTTGTATTGAAGGTAATTCAAAGCAATTTATTAAATATGCTGAGTTAGCTGTTAAAACTCTACCAAAAGACAGCCCCTACTTGTTGCAAATTGAAGATATGAAGCGGTTTAATGGATAACAAAAAGGCACTTCTGCACTTTTATGGGTTACTATTTCCACATTGTTTCAGAATATTTTCTGTCTCGCTGCTTATATTAGGCATAATTTTCGTTATGATCGTCTTAGCACCAAAAAATACACCACAAAACATACCTAAAGCAAAAAGGGCTGGCCAAGGCATCCTGCCAAATATTGCAAGTAAGGACGCACCAATTATTACTACCGTCATAAGCGGTCCGCCTATTCCCCAAACGTACCCAATAATATTGCATATTACTTGAGCAGTTGTGTCATCTATTGAAGCATTACCCGAACTAGCACCTGCATAACCTGAAAAAGAGAAAAGCAATACCATTAAAGCATTAAAAAATCTTTTTATTATAGAGCTCATTTTTTTGCCTTTAAATAATAAACTAGCATAATAGAGATAATTTTAATTTACACATATTTATTTTAAAGTAAAATTTATAGCTTGTCCATACATAAGGTGTTATTAGACCTCTTGCATAACAAACTTTTGGCAGCGCGTTGGAAGAAATTCCTTGACAAACTCCGCCAGTCCTCTTATCATGGAAGTGAAGCTATTTTATTTAACTTCGCAATCTGCAGATTAAAACGACAAGGAAACTTGTATTTGGCGTCTCATGTTTAATTTTTCGCACTATGTGCACCTTATGTCTTTATAAAACTTCTAGGTTTTTACCTACACAAGCTGAAACGCGCTTATAAAGCGTTTAAGACATCAAAAACGTCAAATAGAACAAGGGAGAATTTGAATACTAGCTACCGCGGGTTTTCTTTGCCTTTTTTTCTACTTAGTAAATTTCTTAAACATTTATCGCTAAGGTTAGTTGCAATTAAAAGGCAGCTAAGTCGCACTTATTAAGCGTTTTAGAATAAAAAAACGCCGATATTTCGACACAAAAGTAAATAACTGGCCACCACGGGGCTTCTTTTGCCTTTTTTTAGGTTATGCAAGAAGTCTATTGCATAAATAAACCGCCATTAATATTAAGCACATGCCCTGTTATATATTTTGCTTCATTACTTGCTAGAAACAGAACCCCTGCTGCTATTTCTTCTCCTGTCCCCATTCTTTTCATTGGAATATTATCTAGTATTTTTCTCTTTTGTTCTTCGGTTAGAACTTCAGTCATCTTAGTATCTATAAACCCAGGAGCAATGCAATTTACCGTTATATTGCGGCTTGCAACTTCTTTTGCTATAGATTTACTCATAGCTATTATTCCAGCTTTTGATGCTGCATAATTTGCTTGCCCGGCGTTTCCTGTCAGCCCTACTATTGAGGAAATATTTATAATTCTTCCCCAATTATTCTTAATTAGTTTCCTGCATGCTTCTCTACTCAGCTTAAATGTAGAACTCAAGTTAATATCAATCACTTTTTGCCATGCTCCATCTGTCATTCTCAGCAATAAATTATCTTGTGTAATGCCTGCATTGCATACAAGTCCATCGAAGCCTTCCATCAACTCACTTGCTTTATTTATTAGCTGATTTACTTCTTCAGCATTTAACAAGTCGCAAGGGAGTATGTTCATATTTTTTTCATACTGCTTAGCAATTTTTTCAAGCACTTCTTTTTTTGTACCAGAAATACATAAAGTTGCTCCGGCTTTGTGCATAATTTTTACAATTGCTTGCCCTATTCCGCCTGATGCGCCAGTAACCAGGAATTTTCTGCCTTCCAATCTAAACATAACAATTTTGTTTTCCTGACTACTAACAGAATATTGACTGTTTGGCAATAGGTCTCTTGCATGATATAAGTAACTTGGATACTTAATAAAAGCTCAAGTTAGATCAAGATACAGTAAGAATTGTTACTAAATAGTTTATTCTGATGTTTCACAGTCTAAATTAAGTGCTTAAATCATAGATTCTTTGTTTTTGTGTGCTATCTTACATTAACGCAAACACAAGTTCACAGTAGTATATGATAAATAAGTTAAAAAAGCTTAGCGCTGGATTCTCTTTGACAGGTCTGCTTGGTCATAGTGATAATGTAAACATGCAAGGAACAAAAAATAAAAAGAAGAAGTGCCCAAAATTTTTAGATAAAACGTTCGCATTGATCGATGTGATGATAAGTTTCATTTTGAAGCGCGAAAGTAACAACGTAAATGAGGTCCTGAGGGTGACATGGGGACCACTATTTTTTGGTCTGATAGTGATACTCATCTTTTTTGGAATAGGTGGTATTTGGTCGGCTGTAGCTCCAATTGACGGGGCAGTGCATGCAAGTGGAGAAGTTATTGTATCTTCAAATAGGAAAATAGTTCAACACTTGGGCGGAGGAATAATAAGCAAAATTTTAGTAAAAGAGGGCCAGGTAGTTAAAAAAGATGAGCCTTTAGTTTTATTAAGTGATATTAACGAGAAGGCGAATTTAAGTATAATCAAAGAAAAACTCTTATCACTTTTGGCAACTGAAGCAAGACTTATTGCGATCAGAGGAGGTTTAGGTACGATTGAATTTCCTGATGAAGTTAAAAAATTATCTGACGATGAACTTGCAAACAAAGTGATGAAAAATCAGATAAAATTATTTAATTCTCAGCGCAAGAGCATATTGGGGAAAACTGACATATTGCAGCAACGTATAAAGCAGTTACATAATGAATTAGTGGGGCTAAACTCTCAACTGGACGCAGCTCTCAAACAATACGATTTAATAACTGAAGAATTAGAAACAAAAAGACAACTACTTGATAGCGGTCACATAAGCAAACCACACATTTTGATTTTGGAAAAGCAGTTTGCTGAAATTGAAGGTAGAGTTGGTCATTACCGCGCTGCAATATCTCAAGTGCAGCAAAAAATTGGAGAGAATGAATTAGAAATTATAAACGTAAGCAATGATTCTCAAGAAAGAGCAAATGCTGAACTCAAGGAGATTAGTACATCTATTGCAGACTTGAAAGAAAGATTTATGGTTGCTGAAGATTCATTAGCACGTACAGTAATCAAATCTCCTCAAGATGGGATTGTCACAGATATAAGATACCATACTGAAGGTGGTGTTATACAATCTGGAGTTCCGATTATGAGTGTAGTACCATCTAATGATGATTTAATAATAGACGCTAAAATTCATACTAGAAATATAGAGGAGATACTATCGGCACAAAAGAAAGATAGTAATATAGTATCTATTGACGGGTTAGAAGGGCTAAAGGTTAAAGTCCGGTTAAGTGCTTACAGTGCACGTCGTTTAAGTTTAATCAATGGTATAGTAAGCCATATTTCTCCTGATGCCCTTGATGATCCAAGGCTAGGGCGTTATTATTCAGTACGCGTAGTGATACCAAAGCCAGAGCTTGCTCAGTTTAAAAATGTATACCTATACCCTGGTATGCCGGCAGAAGTGTATATAGTTACTCAATCCCGTACTCTTTTATCATTCTTGTTTACTCCTATAATTGCAACATTCGATAGGTCTTTTATAGAAAGATAGATTAGAGTAAATAGGCTTTTTTCATAACGGTGCTAAGGTCTTAGAGTAGACCTCTTACACAACAAACTTTTGGCAGCACGTTGGAAAAACGACTTGACAAACCTCGCCGTTCTCTCTATCATAGCATTGAAGCTATTGTATTTGCTTTCGCCAATCTGCAGATTAAAAGGTAAGGATTACTTAATGTATCGGCGTCTTATGTTCAATTTTTTGCAGTACATAGGTACTGTATGTCTTTACAAAACTTCATCTACATCTAGGTTTTTACCTAAATAAGCTGAACGCGCTTACAAAGCGTTACAAGACATTAAAAAATGCCAATACTCGACAGAGATAGTAAAGGACTAGCTAACTCGGGTTTTCTTTGTCTTTTTTTCTGCTTGGTAAACTTCTTAAACACTTGCAGCGTAGGTTAGTAGCGATTAAAAGCGGCTGAATCTCGCTTGTCAGGGGTTTAAAACATAAAAAACGCCAGTACTTTAAAGCGGACAATAATCACAGGGTTCCTTTTGCCTTTTCTCCCATTTAGCAAATTTCTTAAATATTTTCTTAAATTTTATAGCTAAACGACAACCGTCATCCCGCTACGTGTTAGCGCCGCGGCGGTATGACGTAGGGGTTGCCGATATCCCGCTACGCGTTAGCGGAATCTATGATGAGATACCGTGACGGTATGACGTAGGGGTTCCAGCGCGTGACGCTGGAATCCAGATGCAGCCACTTGGTTAAAATTAAGTTTTCTAGATCCCAGACTGGGATGACAACGAAGGGCTACTATGAAACTTTGCCCATTTGACTTTTCTAAAAATTTTTTTTACAGAGCTTAATAACTCAGTTATTTCTTGCGGAAAGCTGCAGTGCATTTGCTTTAAGTTTCAAGTGCTTCAAACAATAGAAACAATGCTGAATAGAAAATTTTATATTGATATATAGTACATTTTATGGTTATTTTCTGTAATGTATAAATCTTGAGGCAAGCTGTATATACTGTTATGGGCATTAAAAGTTAGTTAATAAACTACAGTTTATAATATAAATAAAGTAAGTTTATAGATTTTTTATATTATAAGCAGATTTATCATAAAGTTTAATAGTGTCTGTTACTGCTTTTAGGTGTGAGGCTAGAGGGTTATTAGCAGTAACAGACACTATTAAACTTATTATAAAATTTACTTAAAGTAAATACTTAAGTTAAAATATTATAATATTTTAACTTAAAATAGGTTTATGTAAATGCTTTTTTCCTCAAATTAGTATTGTATTATTATACTTGTTGAATGCTAAAAAATTATTAACCATCACTAATCTCTGTTTGCATAGTAAGTTTATATATACTATTATACGGTATGTCACTTAGTTTTACAGCAAACAAATAAAAGATATGATGAAGTTATTTGCGCTATTGATAATATTTTACTCAAGTATATCTGTTGCTTCTGCTCCTACTTCTTGGCAATTTGGATTTCCTGCTCCTGCAACTGAAGTAATGGAAGCTGTAGTTAAGTCACATTCGTTTGTAATGGTTGTGATGATTGCAATAATGCTTTTTGTATGGGCACTGCTTGCTTATATAGTATTTCGCTTTCGTAAAAGCAAAGTGACGAAAGTAAGTAAAACTAATCATAATGTCCTTTTAGAAATTGTTTGGTTTGTTATACCAACGATTATCGTTGGTATATTGGCTTTTGAAAATGCTAAATTGCTTAGGCTACAAGAAAAAGTACCGAAGGCTGATATAACACTAAAAGTTATTGGTCATCAATGGTATTGGAGCTATCAATATCCAGAACATCAGGGTGTATCATTTGATAGTTATATTAAGGGAAAAGACGATCTTATTGAAGGGGATTTGAAGCTATTTTCTGTTGATAATAACGTTGTTTTACCCATTAATACCAACGTTCGTTTACAAGTCACAGCAGGAGATGTAATACATAGCTGGGGGGTTCCAGCTTTTGGTATAAAAATTGACGCAATACCAGGAAGGCTAAATGAAGCGTGGTTTAATGTCAAAAATCCTGGTATTTATTATGGGCAATGCTATGAATTATGCGGCCAAGGCCATGGGTTTATGCCAATTGTTGTTGAAGCAGTAAGCAAAGAAGATTTTAATAAGTGGATCGAAAATAGAAAATTAGTGAGTTAAATTTGGAGTATAGAATATGAGTGATGTATCAAAGGGCATAAAGCGTTGGTTATTTTCCACTAATCATAAAGACATAGGAACACTATACATTATTTTTTCCATATTAGCTGGAATTATTGGTGGATTATTATCGGTTATCATTCGTACTCAGTTAATGCACGTCAATATACTTAACAATAACTATCAATTGTACAATGTGATGGTTACAGGACATGCATTGATAATGGTATTTTTTATGATAATGCCAGCCTTAATGGGAGGATTTGGCAACTGGTTTGTACCTTTGATGATTGGAGCACCAGATATGGCGTTTCCTCGTATGAATAATTTGAGTTTTTGGTTGTTGGTATCATCTTTTATTTTGCTCATCCTCTCGGTATTTGTTGGTGAAGGTCCAGGTACAGGTTGGACTTTATACCCGCCTTTATCGCAAATTATGTCCCACCCAAGTGCAGGAGTTGACCTTGCCATACTTGCGCTCCATATTGCTGGTATGTCGTCAATTGTTGGAGCAATCAACTTCATAGTCACTATATTTAATATGCGCACAAAAGGAATGTCATTAACTAAGATGCCACTATTTGTGTGGTCTGTCTTATTAACAGCGTTCATGCTGATTGTTGCTTTGCCTGTGCTTGCTGGTGCTATAACCATGCTTCTTACTGATCGCAATATTGGCACTTCCTTTTTTGATCCTGCTGGTGGCGGCGACCCTGTGTTATTTCAACACCTATTTTGGTTTTTTGGTCATCCAGAAGTTTACGTAATCATTTTTCCTGCATTTGGCATTATAAGTCAGGTTGTATCAACTTTTTCTCATAGACCCGTGTTTGGTTACATAGGGATGGTTTACGCAATGATAGGTATAGCAGTGTTTGGCTTTATGGTTTGGGCTCATCATATGTTCACTGTTGGGCTTGGTGCAGAAGCTGTAATATTTTTTAGTACTTCATCAATGCTCATTGGCGTGATTACTGGAGTTAAAGTGTTTAGTTGGATTGCAACTATGTGGGGTGGAGCAATTGAGTTTAAAACCCCTATGCTGTTTGCACTGGGTTTTATTTTTATGTTTGTTGGCGGTGGAATAACTGGGATCATTCTCGCTCATGGTGGGATAGACAAGCTTTTACACGACACTTATTATGTTGTTGCTCACTTCCATTACGTCATGTCACTGGCCGCTTTATTCGGAACTTTCGCTGGCTTTTATTATTGGATAGGTAAAATGTCGGGTAAGCAATATAATGAGCGCTTAGGTCAAATCCACTTTTGGCTTACTTTTATTAGCACCAATATCACTTTTTTACCTCAACATTTTTTGGGATTAGCTGGGATGCCAAGGCGTATACCCGATTATCCTGACGCATTTATCCCTTGGAATTATATATCCTCAATTGGTTCATATATGTCCTTCATTTCAGTTATGTTTTTTGTGTTCATAGTTATACACCTCTTCAAATGGGGCAAGAAAGCTGGAAATAATCCTTGGGGAGGTGACACTTTGGAATGGACAGTATCCTCGCCACCGCCTTTTCATACTTTTGAAAAACCACCGGTGATAAAATAAAATGTACACAAGTGCTTTGTTAAACATTGAATCAACAATATTGGATTTTTGGCGTTTGCTAAAGCCAAGGATAATGTATCTTGTAGTATTTACTGCAGTTGCTGGAATGGTTGCTGCACCGGGTAGTATACACCCTTTTCTGGCGCTAATATCTCTTATATGTATTGCTCTTGGTTCAGGGTCTGCAGGTGCTATAAATATGTGGTATGATAGAGACATAGATCTACTCATGAAAAGGACAAAAGATCGCCCTATACCTTCAGGCAGAGTCTCTGCAGAAAGTACGCTTGAATTTGGTATAACACTTGGAATATTGTCGGTATTTATCATGGCAATAGCAGTAAACTATATTTCTGCTGCTTTGCTTGCAATCAGCATATTATTTTACGTTTTCATATATACGATTTGGCTCAAAAGGCGCACTCCGCAAAATATTGTTATCGGTGGTGCAGCAGGCGCTTTTCCTCCAATGATTGGCTGGGCAGTTGTGATGAATTCTGTAAGTTGGGAAAGTTTCATTCTATTCTTAATAATTTTTATGTGGACCCCACCGCACTTTTGGGCCCTATCTTTAAATAAGTCTGAAGACTATGCAAAAGCATCGATACCAATGTTCAATATTGTTTATGGTCCGGAGAAAACAAGAAAATATATATTACTTTATAGTGTGTTGCTGGTGTTGACTAGCTTACTTCCAGCTCTATTCTTGAAAAAAGCTTTATTTTACCTAAGTATGGCAATCTTTGAAGGTTGCGTTTTTATTTGGTATGCTATATCTATTCTGAGATTCAAGGATCACAACTCGCAGAAAAAGATGTTTTCTTATTCAATTTCTTATCTATTTTTCCTATTTGCTAGTATTATTCTTTGTTCTATTGATTTGTTTTAACTATGAAAGAACAGCAAAAACGTAAAAACTATTTTTTACTTTTCCTTCTAATGGCACTCATTGTTACGCTTTTCTTTGTTTCTATAATAAAATTTAAAGGTGCAGCTTAAACTGCCTTTAGAAATTGTACTTTCATAAAAGCAACTATATACTTTATTAATCTATATAGATTAAAGATGAATAAAAAGGAAGTGACAATATACACGGATGGAGCGTGTTCTGGTAACCCTGGAATGGGAGGATGGGCAGCCATTATATTATTTCAAGATCATAGAAAAGATGTTTATGGCAGAGAAGAAAACACTACAAATAATAAAATGGAGTTAACAGCAGTGATCAATGGACTAAAAACGTTGAAATTTTCTTGTAATGTTAATTTATATACGGATAGTCTCTATGTTAAACATGGCATAACAGAATGGATAAATAAGTGGAAAATGAATGGTTGGAAGACAAGTAATAAAAAATCAGTAAAAAATATGGAATTGTGGAAAGAGTTAGATAATGTAGCTTTACAACACGAAATTGATTGGAGGTGGGTTAAAGCACATAATGGCGATAAACATAATGAGGAAGCTGATAGCTTAGCAAGAAAAGCAATAATCGATGCTTAAAAAAATCACTATATCATTTTCTATAGTTTTATTATTTATATTCTGCTTCTTTATCTTTTTTAAAGGTGAGGGTCCTTTAGAAATCAATATTAGTTATATCAATTTTTATGTAAAGAAGAAAATATCGAAAATATTTGTCAACTCAGATATCAATATGGAGAGTACTTCAGTTATTTGGCAGAAAGATGGCAAAGATCCTTACTTAGTCATTACAGATTTGGCAATAGTAAGTCCTAATTTTACTATGAAAATCCCTAACCTTTTCGTACATTTTAAGTTAAGTTCCTTGTTTAAAGCTAATATAAAATTCTCTCAGGTTTTAGCTGATAGTGTGCATGTATGTATCAATCAGAAAGAAGCTAGCTTCAAAGCAGTTGATTTTAATCTGAAAAATTCTTTGAAAGCAGTAAGGGAGTTCTTTTTTGACTTAAATGCAGATTCAAAGGTTGAAATTACTAACATTGCTATCAATAAAAGCACGGAAGGTGAATTTTTTATTGATAAATTATATATAGGGAAGGGGGAAGATTTTAATGTTTTGGATATTCGTGTTCATACAAAAGATGAAAGAGGGTTTCTGGATGATTTATCCATTACGATAAAAAATCGCAACAATTTGTTAAATGTATATGGAACATTTTATGACCTAAAATTGGAACTATTTAGTGAGTTTTCCACGTTAGTTAAAAATTACAATTTGGACAAAAACATAGGATTCAAAGGAAATTTCTCAATGAGAATTAATGGAAAGAATGAAGTTATAGATGGGAACATATACGTATTAAATACAGAGAATCATTTGAATAAAAACTTGTCCATAACTAATGTGAATGTAAATTTAACATATAGCGATGGAATCATTAGTATAAAAAACTTCCATTTTAACCTAAATGGTACGTATCTCTCTTTGATGGGCAAAATGAACTTTAGTACAAATCATGCTTTGCTTAGGGTTAATATTAGTAAATTTGCTGCGAAGGATTTATGTACTTATGTGCCAGATGGCATAGTGAATAATAAATTTAAAAACTGGTATTGTGATAATATCGATGGAGATGTTTTAAATACAATTGTAAGCTTCAATGGCAAAATTAATAATTTAGTTGGTAATGATCTGTCAGATATTGTAGTAGTTGCTGATATAGAAAATGGCAGCGTAAAATTTGACGAAGATTTTGAACAAGTGAGAGAATTAAATGGTGATTTAGTTCTCAAAAATAACAATCTCAAAATTACTGTAAATAGCGCTAAGTTTCAGAATTTCACTATTGATGGTGGCGATATTGAAATGAACTCTCTTGATAAGGAAGATTCAGTTTTAACCATTAAGGGTCAAGCTGTAAGTGATGCTTACGGTCTATATGAGCCTATAAGATTTAAGTTAGATGATGTGATGAAGGTTGAAAAAGATAAATTGAGTGGAATGGCAGAATCTGTATTCAGTTTTCGCATTTTTAATCTAAACGCCGATGAAAAAAAAGTAGACTTTTCAGCCAATTTTCATTCAAAAATTGACAATCTAGTTGTCTATGATGCAAGTCTTGGTAAGTATGATATTAAGCTTAATTTTGGCAGTGACTTTATGGATTTAAATGGCAGTGGTATGGTGAATAATACACAACTATTATTTGACCTCAAAAGTAGCAATAAAAATGAAAGTTTTGTCTGGAATTTGACCGGGGATTTACCTGCTCAAATACTTAATTTCGATAGTGGCTACATCAATGCAAATATAGAGTCAGTGATAAATCAAGATAAGACGGGATATGTTAATGGTAATATAGATTTATCAGAGCTTGAATCACGTTCAAGTTATTTAGGATGGAAAAATCGTTTTGAAGATCACAATAAAGTTTTGTTCTCTGTAAAGTTAAAAGGTGCCGGTGAATTGTTAATAGACAAATTAGACGTTATAGGGAATGACTTAGATATAAAATTCAGTGGAAGAGTAGAGGATGGAAATCTATATTTAAATTCTAGTGATTTTAGATTACCTGATAATAATTTCAATATAGAGATTAAGTCAGGTAAGGAAAAAAACACCATAACTATTTATGGTGAGGAAATTAACTTAAGTGATATTTTAGATTTACTTAGCAAAAATAGTAATGGATCGAGCAATAACATAGAAGTTAGTATGAATGTTGACAATGTAATTATGAAAGAAGGCATTGCTATCAAAAATGCTAAGCTAAATATAACCTGCACTAAAGGTGATTGCAATGGAAGTCAATTTACAGGGCAGTTTCTGGAAGATAACAGTAATATACTAGCAGAATACAGTGGAATAGGGCTCGAAATATATGCGGATAATTCAGGTATGCTTTTGCGTTCTTTGGGTATTGGTAAATCAATTAAAAACGGCAAATTGTCTTTTTATCTATCTCCTCAGAGAGAAAGTGGAGAACATTATGGTATGTTATCTATTAGCAGTTTCTATATCAAAGATGCCCCACTACTCACTACTTTATTATCGATGTCTTCACTGCCTGGTATCGTAAATGCCATAAAAAATGAAGGTGTATACTTTTATAAATGTAATGCACCTTTTTCATACAAAGATGGTACTATTGAAATTGAAGAATCTTGGCTTGAAGGAGCGGAGTTGGGTATTAGCACTAGTGGTAAGCTTGATATTAAGGATTATAAATTCCATGTTGAAGGACAAGTAATACCAGCATATTCAATTAATAAATCTTTGTTAAAAATTCCTATAATTGGAAAACTTCTTACTGGTGGGAAAAGTAGGGGGATCATTTCAATAGATTACAAAGCAAATGGTGATGACAAAAGTAGTAACGTATCCGTTGATCCTATCTCTTCGCTAACTCCAAGCCTACTAAAGAGGTTATTAGGAGTGTTTGACCGCATTATGACAAAAACTAACAAATCTATCATAAGCGGCTTAAAAGGTGATGTGAAAAAGAAATTTGGCTAGAAAAGGGAAATTGTTTATTGGATACTTGATTATAAAAGTTACTTCCCTGCAGGATCATAAATAAAAAACGCAAGAATTTCAGAGTAATGCACCTGGTTTTTCATCTAATTGTTTAAGTGTTCTTTATTGCTTTTCCGTATTTGCTGAAGATAAAAACAACTAGAAAGGGTAGGGAGCTATATTAACTCATCAGGGGAGTGATAATAATCTGATAAGTGATGGTTATTTGTGCTAATATCATGACTTAGCTCATTAGCATCAAACTTAAACAAAGAAAGATTATCATCAGATTGTCGATCAGGTTCTTCCTCTTTAGATCTAAATAACCATGAAAAGAATGATGAAATAGATCCAACAATATATTCAATCGCTGAAAAAATAATATTTGATAAGAAGTTACTGGGTTGCTGAGTATCCTCTTCAGGTTCTTTTCCTGATTCAGGTTCTTTTCTTGGTTCAGGTTCTTTTTCTGGTTTTGGATCTGTTTCATCCACATCTTGTTCAGGTTTACTTCTGCTTATAAGTGTCTTATCTAACCGTTTGGATATATTCTTTTCGTAGTTATAAAAATGCATTTTATTTATGTTATTATTTTCGTCAACATAAATCAATAAAGTTGTATTCCCATCCCCCAATCCATCACATTCGCCAACGAGCGATTCATGAGAATTCTTAATGTCTTTGATAAATTGAAGTTTTTCTTCTTCTGAAAGGTCCTTGCGGTATATACTAAAAGTTGTACCTTTGTATTGAAAACTAAACATCGATTCATAGTCTTTATATTCATCTACTAGTTCATGAATATTCTTGACATGTTGTATAAATTGAAGTTTTTCTTCTTCTGAAAGGTCCTTGCGGTATATACTAAAAGTTGTACCTTTGTATTTAAGTTTCAACATCGATCCACGATCTTCATATTCATCTACTAGTTCATGAATATTTCTGGCATTTTGTATAATTTGAAATTTTTCTTCTTCTGAAAGGTCCTTGCGGTATATACTAAAAGTTGTACCTTTGTATTTAAAACTAAACATCGATCCATGGTCTTCATATTCATCTACTAGTTCATGAATATTCTTGGCATTTTGTATAGCTTTAAATTTTTCTTCTTCTGAAAGGTTCTTGTGATATTTATAAAGTGTACCTTTATATTTAAATTGAAACATCCATCCACGGTCTTCATATTCATCTACACCCATTTGTTCGCAAATAGCTTTATTGTTTTTTTCTTCCACCTCTCGTCCAACGACATTTGCTATGAGTTCAGTATCCAGAATATGCAAAGTTTGGACTGTTACTGATGGTGAAAAACGTAATTGAAATAAGTGACCTAGCTCATGACCTAGAATAAAATCCATGGAATCTTGCTTATATGTCAGAATATTCTTATAATCTGTTACTCCCCGTGTAATATATCCTGGGCCACCATCTTCATTTATACCCAGAAGATCGTTATACTTTGTATAATCACTTCTGTTGTTGAAAATATAAATCGTTATATCATAACTTGCATTACTATTTTCCAAGCAAAACTTTTCTTTAAATGCTTCATAGGCAGTTTTAATATCCGTTTCTATTTGACTTTGTTCCTGCTCAGATAAGTTGTTGTATTTTATGGTACAATTTATATACCCGTATTTAACGATAAAGCTGTTAGGTAATACATCATGTATATCTGTGGGAGAATAATTGAATTGCTTTGACTCAGCTTCCTTATACAATTGATTCCTATATTTCTCAACAGAATACTTCGGCAGTATGGGTATCTTGGCAATTAAGTTTCCACTATTATCAAAAAAAGAAAAGTTTGTGCCATCACGTTTGCCACTTTGTATAGATTGCCCGCAAGTGCCATCATTTGCACAATCGTGACGATTTCTTGCTCCCTTCATCCTCACACCTCACTATTAAATCTTTAATATATTTAATATTCTAGTAAAAATCATAATAATCCATTAATTTATATTTCAGACTTATGAACTACTTGCAATTAGCCATGTACTTCAAAATATTGGCGTTTTTTATTCTAAACACTACGTGCTTTTAAGCTGCAACTAACCTTTAGCTATAAATATTAAGAAAATTTACTAAATAGAAAAAAAGGCAAAAGAAGCCCCGTGGTGGTTGGCTATTTACCATGTACTAAAATATCGGCGTTCTTTTTATTCTAAAACGCTTGATTAAGAGCGATTTAGCCACTTTTAATTTGCAGCTAACCTACACCGCAAGTGTTTTAAAAAATTTACTATACAGGAAAAAAGGCAAAAGATACCCAGGGTAGCTAGTATTCAAATTCTCCCTTGTCAATTTGACGTTTTTTGATGTCTTAAACGCTTTGTAAGCGCGTTTCAGCTTATATAGGTAAAAACCCAGAAGTTTTATAAAGACATGCGATGCACGTAGTGCGAAAAATTAAACATGAGACGCCAAATACCCTAAGTTTTTTGTCATTAACCTGCACAGATTGCGAAGATAAATAAATAGCTTCAGTACTATGATAAGATGGCTGGCGGAGTTTGTCAAGAAATTTCTTCCAACGCGCTGCCAAAAGTTTGTTATGCAAGAGGTCTATTGATTTGGCTTTTATTTTTGCAGTTAATTAACTTTTGTGTTATAAAGTAATGTTTTTAATATTGTAGAGCGTGATATGTGGAATAGGGTGTGTAGAAAAGGAGTTATTTCAATATTAAGTTTTTTATTTGTTATTCTGGTTTTAGTGGTTGCAGTTCAAATTTTTACTAAGAGTCAAAGTTGTGTCAAAGCTAGCAATCAGGATATTGAAGCGTTGTTTGATCGTTGGAATGATTCGCTAAAAACTGGCGATGCTTATAAAGTTGATGCAAATTACACTGATGATGCAGTACTACTGCCAACTTTATCTTCTGACTCTAGAATAACTAGTGCTCAGCGTGTTGATTACTTTAAAGGTTTTTTGACTAAATACCCAACTGCAAAAGTTGGTTCACGCACTATAAAAATTGGATGTAATAAAGCTGTTGATACAGGTTTGTATACCTTTAAGCTAAAGGATGGGAAAGAGTTGCGTGCTCGTTACACGTTTACTTACAGGTGGAATAATAATAAATGGCTAATATCATCGCACCATTCTTCATTACCACCTGAAGGTCACTTATAACATTTGAGTATTGGCCAACATCCACTTAATCTGATGTGTATGGTTATTTGAGCATTTCCTTAGAAGAACCCTCTAAGTTTTCTAGCGCGGCTTGGATGTTTTAACTTGCGCAGTGCTTTTGCTTCTATTTGCCTAATTCTCTCACGTGTTACGTTAAAAATTCTTCCCACTTCTTCTAAGGTATGTTCTTTTCCATCTTTACCAAGACCAAAACGCATTCTCAGAATTCTTTCTTCCTTTGGTGTTAAAGTTGCAAGAACATTGGTTGTAATACCGCGCAAGTCAGCAAGTATTGCAGCGTCTTCTGGCTTTGAGACTCGCTTGTCTTCTATGCAATCACCGAAGGTGCTACTGTCATCTTTTCCTGTTGGAGCTTCAAGGCTTACCGGATCCCTTGCTATTTTCATAACTTTGCGTATTCTTTCTAGCGGCATTGCCAGTTCTATACTCAATTCCTCTAATGTAGGCTCTCTTTCCATCTCATGAGTCAACTTTCTTAATGTTCTGTTGATCTTACTGATAATTTCTACCATATGAACCGGTATTCTAACTACTTTAGACTGCTCAGGTATTGCTCTAGTGATTGATTGCCTTACCCACCAAGTTCCATAAGTTGAAAATTTGTATCCACGTTTGTAATCAAATTTATCTACGGCTTTCATGAGACCAATGTTGCCTTCTTGTATTAAATCAAGCAAAGCAAGGCCTCTGTTTGAATATTTTTTAGCGATGGAAACTACCAGCCTCAAATTAGCTTTAATCATCTCCTGCTTTGCTTCGGAGACTTCTCGTTCATGTTTTTGTATTCTTTTGATTAGCTCCTTAAATTCTTGCGCGTTATCTTCTTGTATATGTTGCTTAATATTGTTTAAGGTACTAGCTATATGCTCAAAATTACTGTCTATAAACCTTACAAATTTGTTTTTTAGTTCGTCTGTGAAAGAAGATTGGTTTTTATTAGTTTTTGAAAGGCTTATCTCTTTTAACTCGTGCTTTAAGAGCACGTCACCATAAACTTTGTAGAAACTTTCTCTATCAATGTTGTATTTTTTTGCCTCGGAAATAAGATTAGATTCCTCAAACATGATAGATCTGTTTATGTTATAAAGTTTTTGTGTAATTTTGGCAACAGCAGCGTCACTTAACTTAATTTGTAACGCTATGGACCATATTTGATTGTATAAATTTTCTAGTTCATTAGAGGAATTTTTTCTTAATATCAACGCTTCGTTTGCTAAAGTAATTATCTCATCTAATGCAACTATGACCTTTGGCAATAAGTCACTTTCCATTTCAAGAATAGAAACATTCAAGTTTGCTGAGTTTATGTCTTCATTGTCACTTTCTTTCTCATCATCGCCTTTTTTACTGTCCGTCTCATTATCGTCGCAGTATTCATCACCTTTAGCATCTTCTGAAATATCCTCAGAATCCTCGATATCTTCAGCACTTTCTTCATTATCTTCTTTGGGTATCGCATTAAAATCAGAGTTATAAATTGCATCCAGGTCTATAATTTCTCTCAATAAGAGAGTTCCACTACTCAAATCATCGCGCCATGCTTTGATCATTTTTAATGTTACTGATGTTTCAATTATTGCACGCAACATGTTATGCTTTTCAGATTCAATTTTCTTTGCTATCTCGATTTCATCTGCCCTTGATAAAAGCTTTACAGAGCTCATGTCTTGTAAATAAACTCTTACCGGATCGTCATTTTGTATTAAAGTTGTGGTAACATTTGGCAATGTTTCGTCGTCATCAATTTTGCTATCATCACTGTTGGGAGGAGCCTCTTCTTCATCTTCGCTACTTTCAAGTATGTTAATTCCGGAGTCTTGTAATAGAGATATAGTATCATCTATAAAGTCAGATGAGAAATTTTCGTCTGACAATTTATCATTTATATCATCAAAAGTGATAAAACCACCCTTTTTTATACTTTTGGTTACAAGATCTCTGATAATTTTTTTCTTATCTTCTGCGTTATTAATAGCTGACATCATTACCTTTATAGTTAAAAATTTTATTTCTTATTAATAAATAGACTTACAACGAGCAAGCCTATGATTTTATTTTTAGCTTGTGGCTATTTGTTACTTCATATAGTTTAAGATATTGTTAACTCACATACACTTGTCTTGATCAATTATTCCGTATTTCTCTTCTATTTTTACTGCTATGGACAATCCAACTGAAAATGTTGCAATACCAACTACTATAGCAGTAAGCATTAAAACATGAGGTATAGGATTGCTATATAAATAAAAATTTGAAACCAATATAGGAGGCAAGGAACTTTTTATATATCCTAGAGATATGTAAAATAGTAAAACAGATGCTTGAAAAACACTTACCCCTATCATTTTCTTGATTAAATTTTTATCATTTATGATAATGTACAAACCTAGCATCATTAATATAATAATAACTGTATAGTTATATAAAGTCATTATTTTTTTCTACGAGCAAAATATATATATATGGTTGACATGGAGGAGCAGACAGTAAGTGCTACACCCAATTCCACCAAGAAAATACCCAATTTTTGACCAGCAACGTTGTTGGCTAACAATATATCATAAGATAAAAAGTTTTGGCCAAGTAAAACTGTTGCAATACCCGTTCCCCCGTAAATTAAAATACCTAGTGCATTAGTAAATTTAATCACAGAGTAAGGTATTGCTTTTAGAGTTGCAGATATACCAAATAGCATTGAGTATAATATTATTCCGGAAGCAATAATTATTCCTGCTTGAAAACCTCCACCTGGAGTGTAGTCACCATGAAATTGTATATATAAAGCAAATAAGATAATAAAAGGTACCATCAAAAATGTTACTGCATTTAATACCGGATCTTTAATCATTTTCTTTTTCTTCTTTTAATATCAATGTTATACAAAGTGCAGCAGTAAAAACTACTATAGTTTCTCCAAATGTGTCATAACCACGAAAACTTGCTAAAACAGCTGTCACTATATTAGGAATACCAGCAGCTTTTTCAGTATTTTCTATATAATAAGGAGCAACATGCAAGTTGATAGGGGCATCATAGCTGCCAAAATCTGGCAATTGAATCATAAAGTATGATAAATATACAGCTAAAAATAACATAAGAAAAAGTGTTATAGGATTGTGAGATAAATTTACTTTATGATTCTTTATCAAAGAAAGCGCAGCGAACGTAAAAACTGTACTGAGTCCCGCACCAACAGAAGCTTCAGTAATTGCAACATCAGGTGCGTTCATGATTAAGTATATAAGTGCAATAAGTGAGCTGAATGCACACATTAGAACACCACTTACGACTAAATGTTTTGAAGGGACTATAAAAACCGCAACTATCAATAACAGCGAAAGTAATGTTACATTTAGTATTTCCAACATCTTAACCTTCTTTAATAGTCTTTTCCTTACTTTTATAATAAGTACGTGCTAAAATATAACTGTTAGTTGAGTTAGCTACCCATATTATAAGAATCAATAACATTATTTTAACAGTATTGATTGAAAATTCATTCCGCAGAGCAAAACCGATTAACAATAACATTGCACCACTAGAATCTGTAATACCTGCTGCGTGTAATCTGGTATAAAAATCAGGAAATCTAATTACTCCTATGATTGAAGTGATTACTAAACAAATGCCTAAGAATATGAGAATAGATCCTATCATAGATTATCAAAGCAACATTAATCTCATTAGTGCTATAGTTGATATAAAGCTAACGCTAGCATACAACAATGCTATATCAATTAAAAAGAAATTGTTCAAAATAATCGATATTGCTGTTATGAGTAAAACTACTTGTGTTGAGAAATTATTGAACGCTAGTACCTTATTGTAAACGTCACTCGACTTGGACACTATACAGTATAACATTACACTCATACAGAGCAGTAGTATATAAATAGCAACGTGAATCATTTATAAATTACACAACTTCAGTAGTTGATTTACTCTTCATCTTCTATTTCCTCAATATCTTGATCATCTATTTCATTTTCTACTTCACCTTGGGTATCAACACTTTCTTGATCTGCATCACGATCTGTGTTAAACTGATCACCAGAAAAATTGAGTAGTTTTTCTAGCTTACTTGCATTACTGCTGTAAACATTACTCATATTTCCCTTCATATACTCTTTGCATCTGTCTACCAAGAGGCTAAACAGCTCATGAGTATCTACCTGTCTTTCTGCTATTTCGTATAAGGAAATGATAGTATTTTTATGGCCTTTAAACTTAACTGCTTGAATTGGATTACTTGCTCCTGTATTTAAATCATGTGTCCTCTGACTTGCCAATAGAACTAATTTAAAACGGTTATTCACCTGCTCTATACACTTTTCTACAACAGACTCAGCCATACAATACTACCTTAATAAATCTTATACTATACCACGAAAAACAAAATGTCAACTCCGTACCTATTGAGACCCAGCTTCATGTTTAACCTTTTCTGCTTCAGGTTTTACTGCTTGGCTTTTTGTTATTGTAATTGTTATTTCATGGTCGAATTTTTTGAGAAATCCTAACAATCGCTCTAAAGAGAAGCCATCTGTTTTGCCATTTTTAATTTGTGATATCTTTGGCTGGTCAACACCCAGTCTTTCGGCTGCATGAGCTTGAGTCCAAGTATTTTTTTCTATAACTTTACTTATTATGTCAAGCAACTTCTTTTTTATTTCTATACTGCATGAATTGTTATTTAACGATATTGTTTCCATAGTCTTTTTACACCCACATATCAATAGCTTTGTAAAACATTACAACATAAATTTGATATCTCAAAGTATTAATATCATATAGTTTGTACTAAATAATTATATGATATTAATACGTAAAGCTTTAAGTTTGTTGTTAGTTGATATTTTCATCAAGTTTATGTTCATTTTAAACTATTGTTTTACCTAAAAAGATTATTCATAGCAAGAACAAGTAATAATTACAAAGCTTAGAATATAAATTTTGTAAATCACATCTAAGAGCCTGTTCATAATCTTTTCAGAAGTAAGGCAGTGAAAGCCAGAACGACCATTTGTAGGCTAGTATTGAGTTTTCGCTCACAATTTTTCCACAATCTTCTACATTTTTCTAACCAGGCAAAAGATCGCTCCACAACCCATCTTTTGGGCAATACAACAAAGGAATGTAATTCATTTCTTTTTACCACTTCAACGGTTGCACCAATAATCGTTTTTATTTGAGTTGCAAAATTCTCTCCAGTATAGCCTGCGTCAACCAGTAACTCCCGAGAGGTTTTCTTTTGCATTTTCGACCATTCTCACAGCACTGCTACGGTCAGTTGCTTCTGCAGTTGTTATATAAATTGCATGGGGCAAACCTTGCGTATCTACCGCAATATGGCCCTGAGATTTTTTTACCAGCATCATAGCCTTTTTCTTCAGCAGTATCTACATTCTTTACACTCTGTGCATCAATTATGCAGAAGCTGCTTCCGACCATTGTTTTGTCGCAACTATTTTTTTTTAATACCAGCTCCAGAACACTTTCTTTATTTGCATCTGGTTTTTCACTCCACTTCTTAAAATAGTCGTAACAATTGCGCCATTTTGGAAACTCTTTTGGTAGACTGGCAACCGCTTTTTAAGACGTATAACACTCCACAAAATACATCATATAAATCAAGTTTTCTTGGTTTTGTTTTCTTTCTGCAAGATTCCAGATCTTCTACAATAATCTCAAACTTTTCTCGACTTATGTCACTTGGGTATACACTTCTCATATCCTACTTTATATACTTTATCCTCTCAGTTTATTTCTTTTTTGAGATCATGTACAGGTTCTTATGTAAAGAGGTTTATATCTCTATACCTCACCTCAATGTAGATTTTTATTTAAAATTTATATTTTAGCGGGAATGCCATATATTATATTCATACTATAATTCAAATATTTGTTGCTTTTTAACTGAAACACTATTTAGCTAGTAGATAAAGTTATGTTAGGTGTGACAGGAATGAAAAAAGATGTTGCTATAATTATGGGGAGTGAGTCGGATTATAGCACTATGGTTCATGCTGTTGATATGCTAAAAGCATTAGAAGTTTCGCATGATGTATTCATAATATCTGCGCATAGAACGCCAGAGAGGCTCTTCAATTTTGCTAAGTCTGCACAAAAAAAAGGCTTTAAAGTTATTATAGCTGGTGCAGGAGGAGCAGCTCATTTACCTGGTATGGTTGCATCGCTTACTTATTTACCTGTTATCGGCGTTCCTGTGCATAGTAAGCAATTAAATGGACTTGATAGTCTATTATCTATAGTACAAATGCCAAAGGGTGTTCCAGTTGCAACAATGTCTATAGGAGAAAGTGGAGCATATAATGCTGCTATTACCGCCACATCTATATTGTCAATTTCTAACAGTGAAATTGCTGATAGGTTAAAAAAATGGAGAGAAAAACAAACCGAAGCAGTAAAAGAAAAACCAACATCATGATGAATTTATGGCAATAATTCTTTTAGATACAAAAACCATAAACCGTATAGCAGCGGGAGAAGTGATTGAGAGGCCAGCAAGTGTAGTGAAGGAATTAGTGGAAAACGCAATAGATGCTGGAAGTTCAGAAATAGAGATCAAAATAGAAAGCGGTGGTCGCAATCTTATTACTGTGGTAGATGATGGAAGTGGAATAGAGAAGGATGATTTAGAACTTGCATTTATGTGCCATGCTACTTCAAAATTGAGCGACAGTGAATTAATAGAAATCAAGCATCTTGGCTTTAGAGGAGAAGCTTTACCGTCTATAGCAGCAGTAAGTAAGATAAAGTTATCGTCGAGAGCAAGAGGAGCAAGTGAAGCATGGTCTATAAGGTATGAGGGTGGAGAAAAAATAGGGGAGCTTATGCCTTATTCCTTATCACAAGGCACGCACATTGAAGTTCGTGATTTGTTTTTTGCCACTCCAAATAGACTGAAATTTCTAAAAACCGAAAGAGCAGAAACTCAAAGCATTGTTGATATTGTAAACAACTTAGCGATGATCAATTATAGTGTTGGGTTTACTCTCACTTCGGGTAGTAAAAAGCTCTTGAAATATGCCAAGCAAACCTCGTTATTTAGTAGATTATATGAAATAGAAGAAGAATTTCAGGGCAATTCTTTGGAGATTAATGAAGGAGAAGACGGCATTAAACTTACGGGACACATCTGTAAACCGACCGTTAATCGTGGTAAGTCAACTCAGATCTATACGTTTGTTAATGGAAGGCCAATTAAAGATAATCTACTTATTGGTGCGATTCGGTACGCATATCATGATTTTATTCCAAGCGATAGGTATCCGTTTGCAGCGTTGCATTTAGAGGTACCATACGATCAAGTAGATGTAAATGTGCATCCAAATAAATCAGAAGTAAGATTTCAGAATAAGAGGGTAATATATGAAATAGTGACAAGAGGGCTAATTAAAGCATTGTCAACGAGGATAGGTTTTCCAGAGCGTGACCAAAAAATTGATCCAACATTACCAGATCCTTTTGATAAACCTAATGTTCAAAAAGAATTTTATGAAAGAAGGCCAAGCCCTTTTGAGAATCAATTAATGAAAGACTTTACCTCGCCAAATGAAGAAGCAAAAAGCTTGTCAGAACGTTCAGAATTATACGACTACTCTGCTATACCATCACAAACGGGAACTATGGTTCTAGAAAGAGAGGTGTTAGAACAAGTTGATTTAATAGAGAGCCACCCTTTAGGGTTTGCACGCTGTCAGGTCTATAATACTTACATTATTGCCGAGGTAAGAGACAAATTGATTATAGTTGATCAGCATGCAGCCCATGAGAGATTAGTATATGAATGCTTAAAAGAAAAATCAAGTATAAAAAGACAAAAACTACTTCTGCCTGAAACGGTTGAAATCAAAAATCAAGCTGGAATGGAAGTGGTTGAAATTTATAAAGATAAGTTATTTGAAATGGGTTTTGATATTGAAATCAAGTCAGAAAGTAAGGTGATAGTAAGAGAAATCCCTGCAATTTTAGGAGCAATAGATGTGAAAGAGATGCTAATTAATATAGTCGATAGATTAACGGAAATAGAAGATACACTACCTATAGAAGATAAAGTGAACAAAATATTGGCCACTATCGCTTGTCATGGATCAATTAGAGCAGGCAGGAAGATGAAATTAGAGGAAATGAATATGCTACTTAGGCAAATGGAAAAAACACCATATTCTGGACAATGTAACCACGGCAGGCCAACTTACATAGAAATGAAACTAAGTGATATTGAAAAATTGTTTGAGAGGAGGTAAAAGATTGTCACAAATAGTGCTCCTTTCTCATCATCCAAGTAGCTCATAGAAACGGATTAAACTAAAAACCACTTGACAAACTCCGCCAGTCCTATTATTATGGTACTGAAGCTATTTATTTATCTTCGCAATCTGTGCAGGTTAATGACAAAAAACTTAGGGTATTTGGCGTCTCATGTTTAATTTTTCGCACTACGTGCACCGCATGTCTTTATAAAACTTCTGGGTTTTTACCTATATAAGCTGGAACGCGCTTATAAAGCGTTCAAGACATCAAAAAACGTCAAATTGACAAGGGAGAATTTGAATGCTAGCTACCGCGGGTTTTCTTTGTCTTTTTTTCTGCTTGGTAAACTTCTTAAACACTTGCAGCGTAGGTTAGTAGCGATTAAAAGCGGCTGAATCTCTCTTGTCAGGGGTTTAAAACATAAAAAACGCCAGTACTTTAAAGCGGAAAATAATCACAGGGTTCCTTTTGCCTTTTTTCCCACTTAGTAAATTTCTTAAATATTTTCTTAAATTTTATAGCTAAACGACAACCATCATTCCGCTACGTGTTAGCGCCGCGGCGGTATGACGGTAGGGGTTCCAGCGTGTGACGCTGGAATGACATCTAGGGGCACTGGGATGACAGGAGAAGGAGGCCTGTATAAAAATATATTTAATATATAGTAGATCTAATTATCCTTTTTTCTCATAAACATCTTTTCTATATTTTATCGAAGCAACAGTTACTAGATATTTTATAACATTTACATGGTATACGATGCGACATTTACCCACTCTTAATCTTCTATATCCTTTTAATTCATGACGTAGTGCTTCACCACGATTGGCAGGATCAGTTTTGAGACGTTCTTTTATAGCTTTTTTGATTGTTAACTTTTCTTTTTTTGGGAGTCTTGGTAAATCCCTTTTAGTAACATCTTTTAGAAATTTAATTTCGTATTCCTTTGATTCCACTTAATATCTTCTAGTCCCACTTGACGTCTTCAAAATCGACTGTTTCTGCGTCTGGAGTATTAAGTTTAGCAGCGCGCTCAATCAGTATTCTATCTTCCTCATTTTCAATTGCTTCTTGTACTAACTTCTCTGTTAGTTTTTTAATGGACTTGTTTCTTATTTCAGCTAATCCAATAAGACACTCCGAAATTTCGCGGTTGAAGGTTATGCTAACTTTTGAATCTGCCATATGTTTTACCAAATTCTACTACTATAACAATTATACAACATTTTTCTAAATTTTTCAATAAAAAAAGCGGTTTACGTAGGTGCTTTCTGCTCATTTCCATCGGCAGTTTTTTCTTCTTTTGCTCCATCTACTTTAGTACTAGGCTTTGACATCATGTATGTAACACTACCAACCGCTAGTGCTGCTATTGCAACTGCAACCACTGCTATTACTATAGGTATTAACTCAACTGCAACCGTTCCGGTTGCAAAAAGTGTCACTGCTATTGCAGCGCCTAATAATGCAGTTGAACCACCATAAAAAACGCTTTTTTTAAGTGCTTTTTCCCTTAAAAATTGTTTTATATATCCATTTTTGTCAAAATCCATGGGAGTTTCACCATTTTTGCTTTTTAATAAATGGTTTGCTCCCTTTTCCATAAGAGCATCTACTATTTTTTTATTGTTATTTTCATCTAAAAGTAGCACTGGAGCTGTAATACTAACGTTTATACCTACTGCTTTTGCAATGTCTATATATTGGGCGACTAATCGCAATAATAAGGGGGTACATCTATTTTTATCTGTTGCATTGACATCAATCCCTTTCATTTGTAATAGAACCTTCACTATATCTGTATGGCCTAATGACGCAGCGAAATGCAAAGGAGTAAGGCCATCTTTATTTGCTGCATTAATATCAATCCCTTTTGCTTGTAATAGAACCCTTACTGTATCTGTACAGCCGTATAATACAGCTAAATGTAAAGGAGTATATCCATCTTCATTTGCTGCATTAATATCAATCCCTTTTGCTTGTAATAGAACCTTTACTGCATCTATATGGTCATCGTTATGTAAAGGCGTGTTTTTATCTTTATCTCGAGCAATAACGTTGAACATTTTTTTTATTGACCATCCTACTATATATACTTTGCACTCAACTGCATTATGTAAAGGGACAAGTCTATATTTGTTTTTTTCATTAACACTCGCTCCATTTTTTATTAAAAGTTCTGTTATTTCTGCATTACGAGCAAGGTGCAAAGGAGTCTCTTCACTCCATTCAGTTTTTGCATTTACATCTGCTCCATTTTCTATTAGAGACTGTACCGCTTCTTTACAGCCACTTTTAACAGCTTCATGTAAGGGAGTATTTCCACGCTCATTCTGTATATTAATATCTGCACCCTTGCCCTTCAGGGACATTATTATATTTACATAGTTATTTCCAGCAGCTATGTGCAGTAATGTACCTATATCACTATCGAATTGATAATTCAGTAAAAATCTACTTTCCCTCCATGAGCGAAGCTTTTCCTGGAGTGCCTCGTACTCCTGATCACGGGTTCCACTTAACTGTCTTGCTAGTTTAATTAACCTACTTCCTAATGCTTTTTCTATTCTTTCAATTACATTATCTTTACTTAAATCTCCCTCCTTATCAACTGCACCTAATATTTCTTTCCACTGCACATGTCCCATCATAATTTTACCTCTGATTTTAAATAATGTTTTTAATTGTCACATACCATAATAAAAAAGTCAACTTCACATGCTTAGGTTGCAAAATCCCAAAAAGCATCCACAATGAAATAAGCAAAAATTTACAAATTGAATTTAGTGTACAATCACCAAACAAGGGTGTTGATATCAACAATACTCTGCAGAATTGCAATATGGTATGACCACATGCTCTTTATTGACCTGGTTAACATAATCAGTAGAGAGTTTTGTTCTGCAAAAGATGTTTACTACAACATACTGCAATTGTTTGGAATTGCAGGACTGGGTGCTATGGTAAGGCCACTTGGTGCATTTATGTTTGGTCACATTGGTGACAGGTATGGAAGGAGGATAGCGTTATCTGCTGCTATCTTGCTAATATCGATTCCATCTAGTCTAGTTGCATTGATTCCAAGTTATAGTCAAATAGGTATAACTTCCACCATATTGCTTCTTGCAATCCATGTAACGCAAGGAATTGCGCTCGGTGCTGAACAAGGTGGTAGTTCTGTTTATCTCATAGAGCATTTATCTAATAAAAAAAAACTAGGAATGTTTTTTGGAATAATAAGTTTTGGTCGTTCCCTTGGCGTCTTGCTTTCTGTGGTGATAGTGATCATCTGCAAACAAACTACTGATTTTAACGCTTGGGGTTGGAGACTGCCGTTTACTTTTTCATCTGTTTTGGGGTTGATCAGCGCATATAGTATATACACATTAGGAGAAACTCCAGCATACAAAGCAAGTCGAAAGAAAGAAAATGCACCTGACTTACCAGCAATAGAGCTTATAAAACGCTATAAGAGAGCTCTTGTACTTGCTGTTTTAATATCTGTACCTGTTAATGTTACTGTTGGATTTACCATATTTCTTCGAACACTTGCAAAAGAAATAGTATCAGTTGAGACGTACGTAACAACATATGTTAACGAAATTGTATTGATTATAACCAGTATACTAATGCCGATATTTTCAATAGCATTTGGAATGTTGGCTGATAGGGTGGGAAAAGAGCGCACTGCAATCTTATTTATAGTAATTACAATGGTGCTATGTTGTCCTGTGTTATCTATTGTATACTACTATAAAAGTTATCTTACAATTATGCTGAGCATAATGGTCATTTCTATAATAGAAAGAGGTATAAATCCTATAGGAATAGTTGCATCTGAACTTTTTCCCACCAATGTTAGATTTAGTGGAGTGAGTTTATCACGCAACATCTCTTTTGCTTTGCATGGGGGATTTACCCCTATGGTGTGTATTTGGTTTACTATAACGTTTCCTCAAATAAGTTTTGTAGCTGGGCTTTATATAATCTTCTGCTTATTAGTTAGTCTGGTAGCAATATTACAAATAAAACCGCAAGATAAGAAATTTGATTGGTGAAAGTTCTCAGTTTTCTTTTGAATGTATACTGTGTAGCAATTACTACATCATACCACCCTCAGCATAGATTCCGCTAATACGTAGCGGAATGACAATTTGTCAAATATTCCTTAATTTCTCAAAGAAATCCTTTAACAAAAAAGAGCATTCTGTTTCTAATATCCCACCATAAACTTCTGGTATATGGCTACAAAATTGAAATATCTTAGCACCATTTTCAATTCCTCCACCTTTTGGATTATAAGCTCCAAAGTACAATCGTTTGATTCTTGCAAAGGAAATAGCTTGAGCACACATCGGACAAGGTTCTAATGTTACGTACATATCAACATCACAAAGTGTTGATATTGAAAGCAATTTGCATGCTTGTCTGATTGCTAACATTTCTGCATGTGCAGTTGGATCGTTAGATATATTGTGTGCAGAATAAATAATATTGCTTCCACTAACTATTACAGCACCTATGGGAACTTCATCATTTTTCTGAGCAAGTTTAGCTTGCTCTATGGCAAGCTCCATATATTGATACTTGAACACTTTCCTTTGCTAATCTTCTTTTTTTAAATTTTATTAACTGCTGCCTTAATAAACGATACGAAAAGAGGATGAGGAGAAAATGGTTTTGATTGAAATTCTGGATGAAACTGCACACCAATAAACCACGGATGACTCTCTAACTCCACTGCCTCTATGCACATTCCATCTTCTGATATGCCACTGCATAGAAGCCCATTTTTTTCCAAATCATCTTTATAATCTGAATTGATTATGTACCTGTGCCTGTGTCTTTCTGAAATAGTAGTGTTACTGTATGCATCCATCATTTTAGAGTTTGCATTTATATTACATTTGTACGCCCCAAGTCTCATAGTTCCACCAAGGTCAACGTTCTTATCACCAGCTAGCTTAATGATTGGATGTTTACAGGTGCAAAATTCTTCAGAGTGTACATCTTCAAGCCCAACAACGTTGCGAGCAAATTCAATGACCGCAAGCTGCATGCCAAGGCATATTCCGAAAAATGGGATATTATTTGTGCGAGCATAATTTATTGCTAATATTTTACCTTCTATTCCATCGTCACCAAAACCCCCTGGAACAAGGATTGCATGAGAATTCCGTAGTTTTTCTCCTATAAGTTTTTCATTTATAGATTTTTCATTCTCCTCTCTTGAGTTCACCCAATTTATCTTTACTTTGACTTTATTACTAATTGCACCATGATTTAATGCTTCGACTGGTGATTTATACGCATCAGGGAATTCAGTGTATTTTCCTACTATAGATACAGTAACTTCCTGTGTTGGGTATCTCATAGAGTGCACTACTTGGTCCCATTCAGTTAAGCTTGGTTTTGGCTTACTTAAATGAAAATGTTCCAAAATTTGTGTGCCAAGTCCACATTGATTATATAAGACTGGTAACTCATATATATGGCTCACATCAGGAGCAGGTATTACATTAGATAAAGAAACATTACAAAGGTTGGCTATTTTCCTTCTTTGATTATCGAAAATTTCCTTCTCACTACGGCATAATATAATATCTGGTTGTAACCCTGCAAAATTTAACTCTCGCACTGAATGCTGCGTTGGTTTTGTCTTTAATTCTTGCGCTGCAGTAAGATATGGTATTAAAGTTAAGTGGATAAGGATAACTCTTTGTTTTCCGAGCGTATAGCTAATTTGACGTATGGCTTCTAAGAACGGTTGGCTTTCAATATCACCTACAGTCCCACCAATTTCACATATTACAAAATCTAAACCTTCCGTACCATTAAAAATAAACGACTTGATTAAATCTGTTACATGAGGGATGACTTGTACAGTTTTGCCCAGATAATCACCATGCCTTTCTTTCTTTAATAGCTCATGATATACTTTACCAGTTGTTATATTGTCGTCCTTAGTCGCTTTAATTCCAGTAAAACGTTCATAATGTCCAAGATCCAAATCAGTTTCAGCACCATCCTCGGTAACAAATACCTCTCCGTGCTGAGTTGGATTCATTGTTCCAGGATCAATGTTTAGATACGGATCAAGTTTTCTGATACGGATCTTAAAGCCGTGAGCTTGAAGAAGCGCACCAACACTTGAAGCAACTAAACCCTTGCCAAGCGATGATACAACCCCACCTGTTACAAAGATAAATTTAACTTCCTTCATTAATTTTCAAACGGAACATAAGTAGATTCATTTTCTTGTTTTTTTTCTAATATAATTTTCTCTGCAATCGATTTTTTATGCATATCCTTTGAACTTAATCCTGATAATAGCAATGTGTTCATAATAAACAATCCGGCAACTATAGCCGTTATTTTGCTAAGCGGATTTGCAGAAGATTTCACTGGAATCATTGAATTGAGCCCCTGTTGCGAGCTGCTAAAACCACTTAACGAACTGCTTCCAGGTGGCTGCAAAAGCACTAGAATTACTAACACAACAACCAATATTATTTGAAATACACTTAATATCGTTAATGACATTATAAATAGGGCTAAAAATAAGAATTTTAGGAGCATAAAGTTCATAAGTCAAGAACATCTGTTACTCGAGTAGCTAGACCTTTACAGGAATGACAACTTAAATTGTTTAATGTAACCATTTTGGGTTAGCTATAACTGCAGGCTTGCCTAATCTTTTTACTAAAAATTATACTATTTTAGATATAATTACGATATCTAAATTTAAGGTATAGGGATGAACCCTACGATCAAGAGAATTTTCAATGCTTTTTTTATAATATTATTTATTTCTTTTTCTCATAGTAGCAACGCTGATACTAAAGCTAGTGATGATACAACTGCTCAAGTAATATGTAATATTATTGGCTACGTTTGGGGAATAGGTGGACCGCTTATGACCGTAGTAATAATAGGTGCGGCTTTACTTGCGATATTTGGTAGAATGCCATGGCCAGCTCTTTTTGCACTCGGTGTATTTTGTGCTGTGTTTTTCGGGGCTAAAACTATTGTGACAAAGGTAATGGGTGGTATAGGTGGAAATACTTCTTTGATGGACCAATGTGGAGTGGACAAACAGAAATAAATTCCGATAACATTTTGCCAGTAAATTGCTTTTATATATTGTATTAGAAGTTAAAAATTATTTTTTTCTAAAACAGACTTGATGCACAGCTTCAACTATATCTTCCACTTGTGGCAGTGCTTTTTTTTCTAGATTTGCAGCATAGGGTAGGGGGATATCCTTGCCAGTTACACGTACAACTGGAGCATCAAGGTAGTCAAATCCCTGTTCCATAACAACAGCCGAAAGCTCTGCTCCTATTCCTGCAAATGGCCATCCTTCTTCTACACTGACTAACCTATTAGTCTTCTGAATAGAGTTAATAACAGTTTCAGTGTCAAGTGGTCTTAAAGTCCTGAGGTCAATAACTTCAGCTTCTATGCCTTCGTCAGAAAGTAAATCTGCTGCATTTAAAGCGTCCATTAATTTCAATGAGAAAGCGGTAATAGTTACATCCTTTCCTTTCCGTATAACAGCAGCTTTGCCTATTTCTAGTAGATAATCTTTATTTGACAGCTCAGAGTCAGAAACTTCATGCTCATGTCCGTAAGCTATCTCATTTTCTAAGAATATTACCGGATTAGGGTTACGAATTGCAGCTTTAAGCAGACCCCTACAATCGGAAGCAAAATAAGGCGCTATTACTTTTAATCCTGGTACGTGTGAATACCAAGATGCAAAGCATTGAGAGTGTTGTGCAGCAACTCTTGCTGCAGCGCCATTTGGTCCACGAAATACTATAGGGCATCCAAGTTGTCCACCTGACATATAATTTGTTTTTGCTGCGGAATTCACAATTTGGTCGATAGCCTGCATGGAAAAATTAAAAGTCATAAATTCTACGATTGGCTTTAATCCAGCGAATGCTGCTCCAACAGCAAGACCAGCAAATCCATGCTCGGTAATAGGTGTATCAACTACCCTATTTTCTCCGAACTCTTTTAATAATCCTTTCGTTACTTTATAAGCACCATCATACTCTGCAACTTCTTCACCCATAATAAACACATCAGGGTCGTTTTGCATTTCTTCTCTGATTGCTGTGCATAAAGCTTCTCTTACACTTAAGGTTGCCATTTGTAAACTTTTATAGATTTTAGCTGAAGTAATTATATCAAAATTACCGGGAAGCGTACAAATTAAATTTTACAAACATCATGTTGTACTGAACCTTGAATAGCTACTTCTTTCAATTCAGTGTCAGGTTTTGGTTCAGCAATGGGTTTTGACATTGTGTATGCAATGCCACCAGCTATCAACGCAGATGCTACAGAAGTTGCAATTACTAACAGAGCAGATAAGCCGGAAGCAATGCTAAGAGCAGCACCTACTACTAACATAGCTGCAAGACTTGCATAGGCAACTTTTGAGGAGAATTGTTTTTTTCCTGTTTTTTCTAATTCACCTTCATTTAAACCCGTTCTACTCTTGATTTTTTTCTGCAAGTATTTTACTACTTCATTGTGTTGCTCACCAGTAGCAAGATCTAAAGGACTCTTTCCACTTTTATCTCGTGCTTCAAGATTTGCTCCCTCTTCTACTAGATATTTTACCACCTCTAGGTGACCATACATAGCAGCAAGATGTAAAGGACTCTTTCCATTTTTGTCCTTTATTTCAAAGTCTGCTCCCTCTTCTACTAGATATTTTACTTTATCTAAATGATCATCGTGTGCAGCATAGTGTAAAAGAGTCCATCCATCTTTATCTGTTGCATTAAGATCTATTTTGCCTGTTTTTAATATATCTTTTGTTACATTTACATCGCTGATTTTAACAGCACTATGCAAAGGAGTCCAACCTTCGTTTGTTGCACCAACACCTGCTCTACTTTTTAATTCTTCTAGTTCCTTTTGCGCTTTTCTTAACAACGCTTCTGTCTTAGAATGCTGGCGTTTTGTTTCGCCTAATTTACTATTAAGCGTTGCATTTTCATTTCTTAGTGATTCATTTTCTTCATTAAGTGCTTCCAATCTAGTCTCATGCCCAGCGACGCAATCCTTTGATTTTGTTAGCTCCTCTTGCGCTTTTTCTAGCAACGCTTCATTTTCTTTGGAATGCTGACTTTCTGTTTTGTCTAATTTATCCTTAAGTGTTGCGTTTTCATTTTCTAGTTTTTGTATTTTTTGTTCTAGCAATTTATTCTCTTTTTGGATTTGTTTCTCTAGTGCTTCTAACCTAGTCTCATGTTTAGCACGTGATCTTTTTAACTTAACTCTAAGTTTTTTAACCTTTTCTGCTTTTTCTTGAGCTTTCGTTACGTTGTTCGTTTTGGGATAAGAAGAAGTACTAGATACAACCTCAGATAGCTGACCACGCATACTATTTAGTCTATCTATTAGGTCTTCATCCTTTATCAATGAGCGATCCGCTCCATGCTTTATCAAAAGCTTGGCTGATTTTTCTTTGTCATTTGCAACCGCATAATATAAGGGAGTATACTTAGCTTTATCTCTTGCATTGACACTTGCTCTATTATCTATTAGATACTTTGCAATCTTTACATGACCATATGCAGCAGCAAAATGTAAAGGGGTCCGTCCATCTTTATCTATTGCTTTAACGTTTGCTCTATTTTCTACTAGATATTTTACTGTCTCTAAATTACTAAATGCAGCAGCAAAATGTAAAGGGGTCCGTCCATCTTTATCTATTGCTTTAACGTTTGCTCCACTTTCTACTAGATATTTTACCACTTCTATGCGATTAGATCCAGCAGCATGATGTAAAAGGGTCCGTCCATTTTCATCTTGTGCATCAATGTCTTCTCCATCTTCTAATATAGATTGGCTTAAAGCTTCAGATTCATCTGCTTCAATATATATTCCACTGTCGTTACTACTACTACTTTTATTTAAAGAGGTCTGTTCACCATTATGTGTAGTATCGCGCTGTTCTGTATGTTGATTGTGCAAATCAGTTTGTTTTATGCGCTTCTGATTATTGGCAAGTTGTTGTTCTACCTTTTGCAAAGTTCCATTGTCCTCTTTCTGATTTCTTGCATTCCATGCTTGCGCTCTTTCCGCTACTGATTTTACTTCTTGAGTTTCGTCATTCTGCTCTCTTCCATAAGTTTGTCTTCTTGTAGCTCTTGCCTCAGATTGACTTGTAGCATAACGTTGTTCTCCTCCCTTTAACATTTCTATTATGATATTCTTATTTGCTATATCACCAACCATATTTCTTGGAGTTTGGTCTTTACTATCTTTTAGTAAAGGATTTGCGTGATTATCTAGTAAAAGCTGCATTATCTCTTGATGACCATGCAAAGCAGCAATGTGCAAAGCAGTGAATTTAGAATTAACATCACCCGATATTTGTGCATCAACTTTTACTTTCTTTGCTAGTAGGAGTTTTACTATTGGTACACTTTCACATTCTACAGCAAGATGTAGCAATGTATAATTTACAATTTTATTTGAATGTTGTATCATGAATAGCTTATTAAGCAGCACATTGTCCTGTGAACCACTATACGTGTTATACACTCCTGAGTTTATCTCTCTTAGCTTATCCCCTATCCTTTTAAATAAATTATCCTCATTCAGCCCTTGACTAAGACTTACTTCTTTTAGTATTTCAAAAAACTTTTCCTTTTCTATCGTCATAACTCTCGCACCTAACCTGTTCATTGTTGCTGTATAGTTTCATAAAAAGGTTAAATTTATCAAAATTCCATGTTTGATCTAAAAATTAGTCATAAACATTTTCTTGTCTGTCATCCAAGTAGCTAACACAACTGTACGAACATTGTAGTTTGAGAGCAATTTCCACCATAAGGGTGTTATCCGGGTAGCTCCTTCCTTTTGTCATCCCAGTGCGTGACACTGGGATCTAGGAAAAAAAGGCCCAGTTTCAGTTACTTGAAGGAGTAACTTTTTACTCAAACAATGGTTATGCAGGAAACGAAATTAGTTAAATTTTTCACCAATCTAAAAAAAAAGGCAAAAGATACCCCGATTAATATCTATTTTCTGTATTGGCGTTTTTTAAGTCTTAAACGCTGCAATTTAGCGACTTTTAAACTGCAACAGACCCTTAGCTTAAATGCTAAGAAATTTACTAGGCAGAAAAAAAAGGCAAAGAAATCCCGTGGTAGCTAGTTATTACACTCTCTATTTTAAAATTTGACGTTAGGTGATGTCTTGAACGCTTTATAAGCGCGTTTCAGCTTATGTAGGTAAAAACCTAGAAATTTTATAAAGACATACGGTGCACATAGTGCAAAAAATTAAACAATAGTACGCCAAATACAAGTTTTCTTGTCATTTTAATCCGCTGCAGAGATTGCGAAGTTAAATAAAATAGCTTCAGTACTATGATAAGAGGGCTGGCGGAGTTTGTCAAGTGGTTTTTAGCCCTGTCTTCTGAGGCTTTTATTAGTGACAACCACTGTGCCTGCGATCTTATCGTGCCAAGTTTGACAGCGTTTGTTGAAATTTGACCATAGAAAGCCCAAGAATAATGGTGCTACTGATAGTATGAGGGAAAAAAATCTCTTTGTTGCTTGCCTTAAGGTCATTTTTTCGAAAGTTTGTGCATCCACAACTCTGAGCCCAAGTAATAGTTTTCCAGGTGTAGCAGCAAACCTTGCCCACATATATACCACATAACTAAAAAGCATAATAAATTGGACTACTTGATTTAGGATCCATAGTTTACCAAGTCTACTCTGCATTGTCTTTTCTTCTGCAGACAGTGGCGCTTGCATTTGGTATTTTGCAGCAATCTGGCTTGATATCTTGCTATCCTCTGAATTCATAAAAAGCTGATTTAAGGCTTGGTTGCAAAACTGCAAGAATAAAACGATAATAATCAAATCGAGCAACACTGATATATAGCGCCTAAGTCCTGTTACATAACATATTCCATTCTCATCTTTTTTTACCTTTTGAATAACATTTATAGAAGAGAGAATAGAAAATAAACGGTCAAAAAATTTGTGTAACATATACGCGCTTTCCAATATTTTACGTGCCCCTGGCCGGACTTGAACCAGCACACTTTTGCAAGCAGCAGATTTTGAGTCTGCCGTGTCTACCATTCCACCACAGGGGCCTGCTTCAATGCTATAGGCAACACAGGATTAGTCAAATTTTTTTGCCTTTATATCTTTCAAATGAGGACTAAATATTCTACAATAGTTGATAGTTACTCTGAAAACTTAAAATGAATGAATTAGCTGATCTCATCGATTCAAGAAGTGTAGACAAGGAAATATGCAAATTACCGCATAATTTAGAAGCTGAACAAATGCTTATTGGTGCAATGATTCGTGATAATAGAATTTGTGATGCAGTTGAAGATACAATCACAGCAGAGAATTTCTATGATCCACTACATCAAAGTATTTTTACACAAATATCCAAAACCAGAAAACACGGCATAGTTGCTAATGAGCTGAGCCTCAAGATGTTTTTTGAGAACGACCAAGCATTTACCGAATGTGGTGGGGTAGAGTACTTAGCAAAGCTTGCAGCGAAGGCAAGTATTGCACTTGATATCTATAGTTTGACTAGAATAATCCGTGATACTTATCTAAGGAGATGCTTAATTAAGCTCGGGCAAGAAATAGTTGGCGATAGCTACAACTACGATATTGAAAACCCTGCACAGGCGCAAATTGAACAAGCAATGACAAAATTGTTCAACTTGGCAGTAAAAAAGCAAGGTGAGAAGACGTATATAAAGCTTGCAAGTTCGATTAAAGATGTGGTTGAAAAAATCAGCACGCTAAAAAATAACCCAGAAGCACTGGGCATTACAACCGGACTTCAAGATTTAAATCAGCTTCTTGGTGGTCTACAAAAATCTGATTTACTAATTCTAGCTGCAAGGCCTTCTATGGGTAAGACAGCACTAGCACTGAACATTGCACTTAATGCTTGTAAAGTTTTGCAAAAAAAAACAGATAAACAACACTTTGTGGCATTTTTCTCACTTGAAATGTCAGCAGAGCAATTAACTGCAAGATTGATTACTATAGATTCAGGAATTAGTTATTATAAGGCATTAACTGGAAGAATTAGTGATTTTGAATTACATGAATTTATCAGTGCCAGTACAGAGTTATCTGAATTGCCTTTCATCATAGACGACACCCCCGCACTATCAATTAGTGCCCTTCGTACCAGAATACGTTTGTTGTATCAATTATACAATATAGGAGTGGTATTTATTGATTATCTGCAGTTAATCAGAGGAACAACAAAGAGAAGTAATGAAAATAGAGTGCAAGAAATCTCGGAAGTGACACAAGGGTTAAAAGCAATTGCAAAAGAGCTGAATATTCCCGTTGTTGCACTATCGCAGCTTTCTCGTTCTGTTGAGCAAAGAGACGACAAAAAGCCACAACTTTCTGATTTACGTGATTCAGGAAGCATAGAGCAGGATGCAGATATAGTAATGTTTCTCTATAGAGAGGAGTATTATGAACTAAGAAAGCAGCCAAGTGAAGGAAGCAATAAACATCGAGAATGGCAGGAGAAAATGGAGAAAATTAGAAATGTTGCAGAGCTCGTTATTGCAAAGCAGAGAAATGGGCCGATTGGCAGTGTGAAGTTATATTTTGACTCTAACAGAGGTGCATTTAAAGATTATACGGAAAGGCATAGTTCATAGCCTTCAGCGGTCTTTTGTTAACTCGCCATAGTTTATTAATTTATTAATAAAATTGACTTACCTTTTTATTTGTGCTACAATCTTTAATAATAAATTAATTATTTTAGTGAGGTATACAATGACTATATTAAAAAAAACTACTCTCTATATTATAGCTGGTGCTCTGGCTACTTTAGCTCTGGTATCATCTGTAGTAGTTGGTGTCTTAACTGCAGTTGCAGTTTTTAATGCGAGTCTTCCACTTATTGCAGGTCTTGTAGGCCTTGCCATATTTTCTGCTGCAACTATTGCACTTTCAGCTGTAGCAATTAACAAAAACAACACTATTTCTCAACAAGAGAAGTTTGAAAGTCGTGTGGCTCAAAGGAAAGAAGAAGAGGCAAAAGCTAGGGATCCAGTTCCTGACGTTATTGCACTTCCGTATAAATTGAGTTCGGTTCCTGACGTTATTGCACTTCCGGATAAAAATTTTGAAAGCCGTGTAGCTCAAAGGAAGCAGGAAGAAAAAAATGCAAAGGCAGAGTTGAAGGCTGAGGGTTTACTTCCTGACGTTATTGAACTTCCGTATAAATTGAGTTCAGTTCCTGACATTATCGCTCTTCCGTATAAAGATAATCAAGGTTGGGCTGCATGGGGTAAAGAGAAGGCACGTAATTGGATTCCTAGTTTAAAAACAGCAGGCTGTATAGCAGGAGGAGCAGGATTATTAGCAGGAGCAACATATATCGCTGCCAATGGAGGATTTACTGTTGCCGACAACTCATCTAATGCAGTAGGTAATTCTACTAATAGTACTAAAAGTGGTGCATCAATCCCAAACTTATCGTCTACTTGTCCAAGACTTACTATGCAATGTCAGATTGATGAGTATAGCAAAACACTAGCTGATGCTAAAAAGTTTGCCAAAAATAATTTTGGTATGTCTGAAGAAGATAACACAAATAATAAAAACGAGTCTCAGAGTGTAGTGGGTAGAATACTCTCTGTTCCTCGCAATTTATTGGTTAACATAAGTAACTTTATTAGTGGTGCGAATAAGAGTAGACTTCTTTCAAAATTCACGTAAGGAGCTCAAAATTGTGGATAGCAGCAATCAAATTAAATCTTAAACCAAAACGTTTTCGTCGGTTTCTATATCTATCGGAAATGATTTTAAACCTTTTTAATAAGCCAATTACGTTTTCAACAATTGCCCTTTGGCTCATAAGTGTTCTGTTCTCTTTTTTTTGTTCTTTGCTTAACGGATTCTTTTTCGTTTTCCTGTGAGGTAATACAACATTTTTATGTATTTTTTGCATTCCTCTGTAGCCGGCATCAGCTAAGATTTTAGTTTCCGGCAATATTGCTACCTTTGATTCCCTAAATATCCGAAAATCGTGTTTCCTACCTTTCGAGAAAGATGTACATATTACTTTTTTACTCTTCTTCTCTGCTACTACTTGCGTTTTTATAGTATGCCTTTTTTTCTTTCCAGAGTAGAAGCATTTTTGCTTTTTTTTGGCCTCTCTACTGGTGTTTCAGTTCCATCTATTACCAAAACTTCATATTCTACATTACCCTTTAATAGCTCTTTTTTTCCCGGTAATGAAAAATCTGGATGTTTTATTAGCGTGTCTTCTACCCATCTTATTATTTTGAAACAGTTACTTTCACTCATGCCATAACTTTGACCAATGTGGAAATACGTTCGATATTCCCTCATATATTCTAATGCCATAAGCAACCTATCTTCTACGCAAAGTTTGCTTTTTCTTCCACTTCTAGCTTTTTTTCTTTTATCCTCCTCATCCAAAATTTCCACCATTCGCTTAAATGTTCCCTTTTTTTCCCCTGTTAAGCGCCTAAATTTCTTTCCTTCCAACTTTTCTATTTCTTTATATCTCATACCTTAAAATATCTGATTTTATACTTCTTTTCCCTTGTTTGCCAATTTTGAAAGAAGTCTAGTGCTAACGATGAGCCTCAATGGTATAAGGATTTACGTAAATCAGAAACTATGGATGGTGGTGTTCTTCCAACTATGTTTTATGAAGAGAGTAACAACACAATTGGTGCTAATGGTCCTGCACGGAATTGTAAGGTAACCAGAGGTAGTAACAAGCATACGGCAAAAAATGAAACATCAACCCCTTGCTCTATAAATGAATATGAAGTAAAGACAAACCTAGGTAATGTAAATTTGTGCTGTGCTTTGCCTACAGTTAGTATGAGTAACTAGTCTCGTTTATAAGAGGGAAAGTTATTTCTCCACTTTAACATCAAACCTCAAAAAAACCGGCGTAGGTTTAGGCAATGTAGTGCCTAAACCTACGCACGTGTCGCACAAAGATTTTAAATCACGTTGCTCTTTCGGGATTTGCAATTGATTTAGTATCATCTCCGCTGATTTTGGCACAATTGGCTGCAATAAAGTGCCAATTATTCTTATGTATTCCAGTAACTTGTAGATTACTAAATTCATGCGCTCTCTGTCAGTTTTGCTTAGTGTCCAGGGTGCACTTTTGTCTATGTAGGCATTGGCTTCAGAAGAGATGTTGATAATTAGAAGTATAATCTGGTTAAATTCATACTTTGATAAATGGTCCATCACTTGACCTAGTATAGCTTTGCAATTTGGCAGACTTTCTTCACCTTTAAGTAGGCTTTGATCGATTATTGGTACAATTCCAGAGCATTGTTTGTGCAAAAATGAAATCGTTCTTTGTACTAAATTGCCTATATTGTTTGCCAGTTCTGAGTTTATACGACTGATCATGTTTTTCTTACTGAAATTACCATCCTGACCGAAGCTTGCTTCCCTCAGGAGAAAATAGCGCAGTTGATCAATGCCAAGCTCCTCAGCCAAGCCAATTGGATCTATGACATTACCAAGAGACTTGGATATTTTTTCCCCCTCGTTTAACCACCAACCATGAACTGCAATTTGTTTTGGCAGTGGCAAATCTGCAGCAAGAAGAATTGCTGGCCAATATACAGCGTGAAAGCGCAATATGTCTTTACCAATTACATGAACATTGAAAGAACTATCATTTGTCCAAAATTGTTTGTATTCATTATCTTCAGTATTAGGAAAATTCACTGATGTGATATAATTAGTCAGCGCATCGATCCAAACATAAATTACATGTTTGCCATTTCCTGGCACTTTTATTCCCCAATTAAAACTAGTGCGAGAAATTGAAAGGTCAGTAAGTCCTGATTTTACAAACGATACCACTTCATTTTTTCTGCTCTCAGGAAAGATAAAATTTGGTTGATTTTCATATAGCTCAAGCAATTTGTCTTGCCAGTTTGACAAGCGAAAAAAGTAGCTCTCTTCTTTTACCCACTCAACCTCAGCACCTGTTGGTGCTTTGCCATCTATTAACTCTGATTCCTGATAAAATGCTTCATCACGAATTGAATACCAACCCGAATAGGAATCCAAATATATTTGTCCTCTCTCTTCAAGCCTATTCCATAAAGCTATTACTGCTTTTTCATGACGTTCTTCTGTGGTGCGAATAAAATCGTCATATTGGAAATTCATAAACTCAGCTAATTCTTTAAATGAAATGCTTACTTCATCTGTAAATTCTTTTGGCTGCATTTCCTTTGCTTTAGCTGCTTTTTCGATTTTTTGTCCATGCTCATCTGTGCCTGTGGTAAATTTGACATTTTTTCCAGCTAGTTTCATGAATCTTGCCACCACGTCACACAGGAGAGAAGTGTATGCATGACCGATATGTGGCTTGTCGTTTACATAATATATTGGCGTGGTGATATAAAGGTTCTCGAATTGCTTCATTGTGTGGCGCTTAAAGTCTTATCTTATCTGCACTAACGGTAAAAATCAACTGCTCATCAAACCGCAGAGTATATAATTAACATCCACACCTTTAGTTAAATTCCACTCACGTTTTATTACATTGTACTCTATGCCAGCCATGTTTTGTAGTGTTACATTATTTTCTCTTAAGTAGTTTGCAATTTCTGACGGTGTGGAAAATTTATTCCAGTTATGCGTGCCCTTCGGTAACCAATTTAGTATGTACTCTGCACCAATTATTGCAAGACAGAAGGACTTTATAGTTCTGTTTATTGTGGATATAAAGATTAGCCCTTCTGGTTTTAGCAATTCTATTGCTTTTCTCATAAAGAATTCTAAATTATCTACATGCTCAACTACTTCCATCAATAAAACCACATCGTATTTTTTGTTATTGTTTAGCTCTTCGATACTGGTGTGCATATACTCTATATTTAATCCTACTTTTTTCGCATGTGAACGCGCTACTTTTATGTTTTCCTCACATATATCTATTCCCGAAACGTTAATACCAACACGAGCCATTGACTCCGACAAAATGCCACCACCGCAACCAACATCAAGTAATGATAATTCTTTTAAATCACATTTTTTTAACTCTTTTATTTTCTCAATGATGTAAGATACTCTAACAGGATTCATCATGTGTAATGGCTTAAACTTGCCATTTTCATTCCACCACTCGCCTGCCATTTTAGCAAATTTTGATACTTCATCTTCGTTATAAGTTTTTTTTTTCTTGTTCAGAGAACTGATATTATTGAGTTTATCAAGGCGTTTTTTATGTCTGCTTTCTTTTGAAAATTCTGTTTCTAGGAATTGTTTGACTATGTCCTTTGCTAATTCATTAGCAGTGAACCTTGCACCAAGGCATAGTACATTTGCATTGCCATGATCGCGAGCTAATCTTGCAATCTCAACACTATTGCATAAAACGGCGTGAATTCCTTCAAAGCGATTCGCTATAACGCTCATACCTAAGCCTGTACCACAAATTAATATCCCGTAATTTGCTTTTTTGTTTGCTATGTCTTCTACAACTTTGACGGCATAGTCTGGATAATCTACACACTTTTGCTTAGCAGTGCAGCCGTGATCTATCACTTCGTAACCTAGGGTTTCCAAGTAAGGCTTGATTTCTGATTTTAATTTATAACCGGCATGGTCTGAAGCAATTGATATTACATCTGACATATAAGAAATTATGACTTAAGGATATTTATATGGGTAATTTATTTTGATTTTTCTGTCAAGCCATTTTAATACTCTTGATCTTTTGGAGGTTCTAAACATACGAAATAAATTTCGAGTCAAATGTGCATAAATTCTATATAATTTTTATCCTACTACTAATTCAATAAAATGGATCACATAGATATTATAAAATCAAAATTATTATTATCTGACATAGTAGGTAAGAAAGTCAGGCTAATAAAAAGAGGGGATAGTTTTGTTGGACTATGTCCATTTCATCATGAAAAAACTCCCTCTTTTTCGGTGAGTAATACTAGAGGATTGTACCACTGTTTTGGTTGCTCGGCTCATGGTGATGTGTTTGAGTTTATTTCACAAACTGAAGGGCTAAGCTTTAAAGAAGCAATGGAAAAATTAGCATCAGTTACAGGTGTTGAACTGCCTAAAAATCTTAATATTACCAAGGAAGACAACAAACTATTTTTAGCGCTTGATTTAGCTGCAAGTTGGTTTGCAGAAAAAAATCAAGGTGTTGAGGATTATTTAAAGCAGCGTAAGATCTCACCTAAAATCATAGGTAAATTTAAGATAGGTTATGCACCAAGCTCTGGTTTGAAAGAGTATTTGAACTCTTCCGGTATTGAAAACGAAATTTTGACCGATGTTGGTTTAATAAATAAAAGTTTTTATGATTATTTTCGTGATCGGCTGATATTTCCTATATATAACATCGCAGGCAAAGTTATTGGTTTTGGTGGACGTGCGCTGAGTTCTGAGCAACAGCCGAAATATTTAAACAGCCCAGAGAGTCAGCTCTTTAGGAAAAGAGAAAACTTATATGGATTAAACTTTGCTTTGAGCGAAATACGCAAAAAACAACACGTATTTGTTGTTGAAGGGTATATGGATGTGATAGCACTACATCAAGCGGGAATTAGCAATACAGTTGCTCCGCTTGGCACTGCAATTTCTGCAGAGCAGATAAAAAATCTATGGAGATTTACTAAAGAAATCTCCATCTGTATGGATGGCGATAGTGCTGGGTATCGTGCTGCTACCCGAGTTGCAGAACTTGCTCTGCCCATATTAGAGCCTGGGTACACATTGAAGTTTGTGACTTTGCCGAGCAGTAAAGACCCATACGATATATGTAACGAACTGGAATACAAGAAAGAAGACATATTGACTATGCTTGACCATTCAACAAAACTCCATTCTGAATATTTATGGCATCACATAGTCGATAGCAATTTGCAAAATTATGAAAACCTTGCTCCGGAAAAATATTCAATTCTTGAGCATAAGTTTATGGAGTATGTAAATGCTATCGGTAACAGCAGTATTAGAAGGTATTATAGAGATTACTTTTATAGTAAAGCTAATGCATTAAGGGTTGGCTTTAAAAAGCAGATTTTTAATAGTAAAATTAGAGCAACAAAAGGTGAATATCTGTACAGCAAATCTCCAGAGTTGATTGAAGCAGAGCAAAATCAGGCTATAATTTTACGTATAACCTTAGAATTCCCTGAAATCTTAAGCCATCCTATGTGTTTTGAGCAATTTTCTCATTTTGAATTTACTAGTACAGAGATAAAAAGATTACAACAGCATATAATTGATGTGACAAATAATGAAAGCGAGCTCAATAAAGAAGTTTTATTACAAGAATTGGAGGAATTTAACGTTAATAAAACCATAAAGTTTATATTTGAAAAAACTAGCATACTAAATAGTCAATTGAACGAGAGAAAGTCCGCGGAAATTGTGTGGAATAACATAGTGTTATTAAAAGAATTGAATGCATTACAAAAAGAAAGAATCGAAGCAAGGATGAACGGTAATTTTGACTTAGAGGAAAGGTTGATAGAACAAATAAAGCAAATAGAAGATAATATGCAGGAGATGCAAATGGAGTTTATTCAAAAGTGAGATCGCCATAATTAATTATCATTAGATTTTTCTGCCATTCCAACGCATAACTATACGAACATAGGCCTCCAAGAAGCAAGTGGCATCCAAGCCATAAAACGGGGGGAAATTAAGTACAAAAACGACTTGACAAACTCCGCCAGTCCTCTTATCATGGAAGTGAAGCTATTGTATTTGCTTTCGCCAATCTGCAGATTAAAAGGTAAGGATTACTTAATGTATCGGCGTCTTATGTTCAATTTTTTGCAGTACATAGGTACTGTATGTCTTTACAAAACTTCATCTACATCTAGGTTTATACCTAAATAAGCTGAACGCGCTTACAAAGCGTTACAAGACATCAAAAAATGCCAATACTCGACAGAGATAGTAAAGGACTAGCTAACTCGGGTTTTCTTTGTCTTTTTTTCTGCTTGGTAAACTTCTTAAACACTTGCAGCGTAGGTTAGTAGCGATTAAAAGCGGCTGAATCTCTCTTGTCAGGGGTTTAAAACATAAAAAACGCCAGTACTTTAAAGCGGAAAATAATCACAGGGTTTCTTTTGCCTTTTTTTCCACTTGGTAAATTTCTTAATGTTTATAGCTAACATGAATTGGGTCAGAATGTGTCATCCCAGTTGTGGGCTTGACACTGAGATCCAGAATTTCTTAATCTTAGGATCAAGTGTAAATTAAGGAAATTATATGGACTTGAATAAGTTTACTGAAAAAGCAAAAAGCCTAATTCAAAGTGCTCAAATGAAGGCATTGGGAGCTGGACACCAGATTTTTATGCCTGAGCATTTGCTAAAAGTGATGCTTGAGGATGAATCAGGTTTGGTTCAGGATTTGATAGGCGCTTGTGGTGGAGATATGCAAAATATTTCTGATGCTGTGAATAATGCGATAAAAAAGTTGCCAGTAATTGAAGGTCCAGGAAGTGGTGGCCTTCAACTTTCAAGAGAAGTAGCAAAAGTTTTCGAAGATTCAATAGGTATTACTAGGAGGAATAAAGATTCATTTGTCACTGTTGAGCGTTTACTGCAGGGCCTGGCTGCACAAAAAGATGATACTGTAGGCAAAATTCTTGCAGAGAACGGTGTAACACCGCAAAAATTGAACTCAGTTATTGCAGAAATGAGAAAAGGCAGCAGTGCGGACTCACCAAATAGTGAGGAAAAATTAAACGCGGCAAAGAAATATACAAAAGATATTACAGAGCTTGCTATGCAAGGCAAGCTCGATCCTGTAATTGGTCGTGACGAAGAGATCAGGAGAACTATGCAGGTATCACTAAGGCGGACAAAGAATAATCCAGTGCTGATAGGTGAACCTGGTGTTGGGAAAACTGCAATAGTTGAGGGGCTTGCAAATAGAATTGTTGCAAATGACGTGCCACTTGGCTTGCATGATGCAAAAGTCTTAGCCTTGGATCTTGGTGCATTGATTGCTGGAACGAAATTTAGAGGAGAATTTGAGGAAAGGCTAAAAGCGGTTATTAATGAGCTTTCAAAAGCAGAGGGAAAAGTTATCTTGTTTATAGATGAACTTCATACTTTAGTTGGAGCGGGAGCAACAAGTGGTGCAATGGATGCTTCAAACCTGCTGAAGCCTGCTCTTGCACGTGGAGAAATTCGCTGTATAGGAGCCACAACTTTAGATGAATATCGTGAACATATAGAAAAAGATCCTGGACTTGCAAGACGTTTTCAGCCTGTGTTTATATCTCAACCAACTGAAACTGATACCATTTCAATACTCAGGGGTTTGAAGGAAAGATATGAAGTGCACCATGGTATAAGAATTACAGATGGTGCAATAATTGCTGCTGCAACGTTATCCAATAGGTATATAACAGATAGGTTTTTGCCTGATAAAGCGATTGATTTGATTGATGAAGCGGCAAGCAGGGTGAGAATTGAAATGGATAGCAAACCTGAAGTAATTGATGAACTTGAGAGAAAGATTATACAGCTAAAAATTGAGTCAGAAGCTCTGAAAAAAGAAAGTGATGAAAACTCTAAGCAGCGTTTAAAAAAGATAAACGAGGAGATTGAAAGCCTAAATAGTAAATTTGCTGACTTAAACAGTAAATGGCAGATGGAGAAGAATAAAATAGCTAAAATACAGAGTACTGCTGAAAATTTAGATAACGCTAGAAAAGAGTTGGAATTAGCTCAGCGGAGTGGAAATTTAGAAAAAGCAGGAGAGCTGATGTATGGTGTTGTTCCTCAGCTTGAGAATGAATTAAAAAGTCAGGAAAAGGTTACTGATAGCTTCTTAAAGAAAGAAGTTACTGGAGGTGACATTGCAAACATTGTTTCAAAGTGGACAGGAATTCCAGTTGATAACATGATGTACAGTGAAAATGAAAAACTCCTTAACATGGAGAATGAAATAGGAAGAAGAGTAATAGGGCAGAAAGATGCAATAGAAGCAATAAGTAATGCAGTTAGGCGCTCCCGCTCTGGTGTGCAAGATGCTAATCGGCCTTTCGGTTCATTTTTATTCTTAGGCCCAACTGGGGTTGGGAAAACGGAGCTTGCAAAAGCCTTAGCTGAATTCCTGTTTGATGATCAATCAGCACTTCTGCGCTTTGATATGTCGGAATACATGGAAAAACACTCTGTTTCAAAGCTAATTGGCGCGCCTCCAGGGTATGTTGGCTACGAGCAGGGTGGAAGATTAACTGAAGCAGTAAGAAGAAGGCCATATCAGGTGATCTTATTTGATGAAATAGAGAAGGCAAATCCAGATATATTCAACTTGTTGCTGCAGATTCTAGATGAAGGCAGACTCACTGATAGCCACGGCAAATTGATTGATTTTCGCAATACTATACTGATTTTAACTTCTAACCTTGGTGCAGAGATAATGCTTAAGAGAGTTACAGAAGATGAGACTCTACCTCCTGTTATCCAAGTAGCTGACACTGGGATCCAGATGCAGATTCCAGCGTCACGCGGTGAAATGACGCCGAACAAAGTTGCAGATTCTGTAAAAAGTGAAGTGATGCAAATAGTTAAATTGGCGTTTCGTCCGGAATTTTTAAACAGACTGGATGAAATTATTATATTCCACAGTTTAACCAGAGATGACATCTACAAAATTATAGATGTTCAATTTTCTTATTTACAAAAAACACTTGCTAAGCGTAAACTAAGTATAAGTTTATCACAGGAAGCTAAAGACCTAATAGCACAAACTGGCTATGATCCTGAATATGGAGCAAGACCTCTAAAAAGGGTAATACAGGAATATATTCAAAATAATCTAGCTAAGTTAGTTTTATCAGGAGAAGTAGTAGAAAATGATGAGCTAATAGTGTACGCTCTTAATAATGAAATCTTAGTTAAAAAGGTTTAAATTCACTGTGTATTTTCATTAAAAAAAATGTGTGTAGATCATAACGTTGACACTGAGTCTCTATTTAGGCTGGCTGATCAAGAAAATCGGAAAGGAAAGGAAAAGATTAAAGAGTTTATTAAATACTTTTATAACTTTGTTTACAATAGCGACCTAAAGATCAATGATAAATTTCTTTTGTATATTGCAGAAGACGCATACGACTTCATTCTCAGAAAAGAAAAAGAAGAAAGCAAATTAATGGTCAGTAATGTAAATGACATACCAGGAATAGAAGGCGATTTTACTGTTATTAAGATAGCAAACGACGATATGCCATTTTTAGTTGACTCTGTTATTGCAACTATTAAGTCGCACGATTTAACCATATGCTATTATAGCAATAGCATAATTAACATTAAAAGAAAAGACGGCCTAATTGATGAGATTTATCCTTTGGAAAAAAGTAATGGAACCAAGGAGTCGGTTATATATGTAATTATCAAAGGCATAAGTGACAGTTTTGTTGATACATTAAAAGAATCTCTACAGAAAACGCTGAAAGCGGTTAATTGTGTTGTAAAAGATTGGCACTTAATGCTCAAGAAGCTTGATGAGGCAAAAAATCTTCTTTCTGTCATCCAACAGCCAGCGTCAAGCACTGGAGGCGGAGATTTTCTTGCTTGGTTAAAGAATAATAACTTTGTATTTTTAGGTTATCAAGAATGTATTTCCGATAAAGATGGGAAGCTTGTTCCTAATGATGAGGAAAACCTTGGTTTAATGAGAACAGGTAAAGAGTATCAGAATTCATCGATTTCTTCTGAAGGTTTAGATTCTTTATACACACTAAGATCAGACCTAACTTCAGTAGTTCATCGGCGTACATATATGAATTGTATAGGGGTAAAAGAATTTAATGACCAGAGTAGTGTGGTAAAGGAACGATATTTTTTTGGGTTATTTACTTCTGTAGCGGAGGTCCAAGATATTCGCACTATTCCGGTAATAAAGGATAAAGTTAGAACAATAGAGAGAAGAGCAGGATTTGTATCGGGTGGTCACAACAATAAAGCTTTAATTTCTATTTTACAAGTATTCTCTTGTGGTGAATTATTCCAATCAAATGAAGACGAGTTATTTCAAATTTGTATTTCAATCATGTCTCTTGCGATTAGGCCAAGAGTCAAATTATTTTTAAGAAAGGTAGGGGACTTTGTTAGTTGTATAGTGCTAATACCGATGCGTTATGCTAGCTCCAGACTAATGTTCAAGATACGTGATATATTGAAGGATGAGATAAATGCAGAAAGTTCAGATATTTATAACCACCACATTATAAACGAATATGACTTAATGAAATTGCACGTGGTACTAAAGATTAAGCACGCTAGTATTCTTGATAATGAAGTTTTGCGTATCGAAAACAAATTAAGGAACATTACAGAAAAGTGGGAAGATCGTTTTATAGACAATTTATATAATACTTTTAGCACTGTTGAAGATATATTCATCCGTTATTGCAAGGCATTTCCGATAAGCTATCAAGAAAGTTTCGAACCTCATGATGCATATTACGATATGAAAAAATTGGAGATAGTTAGGAAGAAAGGTGTTAGCGAGGTCGATTTAAGACTTACTCGTGACAATCTTAATTATCAATTAAAGGTTTACACTCCAAGCAATGGAGGTCTTGAATTATCGAAGATATTAAGAATTACTAAGAATTTGGGAGCTAAGATTCTATCTCATAATGGTTATTATATAGAGATTAACGGTGGAATATGGATACATCATTTTGTGTTGTCAAGAGTCGATGAATTAATAGACAACATTACTCTAAAAGAGCAGTTTGAAATAACACTTGCGAAAGTGTTCAGCAAGGAAATTAAAAATGACTATTTCAACAGTTTAATCATTATTGCTGGGCTGGAGTGGAAAGAAGTGCTTCTGGTTAGGGCGTTAAGTGCTTACCTAAAGCAGACGTCATTTAACTACAACCCAGAATATATCCAAAAAGTGGTTTCAGAATATCCAAAAATAGTAAAGTATTTGATACAGCTATTTCATGTAAGATTTGATCCTAACATAGATATTGATAGAACGGAGACTACGGACATTTTCAGAGAAAAAATTGAGGAACTTCTAAAAGAGATCAGCAATGTTTCACATGATTACGTTTTGCGCTCGATATTTAACTTGATAATGGCCATTTTAAGGACCAGTTATTATCAAGATGATAAACCCTACTTATCTACAAAATTTGACTCAAGTAAAATAAATGGTTTGCCTGACCCACATCCATATCGTGAATTGTATGTTTATTCAAACCTTTTTGAGGGAATACATCTAAGAGGAGGGAAATTAGCCCGTGGTGGCTTAAGGTGGTCGGATAGGACAGAAGATTTTCGCACTGAAGTTTTGGGGCTGATGAAAGCTCAGATGACGAAAAATGCGGTTATTGTACCTGTTGGTGCAAAGGGTGGATTTGTAATAAAGAAAGTTTATAGAGATCAAAATATCTTAAGAGAGAAGGGTGTTGAGTGCTATAAGGATTTTATCAGAGGAATGCTTGATATTACCGATAATGTAGTTGATGGTAAAATAATTCCACCAGAGAATATGATTAGGTATGATGAAGATGATCCATACTTGGTAGTTGCAGCAGATAAAGGCACTGCTTCATTTTCTGATTATGCCAACCAAATAGCCTCTGAGTATAATTTTTGGCTTGGTGATGCATTTGCATCTGGTGGATCAGCAGGTTATGACCACAAAAAAATGGGTATTACAGCCAGGGGAGGATGGATTGCAGCACAGAGACATTTTTGGAAAATGAATAAGGATATTTACCAAGATGCGACTGTAATTGGGATTGGAGATATGTCTGGCGATCTGTTTGGAAACGGTATGCTGCTTTCAAAAAATATACGTTTAATCGGCGCATTTAACCATATGCATATTTTTGTTGATCCAAACCCTGATGCAGAAAAGAGTTTCATAGAGCGTAAGCGTCTCTTTGAGTTACCATTTTCAACTTGGATGGATTATAACGAAGATTTTATTTCTCAGGGTGGCGGAGTATTTGAGCGTAGCAGCAAGCAAATAAACATTTCTCAAGAAATGAAAAAATGCTTGGATATAACAGAAGACGCGTTACCTCCAAGTGATTTGATCAGATATCTGTTGAAAGCAGAAGTGGATTTCATATGGAATGGAGGAATCGGCACGTTTGTTAAGGCGAAGAGCGAAAGCCATGGCATGGTTGGTGACAAAGCAAATGATGAGTTAAGAGTAAATGGTAGAGACATTAGAGCTTCTATGTTCATAGAGGGTGGCAATCTTGGTTGCACGCAGCTTGGAAGAATAGAATACGCTGAAAGAGGTGGACATATCAATGCAGATTTTGTTGATAATTCAGCAGGAGTAATATGTTCTGATCTTGAAGTTAACATCAAGATTGCATTTGTTTCGGTTATGAAAGAAGGTGGTATTTCTTTAAAAAAAAGGAATGAGATACTGGCTAGCATGGTGGATGAAGTTGCGTTTAAGGTGCTTGAAGATCATAACAGAATTGAAACAAAAGCATTACTTCTTGAATGCTTGCAAGCCAAAGAGAGGTTAGAGCAACACCATAGGTTATTACTCAGTCTGGAGAAATCTGGATTGTTAAACCGAAGTATAGAATTTCTTCCAGCCGATGAGGAGATAGCGAGAATGTTAACTGGAGCAGAGGGCTTTAGCTCTCCTCAGCTTTCTGTTCTAATGTCTTATGCTAGAACAGCAATAAAAAATGAAATTATACATTCTGACCTGCCTGAAAAAGATTTCTTGTGTTGTGATTACTTACTAAATTACTTTCCACAAAAGATGATAACAGAGTTCAAGGATTCCATATTAAAACACCAACTGCGCAGAGAAATCATCTCTACTTGCATTGCAAATGATGTAGTGAATAGGATGGGATGTGTATTTATTAATAGTCTTGTTGAAAATACTGGGATTAAAGTGTACGAAGCAGTTAATGTGTATATTGTTGTTGATCACCTATATGATTTAAATAGTCTATGGCAGAAAATTGATGAACTGGATGGAAAGATTGATGTTAACTTGTACTTGCAAATAGTTAGGAATGTGCAGAAATTTATTGGTAGAGTATCATTTTGGTTAGTAAAAAATCTTGGCGAACTTAGCTTTGTAAAGCTAGATGGTGTTACAAAATTTAAGGATGCAATTGAAACTTTAAACCAGAACTTGACTGATGTTTTAGATGAACACCTATTAAAGGTCTATAATCATGGATCCACTTCTTTAGTAGAACTTAATATAAGTAAAGATCTAGCAAAAAAAGTTGCTGATCTATGCATTCTTGCTTATGCACTGGACGTTATATCCATTGCTGAGCAAACATCTTTGCCAATTCTCGACGCTGGTAAGATATACTTTGAATTAAAATCGCTGCTAAGATTCGATCTGATTAGAACAATTGCCATCAAGATGAAAAGTCGTTCTTCTTATTGGGATCGCAGCTTGATTAATGATTTATTGGATGATTTAAGCAATTATCATTATAAGCTAGCTGTCAAAGTCATAAAAGCCACTGATAACCACGAAGATAGGGTTCAAACCTGGGCTTGTAATGATAAGGATTACATAGAACGTTACAATAGTTTTTTAGATGAGATGGTTGCTTCTAAACTTGATTTAAGCAAATTAATATTTATAATCAGAAGAATTAAAGCACTTACTTCATAGGAAAAATGTTCAGTATAGGTCTTTCAGAAATTTTAGTTGTATTTTTAGTGAGTATAATTGTTCTTGATAAAAATAAGATACCTGTATTTATTGATCTTATTAAGAATATATATAGATATTTTATGATTGTAAAATCAAGAACTAGGAGATTATTGAAAGACGCCGGAATTGAAGACTTATATAAAGAGTATAACGCTGAGAAAGTAAATTATATAGTTGGTAAAGATGGTAAGTTTTATCCTACTTACAATATAGATAGTACATCTAAAGATAATGACAGCGAAGATCCTAGTAGTAGATGATGTACTATCTAATGTTAAGCTTTTAGAAGCTCGACTAAAAGCAGAGTACTATACAGTTATCGTAGCTCATGATGGTGAAGAAGCTATAGATTTAGTGGCAAAGCAACAGCCTGATATTATATTACTCGATATCATGATGCCAAAAATAAATGGTTTTGAAGTTTGTAAGAGCCTAAAGAGTGATCCCTTAACAACCCATATTCCAATAATTATGGTGACTGCACTGCATGACACTCATGATAGAGTGCAAGGCATTAATGCTGGTGCAGATGATTTTCTAACTAAGCCAATAGATGAAACTGCTTTATCTGCGAGAATTAAGTCCCTTACACGCTTAAAGATGATTATAGATGAATTGCGTTTGAGAGGAGAAACTAATGCTGAGATTGGTGGAGTAGCAGGAAGCAGTATTATGGATTATTCCAATCAGATTTTTGATGCTAACATACTTGTTGTAGATGAGGACGTCTTTCAAGCAGAGCAGATATATAATGTACTAAGGCAACGCTTCAGGTCAATTAAAATACTGAATGATCCAATGGAGGCATTGACGGTTGGTATTAAGGATAATTACGACCTGATTATTTCTGACATGCAATTTTCAAAAACTGACGGCTTGCGTTTGTGTTCTGAGTTTCGTAGTAAAGTAGAAACACGTTATACGCCAATTCTAATTCTCTCTGAAGATTATAACAAAAGCAATTTAGTAACAGCACTTGATGTAGGTGCTAATGATTATTTAACAGTGCCGTTGGATGAGAGTGAGTTAATAGCAAGGGTTAATTTACAAGTGAAACGCAAAAGATATCAAGATGCCTTGAGAATGAATTTATTTAATAATGCGGAAATGTCTATAAAGGATCCATTAACTAACTGTTATAATAGGAGATATTTTGATGCACACTTAAGAAACATTGTTAAGGATTCTGTAGAAAAGGATAGAAGATTATCTCTTATGATACTTGATATAGACTATTTTAAGATAGTAAATGACGATTTTGGGCATAGTGCTGGAGATGAACTTTTAAAGCAAATACAGAAGAGAATTTCTGAAAATATCAGAGTGACAGATTTGCTAGCTAGGTTTGGTGGCGAGGAATTTGTTGTTGTAATGCCAGATACCAATGTATCGGATGCATGCGTTGTTGCGGAGAGGATACGCGAAATTATTGCTATAGAGCCCTTTACACTTTTGGACAAAAGTATAACTCATAGTGTGACTGTGAGCATTGGAATTGCAGAAATGCAAAAATCTGACCTTGATAATATTAAAAGATTTATAATACGTGCTGACAGATATTTATACAAAGCAAAAAATAGTGGTAGAAATAGAGTAGTGACCAGTTGAGCCAAAGTGTGATAACGTAGAAACTACCATCAAAAGAGGAATTATGGATGTTTTCTATTTACATTAGCTTTAACTTCTTCAGTGTAGATAATTTGTGCTTGCTATAGCTAAAGTGACTTAGGTTTACCAACGATTTGAAAAACCGTCATTCCTGTAAAGGTCAAGTAATTCATTGCCTCCTTCTCCTGTCATCCCAGTGCTCCTCTCTCGTTATCCGAGTAGCTGACACTGGTTCACTCTATAATGTCAGTGCGCTCCTTCCTTTTGTCATCCAAGTAGCTGACACTGGGATCTATAGCTAACCCAAGAAAGGTTTCCCTACGTCATACCGCCGCGGTATCTCAGCATAGATTCCGCTAACGAGTAGCGGAATGACGAATTTGTTGTTTTTCAAATTGTAGGTAAACCTAAGCCACTTTAGCTATAGAAAAAAGGATGATGTCATTCCAGTCTGGAATCCAGCCTTTCACTGTTAAAGATGTTATTTTTAATATAAGGTTAGTCACTTTCGTGCTCACCAACTTAATCTCTAATCTGGATCCCAGTGCCCCTAGATGTCATTCCGGCGTCACGCGCTGGAACCCCTACGTCATACCGCCGCGGCGCTAACGCGTAGCGGGATATCGGCAACCCCTACGTCATATCGCCGCGGGTGCTAACAAGCAGTGGGTCATACCGCCGAGGTATCTCATCATAGATTCCGCTAATAAGCAGCGGTTGTCGTTTAGCTATAAAATTTAAGAAAATATTTAAGAAATTTACCAATCTAAAAAAAAGGCAAAAGAAACCCTAGTCACTGTCTATTTTCTGTATTGGCGTTTTTTTAGTCTTAAACGCTGCAATTTAGCGACTTTTAAACTGCAACAGACCCTTAGCTTAAATGCTAAGAAATTTACTAAGCAGAAAAAAGGCAAAAGAAATCCCGTGTTAGATAGTACTTACTCTCTAATCCTGCAAATTGGCGTACTATACTGTCTTAAACGCTTTATAAGCGCGTTTCAGCTTGAAAATCTAGAAGTTTTAAAAGACATACGGTGCACATAGTGCAAAAAATTAAAAATAAGACGCCAACTACGTTATACTCCTTCGTTTAATCTGCACAGATGAAGATAACTGAATACCTTCAGTACCATGATAAAAGGGCTGGCGGAGTTTGTCAAGTGATTTTTAGCCCCGGCTCCCTGTCTTCAAACCATAATGTTCGTACAATTGTGTGTCATGCGCTGGAATGACATTAAAGTAGGATTACTTTGTTAGATATTCCCTGCTCCCTGGCTTGGTTATAGGTAGTTGTTTCAATTCTTCAGGGAGCTCTGCTTCACTGTAGTTTTTAATACTGAGCTCAAGCAAAGATATGACAGGGAAGGGCAATTTCGTTTCGCTATTTCTCTTTATTAGAGAAGCTTCAGCAACAACTTTACCTCCCATATCTTCTGCACATCTTACTGCTTCAAGTGAAGATTTGCCTGTGGTTATAACATCTTCAACAAGTAATATTTTCTCACCTTGTTTTATTTCAAATCCACGGCGTAATTCAAACTTACCATTAACACGCTCGCAAAACATCGTCTTCATTCCAAGCTGCCTGCCGATCTCATAACCCACGATTATTCCACCAATTGCAGGAGATAATATTAAATCTATAGAGCTATTTAGCTCTTTTTTTATTTTATTTGTCAATAGCTCGCAAACTTTCATTGCTCTGCCTGGATTTTCAAAGATTTTAGCACACTGTATATATGTGTCACTATGTAGTCCAGAAGATAGCACAAAATGGCCATGCAGGATTGCTTCGGCTTCTTCAAACTCTTTTATTATTGGATCATTTTCATCTAATGTCATTTTTAAGTTTCACCCTTACATTCTTTATTAATTATCTGAGTCACACAAACATCAGACCACACATTTATTGCAGTTTCGAACATATCGATGATTGTGTAAATGGGCAAAATCAGTCCCATAATGTGCAAAGGAACATTCATTGATACAAGATAACTAGTTGCCATAAAATAGCACCCCATCGGCACTCCGGCATTGCCAATTGCAGCTCCTGTGGCTAAAAAAATCCATATAAACATCTCACTTAAGGAAAATGTGTGCCCATTCATCTCTGCAACAAACATCACTGTAATCAAAATAAACGCAGCACATGCATTCATGTTAATTGTTGTGCATATTGGTAAAATAAAGGACGATAATTTTTTTGGTACATTGAGCTTATTCTGCACGCAGTCTATGGTTGTTGGCAATGTTGCACTAGATGATTTAGAAAAAAACGCAAGTGTCAATGCTGGTATAACTCCCTTCAATGTTTGAATTGGTGATATGCCTTTATACCACATGAGTAGCGGCAAAATCAAAAATGCCTGCACGAAATTTGCAGACATTATACAAGTAAAATACCACAAGAGGCTATAGAACTCGCTGCCACCTTTCAGTTCATGCAAAAAGCATGTAATAAAAGACCAAACAGCAAGTGGAATAAACTTTAATAACCCTTGAGCAATTTTAAGTAGTGTATCAAAAAGTGCAGAAAATATTTGATGCAATATATCCTGTTTTTCTTTTGGGAGTGAAATAATAGCTCCACCCATCAAAAAAGCGATTAATATGCTACCAATCATATTATTTTCAAGAAAAACTTGCACAAAATTCGAAGGAATGAGTGATTTTAAGTATGAAAAGTAATTGTAATTGCTATCACTCACACTTTCTATTGTGTTACTTATGAAATTTTTTCTCGCTGGGTCTATTAGCAGATAAAACGATAATGCAACAAACGCAGCTATAATAGTCGTAAGCAGTGTATAAAATAGTGTTTTCTTAACTAAAGTTTTGATTTCAATTGAGTCTTTGAGCCCAGAGATTGTGGAAACTATGGATAGAAAAACTAAAGGTAAGCTTATTAATTTTAACAAGCTGATGAATATATCACTGAATAGCTTTGCTACTTCAAATATAACTTCATTGTTTAGATAGTAAGCAACTATTGCAAATAGTATAGAAAAGAGTATTGCAAACTTATGCATTGGAAACAAAACTTAAAAGTGACATTATACAGCAATTTTGCTGTTTTGGAATTAGATTGATAGGCAAAAAAAATTGACGGACCTTTAGTTATAAGTGTTAAGAAATTTACCAAATAGAAAAAAGGCAAAAGAAATCCCGTGGTGCGAGTTTTGACCCTATAATACTTTAAATTGGCGCTGTAATAATGTGCTGACGCTTAGTATAAGCGCGATTTGGCTGAATGTAGAAAAAATTTAAAAGACATGTAACCCGCCAAAAAATACCCCGAGTTTTTTACTGAATTTTGTCATTGAGCCTGCAGGTCAAAAACAAGTTTTGAGTCAGAAATACCCTTATTATCATAATAAGAGGACTGGCGGAGTTTGTCAAGAAATTTCTTCCAACGCGCTGCCAAAAGTTTGTTATGCAAGAAGTCTATTGAAAAACAACCTAGTAGTACTCTTGAGTCGGTTGGTCATCCTTTAAAAAAAGTAGACGGAAAAATTCAGTAGCACCATAAATTAAAGCACCAATTTCTCTGGATTCACACATAATTCTATCAGAAGTTTTGTAACTGTGATTGCAGAAAACATCGAGCATAAAATTCCTATTGATAAAGTAACAGAAAAGCCTCTGATTGCTCCGCTGCCAATGACAAACATTATTCCCGCGGCAATTAATGTAGTGATATTTGAATCAAGAATTGTTTTTATGGCATTTTTAAACCCCTCTTCAATTGCACGAACCACTCTTTTCCCTGATTTGATTTCTTCACGAATGCGTTCAAATATGAGAACATTTGCATCAACTGACATACCAACAGTTAGCGCAATGCCGGCAATTCCAGGTAGAGTAAGAGTTGCTTCAAGTAGGGTAAGAATTAATAATATGAAGATTACATTAAAAAGCAATGCTACAGAGGCCAGCAAGCCTAATTTGCCGTAAGTAATAACAATAAATAAAGCTACGGCTACGATAGAGATTATCGCTGCCATTTCTCCTGCTTTTATTGACTCTTCCCCAAGGCTTGGACCGATATTTTTCTCTTCTATTATTTTAAGTGGTGCTGGCAGTGCGCCAGATTTTAAAAGTATTGCAAGTTCACTTGCTTGTTTTTCAGTGAAATTACCGCTAATTTCCCCCTCTCCATTTAAAATTGGCTCACGTATTGTTGGCACAGTTAAGACTGTGTTATCCAGAACAACAGCAAAGGGTTTACCCACGTTTTCTTTAGTGATTTTCGCAAATCTTTTACTCGCTATGCTGTCAAATTTAAAATGTACTGTTGGTTTACCTAAGGAACCAAATCTAACTGATGCGTTAACTAGTGCATCACCGCCTATTTCAGTTTTACGGAATATTGGATAAGAATTACCTAAAGAATCTTTGAGCATGACAGTGGTTTCGTGATCTATATCCTGCACTTTGCCTACGTTATTGTTCGCCAAGTGAAAAGCTAGCTTAGCCGTTTTACCAAGCAGAGATTTTATTTGTTCGGTATCTTCTACTCCAGGTACCTGTACTAATATTTTATTCTGCCCTTGTTTTTGTACGCTGACTTCCTTTGTACCCAGTTTATCCAAACGCCGCTGGATATTATTTATTGATTCTGCAGCTACTTCACTGATTAAAGAATTTTTATAATGAGATTTATATGAAATAAAAATTGAAGCGTCTTTTTTATTCAATTCTAAATTGGGATTTATTTTACCAATTAACGTTGAAGCTTTTTTATAGTCATCAATATTATTTAAAGTTACAATTACTTGTTCGCTACTTTGTACGTTAGATTCGATGTCTTTTGTTAATAGAGTTTCTCTTATCTCATCGGCTAACATGCCCAATTTTTCTTTAAAGTAAAAGTTTAAGTCTATATTAAGGAGCAAAGATGCGCCCCCTTTCAGATCGAGTCCTAAGTTTATTCTCTTTTTTGAAGTAAAGAACTTATTATCAAAGAAATTTGGCAATATTATGTATAAAGCAAGTAAGAGAATGCATAACACTGAAAAAGATTTTACTATAAGCCTGTTATACATAAGTTGTAGGTTTAAAAGTGTAATAATTGATTGTAAGTTAAAAATGGATTTTTGTAAAATTTCCTTTAATTAACCTAAAAAAAACTTTCATTGAAGCCAAATATTTTACTTAACAAAATTGCTAGTTGGCGATATCATTGTTAGAATGGTACCATGGGGTTAAGTTAGAAGTGTGTAGAGCAAGGCTTTAAAAAGTAGTGAAGCTACTAGAGAGCATAATAAAACAGGTATATAAAATGTGTGTGGGGATTTATGTCTACTGATCATTATAAAGTATTAGGGGTGGGAAGAAATGCTACCCAGAGTGAAATAAAAAAAGCGTATCATAAATTAGCATTAAAATACCACCAAGATAAATGTCTGACTCCTGAAGAACAGGGAATATTTAATACATTGGGGAACAAAAACAGAAATAAAGAGCTGCTATCAGAGTTAGAAAAAGAACAGCAAATTCAGATTGAAAAAAAATTAGAAAAGTTCAAGGAAATATCAGCAGCATACGAAGTATTATCTGATCCAGAAAAAAGAAAGAAATATGACAAGAATACTAGTCAACAAACTTATGGGCAGGAGTCATGGCAATATGAAGAACACATGCATACGTGGGAAGAATGGAGACGTGAAGAGGAAAAAAACAGACTTAGAGAGGAATTGCGCAATAGTGTTGAGTCAGGCGATCTCGAAAAATGCCGTTCTTTGATAAACAAACTAGACAACTATGGATCCTCTATTCCGTTCACCCAGTTAGTAGAACTTGCTATTAAGCATGATCATGAGAAAATTTTAGATCTCTTGATTGAAAAAGGAGCAAAAGTATTACCAAATATTGCTATAAATGATGCTGTTAAACATTGCTCTCAGAGGGTTTTTGATTACCTGTTAAATAAATACATAGACGAAACAGGTATCAATTGCCAAGATAAAGAAGGAAATACAGCTTTACATCATGCCTCAAAAGGGTTCATTGAGAATGAATCGAAATACAAAGGCTTTGTTGAATCACTTCTGAGTAAAGGTGCAAAACTTGATGTTAAAAATAACAAAAATGAGACACCGTTTGATCTCTTGGTTGGCTATATTGAGAAGGGGGGCTGGGATAAAGCGCAAAGATTAGCCTCTGTTTCAGAGTTGCTTAGCAAATGCAAAGATAAAGATGCACTGAAAAGGCTAAATGCTACTCCTGCATTAAATAAACTGCTAGAACTTGCTATTAAACATAATTCTCAAGAGGCTTTTGAATCTATTTTAGAGCAATTTGATATAGATATTAATTATAAAGATGAGAACGGAGATACATTTTTGCATCATGCCTCAAAAGGGTTCATTAAGAATGAATCGAAATACAAAGGCTTTGTTGAATCACTTCTGAGTAAAGGTGCAAAACTTGATGTTAAAAATAACAAAAATGAGACACCGTTTGATCTCTTGGTTGGCTATATTGAGAAGGGGGGCTGGGATAAAGCGCAAAGATTAGCCTCTGTTTCAGAGTTGCTTAGCAAATGCAAAGATAAAGATGCACTGAAAAGGCTAAATGCTACTCCTGCATTAAATAAACTGCTAGAACTTGCTATTAAACATAATTCTCAAGAGGCTTTTGAATCTATTTTAGAGCAATTTGATATAGATATTAATTATAAAGATGAGAACGGAGATACATTTTTGTATCATGCCTCAAAAGGGTTCATTAAGAATGAATCGAAATACAAAGGCTTTGTTGAATCACTTCTGAGTAAAGGTGCAAAACTTGATGTTAAAAATAACAAAAATGAGACACCGTTTGATCTCTTGATTTGCTATGTTGAGGAGTATCCTATTACTGAAGGAGTGAAAAGATTAAGTTCTGTCTCGGAGTTGCTTGGCAATTATAAAATTGGCGAACTGAAGGAACTAAAATGTAAAGATGGCACTCCTGCATTAAATAAACTGGTGGAACTTACCATTGAAAATTATTGCGAGAAAACATTGAATCTCTTAATTAAAATTTCTGATAAAAGCGTTAATTGTCGAGATAAAGATGGAAATACAGCTTTGCATCGTGCATTAAAAGGGTTTATTGATGCTTATGATCCTTCCAAGCGAGATAGATACAAAAATTTTGCTGCATCACTTCTGAGTAAAGGTGCAAAACTTGATGTTAAAAATAACAAAAATGAGACACCGTTTGATCTCTTGGTTGGCTATATTGAGAAGGGGGGCTGGGATAAAGCGCAAAGATTAGCCTCTGTTTCAGAGTTGCTTAGCAAATGCAAAGATAAAGATGCACTGAAAAGGCTAAATGCTACTCCTGCATTAAATAAACTGCTAGAACTTGCTATTAAACATAATTCTCAAGAGGCTTTTGAATCTATTTTAGAGCAATTTGATATAGATATTAATTATAAAGATGAGAACGGAGATACATTTTTGCATCATGCCTCAAAAGGGTTCATTAAGAATGAATCGAAATACAAAGGCTTTGTTGAATCACTTCTGAGTAAAGGTGCAAAACTTGATGTTAAAAATAACAAAAATGAGACACCGTTTGATCTCTTGATTTGCTATGTTGAGGAGTATCCTATTACTGAAGGAGTGAAAAGATTAAGTTCTGTCTCGGAGTTGCTTGGCAATTATAAAATTGGCGAACTGAAGGAACTAAAATGTAAAGATGGCACTCCTGCATTAAATAAACTGGTGGAACTTACCATTGAAAATTATTGCGAGAAAACATTGAATCTCTTAATTAAAATTTCTGATAAAAGCGTTAATTGTCGAGATAAAGATGGAAATACAGCTTTGCATCGTGCATTAAAAGGGTTTATTGATGCTTATGATCCTTCCAAGCGAGATAGATACAAAAATTTTGCTGCATCACTTCTGAGTAAAGGTGCAAAACTTGATGTTAAAAATAACAAAAATGAGACACCGTTTGATCTCTTGGTTGGCTATATTGAGAAGGGGGGCTGGGATAAAGCGCAAAGATTAGCCTCTGTTTCAGAGTTGCTTAGTAAATGCAAAGATAAAGATGCACTGAAAAGGCTAAAAGATGAAATGCAGGCTACAAATGTTGATTTAGATAAAGGCAATAGAACATCTATTATAGCTGCTTCTACGCTGGCAATAGCTGGGGTTATTACAGGAATAGCTATTGCAGTGTACTTAGAAATGTTAGCGGTGGGGATAGCAGTTGGAGCTTGTTGTCTAGTTGCTGCAGGAATTGTGTGCTATTGTAATAAACCAGCGAATTCACTTGAAAATAGTAATACCCAAGAAGCAAGGTGCTCAAGTATCCAGGTTAAGTAGAAATGCAGTAGGGGGTGAAGGATGGGTTTATAAGTTCCCATAATTAAGCAAATTTATTACGTACAGGAATGTTAATATAGGGATTTTGCCTTTGGATGTAGGTAGAGATTATCTTCTTGAATTCTGTAATATTTCGTGTCACATTATCTTAAATAGTCATAACACCAGGGTGACACCAGCAAGTTCAGAATTTGCTATTGGTTTTTCACTTAAATAATTAAAATTTTACTTTAAGATAGCTCTATATACATGTTAATCAGAATAGGTACCAGAGGAAGCAGCCTTGCGATTGCTCAAGCTTTGGAGGCAAAACAAAAGTTGTTGGGTTCTTTTCCTAGTCTATCCGTTGAAATCATTAAAATAAAAACTTCCGGAGATAAATATGCAAACGCGAACCTCGCTGAAATAGGGGGTAAGGGATTATTCATCAAAGAAATTGAGACTGAATTGCTTGAGAATAACATAGACATGGCGGTTCACTCACTGAAGGATATGCCTGCATTTTTTTCGAAAGATTTAACAATTCCCTGTGTTCTGGAAAGGTTAAGTCCATACGATACATTTATTTCTGATAAATATAATAGTCTTGAATCTCTGCCACAGCAGGCTACGATCGCAACTTCCTCAATAAGAAGAAAAGTTCAGCTATTAAATTTTAGACCTGATTTAAATATAGTACCATTACGCGGGAATGTGACAACTAGATTGCAGAATCAAAGCTTTGATGGAATAATTCTAGCTGAAGCTGGATTGATAAGATTAGGAAAACATCACTTAATTAAAGAGGTGTTGCCAATAGAAATTATGTTAAGTGCAGTGGGGCAGGGGGCAATTTGTATTCAATGTAGAAAAAATGATGTAAAAATTATCGATCTTTTAGAGAAAATTAATAATAATATGTCTTTTATAAGAGCAAAATCAGAGCGTAGTTTTATGAAGACAGTAAATGGCTCATGTTTTACACCACTTGCAGCTCTGGCGGAATATGTGAGTGAAAATATACTACATCTTTGTTGTATGTTAGCAAATGAGAAGAATATATACTTCACTGAGCGCACTTCGTTTGTAGAAGATGCAGAAAAAATGGGTATGGATGCAGGATTAGAGTTGAAATCAAAATGCTTATAAGCTTACCTAAAGTACGTGGTATTTATCGTTATAATGTTTCAATGTCTAAAATGACATGGTTAAATGTCGGTGGACAAGCTGACGTATTATTTAAACCACGTGACATTGAAGATTTAATATATTTGATTAAAAATGCTGAATTGCCAATCAGCGTTATCGGTGCAACATCCAACATAATAGTGCGAGATAGTGGCATTCGAGGGATAACAATCAAATTAGGTAAGGAGTTTGCATATATTAAATGTAAGGGTAACAATTCTATTGTTGCAGGTGGTGCTGCGCTGCTCAGCAACCTTGCTTACTTTGCGGGAAATCAGCAAATTAGTGGATTGGAGTTTTTAGTTGGAATTCCAGGAACAATTGGCGGTGGGATAGAAATGAATGCAGGCGCATATGGTAGTGATATCGCAAGCGTTATACAATCCATAAAAGCGGTGAATATAAAGGATGGAAACCTATATGAATTTTCCAGCGAAGAGATGGGATATTTTTATCGTGGACATAGTCTAAAAGGAAATTGGATTTTTGTTGAAGCTGAGTTTAAAGGAGTAAGCTCAGAATATGAGCTTATATTGCAGAGACTAAAGGAAGTTATTTATAAAAAAAATAAAAGCCAGCCAATAAGAGGAAAAACTGCTGGGTGCATATTCAAAAATCCAAAAGACTACCAGGCGTGGAAGCTGATTGATGAATCTGGCTGTCGAGGATTAAATAACGGTGGAGCTAGAATCTCCAAGAAACATTGTAATTTTTTACTCAATTATAATGATGCGACTGCATCTGACTTGGAAAACCTTGGTAACAAGGTAAGAGATGCAGTAAAGGATAAGTTTAATATTGAACTTGAGTGGGAAATAAGGGTTTTGGGTGGCTATAGTTAAGCTGGATAGTTTCTAACTGCTGTATTTCCTAATTGTTCAACGCTATCTATTTTAATTTGTAAAGTGTCTTTCATAAATTTATTAGCTTGATCTACGCTCATAAAAACTGTACGTTTATTGGGCACTAATTTTTCTATAGTAGCTCTATCTTTTTTGTCATATGTATATTTAAGAAGTACATCAATTTCTTTTTTATCTTGCAGATGAGGTGTACAAATATAGCTATGCTTTTTGAGATCTAGATGTATGGTCCCAGAGAGTGATGGTATAATATATGAGAAGTTACCATCAAAGGAGGATTATGGTTACACGGGTGCGCCAGAACGACAGAGGCAGTGCGTAGAACAATACAAAATAGTCAAGAGAGCATAGCGAAACTTTCTCAACGCTATAATCTCAATCCAAAAACTATTGTAAAATGGAAAAAACGTTCATTCACTAAAGATGTGAATATGGGGCCAAAACAGCCAAAGTTCTAACCAAAGAGGAAGAGGCTATAATTGTTGCATTTCGAAAACATACGCTTCTTCCTCTAGATATATGCTTTACAAGCAACAATTCCACATTTCTAGTTTATACCGTTGTTTACAAAGGCATGATATTAGTAAATATTGATGGAGAAACTCAGCCTAAAAAGAAGTTCAAACGATATCCTATCGGCTACTTTCATATTGATATTGCAGAAGTTAGAACCGAAGAAGGGAAGCTGTATTTATTTGTTGCCATAGACAGAACATCCAAGTTTGCTTATGTTGAGCTTCATGAAAGCGCTACAAAACCTATAGCTGCTGAGTTTTTACGTAACTTGATTAGCATATAAAATCCGTACCATTTTGACAGACAATGGTATACAATTAGAAGCGTCATAAGTATGCTTTTTAACATATATTTGATAGAGTTTGCGAGGAAAATGATATCGAGCATCGTTTGACAAAAGTGAGCCATCCTTGGACAAGTTGAACGTATGAACAAAACTTTAAAAAATGCTACGGTCAAACTATCAATCACATCAACAACTTAAAGATCACCTCTATAACTTTGTTATGGCTTATAATTATGCAAAAAGACTCAAAACTCTCAATGGTCTGACTCCTTATGAATTTATATGTTATCAGTGCTCCTGAATTATTTATACTAAATCCTTACCATCACACTCTGGGAACATACATTAGCTGGATCCCAGTGTCTGGACACTGGGATAACACCGTCATAAAGTATCACGCGCTACCATTTTCGGTGGATATTGCTCTTATAAACGCTAATTCTGGATTAAAAAGAGAATAGAAAAGGCAGGAGAGTAGGGTAAACTCAACAAATACAAAAAAAATAGATGAGGTTACCCATGGAAGATATAACAAAACTGTTTTGTCTGGTCGATGATTTTTGCAGAGATATAGAGAAAAATTTTGCAGATAAACTACTGCCAAATGGTAAAAAACCCACAAGAGTGCCAGAAATTACACATGCGGAAATTATCACAATAATCCTTCTGTATCAGCAATCTCCCTGTGAAAATTTCAAGGCTTTCTACCTGCATTACCTAACATTGCTCTACAAATCAGAGTTTCCAAAGTTGCCTTCATACACTAGGTTTGTTGCTCTAAAGCCCAGGGTTTTGTGGCATTTAGCTATGCTATTACAGTGCCTCTGCGGATGGTCAGAACATACTGGAATCTCATACATAGATACAACTCCTATTGCAGTTTGCCATGCAAAAAGAATATCAAGAAATAAGGTTTTTGCCGGAATTGCAAAATTAAGCAAATGGCTGGTTTTTCGGCTTTAAACTACATTTGATAATTAATGAGAAAGGGGAAATTCAAGCTTTTACGCTTACAAGTTGACGATAAAAATCCTGTAGCAAACCTAACTAAGAAATTAACCGGTCTTTTGTTTGGTGATAAAGGCTATATTAAAAAAGAGCTTTTCCAAGAGTTGTTTAACCGCGGTTTGAAACTTGTTACCAAGGTGAAAAAGGGGATGAAAAACACATTAATTTCACTAAATGAAAAGATTTTGCTGAGAAAAAGGTCCATCATTGAGACGGTTTTTGGCTACCTCAAAAATAGACTTGAAATTGAACATACTCGCCATAGATCTCCTGCTAATTTCTTGGTTCACATCTTTTCTACTCTCATTTCCTATTCCGTGAAATCCAAAAAGCCTTCCATTTCCTATACTTTCTTCCTTCCTTAATCCAGAATTAGCGTTTATAATTGCTTCAGCTACAAATGTTTAAGAAATTTACCAAATAGAAAAAAGGCAAAAAAAGCCCCGTAGTGCGAGTTTTGACCCTATAATACTTTAAACTGGCGCTATAATAATGTGCTGACGCTTAGTATAAGCGCGATTTGGCTGAATGTAGAAAAAATTTAAAAGACATGCAGCCGCTATAATTTTATGTAATACGCCAAAAAATACCTTAAGTTTTTTACTGAATTTTGTCATTGAACCCGCGCGAATCAAAAACAAGTTTTTAGTCAGAAATACCCTTAGCACTATAATAAGGGGGCTGGCGGAGTTTGTCAAGAAATTTCTTCCAACGCGCTGCCAAAAGTTTGTTATGCAAGGAGTCTATTGAACAAGAACAAAAGCAAATTGACTTTCATTCTGTTGAAGCACTATACTAAAGCCACGATGGGTAATTAGCTCAGTTGGTAGAGCACTTGCTTGACGTGCAAGAGGTCGCTGGTTCGAACCCAGTGTTACCCATTTTTGTCCATGAAAAGATTTTATATGACAGCAATACACAACGGTAAACACTCAGCAGCAGAGTCCAAGCGCTTAATCTATTCCATAATAATAGTCGCAATAACAATGTTTATGGAGATAGTAGGTGGAATAATTTCACATTCGCTTGCTCTGTTATCGGATGCAGGGCACATGCTTACTGACCTCTTTGCCTTAGTTTTAAGCTGGTTAGCACATAGGTTTTCAGCTAAGAAATCTGATTTGCAAAGATCATACGGATATCATCGGTTGCAGATAATTGCAGCATTTGTGAATGGTTTAACTTTATTCTTCATTGCAATAATCATTATAATTGAATCAATAAAGAGGTTTATTTTTCCAGTCAATGTTGAGTGGAAAATAATGTTAATAGTTGCTACACTTGGTCTGATTGCTAATATCATAGTCTTTTTTATATTACATAGTAAATGTGAAAGCAATATAAACATAAAAAGTGCCGTACTGCACGTTATAGGAGATATTTTAGGTTCTGTAGCTGCTATACTTGCATCCGTAATTATCATGCTTACCGGATGGCAAATAGTAGACCCTATTCTGTCAGTATTTGTTAGCGTAATAATCCTAAATAGCGGCTATAAAATCCTAAAGAATTCTTGCCATATACTCCTTGAAGGTACACCCGAAGGTATATCTGCTGAGGAGATAAAAAGTGAGATCATATCTGAACTACCAGAAGTGCTAGATGTGCACCACATACATGCATGGTCACTGTCTGATAATTATTTTATAATTACCATGCATGCCAAGGTAAAGCAAAATGCGCAACACACTGATATTTTATATAAGATAAAAAAAATACTACTAAATAGGTTCGAAATTGCGCACTCTACAGTTGAGATTGAGCATGATGAGTGTGTGGATAATAAGATACTCAAACATTGACGTTTATAGACTATTATATTATTACTAAAATATAATAATACTAGGAGGTAGGTTATGATAGGTATTTCTCAATTACAATTTCCTCGCAGTGGTTCCAGTAAAGTTAGAACTGCTCTCTATTTATCTTTTTATTATGCGTTAACTGTAGTACCTTAGTATGGCTTTTTCTCATTATTGTCTATCCATTTATTGTGCAGTGGGAATTGGTATTAACACTAAGTTCAGCTAGGTTATACATATAAATACTACAGGGTTTCCTTTGCCTTTTTTCTAATTAGCAACCCAAAAATGCTTTTTAATATTTTTTTAACAGATTAGGTGGTTTGCATATTATTTGCTAACAAACAAAATTGTTCAATAGTTAGGTTTTCTGGACGTTCGTTTCCACTTAATTTAGCGTTTTCAAGAGCATTACTTGTTACATTTTGCAAGCTATTTCTTAGCATCTTTCTTCTTTGAGCAAAGACAGCACGCGTTAATTTTGTTAAGACTTCTAAATTTACTGCAAATCTTTGGGTAGGCAAAGGATTTACTGTAATTACTGAAGAATGTACTTTTGGTCTTGGAAAAAACTCTTTAGGTTCAATATCAAATTCCTTTCTTATATTGCATAGCAACTGGCTTAGCACTGATAGGGAACCATAATCCTTAGAATTGGGTCTTGCTATAATTCGATCTGCTACCTCTTTCTGAAACATTAATGTCAAACTCGTAAAAAATTTTATGTTATTTAACCACTTTAAAAATAACGCTACCGAGACATTGTAAGGCAAGTTAGCAATAACTTTAACTGGGCGTTCTATCAGCTCTTCTTCCATAACATGAAGCGCATCTGCTTCTATAATTCTACACTTTCCTTGGTGTTCATTTAGCAATTGGTCATGACATTTCACTAAATTACTATCTTTTTCTATAGCTAATAAAAACTTCGGATTATTTGCCAATATTTCCCTTGTTAATGCACCATACCCAGGGCCAATTTCAATGACGTTAAAATTTTCCAAATTACCAGCTAAAACGACTATTCTTTTTGTTATCTCACTTGATAAAATAAAATTTTGCCCTAGACTTTTTTTTGGCTTCAATAAAAATTTTCTCATATTATTTCATTATGCAATATTCTGATAATTATAAAAATAGTTGACGAAAATACATTGATAATTGTATATTATTAATGTATTTAATGCCGGCTTAGCTCAATTGGTAGAGCAACTGACTTGTAATCAGTAGGTTGTCAGTTCAAGTCCGACAGCCGGCACATGTAAAAGACAAGATTTAATCTGACAGACAAGAATTAACTGAAAAAGAATTGATGTGGTTTAAACTACTATCAGACTCTTATTTAAGCTGCCAATATTTTTGTATCTGTTCAGGCAATGGCGTCAACTTAAGAGCCTTCATTAGCAAACTCTCCTAAAGACGTGATGGCGTTTAGGCTTATCCACTTTATTGCGGCTATACAACCGCCCTGGTCGGACCTTAACTTTAGCGCGTATACTTGCTCTATTAAAAAGAGCTTGAAAGCTTTTTGGCGAACAATTCCCAATAAGTACTTGATAGAGTTTCTGCCTCATCACACCAAATAAAACTGAAAAATTTAAACGATACTCAGTAATTTGATCTGGGTTCCAAGGCCCTTGTGCATCACACATATGAAGCGATACACTGACCTTACCCAGAAAAAGTAGAGAGGAAGTTAAGCCATTTTTATTATGAAAATGATGAATCAAATTTCTCAGGAATGCAATAATTAATAGTAGAATGTCTACGCTGTTTGTTATAAAAAATTTCTATGTACTCAAATATAGCAGTTCTAGTTTGCTGAGCAGAGTGTTGCGAAGTATCAATAAGAAGCTCCCGTTTGAGTGAGCTGAAAAAGCTTTCAACAACAGAGTTGTCATAACAACAGCCTGTGTGACTCATGCTGGAAATGATGTTTTTTGTGTTCAGCAAAAACTGATAATTTTTAGAGGTATATTGTGAACCTTGATCACTATGAAATAGCAGATCTTTGGCTGGTTTGCGCTTATCAACAGCCATCAATAAAGCATCTATAACTAATCGCTTAGTTATTGTACTACTCATTGACCAGCCAACTACCATACGTGAATATAGATCAATTATTGCTGCCAAATATAGCCATCCATCCTTAGTTTTTATGTATGTAATATCAGTTACCCATACTTTATTTGGCTGACTAGTAGTAAAGTTTTGGTCCAATATATTGGGAGTTATAACCCTATTGTCAGTCTGCTGTTTTTTGCTTTTGAATCTTCGCCTCAGTCTAGCTTGAATACCATTTTTTTGCATGATATCCTGCACTGTTTTGATGTTGCAATTTTTACCTAAAGCCTTTAGTTCAGCATGAATCTTAGGTGCCCCATATCTACAATTAGATGCTTGGTATATTTTTTGAATGTCTGCTAGAAGCTGCTCCCTTGTTAATTCTTTGCTGCTTTTCTTCTTACTAGTCCATTTGTAGTAGCCGCTAGCAGATACTTTCAAAATCCTGCATAACTCCTGTACTTTATAGTAGTTTCCATGCTTTTTGATAAATAAATATTTTACTCTTTGTGACTTGCAAAATATCCCAGGGCTTTTTTTTAAATGTCTCTTTCTCTAGTAACTCTTGTTAGTTCTTTCTTTAATTCAAACTTTTCTTTATCACATGGTGCCAACTTTCCCTTACCAGGAAATGCTTCTTCTATTGATCCTTTTTCGTTATATTTTTTTATCCAGTCACTTAGTGTACTGTTATCTATTCCTAAATCTTTAGCTATTTTGCTTGCTGACTGCCCCGTTTCCTTTACCAACTTTATTGCCTCTAATTTAAATTCCACTGTGTAATTTTTTCTGTTCTTTACCATAATAAGCCCTCATAATCATGTTTTATTTTACTTCAAAAATGGCTTAACTTCCTCTCTACTTTTTCTGGGTAAGGTCACTCCTTTGCTCGCGTCGTAATGTTTTTTCTCTCTACTTTCCACAGTAACTATTTTGCCACCATCAAGAAAATTATCGCATATTAATACTGCTTGAGAAAATAATCCGCCATGATTATCTCTCAGATCCAAAATTACACTCTTTATGGTACTGTTATTTTCTTTAATATTGAGCCATTGCCTTCTGAAATGATTGCAAGTGCTTTCGTTGAATTCAGAGATTTTAATGTAAGCTATATTGCCTATAACCTTAGTTGAAACAGTATTTGTTTGAAGTTGCATTTTTTTGAATTCTTTACTATCAAGATAATAAGAATATGAATCTAGTTTAGAGAATATTCCAGCTATTGCATATTCAACTAAAGTTTTTTGATCAATCAAATTTGAATACTCTCTCTCTATTTGTATTAGCACCTCTTCAAAATATTCAATTCCATCAGAATCGGAAGCAGAGCTAATTGTGAGTTCTTTATCGCTTAATTCAAAATTCAGTTTGTCTAACATATTTTCTATTGCATATTCAACGAGAGTTTTTTGACTGACAGGCCAGACATACTCTTTTTCTATTTTCTTGATTATATCCTCGAACAATTCAATATGATCTATTTGTTGAGCAGATAAGCTATAAGCAAGTAAGAATAAAATGATAGCGATAATAAATTTCATGAAGAGAGCTTATCCATTATTCATAAGTAAAATCAATTTCTTTTAAAGTTATGGTTATACTCTTATAGTAGAAAATAAGCTGAAAGTAAGCAGAGTGTTTTACAAAATGATACTACGTAATTTACTGTTTTTACTGCCACCTGAAATTGCCCACTCCTTGGCAGTAATGATGTTAAAAAAGACGCCTTACAGAAAACCTATAGAACTACCAAAGTCTTTAAACGTAAACTTCTTTAGTAATAAACTTAGGAGCCCTGTGGGTCTTGCTGCAGGTTTTGATAAGAATGCGGAAGTCATAAGGCCCATGCTCTCACTTGGTTTTGGATTCATTGAGGCTGGTACCGTAACTAAAAATCCACAATATGGAAACAAAAAACCGAGAATTTTTCGGTTAATAAAAGATGAAGGAATAATCAATAGATTGGGATTCAATAACAAAGGAATAGATTATTTTCTTAAACGAATAAATGAAACCAAGCTTGATGATTGTATTTTCGGCATTAATATAGGAAAAAATAGCACATCGAAGGACCAAATCAGTGATTATGTTGACTTAATAAAGATGGTATATGGGAAAAGTAATTATATAGTGCTGAACATCTCATCCCCAAATACACCTAACTTGCGCAATTTGCACAATAAACAAGAGTTATCGGAATTGCTGAAATCCATAACTCTAACCAAGAAACCAATTGACACCTCTGAACCCACACCAATAATACTGAAAATCTCACCAGATATAGATCAACAAACAAAAGAAAATATTGCTGAGCTTGCATTGGAATATAAAATTGACGGCTTAACAGTAAGTAACACTACGGTCAGTCGAGATAATCTGCATTCTCACCATGATGAGAGTGGTGGACTGAGCGGCAAGCCATTGTTTAAACTTTCAACTGAGTTACTGAGTGACATGTATAAACTCACTAGGGGCAAAATATTATTGATAGGATGTGGGGGAATTTCAAATGGTGCTGATGCATATAAAAAAATAAAGGCAGGAGCCTCCTTAGTACAGATGTACACTGCTCTCATATACCAAGGGCCTCAAGTTGTGAATAAAATCAATTTTGAGCTTGCAGAATTGGTAAAAAGAGATGGGCTTAGTAACGTTAGTGAGGCAGTGGGTTGTGACTGCAAATTTTAGAAGCTTATTTTAATAGAATAAAATTAATTTTTTGGTATAAAGGTACAGCAGGGAGTACTTCCTTTTAAGACAACAAGTATGAAAAACTTGAACGACGCAATATCTAAAATTATCAACTATAGATTTAAAAATGATGCGATATTAGAAGAAGCATTAACTCATCCAAGCTTAAATAAAAGGAACAGCAAAAATCAAACTGAAAATTATGAAAGGTTAGAATTTTTGGGCGATAGTATTTTGAATATGGTTGTGTCTGCTATACTATTTAAACTGTTTCCTGAAGAAAAAGAAGGAGCATTGGCAAAAAGAAAAACGGATTTAGTTTGTGGCAGCACCATTGCTAATGTCGCTAAAGAACTAGAATTAGGCAATTTTATCATCATGAATAATAGTGAACGTTGCAACGGAGGAAAATGTAACCTAAAAAATTTAGAAAACGCACTTGAAGCACTAATAGGCGCAATTTATATTGATGGCGGGTTTGAAAATGTTGAAAAATTTATTACCCAATATTGGGAAAAGCTAGCTAAAGACACGCTCAATCCTCCTCAAGATTCTAAAACCTCACTACAAGAATGGACTCAAAAAAATAAATTACCCTTACCAGAATATGAGCTTGTAAAACAAACTGGACCAGCACACAATCCTGAATTTACTATATCAGTTTGCATAGAAGATTATGGCGAAGTTTCTGCATGCGCTTCTAGTAAAAAGGTTGCTGAACAAAAGGTTGCTGAATTAATGCTAGAAAAAATTAACAATAGTGAAAAAAAGTAATTCAACTTAAGCAAAATAGTTAAGTTTTAAGGGAACTAAAGCTACGATTGTAGTATTTAGCGTTGCTGCTGTTGGATGAAAACGAAATTAAATACATTTTTAATATTTTTATAGAAATCTATTATAATGGTTTTGTATGCTTTTTTCTAATGGCTATTTTTAGATACTTAACGCTCCTTCTTATCATCTCTTGTATATACCTACCTAAACAGGGATATAATAAAGACCTTACCAAAATAAAAGACAAAGATCATCATGATATAAGTGAGCACGACCATTCGTTAAAGCAATGTAAGGACAGAATTTTCCTTTTGGAAAGCAACGAACCAGCAGTACCAGAAATTGTGCCTTTGCCCATAAAGTTTCCTGATCTTACGGCCAGCAGTCAGCTTATTTCTATCAATATTAGTGAAGAAGTGCCAGTAAAGGATTTGCTGATTGAGATAGGAAAACTTTCTGACATTAACTTGGATATAGATCCAAAAATATCAGGTAATGTTATTTTAAAGCTAAAAGATAAAAATATAAATGAAGTAATTCAGAGTATAGCCGATAGCGCCAAACTGCGTTATTCAATAAGTAATGGTGTGATTAGAGTTGAGCAGGATTTACCATATGCACAAAATTATTACGTAGACTTCATTAATGTTCAACATTCTGCTCAAAGTAATTTTATCGTTAATAACAATATTACTAACAGTGATGGAAGCAACACCGATAAGGATTACAATAGCGTTATGAAGTCTCAATATAGCAGTGATTTATGGTGCTCATTAGAAAAAGGCTTGAATGCAATAATGGATGTTAACGGGGTGGATGATGGAGAATTTCTCTCATCCAACAAAGAAAGTGGTGTTATCATTTTGAATGCTAGAAAAGGTATTCACAAAGCTGTTGAAGAATATATTAATAAGGTTAAACAGTTAGCTTCTTCTCAAGTAATGATAGAAGCAAAGATAGTTGAAGTTGTGTTAGATGACAAATACCTTTCTGGTATCAACTTAAATGATTTACGCAATGGAAGTAAATCTATGGTGAATCAAGATAATTCAATGATTGACCTAGCAGTGAACTTTGGCGCAAGTGATCTAGGGAATTTAGTAAAAAGTTTAGACAAATTTGGCACTTCAACTGTAATTTCAAGTCCAAGAGTACATGCCATAAATAATCAACAAGCGATGATTTCATTCATTAAAAATCACGTTTATTTTACTTCCGATATACAAAAAGATACTAGAAATTCCAATCAGACCTTAATTACCAAGATGAATAGCGTCCCAATAGGTGTTGTGTTAATAATCCACCCAAGCATTAATATTGATACTAGTGAAATATTCATGGATATACATCCAACTTTATCAAGGATTAACGGCTACACTAAAGATCCAAATATAGAGTACGTCGCGCAGCAGAGTAAAACGAAATTAAATAGCAACATTCCAATTATTGAAATTAGAGAAATGAGCTCTATATTAAAAATTAAGAGCGGTGAAGTTATGGTAGTTGGCGGGCTTATAGAGCATAGAGAAGATAGGCAAAGCTTTAAAGCTAAATCACATCAGAAGTCAAAAAGGCTAGCAGATAACATGAGAACAGTAGAAACTGTCATCTTTTTAAAAGCAACAATTGTGCCAACGCTTGGTTTGTTGGACAAAAAAGATAAGAATTTATATATATATTAAATCATCACTAAAAATTAAATATCAAACCGATTTCAATATTATGAGTGGATATGTCATCTGCAATAGGTACCGGAATGCTAAAGTAACGATAACCGAGGAAGGTTTTAACTTCTGGGATTATTGAATAATCAACACCAAGTTTTATTTGATAAGCAAACCAAGGAACATTCAGTGGCATTGAATTTTGAGGTGATCCATTGATCTTTTTTAGTCTAAAAACTGTTGGTCCTATACCAAGACCGATGTACGGAGCAAATTGTGTATCTTGAACACTGGGATTATAATAGAAGTTTAACAAAAATGCGAATATACCAGCCGATCTATCAAATATTGGAGTAGAATTACTATTTTTAATGTTGATCTTAGAATACGTGGCTTCAAAATCAACTCGGCCATTTTCTCCAGCATAGTAACCTAAGGATATACTGTTAAGCCACTGAAAATCAATTTTACCATTAAATTGCTGTATACTCTTAATTTCACATGCCACTATATTTTTTATTATAGAACCATGACTACTTTCAACTAAAGTTAGGATTCTTTTTCCTATTTCTTGTATACCCTTTACGAATGTTTCTGAGTTATCATAGTATATCTTACCGCTATTAGCGCTAACATAAAAATCAAGTTTTTTATTTTTAACTGATGCAATCTCTTTTTCGTTATATTCCCTGAATTTATTGCATATGGATTCGTCTGCAAGCACTAAATTTTCAACAAATTGTTCATCATCTGCATTGGCCTGAGCAGAAAAAAAGCTAATACATAAAATTAGTAATGCGTAAAAAACAGTGGATTTTTTAATCATAAACAAATTTACAATACTATATATTTTTCTCATATCAAAAATTAAGAAAGAACACTCCCAATTAAGTAACCGCTTTCCATTCCTATAACGTTAACTTTCACAATACTTTTAGCTTGAACCTTTGATGCAAGCTTTATTGGTGCAAAATTTTCCGCTCTACCGATATGATTTTGTTCAACCAAAACACTTTGTTCAGTGCCTATCAAAGATTGATAAAAGCTACTCATCATTTCTCTATTCATTTCTCTTAGGTTTTTTACCCGTTCTTTACGCACACTCTCTGGCACTTGTGGCATTCGTGCAGCAGGTGTGTTCTTCCGTTCTGAATATGGAAAAGTATGTAGATAAACTACATTTGCCTCCTTTAGTAGATCAACTGTATCCTGAAACATTTCATCAGTTTCCGTTGGAAATCCAGCAATAATATCAGCGCCAAATGCTATATTAGGCCTCAAGCTCTTCACTTTATTACAAAATTCTATCACTTGTTCTCTGTTGTGACGGCGTTTCATTCTTTTTAGAACTAAGTTATTACCAGATTGTAAACTTAAGTGCAAATGTGGCATAAATCTTAATTCGTTAGCTATTAAATCCATTAACTCGTCGTCAACTTCAGCAACATCAATAGAAGAAAGCCTAAGTCTCTTTAATTCTGGCACATCCTTTAAAACTCTTCTGATCATTGAACTAAGTGAGGGTTTGCCAAATAAATCTGTACCAAAATCAGTAATGTCAACTCCTGTAAACACTACTTCTTGATAACCGTTTGCTACGAAAATCTTGATTTGCTCTATAATATTGTTTATTGGTACAGATCGATTGTTCCCTCTTGCCTCAGTAATTGAGCAGAATGTGCAGCTATGATTACAGCCATTTTGGACTTCAATAAACGCTCTTGATTTATCTTCAAATTTATTAATTAGAACAGTGCTTGCTTGATTATCACTGGCTAACATTTTATTATTATTTAGCAAATAATTTTCAGCCTTTAGCTTATCTTGATTACCTAACACTTTACTTACACCAGGAATACTGCTATACGATTCAGGATCTAATTGAACGGCACAGCCAACTACGATAATTTCTTTACTTGGGTCATTTCTATAAATCTTACGTATTTTTTGCTTTACCTGGCGTTCTGCTTCATTTGTCACTGCACAACTGTGTACCACAACGACATTTTCTCTCTCTGCTTTTCTTAGTGCTTCTTTGATTAACTCACTTTCGTAAAAATTTAGGCGACAACCGAATGTTACTACTTCATTCATGCTAGACTTTAATAGATTTTATAATTTAATTATTATATCAAACATCCAAATTAAAGTCATTAAACCTCTTATCATAACGAGTAGCAACCCTGCGTTTCCACTAATCTGCCCTTTGTGATAAGATTGTGTTCAAGGAATCCTTTATTTCTCTTTGAAAGATTTGATATGAGCCTTATTTTAATCATTTATAACCTTTGGCACTACAAAATATCCATGCTCAGGTTTTGTATTAGATAATATCTCTTCTTTACTGTTCTGAGAACTTATAACATCACCACGTACATGAATGTCCTCATCTATGCTGCCATAACGTATAGGAGAAACACCTTCAGTATTAACTTGCAATAAAGTATCATGTATCCAATCCAACATCGTTAATTCTTTAGCGTAATCCTTGATCTTCTTACCCGATAACTTAATCCTTACAAGCTTTGCAATTTTAAGCACTTCTTCCTCGGTAGTTGTTATTCTTCTCTCATTTGCAAATTCTATTAGCGAAGTAATGACATCTTCTGTTGACCTATCTGGCATCTTTATTTCCTTGAATGAAGTGAATCAAAATGTTTACAATTGAGACAACTTCTATTGTACCAGTTTTTTCAAGTTTGTGAAGTATGGTATCCGTAATCACTAATTTATCCAGAGAAGAGGAAGAGATTTTTTCAACTGCGTTTCCTGAAAGCACGCCATGTGTGATGCATGAGATTACAGACCTTGCTCCTTGACTTTTTAAAGCAAGAGCTGCGTTACATAACGTTCCGCCAGAATCAACTATATCATCAACAATGACACAATTTTTATTTGCAACTTCTCCTATTACGTTCATTACTTGAGACATGCCTGCTTTCTCTCTATGTTTATCTACTACGATAATCTTATCATTCAATTCTATCTTATACTTTTCCTCTAAAGTCTTTGCGAAAGCACGTGCTCTACCGATTGCCCCAACATCGGGTGCAACGATTGCCAAATTTTCCGTGTGTATAGAGTCAACAAATACTTCAAAGCAGCTCAAATTGGTTATCGGTACATCAAAAAACCCTTCAATTTGACTTGAATGCAAATCAATAACCGCAACACTATTTGCACCTGCAGTTTGAATGAGATTTGCAACTAATTTGGCACTCAAAGCAGATTGCATATTATTGCTTTTGATAATCCTATCTTGCCTACTATATCCATAATAAGGAATAATTACCGTTATCCTTTTGGCTCCTGACCTATTTACTGCATCAATTATAAGCAGGAGTTCCATAAGATTGTCATTCACAGGGGGAGAAATAGACTGTATTATACATACCTCTTGATTATATAGATCACTTGCTACTTCTACATTTACCTCACCATCGGCAAACTTTGATACCCAAGCAGGAGATGGTTGAATATTTAGCCGGTTAACTACTGATTCCCCTAATTCTTTACTAGCATTACCTATTATTATCTTCATAGTGTACCAATTGAGCTTGTAAGATTATACAGGAATTATGAAATAATTGAAATGTAAGTTCTAGCATTCTTGTCAGCGAATAATGCAAAAACCACTTGACAAACTCCGCCAGTCCTTTTATCATGGAAGTGAAGCTATTGTATTTGCTTTCGCCAATCTGCAGATTAAAAGGTAAGGATTACTTAAGGTATCGGCATCTTATGTTCAATTTTTTGCAGTACATAGGTACTGTATGTCTTTACAAAACTTCATCTACATCTAGGTTTATACCTAAATAAGCTGAACGCGCTTACAAAGCGTTACAAGACATCAAAAAATGCCAATACTCGACAGAGATAGTAAAGGACTAGCTAGCTCGGGTTTTCTTTGTCTTTTTTTCTGCTTGGTAAACTTCTTAAACACTTGCAGCGTAGGTTAGTAGCGATTAAAAGCGGCTGAATCTCTCTTGTCAGGGGTTTAAAACATAAAAAACGCCAGTACTTTAAAGCGGAAAATAATCACAGGGTTCCTTTTGCCTTTTTTTCCATTTAGCAAATTTCTTAAATATTTTCTTAAATTTTATAGCTAAATTGGATCCCAGACTGGGATGACACCTATAGCCCTGTCATTCCAGCGCGTGACGCTGGAATCTAGAAAAAAAAAGCTGGATCCCAGTGGGCTTTGTTGCATAGCGTTCAGAAAAACTAGCAGTTACTGACAAAATTCATTATAAAATAGCCATTTAACCTTTGAAGAAAAAATATGCCACAAAAAATGAAAGTCAGTAACCAAAATGAATATAACAAATTTCTCCAGGAAAGAGGAAATATTTTTCGTTACATTGATGAAGCTATTGAAAATTGGTATGAAAATAGCCCAAAAGTAGCTGGTGGAAACAATATTTATAGCGATAAAGTTGTGATTTTGGTGCACATAATAACTTATTTATTTAGAATAGGCCTGAGGCAAACAGTTGGATTTATAGCAGGATACCTTGAGCAAATTGGGAAAAATTTGCAAGTTATCAGCTATTCTCAGGCTTCAAGAAGGTTTAAAAAACTTAACATATGACCAAAGATATGATAAAAATAATATGAAAAATATTGAGATCGCCATAGATAGCACAGATCTACAATAATATTCCAGGTCATAGTAAGGCAAACGGTACAGATAGAAAGCATCGCAGCTATGAGCAAACAAGAAAACTGCATGTAATATTGGAAGTAAGTAGCAAAAAAGTCATAGATGCAAAATACAGTAGAGGAGTTTATTCTGACCACTACGGAGCCTGTGATCTTATTGAAAGGGTTGATGCTAAATACAACATAAGCACACTATATGCAGACAGACCGAAGGAAGTTATATAAATTGTGTTGGCATAAAGACAAAAATTCCTCCAAAAAATAATGTAGTAGAGCATCCAAAGTTAGACTATATGGCTGAGAGAAATTCTGCAATCAAGCTCATAAAGTCATATGGTGAAGATGATATAAAGAAGTGGAAAAAAGAGATGAGTTATGGAAAGAGATCTTATATAGAAGGTTTTTTCTCGCGATTAAAAAAGACATTTGGATTTAGAGGTTGTCCACAAACCAGTAAATCAAGCATATTCCCTACTTAACATAACTTTACTCATAGCCAGATATATGAAACTTTCAGTAGATGTTGTAAGTAAATCGTACTCCTTTGATAGCCTTCTATTTCTCAAGCAAAAGTCCTCTCTACCACCCACCTTCTCGGCTGTACTGAAAATCCAGGATCCCGTTGTGGCAATAGTTCTAGTGGTGTATCTTTATGCACCCAAAACCTACATGGAGGCCTTTTCACAATTTCAATGTCTATGCCATATTCTTCCTCTATGTGGGTTTTTAAATCTTTTCCTTGGTACCCCATATCAGCTCACATTTTCTTAATATTGCTGTATTTTTCCTTCATATTGTCCAATGCCATCTTCACCCCATCTCTGTCATTTTCGCTTGCAGCTCCTACATAGCAACCAAGCTTGAGTATCTGTGATTATATGTCTTTTTCTCCCCTTTACCTTTTTCGCACCATCATAACCTTTGACCCCCCTTTTCCAGTGGTTTTTACCGATTACTATGCATGCACTCGGCTCCTCATTTCTTCCCATTTTTGACCTACTATATTTAATAGTTCATTTTCTCAAAAATCCCCTGCTTTTTCCATCTTCTAAACTGTTCATGCACAGCCTTCCACGGCGTGTGGTAAATTGCGCCATTGACATCCTGTGCGCAGTATATAAAGAATTGCATTTACTATCTCACACTTACTGTATTTTGGCGGCCTTCCTCCTTTCTTGTACGATACCCTAAAGTGTTTTTCTATTCGGTACCATTCCCTTTCACTTAAATCTGTTGGATATTTTTTCCTCATTCCTTACCTCAATATTCTTTCTTTATACACTACTTATTTCTTGGTTTGTGGACAACCTCTAAGAACCTGTTCATAATCTTTTAAGGAGTAAAGAAGTGAAAGCAAGAACGACCATTTGTAAGCTAGTGTTGAGTTTCCGCTCACAGTTTTTCCACAATCGCCTGCATTTTTCCAACCAAGCAAAAGAGCGCTCAACAACCCATCTTTTTGGCAGTACAACAAAGGTGTGTAATTCACTTCGCTTTATTACTTCGACAGTCGAACCAATAGTTGCTTTTATTTGTGTTGCAAAATTTTCTCCAGTGTAGCTTGCATCAACAAGTATGTTTTTAACCTCAGAGAGGTTTTCTTTAGCATTTTCGACCATTCTCACGGCACTGCTGCGGTCGGTTGCTTCTGCCGTTGTTACATAAATCGCGTGTGGTAAACCTTGTGTATCTACTGCAATATGGCCCTGAAATTTTTTTACCTGCATCGTAGCCCTTATTTTCAGCAGTATCTGCATTTTTTACGCTCTGAGCATCAATTATACAAAAACTAGTTCTTTCTTTCCGACCATTGCTGATACGTGTCTCTCCAACTAATTTTTTTTAATACACGTTCCAAAGTACTTTCTGTATCTTCGCTTGGTTTTTCACTCCATTTTTTAAAATAGTCGTAACAACTTCGCCATTTTGGAAAATCTTTTGGCAGACTGACAGGCACTTTTTAGGACGTACAGCACTGCACAAAACACATCATACAAATCAAGTTTTCTTGGTTTTGTTTTCTTCCTGCTACTCTCCAGAATTGGTATGAAATTGTTCTCGACTTATGTCACTTGGGTATAAATTTCTCATATATCCTTATTCATATATATCATCTCACAGTTTATCACTTTTTTGAGATTATGAACAGGTTCTTAGGACACAGGTTAAGAGGTAGGCAAAATTTTTATCTCTATAGTGCACTAGAAATGGAGAGAGTTCTAGCTCAAACGTCAATACTGATTGTATTCCTTGAGCAGATGTCGCAATATTTAGGAACAAGAGAGGCATTTCTTATCATGGATTGTGCTAGTTGGAAAAAATTTAAAGGTACCTAAAAATATCAACATTATATACCTACCACCATACTCACCTGACTGTTGAGAGGTTTTGGTTATATATAAAACAGAACATTTTGCGCAATAAAATCTACGATACAATTGCTCTGCTTGAGAGCGCTTTGTGTAAATTTATTGCCTCTCTTTCTCACTCCATAATTAAAAAACTCTGCTGTGTTACTTATTTGATTCATTAGTAATGAGAATTGGTATTACCATCACTCTCTGGGACCATACATCTAAGTTGCATAATTATAAAAATTGACTTATAATAACTTTTACATTTGATGTAAAGTACCATTGTATAGGAGGGAATGTGTATAGAGCGTATGGTTTAATAGGTGGCAGTATTGGGGGACTTATTATGTCCTTAATCCTAGTTCCATTTTCTGATAAGAAGGGAAAAGTACTATTGGTAACTCTGGGTGCAATTTCCCTCATAATATGCATTGCAAGTATAAGATTTTTAAAGTTAGGTAATGAATTATTAGATGCTAGTGAGAAGGGAGATACAGTAAAAGTAAAGTCTCTTTTGGAAACAAAGATTAATGTTGATACTAAAGATTGGGAGAAAGACACACCTTTGCTTTTAGCTATTGAAGGAAATCATATAGAAACGGTAAGGTTGCTCCTTCAATATAAAGCAAATGTTAATGTTAAAAATAGATTTGGGACAATTCCTTTATCCTCAGCAATTAAGAAAGGTTATATAGAAATAGCAGTTCTGCTTTTAGAACATGGTGCAGATATTACTTTTGCAGGAACAGATGTTTCTGCAGAATGGAAGAATGATAATAAGTTTGCAATTTTTGTTACTGAAAAGGGATATACGAAAATATTAGAGTTGCTTTTAAATAGAGGAGTAAGTGTTAATCTAAGACAATATAATGATGATACGTTGTTACACTTAGCCACTCGGAGAGGGCATACAGAAGTAGTAGCACTACTTTTAGAACGTGGTGCAGATATCAATGCTGAAGATGCATTAGGTCTGTTGCCTATACATAACGCTATTTTTAGAAAACATATAGAAATAGTAAGGTTGCTTTTAAAGCACAGAGCAGATCCTAATTCTATAGGCAGGTTCGGTGATACACCTTTGCATTACGCTGCTGAGTTTGGAAATGCAGAATTAGCAAAATTTTTGCTAATCAAAGGGGTAAATATTAATGTTGTAAATTTTTATGGCAGTACGCCTTTATACAAAGCTGCTAAAAATAATCATGTAGAGGTCTTTTTTATCCTTCTGATTTTTGGCGCTGACCTGGATGAAAGATGCATGGAAATGATAAATGACAATCTTAATCTGAACAATTGCTTAGTAGAGTTTGAAAGAATCAGAGAAATGACTCACTTAGGTAAGATCATACGAGGATATAAAGAAGGAAATTCATGGGTCATGTTAGACTATATTGATAAAAATGGTAAGAATAGAGATAGCAATATGAAACAACTAATCCAAGAATTTCAAAATATTAAAAGATATTGCAGTTCTAATGAAGGCTTATCTTTTATACCTCAGTACTTGCTAAGTGTTCTAAAAGATATGGAGCAGCAATATATGTTACTATCTCGGAAAAAACTATTTAAGACTGGAACTTTAAGTGGTTTGATTCGTGAGGTGGCGTTTAGCCATTTTGGCAAAGAAATAGTAAATGTTGTTTCAGAATATGCAGCATCAATACTTAGCGATCAAGATACAATAAATCTTAGTTTAGTGTGTGAGTCTATTAATACAGAGGCTAATCGTTATGTAGAAGCTCATTACAAGAAAGCTGAAATGAAAGTTAAAACATTACTAACTCAATTGGAAGGAATAATATCTTCTGAAAATGTTAGCCCAAATCCACATATCAGGAGTTAAACACCCAGGTATAAGTATATAAGGGAATGTTCAAAAAAGTGTGTCAAACCGAAAGAATATATTACAATAAATATAAAGAATGGAGGTTTGACAATGAGTCAGAAAGTAGTAAACAGAACTACCGGTTTGGTAGATTATAAAGAATTAGAAACAAATATCCTGTCGTCTATACGAGAAGGAAGACCGTTGACAGGAAGGGACGGAGCATTAACACCATTTATAAAAAAGTTGCTGGAAGCGAGCCTGGAAGGTGAAATAGAAAATCATCTATCAAATGAAGATGAAGAAAACAATCGAAGGAATGGGAGAAATGCAAAGACTTTACGGACAAGTGCAGGTTCATTTGAACTTTTAACACTAAGAGATAGAGAAGGAAGTTTTGAACCCCAAATAGTCAAAAAAAGGCAGACAAACTTACATCCAGAGCTTGAAACGAAGATTTTGAGCACATTCGCCAGTGGCATGGGATATAGAGATATAGCATCCCATGTAGAGGAAATTTATGATCACAAAATATCTGCAGCAGAGATATCAAGTATTACTGACAAATTAATGCCTATAATCAATGAATGGCGTAGTCGTCCACTGCAATCAGTATATCCGATAGTATTCATGGTTTTTTAAGGTCAAGGAAGACGGACATTGCGCAAGTAAATGCATGTACAATATATTGGGCATAGACCAAAATGGTAAAAAAGAAGTACTGGGCTTTTACTTATACCAACTCTCATTACTAATGAATCAAATAAGTGACACAGCAGAGTTTTTTAATTATGGAGTGAGAAAGAGAGGCAATAAATTTACACAAAGCGCTCTCAAGCAGAGCAATTGTATCGTAGATTTTATTGCGCAAAATGTTCTGTTTTATATATAACCAAAACCTCTCAACAGTCAGGTGAGTATGGAGGTAGGTATATAATGTCGATATTTTTAGGTACCTTTAAATTTTTTCCAACTAGCGCAATCCATGATAAGAAAAGTCTCTCTTGTTCCTAAATATTGCGACATCTGCTCAAGGAATACAATCAGTATTGACGTTTGAGCTAGAACTCTCTCCATTTCTAGTGCACTATAGAGATAAAAATTTTGCCTACCTAATTTTACTTTAACCTGTGTCCTAATGCCTTTTTTCGTGTCCAATCTTTGAATGTGTGCCAAACCGCGATTCATCGAAGAAAAATAGCTCTTTTTCAGGATAGATGGCAATAGTTTCATTGAGATTTTTTTTTAAACTCTTCTTGTTTACTTTTATCTTGCGCATTATGCACTGGTCTTGGTGTGATATACGAGAACTTCATTCTTTGCATATTACGGTGTACTGTAGACTTGCTAAATCAAATTTTTCCTGGATTCTTATTCTCGTTTCTTTAATGGTAATGTTGGTTGTATCCATGCTTCAACTTGTTCACGTTGACTTTGATTCAATATAGTTTTTCTACGGCGTTGAGGAGAATTTTTCTTCTCTTCCAAACTTTAGATCATGCAGTCAGTGCCTTCCTTGAAATGCAACATATCTTTGCTACATACTGTGCTTTCTTGCTGCAATTACAGCATTTAGTTTTTTTGCAACATATGCGTTATTTCTTACTTTCTTCAGCATTATTTTTGCTCACTTTTTCATCCAGTAATTTTGATTTTAATGCCATTTAAACCTCGCTATTTCACTTATTTCAGTATGGCTTTTTTTCCATTATTGTCTATACGTTTGTTGTGCAGTGGGAATTGGTATTACTATATATATTCCTATTACCATAAAATTTGATTAGGGGGAAACCTTATTTTAGTTAGCTATATGGTTTGACCATAGGATCCAGTCCAAAAAAATCTGGATTCCAGCGTCACGCGCTGGAATGACAGCTTAGCTATAAAAGCTGAGTTGTCAAAAATTTCAGATAAGATGCTACTAAAATCATTGTTGTAAGTACACAGTTTTGCCGGACACAATAGTGCGTACTACATGCCCTTTTACCTTACGTCCATCAAAAGGAGAATTTTTTGATTTACTAGCAAAGTTATCAATTTTAATTTCCCATTCATAGTTCAAGTCAACTAAAATTAAGTCCGCAACAAGGTTTTTCTGTATACGACCACGTGGTACGTGTATTATATCCGCAGGCTTATATGTCAATTTTGCAAGCACATCAAGTAGGTTCATCTGCCCATTGTGGTAGAGTTCAAGTGAAAGGGGCAGCATTGTTTCAAGACCAACAATACCAAATGCAGCGTTCTCAAGTGGCAGATCTTTAGAACTACGATCATGTGGTGCATGATCGGTTGCAATGCAATCAATCACACCTGTTTTTAAACCTTCAATCATAGCCAAACGATCTTCTTCCGTGCGAAGTGGAGGATTCATTTTTGCGATTGCTCCATGTTGTTTTACTATATCTTCAGTCAAAGTGAAGTGATGAGGGGTTACTTCGCACGTAACATTTAATCCTAAATCTTTTGCACGTTTAATAGCATCAAGTGAATCTTTCGAAGAGACATGTAAAATATGATAGTGCACATTTTCCATATCTTTCATAAGCAGTATATCGCGATTTACCATAACCGATTCTGACGCACTTAAGATTCCCTTTACTCCCAATTCTTCAGAAATCTTGCCTTCATTGATTGCACCGCCTGCTGATAAATTTAAATCTTCCGCATGTTGAGCAATAGGAACACTCAGCATACTTGAATAAAGCAACGCCTGTCTCATGATCATTGGATTCATAACCGGCATACCATCATCAGTAAATCCAACTGCACCTGCTTCCTTTAACAGTGCCATTTCAGTCAACTTTTCATCTGAAGTGGTGATTTTTGCATAGAATTCAACGTTTACATGTGAAGTTTCAAGTGCTCTATATTTCAAATACTTAGCTAAAATAACACTATCAATTGCCGGAACAGTGTTAGGCTGGCAAACTACAGTTGTAACGCCTCCAGCGACTGCAGATTTGCTGCCTGTATATATGGTTTCTTTATGCTCCTGACCTGGTTCACGAAAATGTACGTGGATGTCAACAAGACCTGGCATTAGCACAAGCCCTTTACAATCTATTATTTCGTCAATTCCACTTGGAACTCCATTTGAAAATAATGATTCACCAAAATCAACAATTTTATTCCCTTCGGTTAAAAGCGAACCTTTTATATCAAATTTAGTTTCAGGGTCGATAATGCGAGCATTTGTATATGCTACCTTGTAACTTTCCTTCTGCCCTGTTTGCAATAAATTCCAAGTTTGAGTCATTAAATTGTGAGTGTTGATTATGAAATAAATCTAAAGTTTTTTTTAATACAACACAACCAAATTAAAATGTGAATTATAGCTAAAGTAACTCGAAGATTTGTCATTCTGCTACGTGTTAGCGGCTGCGGCGGTATGACATGGGGCTGATAGCAGTAGCATGTTTTGCAGGATATTTCTAATTTACTTTAGCTATATTTATTATTTTTTAAGATTAAAAGGTTAAAATAGTAGACAAATGTTAAAGTGAGGTTTAACTATGACAACAAATTTTCTAATAGAAATTAGTCTTCTGCCTTTCCACCTATATTTCGATCACATATACAACGTTTAGCTTAATTTAAAAGTCAAAAAATTCAACTTTTTGGTTGTTAGTTTAAGTAGAAAAAGCATCAGTGCTGACAACTTAAGAAGATACATAGCTTTTAATATTGAGGTTTTAGTATGGGTATAAGTGCACTAACTACTAGATTAGACGAATGCATAAATGAAAAGCGAGAACAGGAGAGAAAAGACGAGCAATTGTATGACGCTATAGAGAGAAAAGTAACAAAAAAAGAACATAAGCGCAAAAGGCCAAGAGGTAGAGACGGAACTATCAAGAAATGTAAAAAGTTATTCAAAGAAGGTGCTAGCCCTGAAGTATTAACTAAATTAGAAGAATCACTTAGAGAACAACGAGATGGAACCAGCAAGGAGTATATAAGGTTATTAAAGGAAGGTGCTAGCCCTGAAGTATTAGTTGAATTAGAAGAGTCACTTAGAGAACAAGAAGGACGCTATGAGTATTATGTCGAGCGTTTGCTTCCAGTATTAGGTAGAAAAATATCAAAAGAATTAGACCCTATAAAAAAAGAGAAAATAGGAAAAGTAATTTCAGACATTACTCGCAATAGCAAATATTGTTTTACCCACAACCAAAATGATCGTAGGGACAGTGAAGCAGAAAGTGGCTACGGCAGCGATGTTGAAGATAATCATAAAGTAGAAATAAGCAACGGAACAACGCATAATAATGTTCAATTATTAAAAGCGATCAAAAATGGAAATAACAGGAAATTTAAAAAATATCTAAAAGATTGCACGGATATTAGCAGCATAAAGGATGAAAAAGAAAATAATATTTTACACCTTATCGCGTCGTTGGAAAAGAAACAGAAATGCAAGTTTCTAGGTACCCTAATAAAAACGGCTACCAAGGAAGATCTAACACAACTTGTTGATAGTAAAAATCAGGACAGAAAAACTCCTCTTCAGGTGGCATTAATTGACAAGATAACAAAAGAGAAACATGAGTCTAATACAATTCGAAGTAGCGATAACACACTTAAGTTTCTCGTGAAATTGTTAGAGCATGAAGCTAGTCTAGGTCAGTTAGGATTATCTACAAAAGAATTACAAGACTTAAAAGAAGAGCAAAAGACATATTACCGTAATTTCTTAGAAAAATTAGCAGAGTCAGTAAAGAAACCCGAATTAAAACAAGAGATAAAAACACAAATTAAAGAAACTATAGCGCATACTATCAATACCCCAGATAGTAATAGTAATTATCCATTACATTTAGCAATTAAAAATGGTAATAAAAAACTTTTTGAAGAACTATTGCAAAAAGGGGCGGATGTTAGCCTTAAAGATGCAAATGGTAATCACGCTTTACACCTAATAGTTACATTAGAGAAAAAACAGAAGCTTGAATTCCTTAATATATCGCTAGAAGTAGGCCAAAAAGAACAATTTATAAAAGCTGTAAATGACGAAAATAACAACGATCAAACACCATTACAAAAATTGTTATTTAGTAAAGTGAAAAAAGAAGAACATAGCTCTGAAAGTGTATCTGGAAAAGTTGCAAAGTTTCTCAAAAGACCATTTACAGAATATGATGATCATACGATAGAATCTGCTATACGGTTGTTTGAGTTAGGGGCTAAAGTTGATGATTTGCAGTTATCCAAAGAAGAATTGCAAAATTTAGGTGAAAAACGAAAAACGTATTATGATGATTTCTTAAAAAAGTTAGCAGAGTCAGTAAAGAAGTCTGAATTAGACCAAGAGATAAAAAACTCGGTAATAATTAGAGCTGCAGAAATTATCTACGATGGTTATCCATTACATAAAACAGTTTTAAGTAAAGATAAAAATAAGTTTAGTGATCTCTTACAAAGCGGTTATGACATCACTAATCAAGATAAAGATGGCAACAATGCTTTACACTTGATTGTTAAACCTAAAACAAAACAAAAACTTGAACTTCTCAATATACTGCTGAAAGCAGTCCCAAAAGAGCAATTTATAAAAGCTGTAAATGATAAAAATAAAAACGAAAAAGAGCAAACACCGCTTCACCAATTACTTCAGTATATAGAAAAAAAGAGCGGGAAACAATCACATACAGGTAAAAAATTTGAGAAAACTAAAAGGTATGAAACCCTAGAACTATTGCTAAAAAATGGTGCTGATATTACTGCACAAGATAAAGAGGGTAATAACGCTCTGCACTATATTGCTTCATTTGAAGGAAAACAAAAAGTTGCATGTTTGGAATTAATTTTAAATTTAAAAGATGAATTTAGTAAAGCTGCAAACGCCGCTAACAAAAAAAAACAAACACCACTACAAGTAGCGTTAATTACTAAGACAACAAAAGATAAACATAATTTGGTCAATCCTAAGAGCCGTGATAACACGATCAAGTTCTGTATAAAATTATTACAAAATGGTGTTGACCCAAAGCAGTTAATACTGCCTGAATCATTGTGGAACAGAGAGTATTATACAACTATAAAAGGAATAGAGAATTTAATAGGTAGATCGCTTATTTCAGATGATATGAGAACTGAACTGAAGTGTAATTTTGGCAAAAAATTTAAAGCACGTGATATTGTAAAGTATGTCAACAATGTTGTTTGTAAAGTAGTGACAACGCTTGTATTTGTTGCTTTAACCTGTGCAGTAGTATTCAGCGCTGCTCAGGGGAGTGTTACAATTGCTACTGCATCATCCATTATAGCAGCCATAGGGGTCTGTTATCTTGTTTTCTTGAATTTGGAAAATATCTATGAGGGGTTTAAAAAATTGAGAGAAAAACCTACTGAAGAAAAGCAAATCACACCTCAAGGTAACGCATCAGAAAATGATACACAATGCAATAACTCTGTCCAAGACATAGAAAATAAGCTTAATAATTCAGAAAAGCAAGAAATACAAAAGCCGTCAGATCAACCAGAACATATTGAAAGTCCTCCAGACACTAAAATAAGTGCCATATCAATAATGCGCCAATTCATGAATAAGCTAGATGGGATAATTAGTAAACCCTCTTCTCTGGGACCATACATCTAGCACAATCCATGATAAGAAATGCCTCCCTTGTTCCTAAATATTGTGACATCTGCTCAAGGAATACAATCAGTATTGACGTTTGAGCTGGAACTCTCTCCATTTCTGGTGCACTATAGAGATAAAAATTTTGCCTACCTCTTAACCTGTGTCCTAATGCCTTTTTTCGTGTCCAATCTTTGAATGTGCGCCAAACCGGGATTCATCGAAGAAAAATAGCTCTTTTTCAGGATACATGACAATAGTTTCATTGAGATTTTTTTTTTAAATTCCTCTTGTTTGCTTTTATCTTGCGCATTATGCACTGGCCTTGGTGTAATGTACGAAAACTTCATTCTTTGCATATTACGGTGTACTGTAGACTTGCTAAACCAAATTTTTCCTGGATTCTTATTCTCATTTCTTTAATAGCAATATTGGGGTTTTCCTCTATCCACACCTCAATTTGTTCAAGTTGACTTTGATTCAATATAGTTTTTCTACGGCGTTGAGGTGAATTTTTCTTCTCTTCCAAATTTTAGGTCATGCAGTAAGTGCCTTCCTTGAAATGCAACATATTTTTGCTACATACTGTGCTTTCTTGCTGCAATTACAGCATTTAGTTTTTTTGCAACATATGCGTTATTTCTTACTTTCTTCAGCATTATTTTTGCTCACTTTTTCATCCAATAATTTTGATTTTAATGCCATTTAAACCTCGCTATTTTACTTACTTCAGTATGGCTTTTTTTCCATTATTGTCTATACGTTACTTGTGTAGCGGGAATTGGTATCACTATATGGCCTTGGCATCATTCTACCTTATTTAAACCCATTTTATACCTTTTTATCCCTTCTGGGGAAACCTTTTTTCAGTTAGCTATAGCTACCGCGGGTTTTCTTTGCCTTTTTTTCTGCTTAGTAAATTTCTTAAACGTTTATCGCTAAGGTTAGTTGCACTTAAAAGGCAGCTAAGTCGCACTTATTAAGCGTTTTAGAATAAAAAAACGCCGATATTTCGACACAAAAGTAAATAATTGGCCACCACAGGGCTTCTTTGCCTTTTTTTAGGTTATGCAAGAGTTTTAGTGAAGTTTTGTAGTTGTCACTGAAAAGAGTCATAGACCAACAAAAAAGTTTGAATTGTGGCTTGCACATTCTTTACTTTTACGCGTAACGTTTACACATTCCAGCTTATTACTACACAATAGGCATGCACTAAGCATAATACCTGCTATAGCTGCAATAACGCCAACAACTGCACTCTTTCCTGCAATAGCAATTATTCCTGTAACAACACAGATAGTGGCTAATGCAACAACAGCACATTTTAATGCACTGTGTTTTTTTTCATTATTTATTTCATTTAAATAATTTTCAAACGTTTCTTTAACTTCTATACCTTGAATGTTATTGATTTCACCACAAAACTCTTTGAATTTTTTCAGATCTTTGTTTTCTAACCATAATATATCTTCCTTGATTACTTGATTATCAGATAAGTAATCAAACATTTTTACGTTACTTCTCTTATTATTTGGTCTTTCAATACATGATAGATAAGGTCTTTCGCTTGCAAGGTATGCATGAATAACCCCATAACTAATTAATATTGCACACAATACAATATTTGATTTATTTTGTAGATTATTATCTACATCTTCATTTTTTAAACACAATATCAGACTAGTAATGATAACATACTTCGAATCGTCTTGTATGGAAGAGCGTAAAATGATCTCAACTGCTTTTAAGAAATTCCCATTATTAACAAAGTTAAACCCTATGCCCTTATTTGCATTTATTACGTAGGTTATATCTTGCATAACAAGTAGCTTATAAGGTTTGCTCAAATTGCTGCTGTTTATAAGTCTTTCAAATTCTGTTATATCTATTATTTTACCCATCATCTTAATTGATTAGCTGATAGAATTGGAATCTTAATATAAAATCATCCTTAGATTTATCCAGTAATTTTACTATAGCTAAAACAACTTAAAAAATTATTGATACTTTGTTTCCTGGTGATCGCTCTATTTTGCTTTCCAACTCCAGTTCTAAAAGAGCCATTAAAGCTAAGTTTGTGGATAGTCCACTTGTTAAGATAAGCTCATCTATATCAATGGGTACAGAGTTGATATGATTAACTATAACGGATTTTGCTTGTTGTAATTTTTCTTGTTTTTGATTAACAGAATAGTGCTCAACATTAAATAGGCTATTTTGTTGAGGAGGTAAACTAAACCTAATACTCTCTATTATGTCATCAGCAGATTCAATAAGTTTAGCACCGTTTTTAATTAAATGATTGCTACCACTACAACGTGAATCCAAAGGGAAACCAGAAACTGCAAATACCTCTCTTCCTTGATCCAAAGCAAAATTTGCTGTTATTAGAGAACCAGAACTTTTCGATGCTTCAACCACTGTCACACCCAGCGATAAACCAGATATAATTCGATTCCTTTGAGGAAAATACTGGGGCTTTGGTTTAGTAGCAAATGGAAGCTCAGTAATTACTAATCCACCATTCTCGGTGATTTTTTTGTACAGATTAAAATTTTCTTTTGGGTACACTACATCAATTCCGCTCGCTATAACAGCAATAGTGGGATGATTTTTATATATCACACTGTTTGCCGCAGTATCGATTCCTCTTGCAAGCCCAGAAACGATAATGAAACCAGCTTCGCTTAAATCAAGTGCCAGCTTACTGGCAAAATTTCTTCCATTAACTGAAGAGTTGCGACCACCGATTATTGCAATTATCTCACGGCTTAATAACGATATATCACCAAGTGCAGTTATTACAGGGGGACAACCCAGGATATTCCTTAAAAGGTCAGGATAATCTGGATCACATGCAGGTATGATTTTAGCTCCAATTTTTTCTGCCTTACTGATTTCTTTTCGTGCATCCTGAATGCTATATACCTTTTTATTGTTGGCCAACCCATTAAGATATTTTAACGCTTCATCTAGTGATCCATACTTTAGCACACTAGAAAACTTCATTGATCCTATAGTTCTAGCTAGGCTCAGCCATATCTCTAATTCTTCATTATTCAACTTATTTATCTTCATAAAGGCTCAATTAATACAACTGCTTCAAAAATACTCAACAATATCTAAATTATAAGATATATTAATAAATATTTCACCAAAAGACTTGTATTTCTTATTAGTTTAGTGTACCCAAGATGATATAAATATACAGCGCTTTATGACACATTTTGTTACAGATAAATGCATAAAATGTAAATATACGGATTGTGTGGAAGTATGCCCTGTTGACTGTTTCTATGAAGGTAAAAACATGCTCGTAATTAATCCAGATGAGTGCATTGATTGCGGGGTGTGTATACCTGAATGTCCAGTAGATGCAATTGTAACTGATGATTCTATAAAAGACATTTTAGAACTCGACTTAAAGTTACTTAACAGCGAACAAAAAACTTTCAAATTATTTTATAATATAAATACAGAATACTCGCAAAAATGGCCGAACATTACAGCTAAAAAGCAGCCTCTGGATACAGCAGAAGAGTATAAAGAAAAGAAAGACAAAGCAGCTTATTTTGACGAAAATCTAGAATAATATTACTGAAGAAAAAAGAAAACTCCCCTAATGATAATCAAAAAATATTAAAAAACACAGTTGATCTTAAGTTGTCATTCAAGTAGCTCATAGAAACGGGTTAAAAACCACTTGACAAACTCCGCCAGTCTTCTTATTATAGTACTGAAGCTATTTATTTATCTTCGCAATCTGTGCAGGTTAATGACAAAAAACTTAGGGTATTTGGCGTCTCATGTTTAATTTTTCGCACTACGTGCACCGCATGTCTTTATAAAACTTCTGGGTTTTTACCCATACAGGCTGAAATGGGCTTATAAAACGTTTAAGACATCAAAAAACGTCAAATTGACAAGGGAGAATTTGAATGCTAGCTACCGCGGGTTTTCTTTGTCTTTTTTCCTGCTTAGTAAATTTCTTAAACACTTGCGATGTAGGTTAGCTGCAAATTCAAAGTGGCTAAATCGCTCTTAATCAAGCGTTTTAGAATAAAAAGAACGCCGATATTTTAGTACATGGTAAATAGCCAACTACCACGGGGCTTCTTTTGCCTTTTTTTTGCTTGGTAAATTTCTTAAATATTTTCTTAAATTTTATAGCTAAACGACAACCGCTGCTTGTTAGCGGGATCTAGAGATACCATGACGGTATGACGTAGCTTGCTTGGTTAGCTATAGATCCCAGTGTCACGCACTGGGATGACAAAAAAAAGGGCACTGGGATGACAAAAGGAAGGAGCAATTGGATGACAAAAAAAAGAGCACTGGGATGACAGGAGAATGGGATGACAAAAGGAAGGGGCACTGCCATTATAGAGTAAACCAGTGTCAGCTACTTGGATGACAGGAGAAGGAGGCTACTCGGATGACATCATTTGTTGTGCTTAACAAAAGCAAATGGTTGACTCTAAAGTCCAGGCTGTTGGCTAGCACCACTACAGATGGAAATATCGTAGAGCTTACTTGACACCATGTAAGCACCAGCTCCCACTATTAATGCAGACACAACTATTGCCAAAATGGGTAGTTGAACTGAATAACAGACCAAAGCTGTTGCTAGTGCAGCAACAATACCAACAGCAATTGCAATTTTTTGTTTTCTAGAAAATATTGGTGGCTCTTTTTGAGAATAAACACCAGAATTAATAGGAGGATGTCCCATTACTGTTTTCTCACTAGCTGCCTTCTCCCTTTTTTCTTTGCTATCAGAATCACCTCCTGTTTTTTTCTTACCATGATGTTTTACAGTATCTTGATTCTTTTTATCAGGCTCTTTTTGTACAACATGTCGTGCCGTTACATTATCCTCCTCTTTTTCTGCTTCGGGTATACTATCAACTATCTCATCACCCCAAAATTCTTGTTTTATAGCTTCTAGGTTAGAGATAACGTAATTAGGCACTTTCCACCCCAGTAACTCTGGTTTTGGACGTTGCAGATTTTTAATTACAGAATTTTTTTCAAAGAAAGAAACAAGCCTATTAAATAAATCATGATATTTCAGAGGATTACCTTCAACATCAACAACAGGCCACCCTGTTCCATGAGAAAACCCTTTTTCAATCTCACCTTCGACAATAGTACCTTTAACGGCAATTTCTATACCTGATATTCCAAGTATTTTAGGTATTGCTTGGCTACATATTTGAATACCTTTTACACTCATTACTCCATTTTCTGTTATCATTTCAGTAAGGAACTTGAGGTCCTTAGTTTGCTCTAATAATTCGAGTAGCTTTCCATGGTATTCTCTTGAGGATTCTTGTTCTTCTAGAAATTGCTCTATAGAACATGCCAACTTTCTATTCATGGGAAAAGTACTAAGACGTTGGAGTTCAATGAGACCTTTAGGAGTTTTATGACTCTTATTTTTAGTATAAATACTTGCGCCATGTTCTACAAAAAGCTTTACTAATTCTAAGCTTTGTTCTTCCAGATAGGCTGTTGAATTTTCGGATATTCCAATAGACGTGTCAATGAGTTGGTGTAAAGGGGTATTTCTTTTATTATCTTCTTTATTAATATCCGCTCCACTTTTTAGCAGAAGTTTTATTGTTTCTACGTTAAAACCTTCATCACCGCAAAACGTGCAAGCTACATGTAATGGGGTTTGCCCATAAGACTCTGCTATATTTGGATCTGCTCCTCTTTCAAGCAATAGCTTTACTATTTCCTTATTTTTATCTCCGCTAGTAACAGCAGCCATATACAATGGAGTTTTATTATCCGAATCCTGTAAATTTGGATTAGCCCCTGTATTCAATAAGTAACGAATTACTGACGTACATGGGATGCTTTGCTCTAAAACAGCCAAATGCAATAATGTTGTTTCTGTAATATTTATTGCAGGAATTTGTAATTTAAACTTAAAATTTACGTCAAACCCACTATTTTCCCATTCTTCATATATAGAAGGAAGTTCTTTTTTTAATTCTTTTTTTATCTCATCGATGATTTCAATTGAGCTACCCTGATCAGAATTGATATCACTGATTAACTTTTCAAATATATTTCTGAATTTCTTATATTGAGATGGTGGGCGCATATTACTAGCCTTGAAAAATTTTTTAATTATATAATAAAGCTAAAGGAAGTCAAGTCCAGCACTTATTCAGGAAACAATAGCATAAAAAAAGACTTAGTGTTAAGTTATCAATAAGCTACTTTAAAAATAAATCTTATGGAAGGCAGAGCTAAAGCTTGGTTCATTTGGCTGATTAGCAACTTGGTTGTTATATTCAGCAATATGCAGATAATTTATACCTTTATAAGTGTAAATCTTGAAAAAGAACTTGGGCTCACAATCACGCAAGTTGCACTGGCTAATTCAGCATATACTTGGACTTTCGCTATTTTGCAATTTTTTAGTGGAGCGATGTTTAATGTTTTTTCCAGTAAAAAAATTTATTCTTTCTCATTATTAACTATAATCCTCGGATTTCTTGTTCTTGTGAGCAGTAACGATTTTGCTCATCTGATTTTATCTCAAGTGTTGATTGCAACTGGAGCATCATTTGGTTTTATTGGTGCTGCTCATATAAGTAGCATGTGTTTTCCCGTTGCCCAATTTGGATTGATGTTCTCACTAGTGCAGACAATTTCAAGCCTTTCTGCACTGATAATTCAAATATTGTTCTCTAGCTTGCTTGCCGAAGGTGCATATTGGAAAAATCTGATTGTATGCATAACACTGTTTGGTGTGTTGATATTTGTACTTGTGTTTTTTTATCCAAACACACTTTCGAAAAGCAGTTCAGAAAAGCGCACAATACAAAGCTCTATAAAAACAGTAATGTGCTCTATATTAACAGTGCTAAAATTAAGAGATATCTGGATAACCTCAATAGTAGGTGCTATTACTTTTGGAACATTTTTAGCACTCAATACCTTGTGGGCTCCAAGGTTACTGAGCAACTCAGAACTCGATGCAATGGAGTCAGGTGTAGCAACCGCAATACTATGGCTTGGTCTTGCAGTTGGTGCTCCAGTTGCAGATCGAATCTCAAACTTATTTAAAAATAGAAGGCATGTAATCTCTGCTTTTGCTCTGTTACAAGGCTTTTCGATTGTTATTTTATCATACAGCCATTTAACAGTTCATACCGTATACTTTTGTATGTTAATGTTTGGTTTTGCTGCAGGAGGACATATGCTTAATTTTACTGTTGGCAGTGAAATTGTGAAACGAAAATACATTAGCACATCATCATCCATTATCAATGGGTTTATGTTTATTGTCAGCGGAATTATAGTGTCAATGTTAGCACTTTTTACGGATCATAAAATGGCGCTTTTTGCAATATTTGCAATGCTGGCAATTGCTAGTATTTTAAATTATGCTACAGAAGCTAAAAAATAAAGTAGCTGAACCTTGAGTCAATTGCTATATTATATTTGCATATTGTAATAATTACCAAATTATGGATTACGTTACAACGAAAGATATAACAGTAACTAAGGCAACAATAGCTGAAAATATCAACCAAGAAATAGGATTATCAAAGGAAGACTCTGCTGCGATAATAGACGATATATTGGATGAGATAAAGATGAGTCTAGCAAAGGATGGAGTAGTGAAAATATCGTCATTTGGAACATTCTTGGTTAAAAAAAAGAAGGAAAGGCCAGGAAATATACCAAATACATCAAAAAAAGTGGTGATTCAGGCAAGGAATTCAATTTCTTTTAGGCCTTCAAAAGTGGTAAAAAAATTAATAAATAATCAATGAATAAGGAAAAATTATTCCACACAATTGGAGAAGTAGCTAAAGAGCTACATTTACAACGGCATGTTTTAAGATTTTGGGAGAGTCAATTTCATCAAATTAAACCTACAAAGCGCAAAGGAAGAAGGCTATATGATCATAAGTGTATAGAGGCCATAAAGAAAGTAAAATACATGCTATATGATAAAGGGTATACAATAAAAGGAGTACAAAAAGAATTTGATAATGATATAAAAATCAATCGTGATTCAAAGGATTTTTTGCAAGAACTTACCAACTTAAGAGACTATTTAATTAGTAAAATAAACAACGAGAACAGCAACGAACAATCATAAGCATGTGCGAATATATATTACACATAGCTGGGCAAGAAAGTGTAAACTCACGTTAAGGAATGGTTAAAAAAGTATTTGTATCAAGAAAAGCAGTGTGGGAATTCTCGTAATATGCGCCTTGCGGTTAAGAAAAAATCAATACATTCACAGTAAATTCAGCTTATATCTATGTTTTGTATGTGGACGTTGGAATGGAAATTTATGCAGGCAAAGAAAGAAGAATAGCAAATGTAGTGACTCAGCACTGGAGTGACATAAAAGGATCAGACAGAGACTGGCCAGAAAGACACGAAATAGACACTGCTGAAATAATGGAGTCATGGCAGCACTGTTTTGTCATTGAAGTCAAGGATCAGGGTTATGTTTGTGAAAATGCAGGAGAAAAGGCTGTTGAATTCTATGGTTTTGAGAAAAAAATGTGCATTGATAGTAAATATGCAATTGATGCACCATTTTTGCGACTATATAAAATAGATGCAGTTATTGATAAACTTGATGCTGTAGTAGATAGTAAGTGCCCGATTCATGAAGAGGAAGAAAGTGAAAGTGTTAAAATGAGGCAAGTATTGTTGCCACTTGGGAATAAAGAAGGTATAACACATATATTGGGCGTAATTACATTTAAGCTCCTATGATTGTTGTCTAGTAAAAAATTCAAATTTTTGTAAAATCTTCAAAAATTCAGTTGTTTTTAAGTTATAAAAAGTAGTTGTCAGGAATTGACTAGCAGTTCTCTAATTGCATAAAAGTCAATAATGATTTTTTGTATTACCCAAAACATTTTCTGATATAAAATTCAGCTTTAATACAATTTTTTATTTATTACTATGCCATCTGATTCAATCAAAAGTTGTTTCATCGGCAACAAAAACACTAAGCTTTTAATTAATCTTTTTTAAATTAATGTAGCTAATGAATATGTGTGTAAGTACGTCCCCACATATTTTAAGTACTTATGCACATATTAGACTTCTTTCAAAATTGGCAAACAAGGGAAAAGAAGTATAAAATCAGATATTTTAAGGTATGAGATATAAAGAAATAGAAAAGTTGGAAGGAAAGAAATTTAGGCGCTTAACAGGGGAAAAAAAGGGAACATTTAAGCGAATGGTGGAAATTTTGGATGAGGAGGATAAAAGAAAAAAAGCTAGAAGTGGAAGAAAAAGCAAACTTTGCGTAGAAGATAGGTTGCTTATGGCATTAGAATATATGAGGGAATATCGAACGTATTTCCACATTGGTCAAAGTTATGGCATGAGTGAAAGTAACTGTTTCAAAATAATAAGATGGGTAGAAGACACGCTAATAAAACATCCAGATTTTTCATTACCGGGAAAAAAAGAGCTATTAAAGGGTAATGTAGAATATGAAGTTTTGGTAATAGATGGAACTGAAACACCAGTAGAGAGGCCAAAAAAAAGCAAAAATGCTTCTACTCTGGAAAGAAAAAAAGGCATACTATAAAAACGCAAGTAGTAGCAGAGAAGAAGAGTAAAAAAGTAATATGTACATCTTTCTCGAAAGGTAGGAAACACGATTTTCGGATATTTAGGGAATCAAAGGTAGCAATATTGCCGGAAACTAAAATCTTAGCTGATGCCGGCTACAGAGGAATGCAAAAAATACATAAAAATGTTGTATTACCTCACAGGAAAACGAAAAAGAATCCGTTAAGCAAAGAACAAAAAAAAGAGAACAGAACACTTATGAGCCAAAGGGCAATTGTTGAAAACGTAATTGGCTTATTAAAAAGGTTTAAAATCATTTCCGATAGATATAGAAACCGACGAAAACGTTTTGGTTTAAGATTTAATTTGATTGCTGCTATCCACAATTTTGAGCTCCTTACGTGAATTTTGAAAGAAGTCTATTCATTAGCTTATAAAAACTAAGGTGTCATATTTTCCTTCACGATTATTGTCCAATAGAAAATTCAAATTTTGTGAAATCTTCAAAAATCCAATTATTTTTAAGCGTATAGAAAATTGTTGTTAGAAACTTTCTAGCAGTTGCAATAATAGCCTTAGCAGAACCACGCTTCTTTTTCACATGCTCGTAAAAACTTCTTAAGTAAGGGCTATACCGTATAGCAATCCAGGTACACTGTACTAAAGAAGTTCGTGCCGTTTTTGACCCATGTTTGGTAATTCTTCCAATAGTACATTGCTGATTAGATTGAGAAACTGATGGTACAACTCCGAAATAAGCAGTAAGTTTTTCAGGATTACTAAAATCATTAATGTCACCAATTGTCGTGATAAAAACCGCTGCAGAAATTGCACCAATACCTTTAATACTGATAATATTATTAAACCCAGGAAGTTGTTTAGCAAAAGCAATAATTTCTTCTTTTAGCTTCTTGAGATTTTCTCGAATAGCTTCCAATTGACAGTTAATTACTTCAATCTCTATCTTTTCTATATAGTCCCAATTATGCTTTTGAATAGAACGCTCAAATCCAGCTTTAGTTATCAGTGTCTCCTTCTTAATTTTTATTCCATGATAATTAAAAAGACCGTGCATTTTATTAATTAGAGATACTTGTGATTTTACTAACTGCTCTCTTGTTCGAAGAAGAGAAGCTAACTGCTGGCATTGTTTGCTTTTACATCTTGCTTCAGGCAACATATCCTTGCTTAGAAAGAAAGCAATAGCTCTTGCATCATGCCTGTCTGTTTTCTTTACAGAGTGACGAATCACTTTAAATTGCCAGGGTGCAACTATCACCACGCGCTTAACGTAAGATGAAACTGCATCATAAAAGAAACAGCTGTTACCCGTAGCTTCGAAAGCTATTTCATCTTCTGATTTAAGATTCTCGACAAAATTGTCCAAATCCTGTAAGCGAAATGTGCGAATATATTCTTGCTTTCCTGTTTCTAAGTAGCAAACAGTAAAACTGTTAGTATGTAAATCTACACCTATGTGACGCATAAATTTTTCCTCTTATTGAATACTACAAAATATCAGAGTAGAATATTGCCGGTTAGACCATTCTCCTATACGCGGTCACCAAATTTTATGGGCCGCACGATGGTTTCCGGTGGCAGGGGCGGATAATCTCCTTTACGAGGTCTAATCCCATTATTGTATATAAAGCAAAATGGGGCCTCACAAAAAAATTCAACCTGCCACCTATCCACTCTGAGAAGTGATTATCTTCTCATGCTTCCAACCAAGCAATAACAATTCATATCATCTCCTTTGATATACAATTTTAGGTTGTATTGCAGTTTTAGGTTGCATATTATAGTTATATTGCAACTTGTGGGTTGCATACTATTTGATTCTTTAATAAAATTATTTATACTACTAACTAATTACTACTAAAGAATTCGATAGTAATGTTTGTAAATTTGTTTGGAATATAAAGAAAATGAAATTGAAAACCAAATCTTCTGTTAAAAAGCGCTTTCGCCTTACAGCTAAGGGTAAAGTCATTTCTACTCAGTCAGGCAAAAGGCATGGCATGATAAAGAGGAGCAAATCTAATATTCGTAATCAGCGCGGTACGACAATTCTTGGTAAATCTGACTCGCGTATAGTTAAGCTTTATATGCCTTATGGTATTTAAAAAATGGAGGTAAAATAGAATGGCTCGGGTAAAACGTGGAGTCACTACTCATGCTCGTCATAAAAAAATATTGAACCTGGCAAAGGGTTACAGAGGACGTGCAAAAAGTTGTTATAGAATTGCATTACAACGGGTTGAAAAAGCATTGCAATATGCTTACAGAGACAGAAGAAATCGCAAGCGTGATTTTCGCAGTTTGTGGATAATACGTATTAATGCAGCAGTAAGAAAGTATGGGCTTACTTATGGTAGATTTATACATGGCCTTACACTTGTTGGAATTGATTTAAATAGAAAAATTCTTTCTGAAATGGCTGTTAATTATAAAGATGATTTTGCCAAATTAGTAGAAGCTGTAAGTGGTAAATTAGCAGAGAATTCTTGATTTCCTCAGGCAAAAACATTTAGCAGCATGAGAGTTGTTTTTATGGGGTCACCGGAATTTGCTGTTAGTGCGCTAAACTTACTGTTGAAATCACAGAATGAAATAATAGCAGTATATACCAAGGCTCCAAAACCTTCAGGGCGTGGGCAAAAACTGACAAAATCTCCAATACATGGTATTGCTGAAGAAAATGATATAGAGGTATGCACTCCTACTTCTCTAAAATCTTTGGTAGAGCAAGAAAAATTTAGAAATTCCAAACCAGACGTTGCAGTTGTTGCTGCGTATGGATTGGTACTTCCAAGAGAAATTTTGAATATTCCAAAATATGGTTGTATTAATATTCATCCTTCACTGCTGCCTAGATGGCGTGGTGCAGCTCCGATACAGCACGCGATTTTAGCAGGAGATCAAGAAACTGGGGTTAGCATTATGCAATTGAATGAAGAATTAGATTGTGGCCCTATTTTAAAACAGAAAAAATTTCTAATTGAAAAAAATGACAATTATAAAACGTTGCATGATAAATTGTCTGAGCTAGGTAGTGATTTACTGATGGAAGTGTTAAATCAAATTGAAAAACAGGTTCCCTTAGAACAAAGCGATGACAATGCGTGCTATGCTGACAAAATAGAAGACTATAAAATTTATGCAAGCGATGCTTGTGAAGTTGCTTATAGGAAAGTTAAAGCGTTTTATCCCAAGGCGTTTGTCAAGATAGAGAATAAACGTGTTAGGATACTTGATGCTGACTTTGAAGTAGATGCTTCTTTAACTTCAGGACAAGGTGAGATTATTAATGATAATATGCACATAAGTTTGGAAAGCGGCACTTTAATTCCTAAGGTTGTACAAATGGAAGGAAGAAATTCTTGTAGTATTAAAGATTTTGTTCGTGGCTTAAAATTTAGCATGGTAAAAAAGTTTATAGAATAAACAGTAACCATTCACTGTTAGACTGCATTCTGTGATTTTTAGCAAAACACGATCTTTTATTTGAGCTTTCTTCAAATAAAAGTAAATACAGAAACTAGCTATCTTCAAAAATAAGGTTGAATAATTGTTAATAATAGTGTATAATTGTTAATATTTTTTAAGCGCTCTTGCTATGGCCATTTCAAAATTTCTTGATCCAAAGCTAGATTTGACCTTCAAAAAAATATTTGGCACTGAAAAAAATAAGAATATCCTTATCCACTTTTTGAACGATATCTTAGGATTTGCTGAGGTAAATGCAATACAAGAAGTAGAGTTCTTAAGCACCATCATGGACCCTGAAATTGCCTCTGATAAACAGAGCATTATTGATGTTCTCTGCAAAGATTCTATTGGTAATAGGTTTGTGATTGAAATGCAACTGGCTCGTGATAAAGGCTTTGAGAAACGTGCTCAACTGTATGCTGCTAAAGCCTACTCAAGACAATCTGGCAACTACATTGATTTAAAGAAAGTCTTCTTTATTGCTATTTCCTTCGGAGGTTGAGTATATTTCTACTCATAATATACGTGACATAAAAACCAATGGACATTACTTAAAAGATTTTCAATTTGTCTTCATTGAGTTGCCAAAATTTACAAAAAGCAAAGTAGAGGAGTTAGAGAGCACAAAAGAAAGGTGGTGTTTCTTTTGTGTGTCCAGACAAGGCACATTTGTTCAGCAGGAGACAGACCTGCTAGGGGAAAAGTCAGACCCCTATAGCTTGAGAGCAGCATAATGGGAAACCAGAAATGTTGAAGCCTACTGACAAAGCCATCTATAGGGTGGTGAGCGAGTTATCAGGCCGCAGCGAAAGCGAACACATAGGTAGCCTCGACACACCAAAGAACCTAAGAGCTGAGCTGGTGGAAGAACAGCGAAAGCAGAATCGAGTACTGAAAGCTGAATGGAACAGTACTGGATCTTAGCGGGGTGATAGTGGCAGCATGGTAACAAGGACAAATGAAAGCAACTGGAGAAGTCTTCCTCGTCCCAGAGCAGAAATGACTGGAGCAAGGTACATCTTATAACCATAAATGGGAAAGAGATGGAAGACGAGAAGATGGCGGAGGGGTATGTAGTAGCAAAGAAACTGGGTAATACCAGAAGAGCGAAGATACCCTGCTGATAGAATTTCTCTAACGAAAGTGAGGCAAGGATAGAATGATAAAAGAATCCATAAAACTGCAGGAACTAAGGAGGAGAATATACGCAAAAGCGAAGGCCGAAAAACAATGGCGATTTTGGGGAATATACGTACATGTATGTAAACCGGAAACGCTGAAGATATCCTATGAAATAGCCAAAAAGAATGGAGGTGCAGCAGGAATAGACGGCATCACATTTGAAAAGATCGAAGAAGAGGGAGCGGAAAAGTACCTGGAAGAAATCAGGCAAGAGTTAATAATGGAAACCTATTGACCTTACCCAGAAAAAGTAGAGAGGAAGTTAAGCCATTTTTATTATGAAAATGATGAATCAAATTTCTCAGGAATGCAATAATTAATAGTAGAATGTCTACGCTGTTTGTTATAAAAAATTTCTATGTACTCAAATATAGCAGTTCTAGTTTGCTGAGCAGAGTGTTGCGAAGTATCAATAAGAAGCTCCCGTTTGAGTGAGCTGAAAAAGCTTTCAACAACAGAGTTGTCATAACAACAGCCTGTGTGACTCATGCTGGAAATGATGTTTTTTGTGTTCAGCAAAAACTGATAATTTTTAGAGGTATATTGTGAACCTTGATCACTATGAAATAGCAGATCTTTGGCTGGTTTGCGCTTATCAACAGCCATCAATAAAGCATCTATAACTAATCGCTTAGTTATTGTACTACTCATTGACCAGCCAACTACCATACGTGAATATAGATCAATTATTGCTGCCAAATATAGCCATCCATCCTTAGTTTTTATGTATGTAATATCAGTTACCCATACTTTATTTGGCTGACTAGTAGTAAAGTTTTGGTCCAATATATTGGGAGTTATAACCCTATTGTCAGTCTGCTGTTTTTTGCTTTTGAATCTTCGCCTCAGTCTAGCTTGAATACCATTTTTTTGCATGATATCCTGCACTGTTTTGATGTTGCAATTTTTACCTAAAGCCTTTAGTTCAGCATGAATCTTAGGTGCCCCATATCTACAATTAGATGCTTGGTATATTTTTTGAATGTCTGCTAGAAGCTGCTCCCTTGTTAATTCTTTGCTGCTTTTCTTCTTACTAGTCCATTTGTAGTAGCCGCTAGCAGATACTTTCAAAATCCTGCATAACTCCTGTACTTTATAGTAGTTTCCATGCTTTTTGATAAATAAATATTTTACTCTTTGTGACTTGCAAAATATCCCAGGGCTTTTTTTTAAATGTCTCTTTCTCTAGTAACTCTTGTTAGTTCTTTCTTTAATTCAAACTTTTCTTTATCACATGGTGCCAACTTTCCCTTACCAGGAAATGCTTCTTCTATTGATCCTTTTTCGTTATATTTTTTTATCCAGTCACTTAGTGTACTGTTATCTATTCCTAAATCTTTAGCTATTTTGCTTGCTGACTGCCCCGTTTCCTTTACCAACTTTATTGCCTCTAATTTAAATTCCACTGTGTAATTTTTTCTGTTCTTTACCATAATAAGCCCTCATAATCATGTTTTATTTTACTTCAAAAATGGCTTAACTTCCTCTCTACTTTTTCTGGGTAAGGTCACTCCAACTAATTTTTTTTAATACACGTTCCAAAGTACTTTCTGTATCTTCGCTTGGTTTTTCACTCCATTTTTTAAAATAGTCGTAACAACTTCGCCATTTTGGAAAATCTTTTGGCAGACTGGCAGCCACTTTTTAGGACGTACAGCACTGCACAAAACACATCATACAAATCAAGTTTTCTTGGTTTTGTTTTCTTCCTGCTACTCTCCAGAATTGGTATGAAATTGTTCTCGACTTATGTCACTTGGGTATAAATTTCTCATATATTCTTATTCATATATATCATCTCACAGTTTATCACTTTTTTGAGATTATGAACAGGTTCTTAGAACCTGTTTAAAATCTTCGCAATAAGAGAGAAACGAAGGAAAGAACGACCATTTGTAGGCTAGTATTGAGTTTTCGCTCACAGTTTTTCCACAATCGCCTGCATTTTTCCAACCAAGCAAAAGACCGCTCAACAACCCATCTTTTTGGCAATACAGCAAAGGTATGTAATTCGCTTCGTTTTATTACCTCAACAGCTGCACCAATAGTTACTTTTATTTGTGTTGCAAAATTTTCTCCTGTATAGCCAGCATCAACGAGTATATTTTTGACTTCAGAGAGGTTTTCTTTAGCATTTCCCACCATTTTTACAGCACTGCTACGATCAGTTGCTTCTGCCGTTGTTATATGAATTGCATGTGGCAAGCCCTGTGTATCAACTGCGATATGACGCTTTATACCTGAAATCTTTTTACCTGCATCATAACCCTTTCTTTCAGCAGTATCTGCGTTTTTAACGCTTTGAGCATCAATTATGCAGAAACTGGTTTTCTCTTTCCGACCATTGTTGATACGGACCTCTCCAACTAATTTTTTTTAAGACTAATTCCAACAAACTTGGTTCTTCTCCATCCTTTTTATTCCACATTTGAAAATAATAATATATGCTCTCCCACCTTGGAAAATCTTTTGGCAACATCCTCCACTGGCAACCACTTTTTAGGACGTATAATACTGTACAAAATACATCATATAAATCAAGTTTTCTTGGTTTTGTTTTCCTCCTGCTACTCTCCAGAATTGGTTTGATTTTTTCAAATTGCTCTCGACTTATATCACTTGGATAACTTTTTCGCATAGATATACCTCATTCTTAATCTACCCCTATTTTACCTTATCCTTTCGAGATTTTAAACAGGTTCTAAGGGCTTAAAATAATAAAAAAACGATAATACAAAAAATTCTCAGAAAGGGTTTTTTACTTAAAAATATATTTTATTTCATTTAGAATATCCTACTTGGTTTGTTTATATTACAGTGAATACGTTGCTACAGAAGTTTTACAGTATCGTTTATTGTCTTTATCGTGCTTTGATTGACACGATTTATAATGACGGGATGGAGCATGCAGGATATCTATCGTTTTTAATCCTGTTGTCAATATTTCCTTTTCTCATCGTTTTAATGGCTTTGGCATCAACATTTGCAAATTTCTTAGACCAATATAACATCGGCTGGACATTTATAATTGATAACATGCCACAGGAAATTTTAGCATCTTTAATGCCGCGTATTAGGGAGATAATATCAGGCCCGCCACAAAGTTTATTAACTTTAGCAATTGTGGGAGCTATTTGGACTGCCTCATCGACGATTGAAGGGTTTAGAACGATATTGAATAAGGCCTATAAAATTCCGGTTTCGCCACCTTATATACTAAGAAGAGTACTAAGCATATTACAATTTTTAGTAATTACGTTTATTATAACTCTGACTATAGTGTCCTCTACATTAGTGCCAATGCTAATTGATTTTTCCTATCATGGACTAAGTTATACTAAATACCTCCTAATTGAATTTGTACTTTTCACAGTAGTCTCTTGGCTATATTTTATGTTGCCAAATATAAAACAAAATTTATCAGATGTGCTTCCTGGATCTTGTGTAGCTGTTATGCTTTGGACAATTTCTGCTTCAGCTTTTAAGCAATACTTAAAAGCTTCCTTTGACCAACTGGATTTGATATATGGAAGTTTAGGCGGCGTAGTAGTGTCATTACTATTTTTTTATATGGTGAGTTTGATTTTTATATATGGAGCAAAGTTCAATTTTCAGCTAAAGTATTTTAATGGATCTCGCTAAGGAGAAAGAAATGGGTAAGTTAGAAGGCAAAATAGCTTTAATTACCGGGGCTTCAGGTGGAATAGGATCTGCTGTTGCAAAAAGGTTTGTAAGGGAAGGTGCATATGTAATTTTAATTTCAAGGTCTATTGATAACCTCAAACCACTCTATAATGAAATTGAGGAGTTTGAAGAATTCAAGGAAGGCTCTGTAAAACTAATTCAGCTTGATCTTTTAGACTTTGAGAATGTAAAGATACTGGCAAACATGGTAGAAAGCCTGAAATTATCAGAATCTGGAGCGCTGGATATATTAGTTGCGTGTACTGGAATTTTAGGTAAATTGAACTCTGTTCATGACTGCGAGCTTGAAGAGCTACAGAATGTAATGAATACAAATTTTACTGCCAATTGGTACTTACTAAAAAATTTAGATCCAGTACTAAAAAAATCTAATTCTGGAAGAGTGATATTTATGACCTCAGAAGTGACACTTTCTCCTTCTTCTTATCCATATCGGGCACCTTATGCCGCAAGCAAAGCTGCACTAGAAATAATGGTGAAGATATATGCATCTGAGACAAAACATACAAAATTATGCGTAAATGCTGTATATTCAGAAGGACCTGTCGATAGTGAAATGTATAAGCAAGCATTTCCTGGATCTGAATTAGCGTTACCTGATAAACTAACAGACAAATTCGTAGAATTAGCTTCTGAAGATTGCAGCGTGTCAGGAGAAATCTTACTATTAAGCAAATCTCTTGAATAAATTACATATAGCTAACGACGATTTGAGAAACCGTCATCCCGCTACTTGTTAGCGGAATCTATGGGATACCGCCGCGGTATGACGTAGGGAGATCTAATTTATGCCAGCTATATAACCATAGTGCCTATCTAATAGTCGTTAAGCCTAAAAGTAATTGGCTGTATAACTCGTAAGCCTAATAAAAATTCACATGTATAGGAAAGATTGGTAACATTACTTAAGTAGAAATCATTATTGTAATTATGCCAAAACGCACAGATATAGAATCTATATTAGTAATAGGAGCAGGTCCAATAGTTATAGGTCAGGCATGTGAGTTTGATTATTCTGGAACTCAGAGTTGCAAGGTATTAAAGAGCGAAGGTTATAAAGTCATTTTGGTTAATTCCAATCCTGCAACTATAATGACAGACCCTGAGTTTTCTGATGCAACGTATATTGAGCCTGTGCTGCCTGAAATCATAGAAAAGATCATAATTAAGGAGAAGCCAGATGCAATATTGCCAACAATGGGCGGGCAAACTGCTTTGAATTGCGCAATGAAACTTGCAGATGATGGAGTGTTGGATACATATAACGTAAAGCTAATTGGTGTAAATAGAGAAGCAATTAGAAAAGCGGAAGATAGAGAATTATTTCGCCAATCCATGGATAAAATAGGGCTAAAATACCCTAAGAGTATCATTATAAAAAATCAAGAACAAATAAAAGAAGCTCTAGATTATGTTGGATTACCTGCAATCATCCGTTCATCGTTCACTCTTGGCGGTGCAGGTAGTGGTATAGCATACAATAAAGGGGAGTTTTTCAATATTGCAGATAACGCTCTGAAAACTTCGCCGATAAATGAAGTTCAGATAGATGAATCCATTATCGGCTGGAAAGAATACGAAATGGAAGTTATCCGTGATTGCAAAGATAACTGCATAATAGTCTGTTCAATAGAAAATGTTGATCCTATGGGAGTTCATACAGGTGATAGCATTACTGTTGCTCCTGCTTTGACTCTACGGGATGCAGAATACCAACAAATGAGAAATGCATCTATAGCAGTGCTGAGAGAAATTGATATTAGTGCAGGCGGTGCAAATGTCCAATTTGCAGTTAATCCTAAAGAAGATGGAAGCCTAGTTGTGATTGAAATGAATCCAAGAGTTTCTCGCTCTTCTGCACTTGCCTCAAAAGCAACAGGTTATCCTATAGCAAAAGTTGCAACCAAACTTGCTGTTGGCTATTCACTTGATGAAATACGCAACGATTGCGCGCCAGTTATACCTGCTGCATTTGAACCGGTGGTTGATTATATTGTCACTAAAGTTCCTCGTTTTGAATTCGAAAAATTTAAGGGGACGAATTGTGAACTGTCAACTTCCATGAAATCAGTGGGAGAAGTAATGTCTATAGGCCGCACTTTTAATGAGTCACTACAGAAAGCTTTCCGCTCACTTGAAACTGGTCTCACAGGACTTGACGAAGTGTTTTCTGAAGGCACAGATGTTAAATCTCAATTAGCAAAATTGCTACCAAACAGATTGCTGATTGCTGCTGACGCAATGCGCCACGGAATTAGCATAGAAGAAATAAATTCAATTACAGGGTATGATTTATGGTTTTTGCAAAACATACAGCAAATTATCTCAACTGAGCAAAAAATCAAGAAAAATGGCCTTCCTGAGACTGCATATGAAATATTAGAACTAAAAAAAATGGGGTTTTCAGATGCAAGATTGGCAAAATTAAGTAATCAATCCACTCCTGTCATCCCAGAGTCCCCCGATGTCATCCAAGTAGCTGACACTGGAGCGTCACGCGCTGCAGATCGAGTCGAACAAATCGAAGAAATAAGGAAAAGATTTGGCATTAAGCAAGTTTATAAACGCGTAGACACGTGTGCAGCCGAATTTGAATCGAGCACTGCTTATATGTATGGCTGTTATGAGAGTGGAAAACCAGAATGTGAAGCAAACATCTCCAATAGAAAAAAAGTTGTCATTTTAGGTAGTGGACCAAACCGTATTGGTCAGGGTATTGAGTTTGACTACGCATGCGTGCATGCAGTTTCCGCTGCCAAAGAAATGGGATATGAAACAATAATGATTAACTGTAATCCCGAAACTGTTTCAACTGATTATGATACTGCTGATCGTTTGTATTTCGCTCCATTGATCGTAGAGGATGTGCTTGAAATACTAAGTAAAGAGCAAGAAAATGGCACACTAGTAGGTGTAATAGTTCAAATAGGTGGTCAAACACCTTTAAAGTTAGCTAAAGTACTAAATGAAAGAGGTTTCAATATCTTGGGTACATCTTTTGACTCTATTGACCTTGCAGAAGACCGTATGAGGTTTAAAAACCTCGCTTTGCAACTTAATTTGAAACAACCTGAAAATTCTATCTGTCATTCAGTGGAAGAAGCGTTAATCAACGCAAAAAAGGTGGGGTTTCCATTAGTAGTCAGGCCGTCCTACGTCTTGGGTGGTCAATCCATGTCGATCAAGCACGATATTGAGAGCTTTAAAGAATATGTCCTGGATCAAACTCAAACTAAAATTTTCGAACATGGGTCGCTGTTACTTGATAAATTCTTAGTTAATGCAGTTGAGATTGATGTTGATGCTATATGTGATGGAGAAAAAGTTTTCATTGCGGCAATTATGGAGCACATTGAAGAAGCTGGTATTCATTCTGGTGATTCAACATGCTCAATACCGACAAATACATTGAGTGACGAAGTTATAAAAGAGATCGAGCTACAAACTGAGAGAATAGCTCTTGCACTAGAAGTGAAAGGTCTGATAAACATTCAATTTGCTGTTCAAGAGAATAGACCTCTTACAGAATCTGTTTGTGATGAGAAATTTTTAGGAAAAGTGCAGATGAGCACCACAGAATACTCGAATGTATTTGAGGAGCGCAGACAAGCTTTGACGACAAAATTGCCTTCAGAAATCAAGTTATGCAAGAGGTCTAGTGATGTATACATACTTGAAGTAAATTTACGAGCTAGTCGAACCGTGCCTTTTATTTCCAAGGTAATTAATATTCCTATCGCAAAGCTTGCTACTCAAGTTATTTTAGGCAAAAAATTGGACCAAGAAAAAAAATCTCTCGATCACTTTGCAGTTAAAGCTGCTGTTTTTCCATTTACACGTTTTTCGGGAATTGACACTCTACTTGGCCCCGAAATGAAGTCAACAGGAGAAGTGATGGGAATCGACTCATCCTTTGAAGCTGCACTTGCAAAAGCGCACATGGCTGCAGGATATAAGTTACCAACAGAGGGAAGAGCTTTGATTTCAGTAAAAGATGATGATAAAGAGTATATACTGCCAGTTGCACGAATGTTGAAAGAACTGAGTTTTGAAATATATGCCACCAAAGGCACAGCTTCTTATCTGAACAATAACGGCATTGCTGCAAAAGCTGTAAATAAAGTGAGAGAAGGCAGACCCCACATAGTTGATATGCTCAAAGATGGAAAAGTAAATCTAGTGATCAATACTTCAAAAGGTGTAAAATCAGTCTCAGACAGTAAAGATATTCGCAGAACTGCTATTTTGCAAAATATAGCTTACAGCACCACAGCTTCTGGAAGTAAAGCATTAGTACTTGCAATTCAATATGTAAAGAATAGCAAGCTGGAAGTGAAGTCATTACAGCAGATACAAAACGCTTAAATACTAAGGCTAAAATAATTCTATATATATAGTTTCAGCACTTCTTGAGCAAAATCTGTCTTGCCATAGCTAAAGTGACTTAGGTTTACTGACAACCGTCATATCGCTACTCGTTAGCGCCGCGGCGGTATTGCTTGGGTTAGCTATAGTACCCCTTTCCTGTCATCCAAGTAGCCTTGCACTGGGATCCAGTTTAGCTATAAATATTTAAGAAATTTACCAAGCGAAAAAAAGGCAAATAAACCTCCGAGTAACTGGTTTTGACTCTCTATTACTGTAAGTGGCGCTGTAATAATGTGCTAACGCTTAAAATAAGCGCGATTTGGCTGAATGTAGAAAAAATTTAAAAGACATGCAGCCGCCATAATTTTATGTAATCCGCCAAAAAATACCCTGAGTTTTTTACTGAATTTTGTCATTGAGCCTGCAGGTCAAAAACAAGTTTTGAGTCAGAAATACCCTTGTTATCATAATAAAGGGGCTGGCGGAGTTTGTCAAGGAGTTTTTCGTTTAGTCTATGAGCTACCTGAAATCACAATGTTCGTACAGTTATGTGCAGTATCTCAGCATAAACTACTACACCACAATAAAACTTACTTTGATATGAAATTACTCGCATAAGATTTTGGATGCCTCTTAACATCTTTTGGTATTTCAATTATGTATTTAACGTTGCGTTTTCTTGCGTAGAATACTGCTTTTTCAAGGGAATCAAACTTTAATACAATCTGTTTTTTTGGATTTTTTGAGCCAACCCACCCCATCAAAGGTTCAATGTAGTAGGAATCAGGTTCAATTTTTAGGTGCCAAAAACGTGTATTACCTAAACCAGACTGTGTTGCGATTCTTGTTGGTTTATAAATCCTAAAAACTACTTTATCATCAATGTTCATAGTCCTTATTAAATAAACTGAAATATATATCTAAATAAATCCTTGCACAAGCAATTAGCGTGGTTTCCTTTTCTCTTTTAATAAAAAAGGCATTCAATATAGTTTTTACAAATTTGAAAATCAGTGTTAAATAAAAGTATAGACACAAAAAGAAAAGAAATGATTAAACTTAAAGGTCCAGAAATTTGTGCAGATGGAAATAAGAAAAATTTGATTATTTGTTTACATGGCTGGGGCTCAAGTGGCGATAATTTCATTCATCTTGCTAAAGTTATGAGCAAATCTTTGCCCGATTCATGTTTTGTAGCACCCAATGCTCCGTTTGAAAGAGAAATGGGTGATGGTTATCAATGGTTCAGCTTGGAAGATCGTAGTGAAGAAGCGCTATATAATGGGGTAAAAAATGCTGCATCAATAGTAAATCATTTTATTGATACAAAATTGAAAGAGCTTAATTTAAAAGATACACAATTTTCTTTAGTTGGATTTTCTCAAGGAGCAATGCTTGCGATACACACAGCTCTTACCCGCTCTCAATCTTGTGCATCAGTTGTTGCATATTCTGGTAGGTTTCTTTCGCCTTCAAAAGTTGCACCAGAGATCAAATCAAAACCTAACATATGCGTTATTCACGGTGATGCTGACGACGTGGTACCTTTTTCTTCTCTTGACTTAGCAGTTAAAGCTCTGAAGGAAAATGGAATAAATGTTAAAGGACATCCAATTCATGCATTAGGGCATATTATTAATGAAGAGGGAATAAAATTAGGTGTAGAATTTATCAAGAAAAATTTCAAAAATTAATTTTTATGCACTTGTTTTGCTTTGGTTATGGATATGTAGCTAGATTTTTATCGAGAAAATTATTGGGTTTGGGTTGGAAAGTTAGCGGTACTTCAAAAAATCAAGATGTACAGAACGTCAATCTCTTTAATTATGACGAAGTGAGCAAGGATACGTTTCAAGATGTAACACATGTTTTAGTTTCCATTCCGCCAGATGGTGATAATGTGCTAGAAAGGTATGGTTGTTGCTTTCAAAATATCAAGTGGCTCGGTTATTTATCTGCAACTAGTGTCTATGGTAATCATGCAGGTAATTGGGTTACAGAAGAATCTGAAACAAAACCTGTAGAATGCAGAGGGGAAAGCCGCCTTAGATCTGAAAAGAAATGGCTAAATAGCAAATTACCTGTACATGTTTTTCGTTTGGCTGGAATATACGGCCCTAACAGAAACGTATTAGTTGATTTACAGCTTAATAAGGCAAGAAATGTACAAAAAGAAGGACATTTTTTTTCTCGTATTCACGTTGAAGATATATCGAATATTCTAGCTTCTTCTATGCAAAATATAAAACCTGGCGAAATATATAATTGTGCAGACGATTTACCTGCTACACAATCTGAAGTGGTAGTATATGCAGCCAAACTTCTAAATGTTGGTGCTCCAGAGCCAATAGAGGTTTCCTCCTTGTCTGATTATGTGCAGGGTTTTTATTTAGGATCAAAAAAAGTAAGTAATGTTAAAATTAAAAGAGATCTTGGTATCTCTTTAATTTATCCTAACTATAAAGTGGGACTGAAGAGTTGTATGGTCCCAGAGTGTGATGGTGAGGATTAAGTATAAATTACTACATCTAAAAGACTATGAAAGAAAAAAACTTCACCAATCAACTTTTTTGTCTTTGGCTTTAATTTGAAGTACAGATATTAGGCTAATTAATGCGCAGATAGTAAGATAAACGCCTGCTGCAAGTTTTGTTTCGGTTTTTTCTATAAGCCACATGCACACAGATGGAGAAAGACCACCAAAGATTCCTGCAGATATGTTATGTGCTAGGCTAAAGCCAGTGCATCTAACTTTCGTTGAAAACAACTCACAAACAATAGAATTATATATTCCAAAAGATGCACCTATCGGTACGCTTATCAATAGAAAAGTGAGCGTTACAATATAGTGGTTATCATATGATAATAGCGAAAGTGCCGGCAAACTTACACAAGCTAGAGCTACTAGTGTAGGAATCATTACATTTTTTCTTCCAACTTTATCAGACAGTATTGCAAACAGCACTGCGGATGCTCCAAATGTAATTTCAACTATAATCCTTACTATATTTTTAATATCGATGCCTGACAGAGTAAGCTCTTTTACAGATACGTTATAAAACATTATTGCTGAATAGACGATTGCATTCTGGGCGATCCCAAGTCCAATTGCTATCACAAACGCCCTTTTATAGTGCTTGATCAATTCTAAGAATGGAGAATGAGATAAACTTTTATTTTTATCATGTGTTTTATATGCTAAGCTCTCTTCCATTATATATCTTGTTAAAAAACCTAGTACGCCCATAATAGAGCAGAAATAGAAGGGCAACCTCCAGCCCCAAATTTCATAATTTTCACCTGTAAATTTTTTGCAGATAGCTATCATTACAAAGCATACGATTGAGCCAAGAGCGCCACTAAAGGCTTTCATGCTTCCCAGAAATCCTAGATTTTTTTTATCTTTTGAATGCTCTATTAAAAAGGCTGAGTTGATACTCGTTTCTCCACCTGCTGCCATTCCTTGCATTATTCTACACAATAGAAGTAGTATAGGAGAAAATATTCCAATTTCTTTATAGCCAGGTATAATTCCAATTATAGTGGATGATATTGAAATTAATATCACTGAAGTGAGCAAAACTTTCCTTCTTCCGTACTTATCTCCAATGTAGCCAAAAATAAATGCACCAAGTGGTCTAAATCCAAAGCCAACTGCAAAAGTACCAAGAAATTTGATTGTACTTAAATAATCATTTTCTGAAGGAAAAAAAATATTGCTTATTATATGTGTTAAAACTCCAAATAGAGTTAATTCATACCATACAATCATGTTGCAGATTATGCCTGATAGTATTGCTTTTTGGATGTTAGTCATTTTCGATTTATCATAATGTAATGTACTATTTGCTTCGCTATAAAAATTTTTACTTAATGACCTGCAAAGACAACTCACGTAAATGCTTATCCTCCACCTTGGAAGGAGCACCCATTAGAACATCTTCACCTTGCTGATTCATAGGAAAACAGATTACTTCACGAATGTTTGGCTCATCAGCAAGCAGCATAACCATTCTATCAACCCCTGGTGCTATTCCACCGTGAGGTGGTACTCCAAATCTAAATGCACGAACAAGCGCGCCGAATTTTGTATCAACTTCTTCCTGACTATAACCTGCAATGGCGAAAGCTTTATACATGATATCTAGTTTGTTATTACGAATCGCCCCGCTTGATAGTTCTATTCCATTGCAGACGAGATCATATTGGTAAGCAAGGATATCTAGTGGATCTTTTTCCTCTAAATCTTTTAAACCGCTGTGTGGCATAGAGAATGGGTTATGAAAGAAATCGATTTTTTTACTTTTATCGTCATATACAAAATATGGAAAATCAATGACCCAACAAAACTTAAAGATATTGTCATCTATAAGACCTAATTCTGACCCTAAAAGAGTGCGCACTTTTCCTGCAATGTTTGCCGCTTCATTCTCTTTATCAGAAGCAAAGAACACACTATCTCCAGGCTTTACATTCGTTACTTCTCTTATGTGATTTAGCCTATTGTCATCGAGGAATTTAGCAATCGGTCCTTTCGCAGTTCCATCTTTATCAAACGTTATATATCCAAGCCCTTTGGCACCAAATTCTTTTTGCGCATGTTCTATTTTTTTATCAAAGAAGCTGCGTGGTTCCTCTGCTGTTTTAGGTGCAGGAATTGCTCTAACTACCATACCGCGCTCAATATTACCTTTAAAAATATTGAACTCTGAACCACGGAAAATTTCTGTAACATCGCTGATTAATAATGGATTACACAGATCTGGCTTATCAGAACCATATTTGAGCATTGCCTCTTTGTATGTAATATGTGGAAAATCTTTATCGACAGACTTACGAGAAAATTTAGCAAACACTTTATACAAGGTAGACTCAATAATCTGAAAGATGTCTTCTTGAGTCACAAAAGACATTTCAAGATCTAGCTGATAAAACTCTCCCGGAGAACGGTCAGCTCTTGCGTCTTCGTCACGAAAACATGGTGCAATTTGGAAATATTTATCAACCCCTGAGACCATAAGTAACTGCTTAAAAATCTGTGGAGCTTGTGGCAATGCATAGAATTTACCAGGATTTAGCCTGCTTGGCACTAAATAATCACGCGCACCTTCAGGGGACGAAGCAGTAAGTATAGGAGTTTGAATTTCTAAAAATCCTTGCTCTATCATGAGCTTGCGGAGTTCTGCAATAATCTGTGAACGCAGAATAATATTGTTGCGGGCTTTTTCACGCCTTAAGTCAAGAAAACGATATTTAAATCTCATGTTTTCCGGGTATTCTTGCTCGCCGGCAATGCTCGCTAATATACTTCTTTCTTCTTTCGCTATTTCCTCATCACGGTGGAACTCGACTTCTGATTCAACATGCAAATTGCTAACTACAACCTCAATTTCTCCAGTTGTGATAGAGCTGTTTATCGTATCTTCAGTTCTAGCTTCAACTATTCCTGTAACAGTGATCACACTTTCTGATTTTAGATTTGAGATCTCATCAAAAAAATCTTTGTCATTATTGAACACTAGCTGAGTAATTCCATAGAAGTCTCTTAAATCAACAAAAATTAGGTTACCGTGGTCGCGCTTACGATACAGCCACCCAGAGAGGGTAACTTCCTTTTCCACGTCGTTCTTCCTTAATTCGTCGCACGTGTGGGTTTTATAGCAGTTCATATTTGTTTTACTTCTAAATTCTTTAAGAAGTATAGAAATAAACCTAGTTACACACAAGCCCATTTGCTTGGGTATTTATATAATTTTCGAAATAGAGCAGTGACCTTACCCAGAAAAAGTAGAGAGGAAGTTAAGCCATTTTTGAAGTAAAATAAAACATGATTATGAGGGCTTATTATGGTAAAGAACAGAAAAAATTACACAGTGGAATTTAAATTAGAGGCAATAAAGTTGGTAAAGGAAACGGGGCAGTCAGCAAGCAAAATAGCTAAAGATTTAGGAATAGATAACAGTACACTAAGTGACTGGATAAAAAAATATAACGAAAAAGGATCAATAGAAGAAGCATTTCCTGGTAAGGGAAAGTTGGCACCATGTGATAAAGAAAAGTTTGAATTAAAGAAAGAACTAACAAGAGTTACTAGAGAAAGAGACATTTAAAAAAAAGCCCTGGGATATTTTGCAAGTCACAAAGAGTAAAATATTTATTTATCAAAAAGCATGGAAACTACTATAAAGTACAGGAGTTATGCAGGATTTTGAAAGTATCTGCTAGCGGCTACTACAAATGGACTAGTAAGAAGAAAAGCAGCAAAGAATTAACAAGGGAGCAGCTTCTAGCAGACATTCAAAAAATATACCAAGCATCTAATTGTAGATATGGGGCACCTAAGATTCATGCTGAACTAAAGGCTTTAGGTAAAAATTGCAACATCAAAACAGTGCAGGATATCATGCAAAAAAATGGTATTCAAGCTAGACTGAGGCGAAGATTCAAAAGCAAAAAACAGCAGACTGACAATAGGGTTATAACTCCCAATATATTGGACCAAAACTTTACTACTAGTCAGCCAAATAAAGTATGGGTAACTGATATTACATACATAAAAACTAAGGATGGATGGCTATATTTGGCAGCAATAATTGATCTATATTCACGTATGGTAGTTGGCTGGTCAATGAGTAGTACAATAACTAAGCGATTAGTTATAGATGCTTTATTGATGGCTGTTGATAAGCGCAAACCAGCCAAAGATCTGCTATTTCATAGTGATCAAGGTTCACAATATACCTCTAAAAATTATCAGTTTTTGCTGAACACAAAAAACATCATTTCCAGCATGAGTCACACAGGCTGTTGTTATGACAACTCTGTTGTTGAAAGCTTTTTCAGCTCACTCAAACGGGAGCTTCTTATTGATACTTCGCAACACTCTGCTCAGCAAACTAGAACTGCTATATTTGAGTACATAGAAATTTTTTATAACAAACAGCGTAGACATTCTACTATTAATTATTGCATTCCTGAGAAATTTGATTCATCATTTTCATAATAAAAATGGCTTAACTTCCTCTCTACTTTTTCTGGGTAAGGTCAAACCATGCAAATCGAGCTTATCGCTTATAAAATATTTGCCCCTATCAACTTTTGATTTTGTGTTATAGTCAAGGCAAAATGATAAGCTAACATTAGACCTCTTGCATAACTTGATTTCTGAAGGCAATTTTGTCGTCAAAGCTTGTCTGTGCTCCTCAAATACATTCGAGTATTCTGTGGTGCTCATCTGCACTTTTCCTAAAAATTTCTCATCACAAACAGGTTCTGTAAGAGGTCTATTATTAGTATCAAGGAAATTTTCTCGTGAGCCAAAAACATCTTTATTAACCATAGATTTTATATTTACTTTATGATCAACTTTTAAAGTAACCTTCTCACATTTTATTGGCTTAACGTTCTTTCGCCAATTTAATTCATCGTCCGACATAAACGCATTAATTGAATCGTACAATTTTACAATAATATCCAAACATAGTAAAATGTTGCTTATTTTATAGAAATTCGGTCTTCAATAATACGATGATATCGTCAAAAACTAATGAGAATTTTTGGCTGTATGGAAAGCACACCTGCATGTCAGCACTAAAGAACAAAAATAGGAAATGTATAGAACTGTTAGTAACAGAAAACTCCTATAGAGAATATGAAAAAGAAATTAGGCAATACATAGACAGTAAGGGTATTAAAGTTCAGCTAGTAGAAAATAAAATACTTAATGACGTTTTATCTAAAAGTGCTAACCATCAAGGAATTGCTTTAAATGTTGCTCCTATTCTTCATAACTTAAGCATCGAAGAAATAGCTGAAAGCTCAAACGACAGCTCTACTATAGTCATTTTAGATCAAGTCACTGATACGTACAATATTGGATCAATCTTAAGAACTTCAGCTTGTTTTAATGTCGATGCATTGGTTTTACCACATAACCACTCACCGAGCGAAAATGCATCTATTGCTAAAGCAGCAAGTGGAGCATTAGATATTGTCCCGCTAATATACATTACAAATATAGTAAAAACTATGGAGCATTTGAAGAAGGTCGGCTACTGGTGTTATGGGTTTGATTGCAATGCTAAAGAGAATATAAATGAAATAAAGAACTTTGGGAAAAAAATAGTGATCATTTTTGGTTCTGAAGAGAAAGGGATACGAAGACTAGTTAAAGAAAACTGTGATTACCTTTTAAAAATTCCAATGTCAAACGCAATCGACAGCTTAAATGTTTCGAACGCAGCAGCAATAGGGCTATATTCTGTCTACATTAAAACAAAAATAACTACACATTAAGAAAATGATTTTATGCTTGATAAAAATGTAGTTTTGTATTATAATGCATTATTAGGGGATAAAAGGAGTTATATTTATGTCTTACATGAGAAATGAACAGGATATCCGCTCTCAGGGCGTTTATTATAGCGCTGGGCTCAGAAGTTACTTAATTAAAGTATATAATTACATGGCTTTAGCTTTGGGCGTTACAGGGCTTGTCGCGTTCCTAACGGTATTTTCCGGTCTTTATCAAGTAATTCATTCTAATCCCGTCTTATTAATCGTGGTAATGCTATCTCCTTTTGTATTGGTGTTATACATGCAGTATAGAATTCAGCACCTAAGTGCTCAGTCCGCCATTGCTATGTTTTTTATGTTTTCAGTGTTAATGGGGCTTTTCTTATCTTATATTTTTGTACGTTACACTGCAGAAAATATAACAAGAGCGTTCTTCATTACATCAATTATGTTCAGCTCTATGGCTTTGTATGGCAATACTACAAAAAAAGATCTGACCAGCATGGGTTCTTTCTTGATTATGGGAGCCTGTGGGTTAATTATTGCATTTATAGTAAATTTATTCCTTAGAAGTAGTCCACTCTATTTCGCAATATCATTCATATCAGTAATAGTATTTACTCTAATGACTGCATGTGATGCTCAAAGAATTAAAGACGTTTATTATAGGTATAATGACGGTTCAGAAGTTGCTACTACTAAATTGGCAATACTCGGTGCAACTGATCTTTATTTTAATTTTATTATTATGTTTAAACATTTACTCCGGTTACTTAGCAATAGAGATTAGATGTTCCCCTTTTTAAGGAAGGGCAATAAGCATTCTATAACTTTCTTTTTAGTATCTTTAGTGATATTGATGCTATGCCTTGCATATGCATCGGTGCCTCTATATAGCATTTTTTGTAAAGCTACTGGGTATGGTGGCACACCGAGAAAAGTAACCAAAGCAGCAACAAACATAACTAACCAAAAAATTAGAGTCCACTTCAATGCTGACGTAATGCCAGACTTACCTTGGGAATTTAACTCAGAAACTAATTATATTGATACAAACGTAGGAGAACAAAGCTTAGCTTTTTATTACGCAAAGAATTTATCTGATCAACCTTCGTTTGGAATGGCAGTATATAATGTTACACCCTTTCAAGCAGGTAAGTATTTTAATAAAATTGCATGTTTTTGCTTTGAAGAACAAATGTTGCTGCCGAAGCAAAAAGCAGCTATGCCCGTATCCTTTTACATAGACTCTGAGATAATGCTTGATGATAGTACAAAAGATTTAAGTGAAATAACACTATCATATACGTTTTTTAAGCTTAAATAATAATTAAATTACTATACAATATGCTTAATATATCAACAAAGTTTGATCGTGAGCCTGTTGCTACTAAAAAAAGCTACAAATCTTATATTTCCAAACGTGTGCGTAAGTTGTGAATGTATAATTGATAAAAATTATGATCTGTGTAGTGAATGCAACAAAAAAATCAACTTTTTAACCAAACATTACTGCAATGTTTGCGGTGCAGTAATCTCAGACAATATTTATACGTGCGGTAAGTGCATTACTAATCCTCCACCATTTGAAGTATTAAGATCAGTTTTTGCTTATGATCAACACAGTAGAAACATGATTATAAATTTTAAATTTTTTGATAATTTAAATTATGTTAAAACTTATGCAAAGTGGATGTACCAAGCCAACCATGATATGTTCCAGAATGCAGAGGTCATAATTCCCATACCATTACATAAAATGCGCCTATTTAAACGTAAATATAATCAAGCAGCATTGCTCGCGAAGGAATTAAGTAAGTTATCTAATCTGCTTTATACGTCATTTGCAATAAAACGTCTTCGTCATACCACGCCTCAAGCTGGTCTTTCACTTAAACAACGTGAAAAAAATTTAAAGAAGGCTTTTAAAATAAGCAATAGAGAAATTATCAAAAATAAAATTGTGATATTAGTTGATGATGTGGTAACAACTGGAGCAACCGTAAGATCCTGCTCTCAAGAAATTTTAAATTCTGGTGCAAGGGAAGTGAGAGTACTCTCACTTGCAAGAACAGTGAATGCTCTTGCATAACTTGATTTCTGAAGGCAATTTTGTCGTCAAAGCTTGTCTGCGCTCCTCAAATACATTCGAGTATTCTGTGGTGCACTTTTCCTAAAAATTTCTCATCACAAACAGGTTCTGCAAGAGGTCTATTGTGAAAATCAATACGTTAAGGCATTTTCAACAACCTCAATATCACTGAACTCAAAAGTTTGGTTTCCTATAATTTGGAATTTCTCATTTCCCTTTCCTGCAACCAGCAAAATTATACCCTCGTTATAGGCAATATCTATACCTTTCTCTATAGCTTCTTTTCTATCTTCTATCTCCAGTGCACCAGGGGAATGTAGTAAAATATCACGACGAATTTTTGCTGGATCTTCATCACGCGGATTGTCATCTGTGACTATAACTTTTTCTGCATACATTTGTGCTATTCTACCCATTTCTGCACGTTTTGTCTGATCACGATTCCCACCACATCCAAAAACTAAAACTATTTTCTTGTTGAAGTGCCATTTTAAAGACAACAGAGCCTGTTTAAGTGCGTTTGGAGTGTGCGCGTAATCCACAAATGCAAAAGGTTTCACTTTTTCCATTCTTCCTGGTGGAGAAACGAGTTTATCTATACACATCTCCTGATAATCCACCCCAGATATACCAATTGCACACAACAAATTATACGCTTGAAATTGCCCCAGAACTGGAAAAAATATGTTATAAATTTCACCACCAATTTTAATTGTAAGGTGTTGACCATTGGGAGTGGGTATCTGCTTTAATAAAGTAATGTCAGAGCCTTTTTTGCCATAGGTTATAACTTTGTTGCCACGTTTTTCAGCTATCTTGAACAATGCGTAGTACTCATTTATATCCGCATTTAAAATTGCTGTTTTTCCTTCTGGTAGTACCTCGTAAAACAACCTTTTCTTAGTTTCAAAATATTCATTGATGTTCTTATGATAATCCAAATGATCTTGCGAGAAATTAGTAAAAGCTGCAGCAGTTAGCCTTAATCCATGGATTCTGTATTGGTCAATCCCATGGCTTGAAGCCTCCAATGCTAAGTGCTCCACGTTTTTATTATTGATATCACGCAACGTGGAATAAAGGTCATCTGCACCTGGAGTGGTAAGTCTATTGTTATTATCTTCCCTTTCACTATTGATACATATCCCAAGTGTTCCAATAGATGCTGCATTATAGCCAGCGTTTTGCCAGATCTGGCGGCAAAACTCTACCACTGAAGTTTTGCCATTCGTGCCTGTTACAGCAGCAACATATTTTGGCTGCTTGAATTGATAAAACCTGCTGACTATTTCGCTGTATATTTCTTGAGGGTTCGGGTGAAAGATATAGATTCCAGCGTCACGCCCTGCAAAATTTGCTATTATTGCTGAAGCTTTTATGTCGTTCATGCATTTCTCACCTTCCTCTGACACACAAACGAAAAGATAACCTTCCTTGACTCTCTTGGGATTACACGTAACTCCTTTGATCTCAACATCAAAGTTAACATCAACAATGTTACGCAGTAATTCTCTCAGTTTCACGTTCTACTTCGTCAGTTTTAATGTCCGAACATGGCAGTCTTGCTAGTGCAGTATTTAAATCAGAGATTAAATCTTCAGGATCTTCTAGTCCACAAAATATTCGCACGAAACTTCCACCATAGTCTGAACTCATTACGAATCTTGACATAGATTTACGATCTATTGGTAATATTAAACTATCACACCCTCCCCAAGAAGCACCAATACTAAAAATTTTCATATGATCAACCATACAGCTTAGTTCTTCACATGAATATTCTCTATCTAGTACTATACTGAATGCGCCGCTTGCTCCTTTGAAGTAACTTTTCCATAATTCGTGTTGAGAATGGGAAGGAAGTGCTGGATATAAGACTTTTTTGATTTTTGAATGTTTTTCTAGCCACTTTGCCACTTCCATTGCTGTATTTTGGTGCCTTTTCATACGTGTGTGCAGTGTTCTTAGTCCCCTATGTGCAAGGTAGCAGTCGTGCGATTGAACAGTAACTCCGTAATTCTTGTAGCTCTCATAAAGCAATTTAAAAATTTCACCTTCAGCAATAATGGCTCCCATCAATAAATCTGAGTGACCTGCTAGATATTTTGTCACCGCGTACAGTGCAACATCAATTCCATAATCAAGCGGCTTAAATAACAAAGAAGTGGCCCATGAATTATCGCAAACAGTTACGATTCCGTATTCTTTAGCAATTTTCACTATATGTTCTATATTTGAAATTTCAAACGTTACAGAACCAGGAGTCTCGATCATTATCAATGAAGTATTACTCTGAATTAAACTAGTTATATCCTGTGTTGGATCATAAAAAGTTACTTCTATTCCTCTTTTTGGTAGCTCATTTTCGGCAAATCTCTTAAGCCGGTAATAACTATTATCTTGAATTAAAACATGCGAACCTACTTTACTGAAGGTCAAAATAGCAAAAGTAAGTGCAAACAGTCCAGAAGGATAGATCAATGCTTGCCCCTTACCCTCAACTTCAGCAAGCGCATTTGAAAGATAATGAACGGTGGGAGTACCAACACTACTATAACTATAATCCCTTGCAACATCATCTTTGATCACATCATATATGCTCTCTCCACTTGCTGCATTTAAGTAATCCTTGTAAGTAGGAAATAATATGGTAGAAGAATGATAAACTGGTGGGTTCATAGAACCTTTATAGTCATTAAATTTTCTTCCTGCTTTAACCAACAAAGATTCTTCTTTCACGTTTCTATTATTTATCTTTTAAATCGTATTCGCTTTGCGTATACAAGTGAAGGGAAATTGCATGTATTAGTTCTATCTCACTCTTCAATAGTTCATAAACCAATTTATGCCTTTTGAGGGTATTCATTCCAATAAAACTGTCAGATATTAATATTAGTTTGATATGTGAAGGTAGCGTTGAAGAAAAATAGTGATCTGCATGCTTTACAGACTCATCAACAATGTTAATATCAACCACACTTATTGAATCGCGTATTTTTTCTTCTATCGTTTTAATAATACCCATCCTGTCACCCCAGTGCTTGACATTTGTATCTAGAAAAAAAACTTGTAGATTCCAGCGTCACACGCTGGAATGACAAGAAACCAACTACTTATTTTCTTCTTCATTACCTATGTCTTGATAATCAGAATCTACTACTTTTTCTTCTTTATCATTTGGATTTCCTTCTGATGAAAAGTCATTTTCAGCACTATTTTGTTGGGATGCCTGGTACATTGCTTCTCCAAGCTTCATAGATAATTGAGAAAGATTAGTAACTTTCTGCTGTATTGAATCAGTGTCATCAGTGTTATCAGATTTACTAGCTTCTTTTAACTCATTAACTGCATTTTCAATAGCAGATTTATCTTCTGGTGAAACTTTATCACCATACTCTTTCAGAGACTTTTCTGTAGAATGAACTAAGCTGTCTGCCTGGTTCTTCACTTCAATAAATTTCTTGCGCTTTTCATCCTCTTGTGTTTTTTCTTCAGCTTCTCTCACCATGCGCTTTATTTCATCATCAGATAAACCACCTGAAGACTGAATACGTATTTTTTGCTCTTTTCCAGTAGCTTTATCTTTTGCGGAAACATGCACTATTCCATTTGCATCTATATCGAATGTCACTTCAATCTGAGGAACCCCACGAGGAGCAGGTGGTATTCCTTCCAAGCTAAATTGGCCAAGTAGCTTATTATCAACTGCCAATTTCCTTTCGCCTTGATGCACCTTAATTGTAACAGCCGTTTGGTTATCTTCTGCAGTTGAAAACACCTGAGATTTTTTAGTAGGAATGGTAGTATTACGCTCAATAAGTGGAGTGAACACCCCTCCTAAAGTTTCAATACCAAGAGAAAGTGGAGTCACATCAAGTAATAACACATCTCTTACATCACCTTGAATGATCCCTGCCTGTATTGCAGCTCCAATTGCTACAACTTCATCAGGATTTACTCCTCTATGTGGATCTTTGCCAAAGAATTCTTTAACTTTTTCTATTACTTTTGGCATACGAGTCATGCCACCAACAAGAACCACTTCACCAATTTGATTAGCAGATAAACCAGCATCCTCAAGAGCTTTTTTACAAGGAGTCATAGTCCTTTCGATTAAGTCATTTACTAAGCTTTCAAGTTTTGCCCTAGTTAACCTCATATTTAAGTGTTTAGGACCACTTGCATCCGCTGTAATAAACGGTAGATTGATTTCTGTTTCCATTGTACTTGATAATTCAATTTTCGCTTTTTCAGCAGATTCTTTGATCCTCTGCATAGCCATTGGATCATTTCTCAAATCAATGCCATTACTTTTCTTGAATTCATCTAGTAAATAATTCACTATTGAATTATCAAAGTCTTCACCTCCAAGATGGGTATCACCATTCGTAGCCTTTACTTCAAAGACTCCATCACCTATTTCAAGTACTGAAACATCAAATGTACCACCGCCCAAGTCATATACTACTATCGTGTGTCCATGCTTCTTATCAAGACCATAAGCAAGCGCTGCAGCGGTCGGTTCATTCACTATTCTAAGTACATTTAATCCAGCAATTTTTCCAGCATCTTTTGTTGCTTGACGCTGAGAGTCGTTGAAGTATGCAGGCACTGTTATCACCGCATTTTTTACTTCCTCTCCAAGATAAGCTTCTGCTGCTTTTTTCAGATCTTGCAATATAAATGCACCAATTTGACTAGGAGAGTATTCTTTACCATCAGTTGTTTTAACCCATGCATCGCCATTTTTTGCTGCAAAGATTTCATATGGTACCTGCAGATTTTGCATTTCAGGATCACTATATTTACGTCCTATCAATCTCTTAGTAGCAAAAAAAGTATTACTTGCATTTGTGATTGCCTGCCTATTTGCTGGAGCGCCAACTAATATTTGTTCGTCTGAAGTATATGCGACTTTAGATGAGGTGGTTCTTGTTCCATGGTTGTTTTCTATTACTTTTACATCTTTGCCCTGCAATACCGCAACACAAGAATATGTCGTTCCAAGATCTATACCTATTGCTCTTTCCATAATGAATACTCCCTTATAAATATTACCTGATATAAGGATATATAAGTACAGGACTCATCAATTACAAGTCCCTTTTAGGATTTCTAGTTAGTTATCGGAGCCCAAAAGGGATGAAAGCCACTTAGTTAACCAAAAGCTGCCTTGCAATTTATTTGAATTATCAGCTTTTCCATTGCTGCTACTCTCAATTCTATAACCGGAGTTTTGTAATGGTTTACAATCGTTTAAATTAACGTCATCCCCTCGTTTTAAAATGAACGTATCTACATCCAAATTGTTATCAGCACTAACATTCAATTTAATATTAAACTCTTTTTCAATTGTAGAAACTGTACTGCGTTTGTTATTAAAAATATGTGCTATAACCGCACCATGTGCTAACAAATCAAACGATCTGTTTCGATTTCTATTAGCAATGTGTTGCAAGTCTCTTAATATTGATGCAACAATTACCTCATTTGATTTCACCTTCCCAATTCCTTTACAGTACAAACACTCTTTAGTGTTAATTTCCTGTATGCTTGGTTTAATCCTTTGCCTTGAAAATACCATTAAACCAAAGTCATTTATGTAGCTAAATTGAACTCTAGCCTTATCGTCCTTAAACGCCTGCCTAATAGCAGACTCAACAGCTCTACAATACTGATACCTCAACATATCAATAAAATCGACCACTATTAATCCTGACAAGCCTCTTAAATTCACCTGCCTTGATATTTCAGGTACTGCTTCCATATTGGTTCTGTAAGCTGTTTCTTCTATACTATCTTCCCCTGTCATTTTTCCTGAGTTTACATCTATCGAAACAAACGCCTCAGTTAAAGTTATTATCAAAGACCCACCAGACGGCAATTTTACCCTATTGCTATACAACTCAGAAATCTGATCCTCGACTCCGTAGTAAGTAAAGATCGGAATAAAACCTCTATACAACCTATAACGCAACTTACTACCTTTTAATGCATTCCTAGCATATTGCCTCACTGCTTCAAAAGCTTCTTTTCCAGATACTATAACTTCTACATTATTGCTACAAAAATCACGAACAGATCTCATAATCAGATCTGCTTCATTATAAATTAATGATGGAACATTTACAGAGGAGGCATTTTCTTGAATATCCTGCCATAACGAAGATAAGTAATTGTAATCCTGCTCAATTTCTTTTCTACTTTTCCCCGAACCAACCGTTCTTATTATTAAACCCGACCTTTTTGGCAAGTCTATTGAATTTAGTATATCCTTTAACTGCCTTCTGACATTAGCATCCTCAATCCTGCGAGACACTCCACCTTTGCTCATTGAATTTGGCATGAAAACGCAGTACCTGCCCACTAAAGTTATGTACGTTGTAAACGAAGCTCCTTTATTGCCTCGTTCCTCTTTAGTTAGCTGAACCAATATTTTTTGATTTACCGAAATAACATCTTGTAATTTATATTTTTTATATAAAGATACCTTTCTTGCAAAACCATTGCCGGACTCATTAACATTCTTACTAGCTGTGAAATCTGAAGAGATACTTGCTGATGTATCGTTACCTTCCTCTGCACAATCGCTATTCGAGCAGCTCTCAAAGAAAATTTCCTTTTCCTTTTCTGGAATATTGAAGTAATCTGGAAATATCTCAGAAAAGGGCAAAAAACCTTGCTTATTTTTTCCATATTCAATAAATACGGCTTCCAAGGAAAGCTCTATACGCCTTATATAAGCAATGCACACATCACCTCTTTTAAATTGTTCTTTTCCTTTGAGTTGTTGTTCAAATTCTACAACCTTACCACCAACTAATAAAACAACTCTTACCTCATGAGAGCAGATAGAATCTTCTATTAATAATAACCTTTTACCACTATCTGTCACTTATTTACCGTTTGCCTTTCGCTCTGAAATTAACTTTATGTTACTCAACGTACAGTTGATTGTCAAGAATTTTGCAATCTACATTCTTTAAAGTTACAAAATAATTGACTTTTAGTGCTTCATGTAATAAACTCACACAGAATTTATATTATTATATTAAGTATGGCAAAAAAAAATGCTTCTTTGCTTGTTAAGTTAGTTAGCAGCGCAACTAAGATGACAAGCACTGGTGAAGAAAAATCAACAGGCTATTTTTATGTAAAAAAACGTAATCCAAAAAAACTTACTAAAAAACTAGAGTTTAGAAAGTACGACCCAGTAGTTAGAAAACATGTATTATTTAAAGAAGAAAAATTAAAGTAATTTTTTTATAAGGCAATTTGTTATTATGCAAAATTTACAATTAAGTTATCCCACAATGATAGAGTTAGGTGATACAAAAGATACAAAACTGAAATTAATAAAGATTGTTGCGCAACTAATAAATAAGAGATATAGGACACAGAAAAAAGCAGCAACTGCTCTAAAGATTGATCAACCTAAAGTATCTCAAATTAATAAGTCAAAGATTGAAGGGTTCTCCTTAGAATACTTGCTTAACCTATTAGTTGCATTGGATCAAGACGTCAACATGAGAATAAAGCACAATTCTCAATCTACATAACATACATACAATAACCAATTAAGGCTCCTTACTTGTTTTAATTTGTAGTGTATGTTGCCAGTAGTATTCACAAAAATTTCAACTGCAAGCAATGTAGGATACATTAGTGAATGAACGTTTCTTCCATTTGATTTTGTTCTTGCATAACCTAAAAAAGGCAAAAGAAGCCCCGATTAATATCTATTTTCTGTATTGGCGTTTTTTAAGTCTTAAACGCTGCAATTTAGCGACTTTTAAACTGCAACAGACCCTTAGCTTAAATGCTAAGAAATTTACTAAGCAGAAAAAAGGCAAAAGAAATCCCGTGTTAGATAGTGCTTACTCTCTAATCCTGCAAATTGGCGTACTATACTGTCTTAAACGCTTTATAAGCGCGTTTCAGCTTGTGTAGGTAAAAACCTAGAAGTTTTATTAAAGACATACGGTGCACATAGTGCAAAAAATTAAACAATAGTACGCCAAATACAAGTTTTCTTGTCATTTTAATCCGCTGCAGAGATTGCGAAGTTAAATAAAATAGCTTCACTACCATAATAAGAGGACTGGCGGAGTTTGTCAAGAAATTTCTTCCAACGCGCTGCCAAAAGTTTGTTGTGCAAGGAGGTCTAATTTAAAGACCTTGCTTTGTCAATGTAATAAAACAAAACCTTTTTATTAAGTTCAAAATCTTCTAACGTCTCTCCTTCGCATCTTGCTGTAATGCAGTTTTGTGTGTTTGATACTCTAAGGAGCCACCAACCTTTATTATCGTTATCGGTTACCTTAATACCATCAAGCTCTGAAAATGCAATATTTTGTTGCTCTAGTGTTTTCTTTATTGATTCAATGATTTGAAATTTTTTCTCATCTCTAACTACAATCTTTACTTCATGAGTGATATATAACTTTGGTAAATCCTCAATCACCTGCGATAGGCTTTGGTTTTTCTTAAGTAAAATGTCAACGGCTTTAACAGCAGAATATAGCCCGTCATCAAAACCTAGCTCAGAGAAGAAAAAATGCCCACTTAATTCACCAGCAAACTTTGCTTCTTCTTCCACCATCTTTTTCTTAACTAGTGAGTGTCCAGTAGCGCAGGTAATAACTTGCCCTCCTAACTTGCTAACAAAATCATGCACCTTCATACTCATTTTTACGTTAGCAATAACTTTGCTTTCTGGATATTCCTCCAACACTTCACGTGCAAAAATCATAAATAAATGGTCATTGGAAACAACACTGCCCTTATTATCAATCAAGCGCACCCTATCACTATCACCATCCAGCGCAATGCCAAGATCACATTCATATTCTTTCACAATGTCAATTAATTGAGCGAGATTTTTTTCCTCTATGGGATCTGGATTATGCAGTGGAAATGCTCCATCTATAGAGTTATTGGTTACGATATGCGTATGACCAGGCAAGATCTTTTCAATATACCTTATGATTCCACTTGCTGGGCTATTTCCACAATCCCAGGCTATTTTTAATTTTTGTGTAGCGTGATTCTTTACCGCACTTTTTAATATGCGAATGTACTCACTATATATATTTATGTTAATTAAACTTCCAGTTCTTGTACTGTTTTTAATTGGACTGCTTATAATTTCCTTTGTTTCTTGATCTGAATAAACTTTTTTGCTACTGAAAAATTTAAAGCCATTATATTCGCTGGGGTTATGGGAGGCAGTTATTACAATGCCAAGATCTGCCTGTGTGATTTGCGTTACAGCGTAGAGCATAGGTGAAGAGCATAGCCCCACTCGCATAACATTTGCCCCGGATAAAATTAAGCCCTTAATTAGTTCTTTTTCTATGCTTGGTGAATCTATTCTGCTGTCATAGCCTATACAAACATTAGCTACGGTTTGGCCAAACTTTCTGCCTATCTCATATCCATCGTTGATCTGCAAGTCTTTGCCTACCACACCTCTAATATCGTATTTTCTTATAATAGTATTGTCCATGCTACACTTCTTGAAGTAACTACTATATAACATTGTAAACGAAATACTCAAGTTTCTTCTCTATTTACTCTTGCAATTAATTAATTTTTAAATTAAAAATATTACTATTTTAGTATATTTCTAGAAATATAAAACCATGTCAGGGGAAAAAGAAAGTGTATTTGTAGTCGAGGATCAGAGTTTAGATGTAAATGAAACGGTAAAAAGTGGTGTTTTGAACATTATTGAAACCAGCGACTGGTTCCAGAAAGCTATAAAAAAACTAGAGGAAGAAAAATTAATCTGGTACTTCATTGGCCCTTTACTGCAAGATAAAGACATTAAGGAGCAAATAAACTCAAGATGGAAAACAGATTTCCAAGGATTTGAGCAATCAATAAATGAAACGCATAGAAAATTTGAACCATTTTTGCCGGATCAAAGTTTCTTAGCATATTCAACAAAAGGCAATGAATTCAATATCAGATTTGAAAATGAAGAAAAACCAATAAAAATCAGTGACATTTTAAGGGCCAGCAATAAAGATGAGGTTTATAACATATCTCTAGGAAAAGACAGTCAAGTAACTGCAAGCAGGAAAAACGGCAACGAAAGGCACTATGATTTTGCTGGCTCTGGTTCGTGTGAAATGACTATTAACTGGCAGGCTAATGATTCTAAAGGCAACAGCATAGATTGTAGCATCACTGTGGCAGTGAGTTCTAATGGCATTGAAAGAGTAGTGAATGAGCCAAAATTTGGAGAAATAACCGACCCAGAAGAGGTATTAAAGTTAGTTAAGCAAAATGAAGAAGTTTTTATCAATGGAAAAACTTTGTATCAAGCTTTTACTGACATGGGCAAGAGTGTGAACGATCAGCAAATACCTAAGAAGGAAACATTTACACAAAATCCATTTGCATCACCGCGATTGCTTACACCAAATAGCAGCGGGTATTCTTCTCCTGGCAAACCTTCTTCACGCAGGAGTTCTTTCTCTAGTATTAGTGAGCTTAGTGGTGAAGATGAAATGTTTGAAGGTGGTACATCTAGCGACAAAGAAGCTAATGAACAAGAAGGAGAGGAATTAGAAAATAAAATAAAGGAATTGAAGAAAGAAAACGCGTATCTCAAGAAGCAAAATGCAGAGTTAGAAAGCCGTAATAAAAAAATAGTAGAAGAAGGTGATATGCAAATAAGCAAATTAATTGAGGAAAAGCAAATTTTGGAAGAAAAAGTTAAAGAGTTTGAACACGAATTGAAAAAACGGGAAAAAGAATTAGCTGGAAAGGAGCAAGACATTGAGCAATTAAAACAACAGATAAGCGCATTAGAACAAAGTCAAAGGGATAGGAATGCCAAAATAGTGGAATTGAATAATCAATTGAAAGATATAGAAAGTAAAATTCAGTCAACAAATAGAGCAAATGAAGAACTACAGGAAAAATTGGATCGAAGTGAAGCTGAGTTAAGCGCACTAAAGGAAGAAAATGCAAGGCTGAAGAATGATGTGAAGAAGATGTTAGAAGGTTTAAAGGGTGATCATGAAAAACAGTTAGTAAAACTTTTATCAGAAAAAGAGAAGAAATTGACTGATGCAATAAGTCAATTGAATGAAGAGCGGTTAAATAATCAAGAATTAGCTAGAGAATTAAATCAGCTACGGAAAAAAATAGAGACTTTAGAATTGGCAAGTCAACAATCTAATATAGGTGAAACATCTCTTGCAGATGGGCTGAGTAAAGGAAATACGCAGGAGGAAATAGAAAAGCTTCAACGTCAGCTTAGGAAAAAGGAAGAGATGTTAACACATACGCAAGAGGAGTTGAAGTCTGTCAAAGAGGCTCTAGAGCAATTGCAGAAAATATTGCAGCAGGGGGAAGGTGAGAGAGAGACAGCAGCTACATCAATACAAAACATTATGGATTGGCCTGTTCCAATTCCAGATGATAAACCGGAAGAACAGAAAACTCCGTTAGAACCAACTAAGATAAATACGAAATTATCAAATCCAAACTCAACTTCTGCTAATAATGATCCAGAGAAATCACGGGGTAAAGCTTAATCTGGTATCTCTATGAATCACATACATTGAACTTCTTGCATAACAAACTTTTGGCAGCGCGTTGAGAAACGAAGAAATTCCTTGACAAACCCCGCCAGTCCTCTTATCATGATAACAAGGGTATTTCTGACTCAAAACTTGTTTTTGATCCGCGCGGGTTCAATGACAAAATTCAGTAAAAAACTTAAGGTATTTTTTGGCGGATTACATAAAATTATGGCGGCTGCATGTCTTTTAAATTTTTTCTACATTCAGCCAAATCGCGCTTATACTAAGCGTCAGCACATTATTACAGCGCCAGTTTAAAGTATTATAGGGTCAAAACTCGCACCACGGGGCTTCTTTCGCCTTTTTTTAGGTTAGGCAAGAAGTCTAAGAACCTGTTTAAAATCTTCGCAATAAGAGAGAAACGAAGGAAAGAACGACCATTTGTAGGCTAGTATTGAGTTTTCGCTCACAGTTTTTCCACAATCGCCTGCATTTTTCCAACCAAGCAAAAGACCGCTCAACAACCCATCTTTTTGGCAATACAGCAAAGGTATGTAATTCGCTTCGTTTTATTACCTCAACAGCTGCACCAATAGTTACTTTTATTTGTGTTGCAAAATTTTCTCCTGTATAGCCAGCATCAACGAGTATATTTTTGACTTCAGAGAGGTTTTCTTTAGCATTTCCCACCATTTTTACAGCACTGCTACGATCAGTTGCTTCTGCCGTTGTTATATGAATTGCATGTGGCAAGCCCTGTGTATCAACTGCGATATGACGCTTTATACCTGAAATCTTTTTACCTGCATCATAACCCTTTCTTTCAGCAGTATCTGCGTTTTTAACGCTTTGAGCATCAATTATGCAGAAACTGGTTTTCTCTTTCCGACCATTGTTGATACGGACCTCTCCAACTAATTTTTTTTAAGACTAATTCCAACAAACTTGGTTCTTCTCCATCCTTTTTATTCCACATTTGAAAATAATAATATATGCTCTCCCACCTTGGAAAATCTTTTGGCAACATCCTCCACTGGCAACCACTTTTTAGGACGTATAATACTGTACAAAATACATCATATAAATCAAGTTTTCTTGGTTTTGTTTTCCTCCTGCTACTCTCCAGAATTGGTTTGATTTTTTCAAATTGCTCTCGACTTATATCACTTGGATAACTTTTTCGCATAGATATACCTCATTCTTAATCTACCCCTATTTTACCTTATCCTTTCGAGATTTTAAACAGGTTCTTAGAGACAATAGCGGAAACACACCATTACATGAAGCAGCTCTCTATGGGGAGGCAGAGAGTGTGAAAGCGCTGATAGAAGGCGGAGCAGAAGTAAATGCTAGGAACAGTGGAGGATATACGGCAATACACCGTGCAAGCTTTATGGGTTATGAAAGGACGGTAAGGGAACTAATAAAAGCAGGGGCAAATGTTAATATAGAAGATAATAGAAAAGGAACCCCGTTGCATGAAGCAGCATTTATGAGAGAAATAGGGAACGTGAGAGCAATTATAGAAGCTGGAGGAAATGTAAACGCGAGAAACGATAAAGGATACATCCCATTACACCTAGTATGTATAGGTGGAGAAGGAAAGATAGAAGTAGGAATAATAGAAGAGCTAATAAAAGCAGGGGCAGATGTTAATGCGCTATGTGACAGGGGAATGAGTCCAATGTATCGCGCAAGGAATAATGAGAGGATAACCGAAGTATTAAAGAAATATGGAGGAAAAGTGATAAATAAATCGAAAGAGTTAGAAAAAATAAAGGATATATCGAAGCAAACAGTTGGTGTGATAATAGACTTCTTTCAAAATTGGCAAACAAGGGAAAAGAAGTATAAAATCAGATATTTTAAGGTATGAGATATAAAGAAATAGAAAAGTTGGAAGGAAAGAAATTTAGGCGCTTAACAGGGGAAAAAAAGGGAACATTTAAGCGAATGGTGGAAATTTTGGATGAGGAGGATAAAAGAAAAAAAGCTAGAAGTGGAAGAAAAAGCAAACTTTGCGTAGAAGATAGGTTGCTTATGGCATTAGAATATATGAGGGAATATCGAACGTATTTCCACATTGGTCAAAGTTATGGCATGAGTGAAAGTAACTGTTTCAAAATAATAAGATGGGTAGAAGACACGCTAATAAAACATCCAGATTTTTCATTACCGGGAAAAAAAGAGCTATTAAAGGGTAATGTAGAATATGAAGTTTTGGTAATAGATGGAACTGAAACACCAGTAGAGAGGCCAAAAAAAAGCAAAAATGCTTCTACTCTGGAAAGAAAAAAAGGCATACTATAAAAACGCAAGTAGTAGCAGAGAAGAAGAGTAAAAAAGTAATATGTACATCTTTCTCGAAAGGTAGGAAACACGATTTTCGGATATTTAGGGAATCAAAGGTAGCAATATTGCCGGAAACTAAAATCTTAGCTGATGCCGGCTACAGAGGAATGCAAAAAATACATAAAAATGTTGTATTACCTCACAGGAAAACGAAAAAGAATCCGTTAAGCAAAGAACAAAAAAAAGAGAACAGAACACTTATGAGCCAAAGGGCAATTGTTGAAAACGTAATTGGCTTATTAAAAAGGTTTAAAATCATTTCCGATAGATATAGAAACCGACGAAAACGTTTTGGTTTAAGATTTAATTTGATTGCTGCTATCCACAATTTTGAGCTCCTTACGTGAATTTTGAAAGAAGTCTAATGAATTTAAAGTGGAAAAAAGGTTAGAGAAAAAGAAAGCATTTGATGCGGTGAGCAGATGAAGGCATCTTCTTTAGATGTTTGCAGCCTTTTCTATGAGAAATCTAGAAAGGGCTGTAGCTGAAATTTCAAGAGAGAGATATGGAAAAAAATAAAGGAATAGAAAGGGACATATTGTCATTAGAGAGAAAACCGTTAGAGGAGCTGAGGAAAATATGGAAGGAGTTATTTCAATCTGACGCACCACCATATTCTAAACAATGCTTAATAAAACGTATAGCGTATCGTTTACAGGAAATTGCTTACGGTGGCATGTCAGATGAAGGAAAAAAAAGGCTTACCTACCTTCGAAATCAATTGGAGCAAGGGAAGAAGATATGGAGTGGTAAAGTTTTACCGTTAGGAACAGTACTTACAAAAGAATACAAAGGAGAAATTCATAAAGTAACAGTAAGAGGGGAAAAATCATTTACATATAAAGGTCTACTTTATACTTCGCTATCTGCAATAGCAACTGAAATTGCAGGAACAAGATGGAATGGATTAGTTTTTTTTGGAGTGCCATATGTTAAAGCAAATTAGATATGCAATATATACCTGTGAGGTGAACAAGAATTTAGATGTACAAAGAGCAGAATGTGAAAAATATATAAAGAGTTAGCAAGGCCTGCCCAGGAAAAAATTTACAGCACTAATTTGAGGATATCAAAGTCGGGGAAATAGATTGTGTGGTGGTTTATAAAGTTATCAAATTCATTACCTGATTTTGCAGAAATAGTGGATTTATTTGATAAAAATAAAGTTACGTTTGTATCAGTCACACAATTATTCAATACAGCAGGCCTTATCTAAGCCTTATGATAACCTCTTTAATCTACAATAGTGACTAAAATTACAGAAACAAGATAGAGTTTTTTTTAGAGTGAAATAATGTTAAAACAAGTTAGATGTGCAGTATATACACGTAAATCGTGTGAAGATAAAGTTGAACAAGAATTTAATAGTCTAGATGCACAGAGAATGTCTGGAGAACATTATATAAAAAGCCGACAACAAGAGGGATGGGTTATAGTGGATAAACGATATGATGATGAAGGATTTTCGGGAGGAAATTTAAAGAGGCCAGGACTACAGAAGTTATTCGAGGATATCAAAGCAGGCGCAATAGATTGTGTGGTGATTTATAAAATAGATCGCTTATCAAGGTCATTACTTGATTTTGCAGAAATAGTGGATTTATTTGATAAAAATAAAGTTACGTTTGTGTCAGTTACACAATCATTCAATACAGCAGACCCTATAGGTAGATTAATGCTAAACATCATACTGAGCTTTGCGCAATATGAAAGGGAGTTAGCAGCGGAAAGAGTAAGAGATAAAATAGCAGCATCACGTAAAAAGGGATTATGGACAGGAGGTCTGCCACCACTTGGTTTTGATGTTAAAGACAAAAAGCTAGCTGTGAACAAAAAAGAAGCAGAGTTAGTAAAGAATATTTTTGAGAGTTTTATAGACTCAAGGTCTGTAACTGAAATGATTAGAAAATTAAATAAGGAAGGACATTGTACAAAGAAGCGTCAAAGGAAATCTGGTCAAATTTCTGGAGGAGAGCCATTTAAAAAGAAAACTTTATATGGTATCCTGACTAACCCAATCTACAATGGTCGTATAAAATATAAAGAAAATCTATATCCAGGGCAGCATGAAGCAATAATTGATGATGAACAATGGCAAAAAGTGCAAGATACTATAAAAAATCCTGAGGGTAGGAAAAGTCCAACAGAAACAAATCACTTACTAAAGGGGATGATAAATTGTAGCTGTGGAGCATCAATGATACCAGCTTATACTAAAAAGCAAGGTAGAAAGTATTGTTACTATGTCTGTAGAAATCATCAACAGGGAATAGAATGTAAATCTAGCCAGCGTAATATAGCAGCAGGAGAGATAGAACAAATAGTAATGAGATGTATGCCAAAGATACTGAGTAACTCACTTAATTGTGACAAGGAAGAACCGTTGAATCCGAAAGAGCAGAACTTAAGTGTACACGAAGATGGTATTGAATTCTGCATGAATAAAAATGAAGAACCAATCTTTATACCAGTAAAATTTAAAAAACGTGGAGGAAGAACAATGATAACAAATCCTGAAGAGAAAGAAGCAGATGATACCTTACTCAAAGCATTAGTGAGAGCAGAATTGTGGCAGAATCAACTGAATAGTGGAAAATTTGCGACTATAGGTGAACTGTGTAAACATGAGAAGCTAAGAGAAAAATATGTACAATACATTTTACGTCTAAATTATCTAGCACCGAAGATAAAAGAAGACATATTGAACGGAACACAACCAGATCATCTAAAATTAATAGACTTCAAAAAAACCAAGATACCGCTATTATGGAGTGAGCAGTTGGAGAAATTCTACGGTTCGACAGAAAAAGCTGCATAGAAGGTGTGAGTTATTTTTGTAAGTGGCACCTGAAGATGATTTTCCTGCAACCAAACAAGAGCGACTAAAATCCCCATATTTAATATTGTTAGATACACCAACCATGTTCATGCAGAAAACAGGTCCTCTTTAGCGTCACAAGAAATTCATTTATTGACTTGTTTACTTTTCTCAAAATTGCAAAAAAGTACCCACCTTTTTGAGAAAAATATTAGAAAATTAACAGATTATGGAAAGAAAATAGGAATTTTTGGGCAAATAATTAGACAAAAAGGTAGTACGTATAGGTGGTTAAAACAGGCTATTTTGGGGGATTTCGTCTATACTAAAACTACTATAGAGAGAAGTTCGTAAAATACGACTGGTGACTCTTACGGGATTTGAACCCGTGTTACCACCGTGAAAGGGTGGTGTCCTAACCACTAGACGAAAGAGTCAATGTGAATTTACCTAAGTTATATTGATTATGCACATAAAGTCAATTCAATTGTTTTATAACACAATAGTTTTCATGAAATTCCAACTTATGATAGGAGAAGTAATTTATACCCATTTAACGAGAGGTGGCATTGACATCATAATTGCATCTGGATTGCCATCAGTCATCAAACCAAACTTTGTACCACGATCATATAGCAGATTGAATTCTACATATCTGCCACGTTTTATCAATTGGCTTTCTCGCTGTTCTTTCGTCCAAGGCTTTTGCATATGTTGACGTATGATATGCAAATAAATTTCCAAAAAGGTTTCACCTACCGCCTTTGTAAACTTGAAGTCACTTTCCCAGCTACCAGAATTAAGATTATCATAAAAAATTCCACCAATGCCACGTGGCTCTTTTCTGTGTTGTAAGAAAAAGTAGTTGTCACACTGCTCTTTAAATTTTGGATAATACTCAGCACTAAATCCATCACATGTTGTTTTGATTGATTCATGAATATACTTATAATCCTCCTCATTTTTATATATTGGAGTAAAGTCCATTCCTCCACCAAACCATTGTTTTGAGGTATATATCAGCCTCGTGTTCATATGTGCTGCAGGAATAAGGGGCGATTGCATATGAGACACTAAAGATATGCCACTTGCCCAAAATTCTCCATTGCTTTCATTTGCACCAGGAACTTCATTTATAATTGAATCTGCAAATTTTCCATGTACTTTTGAAACATTTACTCCCACTTTTTCAAAAACGTTACCATAAATAACTGTAGATTCACCACCTCCCCCACCTGAACGATCCCATTTTCTTTTTTCAATCTTTGGATCTGTGGGTGACTGCCCTTCAATTAACAAGAAAGATTCTACAATTTTATCTCTTAGTACACAGAACCATTCAAAAGCTTGTCTTTTCTGTTCTTCCATAATATTTTATTGCTAATGCCTGATATTCAAGAAATTTAAATGGTAATTACCCATCAAAGGTGTTAATAAATCTATAATAATTAAATAAATATAATAAAGCATTTTTGTATGCACAATGAGTAAAAGATACGTAGATAGCAAGAAGGAGCACAGGGTTGACTTTATATTGAGGAATTATGGAATGTCAATTGTCATTATGGCAGTGATTATGTTCTTACCTCCAATAGTAATATCAACACTCTACTTTTTTAATATATGTGATCAGCATACTAATATAGAGATTAATTTATTAGTTAGCACTTTAATGACTCTCTTTATAATATATAATGTAAAACATTATAGATATCTACTTAATATCATAGAATTTCAAAATGCAATATTTGCAAATGCACTAAATCATAATACGGAATTTTGTCTTATTTTACACAGAGACGAGGGTATTGTTTATGCTGATGCAAGGTTCTACGAAAGATTTAAAGATCATATAGATAATGACGTCACATTAAGCAAGATTCTTGAAGCAGGAGATATTCCAGAAAAAGACAAAAAAGCATTATATCATGCGCTGAAAAATAACTCTTCTGTACAGGTACGCATTGCCTTAGGCAAGAAAAATAGGATATTCAACTTTCTTTTGCTCTTTGAATCAATACCAGATAATCCCCAAGTTGCTATAGATAATAATAGAATTTTAAATTTATCATTAGCACCAATAGCAAGACCGCATGGGTATTTTGTGTTAAAAGCAACACAGATGAACAAAGAGCAAGTATACGAAGAATTAATAGAAAAGCACAATATAGGAACTTACATTGCAAATGCTAAAGGGGTGATTTTATCTGTAAATAAAAGGTTTTTAGACATATTTGAATTGAAAAAACTTGAAAAAGGCAGTTCAATCAATGATTTTGTATCTCAATCTAAGTATAACAATGAAGCAACTGGTAATGAAATTTTGTTTTTTACTGTAAGTAGTGTTCCATTTAAGGCTTATATGAGCACTGCTATGTTTTGTGATAAACATCATCATAATTATATATATGGCATTATTACACCAGTTGAATCAAACGTTATTGATTATCAATTGCACCCTTGCTTTGCAAATTCATCAATCGCTATTGCACAATGTGATGTAAATGGCAACTTTATAAAAAAAAATACAGCGCTAATAAAACTTGCAGGGTCAGACAATAATTCAATCTTTACACTGATATTAGATGACTATCATATGAAAATACGTGAATATTTTTCGAGTAATAGGATAAATAACGCATCTTTTGATGTGCAGCTCAACAACAATAATAACATGAAAATATATTTCAATAAATTTCTTCATAATCGAATGATGTTCATACTTTGCTATTTTGTTGATAATACTGAGCATAAAAATCTAGAGATAAAGCTTGAACATTATCAAAAAATGCAAGCCATAGGACAACTGGCAGGTGGTATTGCACATGATTTCAACAATATACTAACCGGGATAATAGGATTTTGTGATCTGCTTTTGCTCCAACATTCAGCTGGTGATCCATCTTTTGGAGATATAATACAAATACAGCAAAATGCAAAACGTGGATCAAATTTAGTTAAGCAATTGCTTGCTTTTTCAAGAAGGCAGACCATGCAACCAAAAATTATTGATGTAAACAGTACGATAGCTAATCTTTATGAAATGATAAAAAGATTAATAGGCGAGAATATAAAATTCACTACTTATTATGGTAGAGATTTAGGTATGGTTAGGGCTGACCAAGGACAATTAGAGCAAGTTATTATTAACTTAGTAATCAATGCTAGCGCTGCTATGGAAAAGGGCGGAGAATTAACCATACGCACCTTTAATCAAAAGATTGATTCGTTAAATTCTACACCTAAGAATATGTTTTCTCCGGACAAGGAATCGATTGAACATGGAAATTATGTTGTGATTGAAGTAATTGATATAGGATGTGGAATGACGAGTAATACAATTGAAAAGGTATTTGATCCATTCTTTTCTACTAAAGATATTACCTCAGGTACAGGTCTTGGTCTCTCTACTGTATATGGCATTATAAAACAAACTGAAGGGTATATCTATGTTGCTAGTAAAGTAAATCGTGGAACTAAATTTAGCATATTTTTGCCTATGGTTTACATATCAGATGAAAGTAATAGAGAGGAAGATAGTGAAGAAATAGAAAAACTAGTAGTAGATGAAGTTCAAGGCAATGGTACAATTTTATTAATTGAAGATGAAGATTCGGTAAGGGAATTCACTACTAAAGCATTACAAAGAAAAGGATTTGATGTAATAGAAGCTAGCATGGGCAGCAAGGCATTAGAAGTCATAAGTAAAAAAAGTCAACACATAGATCTAATAATCACTGATGTAATAATGCCAGAAGTTAGTGGTCCAGAGATAGTCAAAGAAGCTCTAATTCACAGGCCAGATATCGATGTTATTTTTATTTCTGGATATGCGGAAGATGCGTTTTTGAAGAACGACAACATTAATATAGAAGATTTTCACTTTTTACCAAAACCATTCACTCTAAATGAATTAGGAAACAAAGTTCAAAGCGTACTACATAAAGCAAAAAAAGCAGTTTAACTTTAGTACAATTGGCAACAAAAAAATTTTCTAATGCAAAAATTTCCGGCGTATATACAATAGAGTTATTCTATACATAAGATAAAAGGCGTGAGCAAGGTTATTGCAATAGTAAATCAAAAGGGTGGAGTTGGCAAAACCACAACCAGTATAAATTTATCGACGGCCTTTGCTGCTGTAGGAAAAAATACTTTATTAGTAGATCTTGATCCTCAAGGAAATGCCAGCACCGGACTGGGAATTTCTTATCGTAGTAGAGAAGAAAAAAATATATATAAAATATTACTAAGTAGCGAAAATAAGCTGATAGGATCAGCAATTTTCAATATAAAGGAAATTCCAAATTTATCACTAATTTCGTCAGTAGTTGATTTATCAGCTGCAGAAATTGAATTATCACAACTTGAACGAGGAAAATTTGTGCTAAAAAGCGCATTAGAAAAAATAAGTGATAATTATGATTATATAATCATTGATTGTCCTCCATCACTTGGCTTGCTTACCATCAATGCCTTGACCGCTGCTGATTCTATTATTGTTCCTCTTCAGTGCGAATTTTTTGCTCTTGAGGGATTAAGTCACCTAGTCAAAACTGTGGAACTGATAAAAAGAAATAATCTCAATCCTTCTCTGGCAATAGAAGGGATAGTATTAACGATGTACGACAGGCGTAATAAACTTAGCGAGCAGATTAAAAATGATATTTGTCAGTATCTAAATGATAAGGTATATAAAACTATTATTCCATTATATGAGACTATTATTCCACGTAATGTAAGGTTATCAGAAGCGCCTTCTCATGGGAAACCTGCTATTGTGTATGATCTCAAATGCCCTGGTGCACAAGCATACATAAGTTTGGCAAAGGAAATTTTAAAAAAACACGCAAGTAGCTGTAAAGAGAAGAAGCTAGTGAGCGAGGGCGTGGTATGAAGGATGATAGACGCCTAGGTAGAGGTCTTGCTGGTCTCATAGGCGATAACTATGATAATAAAGAAGATCGGCAAGAGTATTTGCCCATTTCATTACTGCACTCAAGCAAATTCCAGCCAAGAAAATACTTTGATGAAGAATCATTGAAGGAACTTGCAAGTTCGATAGAGAAAAATGGCATTATACAACCTATCGTAGTGCGTAAAGATTCAAATAAAGATGGCTATGAGATAATAGCTGGAGAACGTCGTTGGCGAGCAAGCAAGATTGCGAATCTCGATAGTGCACCGGTTATTATAAAAGATTTGAGTGACAAGGAATGCTTAGAAGTATCCATTATTGAAAATATACAGAGGCAAGATATTAATCCAATAGAAGAAGGTGAAGCATATAAAAAACTGATAGATGAGTTCTCTTACACACATGAGGAACTAGCCTTAGCTGTAGGCAAAAGCCGTAGTCACATAACTAATATGATCAGAATGTTGTCACTTCCCTATAGTGTAAAAATGATGATCAATGAAAAAAAATTGTCTATGGGCCATGCAAGGGCATTGATTAATGTTGAAAATGCAGAAAATATCGCAGAAAAAATAGTTTCTCAAGGCTTGAGCGTTAGACAAACCGAAAAATTAATAAAAGACTTACATCAAAGTAACAACCAAAAAGAACAAAAATATACTAAAAATCAAGACATGGCAGCACTAGAAGGTGCTATATCTTCTCAACTTGGTTTAAAGATCAAAATTAAAGACAATAATTCTAAGGGTAAAGTTATGATACGGTATAACAACCCAAATGAATTAGATTTAATATTAAAAATTCTAAATAGAAAACTTGAGGCGTAGATGGCACAGCTTATCTGAAATAATGGTGCTTTTTAAAAAGCACCATTTACCTAATGTTTTTTTGAAACTTTAGGTCTATTGTGTACACGTTTTTGTTTGTTGATCCCATTTTCCACTATTAGCAACACATCCTGCTTCGGTGCAAGTCGTCTCTTTTCCTGTTATCGCCTTTACAACTGCAGGAGCACCAAAAAACACAGCAGTAAATGCACCGAGTGCAAAAAGCGCTGGCCATGGCATTCTGCCAAATATTGCAAGCAATGCTGCACCTATTATCACTATTGTAATCATCGGCCCACCTAGGCTATGAGTATAGTTTATTATTTTGCATATTACTACTGATGTTGCATCAGCATTTGCATCAAACGCAAAGGAGAGAATTAAAGCCACAAGTAGAAGAAAATTTTTCACTACGCCTCCAATAATTTTTGTTTTATGCTACTTCACTTTGATTAAGTTTAGGTAAATGATACAAGAAGCACCATTTACCTAAAACTTTTTTTTTGAAGCTTGTAATACCTATGGACATTTACCTGTCGTTGGATCAGGTGGGCCATTAGAGCAAGTAGCTATACCATCCTTACAAGTCAAACCGCCTGGTGCTATTTTTGAAACGACTGCAGGAGCACCAAAAAACACAGCAGTAAATGCACCGAGTGCAAAGAGGGCTGGCCATGGCATTCTGCCAAATATTGCAAGCAATGCTGCACCTATTATCACTATCGTAATCATCGGGCCACCCAAATTGTGAGTGTATTTTACTATGCTGCATATCACGCCTTCGGTTGTATCATCAGCTTTTGCATCAAATGCAAAAGAGAGAATTAAAGCTATAAGCAGAAGAAATGTTTTCATTACGCCTCCAATCATTTCTATTTCACACCAGATTATCTATCACATTGATTAAATTTAAGTAAATGATACAAGAAGCATCATTTACCTAAAACTTTTTTTGAGACTTGTAGTACCTTTAATTTGTAGAACTATCCATACTTTAACAGAAGGCTAGTACGCTCCTACTAGGTGGAGCATGCTTTTACTGTAGTGGGTGCTATTGCTGTTACAACTGCAGGAGCTCCGAAAAACACGGCAGTAAATGCACCGAGTGCAAAAAGCGCCGGCCAAGGCATTCTGCCAAATATTGCAAGCAATGCTGCACCTATTATTACTATCGTAATCATCGGACCACCTAATTTGTGAGTATAGTTTATTATGTTACATATTACTGTTGATGTCTCATCAGTATCACTACCACTACTACCACCAGTAGTATTTGTATTTGCATCAAACGCAAAGGAGAGAATTAACGCCACAAGTAGAAAGAGTTTTTTCATTACGCCTCCAATAATTTTTATTTCATGCTACTTCACTTTGATTAAATTTAAGTAAATGATACAAGAAGCATCATTTACCCAAAACTTTTTTTGAGACTTGTAGTATCTTTCATTTACAGGAAGCTAGTACGCTCTACTTACATACTATTGCATCTGGTTTTATTGCCTTTACGACTGCAGGGGCTCCGAAAAACACAGCAGTAAATGCACCCAGTGCAAAAAGCGCTGGCCATGGCATTCTGCCAAATATCGCGAGTAATGCTGCACCTATTATCACTATCGTGATCATCGGTCCACCTAAACTGTGAGTATAGTCTATTATTTTGCATATTACTGTTGATGTTTCATCCTTTGGTGGAGAAGTGTTGCCCGCAGCTTTTGCATCAAATGCAAAAGAGAGAATTAAAGCCATCAATAGAAGAAATTTTTTCATTATGTCTCCAATAATTTTTATTTTATGCCAGATTTTCCTTCGAATTTATTAAATTTTAGTAAATAATACTAGAAATATCATTTACCTAAAACTTTTTTTTTGAGGCTTGTAGTACCTTTTGGTATAGGTTAAAGCAGCTAAAAATAACCTTAAAAAAAAGTCACGTTGTATCAAGAGCGCAATCAAGAAGATAGGCAGCAATTCATCGATAAAATCTCAAAAATAGACAACTTCAGTATTTTATATATAGATGAAGCAGGATAGACTATACCGAGAATATGGAAATTTATCATTCATTTTAGATAACACTATAGTTTGATTGCTTTGGAGGTTTGACCACATTACCGCTTTCGCATTTCATTGTATCTGGTTTTATCGCTTTTACAACTGCAGGAGCACCAAAAAACACAGCAGTAAATGCACCGAGTGCAACGATCAATCACCTTAATACCCCCTTCAACAATCAAGTAGCCAAAGAAATTACAGTTACAGATCCAACACATCCACTGTTTGGCAAAACTTTTCCCGTATCATCTTTCAGTTCAACAGCCTACAAAGGTGGTAATGTATCTGTTATTTATCGTGATAACATCACTCTACATATTCCATTTTTTTCTACTAACTTAGCTAGTAAGCAAGATTTTCTCACCAGCAAGTTAACATGGACTTCATTATACGAGTTTGTTTCTATAGCAAAGGAGTATAAATTATGCCATGTAAACCATGTCAAGTGTGGCAGAAAATGCTGCAACGTTTTAAGTCAGAAGTTTTAGAAAATATATTATTAGTATCCAAAGAGGTTATCCATGAGTACATCAGAGCTAATCACAGCACAACATTTAGCACGCGAAGCAATAATTTACATCAGACAATCAACACATCATCAAATATTAAGCAATCAAGAAAGTCTAGAGTTGCAGTATGCGCTGAAACAAAGGGCAATTGATCTTGGCTGGAAAGCTGATAGTATTATTATAATTGACACTGATCTTGGTATAACTGGTGCTAGTGTTGAAAAGCGTGAAGGATTTAAAGAACTTGTTACTAAAGTCACTTTAGGAAAAGTAGGAATCATACTCTCTTATGATGTAACCCGTTTATCACGGAATTGCTCTGATTGGTATCCGTTACTGGATATATGTGGCTATAAACAGTGTTTAATAGCTGATCGGGATGGTATCTATGATCCTGGTAGCATTAATGGTCGGTTGTTACTGGGTCTAAAAGGGCAACTTGCTGAAATGGAATTATCTACTATAAGAGCTCGACTAAATGCTGGATTATTGAATAAAGCAGCACGAGGTGATTTAGCCTTGTCTCTTCCAGTTGGCCTTGTTCGTTACCTAGACGACTCAGTACATAAGGATCCTAATCTTGAAGTTCAGCATCGTATTAAGCTTATTTTTGAGACTTTTCTAGAGAAACGAGCAGCATCAAAAATTCTAAAGCATTTTAATGACCATCAACTTACTATTCCTAGATATGACACATTTAAAGAGCTGCAATGGAAAAAACCAACACGTGGAAAAATTCTCTCGATACTTAAAAATCCAGCTTATGCTGGAGCATTTGTTTATGGTCGTACTAGAAGTCATAAAATATTCTCTGCTGAAAAAACAACAAAACGCATACCAATGGAAGAATGGAAAGTTTTAATAAAAGATAAATATCCAGCTTATATAGATTGGGAAAGCTTTATAAAAATTCAGATGATACTAAAAGACAATTATGCAAAGTATAAATATAATAGCACGCGTGGTATAGCTAGATCAGGAGAAGCATTATTGCAGGGAATAATCTATTGTGGAGAATGTGGATACAAAATGACAATGCGATATAAAGAAAGAAACTATTATATGTGTAATTACCTGCAACGAAAATATCATGAACCTGTATGTCAGCGTTTACTAACTGATATTATCGATTGTGCAGTGGTTTCTAAATTTTTTGCAGCACTTAGTCAAATCGAATTAGATGCTTATACTAATGCTATTGATTCACAGTCACAATCTGAACAAGCGCTTAATAAAGTACATTTGCAACAATTAGAACGTCTGAGCTACCAAGCTAAGTTGGCAGAACGACAATTTAATCAAGTTGATCCTGATAATCGTCTTGTAGCTGCAGAACTTGAAAGACGTTGGGAACAAGCATTAAATGAACTCAAGCAAGCGGAAATTACTTTTGAACGTCAATGTCCAAGCAAACCTGCTCCTCAGTTATCTGAAGAACTGAAAACAGTATTTTTAGATATAGGTAAGAAATTGCCTGAAATTTGGAATAAGTCAGTTCTGTCAAGTCAACAGCAAAAATCCTTTCTTCGTTGCATAATTGATAAGGTAGTAGCACACCGAATCAAACGCGATTGCTTACAAATACGTATTGTATGGCATGGTGGAGAAACTACTACTTTTCATGTTCCTACTCCAGTAAAATCCTTTTATGAATTAACCACAGCAACAGAAATGGAACAGCTTATAATAAAATTAAGTAAGTAGGGTAAATCAGATATAGAAATTGCCAAGTACTTAGAAAAACAAGGATATCGCTCTCCAAAGAAAAATGTTGTTTTAAGAAGTACAGTCGAAAGTATTCGATTAAAAAATAATATTTTTCGAAAAAGACATCAACCATATCTTCTTGCACCTGGCTACCTTACTGTTACACAAGTTGCAAAGATCCTCAAAGTTTCTAGGAATTGGCTCTACCATAGAATTAATAGTGGCAAAATTAAAATGCGAAAAGATGATAGTAAAGCCAAGGGCAAATATTTATTTGAGGATAAACCAGAAACTATTAAAATTCTGATGGATTTTAAAAATGGCAAATTCAACAATATAAATTTTTTATAGGAGTATCAACATGCATAGTCAAATAAATAGCTTCAGTACCATGATAAGAGGGCTGGCGGAGTTTGTCAAGTCGTTTCTCAACGCGCTGCCAAAAGTTTGTTGTGCGAGGAGTCTATTCTTTAGTGTGCTCCTCTGCGTTTATGCTGTACTAATAGGATATTTTCGGATATAATCGAATATAACTAGATAAAAATACAGATATGTTTGACTTAGCTTGTAGATAGAGATCTAAGCTATAGCTTATAAGGATGACAGAGCTTAAAAAAAGGCCTAATATAACAAAAAAAGCTTTATGAAAATCAGAATTGGAGTAATAGGCTGCTTAGGCAGAATGGGCAAGAAAATACTCAATGAATTAATTATAAATACCAAAGTAGAAATAGCAGGTGCTGTTGCTCGTTTAGGCAATGAGCACATAGATTTAGATATTGGACCAATTATAGGTTGCAGTTCTAATCTAGGAATTAAGGTTACAAATTCTATTAGTGACGTATTTGAGTTATCTGACGTTGTAATAGATTTTACAACTAAGGAATGTATGTTAGACTGCCTTAAAGCGGCTGTGAAATTAAAAAAACCACTGGTTAGTGGCACAACTGGAATAGAAGGTGTCGATTTAAAAGAGTATGCTGCTGAAGTTCCAATATTATGGTCAGCAAATATGAGTGTTGGGGTTAATGTGTTGCTGAAATTGGTAAAAAAAGCTGCTGAGCTTTTAGGTAATGAATATGACGTTGAAATTTGGGAAATGCATCATAACTTAAAAAAGGATTCACCATCTGGGACAGCTATAGAGCTTGGCAAAGCAATTGCTAACGCTTCAAAAGTGGATTTTCAACTCAATCAATATTTACATAATGGTTCAAATATAAGAGAAAAGGGAAGAATAGGTTTTGCAGTATCTCGTGGAGGTGGAGTGATAGGGGATCATAGCGTAATGTTTATCAATTCTGATGAACGGATAGAATTAAATCACAAAGCAATTGACCGCACAATATTTGCTAAAGGAGCTGTTCAAGCAGCAATATGGCTATACGAAAACAAAAGAGAAACTCCAGGACTCTATTCAATGCAGGACGTGATATGAGTGATACATACACCTCTGTTAAAAATCTAAATCTCTGGTATGGTTCTAAGCAAGTTTTATTCGATATAAGTTTGGATATTTATAAAAAAAAAGTTACTACTTTTATCGGACCATCCGGGTGCGGTAAATCAACGTTTTTGCGTTGTTTCAATCGTATGAATGATTATGTACCCGGATGTAAAGTTGCTGGTAAACTAGATATTGATGGACTGGGTGATATATATTCACGCAATATAGATGTTGTGCTACTCAGAGCAAAAGTTGGCATGGTATTTCAAAAGCCAAATCCTTTTCCAAAATCAATATATGATAATGTCGCTTATGGGCCAAAATTGCATAGCATGGTAAAGAATAAGCAAAAATTGGACGAAATAGTAGAGAATAGTTTAACCAAGGTTGGTTTATGGGAGGAGTTAAAAGACAGGTTGCAAGATAGCGCATTGGATTTGTCTGGTGGCCAACAACAAAGGTTATGCATTGCTCGCGCAATTGCAGTGAAGCCAACTATTTTGTTAATGGATGAACCGTGCTCTGCTCTTGATCCAATGGCAACCAACGCAATCGAAAATCTTATACAAGAGCTGAAATTAAGATTTACTATAATTATGGTGACTCATTCAATGAAACAAGCTAAAAAATTATCTGATAGTGTAATTTTCTTTCATAATGGCAAGATTGTTGAATCTGGAAGTGCTCAAGAAATATTCGAAGATGCTCAATCCCCCTTAACGAAGGAGTATATTCTGGACCATTAAGATCCTACTGTCTAGTTAGACAACAAGTACTTTACTTTCAACAATTTCGTTAGCAATAGCACGGCTTTCACAGTCAATATTTATTATATCAGATAGTGAGTTAATATCGGTATAACTATCAAAACTTTCTATTGTTGATTTCACTACCTCTACTATCTCTAAAAAGTTGATTTGTGATTTCAAAAATTCATTAACAGCTATTTCATTTGCAGCATTGAGCACAATACTATTTGTGTGTGGAGAAGAAGAATTTAACACTTCAATGCCAAGCTTTAGTGCAGGAAAGCGCTTGTGGTCCGGCTCTTGAAAGGTTAGTTTTTTTTGCTTTATTAAATCTAATTTATAATTTAACGTTGACCTTTCTGGCCAAGACAGAGCATATGAAATGGGAATTGCCATGTCAGTCTCTGCAAGCACAGCAAAGTTGAAACCATCCTCATAAACTACAATTCCATGTATTATTGATTCAGGGTGCACTACTGCTTCAATTTTGTTCGGGCTGATGTTAAACAAGTTATGTGCTTCTATTATTTCTAGTGCTTTATTCATCATTGTTGCGCTATCGACTGAGATTTTCTTTCCCATATTCCAAGTGGGGTGACTGAGCGCCTGATCTACCGTAACATTTCTTAATTGCTCAAGACTATAATTTAGGAATGGTCCACCAGAAGCAGTGAGTATGATCTTTTCTACGCATTCATCGTTATTTTGCAAAACTTGAAAAATTGCGTTGTGCTCAGAGTCAATAGGAATAATTTGTATGCTTTTCCCTTTAGCTTTCTCAAGTAACAATTTTCCGCCACAAACGATGCTTTCTTTGTTTGCCAATGCAATGACTTTGGTGCCACTTTCTATAACCTGCATAGCTGGCTCAAGGCCTGCAATGCCAACTATTGCAACAACTGAGAGATCAACAGGTATAGCAGCAATATTTGTAGCACCAACTTCTATTTTGACATTTGTACCGAATAAATTTTCTTTCAAATCTTTGTAAAACCTTTCATCAGAGATAGCAACATATCTTGCATTCAGCAGTTTTGCTTGGTATGCCAGTAGAGCAAAATTCGAATGGGTGCTGAGTGCTTCCACTTGGTATTCTTCTTTTCTCTTTGATAGCAAATCTACAGTCTTTTTTCCGATACTTCCTGTCGATCCTAAAACTGAAACCTTTTTCACTAAAACGAACTCATGTTAATTATAATAAGTTAAGGAAAAGCGCCCCTTCTCAACTGTTTACAAGCAGTTTCTAACCACCAAGCTCAGGGCGATGATCAGGGTGATGATCATCGCCAACAGATGGTGAAAAACCAGGTGAAACAGGTCCACCAGGAGGGTGATTACCTTCATAATGCATGCTACCCAAACCATCCAAATCATCAGCCATTTTATTGCTGGTATGATGATAATCCTCTGGGAGAGGTCCTTCATGAGCCTTATCCATTCCTTCCGGTGGCACACCTTCCCCACCTCCACCTGAAAAAAATTCTTCAATGTCTTCAAGAATTGGTAAGCCAAACATATTACCTGGTTTTCCAAATATCTTGTCTAAACTACTGCCATCGAACAAACTGCCAAGTATGTCGGGATAAGCATTAATTACTTTTTCAAGAAGGCTGAACCACCACCTCGCTCCATCTACAATTGTTGAAACAGAGTCACCATGACCAAGACCAAAACCGCTTTTTTCACCAGCAGCTTTTTTGTAATCTTCGTGTGCCTGCACTTCTGCAATGTTTGGACCTTGAGCTCCTATCATAAATTTTTATTCTAAACCTTGAACTACTATAGTTTACCACAAATATCGAGAAATATCAATAGATCTCTTGCATAACCGTTATTTGAGTAACAACACGCTTCCAGGTGTTACCCAAGTGGCATTAAGCCATAAACAGAAAAATTGAATGCAAAAACTTACTTGACAAACCTCGCCAGTCCTCTTATCATGCTAGTGGAGTTATTCATTTAGCTTCAATCTGTGCAGATTAAAACGACAAAAAAGTATTATAATTGGCGTCTTATATTCGATTTTTTGCACTATGTGCACCCTATGTCTTCACAACATTTTTAGGTTTCTACCTATACAAGCTGAAACGGGCTTATAAAGCGTTTAAGACAGTAGAGAACGCCAGTTTGCAGGATTAGAGAGTAAGTACTATCTAACACGGGACTTTTTTGCCTTTTTTTCTGCTTAGAAAATTTTTTAGACATTTATAGCTCAAGATTAGTTGCGTTAAAAAGCAGCTAAGTCGCGGTTATTAAACGTTTAAAAGATAAAAAAACGCCAATGTTTTTAAATAGATGTTGACCGGGATTCCTTTTGCCTTTTTTTAGGTTATGCAAGAAGTCTAATAACTGATATAACTAAACATCGGTTATTAACCAAAGCGTTTATAACGCCCATTAAGCACGATAGAGAAAATCATTTATAATTGCTATGGCAACCAGTGTTGAAACCTGACGTGCCTTGTGATTTGATAAATATAGGTTTTTATCCGATTTCACAACAAGGGCTTCCGGGTGACTTTGAAAGTAAATATTACCATGTTTATCTTCAATTGCTTCTATTATTCCATCGTTAGAAAATGCTACAATTTTGTACCCAAGCAACTCTAATTTTCTTCTATTTTCCGGTGTATTACTTACTGCTCCTGAATGTGCATCTGGAAAACACGTTGAAAACCAGCCATTTTCATCAGGTGATAAAAATTTAGCTACTACTTCTGCTAGACGACTATTTGGAACAATCTTTATCCGCTGGAGAGGCACACCTTCTTGTTGTGGATTGGGTGCAGATTTTAAATGGGACCTTTGCTGTTCTTCATCGCTTACAAGATTTGCCACGCGCACTATTTCAATTCCTTTTGCATTCATAATACCTTGCAAACCGCCGCATATTCCAAGCAAATGAATTGCAGGATTATCATCTACTATTTTTACAATTGCCTCAGTAACAAGCTGGCGGCAAGGAGTGGGTGGAAAAGGCTCTGAGTGTAAATTATAGTAATTCCCCGGAATAAATATTCTATTTATTTTCTGCTCTTTAATGAATTGTGCAACCTCAATTTTTATTCGGTCTAGTGTTAGCTTTTTTGCCAGTATTTCGTCTTGTTTTGCAAGCTCAAGTGATTCTGCTTGAATTTTTTTAAGGCTAATTATTTTATTATAGTCAATTAATATAGCTTTAATTCCAAAATTATTGAACATCTCATATATAGTCTGAGACAACCCAAGCTCATATGGATATGTTTCTTCTTCTGTTTTCAATAAACCAACAATTATGTCTGCATTCCCTGCCAAAACAGCCGACGCTGGTTCTTCTTTTTTGGTTACATGCTGGAATACTGGTTTTTCACTAGCACCAGCATAAGTAATGCTGCTAAATAATAGAACCACAATTAATAAGAGGTTAAACATTTTATTATAATATTGACGTAACATGATTTACTATCTTAATAGTTATATTAATATTATAATATATAATGTAGCATTTTGCAACAAAAAGTTAATTTGGTAAAAAAGAGAGAAAGTGGCCTGAGCAGGAATCGAACCAGCGACACAAGGATTTTCAGTCCTTTGCTCTACCAACTGAGCTATCAGGCCAACCACATGCTTTCATTTTTAGATAAAAAATGTTACTATGTCTATCAAAAGTTTTTAAAGTAACTTATATAAAAATAAAGGATGAACATTAATCACAGAATAGGAATTTACCCTGGCACATTTGACCCTATAACCTTTGGGCATATTGACATAATAAAAAGAGCATGTAAGCTAGTTGATAAACTAATAATCGGTGTTGCAGGAAATGTGAGTAAGCATGCTACCTTTGACGCAAAGCTACGCACAAGCATGGCTGAAAATGAAATTAAAAGATTAGGAATTGGTGCAGATGTTGTATCTTTTAATGGGTTGTTAATGAAGTTTGCCAAAGAGCAAAATGCTTCTGTTATTATTAGAGGGTTAAGAGCAGTATCAGATTTTGATTATGAGTTTCAAATGAGTTGGGTAAATTATAAACTTCTCCCTGAAATTGAAACCATATTTCTTCCTGCCTCTGAGGATACTCAATTTATCTCATCAAGTTTTGTAAAAGAAATAGCAAGATTAGGAGAAAGTGTTAGCAAATTTGTGCCAGAAGGCGTTCAGAAAGAGTTGATTAGTCTGAATATGAATATAGTAAGAAGTGAAAAATAATGTTTATTTTCTATTCCCAAACATGTATATTTAATACATAAAATATTATAAACTAAAGGAGCAACATGACAGAAGTGGGGGATAATATTATAATGGTTTGTTGTCTTGGTAATAAGGATGAGGATCATATCCATCCGCCAATACTTTTGGAAGCAGGAGTGACAAAGCTTTGTCCTTTGTGTAAGGGAAAAATGGAAAAATTTAAACCTGAAGAATTGGAATTTGAAAGATTGGAACTTGAAGGATTGGAATCTGAAGGATTGAACCATGGAGAATTGAAACCTGGAGAATCTAAACCTGAAGAATTTGAAGAAGAATTTGAATCTGTTAAAGAATGTATTGTGACAGCGGCTGGTAAAGGTAAAAAGGAAGAGGGAAAAACCCGCAGATGAACTTTAATAGCACTTCATTTTTTTAAGTTAGCTAGCTTATATAGATAGCAATAAGAGGAGCAGTGAAAATGAAACTGTCCATACGGTCGAGTACTCCTCCATGGCCAGGTATTATACTTCCACTATCTTTAACATTGTAAGCTCTTTTGATGAGCGATTCAGTGAAATCGCCAATTTGCGCTAGAATAGCAATCGCAAGACCAATTATTGGAGAATAAAAAATTGAAAATAGACCTAAAAATATTGATCCAAAAATTGTACACACTATTCCAGCTAAGATTGCACCAAGAAGTCCTGACCAAGTCTTTCCAGGGCTAATAATTGGGCAAATTCTAGCTCCACCAAAATTCTTGCCAAACAGGTAGGCAGTAATATCAATTCCCCAAATTGTTAAGATGAGCCATACTAATGCGTACTTTCCCTGTGGTAGATTGTATAGGTATATTAACGAGGCGTTTGGTAGCGCAATCAATAATAATGCGAAAACGTATAAGATTCTGTTCCCCTGGGTTAGGTTATACCATTCAAAAGAAGATAAAACTGCTATTGAAAAAATTAACAGGTAAAACGATAAATCACTGAAGTATGTAGCAAAAGAAAAGATGAGCAATATTACTATTGAAGACAGTACTCTAACTATAAAGTTGTTATCTACCATATCTTTTCTCTCTTTTTGTATAATCTTCTAATGCTTTGCTCAAATCTTGACAAGAAAAATCAGGCCATAAAGTATCACAAAAATACAATTCAGCGTAAGCTGCTTGCCATAATAAAAAGTTGCTTAACCTTTTTTCACCGCCAGTGCGAATTAATAAATCCAATTTTGGCAGATCTTTAGTATATAGAAATTTTTCAAATTCGTCTTCTGATACACAATCAATATTTTCTTTCATAATACTACTTATAGCATGTATAATTTCTTGTTTTGCTCCGTAGCTCACTGCTACAGTAAGTAATAAACCATCGTTCTTATATGTTATTTCTTCTGCTTTTTTAATTTGATCAAGTATTTTTTTTGGTAACAAACTTAAATTGCCAATAAAATTTAACTTAATGTTGTAGTTGAGAATGAAATTAACTTTATCTTCATTAGTTAATACAGAGAAAAATAAATCAAATAGATGGTCGGTTTCTTCTTTAGGCCTAAGCCAATTCTCCATGGAAAACGCATACAAAGTTAAATAGGGTATGGTTAGGGTTGTGCAATGCTTAGCAATATCATATGCAACTTCACTACCCTTTCTATAACCATCAATTTTTATCCTTCCTTGGTTGCTTGCCCACCTACCATTACCATCCATAATAATTGCTAAATGTTTTGGTAGGGACTCGGCGCTTAATTCGTTTATCATTTAGTGATTCAGTATATCCTTTTCTTTGATAGATAATTCACCATCAATCTTTTTGATATTATCATCAGTAATATTTTGTATTTCCTTTTTAGCGCTATGAAAATCATCTTCTGAGATTTCTTTATTTTCCTGCATTTTCTCTATTTCTTCCATAATATCCCTGCGTATATTTCTAATGGCAACTCGCGCATTTTCAGCAAACTGATGCAATAATTTTACTAATTTTTCACGGGTTTCTTGTGTTAGGTCTGGAAGAGTTATACGTATGGTGTTACCCTCAACAACAGGATTTAAATTTAGATTAGCATTTAATATGGCATTTTTTACTTCACCTGTAACGCTAATGTCCCAAACTTTAATCGATAAGGTCTTATTATCTGTAACCGAAACGCCTGCAACTTGACTTAGTTTTTGATGTCCACCATAGACATTTACAACTATGCCATCAAGTAATGATGCACTAGCTCTACCAGTACGTATACCTTTAATATCATTATGAAAAGACTGAATAGTTTTTAGCATTCTTTCTTTTGTTTTAGTTTTTACTTCATTTAACATAAATTACCTATCATTTACAATCTGAAACTATAGTATAAGTACCATGACCCTTAACGATATTGACTATTTTTTCTTCTCTCAAAGAAAAAACTATAATTGGAATAGAGTTCTCACGCGCAAGTGAGATTGCTGATGCATCCATAACTTTTAGGTCACGAGTCAATAAATCCATGTAAGAAAGCCTATCATACATTACAGCATCTTCATTTTTTTCCGGATCAGCGGAGTATACACCATTTACTTGTGTACCTTTAAGAATAACATCACAATTCGTTTCAACAGCACGTAAAGCTGCAGCCGTATCTGTAGTAAAAAATGGATTACCTGTACCTGCTGCAAAGATTACTACTCTACCTTTTTCTAAGTGATGAATAGCTTTTCTTCTTATATAAGGTTCACATACAGTGGCCATGGGTATTGCAGACAATACTCTAGAAACTACTAAATTTTTTTCTAAAAAGTTTTGTAAAATTAAAGCATTAATTATAGTTGCAAGCATTCCAATATAATCACTGCTTGCTCTTTCACAGCCACTTAAAGATGCAGATGCACCACGAAAGATATTACCACCACCAACAACAATACATACCTGAACTCCAAGCTTGTAAATATCAGCTATATCTTTGCACAATTGATCTATGACTTCCATATCATGGCCAAAAGGTCGTGACCCCATCAAAGCCTCACCAGAGATTTTAAATAATACTCTGGAGTATTTTATTTTACTTCCTTCATCCGTTGAGGCAGTCATTTTTAACTACTTAATTTTTATTACCCAAAACAAGTAACTTGTAATCAGACAATTCAACAGAAGAATTTACACTTGATCTTATAAAATCAGAAACTTTCATTTTATCATCCTTTATAAATTTTTGTTCTAGTAAAACAACTTCTTCATAGTACTTAGCCATTCGGCCATCTACTATTTTTTTTGTCACTTCTTCAGGTTTATTTAAGCCTTTTACTTGCTCTTCAATTATAGAACGCTCATTGTTCAACTTTGTTTGATCCAGATCATTTATAGAGAGAGCTTCAGGCTTCATAGCAACCACGTGCATCGCTACTTGTTTTCCAATCTCTTGTAGCTTTGACTTATCACCTGATGATTGCAATGCAACTAAAGCACCAGTTTTACCTAAGCCACGCACATCACCATGTACATAGCCAGCAATAACTCCGTCCTTAGCTTCCAGATAACAAAGCTTGCTCAGCTCTAATTTTTCACCAAGAACCGATGTACCATTCATGATAGCTTCATGCACCGTACCAATGCCTTCATACTTGGCATTTTTTAACCCATCAACACTAGTATAGCGTTCTTGACAAGCAATTGACGCTAAATTTGAAACTAATTCTATAAATTTCTCATTTTTTGCAACAAAATCAGTTTCACAATTCAATTCAATCAATATACCATAATTTTCAGTCAAACACATAGCAATCAACCCATCTGAAGCTACTCTATCAGATTTTTTGTCGGCTTTAGCAAGTCCTATTGTACGTAACTTATCAATAGCTTTCTTGATATCACCATCACACTCTTCTAACGCTTTTTTACAGTCACTTAAACCAAGCCCTGTTCTATCACGTAGTTCTCTTATGTTATCTGGATTCATCTTCATTTGTTACTACCTCCTTTTCGTCCTCTTTGTAAACTCTATTATGCCCCTTTTTAATTTGCACAATACTATCTTCTTTTTCTCGAATAAACTCGTCACCCTTTACATCACCAACCTTAACTCCAGATTTTACTAAACTAGATTCTATTCCAGCTAATATAAAGTCAGCAGCTAATCTACAATAGAGCTCTATTGATTTTCTTGAGTCATCATTTCCTGGTACAGGATAAGTAATATCATCTGGATCGGAATTAGTATCAAGTATTGCAACTATTGGAATTCCCAATTTTTTAGCCTCTTTGACCGCAATGTGCTCTTTATTAGTATCAATGATGAATAAAATATCTGGAACTGCTCCCATTTCTCTAATACCACCTAACACCTTATCAAGTTTTTGCCTTTTCTTTTCGATATTCCCTAATTCTTTCTTTGTTAAAATGCTGTTTTCATCATTCAGTATTTTCTCATATTGAATTAGCGTCTTTATCGAAGAAGAAACAGTGCCCCAGTTAGTGAGCATACCACCGAGCCATCGATGATTTACATAATATTGACCACAACGAACTGCTTCACTTGCAATAATATCCAAAGCTTGAAATTTTGTACCAACAAACAAAATGCGACCACCCTGAGATGCAACGTCATATAAAGCTTTCATGGCTACCTGTAGCAATGGTAACGTTTTCCGCAAATCAATTATATGTATACGATTTTCTTGATGCACCCCATATATATATGGAGCCATTTTTGCATTCCAGCGACTAATTTTATGACCAAAATGTACACAAGATCCGGCTAAATCACGTACAGTGATTTCGGGCAAACTTGCCATATTCATTCCTCCAAATAGTTTATCCTCCATGGCACAACCCTAATAGGACTACTTGTATAAGCCATGTGTGAAATTAAATTATTTATATAGTAATATGAAAGACAACAAAATGCAAACAAAAAATATTGACAAAGGGCAGCGTGTTTATTAGCTTTAAAGTTGAAAACGCTAAAAAGAAATGGGGGGTGTAGCTCAGTTGGTTAGAGCGCATGCCTGTCACGCATGAGGTCGTGAGTTCAAGTCTCATCACTCCCGCATATACTTCTAGCGTAATCTAAACTCGCTATATTAGCCTCTTTTCACCATATTTAGGCATGTCTAATTTTGTTATGATATTTTGTATTTTTTTTCATAACCTCAGTTTTCCTATGTTCAATAAAAAATTGAAATTTTGTGAAATCTTTAAAAACCCAGTCATTAGCACAACTACCTGTCATTCAAGTAGCCAACTGGCATAAAAACTCCTTGACAAACTCCGCCAGTCATCTTATCATGGAAGTGAAGCTATTGTATTTGCTTTCGCCAATCTGCAGATTAAAAGGTAAGGATTACTTAAGGTATCGGCGTCTTATGTTCAATTTTTTGCAGTACATAGGTACTGTATGTCTTTACAAAACTTCATCTACATCTAGGTTTATACCTAAATAAGCTGAACGCGCTTACAAAGCGTTACAAGACATCAAAAAATGCCAATACTCGACAGAGATAGTAAAGGACTAGCTAACTCGGGTTTTCTTTGTCTTTTTTTCTGCTTGGTAAACTTCTTAAACACTTGCAGCGTAGGTTAGTAGCGATTAAAAGCGGCTGAATCTCTCTTGTCAAGCGTTTAAAACATAAAAAACGCCAGTACTTTAAAGCGGAAAATAATCACAGGGCTCCTTTTGCCTTTTTTCCCATTTAGCAAATTTCTTAAATATTTTCTTAAATTTTATAGCTAAACTGTATTCCAGACTGGAATAACAACGAAGGGCAGTGTCTGGGCACTGGGATAACAAAAGGAAGGAGCGCTGGAATGACATCATAGGGGTACTGCCATTATAGAGTGAACCAGTGTCAGCTACTCGGATGACGAGAAAGGAGCTGCTTGGATACCGGTGGACTCAAGTCACAATGTTCCACATTTAGCTATTCAGCAGCAGAATCGATTATACTTGTCCAAAGATGAGTGATGCGTTAGTACCACCAAAACCAAATGAATTAGAAAGTACATATTGGATTTTATGCTCTTGAGCCTTAAATGGTACAAAATTTAAATCACATCCTTCTGAAGGTTTGTGTAGATTTAAAGTTGGTGGAATGATTCCATTGTTTAACGCAAGGATACCGAATATTGCTTCAACGCTCCCTGCAGCGCCAAGTAAATGTCCTATAGAAGATTTGGTTGAAGAAACTGGTATGTTATAAGCGTGGTCACCGAATAATTGTTTCATGGCTATCACTTCGATTTTATCTCCAAGTGGTGTTGAAGTTCCATGCACATTGATATATCCTATTTGATTAGGATTAATTTGTGCACTCTTTAAGGCAAATTGCATTGCTTTGAATGCACCTCTTCCTTCTGGATGTGGTGCTGTGATATGGTGAGCATCTCCTGTTAGTCCATATCCAACCAATTCAGCATATATTTTTGCCCCTCTTTTCTTTGCATGCTCATATTCTTCCAGCACTAATATACCTGCTCCTTCACCCATGACAAATCCATCACGTTCTTCATCCCATGGCCTTGAAGCTTCCTCAGGTTTATCGTTAAATTTAGTTGATAATGCCTTCATAGATGCAAAACCTGCAATTCCAACCCTACACAGTGCACTTTCTGATCCACCTGCAATCATTACATCTACTTCACCAAGTTTTATAGCTCTTGCTGAGTTTATGATTGCATGCGCACCTGTTGCACATGCAGTTACCGCTGAATCGTTTGGGCCTGTAAATTCGTATTTAATAGAAATATGGCCAGATATCAAATTTATTAGACTTGCAGGAACAAAAAATGGACTAACACGTCTGGGCCCCTTTTCCTGCATGGTAATGACATTTTCCTGAATTGACGGAAGACCACCTATACCAGAGCCAACAGTCACACCAACACGTTCCCGATTGATATTTTGGTTCTCCAAAATTAGTGAATCGTCTACCGCCTGAATAGCTGCTGCAATACCGTAATGAATAAAGCAACCTGTCCTTTTTAGGTCTTTCTCAGAAATATAATCTAGTGGGTTAAAAAAGTGCTCAATGTTGTCGTGTTGTAGAGGAACTTGCCCCGCAACTTTGCAGGCAAGGTCAGAAGCATCAAACCTGCTGATCTTCTTTATACCAGATTTACCACTTACTAACTTAAGCCAAGTGTTTTTAACATCTGCTGCCAGTGGAGTAATTAAGCCAACACCAGTAACTACTACTCTTCTGCTCATTTAACGCTAACTATTAGTCTTTTTATTATTAATATACTCAACTATTTGCTCCATAGTTTCCATTCTTTGTGCATCTTCATCAGGAATTTCTATTCCAAACTCTTCTTCTGCTGCCATGATTATTTCAACTGCATCTAAGCTGTCTGCACCATGCTCTGAAAGCTTTGAAGAGTTGTTAAACTTCTCCACATCCTTACTAATGTGCTCTAGCACAATCTTTTTTACCTTTGTCTCTATGTCTTCTCTAGTGCTCTTCGTTAGTTCGCTATTCATTTTTTACCAAAAAATAACCTATTCTTTGATGTTATAAAAAATTTTTATGTTTGCAATATCTTTTATGATTGATAAACTATGACAAAGTTTCCTACCGCTCTAGCTGAGATCATCACACACTGAGCAATTAACAAACTCAAAAATGTTAGACGAAACAACAAAAAATTTGCTTATTGCAGAAATAAATAGATTTTTACCTAAAGATAGCCAAAACAAGCTTATATCAGCTATGCGTTATATGCTTCTTGCTCCTGCAAAATATATACGCCCTTTTTTAGTCATAGCTTCATCGCGAGCGTTTAACGTAGAAGCTAAAAAAGTAATATCAGCTGCTACAGCAATTGAATTTGTTCATGCTTACTCTCTAATTCACGATGATTTACCGTGCATGGACAACAGCGACACTCGCAGAGGTCAGCTAAGTTGTCACAAAAAATTTGACGAAGCAACAGCAGTGCTTGCTGGGGATGCGCTGCTTACTCTGACTTTTGAAATATTATCTTCGCTAAACGAGGATAGTAGTAAACGCTGTGAAATTATGAAAATTCTTTCTCGGTCAATAGGAGCTAAGGGAATGGTAAGAGGACAGACTTTAGATATTAACAGTGAGCATATAGATTTTAGACCCCAACCCTCTGTCATCCCAGTGCTTGACACTGAGATCCAGAAGGCTTTATCTACAAGCATTTCGTGCCAAAAGCCATGCGATGGTGGAGCTGAACATGAAGCTGATAAAATAAAAGAAATCCATTTGATGAAAACTGCGAAACTATTTGCAGCTTCATGCGAAATAGGCGCTATAATAGGAAGCGCTACAGACGAACAACGGAGAGCGTTATATAACTACGGAATAAATCTAGGGCTTATCTTTCAAGCTAAGGATGATATTGAAGATTATAAACAAGATGGAGCAAATAATTTAATGTCTATACTTGGTAAAAGTGAAGTAGAGAGCTATATAGAAAGTCTCTTTAAGCAAGCTTTGGATAATCTGAGTAAGCTTTCAGGAGATACTAATTATTTATATGATCTATTAAATCAAGTAAAAAAAGATGATTAGGAAGATTATATTACAACTACTTATTTCTATAGTAATAATTTTCACTTTAACTTCTGCTTTTGTGTTTGTTGTCGCTTATACAAACAAAAGTAAACCAGAAAAAAGGGACAAGCTTTATGAGATAAATACTGCACATGATGGTTTGGTACAGACGATAACATATTACCTAGTGAAACCAATACTTGAATCAGCGCTTGACCGCTATATTGAAAAGCATGGACTGACGGAATATTTAGAAGAAATAACACAGCAAAAAGAAGAAGAAAATTCGATAAATTTTTATGAAGTAACTGAAGGTAATGGCAGCAAAGCTTTCTGCGGTCAGGAAGTCCTGTTACAAATGTATAAAATATCTAATAATCTAGCGGCATCGCTTCCACTTCTAAATCAAGTCTCTGATGTTATTTTGAAAATAGGTCAAGATAACTGGAAAGAGGTGAGTTTAGGGTTAATAGGTATGAAGGAAGGTGGAGAGCGTGTAGTTACTATAAACAGTATTGCTAATGATAACAAAATGAATTTTAACTCTTATTATGTCAAACTAATCGAAGTAAAAGATAAATATCCCGACTCAGTAAACAATGTGATGATTTTTAATAATTTAATTAACAAGACTGGAAAACAGGTGAAGTGTGGTGACGAAATATCGGTTAAATATAGCGTAATAGGACATAATGGCAAATATATGATCAAAAATCAAACAGTGCAATTTAAGGTTGGTGACAAAAAAGTACCACTTGCTATAGAGCTTGGAGTTGTAGGAATGAGACCTGATAATAACAGAACTATCATTTCTCCACCGGAACTTTTGAATGTGACTGATGGCATGTTAATTGAAGACATAGATTTTGACGAAGAGAATATCTCAATAATTAATTTAAGCTTAGATGCTAAGTGAGAGATGGCAGCACATCATTAGACTTCTTTCAAAATTCACGTAAGGAGCTCAAAATTGTGGATAGCAGCAATCAAATTAAATCTTAAACCAAAACGTTTTCGTCGGTTTCTATATCTATCGGAAATGATTTTAAACCTTTTTAATAAGCCAATTACGTTTTCAACAATTGCCCTTTGGCTCATAAGTGTTCTGTTCTCTTTTTTTTGTTCTTTGCTTAACGGATTCTTTTTCGTTTTCCTGTGAGGTAATACAACATTTTTATGTATTTTTTGCATTCCTCTGTAGCCGGCATCAGCTAAGATTTTAGTTTCCGGCAATATTGCTACCTTTGATTCCCTAAATATCCGAAAATCGTGTTTCCTACCTTTCGAGAAAGATGTACATATTACTTTTTTACTCTTCTTCTCTGCTACTACTTGCGTTTTTATAGTATGCCTTTTTTTCTTTCCAGAGTAGAAGCATTTTTGCTTTTTTTTGGCCTCTCTACTGGTGTTTCAGTTCCATCTATTACCAAAACTTCATATTCTACATTACCCTTTAATAGCTCTTTTTTTCCCGGTAATGAAAAATCTGGATGTTTTATTAGCGTGTCTTCTACCCATCTTATTATTTTGAAACAGTTACTTTCACTCATGCCATAACTTTGACCAATGTGGAAATACGTTCGATATTCCCTCATATATTCTAATGCCATAAGCAACCTATCTTCTACGCAAAGTTTGCTTTTTCTTCCACTTCTAGCTTTTTTTCTTTTATCCTCCTCATCCAAAATTTCCACCATTCGCTTAAATGTTCCCTTTTTTTCCCCTGTTAAGCGCCTAAATTTCTTTCCTTCCAACTTTTCTATTTCTTTATATCTCATACCTTAAAATATCTGATTTTATACTTCTTTTCCCTTGTTTGCCAATTTTGAAAGAAGTCTATTGAAAAATAGTAAATAAAGTTTCTAATTAAAAATTTAGTTTTAACTTTAAATGGACTACTCAACCGTAACGGACTTAGCTAGATTTCTTGGATAATCGGCATCTAATCCTTTTTTTACTGCAGTGGAGTAAGCAAGGAATTGCATAGCAACACTATAGATGATCGGAGAGATAAAATTATCAACGTCTGGGAGTTGTATTACATCTTTACAAATCCCCCTTAGAAATGGCACTCCTTGCTTGTTACTAAAAGCAATTACTTTGCCTTTTCTTGCGATAATTTCTTGTATGTTGGATAGCGTTTTGAAAAATAAATTGTCGTATGGAATAATTGCTATAACAAGTACAGATGAATCTATCAAAGCAATCGAACCGTGCTTCATCTCTCCTGCTGCAATACCAATGGTATTAATGTATGAAAGCTCCTTTATCTTCAATGCACCCTCCATTGCAACTCCATATGAGCTTCCTCTACCAATTAAAATAATGCTGCTGTGCTCCAGTATACTGTCTGATATGTGTTGTACCTTCATCACATTTAAAACATGCTCAACATATTCGGGGATAGAGTTAATAGCATTGCTTAGCTGTTTTATTCTCTTTTCATCCAGCATACCTTTTATTTTTGCAAGCTCTAAGGCAAAGCATGCTAAAGTTGCAAGCTGTGAAGAAAAGGTTTTTGTTGAAGCAACACCAATTTCTGGCCCAGCAAGAGTATGTAACACAATATCTGAGATTTTTTCAATGCTGCTGTTAAATGTGTTAGTTATGCTAATAATCGTTTGCTTCTGTGATTTTGCATAGCGCAGTGCTTCCATGGTATCTGCAGTTTCGCCAGATTGAGAGATGAATAACCCAATGCTCCCTTCCTCCAGTCTGATGTTGCTATACCTGAATTCTGATGAGATTTCTAGATATACTCGAACTTGAGCAACACTTTCTAGCCAATATTTCGCTATTAGCCCAGCAAAATAAGATGACCCGCATCCAACTATAGTAATGTAACTCAGTTCAGAAAATAATTTTTTGTTGGTAGATATTACCTCTTTATACTTTTTGTAAAATTGATTTATTGTTTTGTTTAATGTGCAAGGTTGCTCGAAAATCTCTTTTAGCATGAAGCTAGAGTAACCATTTTTGCTGATTGGAAAACTGCTTGGACTATTATTTTCTATACTACGTTTAACTTGTACACCATTATTATATATACTAACTCCGCTAGATTTTATCACTGCAACGTCATCATCTTCCAAATACGATATTTTTTCCACCAGCGCATTTAAAGCATTGGAATCAGATGCAGCAAATACGGTGTTGCAGTTATAGCCTATTGCTAAAGGTAAATTTCTTTTTGCAACAAACAAAGCATCTGGATATTCTGCAAATAATAGGACCAAAGCAAACGAACCGTGTAGGTTGTTTAAACACTTAGATAGAGAATCAACTGGTGACAATCCTTCATTAAGATATAAGGTTAGCATATTTGGTATGACTTCTGTGTCGGTATCAGTGTGAAATGACATTCCCTTTTCTTCTAGACCCTTTTTTAGGAGATTGTAATTCTCAATTATGCCATTATGAGCAACAACAACATTATTTGTACAAATGGGATGAGCATTTTTAAGGTCTGGAACTCCATGCGTAGCCCAGCGAGTATGTGCTATGCCAACTGTACTGCTAGACATCTTGCTGTTACCAACAACTTCGCATAATCTTTCAACTTTACCTTTTGATTTTTTAACTTCTACCTTGCCTTCATTGTTTATGATTGCTATACCTGAAGAATCATATCCCCTATATTCTAATTTCCGCAACCCAGTCAGTAAAGTTGGTATTACCGAATCACCGTCACTTACTACACCAAATATTCCACACACAAATGGATCACCAAATGAACTTTCTTTTAAAGTTATGCAGCATTTTTGCCTTTATCATCTTTTCCCTTTTTACTTTTCTCTGATTGATTTTTATTCTTTTTATCGTCCTTCTCGATTTTTCCTTTTTCAATTGGTTTGATTTGAGCTTCTTTGTTTAAAACTTCAGATATAGCGGACTTTAGAACTTTTATCTCAACTTTTGGTGCTATTTCTATTACAAATTGTGCATTTGCTTCATCAACTTTGTTAACTTCACCTATTATCCCTCCAGAAGTAACGACTGTATTACCACGCTTTATTTGATCTATAATTTTTCTATGTTCTTTTAGCTTTTTGTGGTTTGGACGGATAATAAAAAAATAAAATACTACGACTATTAAAATAAGTGGAATAAGACTAGCAAAAGATGTTGATGCATTGCTAGCTGCATCTGCTGCAAAAACTTCAGAAATGAACATATTTAATCCTAATTGTTAATGATAAATTGAGGTAAACCTGCTTAAGTATTAATTACAATACCATTTCATGTCAAGTTTGATGAAAGAAAATAATACTTCCTGTAAAAAAAATGAAGAAAGTATAGCTAACCCAAGGTCATACCGCCACGGCGCTAACGCGTAGCGGAATGACGGTTGTCGTTTTGGATCTGGTAGACCAAGATCACAATGTTCGTATAGCTGCAACCCTGGAGGTACTGTTTCTCATCCACTGCAAATATTGCACGGTGCTGTCGACTTGATCATCGTGGCGAATTTCTGGGAACATCAAAATCTCATACTCAAAGTCATTGAGCCATACTGCTTGGTGCAGCAGAAAAACCTTGCCAGACTCTATCATCGGAACAATTTGATGAAATCGAGTGAGCTTACCACTATGTGGCATTATTTTGATAATAGACTTCTTTCAAAATTGATAAAAGACAAAGAATTAGTATAAAATCATATATTTAAAATGTATGAGATATGAACAAATAGAGAAACTGGAGGGAGAGAAATTTAGGCGCTTAACAGGAATAAAGCAGACAACTTTCAATAGGATGGTGGAAATTTTAGATGAAGAAGATAGACGAAAAAAAGCAAAGAGTGGGCGTAAAAGCAAGCTTTGTATAGAAGACAGGTTACTTATGGCATTAGAATATATGAGAGAAATGAAGGAAAGAACAATCATCTGTAAACTAGTGTTGAGTTTCCGCTCGCAATTTTTCCACAACCGCCTACACTTTTCTAACCAAGCAAAAGATCGTTCTACAACCCATCTTTTTGGCAATACAGCAAAGGAATGTAATTCACTTCGTTTTATTACTTCTACAGCTGCTCCAATAATCGTTTTTATTTGAGTTGCAAAATTCTCTCCTGTGTAACCTGCATCAACTAGTATATTTTTAACTCCAGAGAGTTTTTTTTTGCATTTTCCACCATTCTTACAGCACTGCTACGGTCAGTTGCTTCTGCAGTTGTTACATAAATTGCATGTGGTAAACCTTGTGTATCAACTGCTATATGGCCCTGAAATCTTTTTGCCTGCATCATAGCCCTTTTTCTCAGCAGTATCTGCGTTTTTAACGCTTTGGGCATCAATTATGCAGAAACTGTTTCCGACCATTGCCCTCTCCAACTAATTTTTTTTAACCAGCAAACTTGGCTCTTCTCCGTTCCTTTTATTCCACATTTGAAAATAGTAATATACGTTTTCCCACCTTGGAAAATCTTTTGGCAACATTCTCCACTGACAACCACTTTTCAGACACTGTACAAAATACATCGTACAAATCAAGCTTTCTTGGTTTTGTTTTCCTCCTGCTACTCTCCAGAATTGGTTTGATTTTTTCAAATTGCTCTCGACTTATATCGCTTGGATAACTTTTTTGCATAGATATACCTCATTACGCCTATTTTATATCCTTTTGAGATTTTAAACAGGTTCTTAGTATATCAATAAAAAGAAAAGCAGTGGTAACAAGCAAGAATTAGATAGGTCAGAAAGGTATATATAAATATTTAAAAATTGTGAATCTTGCTTGTGTTAATCAAATACAAAGTCACTGTTCATTACAAAGTTAGTAAAGATTCTGGTTTACTTAAAGTTCGTTAATTGCTATTTTTTAAAACACAATATTTACTATAGCACCGTATGCTTAGGATTTTTTCTAAAGTTTTGTTTATATTAATGTTTTTGGTTTCTAGCTTTTTTACTGTGCATAATGCTGAAGCTAAGTCTAAGGTGAAGCTTAGTAAGAAATATATACCTCCAGGTAATCCTGGCGGTGCAAATTTTCATGCAGATGAGGATTTTGCTGCGTCATATAAACTATATGAAAAGCGTAGAGAACTTCTAAAGAAAAAAAAGTTGCAAGATCGAACTGATTTCAACATAAACAAAGAAAATCTAGCTAAGAAATTAAAAGAAAAAAAAATTGCGAGCCTTGATCATGAGTCAAGCAACGAAGAAGTTTGTATAATCGACGATGAAGAGGATGCTATGGTAAATCAGCATGGTATCAATATTGCACATTTAAAGGGTGCTGTGCTTATAGATCAAGGACCAATTTCTCAATATGAAGGCAAGCAACACAAGAGTAAACGACAAGGAGAAAAAAAAATTACTTCAACACGAGAAAAAAAAGTTTCTCCTATAAATGTTACTATAAAAGACACTCCATCAAAAAGAACGTGCTCACATGATTCCATTGCTAACATGGTACAGCGTAGTTTGAACGGCTCAGATTCATTTGGAAGTGTAGCTGATACAGTAGAGTAGATTTAATAACATGCTAAATAAAGATCTAGCAAGTTATGACTTGAATGACAAAGTATACGCTGCTTCTCGACATAAGACTCATGTTGTAAAAGTTGGACAAGTAAAGATAGGTGGAAATAATCCTATAGTTGTGCAATCTATGGCACTTGGTGTACATGTAGATTCTGACAATATAAAAAGCGATGCTAAGCGATATGCAAAAGAAATAATAGAGCTAGTGCATGCAGGTTCAGAGTTGGTGCGAATTGCTTTGAACTCAGAAGAAGTAGCAAGAGCAATACCTTATATAGTAGAAGAGATAAATAAAGAAGGTTTTGACGGTAAGATATTGGTAGGCTGCGGGCAGTATGAACTAGATAAATTAGTTCAAGATTATCCAGATAACATCAAAATGCTGGGTAAGATTAGAATCAATCCAGGTAATATAGGTTTTGGCAACAAACGTGATGAAAAATTTGAAAGGGTTATAGAGTATGTAATAAAACATGACCTTCCTATTAGAATTGGAGTAAATTGGGGCAGTCTTGACAAATATCTGTTGCAGAGGCTGATGGATGAAAACTCTTCATCTAGTAATCCAAGGCCTTCCAATGTTATACTGCGCAAAGCGCTTATAGTTTCTGCTCTTGGCAGTGCAAAAAAAGCCGAAGAAATTGGTCTCAATTCAAACAAAATAGTCATTTCATGTAAAGTGAGCAAAGTGCAAGATTTAATTTTAGTTTATACGGCACTTGCAAAATCTTCTAATTATGCTTTGCACTTGGGTTTAACTGAAGCTGGTATGGGCAATAAAGGCGTGATAAATACCACAGCAGGGCTTACTTACTTGTTGCAAAATGGCATTGGAGATACAATACGGGCTTCTTTAACTCAACGTTCTGGTGAATTACGAACTAATGAAGTGACAGTGTGTCAGGAAATATTGCAGTCCATAGGCTTGCGCCACTTTAATCCTCAAGTTAATTCATGTCCTGGTTGTGGACGCACAAATAGCGATCGTTTTCGAATATTAACTGAAGAAGTAAATAGTTATATAAAAACTCATATGCCTACATGGAAGAAAAAAAATCCAGGTGTAGAGCTTATGAATATTGCTGTCATGGGGTGCATCGTAAACGGTCCTGGAGAAAGTAAACACGCAAATTTGGGAATCAGCTTACCTGGATATGGAGAAAAGCCTGTTTCAGCGGTTTATAAGGACGGCAAATACTTCAAAACTTTACAAGGTGATAATATCTTTGAGGAGTTTAAGATAATTATTGATGATTATGTGAAGGAGCATTACACGCATAAACAATAACTACTAATTGCTTTTTATATCATCTAGCAAATTTCTTATTTTTTTTTACTTTACTAAAAAACCCTTCAGATTCCTGTCGCATACTTGAATTTTCTTCCTCTTCAAGGGCTTTTAACAGCTCAATTTGCTTTTTAGTTAAATTCTTTGGATTTAAAGTTTCAACTATTACCTGTACGTACAAATCACCACGAACATGTGAGTTCATATATGGCATACCCTTTTCCCTACAACGTAGTTTGGTACTAGTTTGAGTACCTTCAGGAACTTTTACTTTTATTTGAGCCCCGTCAATTGACTGGACATCGATTTCACCACCAAGCACTGCTAGTGTCATTCTTATGGGCACCTTACAATGTAAATCTGCTTTATTTCGAGTAAAGATTTTGTGTGGAGCGATTTTAATATATACATATAAATCTCCGTTTTTTCCACCTCTTGCCCCAGCTTCTCCTTTACCATTTACTCTTACCTTAGCGCCTTCTTCTATACCCTTTGGAATTGAAACTGATATATTTACTTCATCTCTTCTGCGCCCGCTTCCACCACATTTTTTGCATTTATTTTGTATTATTTCTCCTTCTCCATAACATGTGGTACATGTTCTTTCGATTGTAAAAAAGCCCTGCTGGGTTCTGATTCTACCGCTTCCTTGGCATGTGTGGCACTGAACTGGTTTGATTGCTCCTTCACTACCCGTACCTTGACACGTGTCACATTTTATATTTGTGACATAATGTATAGGCGCTTGTATTCCTTTAAACGCATCTTCTAAAGTAATTTCAAGATCATAACGTAGGTCAGCTCCAGATACTCCCGTTGTGCTTCTTTTTGCTCTTGATCTGCTTGCACCACCACCAAATCCTCCGCCAAAAAAGTCATTGAATATATCACTAAAATCTCCTGCGGAGCTGAAACCCTGAAACCCACCAGAGGCATCTTCGTGGCCATAATGATCATAGCCTGCTCTTTTCTCAGAGTCAGACAGAACTTCATATGCAGCCGTTATTTCTTTAAATTTTTCCTCTGCTTCTTTATTACCAGGATTTCTGTCTGGATGATACTTTAACGCTAATTTTTTATATGCTTTTTTTATCTCGTCAATACTGGCATTCCTGCCGACTCCCATCAAATCGTAGTAGTCTTTTTTACTCATATATAATAGTTTAGTGCTTAGCCTTTAAAGATAGGTATTTCATACATTAATTTCAAGTGTGATCTCTGTTTTCTGTGTATGCTAAAAACATAATGCACCCTGAGCGACTCGAACGCCCGACCTTTTGATCCGTAGTCAAATGCTCTAATCCAACTGAGCTAAGGGTGCTTCCACAAAATTAACTTTAGCAGATTTTATGGCTTGATTCAATTAGTTTGGCTAAAAATAAAATAGAGCACAAAGCCAACCTGATAGGATCCTTACTGTTTACTTAAATTTAATCAGTAGACTTCTTGCATAACTACCTGTCATTCAAGTAGCCAACTGGCATAAAAACGACTTGACAAACTCCGCCAGTCCTCTTATCATGGAAGTGAAGCTATTGTATTTGCTTTCGCCAATCTGCAGATTAAAAGGTAAGGATTACTTAAGGTATCGGCGTCTTATGTTCAATTTTTTGCAGTACATAGGTACTGTATGTCTTTACAAAACTTCATCTACATCTAGGTTTTTACCTAAATAAGCTGAACGCGCTTACAAAGCGTTACAAGACATCAAAAAATGCCAATACTCGACAGAGATAGTAAAGGACTAGCTAACTCGGGTTTTCTTTGTCTTTTTTTCTGCTTGGTAAACTTCTTAAACACTTGCAGCGTAGGTTAGTTGCGATTAAAAGCGGCTGAACCTCGCTTGTCAGGCGTTTAAAACATAAAAAACGCCAGTACTTTAAAGCGGACAATAACCCCAGGGTTCCTTTTGCCTTTTTTTTATTTGGTAAGTTTCTTAAATATTTTCTTAAATTTTATAGCTAAACGACAACCGTCATCCCGCTGCTTGTTAGCGCCGCGGCGGTATGACGTAGGACTGCTGATATTCCCGCTACGCGTTAGCGGAATCTATGATGAGATACCGCGGCGGTATGACGTAGGGGTTCCAGCGTGTGACGCTGGAATCCAGATAAACTGATAAGATAACAAATTTACTAAAACCCTTACCGTTTACTTAAATTTAATCAATGTGATAGATAATTTAGCATTAAATAGAAATTATCGGAGGCATAATGAAAAATTTTCTTTTGCTTGTAGCTTTAATTTTCTCTTTTGTGTTTGATGCAAATGCTGCAAAGCCTGCAAAGACTTCTGTTGATGATGATACAACAGAAGGCGTGATATGCAAAATAGTAGACTATACTCACAAACTAGGTGGACCGATGATTACGATAGTAATAATTGGTGCAGCATTACTTGCAATATTTGGTAGAATGCCATGGCCAGCACTTTTTTGACTATGCATGTTGATACTCCTATAAAAAATTTATATTGTTGAATTTGCCATTTTTAAAATCCATCAGAATTTTAATAGTTTCTGGTTTATCCTCAAATAAATATTTGCCCTTGGCTTTACTATCATCTTTTCGCATTTTAATTTTGCCACTATTAATTCTATGGTAGAGCCAATTCCTAGAAACTTTGAGGATCTTTGCAACTTGTGTAACAGTAAGGTAGCCAGGTGCAAGAAGATATGGTTGATGTCTTTTTCGAAAAATATTATTTTTTAATCGAATACTTTCGACTGTACTTCTTAAAACAACATTTTTCTTTGGAGAGCGATATCCTTGTTTTTCTAAGTACTTGGCAATTTCTATATCTGATTTACCCTACTTACTTAATTTTATTATAAGCTGTTCCATTTCTGTTGCTGTGGTTAATTCATAAAAGGATTTTACTGGAGTAGGAACATGAAAAGTAGTAGTTTCTCCACCATGCCATACAATACGTATTTGTAAGCAATCGCGTTTGATTCGGTGTGCTACTACCTTATCAATTATGCAACGAAGAAAGGATTTTTGCTGTTGACTTGACAGAACTGACTTATTCCAAATTTCAGGCAATTTCTTACCTATATCTAAAAATACTGTTTTCAGTTCTTCAGATAACTGAGGAGCAGGTTTGCTTGGACATTGACGTTCAAAAGTAATTTCCGCTTGCTTGAGTTCATTTAATGCTTGTTCCCAACGTCTTTCAAGTTCTGCAGCTACAAGACGATTATCAGGATCAACTTGATTAAATTGTCGTTCTGCCAACTTAGCTTGGTAGCTCAGACGTTCTAATTGTTGCAAATGTACTTTATTAAGCGCTTGTTCAGATTGTGACTGTGAATCAATAGCATTAGTATAAGCATCTAATTCGATTTGACTAAGTGCTGCAAAAAATTTAGAAACCACTGCACAATCGATAATATCAGTTAGTAAACGCTGACATACAGGTTCATGATATTTTCGTTGCAGGTAATTACACATATAATAGTTTCTTTCTTTATATCGCATTGTCATTTTGTATCCACATTCTCCACAATAGATTATTCCCTGCAATAATGCTTCTCCTGATCTAGCTATACCACGCGTGCTATTATATTTATACTTTGCATAATTGTCTTTTAGTATCATCTGAATTTTTATAAAGCTTTCCCAATCTATATAAGCTGGATATTTATCTTTTATTAAAACTTTCCATTCTTCCATTGGTATGCGTTTTGTTGTTTTTTCAGCAGAGAATATTTTATGACTTCTAGTACGACCATAAACAAATGCTCCAGCATAAGCTGGATTTTTAAGTATCGAGAGAATTTTTCCACGTGTTGGTTTTTTCCATTGCAGCTCTTTAAATGTGTCATATCTAGGAATAGTAAGTTGATGGTCATTAAAATGCTTTAGAATTTTTGATGCTGCTCGTTTCTCTAGAAAAGTCTCAAAAATAAGCTTAATACGATGCTGAACTTCAAGATTAGGATCCTTATGTACTGAGTCGTCTAGGTAACGAACAAGGCCAACTGGAAGAGACAAGGCTAAATCACCTCGTGCTGCTTTATTCAATAATCCAGCATTTAGTCGAGCTCTTATAGTAGATAATTCCATTTCAGCAAGTTGCCCTTTTAGACCCAGTAACAACCGACCATTAATGCTACCAGGATCATAGATACCATCCCGATCAGCTATTAAACACTGTTTATAGCCACATATATCCAGTAACGGATACCAATCAGAGCAATTCCGTGATAAACGGGTTACATCATAAGAGAGTATGATTCCTACTTTTCCTAAAGTGACTTTAGTAACAAGTTCTTTAAATCCTTCACGCTTTTCAACACTAGCACCAGTTATACCAAGATCAGTGTCAATTATAATAATACTATCAGCTTTCCAGCCAAGATCAATTGCCCTTTGTTTCAGCGCATACTGCAACTCTAGACTTTCTTGATTGCTTAATATTTGATGATGTGTTGATTGTCTGATGTAAATTATTGCTTCGCGTGCTAAATGTTGTGCTGTGATTAGCTCTGATGTACTCATGGATAACCTCTTTGGATACTAATAATATATTTTCTAAAACTTCTGACTTAAAACGTTGCAGCATTTTCTGCCACACTTGACATGGTTTACATGGCATAATTTATACTCCTTTGCTATAGAAACAAACTCGTATAATGAAGTCCATGTTAACTTGCTGGTGAGAAAATCTTGCTTACTAGCTAAGTTAGTAGAAAAAAATGGAATATGTAGAGTGATGTTATCACGATAAATAACAGATACATTACCACCTTTGTAGGCTGTTGAACTGAAAGATGATACGGGAAAAGTTTTGCCAAACAGTGGATGTGTTGGATCTGTAACTGTAATTTCTTTGGCTACTTGATTGTTGAAGGGGGTATTAAGGTGATTGATCGTTCATCTCGATTAGATGTTCTTTTAGCATTATTCTTTTTTTTAACATATTCTTTTGTCATAATGACCTCACTAAATTAATAAAACTATTCCAGTCTACAGCTACAAACATTATTTTTTTATTAACTGCGGAACCCGTATATATTTCTATACTCATGGCCAACTCTCTTGATGAGGACACTCTCCCAATCGGGTTAATATCTTATGTGTATTAATTAATAAACTCATTTCTCTCCCTCTTTGTGATAATTGTTAGCTACTTCATTCAGCTTCTTTAACTGATTAATTTCCGGGTTTTTACGCATTTCCTTCAGCACCTTTTTATAAAGATCTTGCCTTTTTTCATTATCGAGCAGTTTGCAATATTGTTTCATCTGTTCAGGAGTTCTGAATAGAAGCCGTTCTATTATGTTGTTTCTTCTTGATTCTAATTTTTTACGTTTATTGTTATTACTATTATTGCTCATCCACTCATTAAAGACTCAATTCTTTTAAATGTTTACTACTGTTTCTTTAGTAGTATTGGCATAAAGCCATCTATTTTAGCGGAAGTCAAGTCAATTTTTAAATATTTATTTGAATAGTAAATATATTATCTTCAATACCTTCACAAACTCGGGCTAGGAAGATCTAGTTGCTCTATCTTCTCTACTTTTTCGAGCTTCGTATTGGGATTTAGAGTATTATACAATGCACAACCTATACACACTAATCCAACTATTCCCGCAACCACCACTACTGTAACATGGATTTTTAAGGCATAAAATGCAACACTAGCCACTAATAACGCTGTACCAACAATACTAGCTACGATTGCTTGCCTTTGTTGCGTTGCTTTTGGTAATGGTTTTTCTTGTTCGTCTGTAGCATCACTATCAAAACATAGTTCTATTTCAGCGGGAGAGGGGCTTTCAGGAGTGTTTGGCTCTTGTTCATCAGCCTTCACTGAAGTTTGCTGGACTTTTTCGCTGTTTTTACATATAGGCTGAAGATCTTCGCTATTTTTATTACATAATTGAGTGTCAGTTTCTGTAGCTTTATCAACACTGGTTTGCTCTTTCACCTCAAGACTATCTTTAACATCTTCTGGCATATCAGAAGTCCTTGATTTCTCTATATCAGCTCCTTTTGCAGCAGAGGTACCTTTCCAATTTTTGAATCTTTCAGCAATAGCTTTTCTTATTGATGTTTTCATAGTTTCTCCTTTTGTGTTAAAATTTATTAATAGGGTTGTAGTGGTTGAGATAGCGAACCGTAGAATTAGAAAACTTGGTTAAAGTCAGTGACGGTAAAAAATCTTTTATTGACTCAATTCTATTGTATTCTACAAATTTGCTTTAATTTTTCCTGTAAGTTCTCAACTAGGTGCGTACCTTTACGTAAATAAATATTACTTAAAATGCGTCGAATATAGCCAATTTTATCCGTTTAATACAAAGGTTGTGAGAGGTGTTCATTTTTGGTATTATTGGTTCACCAGTCGTACTTTACGAACTTCTCTCTATACTAAAACTACTATAGAGAGAAGTTCGTAAAATATGACTGGTGATGGTTTGTCTGGTATTTAGTAAAAGTTTATATTAAATGGAAAAAATTAGGCTTTACGTCGAGGAAGCTTTATCACAAGGTGTTAGTTTAGTGCTCAACTTACAACAAAGTCACTACGTTTGCAACGTAATGCGGCTTAAGAAGCATGATAATGTCTCTTTTTTTAACGGGAAGGACGGAGAGTGGTTAGGGGAAATAGTTGATGTATCACATAAATTAGCGAAAGTTACCCTCAAAGAATGCACTAAACAACAGCAATATGAGGAGAATTTGTATCTGTATTGTGCTATGATAAAAAGCGCTGCTTTGGACAACGTAATAAGACAGGCAACTGAAATGGGAGTAACCTGCATTCAATTCATTTTAACGAAACATACGGCAGTAAAAAATATTAATCTGAGTAGAGCAAAATTGCAGGCAATTGAAGCGGCAGAACAATGTGGTAGAACAAGTGTGCCAGAGATTTTGCCTCCTATCAATTTCTGTGATTTACCTGACTCTCAGGATAGAAGTTTTATTTTATGTGATGAAACAGGGAAGGGAAAATCTCCTAATGAAGTCCTGAAAAACAAAAAAAATGTTGCTATTATTGTTGGTCCTGAAGGTGGTTTTTCATATGATGAACTTAACCTTGCTGATAAATTTTGTCAGAAATTAAGCCTAGGGAAAAGAATTTTAAGAGTAGATACTGCTGTAGTTGCTGCATTGACTTTTGCCAATGCAAACGTGCTGTGCAAGTAACTAATAGATTTATAGACAAGCTACTTAATTGGTTTGTCTTGCTGAGTTTTTCTTTAGCAACAAAGTGCCTCGCAGATGGTTTCCCCATTTTTCAGACCACTTCTTCTTACTTTTCATATTGTGGTTTTTAAAGAACAGAAAGGTGCGCCTTTTCTAGTGTTCTGCTTCTCTTTTTGAAGGTATTGATCCTTTTGCTACCATATTTAGTTTTTAGTGCACTTGGTCTTTTAAAGACCTTTTTACTGCTACGTTTTTTAAATTGCACATTAGAATCAAAATTTAGCTCTCCTTTTTTGTCTTCCAGTGCAGGCATTTTTCTCTTATCTTGAGGTGTAATAAAAGATAGCGCGTACCCTTCAGCTCCAGCACGTGCAGTTCTACCTATACGATGAATATAGTCAGCTTGCGATTGTGGTGCATCATAATTGATAACATGTTGGATGTGGGGAATATCAAGACCACGAGAAGCAACGTCTGTTGCAACCATGATTTGATTGCGGCCACGACGAAAAGAATTAATGACCCTTTCGCGCTTGTGCTGCCTTAAATCACCATGAATTGCTAAAGCACTATAGTCATCTTTGTGTAATTTGTCAGCTAGCTGATCTGCTCCTTGCTTTGTTTTGACAAAAATAATGATTGATCCTTCACGCTGACATAATTGTGTAACAAGTTTTCCATATTTTTCCGATTCTGATACATAAACAATTTCTTGCTTGATTTTTGTAGAAGTTTTAGCTTCATGATCAATAGAAACACGTTCTGGCTGATTAAGGTACTTCTCAGCAAGTTTAACTATGTTACCAGGAAGAGTTGCAGAAAACATGAGGGTTTGCCGTATTTTTGGCAGATATTTCATAACCTCCTCAATTTGGATCCCAAAGCCCATATCGAACATACGATCTGTTTCATCAAGCACAAGAGTGCTGATATTGTGAGTAATCAAAGTTTTACGTTCAATATGGTCTATAATACGACCAGGAGTACCTATTACAATTTGTGGCCTTTTATGAAGCTGATTTAGCTGCCTGAAAATAGGCTCACCACCAATTAATAAAGCAATCTTTAACACAGAATTTTGGAATAAGAGCTTTCTTATTTCATTTGTTACCTGCTGCGCAAGCTCCCTGGTTGGTACAATGACTAAAGCTGATCCAACGTTAGATTTTTCCAACAATTTTGCAATCAATGGAATAGCAAACGCTAAAGTTTTCCCTGTTCCTGTTTGTGCAGATCCAAGAATATCCTTACCTTGTAAGGCTAAAGGAATTGCCTGCATCTGAACCGGAGTTGGAACAGAAAGGTTGTTTTTATCTAGCGCTTGCTTAAGCGAGACTGGGAGACCCATCTCATGAAAATTGTTCACAATACGTTAACTCTATTAAAAAGCTTCATAATAGATTAACCTGCAGCTGCGATTAGTCTTAAATTTATTGCAGATTTTTTACCACGCTCCTCTTTCAGATCATAGCTTACCCTTTCTCCTTTTATTCCCTTCTCCTTATTTTCTCCCCTGAGTGAATCAGCTCTTATTCCTGAACGTTCCAATTCGCTAATATGTACAAAAACGTCACCCCCTCCACCTTCTGGCGTAATAAAACCATAGCCTTTTTCGGCATTAAACCATTTTATATTACCAAATTCCATTTAAACAACTCCTAAACTATTAATTAACATTACTAATGTGATGAAAAACTTTGAAATTACAATTGAGAATGTCTGAAATTTAGCTATTGAAACTAAACTTCTATACTCCATAGTCTATTCTTAACATTACATGATCATAATACATAATTATTGTACTTGATGCAACTAAATTTTTTAGCTATTAAGCGAGCCTGCAACTGTCATTTTGCTAACCTTAATCGTTGGTGAATTAAATTGCCCACAGACAGTTAAATCATTTGCAACGACTAAGTTGCTAAACATGTCTTTTAAATTGCTAGCAACAGTAACCTCGTGTATTGGATACGTTATTTTTCCATTTTCTATAAAAAATCCTGATGCGCCTTGACTGTAGTCACCGTTAATTAAATTCACACCAAAACCAAATAAATCAGTTATATATACTCCCTCTTTTATTTCCTTAATTAATTCTTCAAATGATATATTACCATTTTCGATATAGAGGTTGCTAGCTGCAGGAATAATTGCAGCATTACTTGCACGAGTTGCATTTCCAGTTGTTTCCAAGTTTAATTTTTTAGCTGAATATAGATCTAAAATCCAATTTTGTAGTACTCCGTTTTTTACAAGTGTATTTTTTTTGCTAATTATCCCTTCTCCATCAAATGGTCTTGATGCTATGCCCCTTGGCAACAATGGGTCGTCAATGATGTTGATTCTATCGTTGAAAATCTGAGTATTTAAACTATTTCTCAAGAAAGAGCTGTTACTTACAATGTTATTGCCATTTATAGCGGAAGCAAAACTTTTTACTAGCTCTTTTGCTGCTCTTTTTTCAAAAATAACCGGAAATTTACCAGTCTTGATTGAACGTGAATTCAATTGATCAGTTGCTCTTTTTGCTGCTTCTTTCCCTATTAACTCTGGCGATTTTAAATCGCTGAAGTTACATGCTATATCATAATCATAGCCAACCTTCATTTCACTTTTTTCTCCAGCAACAACAGAAACCTGATTAGTAAAGGTTGATTTACTAAATGAGCCAATAAAACCAGAAACAGTAGATAATACTGTATTTACTAAAGCATGTGAAGAAGAGGCTCCTTCGGAATTAATGATATTTTTATGTGCAAGAGCTGAATTTTCCGCAACTTCAGCAATTTCTTTTAGATTATCAACAGTTACAATATTATTATCTGAGATACTTAAATCTGCAGAAGAGGTACAATTACCTCCATCTACGGCAAAATTAATGTAAGGATCTTCTGGCGCGTTCTTTGCCATTTCTACTACTTGACTTACTGTATCACAGAGATTATTTAAATCGTTTGTAGAAATATACGCAGCTTTGTTTTTGCCTGCTATAGCTCTAATTCCTACAGTGCAATTCTTAGATTGTGATACTTGCTCAATCTTTGATAGACGCTGAGAGACTAAGATTTTATTAGTTTCATATATTGAAACTTCTGCGTCTTGATTTTGCTTTTTTATTAGTTTAATGATGTCTGCTGCAATATTTAGTATATTCATTTTTTATTCCTTAGATTTTTATAAAGATTCTGCACCACCTATCACTTCAATCAAATCAGTTGTAATTGCTGCTTGACGAGAACGATTATAAAGAAGAGCTAATTTATTTAGCATTTCTTTAGTATTTCTGTTTGCTGATTCCATAGCAACCATTCTAGCGCTATTCTCACTTGCTGCACTTTCAAGTAAAGCAGAGTAAAGGGCGGCTGCAACGTAATTTTGAATTAAAGATCGTAAAATAAATTCAGTATTTTGTGGCTCATACTCATAGCTGTAATCTATTGTTGGATTAGCCAGAGAGTTGTCAATCAAGAATGAGTCTTTACTCCATGGTTTTATTGTTTCCAACACTGGTTTTTGCGTGAAGGTATTGTAAAATTTGTTATAGAAAACTTTGACCTTATTGTATTTACTTAGGCCTATACCATCAATCAAAGCTTCTACGCGCTTTAGCGTGATTTCCTTACTATTTTCAATTTTTAAAATACTTTTAGAGTCAAATCTACTTTTACCTATATCAAAAGCTTTTTTACCCAAAAATATAACATCTACTCTTTTGCCATTTGTGATTAATTTAGTTACATGCTCTTGACTAGATTTGACAATAGAAGAATTAAAATTGCCGCACAGGCCACGATCAGACGCAATAATGAATACTAGGTAAGAATCATCGTTACCAATATTTAGAATTTCTGCCAGTAATTCTTGATCAGCTGATAATATTAATGAAGAAATAATGCTATGCAGCTTAGATATGTACAATTTTGAACTTGATAACTTTTTTTGGCTTTGTAATAACTTTGCTGCAGAAACCATTTGCATTATTTTCGTAGTTTTCTGTACAGACTTAATGTTTTTCATTCTTAAGGATAATTCCTTTAAGCTCTTCATTTTATATACAACCCTGGTTTATTAAAAATATATAACTGTTCGTGTCTAAAGACAAGTTTTTTCGATACGAAGAAGATATAAGATCCAGAGTTAGCCAAGTAGCCAACACTGGGATCCAGATTGCAAGTAATGCATTGGGTTTGGTGAGTATGGGTTTTGCCTCAAGCACAAAGAGGTCATTCCAGTGCTCTTTTTTTTGTCATCCCAGTGCGTGACACTGTGACCTTACCCAGAAAAAGTAGAGAGGAAGTTAAGCCATTTTTATTATGAAAATGATGAATCAAATTTCTCAGGAATGCAATAATTAATAGTAGAATGTCTACGCTGTTTGTTATAAAAAATTTCTATGTACTCAAATATAGCAGTTCTAGTTTGCTGAGCAGAGTGTTGCGAAGTATCAATAAGAAGCTCCCGTTTGAGTGAGCTGAAAAAGCTTTCAACAACAGAGTTGTCATAACAACAGCCTGTGTGACTCATGCTGGAAATGATGTTTTTTGTGTTCAGCAAAAACTGATAATTTTTAGAGGTATATTGTGAACCTTGATCACTATGAAATAGCAGATCTTTGGCTGGTTTGCGCTTATCAACAGCCATCAATAAAGCATCTATAACTAATCGCTTAGTTATTGTACTACTCATTGACCAGCCAACTACCATACGTGAATATAGATCAATTATTGCTGCCAAATATAGCCATCCATCCTTAGTTTTTATGTATGTAATATCAGTTACCCATACTTTATTTGGCTGACTAGTAGTAAAGTTTTGGTCCAATATATTGGGAGTTATAACCCTATTGTCAGTCTGCTGTTTTTTGCTTTTGAATCTTCGCCTCAGTCTAGCTTGAATACCATTTTTTTGCATGATATCCTGCACTGTTTTGATGTTGCAATTTTTACCTAAAGCCTTTAGTTCAGCATGAATCTTAGGTGCCCCATATCTACAATTAGATGCTTGGTATATTTTTTGAATGTCTGCTAGAAGCTGCTCCCTTGTTAATTCTTTGCTGCTTTTCTTCTTACTAGTCCATTTGTAGTAGCCGCTAGCAGATACTTTCAAAATCCTGCATAACTCCTGTACTTTATAGTAGTTTCCATGCTTTTTGATAAATAAATATTTTACTCTTTGTGACTTGCAAAATATCCCAGGGCTTTTTTTTAAATGTCTCTTTCTCTAGTAACTCTTGTTAGTTCTTTCTTTAATTCAAACTTTTCTTTATCACATGGTGCCAACTTTCCCTTACCAGGAAATGCTTCTTCTATTGATCCTTTTTCGTTATATTTTTTTATCCAGTCACTTAGTGTACTGTTATCTATTCCTAAATCTTTAGCTATTTTGCTTGCTGACTGCCCCGTTTCCTTTACCAACTTTATTGCCTCTAATTTAAATTCCACTGTGTAATTTTTTCTGTTCTTTACCATAATAAGCCCTCATAATCATGTTTTATTTTACTTCAAAAATGGCTTAACTTCCTCTCTACTTTTTCTGGGTAAGGTCACTTTAAAATCATAGAAAATACTGTCGTAAAAGGAAGTTTTCTTGTTCGTGTGAAACTGTTTTTTCCAACACAATGGATTCTCTGAAAAGTTTTCGAGTATATTATATTTTTAATTTGTAGAATAAGACTTTTTCCTTTTTGCATGTTTCACCTAAAAAGGACACATTTTAGACTTCTTTGTTGAAATAAAACAGAAACAAAAGTGCTCTTTATTGCAGCTTTTGGGTAATTTAATGGTAAAAATTTTAGAGAGAATTTTTATATACAATCACTGACATTTTCCTTAAGTTGATGCCATTGTCTGTTCAGGAGTGTGGCTAAAAGGCATGCTATGGGGTTTCAGAAGTCCATTTCTTGCACTAAATTTTATAAAATGTTAAAAAACAACCACATTTTCTGCGTTTAGCCTACCTTATTTTAACGATCGTGCTTATTTGGAAGTTTTTTCTGCTACATCCCCGAACAGAGATATATTTTTTTGAAAAGCAATGTGCTTAGTATCTAAAAAGGTCTGCATAGGTGTTCTTCCATAGCAATATTTTCCTGAGTAAGGCCTTATCTCATTAGATTTCTTGCATAACCTAACTCAAGATTATAAAAACAGGCAATAATATTGAACCGCAAACCAAAACGCCTTCGTCTATTTCTATATCGATCTGCAATTATTTTAAATCTCTTGAGCAAGCCAATAACATTTTCAACTATGACTAGAAAGTTCTTTATTTTCTGCTTTTTTGTCTTTTGATAAACGACATTTTCTCGACCTTCTATGCGGTAATATAACGTTTTTATGAAATTTTTGCATTCCTCTATAACCAGCATCAGCTAGGACTTTAGTGGTTGGTAACATATGAATTTTTAAAAACCCTAAAGTCATGTCGCTTACCATTTGCAAAGGACGTATATATAATTTTTTTACTTACTTTTGCCACAATTACTTGTGTTTTTATTGTATGCTTCTTTTTCTTTCCTGAATAAAATCTTCTCTGCTTTTTTTTGGTCTCTCTACAGGTCCATCTATTACCAGAACTTCATATTCTATATCTGACCTTAATAATTCTTTCTTCCCTGGTAGGGCAAAATCTGGATGTTTTATTAACGTATCTTCTATCCAACGGATATTGCGATAACAAGCACTTTCACTTATTCCATAACTTTGTGCTATATGAAAATATGTACAATATTCCCGTAAATACTCCAGCGTCATCAACAAACGGTCCTCCATACATTGCTTGTTTGGTTTTCCTCCTCTCGCCTTTTTCCTAACTTCTTCCTCTATTAAAATTTTAGCTATAGCTTAATACATAAAGGTAGAGACAAAGGAGAAGAGATATGGTAGAATAAAAAAGCTAAAAGTGAGGGAATAAATGGCATCATCATATCAATGTGAGTTAAGAGAAAGAGTGATTTCAGCAGTGAAATCAGGAATGGCAGTAGTAAAAGTGAGCAAAATCTTTAAAGTAGGTAGGGCAACTATCTACAGATGGAAAAAAATCAAACAAGATACAGGCGATATAAAGCCAAGAGTTGGATACCAAAAAGGTCACAGCCATATAATAAAAGACCAAGAGGAGTTTAAATTATTTCTTGACAAAAACTCTGATAAAACTCTGCAGGAATTATCAAGAATATGGCCTGGAAATGTATCTCCAATCACAATACACCGAGCAATAAAAAACTAGGTTACAGCTATAAAAAAAACTTTTTATCACCCGAAAAGGGATGCTGGAGCAAGAAAAAGATTTCAAGAAATAATTGCAAATATTCCAAAAGATAAGCTCGTATTTATAGATGAATCAGGTATTGAAGATAATGCATGGTGGATGGAGCGCTAAAGGCACTCGTTGTTATGGCTATCGGCACAAGAGAAGGATAAGTATGATTGCAGGACTGCGTAATAACCAAATTGTGGCATCTTTGATATTTGAAGGAAACTGCAATAAAGATGTTTTTAAGAGCTATGTCGAGCAAATTTTAATTAAGAATTTGCAGGTAGGACAGACCATTATTTTAGATAATATCAATTTTCATAAGACACCAAAAGTGAAAACTTTAATAGAATCAGTAGGATGTAAGGTTTTATATTTACCAACTTACTCACCTCCCTATTGAACACTATTGGTTTAAAATTAAGCACAATATTCGAAAAATAGCTCACATGTTTACTGATTTTTTCAATGCCGTTTCTTAGAACCTGTTTAAAATCTCGAAAGGATAAGGTAAAATAGGGGTAGATTAAGAATGAGGTATATCTATGCGAAAAAGTTATCCAAGTGATATAAGTCGAGAGCAATTTGAAAAAATCAAACCAATTCTGGAGAGTAGCAGGAGGAAAACAAAACCAAGAAAACTTGATTTATATGATGTATTTTGTACAGTATTATACGTCCTAAAAAGTGGTTGCCAGTGGAGGATGTTGCCAAAAGATTTTCCAAGGTGGGAGAGCATATATTATTATTTTCAAATGTGGAATAAAAAGGATGGAGAAGAACCAAGTTTGTTGGAATTAGTCTTAAAAAAAATTAGTTGGAGAGGTCCGTATCAACAATGGTCGGAAAGAGAAAACCAGTTTCTGCATAATTGATGCTCAAAGCGTTAAAAACGCAGATACTGCTGAAAGAAAGGGTTATGATGCAGGTAAAAAGATTTCAGGTATAAAGCGTCATATCGCAGTTGATACACAGGGCTTGCCACATGCAATTCATATAACAACGGCAGAAGCAACTGATCGTAGCAGTGCTGTAAAAATGGTGGGAAATGCTAAAGAAAACCTCTCTGAAGTCAAAAATATACTCGTTGATGCTGGCTATACAGGAGAAAATTTTGCAACACAAATAAAAGTAACTATTGGTGCAGCTGTTGAGGTAATAAAACGAAGCGAATTACATACCTTTGCTGTATTGCCAAAAAGATGGGTTGTTGAGCGGTCTTTTGCTTGGTTGGAAAAATGCAGGCGATTGTGGAAAAACTGTGAGCGAAAACTCAATACTAGCCTACAAATGGTCGTTCTTTCCTTCGTTTCTCTCTTATTGCGAAGATTTTAAACAGGTTCTTAGAACCTGTACATGATCTCAAAAAAGAAATAAACTGAGAGGATAAAGTATATAAAGTAGGATATGAGAAGTGTATACCCAAGTGACATAAGTCGAGAAAAGTTTGAGATTATTGTAGAAGATCTGGAATCTTGCAGAAAGAAAACAAAACCAAGAAAACTTGATTTATATGATGTATTTTGTGGAGTGTTATACGTCTTAAAAAGCGGTTGCCAGTCTACCAAAAGAGTTTCCAAAATGGCGCAATTGTTACGACTATTTTAAGAAGTGGAGTGAAAAACCAGATGCAAATAAAGAAAGTGTTCTGGAGCTGGTATTAAAAAAAAATAGTTGCGACAAAACAATGGTCGGAAGCAGCTTCTGCATAATTGATGCACAGAGTGTAAAGAATGTAGATACTGCTGAAGAAAAAGGCTATGATGCTGGTAAAAAAATCTCAGGGCCATATTGCGGTAGATACGCAAGGTTTGCCCCATGCAATTTATATAACAACTGCAGAAGCAACTGACCGTAGCAGTGCTGTGAGAATGGTCGAAAATGCAAAAGAAAACCTCTCGGGAGTTACTGGTTGACGCAGGCTATACTGGAGAGAATTTTGCAACTCAAATAAAAACGATTATTGGTGCAACCGTTGAAGTGGTAAAAAGAAATGAATTACATTCCTTTGTTGTATTGCCCAAAAGATGGGTTGTGGAGCGATCTTTTGCCTGGTTAGAAAAATGTAGAAGATTGTGGAAAAATTGTGAGCGAAAACTCAATACTAGCCTACAAATGGTCGTTCTGGCTTTCACTGCCTTACTTCTGAAAAGATTATGAACAGGCTCTTAGAAATGTCTCTACCTTTATGTGTTAAGCTATATGACCAGGTTATAAATGCTGATACTTGTGCTATCTATAGCAATTTCAATATCTTTCATATTATTTTTATCAACTCTGCAATCATTGATCTTAATATTAAGTTTTTTTTGACGCTTGCGAATAGCTGATAACTGCCAAATCTTTTCCTATTTGTTGCAAGTATCCTCTTATAAACCCGACTGTTTGTCTTAAACCAATTCTAAAAAGATTAACGATTGTATGCACCAAAATCACAACTTTATCACTATAAATATTGTTTCCACCAGCTACTTTTGGGCTATTTTCATACCAATTTTCAATAGCTTCATCAATGTAACGAAAAATATTTCCTCTTTCCTGGAGAAATTTGTTATATTCATTTTGGTTACTGACTTTCATTTTTTGTGGCATATTTTTCCTTCGACAGTTGAATGGCTATTTTATAATGAATTTTGTCAGTAACTGCTAGTTTTTATGAATGCTATGCAACAAAGCCCACTGGGATCTAGGTGTAAAAATATTTGTAAATTATACAATGGGTAATAGATTCTAGGAGCATATAATGTTCATGATAAAAAAAAGATGGATCCCAGTGTCACGCACTGGGATGATAAAGGAGGGTGTTTGGATGACAAGATTTTGCAAGGATATTTTTTTTATGGGGGGTTAATATGGAAATTTTTCTTGATAGCGTTGATTTAAATGAAATTAAAGAGCTAAAAGAGTTCATTGATGGAATAACAACCAATCCTTCATTGATAGTAAAATCCGGACGCAAAGGTCAGTACAAGGATTTAGTGGCTGAAATATGCTCTATTATGGATGGGCGGCCCGTTAGTGTTGAAGTTGTTGCGAATAACCATGAAGACATGGTTAAAGAAGGCCTTAACTTAGTTAAAATAGCTGATAATATTGTGGTAAAATTACCCCTTACACATGAAGGATTAATTTCTTGTAAAAAGTTGTGGACAGAGCATGAAATACCTGTTAACATCACATTATGTTTTTCTCCTGGACAAGCACTGCTTGCCGCTAAGGCCGGTGCTTGTTTTATCTCTCCCTTTGTTGGTCGTCTTGATGATATAAGCTGTAATGGCTTATCACTCATAGAAGATATATGCACTATATATTCTAATTATGGCTTTGATACTAAAGTTCTTGTTGCATCAGTGAGAAGCCCAGCGCATGTAGTAGAAGCTGCAAGGCTTGGTGCTGATTCAATTACTGTACCGGCAAAAATACTTAGACAATTACTTAACCATCCACTTACCGACCAGGGGCTGGCAATATTTGAGAAGGACTGGAGTGCAAAATAGTAAACGCTCATAGGAATTTACTAAGTAGAAAAAAGGCAAAAGAAGCCACGTGGTATTTACATTTTCACTTTCAAATATGGCGTTTTTTTTATTCTAAACGCTTAATAACTGTGACTTAACTGCTTTTTAATGCAACTAACCTTAGTTATAAATGTTTAAAAAATTTACCAATCTAAAAAAAAGGCAAAAGAAACCCTGGGGTTATTGTCCGCTTTAAAGTACTGGCGTTTTTTATGTTTTAAACGCCTGACAAGAGAGATTAAGCCGCTTTTAATCGCAACTAACCTACGCTGCAAGTGTTTAAGAAGTTTACCAAGCAGAAAAAAAGACAAAGAAAACCCGAGTTAGCTAGTCCTTTACTATCTCTGTCGAGTATTGGCATTTTTTGATGTCTTGTAACGCTTTGTAAGCGCGTTCAGCTTATTTAGGTATAAACCTAGATGTAGATGAAGTTTTGTAAAGACATACAGTACCTATGTACTGCAAAAAATTGAACATAAGACGCCGATACCTTAAGTAATCCTTACCTTTTAATCTGCAGATTGGCGAAAGCAAATACAATAGCTTCACTTTCATGATAAGAGGACTGGCGGAGTTTGTCAAGGAATTTTTGGCCCCGTTTTTATGGCTTAAGCTACTGGAATGACAGATAGTTATGCAAGAGATCTATTATCCTATATAGGATCCAGTTTAAGAATTTTTAAATTCGAGTATTATACTACTTGGATGACACTTTTTGCTGTTTCATAAATTGACCTTGTTAACAAAGTCAACTAATATCTAAGTAAATTACCATCTAGATATGGAAACTGACATAGTAATAATAGGTGCAGGGCCTGTTGGAATATTTACTGCTTTTCAAGCGGGAATGCTTGATATGAGATGCCATATAATAGATATTATGGATCGAGCGGGGGGACAATGCACTGCTCTTTATCCAGAAAAACCAATATACGATATACCCGGTTATCCTGTAATTACTGCTCAAAAATTAATTGAACAATTAATGGAGCAAGCTTCGCCATTTGAGCCTGTTTACCATTTAAGTCAAAGGGTGGAAAAAATTGCGGATAACGAAGGTCAAAGTTTTACTGTAATAACGAGCACAGGCACAGAGGTGAAATGCAAAGCTGTTATCATTGCTGCAGGCAATGGAATGTTTGAACCTAACCGCCCACCCTTAAATGGTATATTAGAGTATGAAAATAAATCTGTATTTTATAGTGTAAATAAAATTTCCGATTTTGAGGACAAGACCATAGTCATTGCAGGGGGGGGTGATTCTGCAGCTGATTGGACCATAGAATTTTCTAGAGTTGCAAAGAAAATTTATGTGATACATCGAAGAAAAGAATTTCGTTGCACTCCTGAAACTAGAAATAAATTAGAATTACTTGAAAGCAATGAAAAAGTAGAACTTGTAGTGCCATATCAATTACACGAACTAGCCGGAAATAATGGACAATTGAGTGCAGTGATAGTAAAAAACATTACCTCTAAGGAAGAAAAAGAAATATCTGCTGATTTTTTACTACCATTTTTTGGACTGTCAATGAATTTGGGTCCAATAAACAATTGGGGTATACAGTTAGAACATAGCCGCATAGTTGTTAACCCAACTACCTTAAAAACCAGTAAAGATAGAATATATGCAATTGGAGATATAGCTACTTATTCAGGCAAACTAAAGTTGATACTAAATGGTTTTGCCGAGAGCGCCATGGCTTGTTATGACATATACAAAGTAATCCACAATTCCCCAGTCAATTTTCAATATTCAACCTCAAAAGGAGTTCACGGAAAAAGAAGTGAGTAAACCTTTACTTTAGATCAAACTGCTGTATAGTAGCTTTATAGCTTTAGTTTTACAATGAATATACCTAGCATAGAGAATTGTGATCTTCTCAATAAAGCTGTCTTACTCAGAGTTGATTTCAACGTTCCTATAAAAAATGGAGAAATTCATGATGCCGCTCGTATTTTGAGAGCGTTGCCTACTATTCAGCATTTGGTAAATGCGAATGCAAAAATTATTGTTATATCACATTTTGGACGCCCAAAAATCCGCGACGAAAATTTGTCATTAAAAAACGTGGTTGAAACTTTATCGCAGCTATTAAACAAAGAGGTGAAATTTGTTGATGATTGTGTTGGTGAAGAAGTGCAAAAAGCAGTAAATGCGATGGGCAGAGGAGATGTAATATTGCTGGAGAATCTGAGGTTTTATAAAGAAGAAGAGCAGAATGACTCAAATTTTGCTAAGCAATTAGCATCTCTAGCAGATCTATATATAAATGATGCATTTTCTTGCTCTCACAGAGCTCACGCTTCTATTTCACGCATTACAGAATTTTTACCTTCCTATGCAGGGTTTTGCCTACAAGATGAGCTAAAATATCTTGAACAAGCTGTGTCGTTTAAAGCTAAACCTATTACTGCAATAGTTGGGGGAGCTAAAATATCAACTAAAATAAAAATGCTTATAAAGCTAGCAGAAGAGGTAGATTACTTAGTTCTCGGCGGTGCAATTGCTAACAATTTTTTATTATTTAATAAAGTGAATATAGGCAAATCTTTCTTTCAAAATGGCGTTGATAACCTTTTGCATGATATTGTTGAAACAGCAAGTAAAAACAATTGCAAGATAGTTGTGCCAAAGGACGTTCTGGTTGCAATAAACTCTGATTACAGCACTAGTATTTCAAGAAAAACTGAATCCATTTTGGACGATGATGTAATTTTGGATGTTGGACCTCAAACTTTAAGCGCAATAAGCAGTATAATAGCAAGCAGTAAGACTCTGCTATGGAATGGACCTATTGGTGTTTTTGAACATTCAGCTTTTGCAAATGGTACAATGGAGGTGATGAAAGTCATAAGTGGCTTAACGCACGAAGGAAAATTAGTCAGCGTGATAGGAGGAGGGGATAGCCTATCTGCAATAAATGCTGCAGGTCTTACTGATAAGGATTTTACATATGTTTCCACTGGTGGTGGGGCATTTTTAAGTTGGTTAAGTGGTGACAAGATGCCAGGAGTTGCTGCACTACAATTAACATTAGATTAAAGCTTTTTTAAATTGTTGTTTGTACCCTAGCTTTTTTATGAAGTTGTATCGTGATTATGTCGAAGAAAGCTAAACTAATCTTGTGCTTAATAATACCAGTAATAGGATTTATTTTTTATATTAAGGATCATTATTTTAGCGATGCAAACTCACAGATTAACTTTGAACCATTCTTCAAAACAGATTCTTCAGGTCCAGACTACATTCCACCACTTCCAGAGTTAACTGACTTTGATAGAGGAGTGTTGAGAGTTTGCGGAGATTGGGGAACACACCCTAATAAAGAAGATTTCAGAATTTTGCTTGATTGTCCGCAACATCAAGAAGTAGTGAAAGAAATGTACGATAAGCTTGATCATCAAGTCATTACACCCAATTCAGACTTGGAGCTATTTAAGGATGAGTTAACTCGAATTTGGTTTACAAATAGCGGGATTGAAAAAGAAACTATAGGGTTTAGGCATATTTTTTGCGGTGAACCAAACAATAAATTAGGTGGTATGCATTTTGTAGGTAGATATGTTGAAGCTCAAGAAGATAAATGGGCAGGTGCAATTTGGAATGATAAATCCCTATGCAACAGATCAGACATTAAGCCACCAGTTTATATATTTGGAATGAAATATTTAGGTAAGGATGGAGAAGTGAAAGTTAAGTGCCCAAATGGGTATGCATATAACCTTCATGCTGATGATATTTTAGTTTCTGCGACTAAAGCGTTTAAGGAATTAGGAGAAGATGGAATGTGCCTGTATAAAATGGAGGATGACAATTATCAATCAGTGTTTGTGAGAAAGAATGATGCTATACTTACGTTCTATCCTAACTTAACACCAAAATGTAATGATAAAAGTACTAATTGTAGCTGCAGCAAATCTTGATGGGCGTGTTGGTTTGAAAAAGAAGATTAAACAAATGTTATTTTATGTGTACTATATTCGTTTAGCCATGTTGCAGATGTAGCTAAAATCACTTAGGTTTACCGACAATCGTCATTCCGCTACTTGTTAGCGCCGCGGCGGTATGACGTTGATCTGCCTAGCTATAGTTTCTGCAATTTGTGGAATGTTAGAACTACATGAAACTTACAGTAAACAAATATTTATCAGCTCTGTTTGTCTCCGCGCTTTTGCTACTTGTCATTATTTCAGCGCCCCTTATATCTGGGCAGCAATCTTATTCAAGTGGCGTTGAGGACGATTTTCAAGATTTGAAAAGAAATCTACCATCCTTAAGAAATCTGCTGTTTTTAGATCCTGCACCAAATTCAAATTATGATGATAGAGAGGGCAAAAAAGTATTGATGGTGATAGTGCATCATACTGAGTCACCGACATTGAAAAGCACAAAAGATGCATTAAATTCCAGAGGAATATCAGTGCAGCTTATCGTTGATAGAGATGGCAGCATTACTCTGATGGTTCCATTAGAAAAAAGAGCATGGCATGCTGGTATCAGTTATGCAAAAGTTCAAATAGATAACGTGGTTGAAGAGCTACAGAAGCTTAATGATTATTCTATAGGCATAGAAATTGTAAATACAGGGCTTGAGCCTTTTCCAGAAGAGCAAATGAAATCTGTTAAAGATCTGATTTTATACCTTATGAAGCGCTTTAAGATCAGAAAAGATATGATATTTAGTCACGCTGAAATAGGCACTATAGTATATAACTCAGCTATTGAGGGCTACGTAATGCGTAAGCCTGACCCACATAAGTTGTTTGATTGGGAGTTATTGGAAAAAAATGGCATTGGACTGCATATAGGCGATAGGATCAATCCTCAAGACGCAGAACAAAAAATAAATGAGGTTTTATATAAAGTAGGCGATAAAAATGAGGATATTTTTGAATTAAAAAAAAGATTAAACAATTTTTTTTATAAAATATTGCCTTGGAATGACAAAGAAGGTAACATAATTTTTCCTGATAATAACGCTGATTACTCAGATGAGTTTGATGAGAATTTTGCATGGGTCGTCAATCAATTTTCAATGCACCACTTGCCAAAAGAGATTAGGAAAGAATTACTCCTAAAATTAGAATGGGAAGATATTCTACCTGAATTTTTAAGAGAATGTGGCAGTTGTGTTTTCAACAAATTCATATCTTTAAGTGATAAAATTAAATTAAGTTTACAACCACCATTTTTAAATACAGAGGATTACAAATGTTTATTATCCTCTCTTGTACAATACGGAAATAATATCTCTTCTGATGCATTTGCTACGTTAATGTATGAAATCAAGCTGTATCATGACTCTTATCTAAGATATAATATAAGCTCTTCGCTTTATATGCCGTTTAAGCTCAATGCATTTGCAAAGTTGGACGTATTAAAGAATGAAGTGTTGTCTTTAAAATCTGTAATACCTGAAAAAGTTATAGAAGTTTCAAGTTTAATTAATGAGTTTAGGTCAGGCATTTCGTCCGACTTTCAAAGTTTTGAGAAACAATGGTTTCAGGAATTTAAGAACACTTGGAAACAGAAATTTATATCTAATATGGAAAAGCAAATGTCTTGGACCGCACTACATGAAACGATATTAGAGTATTTAGAAAAGGCAAAGGAAGAGTTTTTGAGAGAGCTAACAGCCAACTCAGAGCTACTTGATGACAACTTATTAAACAGTAATAGTTAAATATAACAGGTAGAAAAAATTGGACAGAATACTCAAGAGGATAAAAGCATAGAGGTTTAACTTAAAATAACCTGATAAAACTTGAATCACACTTCCAAGTGCTGGCACCCAAGAAAGTAATGCAACTGCATAAATCAGCAGATTCCTTATGATTTTTGGTGATGTATGCTCGTTCTCTAATTTGTGGTATGATTTCCTGATAGAAATTGTTATTCTACCTAAATACCAATTAACTATTCCACCAAAGCTTGATCCCAATACTCCAAAAAGTAACATAAGTAGTGGATTATAATGTGATCTGAAACACAACATAGTATAAAATACAAAACCTTGGTGTATGGGTAGGATCAGCGATGATACTAGGCTATCTGTGAACAATAGAAGATAATTTTCCATATGAGCTTACCAGGTTGTTGTGCCATCTTCATTGTCAGAAATTGCAACCCCCATTTGTTTCAACTGGTCTCTTATTTTATCTGCGACATCGTAATCTTTATTTTGTTTTGCCGCTTTTCTTAAATCTATCAATCTTTCTATTTCTTGGTGACTCACACCAGCAGTAAACCACTCTTGATAACTTGATTGAAGAAGACCAATAAATCTTGCGCTCTTAACAAAACTTTCAGTTAATTTGCACTTCTCATTTTCATTCCTCGTTTTGTTAATTTTTGTGGCCATTTCGTGCAGTATGGCTAAAGCTTCAGGAATATTTAAGTCATTTTTCAAAGCCTCTATAAAATCTTCAGAAATTTCTGCATCACTTTTCTCAGTGCTTACACCACGTAATAGCCGATAAAATTTGTTTAAAGTTTCTTGCGACTCGGAAATAACACTTTCTGTCCAATCAAGTGGTTTTCTGTAGTGAGTTTTGAGTAATGCATAACGTATTACTTCACCCTTTATTCCACTCTCCAGTAGATCTCTTACCTTGACTATATTAAATAAGGACTTACTCATTTTCTCTTCATTTACTGTAAGGAAACCGTTATGTACCCAATATTTTGCAAACATTGATCCAGCAAATGCAGATTTATTCTGTGCAATTTCATTCTCATGATGAGGAAATTGCAAATCTATACCGCCACCATGAATATCAAAATCTTTGCCAAGGTAAGCATATGACATTGCTGAACATTCTACATGCCATCCTGGTCTTCCTTCTCCCCATGGGCTATTCCAATAACTTGAAAGCCTATAATCAGTATCGTTTGCAGGCTTCCATAATACAAAATCTCCTGGGTGCTTCTTATTTTCACCAACTTCAATTCTGCTGCCATGATCCAACTCATCAATTTTTTTTCCTGATAAAGCACCATATTCATGGTAAGATTCTACGCTAAAATATACATGTTTATTGGATTCATAAGCATGACCAGACTGCAGCAAATATTCAATTAATTCGATAATATACTCTATATTCTCCGTTGCTTTTGGCTCATGTGTTGGCTCTGTACAATTTAAGCTTCTCATGTCTTCATGAAAAGCTTTAGTATAATATATGGTGATACTTTCTATATTGCTATTTTTTTCATTTGCTGCATTTATTATCTTGTCGTCAATGTCGGTTATATTACGCACATAAGTAACTTTGCCATAACAAAGTTTAAGTAGTTGAAATAACACATCATAAACAACAACAGAACGTGCATTGCCTATATGTGCCGTATCGTATACCGTTGGTCCGCAAACATACATTTTTACATGATCTTTATTAATCGGTGTAAAAAACTCTTTTTTTTTTGTTAAAGTGTTGTAAAGCCTAACCATATACAAAGCTTTTTAGGAAAGAAAATGCTTCGATTATAAGTTGTGGCCCTTTGACTATTACAACAAGAGTGAGTAATAACCCGCACAATGATATTAAAACTCCCAATATAGAGAGAAATCCGTCTTTACTCATAATACCAAGTGAAATGAGAGTTGTACCAATTGCAGGGATAAAGTTAGTTAAAGGCAGTGGAAGAGCTATCGATAATGCGCAAAGCAGCATTATAAAAGCTAAAATCTTTTCACCTGGTCCATAGAAAATAAAAGACATTCTTGGCTTCATGAACTTTTCTATTTTTTTTAATGCAGGAGAAGTTTTCTCTACCACAAGAGCTAGTGTTGAACGTTGAAAAGACTTTCTTTCCAACCAGTGAGGTATCCAAGGGGAATCAAACCCAAACAGAAGCTGCAGTGAGAATAAGATTAAAGGTATAGAAAGAATAGTTGTGTAACCAGGTGGAACCGGTATAGGTACCGATAGTGGCAAGGAGAAGATAATTATTAAAATACCAAACCCGCGCTCATGTAAAGCTGCTTTAATATCAAATAATGTCACTTTATCGCTATTAGCGTTATTGGTATCTGCAACCTCTTTTAGAATATCAGAAGCTAATTTTTTATTTTTAGTCAATTTCTCACTTCTTTGCACAATTATCCTTTAGTAAAAATAACTCATAACACAATTATTGCTTTGTTTCAATATACATCGTTATTTTATCATTATACTTGCAGTTGGTGCAGATGAAGTTCAGACAGATTTCCCTTGCGTGGTATACACGCAAGGGTTAAACTATCTATATTATATTATTAGTATCTGATTGTGAATAATGACTTTCGTCACTTAATGGATCAGAATACAATGAATTATGTGATAATTCGATAGATTCGCTTTCTTCTTCTGTGCCCCATATCCATGATATAAGACTTCCAAAAATAAATGAAAGTATACCAGGTTCACTTGTTTGTGTAGATTGACTTTCTTCTGTGTTGTCATCTAGCTTAGCGGTTTCTTTTTGCACTTCTCTTTTTTCTCTATAGAGTTCTTTGTTATCATGTAGTTTATCTACTTCTGTTTTCTCTTCCTCCACTGTATTTTTATCACCTTCATCGCTTTTTCTAACCTCGTTATGAGCTGGATTGTCATATTCTTCAGTTTTATATTCTTCTATCTGTCCACTATCTATATCTTTTTTGTTTTCTTCTTCTACTTGACTCCCAATAAAATTTCCAAATAATTCGGAGTCTAATATACTCTTCATATTTATTAGTAGCTTATCTTGGAACACATGGCCCAGCTCATGACCCAAAACAAAGTCCATACCGGGAAATTTGAATACTACTATCGTTTTACCATCAGTTGCACCGTAAGCATTATCTGCGTCAATGCCAGCTAATTCATTATATTTCTGGTAATCATTCTTGTTGTTAAAAACATTAACTTCTAAATTTAAAGTTGTTTCAGGTTTGTTTACATCAAACAATTTTTTTAAATTTTCATAAGCAGTATGAATGTCCTTTTGAATTTGGAGTTTTTCCTGTGATGACATGTTGTCATACCTTATATTATATTGGATACCTTCATCTTGAAATAAAAATACTTTTGGTAACACTTCCTCTATAGTTTCTGGGGCTTTATCAAAAATCTTTGACTCTGAAGGCTTATATATCTTATTAAAAAATTTTGGTATACATTGTTCTCTAATGCTATATATATGATTTCCATCCATATCACGAACTTCATAATTGTATACAGGATCTGAGTTACTTTTGATTAATTGAAACTTTTGTCCATTAGTGTTAATACCTATTTTACCATTATAATCTTCAGAATAGTTTTTGTATTGTTGATTGTTATTTTTACTCATTTTCGTACCTCACTATTTAAATAAATTTACTCTTACATTATCAACGTAACACACATAAAAATTTATTAATAGTAGTGGTTAAATTTTTATACAGAGCTTGTTTGTATGTCATATAAAGTGACTGTGAAAATTTCTATAAAGCATTTAACGGTATTAGAAAGATCAGAGAAAAGTAAAGTAGACTGAGGTGGAAAGATTAAAAAATAGCGATACTTTGAGCGAGTAACACGCACCTTAGTGCGTGTCACGAAGTATGAAGACGCTAACGATCTGGTTCGTTAGAGGATAATTTCTCTGAGTCCTTAAGTTCTTGTTTAAGGTTTTTAATGCCTTTTCCTAAATCACCCATAACTTGTGGCAACCTACCTGCACCAAACAGAACTAAGATTATTATTAAGACTAGAAACAATTGCCATGGTCCTAAACTCATTTGTACCTCCATTTAAAATATTAACCTTTAGATATTAAAACCTGACTGAAGTCAAGTAGCGCGTAAATTATATCACCTTTATTTTATTATAGATAAAATTTTTTAATCTATTTTATAACAATTTCAGACTAGATTATTTTCTTGCAGCAAATGTACTGTCAAATGGGAACTCTTCGCTTAACTGTAGAGTAGAAGAGAGCTCGCTGAAGAACTTTGCTAGTGTATCATCTTTAGGCCTACGATATATATCACTGGAAACTCCTGATTGAATAATTCTACCATTTTTCATTACATAGATAAAATCTGCGACTTTCAATGCTTCTTGTGGGTCATGAGTTACCATTAGCACAGGAATATTTTTACTTCTAAAAAGAGACAATATATATTGTCTTATTTGGCACTTTAGCAGTATATCTAAGTTAGAAAATGGCTCATCAAGTAACACAACATCAGGGTTCTGTGCCATTACTCTTGCTATTGCAACTAACTGTTGCTGCCCTCCGGATAAAGCATTGGGGTACATATTTTCATATTTTTTTATATTTAATAACTTCAAAATTTCCAATGCGATGAGATATTTTTCTTTCTTAGGAGAGCCGCGAATAGCAAAAGTTATATTCTCCAACACTGTTTTATGAGGAAATAGTGCAGAATGCTGAAAGATCAATCCGATATTTCTGTACTCTATGGCAATTGATGTGTTATTGCTTGCAACTAACCTGTCATTTATAAAAATGGTTCCAGATTTTGGATTTTCTATTCCTGCAATTAATTTCAAAATTGTTGACTTGCCACAGCCGGAATGTCCCAATAAACATGCGACATTTCCTTTCTCTACTTTAATGTTTATGTTGCTTAAAGCAAAATCATCTTGATTGTTATAAAAATAACTGATGTTGTTAACTAGCATTAATCTTTTAACTTAAACTGTGTTATTAAGTATAACAGCATTATACTCAAGAAATACAGAAATGTTTTTTGTTGTTGTAAATTGGTTATGTGGAAGATCTATAGATTTTTTGCTATAATCTTGTACAAGTGACAGAAAATATGGGACTATAGCTCAGTAGGATAGAGCGTTGGATTCCTAATCCGAAGGCCGTGCGTTCGAATCGCACTAGTCCCATTTTGTTCATTCGAACTTTTCTCTATAGTAATTTAGCATAACAAAAAACCCGTCACAATAGCCTGTTTTAACCACCTATACGTACGGCCTTTTGGTCTAATTATTTGCCCCAAAATTCCTATTTTCCTTCCATAATCTGTTATTTTTTTTAATATTTTTCTTAAAGCTGGTTTTGTGGTATAGTAAAATTGCCACAGGATACGTGAATTATGTAGGGTTTTGAATGTATCTGCTAGTGGCTACTATAAGTGGGCTGCAAGGAAAATAAGCGATAGAGAATTGGTATAAGACAAGCAATCATAGGTTCTGAGAACTTCTCTGTATTTTATTAACTTTTATTCAATAAAAAAACATTTGCATAACTTTTAATATGAGTTGATTATGTAAAGCAATATTAGACTTCTTTCAAAATTCACGTAAGGAGCTCAAAATTGTGGATAGCAGCAATCAAATTAAATCTTAAACCAAAACGTTTTCGTCGGTTTCTATATCTATCGGAAATGATTTTAAACCTTTTTAATAAGCCAATTACGTTTTCAACAATTGCCCTTTGGCTCATAAGTGTTCTGTTCTCTTTTTTTTGTTCTTTGCTTAACGGATTCTTTTTCGTTTTCCTGTGAGGTAATACAACATTTTTATGTATTTTTTGCATTCCTCTGTAGCCGGCATCAGCTAAGATTTTAGTTTCCGGCAATATTGCTACCTTTGATTCCCTAAATATCCGAAAATCGTGTTTCCTACCTTTCGAGAAAGATGTACATATTACTTTTTTACTCTTCTTCTCTGCTACTACTTGCGTTTTTATAGTATGCCTTTTTTTCTTTCCAGAGTAGAAGCATTTTTGCTTTTTTTTGGCCTCTCTACTGGTGTTTCAGTTCCATCTATTACCAAAACTTCATATTCTACATTACCCTTTAATAGCTCTTTTTTTCCCGGTAATGAAAAATCTGGATGTTTTATTAGCGTGTCTTCTACCCATCTTATTATTTTGAAACAGTTACTTTCACTCATGCCATAACTTTGACCAATGTGGAAATACGTTCGATATTCCCTCATATATTCTAATGCCATAAGCAACCTATCTTCTACGCAAAGTTTGCTTTTTCTTCCACTTCTAGCTTTTTTTCTTTTATCCTCCTCATCCAAAATTTCCACCATTCGCTTAAATGTTCCCTTTTTTTCCCCTGTTAAGCGCCTAAATTTCTTTCCTTCCAACTTTTCTATTTCTTTATATCTCATACCTTAAAATATCTGATTTTATACTTCTTTTCCCTTGTTTGCCAATTTTGAAAGAAGTCTATTGTAGTATAAACATACAGTAAAGGTAAATTCAGTGTATAATGAAAAGTGAAATAATTAAGCTCAAGTCTAACGAGGTTATTAACTTTATTAACTTTAATAGCTTAATTGTTTTTAAAGAGATATTAACTAAGATAATATAAATGTAGTGGAGGGTATGGTATGTTAGGTTCTTCTGAAATTAAACCAAGTGTAGAGGATGAATTAGGGGGAGTCATAGGTGCAATGTCTAACTTGTGTGAATTGCATCAATATGTAGAGAGGCTCAAAAAAGACAGAAATATACTTATATATCTCAAAGGCATAGATATACCTATATATCTCGAAGACATAAATATACTTACACATCTCAAAGACACGCTCAATAAAATAGGGATAATAAAAGATCCTGCTGTTCAGGGTCTCGCTATGGTGAAATTTCTTCGCTCAATTGCAGAAGGTAATAAATTACGTACAGAATTAGAAATTTTAGAAGGTCTTATCGAAGATTCTAACGGCTTTTATAGTCAATTAGGCACGATAATAACGGATTTTAAACTACCAGATCTATTAAGAAAGATGGAGTTCTTAACATATCTGAAAGAGGAAAGAAAATTTGCTGATATTTTAAAGTGTTTTGAAAAACATGAGTGGCGTTTGTGTGATCTAATAAACGATAAAGCTTTTCAAGCGTATATAAAGAAAGCATTAAATGAAAGAAAGGAACCTTTCCGTAAGGGCTTTGAGGAAGATATAGATAAATACATAAAAAAGGCAGAAGAAGATGCAAGTAAGTATTTTAAAGGGTATGTTTTTCAAGCTTATTATGCAAAAAATGACAACGCTGGTAGAGTTTTGAATATCAACCTTCTTATTAATCAAAATGGAAATGAGCCAATAAGGATTAGTGACATTTTGCAGCAAGAGAAAGACATTAGCGAATTGAATATCTATTGCAACGAGAAACATGAAATATATGCTTATCGAGATAAAGATAAAAGAAATTATGAATTTAAAGAGGACGCATGTTATGAAATGACGATTACTTGGCTTGCAGAGTATGAGCCCGGGAAAACTTTAATGTGTACTATGATTATGAATGTGAGTAGTGATGGCATAACTAAAATAGTGGAGTTTAATGGTAAAAAATTTGAATCGCCATCGAAAGAATTTTGGGAATTAATAGGAAAAAACGATGAAATACGTATTCAAGGCGACTCCTTACATGATGCTGTGAAGAAATCATTACATGGTGCTGTGGAGAAACCATTAGTATATGGAGAAGAGTTAAGGCCAACAAGTGAGGAGCAAACACCTCCTGATGCTGTACCTGACAACAATGCATCTCATACAGAAACTAATTTACAAACGGAAGTACACGGTCAAGAACAGGATAGGACACAATGTGAAGAAACAGTAATAACTTCTAGAAAGAGGAAGTTAGAAGATAGATCAGAGGAGGATAAACATAACCACAAAAGATTAAGGTTATCAAATAAGTGTGCTACAAGTATAGAGAATGTTCGGATTGATGATAGCCTCCGACAATCGAACCGTGGACCGGGAAATTAATAAAAATATAACCGTTACTTAATACTAAGCAGAAGTAGCAACTAAACTCTGTAAATTTTGAAAGGAATTTTGGCCATTTAGGCGTGATGTCAAAAATATCGACAACATTTTTGTAACCGCTCACGGAGATAAGGGGTACAAAGCTAGCACAAAAGCATAGAGAGCTAATTTAGGGGTCAGGAACCTTAGTGGCCCCAACCCTAACAAAACATCTGTCGTTTAGCCTGAAGAATTTCACGTTTTTCAGTACGACAACGTCGGTTTAGTTCACGGTCAACATATGTTTGCCCTGGTTGCTTGAGAGGCGGAGATTTTAGGCTAAACCTTCCAGCACTTTTATCAGGACCCGATACAACAGTGTCGTCTGATGATGTAGAACTGTTGGTCAACGTTGACGAATTACTCATGAATGAAGCATAGGTTTCATTATTGCGAGGAAACACACCTTGACCACTAGGCCCTGCAGTATTATTAAACGATAATGGTACTGAATCATGGTACTCATCATCATAGCCCTCACCACTCTTATTGGAAACTGTAGAACGATGACGGTCACTACTATTCCCAGAGTCTACAGAACCACGGTCTCCAGACAGATTAAAACGGGATCCAGACAGATCAAGAGAAGACAATGATGCTGAACCATAGCCCTCACTACTATTGTTGGAAACTTGGGAATCTACAGAACCACGGTCTCCTGGCTCTAGCGATTCAAACTTTGGTAATTGTGCCTGCCAAGCAGTAGTTGTACGTCGCGGTGGCAGAGGAGGCCGCCGCCCTGGATCATGTGTAGGAGAAGCTTCCTTTGAGGAGGGCGGGGAGGATGAACCACGTCTCAAAAGTCCAGAAAATGCTCCACTTATTTTCTTCCCCCACGAATCTTTACCACTATCCTTTTGCTTACTTTCATGTGTAGGAGAAATCGGCGGTGGTGGTGGTGATTGCTGCTCACGATAAGGCGGTGTATTAGCATTAAATCTGGCAACAGCATTACATGCTCTAATCAAATCTTTTTTATCAGCACCTACCACAGCAGCACTTATAGATCGCCGTGGTCCACCACTTGCATCAGGAAAATTCAGCTTTGACAGTGGTTGCTCACTTTCATAAGTACGTGCCTCATCAGATTCTGGTAAAGCTGCACAATACCCTTGTTCATTTCCACCTGAATCTATTGTATGGAACAGCATCCCTGTTTCTCTTTCTGAACCTTGCCTGGGAGACACCCGTGTTCTCCAATCCGGTCTTGATGGCCCTACATCCTTTCCATCAGGTCCTAGATCAGGCGATAATGCTCGAAAACGAAGCTCAGGGTCAATTTCTAATTCACCACGTCCATTAATTTTGGAGCTTTTTATTACAGCACTCATTATATGACACGAGATTTCCTTATCATAAACATCTATACCATATACTCCTGTCTTATAATTCTCTTTTCCTAGTAATTCTATCAAATACTTCTCAGGGATATACTTATTAACATTATTCAATACGGTAAAATTAAATACTTTATTGATATTGTATGCCTCTTCTCGAGTTAGCAACCTAAAGAACCCATCTTCCTGCACAATAGGTACAAGGAGCGAATCTTCATTACTATTTAAATAGGGTACACGAAAGATACTGTAAATTGGAATATTTGATTTAGCGTGAATCAAGTCAATTATTTTGTTCTTTATTGTTGCAACAAATTTATTCTTATTGCTAGGAGTTTCAAGATACCGCCCCGAAAACCATAAATTACGCTGCATTATGTTATCAATAAGTGGAATATTATCTTTGAATATATCCTTAATATATACACAATTACCTTCAACTTTAAAGAGCTTAGAAGGAGCATTATTATAGCTTTTGATATCTGACTGGAATAATTCCATAAACTTATCCCTTACTTCTTTATTCCCAAAATCTGTGCAGTATAGATAATGTTTGCGATCAAACTTCATAGAGCTTGCCAAATCCTCTAAATATTCTACTCCAAAAATTTCTCCAAGTTTTTCTTCAATGTCACTTGCAAATGAAGACATTAAGTAACATTTTAAGTTAAAAATTGTGCCATCATCTACCGAAGTAACATATCTCATACCTTCCTTGCTAGACTGCAATTTTCCTTTTCCTAAATTAAACGGAAAAGAGTTAATATCAAAAGCTATACCTGCACCCTTTTCAGTTTCATAAAATCTTTCTACTATTTTGTTTTTAAAGTCATTTATATAACTCATGCATTGATCAGGATTCATGTTTTTACAAAACTTAATGACAATATAATCTTTATTCCATGTACTTTCTAGAGCAAGATTAGTATCAATAATCTCATAAAAGAGATTATCAGCATTAAATGCTTTGATTAGCTTTTTAGGCATACCCCCCCTATTTAAATTACCATAAACCTTTAACTTTTACTATTACCTTGACCACTGGGCTGATTTTGCTTCCTCCTCTCCTCCTCCCGCTTCTTCCATTTTGGACTAAAATCATCAACCCTTCTTGGATCTACCCTATCTAAGTTAACCTTTGCTCCCCCTAAGGCAGTATTATCACCATATGTACGTTTAACGTAATCATCATTTCCTGGCATATTACCCTCCTAGTAAAAATATTATGTAATTAGTATACTAAAAACAAATTTAGGTGCAAACACTTTTTTATATTTTTTTACAAAAAATTTTATTCACTCTTTTTTATAAAATTCAGTTTTATAGATTCCGCCAACAAGTAGCGGAATGACGAAAAAGGGGCGCTGAAATGACACCTGTATTTCTTTTTGCCATCAGCTCCTACTCTTTAATGTCATCCCAGTACTGGGATCTAGCTTATCCCCTCGATGATGTCCGCTCTGCTTTCCTTCCCATTGAATTTACATGATTAACTTCTACATCATCAGTCAATCCTCTTGGTGATTGAGCATCAGCTTGCATATTACGATTACCATTACCATACTTATTTTTTCCACCTACACTCATACCCTTAGACCTGAAACCTGTTTTACGCTCTACCGCCTCTGACTCCTTCCTTTCATCTGGAACAGGCGTACATATCTTCGGTTCTTCTTTCCTTTTCACCCTTGATTCTTGTGAACTTTTATTATTCTCTATGCTTAATTCATGCATAGGAGCCAGTATCTTTTTCAAAGAATTCGGGAAAAGATTGTGCTCTTGTGTGGTCAGAGAGGTTGGCCTCCTCAACCAGATCCCAGCGTCAAGCGCTGGGATGACACCATGCATGAGCTTAGACTTTTCTCTCTCATCCACCTTGATTTCTGCGTCTTCACAAACTTCCTTCTTATTTGCTTCTTTTGAAGATGTTTTTTCTGCTTTTTTATCTTCTTCTTTGGCAGTTCCTGTTTCTACTGCAGCAACTAAATTAACTGCAAAAATCTCTGCGAAGGTTGTAATAAGCCAGCCGGCGACAAACATTTGTAATTTTAATTTTAGATTTTGTAGACCCTCAAGACGATTGAGCACTCTTGCAAACTCTTCTTTAGATAACCCGCCACCTGCGAGCTTTTCTTCCAATTCTTTTATCTCTTTTGCCAATCTCTCATCGAAACTTAAATCGCGTGAAAAAATCTTCTTGACTAACTCTTTAAGTTTATCACTTATTAATTTTATTACTGAAAGAAGCCAATTTTTCTCCCTCCTTTCCTTTATCATTTCGTATGTCTTTGAGCCTATGCCCATATCCACATCAAAAAAATTAAATAGGGGACAGAATAACAGGAGAAAATCATTCAACAATCTTTCACTATCAGCAAAGTAATCATCATCTATTTTAATAAGCTGCAATATATTATCAATTTGATCAGAAGCCTGACGTTCGCATTCGAGCGTCTTCAGCGCAGCTTTTCTTGCAAGCTCTTCTGTAATTTCCTTAAGTTTATTTCGCTCCTGCTCTGCAGAGAAATCTAGGATTTTCCCTTGAAAGATTGAGCTATCATCACTATCGAATTTACTATTATCAAAAAAATCTTTCATCATTTTCCTTCCTACTACTATTAAAAATCCATAATTCAATTTTATAGTACTAAATATTTAATAAGTATTAATCCTAAAGTTGTCAATAAAGTTATTTACATTTTCACACTATGCATATTATATCATACATCATTTAATCTTTCAATAATATTTTTTGCTGCCCCTTCAAACTCTAAATTCTCAGCATATCTGCTTCTTCAAGCTATTTAAATCATCCTTATTAATATTGATTTCTGCCCCTGCCACCACTTTCTCCTGTAAAGGATTTGATTTATTATAGTCTTTGATAAAATATTATGCAACCTCCTGTTTTTTTCTTCTTCTTTCAGTTTTCTTCAACGCGTTGGAAAAAATTTCTTGACAAGCTTCGCCAGCCCTCTTATTATCATAATAAGGGTATTTCTGACTCAAAACTTGTTTTTGACCTGCAGGCTCAATGACAAAATTCAGTAAAAAACTTAAGGTATTTTTTGGCGGATTACATAAAATTATGGCGGCTGCATGTCTTTTAAATTTTTTCTACATTCAGCCAAATCGCGCTTATATTAAGCGTTAGCACATTATTACAGCGCCACTTACAGTAATAGAGAGTCAAAACTCGCACCACGGGGTTTCTTTGCCTTTTTTTCTGTTTGGTAAATTTTTTAAATATTTTCTTAAATTTTATAGCTAAACTGGATCTCAGACTGGGATGACAGGAGAGGGGCGTTAGCGCTGCGACGTAGTAGCTACACAAACTCAAATTACTTCAAATTTCAATCTAAAGAGGTACATTATGTCAAACAACTTCAAATTTAAAGAATTTTTTCACCATTACGAAATGAATAGTACGTCAAATGATATACAAAGATATCATTTGTTATGGAAATCAGTAATAGCACAGGCAATGATTGATGCATCAAGTAACTGTAAAAAAACAGAAAACTTGGTAGAAAAACGTAAAGCGATTTCTTGGTTATCAGACTTTAGTCAAGATTTTGTGCACACATGTATATTGGCTGATTGCGATCCAGTATACGTAAAAAACAAAATACAGCCAATTTTACTTACCAAAAAATCAGATAAAGCCTTTGTACGTACCTAATGAGATTTGCTCCTTTCACCGAAAAAAATATCATGTAATCTTTTATCTATAGTTTCCTCTATATCTTTAATTAACAACTGTTTTATCATGTTTACTTTCTGTTTTGCATCTTGAGCATGATGTTCATTATTGTTGCTATAATTATAACCACTTCCACTGCTGTAACCGTTCTTATGACTATATCCATAACTACTACCATTTGGCTTACTACTGTGACTTGCCCTATTATCCTTTTTGCCTTTGATTATGAACCTGAGTATCTGTATTGCCTTTTCTTTTAAAAAAGATTTCCATCCTGTGCTAAGAAATAATCTATAGAGAAAATGCGGAGCAAGGAACGCTACTAACATTCTAATAGAAACTCCATAACCCAAATCATCTCTATTTTCATAATACCATTTTAAACATTGATACAAATGGTAAAATGCATTTTTGAAAGAGCTAAGTTCTACAGCATACCAAAAGCCATTGGTGAGAAACATGAGCATAATGCTGGATGTATAAAGATACATTGTGAAGAGAAATAGCTTTACAACTATATCTTTCAAGCTGCCTAGTATATAATTCAATAATCTTAATTTATAGAAAAGTGATATCATTTTACACACACTTCAATATGGCTGGGGTGGAAGGATTCGAACCTTCGCGTGGCGGTATCAAAAACCGCTGCCTTACCACTTGGCTACACCCCAAAACTACTTACATCAATAACACTATAAACGCATTGCTACTATACTTCAATCAGGTTTATTCATCAAGAGAAAATAGATTAGATTTTTCTGTCATTGTAATTCGAGAGCAATCCCCACCAAGAGGGTGTCATCCAAGTAGCTGACACTGGGATCTAGGATTTTTCTATCATAGTTTAAAAACAAAAAAAGGATGTTACTCAACGAGTAACATCCTTTTGGAGAAGTAGGTAGTTTTGTTTATCCTACTGCTTGCACCGGCGTAGTAGATTGTGAGTCAACTGCATCTACTTTTGTAGAAGGACCAGATAAACCTATTCCACTATCACCACTATTTAAAGAGTTCAGAGAGGAACTTCCAGGCACCTTTGGTGGATCAACTGGAGTAAGCCCAGGAGAAACATCAATTAAGCTACTAGATGAACTTCCTCTAAGCAGAGTAGGCTTGACTGTTGCAGGTGGTGTGACCGCTTCATATTCAAATTCGCTGCTAACAGTAGTTGTAGAATTCGTTGAATTGCTTCTTGATGGCTTCTTTGGAGCAACGTAAAAAAGGCTACGTCCTATCTCTGCAGAAGGCATTGTGCCTAATTCAGAAAGAGCTTGATATTTAACTTTAGTAGTCTGTTTTGATTTCTTGTTACTCCTGAACAACGATGACACCCTTTTTCTTCCAAATGAAGTAGGTGTTTCCACTTCTTGATGCTTCGCAGGATCTAACAATTCCGCTTTGCTGCTAGCAATACTTACAGAGTCTAATGATGATAGTGAATCGGCACTACCTTCTACAGACTTACTACGCTCAAGTACTTTTTTGCTTAGTTCATTCAAGTATTTCGTTGTAATCTCATGAATTTCATCACTATGGTCAGAAAAAGCTCTACGTATCAAGTATTCGTATTTATTTGGTAGGGACTCCGCTTTTAACCATTTTTGCAATATGTTTGAACTTAGATTATCTTTCTGTTTTTCCCATTCAGAACTGTAATTCGTACCTATTTTCGAATCAACTTCCGATTTAAACTCAGATAACACCTGTTCAATTAACTCAGAATCATTTTTGTGTTCTAAAGTGCCGTTCAGTTTCACAATGTCTTTCAGAGAAACCCTTACCATACCACTTTCATTGCGCTGATTTTCAGTCAATTCGTTTAATTCTTTTAAATAATTAGTAGAGGTAGCACTACTTTCTATCTTATTCGACAGATTCAATGCTGCTCTGCTTGTGCCTCTCCTTAGTGAACCTACTGTATTTTCACAACCTTCTTTCACCTTATCTTTGACATGCACAGCACCCTCTTTAGCTTTTCCGTAAAGATCTTTCGCCCCATAAGCTGCTTTTCTTGCTGACAATTTGAGCCCTTCATATCCATATTCAACTGCTTTATAAGCAAAAAATAGAGTAAGGGCAACTATTGCACCTGTTGCAGCAACTGGTAAAGCAACTGCCACAAATGGAAGTAATGCACCAAATATCACACCTACTACACTTACTGCAACTATTTGCTCTTTTGCAGACCAGTTAGAGAAATTTTTTATATCTTTTAGTTTATTCTGCACAGTTTCCATGAAAGTGGATTTTTTTTTAACAGAACTTGAATTTGTTTGTTCACTGACTAACATTTTAAACCTCACTATTAATTAAACATATTCATATTGTACATCTTCGATTCTTAAGTTAGTGTTAATTTGACTGCCAGTATTCATTTGTCTTCGAATAATTCTGCTTGACGTGTTTTTTGGTAGCGTAGACAATAAGACTGTAAGATGTTTTAATTTCGAAATATATCAAATAGTTTCATTCCAGTCACAACTGTACGAACGTTGCGATTTGAGGACAATATCCACCATGAAGGGTGTCATCCCAGTGCTTGACACTGGGATCTAAGTTTTTATGCAAAATTATTATATTTATATACTTGCAAGTAAATACAATAAGACTCTATATATAGGTGTCACATCAAATTTAATTAAACGAGTGTGGGAACATAAGAATAAAGTTATTCCTAGTTTTACGTCGAAATACAATGTACAAAAATTAGTTTATTTCGAGGAATTTCAAAATGTAGATTCAGCTCTTAACAGAGAAAAACTTTTAAAGAGCTGGAAAAGGGAATGGAAAATAGATTTAATTGCAAGCAAAAATCCAAATTGGGACGATTTATATTGCGAAATTACAAAATGAGATCCCAGTGTCAAGCACTGGGATGACAGGGCTGGAATGAAGGGAAGTGATGCTAGAATTGCATGAAGTATAAAAAAAGAGCGTTCATCTTATTAGCTGCTGTAATTCTAGCGATTTTATTATTAAAAAATTATAGTGGTTTTCGCGAAGATGTAGTGCACTTAAAGAATGACAACAAGGAATTTAAAAAAAAGCCAGAAAATACAATAGAATCAACTATATTACACAGAGAAAAGGAAGTGTATGATCATGTTTTCCATCCTGACAATTAACTCGTAAATAAAATAGTTTTGCATTTTCTTATTAAATAAGTAACATTAGCGCATTAATTACAGAATAAATTATGTTTGATGAGCGTAATCCTTGGAATCTTGGTAAGAAGCCGGCAGGTCCCAGTAATGAAGATGTTTTAGGTAAAGCTATATCTGAGATAAGGTATTTTCTTACTGGTTTAACAAAAAATAGCGGCAAAAAACCTTATTTAATCATCTTTGTTATTTTGTTCTTTTATGTTTGTACTGGTTTCTATATTGTCCATCCAAGTGAAGAAGGTATAGAACTTACTTTTGGTAAATACTCTAACACGGAAACACCTGGTTTGCGCTATCACTTTCCTTATCCTATAGGTAAAGTTTTTAAAGTGAATGTTAAGGAAGTAAATCGTGAAGAAATTGGAGTAAGTAATTCTTATGGACGAGATACAGATCGCGGTGAAGGTGTGATGCTTACTGGAGATGAAAATATAGTCAACGTTAACTTCGAGGTTCAGTGGCGCGTTAGAGACGCCAAAGATTATTTATTCAAAGTGCGGGATTACAAACCCGGTTTCAGTGTTAAAAATGCTGCTGAAAGTGCCATGAGGGAGATAATAGGTAAAAATACGATCTCTTTTGCGCTAGAAGGTCAAGGTAGAGCTGAAATTTCCAGAGATACTAGAATTTTATTGCAGCAGATTCTTGATGGATACCAAATGGGCATAGAAATTTTATCTGTCCAAATGAAAAAAATTGACCCACCAGAAAAAGTAATTAGCTCATTTAGAGACGTGCAAAGTGCTCGTGCAGACAAAGAACGTACTATAAACGAAGCATATGCTTATAATAATGATATTATACCTCGAGCAAAAGGTGAAGCAATAAAGATAAAATTAGATGCAGAAGCATACGAGAAAGAAATAATAAATGAAGCAAAAGGTAATGCAAGTCGCTTTTTGTCTCTTTATGGGGAATACAAACAAAATCCTTCTCTCGTTAAGAACCGTATTTATCTTGAAACTATGGAAAATATTTTCAGTAAGGTAGATAAAGTTGTTGTAACAGATGATCTGAAAGGTATGTTTTCTTATTTACCTCTTACAAATTTGGGAAAATAGTCATGCGTAGTAACACTAAAATTGCCTTTGCTTCTGTATTTGCTATCTTGTTGATAGTTCTATTTAACTCAATGTTTGTTGTGCAAGAAGCAAAGCAAGCAATAGTTATACAGTTGGGTAAAGTTGTAAGAGATATTAGAAAAAGTGGCTTATATTTTAAGTTGCCATTTATAAATAACGTAGAATTTCTTGATAAGAGAGTTTTAGATTTAAGCCCTGACAAAACTCCAAGAGAAGTGATAACTGCAGATCAAAAACGCATTATAGTAGATGCGTATGCAAAATATAAAATAGTGGATCCTGTGACTTTTTATCAAGCTGTGAGAAATGAATCAGGGCTGGTTAGAAGGTTATATCCAGTTATAGAAGCACACATAAGAGAAAATATAGGCAGATTTTCATTGATTAGCTTACTTAATGAAAAAAGGTCAGAAGTTATGCAGCTAATTCAGCGTGGAGTTTACTCTGAAGCTGGAAAATTTGGAATAGAAATAATAGACGTAAGAATTAAGAGAGCAGATTTACCAGAAGAAAACAGTTCTGCAATCTTTCGCCGTATGCAAACTGAAAGGGAAAAAGAAGCAAAAGAAATTAGAGCAGAAGGAGAACAAGCGGGACAGGAAATTAGGTCAAAAGCTGATAAACTAAGAAGGGAAATTATCTCTAGTGCAGTAAAAGAATCCCATGAAATACGAGGCCGTGGTTATGCTGAAGCAACTAGAATTTACAATGAGGCATTTAAGGTTGATGAAGAGTTTTTTAACTTTTATCGCTCTATGAGTGCTTACAGTAAATCATTTGCTGAAAATAACACTAAATTTGTGCTTTCACCAAATAATAATTTCTTAGATATTTTGAATAAGGGATGGAAATAGTTTATGAAAAGTAAGGTTTTATCTATATTTACATGTTTTTTGATTTCATTCTCTTCGTATGCTAATATGTTTGACTGGAGTGCAAAAAAGGTTGCAGATACTAACACTCCTGCATGCAATTGTAATCAAGGATTTGCTGATCTAGTGGAGGGACTTATCCCTGCAGTTGTAAATATTTCAAGCGAACAAATCATTAAACAAGAAAGTAACAATAGAACTAGAGTTCCTTCTATGCCAAAGAACAATTTTTTTGACGACTTTAGGGAGTTTTTTGAACACTTTGATCAGTTTTTTATGGACAGGGGCCCTAGTATTAATAGAGAGGTGGTGCTGCTTGGATCTGGATTTATTATAGATAAAGGTGGAACTATAGTCACTAATTATCATGTTATTAAAAACGCCCAAGATATCACAGTTACTATGAATGATAATACTTATTTCAAAGCAGAAGTTTTAGGCTATGATGCAAAAACTGATCTTGCTGTGCTTAAGATCAAAGCTGATAAAGATCTTTCTTTTGTTGCATTTGGTAATTCTGATAAAGCGAGGGTTGGCGATACGGTTATGGCAATAGGTAACCCATTTGGTTTAGGTGGCTCCGTAAGCACAGGAATTATATCTGCAAGGTCCAGGGACATTAGCATTGGCACCATGAATGAATTTATTCAAACTGACGCTGCAATTAATAGAGGCAATTCTGGGGGGCCGCTATTTGATTTAAGTGGAAAAGTTATAGGTATTAACACTGCTATCTATTCTCCATCTGAGTCCGGCGGTAACGTAGGTATAGGTTTTGCCATACCATCTAATCTAGCCACGTCCATTATTGACACATTGAAAAGTGGTAAAAAAATAAAACATGGTTGGCTCGGTGTACAAGTTCAGCCTATAACAAGAGAATTTGCTGAGTCCTTAGGCTTAAAAGATATAAAAGGCGCATTGGTTGCAAATATAGTAAAGAATAGTCCTGCAGAAAAAGGTGGCATTAAAGTAGGTGATATATTATTAGAATTTGATGGTAGAAAAATTGATAGGATGACACAATTACCTCAAATGGTTTCAAGAACTGAACCTGAGAAAAAAGTGCAAGTTAAGTTACTGAGAAAGGGCAAAGAGGTTAACATTAAGATCGTCATCGAAGAGTCTGCAAGTGACAGCCAAGATAATAACCAAGAAGAAAATAAATCAACATCTGATTATATCATTGGTTTAATTGTTTCAAATCTGCCAAAAGAACCAAAAGAAAGTAAAAATGATGTACCTACAAAAGGTGTGATAGTTACCAATGTAGATAGTAATAGTAATGCTACGCTGCGCGGTATTAAAAAAGGAGACATTATTACACAAATAGATGGAACTGATATAGAAAACACTGATGATTTTCAAAAACAAGTTGATCTAGTAGTAAAGAAAAGTGGTAAAGATTCAATAATGTTGCTTATTTACCGCAATGGGAATCAGTTTTTTACTTCAATAAAGTTGAAGAAATAGCCGGCTTGTAGACTATTCTGCAAGGCAATATTGTAAATCATGCAGTTCTTCTCCTTTCAGGTGGTTCTATTGCTGTAATCTTTACTTCTGACATTGATCTAGAAGAGTCTTCAACTTTCGCTTCATTTAGCGAACCATGTTTAGCAAAATATTCATCCGTCATTTGAATGTATAATTCGATTAACTCAGGAAAAGTAAAAGCACAACCAGTCTTGGGGGAAGATTCTAAACATTTAATAGGCAAGCCATGAATGCCCTTATTAGCCTTTCTAGGATCAATACATTCATTATTTTTTCTTAATATTGTATGTTGCTTCAAAAATTCTTCATACTCTTCAAAGCCTTCAAAGACCTTTTTTTTCTGGTAATCTTTTCCTCTACCACTTTTTTCTATTTTTTCTATCTTTGTTGCAAGCTGTGCTGGCTGTTTAATTGTTTTGTCTCCCTCTCGATTAAAGTACATCGTATAAGGAGTAATTGAATTTACGATTTTATGTGTTTTCCAATGACAACCAAAAATCTTCAGTACTAATTTGAATATCGGTGCAAGAAAGATTTTTAATTTTGCTATAAAACCAAAATAATAAAGAGATGCTTGTTTGAGTGAACTAGCAGCATTGCTAACGATCAATCACCTTAATACCCCCTTCAACAATCAAGTAGCCAAAGAAATTACAGTTACAGATCCAACACATCCACTGTTTGGCAAAACTTTTCCCGTATCATCTTTCAGTTCAACAGCCTACAAAGGTGGTAATGTATCTGTTATTTATCGTGATAACATCACTCTACATATTCCATTTTTTTCTACTAACTTAGCTAGTAAGCAAGATTTTCTCACCAGCAAGTTAACATGGACTTCATTATACGAGTTTGTTTCTATAGCAAAGGAGTATAAATTATGCCATGTAAACCATGTCAAGTGTGGCAGAAAATGCCGCAACGTTTTAAGTCAGAAGTTTTAGAAAATATATTATTAGTATCCAAAGAGGTTATCCATGAGTACATCAGAGCTAATCACAGCACAACATTTAGCACGCGAAGCAATAATTTACATCAGACAATCAACACATCATCAAATATTAAGCAATCAAGAAAGTCTAGAGTTGCAGTATGCGCTGAAACAAAGGGCAATTGATCTTGGCTGGAAAGCTGATAGTATTATTATAATTGACACTGATCTTGGTATAACTGGTGCTAGTGTTGAAAAGCGTGAAGGATTTAAAGAACTTGTTACTAAAGTCACTTTAGGAAAAGTAGGAATCATACTCTCTTATGATGTAACCCGTTTATCACGGAATTGCTCTGATTGGTATCCGTTACTGGATATATGTGGCTATAAACAGTGTTTAATAGCTGATCGGGATGGTATCTATGATCCTGGTAGCATTAATGGTCGGTTGTTACTGGGTCTAAAAGGGCAACTTGCTGAAATGGAATTATCTACTATAAGAGCTCGACTAAATGCTGGATTATTGAATAAAGCAGCACGAGGTGATTTAGCCTTGTCTCTTCCAGTTGGCCTTGTTCGTTACCTAGACGACTCAGTACATAAGGATCCTAATCTTGAAGTTCAGCATCGTATTAAGCTTATTTTTGAGACTTTTCTAGAGAAACGAGCAGCATCAAAAATTCTAAAGCATTTTAATGACCATCAACTTACTATTCCTAGATATGACACATTTAAAGAGCTGCAATGGAAAAAACCAACACGTGGAAAAATTCTCTCGATACTTAAAAATCCAGCTTATGCTGGAGCATTTGTTTATGGTCGTACTAGAAGTCATAAAATATTCTCTGCTGAAAAAACAACAAAACGCATACCAATGGAAGAATGGAAAGTTTTAATAAAAGATAAATATCCAGCTTATATAGATTGGGAAAGCTTTATAAAAATTCAGATGATACTAAAAGACAATTATGCAAAGTATAAATATAATAGCACGCGTGGTATAGCTAGATCAGGAGAAGCATTATTGCAGGGAATAATCTATTGTGGAGAATGTGGATACAAAATGACAATGCGATATAAAGAAAGAAACTATTATATGTGTAATTACCTGCAACGAAAATATCATGAACCTGTATGTCAGCGTTTACTAACTGATATTATCGATTGTGCAGTGGTTTCTAAATTTTTTGCAGCACTTAGTCAAATCGAATTAGATGCTTATACTAATGCTATTGATTCACAGTCACAATCTGAACAAGCGCTTAATAAAGTACATTTGCAACAATTAGAACGTCTGAGCTACCAAGCTAAGTTGGCAGAACGACAATTTAATCAAGTTGATCCTGATAATCGTCTTGTAGCTGCAGAACTTGAAAGACGTTGGGAACAAGCATTAAATGAACTCAAGCAAGCGGAAATTACTTTTGAACGTCAATGTCCAAGCAAACCTGCTCCTCAGTTATCTGAAGAACTGAAAACAGTATTTTTAGATATAGGTAAGAAATTGCCTGAAATTTGGAATAAGTCAGTTCTGTCAAGTCAACAGCAAAAATCCTTTCTTCGTTGCATAATTGATAAGGTAGTAGCACACCGAATCAAACGCGATTGCTTACAAATACGTATTGTATGGCATGGTGGAGAAACTACTACTTTTCATGTTCCTACTCCAGTAAAATCCTTTTATGAATTAACCACAGCAACAGAAATGGAACAGCTTATAATAAAATTAAGTAAGTAGGGTAAATCAGATATAGAAATTGCCAAGTACTTAGAAAAACAAGGATATCGCTCTCCAAAGAAAAATGTTGTTTTAAGAAGTACAGTCGAAAGTATTCGATTAAAAAATAATATTTTTCGAAAAAGACATCAACCATATCTTCTTGCACCTGGCTACCTTACTGTTACACAAGTTGCAAAGATCCTCAAAGTTTCTAGGAATTGGCTCTACCATAGAATTAATAGTGGCAAAATTAAAATGCGAAAAGATGATAGTAAAGCCAAGGGCAAATATTTATTTGAGGATAAACCAGAAACTATTAAAATTCTGATGGATTTTAAAAATGGCAAATTCAACAATATAAATTTTTTATAGGAGTATCAACATGCATAGTCAAATAAATAGCTTCAGTTCCATAATAAGAGGACTGGCGGAGTTTGTCAAGAAATTTCTTCCAACGCGTTGCCAAAAGTTTGTTGTGCAAGAAGTCTATTGCCTTCTTGAATTCTATGATATTTTATTTAACATTAGTGCAAGAGCCCAGTGTCAGCTACTTGTATGACACCATCTGCTGTGCAGGAGGTATAATGATTAACGAAGGAGTTGTAAGAGAGTGCCTAAAAAAAGTCATAGAGCAGAAAAGCGGTAAAATTCTTGGCATAATATCCTCAATCGTTATTAAAGGCGGGAACGTTGGTTTTGCGCTTGAGATTTCTGGTAACACACAAGCAAATGAAGAATTAAGAAGAAATTGTGAACGGGCTGTTAAAGCTATACCAGGAGTGGAAAAAGTGACTGTGGTTACTACTGGTCAAAAACAAGCTACACAACAAAAAGCTAAATTGCATATCGAAGGAGTGAAAAATATAATTATTATTGCCTCTGGTAAAGGGGGTGTGGGTAAGTCCACAATTGCATTAAATCTTGCTCTCTCATTAGCAAAATTAAAACACAAAGTTGCGCTAGTTGATGCAGATATATATGGTCCTTCAATTCCCAAAATGCTTGGCGCTGAAAAATTAAAACCAGAAATACGTGACAGTAAAGCAATGCCTATAGAAAAGTATGGGCTGCATACTATTTCAATTGGCTATTTTATTGATAAAGATCGTGCAGCAATATGGCGTGGACCTATGATTACAAAAGCGCTTTACAACTTGCTAATGGGAACAAAATGGCCTGATATAGAATATTTGATAGTTGATACACCGCCTGGAACTGGGGATGTGCATTTAAGTCTGATGGAGAATTTTAATTTAACTGGAGCAATAATAGTTTCAACTCCACAAGAGCTTGCTTTAATCGATGCACGCAAAATTTACGATATGTTTAAAAAGCTCAGCGTACCGATTATTGGCATTGTAGAAAACATGAGCTATTTTATTCAAGACAGCTCAGAAATATACATATTTGGAAAAGATGGTGCAAAAAAAATGTCTGAAGAGCTGGGAATCAAGCTCTTGGGCAGAGTTCCTCTAGATCCACAAATATGTCATGCTTCAGATTGTGGAAATCCTTTAATGTTAAGTGAAGATTTAGCAGGGATTTATGAAGACATTGCTAAAGATGTTAGGTCTTTCGTATAGAGTCTATAAAGTTTGTTTAAACTATTTTCAAAGTAGATAAAATATAATTTTTAAGTTAGTAAATAAAATGAATTACGATGTAATCATTTCAGGCGGTGGTTTACTTGGTCTTATTACTGCCATTGGCCTTAGTAATGATTATGTATCTGTGGCTGTGATTGAGAAAAATAGCTTGCCACGTGTAATCGATGATAATCGAGCATTTGCTATTTCTCAAGGCTCGAAAAAAATATTGGAAAAGTTAGGGATCTGGCAATTTATTAAAGATGAAGCAGAACCTATACTCGATATATGCATATTAGATGCGATTACTGTGCATTATGATCATAAAATGGTTGGTGAAGAACCAATGGGTTATGTTATCAACAACACTACCATATGGAACGCGATCAATAATAATTTTCTGAATAAGCTAAATATATACTCTCCACATTCATATAAAACGATTGCTTGTGATGCGGGATACGTGGAAGTGATTCTTGATAATGATCAGGAATTAATATCATCGCTACTTATTTGTGCTGAAGGCAAAAACTCTAAACTACCAGAGTTATTTTCTATGCCGGTAATAAAGTTTGACTATAAACAAAGCAGTATAGTGTGCAATGTAAAACACGAACTGCACCACCAAAATTTGGCTGTGGAACGGTTTTTTCCTGGTGGTCCATTTGCAATTTTACCGATGAAAGGTGGTTATGTTTCTTCAATAGTTTGGACAGAAAGATCTGAAATTTCAAAAATGCTAATGGATCTGTCTGAAGGGGAATTCATTTTAGAGCTTAAAAAAAGGTTTGGTTCTTATTTAGGGGAGGTTAAATTAGATAGTGAAAGAAAATTTTATCCTTTAAGTTTTGCTTTCGCAAAAAAGTTATATAAGAGTAGAATTTTGCTTATCGGCGATGCAGCGCATTCAATTCATCCAGTTGCAGGTCAGGGGCTTAATCTTGGAATTAGAGATGTAGAAAGTGTTATAAGGCATATAACTGTTGCAAAGGTGGCTGGTATTGACGTTGGCAGCAGTTATTTATTAAAGAAAATTTCACATGACAGATACTTTGATAATTTTACAATGGCACTTGCAACTGATGGATTAAATAGGATGTTTTCCAACAGAATATTCTGCGCTAAAGCACTAAGAAATCTTGGCTTGATTGCAGTTGAAAACTCGAATTTCCTCAAAAAACGCTTCATCCGTCACGCTATGGGGTTTAGGTAAATACTGTTTCAGTTTGAGATGTCAAAGACCTGAAGGTGACCTTAACCGAAAAAAGTGGAGAGAAAGTTGAGAATAGACCTCTTACACAACAAATTTTTGGCAGCACGTTGGAAAAACGACTTGACAAACTCCGCCAGTCCTCTTATCATAGAAGTGAAGCTATTGTATTTGCTTTCGCCAATCTGCAGATTAAAAGGTAAGGATTACTTAATGTATCGGCGTCTTATGTTCAATTTTTTGCAGTACATAGGTACTGTATGTCTTTACAAAACTTCATCTACATCTAGGTTTTTACCTAAATAAGCTGAACGCGCTTACAAAGCGTTACAAGACATCAAAAAATGCCAATACTCGACAGAGATAGTAAAGGACTAGCTAACTCGGGTTTTCTTTGTCTTTTTTTCTGCTTGGTAAACTTCTTAAACACTTGCAGCGCAGGTTAGTTGCGATTAAAAGCGGCTGAATCTCGCTTGTCAGGCGTTTAAAACATAAAAAACGCCAGTACTTTAAAGCGGAAAATAATCACAGGGTTCCTTTTGCCTTTTTTCCCATTTGGTAAATTTCTTAATGTTTGTAACTTAGGTTGGTTGCAATTTAAAAGCATGTAGGGAATTACTCCTTGCCATTTGTAGCGTACTGAATTAATATTTACGTGTTAATCCAGAAAATAGTGATGAATAATATTGTAATTGTTGGTTTGCAATGGGGTGATGAAGGCAAGGGTAAAATAGTAGATTATCTTTCTGAGAACGCAGATGTAGTTGTGAGATTTCAGGGGGGAAATAATGCAGGGCATACTATAGTAGTAGATGATGAGGTTTATAAATTAAATTTACTGCCTTCTGCTGTTTTGAGAACGGGCAAAATATCTATCATAGGAAACGGTGTTGCTCTTGATTCACATGCTCTAATTTCAGAAATAGAGTCATTGAAAGTTAAAGGGATGGATATCAATCCTAATAATTTGATGGTATCCGAAAGCTGTCCATTAATACTTAGCATACATAAGGACAAGGAAAAGCTGTTTGAAGGTTTAAACGGAAATCATAAAATTGGCACAACAAACAAAGGCATAGGGCCATGTTATGAAGACAAAGTTGGAAGGAGAGCTATACGCCTTTGTGACTTAGAAAACGCAGATGAGCTCAATGAAAGAGTGGATACTCTTCTGAATTACCACAATGCTATCAGGAAAGGCCTAAACTACCAGGTGGTAAAAAAAGAAGAAATGTTAAAAGAAATTCAAGAGATTTCAGAAAAAATTCTTCCATATAAAAAACCTGTGTGGAAAATATTAAATGACCTTGTGAAAGAAGATAAGAAAATAATATTTGAAGGTGCCCAAGGCACATTCTTAGATATCGACCATGGGACATACCCTTTTGTTACTTCAAGCAATACTGTAGCGTCGCAAGCAATAACAGGTTCAGGGTTATCTTCCAATGTTCATATTATTGGTGTGGCAAAAGCTTATACAACAAGAGTGGGCAATGGTCCATTCCCTACTGAGCAAAAGAATGAAGTGGGAAATAGCTTATTTACTATAGGCAGGGAACTTGGAACAGTGAGCAATAGAAGAAGGCGCTGTGGATGGTTCGATGCAGTTTTAGTGCGTCAGTCTGTACAACTCTCTGGAGTTTCAAGTATTGTATTAACTAAATTAGATATCCTTGATTCTTTTGACACAATTAAGATATGTACTGGTTATAAGTATAGCGAAAAAGTGTACGATTATTTACCCGCATCACATTCAATACAAGAAGAATTAGAGCCAATATATGAAGAGTTTCCTGGCTGGAAAGAAAATACTCAAGGTAAAAGGTCAGCTGAGAAATTGCCTGCTAATTTGATAAAGTATGTAAAAAGAGTAGAAGAATTAATAGGTGTACCAATTCATCTAATTTCAACCAGTCCAAAGAGAGAGGATATTATTGAGCTTAAAGGTTTCTGAAAATGCTCTTGTATCCTATCAATTTTAAAAAAAACACTTGCATAGCTTAAAATATGAGTTTATTACGTAAAATAGCTTTGCATTATGAATGTATGGTGAGGGTAAATTCAATTTATAGCGAAGAGCAAAAATTTAAGTTTAGCGCTTGCAGTTATTTTTAACATCTCATCATAAAAATTAGTGTAGGGCAAGGTTTAGTAGCCTGGTTATTTTCAAAAAGAATATATTAACTAAGAATATAGTGAAGGGGGTGTTATGTTCGGTGTAGTAAATGATCTTGTAAAAGAGAGAAAAACAAGTGGTCAGTTAGAGGATTCTGGTGTTAAGTCAGTTGTACTGAAGGTAGCACAAGATACCTCAAGTGCAATATCTTACTTATCTATGTTATGTGGAAGGATGTCAGAACCATCACAGGATAACGATTGTATTAATTTTATAAAAGGGTTAAAAAAAAGTATAATTGATTGTCGTTCACTACCTTCACTTATATCTCTCGAGGACGATATCAACAGAATAGGGGAAGAAAATCCTACAGCTAAGAACCTTACTATAATGAGATTTCTTCACTCAATTGCAAAAAATGATCAACTATATAAAAAGTTAAAAATTTTAAATGATCTTGCCAAAAATTGTGACGGTACACCTAGCTCCACCAATTATGGAAGGTTTCATTTTCGATTACGTGAGGTAGTAACAGACTTTAAGCTACTAAATCTAGGAGACAAGGTAAAATTCTTAGAATTTTTAAAAGAAAAAAGAGATTTCAAGGTTATATGTGAAACTTATGGTAATTGGTATGCAGATGCTCTAATAAATGATAAAGATTTCAGAAAGCATATAGATGAAGCATTGGATGAAGAAGACGGGCCTTTCGGTGAAAACTTTAGAAGAGATTTACATAAATACACAGAGTTAGCACAGCTAGGAAAAAAAGCTGTAAGTGAGTCTTTTCAAGGCGTTGTAAGTAAGTACTTTAACAAAAAAAACGAGGAAGTGGTGGAAGTCGAGAGAGTGGGTTTCCAAGCTTATTACACAGAAACTAAAAAAGTTTTGAACATTAATTTTACTTATTGCAATAAAGAAATAGCGATTAGTGATATTTTACAATATGACAAAAATACTAGAAATTTGAATATATATTACAATAAAAAACCTGAAGTATCTGTTTGTAAATATGAAGGTAAGAAAAGATATTATGAATTTAAAGAAGGTGCATGTTGTCAAATGACAAGCGAATGGCCTATAGATGAGTCTGGGAGGGTGGTTTCAATTTGTACCATGGTTATGAATCTGGATAGTAATGGAATAACTAAAATAGTGAAATTTAATGGTAAAGAATTTAACGGTGAGGATTATACATTATTGTCAAAGGAGGATAAAAAATTAATAAAAAGAAATGAAGCATTGTTCATTGAAGGCTTTCCCTTATGTGAAGCTGTGGAGGAATTCTTAAAAAAGCAGCGTGGTTTAAGATGTGGAAAAGAAGTAAAATGTGGGGAAGGTATAATACAAATAGGAAAGGGGGAGGAGCATAATCCTGCATTATCATCTGATGCTGTACCTACTAGTAACAGAGGTAATACTGACAGTAACCCTACTACTGATAGCGGTGCATCAATACCTACGGAAGTTAATTTACGAGACAGTGAAACTCAAACAGGAACTACTTCAAAGCAAATAACAGGTCTGGAGTCGAAAAATCAAAGATTGAAGAAAGAAAATACTGAATATAAACAGTTCATTGAAGCAGGATTGCAAGAGATGAATAAAAGGTTTAGTGCACAAGAAAAAGAAATACAGGTATTAAGCAGTGAGTTAAGAAATATCAGTGTAGAAAAGGAAAAATCGGATCAAAGCTTTGCAGAAGCTAAGCAAGAAACTAAAGAGTTGAAAGCACGCAATGACAATCTACAAGATAAACTCAAACGAGGTAAACAAAAAATTGATAAACGAGAAGCAATGCATGTAATGTTAGTGGAGATAGCAAAGAGTGCACTTGACACACTCTGTCTAGATGAAATTGTGCGACACTATGACCAGAAAGGAATATCTGGATTGGCAAAAAAAGCTGAGCAAGAATTGATGAATTCACAATCAGAAAACGATGAGAGCGAAGAATTTGAAAGAGAATTAGAGTTATCACATGCTACATTGAGATGCGTAAGAGGTCTGAAAGGTATTATTCAATGTCTTAATTCATCAAATGATGATGGATATAGCAGTAGCGATGAGGAGCCTGGTAATACATGTTCTAATCCCCCAGTTTCTACCCCAACAAGGAACCGTATGTCGTTGTGTACAACAGTAAGATAATAAAAAGTAAGTAGCTCGCCTTCTTTTGTTAGATATATATCTAATGGTTAGGGTTTATATTAAACTCTCCATCTTATACTGAGGATCAGATGCAATACCATACACTCTATTTGGTGGGATAATTTTGTTTTCTATACCAAAAGCCATGCCTTCAATTATTGCTATAAGCACTTTTTCAAGGTTACAATCTGCTCCAGGAACACGGTGCTCTAGGCGACAATTACCGCCAAAATTGGGGATCCTTATCGCAGCAGTTCTATTATTCACGCCCCAACTAACTGTGGTTGGTGTGTGAATATCTGGATATTGAAACCTGAGATATGAATCATCATTTGGAGCAAAAAATAACATATGTTTTTTCATCATAGCACACAATCCACCAATGCTATGAGTCAAGTAATTATTGTGCTTTTGTTTATTATAGTAAAATAAATTACTGTTGTTTGAATCTACTAAATTAACGTGCACATTTAATGCACTGCCTGCTCTATCCAAATAGGGCTTTGCTTTAAAAGAAACATTCCCACCAAGTCTTTGTGCTGTTTCAGTAAGTAATTCTTTTGTTAACTCAAAATGCTTAATTAAGTCATTGGAATCCGTATAACAACCACTTTTTATCTCGTATTGATGTATAGAACTCTCTTTCTCACAGGAAAATCCAAGTGAAGCTATTTTATTTTTGATATTATTGAGAAACAAGTACTCTTTTTCTATTCCTTCAATAAAAAATTCTAGTTCGATACCAAATTTTACATAATAGTTAAAATTATTTAATGTAGTCATAAATTTGCTTCAGTAAATTTATATTAGGTTAGCTATATTTATATTAACACTTTACTTTTTTGCCAATAAATTTAATATCTTATTTATACATAATATATTATTATCTTTTATAGCATACTGCTAATCCTTGACACAAGCGAAGTTTACAGTTTTTTCAATTTGTTGAAATAAAAATGATCAATTTTAGTGCTTTTATACCCTTTACAACTCATCAAAAATCACCATAATTTTGAGTGTATATTAAGTAGTGTTAGCTTTTCACTTTGCAACAAGCTATTGATTATCTTATGTTTTTCTAATTATTGCTTTTTTTCTTGGTGTGGTGTATGAACTTGATTAACCCTAAGGTTTCTACTATGTTTTTTGACCAAATTGTTACAGTAACGAATCACAATATTGCTTGGGAAAAAATCCAAAATCTTCTTTATAATCTTTATGGGGAGGCAACATATAATAGCTGGCTGAGTTCACTTAGATTTGTTAGCAGCAGAAACGGGGAAGTTTTGTTATCTGTGCCAACAAGATTTATAAAAGAGTGGATTACGGTTCACTACATGAAAAAAATACTATCATTGTGGCAAAATGAAGATGAAAGTATACGTTCTATTGATATTCAAGTAACCGAAGAAAGGAATCCAAATCCTGATACTATAATAAAAAACAGAGAGGAAAGTAATCATAATCTTGGTTCGCCGCTGGATCCAAGGTTCACCTTTGATAATTTTGTAGTGGGAAAGCCAAATGAATTAGCATTTACAGCTGCAAAGCGTGTAGCAGAGTCTATAGATCCAATACCAGGCAGCAATCCTCTGTTTCTGTATGGCGGAGTGGGGCTTGGTAAAACACATCTAATGCATGCTATAGCTTGGCACATAGTCAATTCTCCATCGGCAAAAAGAAAAGTGGCATATTTATCAGCAGAAAAATTCATGTACCAATATATTACAGCGCTACGAAGCAAAGACATTATGCTATTCAAAGAACAATTTAGATCGGTAGATGTATTGATGGTAGATGATGTGCAATTTATTAGTGGTAAAGATAGTACACAAGAAGAATTTTTTCACACTTTTAATGCATTGATAGACCAAAATAAACAGTTGGTTATATCAGCTGATAGATCTCCTAGCGATCTTGATGGAGTAGAAGAAAGGATAAAATCACGGCTCGGTTGGGGATTGGTAGCAGATATTAATGAAACAACTTTCGAATTAAGACTTGGTATATTACAGGCCAAAGTGGAACAAATGGATATGTATGTTCCAAAGGATGTCCTAGAGTTTTTAGCAAGGAACATAAAATCTAATATAAGAGAATTAGAAGGAGCATTAAATAAGGTTGCCCATACTTCATTGATTGGAAGAAGTATGACAGTAGAATCAGCCAGTGAAACTCTAATGGATCTTCTTAGATCAAATCATAAGTCAATCACAATAGCAGAAATACAGAAGAAAATAGCCGAGTTTTTTAATATAAAGGTTGCAGATATGCATTCCAGTAGAAGACTACGCGGTCTTGTAAGACCAAGGCAAATAGCCATGTATTTTGCTAAGAAATTTACACAAAAGAGCCTACCAGATATTGGAAGAAGCTTTGGTGGCAGAGACCATGCTACTGTTATACATGCAGTAAAACAAATAGAAAATTTTATAAAAACCGACTCAGAATTTGCTGATGAAATTAATCAATTAAGAAAGATGTTTAAGTAGAATTTTTAAAACACAGCCACGCACTGGAGTGACAAGCTTGATTGATATCTCTACAAACTTTTGGCAACACGTTGGAAAAACTACTTGACAAACTCTGCCAGCCATCTTATCATAATACTGAAGCTATTTATTTATCTTCGCAATCTGTGCAGGTTAATGACAAAAAACTTAGGGTATTTGGCGTCTCATGTTTAATTTTTCGCACTACGTGCACCGCATGTCTTTATAAAACTTCTGGGTTTTTAAGCTGGAACGCGCTTATAAAACGTTTAAGACATCAAAAAACGTCAAATTGACAAGGGAGAATTTGAATGCTAGCTACCGCGGGTTTTCTTTGCCTTTTTTCCTGCTTAGTAAATTTCTTAAACACTTGCGATGTAGGTTAGCTGCAAATTAAAAGTGGCTAAATCGCTCTTAATCAAGCGTTTTAGAATAAAAAGAACGCCGATATTTTAGTACATGGTAAATAGCCAACCACCACGGGGCTTCTTTTGCCTTTTTTTCGCTTGGTAAATTTCTTAATGTTTATAGCTAAAGCAATTTAAGAGCCCGTGAAGGGTAGCACGTGACGCTGGAATCTAGAAAAAAAGAAGCTGGATTCCAGACTGGGATGACATCATAGGGGCACTGGGATGACAAGAGAAAGGGCTACTGGGATGGTAACAAAGGGAGCACTGAATGACAAAAAGGGCTACTTGAATGACACTATTACGGAGTGAAATGAGATACAAGTTAAGCTCTCATTTTTTACTTTGGTTTCTTGAGTAACCTTGCTAGAATAATAATATATTACGTTAAATTAATTTAGCAAAGAGGGGTTGTGATTCCAAAAACACGTAAAGAGGCATTTAAAGTATTAGGATTATCAGAGAATGCAAGCGAACAGGAGATTACGCAGGCATATCGCAAACTTGCATTGAAATGGCATCCTGACAAATGGTCAAGTAAAAGCCAAAACGAGCAAAATGAAGCAACAGAAAAGTTTAAGGGAATATCAGTAGCACATGGAATATTAACAGATGAGATCAAGGAAGAATGTATTAAACAACAGCCTAATGATGATTGGGCTAATCGGTGGTACGAAAGTTGCAAAGAATGCCACGGTTCGCATTTAAGCAAAGAAGAGTACAGTTTATTTTGTGCTCTTTATAAACAAGATTTAACTGAAACAAAAACTTTGTTAGAAAAAGTTCAAAACATCAACGCACAAGCCAAATTTCGCGATATATTCACTAGCAAGTCAATATTGCATCATATTGTCAAAAATGCTTGCAATGATCCTGGTTGGAGAAAACTCCTTGAAGAAGTTTTATCAAAATATGGTGCTAACAATTCAACATCAGCTATAGATGTGAACATTGTGAGTGAACTTGATGATGGTACGCCTTTAACAATCGCGTGCAAACTAGGCAACCTTGATGTTGTAAATGTGCTTTTAAAGCACAAAGCAGATCCTAACGTATATAATATCTATCCACCACTGCATTATGCTTTAAGAGAAAACAAAATTAGTATCGCTAAGGCGCTTCTTGAACATGGAGCCAAAGCCAAAAAGTTAAACCCTATCGCAATCGTAGAATATAATAAGAGTGCGGTGGAAATGCTCTTACCGCATTTATCTGATAGAACAAAAGATCTGATGTTACATCATATTGCTAAGGATGATAGTGCGGAGACTGGTCACGATATTGAAGTTGCAAAATTACTATTGAATACAGATGTTGACCTCGATTATTATATTCGATGTGCTAAGGAACAGAATAAAAGTAAGCTTGTAAAATTATTTACTGAACATAAAGAAAATGCAATTAACAATAATTTACATCGTGTTCAGCCACCTACAACAGATAATACAAAACATAACTCTCCACAAAAACAATCCTTAGGAAGAAGATGGGCAATTATAGTTCCAACATTACTGTTTGGTGCTATAGGAGCCACACTGGCTATAATGGGAATTATACCTGAAATTGTTGCTATTGGAGCAATCACAACAGCTGTATTATCAGGAATTGCTGTGCTCTAGTAGGTGGAGTAGCAGGATATCTTGTTGATGTAGCGATAAATCAATGCCTTGGCAGTGTGCAGCTTAGCTACTCTGCGGATTCGTGAATTCGCTCGAACCTCCAGTTGCAGGTCATTGAGATTTCGTATTACTTAAACATTAAAGCAATTTTAGAGCGTTATAAAAATAGATTTAGTCTATTTTAAGCTTAAAGTCTTTCGTTAGCTTTGTAGAATACATTTCCTTGTTGTCTTGATTATAGAAAGTAAATTCATAATCGTTTAAGTTTAATATTGCAAAACCAAAGCCAAAGAAGTTTTTAACTTCATGTGCTAAGTAATTTTTACCATTTGAATAATTAAATTCTACATTTTGGTAAGCAGGTTCCTGATCTTGAGCATGCAATAATGCACCACCGTTTCCGACTATAATCTGATCTGGAACATTATTCATTAATAAAATCTGAGCTATATGAATGTGGCCAGAAACTATGGTAGTAACATTACTTGGAAATTTATTCCCAAAAGCTTCAATTTGTGTAAGATTGCCATGACTTTTTAATGTCAAAAATTCTTTCTTTGGAGATCTCCAAAGTGGTATATGAGTTAAAAACCACGTGGGCTTATCTTGTGTCAATTTGTCAAATTGTTTCTCAAAAGCATCAATTGTACTTTGGTTTGTAAAAATATCCTCGCCAGACGAAGAATCGAAGATGAAAAATCTCATCAATCCAGCATCTAAAGACCAACTAGGAACAAGATTTTCACATTTTTCAGACGAAAAAGGGTATGAATCTAGATATCTAAACCATCCTTCATAAGCTCTATCACAACCCTCATGGTTTCCTCTAACAAAAAGAAAGGAAGATTGTAGCAAAATATCCTTTGCAGGCTCAAACCAATCGGCGTACCAAGCTTCTTTATTGTACCCATAAATATCGCCGCACTTTTCCGTATGTCTACATTTTGTCTTTCTATAATGATAATCGCCAACGTGGATGATTAAATCTGGTTCATGAAGAGCAATGGAATCTAAATTTTTTTTTAAAGGCCAGCTATCTACTGAATTACATTCCTGCTGAAATAACGCATTTATTCTGCAGCCTGTGTCACCAATAAAAGCAATTTTGCTAATCTTTTCTGGTAATATGGGAACCTGAATATTGTCAATACTAATGTTTTTTGCACTTGTTTGTACTGTCAGTTCACAAACTGTTTCGGTATTGTTAATTGAACTGCGATTTAGCATTTTTACTTCCTCGCCATCGACATAAGCAATGGGACACATGTCATTGTCTGTAATTGCACGTATGCTTAATTTATTTTCTGGAATGACTTGAGACCATGTGTATAGTATTTGTGCATGGACAGAATGAAAGCTGGTTACAAGAGATAAAGCTAAAAAAATAAAGATGTTAGCTATATTCATGTGTATAAGAACCTAAGTTAAAAATTAGTAGTAAAACTATCTTAAATAATTGAAATTTATAATCACAAAATTCATAACTAAACTATACAGGCAATTATTAAATTATCCTAGTATCAGATTGACACTTTAGATGAAAAATTCTAAAATGATTAAGTAATTTAAAATAATTATATAAAAAATAGAATAAAGTGCGGTCGTGGTGGAATTGGTAGACACGCAGCGTTGAGGTCGCTGTGGCTCATAAGGCCTTGGAAGTTCAAGTCTTCTCGACCGCACCAATCTTCTCATTGTTGTTTTAATGTAGGTGAAATGTTTATAGGAAATCGAGATAAAAATAAAGTAGAAAGGGCTATCAGCGAAATCAGGCGTGGTCTGCCAGTTGTGATATACGATAAAAGTAATTACCTATTGTTTGCTGCTGCTGAAACTTTAGAAAGAAATTTATTTGATCAGTATAAGCTTATATCAGGTAGTGTATATGTTACTTTAACTGCAAGTAAAGTAACATATACATCTCAAAATGAAGAACATAGTGGCAAACGCTTACTAATAAACAATTTTGATGAACTGCTTCATTTAATAAACTGTTCAAAAGGAGATCACACAAAAAAATTGCAATACTTAAAGACAATAGATGAATGTGCTACCGCTTTGCTTAAATTCTCAGAATTATTGCCATACGCGTTAGTGATTGACATGACCTTCAAAGATAGACAGGAAATGCAAGATTGGTGCGAGAAAAATGACGTTATTGCGCTAGACACGTCATTCATAAATAATTTTCAACAAAATCAGGATGTATATGAAGTGTGTAAAACATCATTATTTTTGAAGCAGACTCAAAAAGTAAATATCATATCTTATAGAACCTACAATGGCAGAAAGGAACATTATGCAATCATTATTGGCAATCCAGATGAAGATTGTGAACCATTAGTGAGAATTCATTCTTCGTGCTATACAGGTGACTTGTTAGATAGCTTATCATGCGATTGTAGAAGCCAGCTACATCAAGCAATTCAAATAATGACTGACTCTGGGGGTGGCATTATATTATACCTGATGCAAGATGGGAGAGGCATTGGTTTAACTAATAAGTTAAGAGCATATGATATGCAAAGAAAATATAACCTTGATACTGTAGATGCAAATAGAATATTGGGTTTTGAAGACGATGAAAGAAGTTTTGCTGTTGCAGCTAAAATGCTCAAGAAATTAGGCATTAAAAAAATCCAATTACTTACAAACAATGGTAGAAAGTTATCAGAGTTGAAAAACTATGGTATAGAGGTTACAAATTGTCTACCACTTATTATGGAGCGTAATAAATATAACGATTCATATATAGAGACAAAGTTTGGCAGACTAGGTCATGGGTTAAGAGTTTTTTAGCTTTTTTGTTGTAACTATTTTGTTAGTTTGCTATGTTCGTTAATATAAGTTAAGATTTTTAAGAATGTTAATATGCTAAAATTTTTCAAACAAGAAAAAAGTAATGAGTCGTTGGATAAGGATATAAATTGGAATTCAAGTCGCTATAGCACGGTTGTTACTCAGAGAAATATTTTACTTTTATTTACGTTAATATTATTAGTGGCAATTTCTGTAAGCATATTAGCTATATTTAAAATTAGCACTAACAGCACTATTGAACCATTCGTTATAGAAATTGAAAAGAAATCAGGAATAGTACAGTTGGTTGATCCTGTTACAGTAAAACAATACTCTGCGAATGAAGTGCTAAACAATCATTTTATTGCAGAATATATAAAAGCAAGAGAAGTTTTTGATCCATATCACTACAATTATAACTATTATACAAAGGTAAGATTATTTTCTTCACCTAATGTATATAATGAATTTAGAAATTATATAAGATCGCAGAATATGGATGATCTTTTTAATTTCTATTCGGACTTTGTCAAAAGCGAGTTTAAGATTCGCTCAATTCAAAAATTAGATGACGATACTCTTCAAGTGAGGTTTACTGTAGGATTTACACGAAAAGATGGAAGTTCTGTAAGAAAAAATAAGATAGTCATCATGTCGTATAGATATGCGTCACTTGAAATGGATGATCAGCAAAGATATGTTAATCCGTTAGGGTTTCAAGTTATTTCTTATAGGGTAGATGATGAATATGTATAGAATATTATTAGTTTTAGCTTTACTGATAAGTAGCAACTCAAATGCATCGGTTAATTACAATAAACCTATTTCTGTAGACAGTAGAATAAAAACCTTCGTGTACAGTCCTAATGAAGTATTCATAGTTGTTTTTAGTCAAGGTTACTATTCTTATATTGAGTTTGCAGAAGGAGAGAAAGTCAAAAACATTGCTGTTGGTGATGCATCAAGTTGGAAAATTAACCCTTATGACAATAAATTACTTATCATGCCATTTGAAGTTAGTAGCCGCACTAACATGATTATTACAACAACTAAAAAAAGAAATTATATTTTTGATTTAATCTCAAGACCAAACTACGATAAATATCCAGGTACTGATGCTGAGAAAGTGAGTCATGATTATTCTGCTGAAAAAGATATATCTTACGTAGTACGTTTTTATTATCCTCAAGAGGAAGGTGAATTTGATACTGGTCTAGATGAAATATCAGCACCTACTCAAATGCAACATGTTGTAGAAAATCCAGAACAAGTAATACAAGAAAACGATACGAAGTACAATTATACATATATCAATGAAGGTGGTAATGAGGACATAATACCGATTGAGTTATTTGATGATGGCTATTTAACCTATTTTAAATTTAGGGATAGTAACAAAATACCTCAGATTTTTGCAGAAGAGGGTAAAACTAGATTGTCTTGTAAGAGACTGTTATTTGATGGTTATATTATAATAAAAGGGGTATATAAAAAGTTGATCATGCATTATGAAAATGATGAAGTTGAAATTATAAATAGGTCACTTTAGCTGTGGTACATGCAATATGAATAAAGAAGGGCGTAACAATTCAGAACATGAATCAGAAATAGAGAACAAGGTAGTAACGGTTGGCTCTACTCAAGGTCATAGAGCATTAATGGTTATTATTTTAGTGCTTCTAGTTGGTGGAGTATATTATCTCTATTTTAACCCTTCTTCTAATGAAGAGAATGTAGAGGTTATTAAAAAAGAAGAAACAAAGCAAAACGTTCAAGAGTTGAAAGGAAAGTTGGAACAAGTTCCAGATAATATAGTGGTTCCTGAAAGGGTAATAACTGATCCCTTACCACCTTTACCTCCTCTTCCTACGCCACAAGTTATACCAGAAGTAAAGCAAATTGAAAAAGAAGAAGTGGTAAAAAAAGAAGAAGAAAAACCAAAAGGAACTCCTATATCAAATATGCCTGTTTTGCCAAAGCAAAACTTTCCTTATGGTAATATTACTAGCAATTTACCTACCTCGTTTTCTACAATAGGAGGTGGTGGTTATCCTAAAGATAGGCGTGGTGCACAAATGCTAGCAATTTCAGGTGGTGACAAAGAGGACAAGGCTGCCGATGCCATTTTATCCAACACTTCAGCACAGTTGAGCACAGCTACCAAAGTGGGAAAACTCGGGTTTATGATTACTCAAGGTAAGATTATTGATGCTGTTCTTGAAACTGCAATAGATTCTGATCTACAAGGAATGCTGCGTGCTGTAGTTAGTAGCAATGTTTATGCAGAAACTGGTGATACAGTTTTAATACCTAAAGGTTCAAGATTAATAGGTGGCTATTCATTTGATTCGAATGTTGCAAGAGCCCGCATAAACATAAACTGGAATAGGATCATTCTTCCTCACGGAATAGATATTGCTATTTCATCACCTGGTACCGATGAACTTGGTAGAGCAGGAATAGCTGGAATAGTTGATAACAAAATAGCAAGTGCATTGTTTTCTTCAATAATGCTTGCTGGTGTTTCAATTGGTACGGCTGTTATAGGACAAAAGGCTTCTAATCTTGTTGATTCGCTAACTGCGATGGATGCAATGCAATCCATCGCTGCAACTGAAATAGATGCTTTTCCACTCAAAAAGACTATTATTAAGGGGATAAAGGACAGCACCATTCAACAAACGGTCGAGGGCGCAAAAGGAGAACAGTGGAGATTGAGTCTTGGAGCTATTGAAAAAATTCGGAATGCTAAAAATGAGCAAGATTTGCTGAGAATATTTAAAAAAGAACTAGCAGAATCATTAGGAATTGAGGAAGACAAGGTAATTATAAGCCTAGAAGATGTAACCCAACTGTTAAAACCAATGCAGAAGAGAAGCAAGTCTGTTTATGATGAAGCAATTGGAAAGTCAATCAATGATTTTTCTAAAGACATGCGAGATATAGTCAAAAGATCTACAGATAAAAAACCAACTGTTTATGTTGATCAAGGCACCGCATTGAAAGTATTTGTTAACCAAGATATAGTATTTCCTCCACAAGCAATATTAAATCAATAAGATGAACTATGCTGCACTTGATACATATTTGGAGCCATTACAAGGCATATTTCAAGAAGAAGGCGTAAATGAAATATCAATAAACAAGCCAAAGGAAGTATGGATTGAAAATCGCGGTGAAATAAGGTGTGAAAAATTAGAAATATTCGACCTTAACCATTTAAAATCTCTCAGCAGGTTGATTGCTCAAGCTACAGAACAAAAACTTAGCGAAGAAACACCGTTACTTTCGGCAACATTACCAAATGGTTATCGTATACAGATAGTATTTCCGCCAGCATGTGAGCCCGACAAGGTAGTTATGTCAATTCGTAAGCCCTCTGGTATGCAACTAGCATTGGATGATTACGAAAAAATGGGGGCTTTTTCTGAAACTGTTATAGAAGTGACTGATAATCCAGTGGACCGTCATTTGGACTTACTGTTAAAGCAAAAGAAAATAAAAGAGTTTTTAGAATACGCTGTAATAAATAAGAAAAACATCATAATCAGTGGTGGAACTTCCACCGGTAAAACCACTTTTACTAATGCTACTTTGCGTACTATTCCAGCTGAAGAAAGAATTATTACTGTTGAAGATGCAAGGGAAATCGTTTTGAACGATCATCCCAATAAAGTCCATCTAATTGCCTCTAAAGGAGGGCAGGGCAGAGCAAAAGTGACCACTCAAGATTTGATAGAAGCGTGCTTACGTTTAAGGCCAGATAGAATAATAGTTGGTGAACTTCGTGGGGCGGAAGCTTTTAGTTTTCTTAGGGCGATAAATACTGGTCACCCTGGATCAATATCAACCCTTCATGCAGATAGTCCAACAATGGCTCTTGAGCAAATAAAATTGATGGTTATGCAGGCAAATCTCGGTATTCCTCCAGATCAGATCATACCATACATTAGAAATGTGATTGATATCGTTATTCAGCTAAAAAGAACCAGTGGAGGAAAAAGAAATGTTTCTGAGATATTATTTACTAGATCTGCGAGCGAAAATGCTTAAATTTATACATAAGTTAAGAAAAAGTAGTTTATGAGTAATGGAAATCATCTACGCAATATTTTGATAGGGGGTGTTGTAGTTTTTAGTGTACTGGAGTTTTGTTTCTATTTATCTGGTATATTGTTCTTTCTATCGGTTGACGGTCCGGATGCTGTAGATTTTAAGGCAATTAATCCTAGTTTGACGCCTTTCCCTCAAGCTCTTTGGCCAACAATTTTTGATCATATACAATATTGTTGGCATCATCCAGAGTTATATAGCTTTGAACTAAAAGCGAAATTAGTTTTCTCTTCTGTATTTCCTATCCTCATTTTAATGATTGTCTTATGGAATTTAAGAGAAAGGATAATCGAGTGGCGGCCATTTAGGAAGAGAGAATCACTTCATGGAGACTCGCAGTGGGCATCAGAGAAAGGCATACGAAAAGCGGGATTAAGAAGCAAAAAGGGATTATTACTTGGTAAAGATAAAAGGGGCTACTTTATTGCTGATGGATATCAACACGCTTTGCTATTTGCACCTACAGGTTCTGGTAAAGGTGTTGGCTTTGTAATTCCTAATTTATTATTTTGGGCTGACTCGGTAATTGTACACGACATAAAATTAGAAAACTATGAAATAACAAGTGGTTGGCGAAAGCGACAAGGGCAAAAGGTATACGTATGGAATCCAGCACAGCCAGATGGAATTAGCCACTGTTATAACCCATTGGAGTGGATTAGCGAAAAACCTGGACAGATGGTCGACGATGTACAAAAAATAGCCAACCTAATCATGCCTGAACAAGACTTTTGGCAAAATGAAGCAAGAAGTTTGTTTGTTGGAGTGGTATTATACTTACTTGCTGCACCGGAAAAGGTGAAATCTTTTGGTGAAGTTGTGCGTACGATGCGTAGCGATGACGTGGTTTATAACCTTGCTGTTGTTTTGGACACAATGGGCAAAACAATACATCCTGTAGCGTATATGAACATTGCGGCCTTCTTGCAGAAAGCTGACAAAGAAAGGTCAGGTGTTGTATCAACTATGAACTCATCGCTTGAATTGTGGGCAAACCCATTGATTGACACTGCAACTGCGACAAGTGATTTTAATATTTTGGACTTTAAAAAGAAGAAAACTACGGTTTATGTTGGTTTAACTCCTGATAACTTAACTAGATTAAGACCTTTAATGCAGGTTTTTTACCAACAGGCAACTGAATTTTTGTGTAGAAAATTGCCGTCGGATGATGAGCCTTATGGCGTATTATTTTTAATGGATGAGTTTCCAACACTTGGAAAAATGGAACAATTTCAAACGGGCATTGCATATTTTCGTGGTTATAGAGTTAGATTATTCTTAATTGTTCAAGACACTGAGCAGCTCAAAGGAATATACGAAGAAGCAGGAATGAACTCCTTTTTGTCAAACTCGACTTATAGAATAACTTTTGCAGCTAATAACATTGAAACGGCTAATTTAATATCGCAACTTATAGGAAACAAAACTGTACAACAAGAATCGTTGAACAAACCAAAATTTTTAGACCTGAATCCTGCATCAAGGTCATTGCATATATCTGAAACGCAGAGAGCATTATTATTGCCTCAAGAAATTATTATGTTACCACGTGATGAGCAGATAATTTTAATAGAATCGACTTACCCAATTAAGTCAAAGAAGATTTTGTACTACAGTGATAGCACCTTCACAAGAAGATTACTCAAGCAAACTCGTGTACCTACACAAGAACCATATGATCCAAATAAAGTTTTTTCTGCTGCTGCTAGCAAAGATAAGGTTGATAACAAGGAAAATAATGCTATCGAAGGGCCTAACACTGCTGACTATCCTGTTGAAGCTAAAGCCGAAGATGCAGTATACGATGAATCAGAGGTCGACAATAAATTTGAAGACGAAGATATTGATGATGAAGATATTGACGACAAATTTGAAGATGGAGAAGATGATGATGGGTTTGATGACGAGGAAGATGAATTTGAAGGCGATAATGAGCTAAAAGAAGAAAAAGATGATGACGGGTTTGATGATGATGAATTTGAAGATATTGACGACGAACCAAAGGATAAGAGGAAGTAAAACCGAAACAGCTTGCAGCGCGTTTTTTTACCCATAAAAACGGAGCTAAAATTCCTTGACAAATTCTAACAATCTCATTACCATGACACTAAGGGTATTTCTGACTCAAAACTTGTTTTTGACCTGCAGGCTCAATGACAAAATTCAGTAAAAAACTCAGGGTATTTTTTGGCGGATTACATAAAATTATGGCGGCTGCATGTCTTTTAAATTTTTTCTACATTCAGCCAAATCGCGCTTATACTAAGCGTCAGCACATTGACCTTACCCAGAAAAAGTAGAGAGGAAGTTAAGCCATTTTTATTATGAAAATGATGAATCAAATTTCTCAGGAATGCAATAATTAATAGTAGAATGTCTACGCTGTTTGTTATAAAAAATTTCTATGTACTCAAATATAGCAGTTCTAGTTTGCTGAGCAGAGTGTTGCGAAGTATCAATAAGAAGCTCCCGTTTGAGTGAGCTGAAAAAGCTTTCAACAACAGAGTTGTCATAACAACAGCCTGTGTGACTCATGCTGGAAATGATGTTTTTTGTGTTCAGCAAAAACTGATAATTTTTAGAGGTATATTGTGAACCTTGATCACTATGAAATAGCAGATCTTTGGCTGGTTTGCGCTTATCAACAGCCATCAATAAAGCATCTATAACTAATCGCTTAGTTATTGTACTACTCATTGACCAGCCAACTACCATACGTGAATATAGATCAATTATTGCTGCCAAATATAGCCATCCATCCTTAGTTTTTATGTATGTAATATCAGTTACCCATACTTTATTTGGCTGACTAGTAGTAAAGTTTTGGTCCAATATATTGGGAGTTATAACCCTATTGTCAGTCTGCTGTTTTTTGCTTTTGAATCTTCGCCTCAGTCTAGCTTGAATACCATTTTTTTGCATGATATCCTGCACTGTTTTGATGTTGCAATTTTTACCTAAAGCCTTTAGTTCAGCATGAATCTTAGGTGCCCCATATCTACAATTAGATGCTTGGTATATTTTTTGAATGTCTGCTAGAAGCTGCTCCCTTGTTAATTCTTTGCTGCTTTTCTTCTTACTAGTCCATTTGTAGTAGCCGCTAGCAGATACTTTCAAAATCCTGCATAACTCCTGTACTTTATAGTAGTTTCCATGCTTTTTGATAAATAAATATTTTACTCTTTGTGACTTGCAAAATATCCCAGGGCTTTTTTTTAAATGTCTCTTTCTCTAGTAACTCTTGTTAGTTCTTTCTTTAATTCAAACTTTTCTTTATCACATGGTGCCAACTTTCCCTTACCAGGAAATGCTTCTTCTATTGATCCTTTTTCGTTATATTTTTTTATCCAGTCACTTAGTGTACTGTTATCTATTCCTAAATCTTTAGCTATTTTGCTTGCTGACTGCCCCGTTTCCTTTACCAACTTTATTGCCTCTAATTTAAATTCCACTGTGTAATTTTTTCTGTTCTTTACCATAATAAGCCCTCATAATCATGTTTTATTTTACTTCAAAAATGGCTTAACTTCCTCTCTACTTTTTCTGGGTAAGGTCAGTTTACTATCATTTTAAAAGTGACAGTTTCTCCTTTTCTCCTTATGTTGGAGCTGGATTCGGTGCAACAAGGATGAAAATATTTGGAGAAGCATCAATAAGGCCTGCGGGTCAATTAAAAGCTGGTCTTGATTATACCGTAAATGAGAATGTAAATATGCATATCGGATATAGAGGTTTTGGTGCTCTCGGTAGCAATTTTAATTTTAACGCAGAGGCAAAAGGAGAGGAAGTAGAAGTAACGAAATCGGATGGTGAAAAAGAGAAGCAAATTAGTCAGTTTGATGAATCTAATAAAGCTATTGAGGAATATAAAAGCGATAGCATAAATATAGGCAATACATTATTTACCACACACGGCATAGAGGCTGGCCTTACTTTCCATTTTGCTAGTAAAGCCTAAATATGTTGCCCTTTTAAGCCCTTAAAAAAAACAATAGCTAATAATTAAAATTATTAGCTATTTTCTTTCTACAACAATGCACCTTTTCGTTCCCGCAAAATCATATACATATTCCTGAAAAGATAATCCGTATGAAGGTATTATTTTGTCAATATCATTTTGATCTTCACCTATCTCCAATATTGCAAACCCATTTTTTTTAAGGCACCTTCTCAATATTGGAAAAATACTCAAGTAACAACTCAAACCATCAATGCCACCATCAAGAGCAATTCTTGGCTCTTTTTGCACTTCGGCTTGCAGATCTTTCAATTTACTTCTTTTAATATATGGGGGATTGCTGATTATAAGGTCAAATAAACCTTCGCACTCTGTCCACGAACTTGGAAGTATTTTAGCCCTGCTGAGTAGATTATGTTTTTTTACGTTCTGATAGGCAACTCTATATGCTTTTAAACTCTTCTCAAAGCCGATACCAACAGCATGTTCATACTCACTAAGTACGGATATCAATAAACAACCTGTGCCTGTGCCAAAATCTGCAATTTTTAGTCTCTGCTTTTTATTTGGATAATATTTTAACACTGCTAGGATTATTGTTTCGCTATCTGGCCTTGGATCCAAAACATGCTGGTTAACTATAAAATTCTTACTCCAGAATTCACGATTACCTATTATTTGTGATATTGGATATCTTTCTGCTCTTTTTTTTGTTAATTTCCAAAATAGAAGTTCCTTGTCTATTGGTACCTGACTAGTGTGATTCATAATTATAAATGATCTTTTCACGCCAAGAATATACTGCATGATGATTTCACAATCTAAATATGGTGAATCAACTCTATGCAACGATAATAGTTTTGATCCTTCTTGAATTAAAGTGCTGATTGTTTTCATTACTTCAAAAACTTGGCCATTTCAGCCAAAAATAGCGAGATGAATGGTAGAGCTTCTCGTTTAGAATAGCTGCACTAAATTTCAGTGTCAAACAAATTACAACCTAGTTAGCCCAGTTTTACCGTTAACGTGTGAAACTCTTAGCTCTGTTGAAGGGTTTTTCATTTTTTTTAGCTGAGTATTCAACTCGTTCTGTATATTCGATAAAGCTGAATCAAACTCTTTGTCGACCTGCCTTGCTTCGCGCACGTTATCCATTAATTCCTCCATACCACATATTTCTTGTGGCATGCTTTTGAATAATTCTCTTATTTGGGTCAAGTTTTGACAAATTTTCTCCTGATACCCAGCAATTCTCTCTTGATATATATCAATCATTTTCTGGCATGCACTGCCTCTAAATGGATGCTCTTTCTTTTCCTGTACATAAGAACTCTGAAAATTTTTACAATTGAGGAGTGCCTCTCTATGCTTTTTTATGTCATTAATTATGCTGACTATTGACTCACCTATTTCCCTCGGGTTTTCTTTCCGTTTTTTTCCTTCAATTATACTCTTGGACTCATTTTCCATCTGGTTCATTTTGTCATATAGGCTTTTGCATTCTTCATAAGATGCCATTGGTTGTAATAGTCCTTCTTTTACACCTTTATCATAAACATTCCTCAACTCATTACTTGATAGTATTGCTATAGCATCTTCTCTTTTACCTTGTAATTTAGGGTATTTTTTTCTTAGTGAGTTAATATAATTCAACAGAAAAATCTTAACAGAGTGTTTCTTGTATTCCCTAAGCTCCTCTAACGTAATTCCCATAGCTTTTTCTTGTGACTCTATGTACCCTAAAGCGTCTTCAAAGTCTTGCCTATTAGAGGTGAAAGGTTGAGCTTTTTTTAACTTTTTAATCTCACGCTCTTTTGGATATATACCATTAACTTCAATTACACGGGCAGCACTGGCAGAGTCAATTGCATTTAAGACAATACCGTGATCATTTTGATCTTTTAGGAAACTTTGTAGCTGTTTTTTAAATTCCAGTAAATTATCTAATTTACTTTCAGTAATCTTAGATTCTTTAATAGTATTATTAATATTCTTGGCTGCTTTATTACTTCCTTTATCACCTTTTATTTTCTTTTCAAATCTATGCCATAGCTTATCTTGTAGTGTTTTAAGTTGCTTCTCACCATTATTAAGCAGCTTATTTACTTGATTTTCAAAATCTTCTCTACTTTTAAATCCTAAAATAGTATAGAGATTTTTTTCGACTGTTGGTTCGTCATGTTGTTTTGTTATTTTATTACTTCTGTTGAACAGAAATTTACTGATCTTAGTTATGTCCATAATGTTACCTCAACATTAATGCTACATAATAAAAGTATAAGACTTAATATTTAATTTTTTTTACTTACTGCTACTATTATTAATGTAGTTAACTATGGGGCTAGCATCAATAGCAAGAAAACTATATCCTTGTACCTAGAAAAGTATTTATTGTTTAATAGGAAAACCTTATTTGGATCACCATATAATGTAATGCACAAAACCGCAGGCTCAATATGTATCACATTTTAAAATACAAAGATTATGAACCAAAAATAGATGAAAGTGCTTTTATCGCAGGCGGTTCGTATATCATAGGCAAGGTTGAAATAGGAAGAGATGCGAGCATCTGGTTTAATTGCGTAGTCAGGGGGGACGTTGGATCAATAAAAATAGGTGATGGAACAAACATTCAAGATGGAACGGTAATTCATGTGGATAGAAACCCCGGTGGTGACACAATTATTGGTAGTATGGTAACAGTGGGACATTTTTGTATGTTACACGCATGCACGCTGCATGATAAAGCATTTATTGGTATGGGCTCTATCGTGATGGATCATGCAGTTGTGGAGTCTGAGGCTATGGTAGCTGCTGGCTCGCTAGTGACACATGGAAAAGTGATAAAAAGTGGAGAAATATGGGCTGGCAGGCCAGCAAAATTCTTCAAAAAAATGTCGAATGAAGAAATTAAACGTATTGCACAGTCAGCACAAAATTATATTATGCTAATGAAGGAGTATAAAAATTGAAGTTCGTGTCAAGTTAATATCTCCTTAACTTGACTTTAATCCTGCAGCTCTTTGATTTCACTAATGGAAAGGCCAGTAAGCTTGACAATAGTGTTGACATCAACATTATTAGCCAGCATTGTTTTTGCAACTTCAATTTTGCCTTCAATTTTTCCTTCTTCTCTACCTTCTTTCCTACCTTTCTCTTTACCAATTTTGATGCCTTTCTCAGTAGCATCATCAAGCTTTTGAGCGAGAACAGCCTGCTCATCACGAATACGTTTTATTTCCTGTTCGTAGGCAATAAATTCTTTCTCTGACCAGTTGAATCTATTTAGTTCTTCATATGCTTTTTTGATTATTACATCACTTCCTATTATTTTTTCCAATTCTTCTTCGCTTGTTTCATCTGCATACCTGAAAAAATAAATCCACTTTTCAACTATACTATCCAACTGGTCTTCCTTCGTTTTAGGAAATTTTGGCAATTCAATGAATGTAAAATAAAAATCTTTTAAGTCATGTTCATTAGTATCTTTATCCTGAATAATATGATCTGATTTATACCCAGACTTATTAGGAAACAGGATACAATCTGCTATAGCAATAAAGATAATCTCTTTAAGATCATGGTATTGATCGCCTTTATCAGCCTGCCTTGAATAAGCTTTAGCAGCATAGTATTGAGCACGTTTTTCAAAGCCTTTTGTTTTAGCAACCTGCATTTCGACTATCACTTGCACTCCATTTTCATCCCTGCAAAGTACATCAACAATACTTTGTTTTTTATAGGCAATTTCAGCATCCATAATAGTGCTGAGGAATTCTATTTCTTTTATTTCATCTTTGCCAGTGAATCCCAAGATATCATTGAGAAAGTGAATGAGAATATCTTTATTTTTTTCAGTGCCAAAAATACGGCGAAATGCGACATCATTTTTTGGGTCAAGAAACTTCGAAAGAGCCATGGCCAAAGTGCTTAGAAAAGATTAATAATTATACACTATTCTGTAAAAATATTCAACTTTTTTATATTTTGGTCACGGAAAAACTACTTGACAAACTCCGCCAGTCCCCTTATCATGAAGCTGAAGCTATTTATTTATCTTCAGTCTGTGCAGATAAAACGACAAAAAAACTTAGTATATCTGGCGTGTCATGTTTAATTTTTCGCACTATGTGCACCTTATGTCTTTATAAAACTTCTAGGTTTTTACCTAATATAAGCTAAAATGCGCTTAAAAGCGTTACAAGACATTAAAAAACGCCAACTTATAAAATAGGTAGTGAATAACTAGCTACTCAGGGTTTTATTTGCCTTTTTTTCTGCTTAGTAAACTTCTTAAACGTTTATCGCTAAGGTTAGTTGCAATTAAAAGGCAGCTAAGTCGCACTTATTAAGCGTTTTAGAATAAAAAAACGCCGATATTTCGACACAAAAGTAAATACCACGGGGCTTCTTTTGCCTTTTTTTAGGTTATGCAAGAAGTCTAATAAAACACATTAAAATTGCCGTATTTGCTTAATTGTGCTAGCTTAAAGCTTAAAATTGAGAAATATTTATGTTAGAAGAAAAATACAGCTTTCAAGAAATCGAGAACAAATACAACATATTATGGGAAGGCAGTAAAGTTTATAAATGGAATGGTGCAAAGGATAACACTTTTACTATAGATACACCTCCGCCAACAATATCGGGCAAACTGCACATAGGCCATATATTCAGTTATTGCCACACAGACTTTATTGCAAGGTTTCAACGCATGCTTGGGAAAGATGTTTTTTATCCAATTGGGTTTGATGATAACGGTCTTCCCACTGAAAGATTGGTTGAACAAACCTATAAAACCCGTGCAAAAGAAGTGGGCAGAGAAAAATTTATAGAGATGTGTCATGAAGTTATTGAAAAATCAAAGCAAGAATTCAAGGAACTATTTAAATCGGTCGGTATTAGTTACGATTGGGGTTTGGAATATCACACGATCAGTAAGGAAACTGTGACACTTTCTCAAATGTCGTTTATTGATCTGTATAATAAGGGATACGCATATAGAAAGATGCAACCTATCCTTTGGGACCCAGTTGATAAAACAGCGATTGCGCAAGCAGAAATAGAAGACAAAGTCTTTGAGTCATTCTTAAATACAATAGTTTTTTCCACTGAGGAAAATGAGCAGATCAATATTGCAACTACGCGACCTGAGCTACTTCCCGCATGTGTTGCAGTTTTTTGCCATCCAGAGGATGCGCGCTACACCCATCTAATCGGAAAAATAGCCGTAGTGCCAATGACAGGGGCAAAAGTTCCAATAATAGCTGATGATAAGGTCAAAATAGATAAAGGTACCGGGCTTGTTATGTGCTGTACATTCGGTGATGAACTCGACATATATTGGCAGCAAAAGCACGATCTGCCGATGAAAATTATCATCGATCAGGATGGGAGGATGAACTTACATCCACCACACCCCGATGTCATTCCAGCGCGTGACACTGGAATCTATGAAATAAATGGATTAAAAATCACAGCAGCAAGAAAGAGGATAATTGAAATTCTGACTGAAAAAGGACTTTTGATAGAAAGCACTAACATTTCTCATTCTGTCAAATGTGCGGAAAGATCTGGTGCATCACTTGAAATATTACCTACTTATCAATGGTTTATCAAGACCTTAGATCAAAAAGCTCAAGTATTAGATAAAGTAAAAGAATGCAACTGGCATCCAAGCACCATGCGTAAACGCATGGAAGTGTGGATAGAAGGGCTAAATTGGGACTGGTGCATTTCAAGACAGCGCTATTTTGGTGTACCATTTCCAGTGTGGTATTCAAAACGTAAAGGAGAAGAAGGCAAAATTATTTTGGCTGAAGTAAAGGCTCTACCTATAGATCCATCGAAGGATTTGCCAAAAGGGTATAGCAAAGAAGAGGTTATTCCAGATCAAGATGTAATGGATACTTGGGCAACAAGTGCGATCACTCCTCAGTTAAATGCACTGGCAGTAAACAGTGAGTTTCGCTTGCAAAATCATCGCTATGATACGATATTTCCTGCAGACTTGCGCAGTCAGAGCCATGAGATAATAAGGACTTGGGCTTTTTATACGATTTTGAAGGCACATTACCATGCAGACTCACTGCCGTGGAAAAATATCATGATCAGCGGTTGGTGTTTAGCTGATAATAAAAAAAAGATGAGTAAATCAAGGGGTAACATCATCACTCCTCATGTAATACTTGATACCTACGGAGCTGATGTAGTGCGTTATTGGGCAGCAAACTCAAGGCTTGGAGTTGATACAGTCTACTCTGAAAATATATTCAAAATTGGCAAGCGCCTAGTTACAAAACTTTGGAATGCCAGCAAATTTGTCTCCATGTTCATGGAAAAGCATCAAGCTGTAAGCATAAGTTCTATCAGTGAGACAATGGATAAGTGGATATTGTCTAAGTTATACAAAGTTATAGAAAGAGCAACGAACAACCTATTGCAATTTGAATACTGCGAAGCTTTGGGTGCAGTAGAAGAATTTTTTTGGAAGGACTTTTGTGATAATTACTTGGAATTAGCAAAAAAACGCGCCTACGGTAGCAGTTCAAGTGCAAAACAAAGTTTGGCGTATGTACTAAATATTATTTTGCGGTTATTTGCACCTTTTTTGCCATACATTACGGAAGAGATATACCACCAGTTGTATAGTTATAATTCTGTACACAATCAAAGCAATTGGCCAAATAAGGAAGAACTTATCTATGGTAAGCATTCTGAAGAAATGGGAGATAATGTTATTCAGATATTAAATATTATCAGGAAGATAAAGGCAGATAATAATGTATCAGTTAAGCATCTGATAAAAAAGTTGATGATAAAAACAAACGTACAAGAGGATAAGTTGAATCAGTCTGCACAGAATGATCTACAAACGGTCTGCAATGCTGAATTGATAGAATGGAGTGAGGATGTAGAATCAGGATTTGGAACTGAAAATGGGAAATTTACTGTAGGTGCAGAATTATAATGGACATTTTTCTCTACAGATTAAGAGAATTTTAACAAATATATACAATACCTTACTTTCTTATGGGAAGGGGTAATGAGCAATTTTCTTAACAAAGCTAACACGTTTTATTTTATAGCTAGCTTTCTGGCTACTCTTACGTTACTTACATCTTTAGCGCTTGCTGTAACTTCTAACGTACCTCTGCCTCTAATTCTTGCTTTGGCTATACTATCTGTTTTGGTGCTTGTACTTTCGTATAGAATAGTTATGGATAATAAGAAAATGGATATTGAGAGAAATGAGTCTGCTAAAAAAGAGCAAAAGTTAAAAAGTATAATAACTCTGGAAAAAGAGGCTAAAGGAGTTGCAAGCAAACAAACGGAGAAATTAAATGATCAATTACATAAATTAACTCGAAAAAGGCTAGATGAAGACAAAGAAATAAAAAAATGGAAAAGTATTCTTTGTGAAGAAAAAGAATCTTTCGAGCAGAAATTAGAAGGTAAAACGAATCGTATAGCTGAATTATGTAGAATGGTAAACGAATTAGAAAAGATAATAAATGCGCCTGATAAACAAACAAAGAAATTACACTATAAACGACAAATAAAGGAGTTACGCTATAAACGAATAAAGAAATCACACTATAAACAAATAGAGGGATTATTGAATTGTAAAATCTTACGTTTACGTAAACAGTTACAAGAAGAAAAAGGTAAACTAGCTGAAAAAAAAGAATATATAGCAACATTGGAAAGGGAAATAAGCAATATTAAGTGTGAAGAACTAAAAAATAGAGAATTAGATAAGGAAGAAGAATTGTGTGTAGAGTTAGATAAGCTACGATATGAAATTGAAGAAGTCGCTAAAAAAAATAAAAATTTATCTAAAGAATTAGAAGAGCAATCTAAAGAGTTATGTGATGCAAATAATTTCCTTAATGATCAATCTTTTGAATTGGAAAGGATAAATAAAGATCACGATAATAAAGTGAAAAAATTAAAAAATTTACTTTTGGAGAAGTCCCTTCAAATAGCACAACTTAAAGAAGATTTGTTGCAAAAGGAAAAAGAAGAAGTGGTTTTTATGCAACGAATGATAGAATATGTGGTAGGCAAGGTAGAACAATCAGTAAGAGGAAGTAAAGAGATCACAGATGGTGATAAAGAAGTAATATTGCAAATAATTCAAAAAATAAGGTTTGTATTGGAAGAAGAAGTTGCACAATATTTGTCAGGCAAAACGTCTGTTTCCTCATATGTAGAAGATCTTGGATATGAATCACCTACCAGTCGCTCGTCCACCCCGATCGAACCTTTACCTCCATCATGGAAAAAACGTTATGAACACAGTCAATCCAACTGTAGTGAAGGGTTTACAAAATGCAATAATTAGTCTTATTATAAAAAAAATTATGCAAGGATGTACAATGAACCCAATAATATGCGCACTAGATACACAGAACTTAAATGAGGCTATTTCTCTAGCTAACGCCTTACGTGATAAGGTTGGCATGATAAAGCTAGGGTTAGAATTCTTCGCTGCTCATGGTCCTTCTGGAGTGAGGGAAGTTGCAAAGTGTAATGTACCGATTTTTTTAGACCTGAAATTGCATGATATTCCAAACACTGTAGCTAAAACGGTTGAAGCAATAAAGGTTCTGGGTGTTGAAATACTAACATTACATATAAGTGGTGGAACAAAAATGCTTGAAGAAGCGCTAAGTGTAGTGCAAGGCACAAAAATGAAACTGATTGGAGTGACTGTGCTAACTAGTATGAGCAATGAGGATTTAAATGAGTGTGGAGTAGAAAGAGAGGTAAAATCACAGGTAATTTTGCTTGCAAAGCTTGCAAAAAAGATTGGGCTGCATGGAATAGTCTGCTCAGCGCTGGAAGCTCAAGAAGTGCGCCGAGAATGCGGTAAAGACTTTAAAATTATTACTCCAGGAATTCGTATAGACCCTGGTCATGATGACCAAAAAAGGACAGCAACACCAAAAGAAGCAATAAATTCAGGAGCTGATTATATCGTAATTGGTAGGCCCATTACAAAAAGCAATGATCCTGCAAGTAGTGCGGAATTGATATTAGACCTCTTGCATAACCTAAAAAAAGGCAAAAGAAGCCCCGTAGTTGGCTAGTTATTTATATGTACTTCAAATATTGGCGTTTTTTATTCTAAACGCTGCAATTTAGCTGCTTTTAAATGCAACTAACCCAAATTATAAACGTTAAGAAATTTACTGAGCAGAAAAAAAGGCAAAGAAAACCCGTGGTAGCTAGTTATTACACTCTCTATTTTAAAATTTGACGTTGGGTGATGTCTTGAACGCTTTATAAGCGCGTTTCAGCTTATGTAGGTAAAAACCTAGAAATTTTATAAAGACATACGGTGCACATAGTGCAAAAAATTAAACAATAGTACGCCAAATACAAGTTTTCTTGTCATTTTAATCCGCTGCAGAGATTGCGAAGATAAATAAATAGCTTCAGTTTTATGATAAGGGGATTGGCGAAGCTTGTCAAGTCGTTTTTCCAACGTGCTGCCAAAAGTTTGTTATGCAAGAGGTCTATTGACTAATTGAGGCAGACAAAGTTGCAAGAAAAATAAAAAAGTGCTTGACATAAAAAGATGAACATTATATAGTATTATTATCTTTCATATTTTTCCTCACTTAACTTAGTTAAGTGTAAGTATTTAATAACGCGCGGCATTATTTAGGTAGTGTCGTGTTGTTTTCTGGTTTATACCCTCAACAAATAAATAAGTGGTTTTTGTCCTCTCTTGTCAGCTACTAAATGATGAAATTGCATCCGTAGCCAGACACTGCGAGACTAACTACATTAGCATACATTTTAATTTCATTTTCAAAGGAGGCTATTATGTCACTTGCCGATATTGCTTATCGTATTAATGAATTAGCTTCATCATGGGAGCAATTTAAATTAATAAACGATCGCAAACTAAAAGAAATTGAAAGCAAAGGGCGTGCTGATTCTGCAACAATTGAGCAGTTATGCAAGATAAATAATAGACTTCTTTCAAAATTGGCAAACAAGGGAAAAGAAGTATAAAATCAGATATTTTAAGGTATGAGATATAAAGAAATAGAAAAGTTGGAAGGAAAGAAATTTAGGCGCTTAACAGGGGAAAAAAAGGGAACATTTAAGCGAATGGTGGAAATTTTGGATGAGGAGGATAAAAGAAAAAAAGCTAGAAGTGGAAGAAAAAGCAAACTTTGCGTAGAAGATAGGTTGCTTATGGCATTAGAATATATGAGGGAATATCGAACGTATTTCCACATTGGTCAAAGTTATGGCATGAGTGAAAGTAACTGTTTCAAAATAATAAGATGGGTAGAAGACACGCTAATAAAACATCCAGATTTTTCATTACCGGGAAAAAAAGAGCTATTAAAGGGTAATGTAGAATATGAAGTTTTGGTAATAGATGGAACTGAAACACCAGTAGAGAGGCCAAAAAAAAGCAAAAATGCTTCTACTCTGGAAAGAAAAAAAGGCATACTATAAAAACGCAAGTAGTAGCAGAGAAGAAGAGTAAAAAAGTAATATGTACATCTTTCTCGAAAGGTAGGAAACACGATTTTCGGATATTTAGGGAATCAAAGGTAGCAATATTGCCGGAAACTAAAATCTTAGCTGATGCCGGCTACAGAGGAATGCAAAAAATACATAAAAATGTTGTATTACCTCACAGGAAAACGAAAAAGAATCCGTTAAGCAAAGAACAAAAAAAAGAGAACAGAACACTTATGAGCCAAAGGGCAATTGTTGAAAACGTAATTGGCTTATTAAAAAGGTTTAAAATCATTTCCGATAGATATAGAAACCGACGAAAACGTTTTGGTTTAAGATTTAATTTGATTGCTGCTATCCACAATTTTGAGCTCCTTACGTGAATTTTGAAAGAAGTCTAATGATGTTGATAATTGTAAAGAACGCTTGAATTTAATTGAAACTGCAGTTCAACGTCCAGAAGTAAGTACAGATTTTAGCACAAGCGACAAACATTTTTCTGATTATATCCGCAAGGGGATGGAAAGCGGCTTATCGCACAAAACTCTCAGTGGAGATGATGGTGATATTGGAGGATATCTAATTACTCCGCATATTGTAAAACGCATAAATAAGCGTGTAAATGATTCGTCTCCGATGCGGCAAATATGTTCTAGTCAAAAAATTTCTACTGAAACATTGGATTATATTATAGAAGATGGTGACTGTGCTGGTGCAGGTTGGAGTAGTGAAACAGTAGATGATGAAGATGGTGGCAATAAATCTAAGTATGATTTGACAAAAGATACGGACACACCTAAAATCCAAAAAGTTTCCATCACAACTTACGAGTTATACGCTCAACCACAGATATCACAAAAACTGCTTGATGATGTATTCGTCGATGTTGAGAGCTGGTTGGTGGAAAAGATTGCTGAGACTTTTAGTAAGGAAGAAAGCGAAGCCTTCATTAAGGGTGAGGGCACTTTTCAACCCAAAGGAATTTTAGCTTATGAAAATGGAAACAGTTACAATAAAATAGAGCAAATTAAAGCTGATAAACTAGATAGTGATTCAATGATGATGTTGTATTATTCTCTGGATGAATATTATTTCAAAAATGCGTCATTTTTGATGAACAGGAGTACATTGAAAGATATTAGGCTGCTCAAGTCTCAAACGGGTCAATATCTTTGGCAACCAAGTTTGTCGCTCGAAGCTCCAGATACTTTAATGGGAATACCAGTATATCAATCTGCTGATATGCCACCTGCATCAAGCAGTCAGCTACCGATAATTGCAATAGCAGATTTTAAACAAGCTTATAAGATTGTAGATAGTAGAGGAATGAGGATACTGAGAGACCCTTACACGAATAAACCTTACGTTAGATTTTTTGTCACTAAGCGTGTCGGCGGAGAAGTTGTAAACACCAGTGCTATTAAATTGTTGAAAGTTGCAAGCAAGTACTAAAAACTTCTACAGCATCTTTAAAATCGCTTTATTTCTTTTATAGCATATACTTTCCCTTTAAAATAGTTGACATATTAAACTTTATATGGCATAATTAAGTAAATTAATTATTAATTTAAGGAAAAAAAACATGTGGAAAAACATAAAAAAATTTTTTAAGTGGATTGCTGATCACACAGGAATTTCATGGATTTTAGGAAAAATTTCATCATGCTGGAAGCCTGGGGATACGGTAAGTCAACCAGGTGGTACTAATCCATTAGAAAGTAAAGCAAGTAACTTTCAAAGCAATAGTATGATTGAGCTACTACAAAACAAACCTGGCGTTTTTGATGTTATTAGAAAAGGTGACAATAGACACCTGGTGCTACACGTAGCGATAAATAAGACATCCGAAGTTTTTGATAATGTGAACTGTCAAAATCCATCAGAATATCATGTATGTATCAAATGTGATAAAGGTGTGTTCGAAGTAATTCTTGGCCGAGTTCTTTGCATTAATGCATTTTATTCAAGTTTTAATGTACACTCAATAACACATTGTGATCGTAACACTTTATATAGTGAACTGGAAGACATGAGAAATGTGTTAGGTTTAAGTGAGGGTGGAAGTCCTGTTATTGTGACTCAGATATCTAAAAATCCGATTACAGTTGGTAACGCACCAAATTCAAAAACTACTAATCTAAAAACACAACCACACACTGCTGGTGTTGGTCAATCTGTTTAATGCTAATTTTGTAGCAAACCCCTCATAAAGGAGCACTTCTTTAGGTGCTCTTTTTTTTCCTATATACACAAAAATCATATAGAATTGTAAACACAGTTTTTTTATTCTAATGCTTTTCAATTCTATAGCTCTGGGATTAAATTTTCTCTCCTTACTACTATTTCTCTATATCATCACAAAAAAGAATAGAAAACTGAGCGAGGAGAAAATAAATCTTGAAGTTAATTCATGTAAATTAGAGCAAGAACTTCAAGAAACAAAGCAAACTTTGCTTACGAAAAATGAAGAAATAGTTGATTTAAGTGTCAAAAGAGCAGAACTTGAAGTAACTCTGCAAAAAGAACGTGAGGAAAAGAAAAAGGAAATAGAATTACTAACAAAAGCAGAGGAGAGATTAACAAATACTTTCAAAGCGCTCTCTCTTGATGCTTTGCAGGTGAACAACAACAATTTTCTAAACTTAGCGAAGGAAGTAATTGATAGTAAATTAAAAGAAACGGAAAGCGATTTCAAAAAAAGACAAGCAACGATCAACGAAGTTGTAACTCCAATAAAAGAAAAATTAGAAAAATTTGATAGTGAAATACGCGAACTAGAGAAAGAGAGGGTAGGGGCCTATGAAGGTTTAAAAGAGCAAATTGGAGCGTTAATGAACCAAACTTCTAACCTTGCTAATGCTTTGAGGAAACCTCATATTAGAGGAAAGTGGGGTGAAATGCAGCTAAAAAGAGTGGTGGAAATGGCGGGAATGATTGAATACTGCGATTTTTTAATTCAACCATCAGTAGTTGATAAAAATGAAGATAATTTATTGCGCCCTGATTTAATAATAAAAATGCCATCTGGAAAGCAAATAATAATAGATGCTAAAGTTCCGCTAGATTCTTATCTTGATGCTGTATCACAAAATGATTTGCAGATACAAAAAGAAAAATTAAAGGATCATTCCTTGGCAATAAAAAAACATATAAATGATCTGGGCAAAAAAGAGTATTGGAATCAATTTGAAAATACGCCAGAACTTGTGGTACTTTTCTTAACAGGGGAGGGGGTTTTTAGCGCAGCACTGGAATATGAGCCTGCTTTGATAGAGATTGGAGTGGAAAAAAAAGTTATTATTGCAACACCGATCACTTTAATCGCGCTGCTGAGGGCAATAGCGTATGGATGGAAGCAAGAAATGATAGCTGAAAGTGCAAAAAAAATCAGTGAACTAGGGCATATTTTATATGAGCGAATTTGCACAATGAGCGAAAACTTTGATAATTTGCGAAGAAGCTTAAAAAGTGCTGTTGATCATTATAATAAAACTGCCGGTTCACTTGAAGCAAGAGTATTTCCTGCTGCTAGAGAATTTAATAAGCTTGGTATACATGCAAAAAATAAAGAGTTGAATGCTGCAAAGGAATTAGAGTCTTTACCACGCAGTTTACACGCTGAGGAATTGAAAACATGTAAGAAGTCTATATAGATAGATCTTTTTGTGGATCTGTATTTCTTCTGCTTTCCTCAACTCGCTTTGCAAAAGACGTCTCTTGTTCATTAGTATGCTGCTGAAGCGGCTTGACAATTTCGTGCACAATAGCGGTGACAGCGGTTAAAAATGTTTTTAATAATGCACCGAGTACTCCCCCTGCTGCTTCTCTTCCATATCTATTAGCACCCTTTTCGTTACTGTCCGCAGTCTCTCCTGCCATCTTTCTCGGATTCATCGCGTTACCAATCACCGAAAATAACACTCCTCTGATTGAAGACTTCATTCGTGCCTTTGCTTCGTGGACATCCCCATCTTTTTCATGTCCATGACTTAAGCGTTTAGCGTTTAGCTCCTTTTGTTGCTGAATGCTACTTAATACTTCTTCTATCGCTTGCTTCCTTCTTTTCTCTCTAACTCTTTTTATAGATTCTGATTTATCGCGAGTATGCTTTGTGGTTTCAAATTCTGCATCAATATCTTCAGACGCAGCCTGACTATATAAAGTCTCTATGAGCCTGTCTATACTTCGCTTTATTTGCATAGTCCTTTCGTAACTATCCAAATTATCAATTCCTTCGTCGATCTGATTTAAGATATCCTCAAAAGCTTTTAAATAGTCTTGGACATACTGTGCTATATCTTTCTCTTTGTTTTGCTCTTCTTGATTTAGCTGATTTTCACTCTTCAAATTCCTCTCTCTTCTATCATCGTTATTTTCTTCAATATTATCACCATCTTCTTTAAAAAGCTCTTCATCATTCATCATTTATTTAAAATTTTTACCAATTATTATTATATACGAAAAAACTAAATTAACATTAATGAAAGGTGTTTACAACTTCAGCACTGGCTAAAACTACAGTAAAGCTGTCAAAAGCTGTGGGGTCATAATACCTCTCATACAATTCAACTGAACACCTGAGCCTTATCTTTTCCTTAGCATTAAAACTAATTTCATAATCATTATTAGAGTTTAATATAGCAGAATTACGCAATAATTCATCAGCTAATACAGAGTCTAAAATTCCATTAATTTTTATCGTAATGTGTCTGCTTCCAGCACAATCGAGCACTTTTCTCCAGCCAAAAGAGGAAATATCTTTTATCTCTTCTCTGTTATTACGCAAAGTAAACCTTAAGTTTCGTATATTATTTAGCACAATAAAATTATTATCATGATCTTTAATTTTTAGCTGTAATTTGCTCATTATCACCCCCTTTTATAAAAATATCAAAATTAATTGTTGAATGTAAAATTTCATCGTGCTGATCCATAGCACAATTACTTTCTAATACAGCTTCATTGTCGGAATATTTAATATCCTTAAGTATCAAGTTAATATGCTTTGTAATGGCAAACATACTATCTATATGATAGGCATATATGTCGCATGAAAATCTTGCCTTCGCAGCAAAGTTGGATAGCATATGCAGGTTATTATAATTTACTATGTGCAATCTCAGGTAAGGAATAGTAACTTGTTTGGGTAAGTAATCATAAATGTTAGTAACATATTTCCTTAAATCAGAATTTGCCTTTAGTGCTGCATAAATGCTATTGTACAACTCATTTATAGCTTGAATTTTTTCCATAATTAACCTCTGTCTTACTTACAACACAACTCTTAGCTCGCGAAATGGGGAATAATACACCTCCTTCACTACTTTAAACAAATAGCTAATTACTTCCGATTCACGATTCTTATAAAGAGCAGAAACATGCTGCATAATACCTAGTTTTATCTGCTCAGGAACGTTGTCATAGCCAGCTTCGTACACAACATCAACTCTTATTGCATTCAAATAATTGAAAAGTTCAACATAGCTTCCTACATCGCTAAAATAACACTTAAGTGTTCTCTTTTCTTGATTTTTAGATATCGTTGCAATAGCAGATATTATTACCCTGACAGGACCATAGCTTAAATAGATCCTACGAGGTACATAATCTTCACATGAAACTTGCCATGTTTGCTTTACCAGCGACTTTTCCATATACCATTCAGCATAGTCAGTTGCCATAAGAATTAGATTTGAAATTAACTTATCATCTTGATCATTCTCAATGCGTAAAAAAGATTTAACCTCTTCTAAAGTTACTGGAAAAGATTTAGGTTTAGATTTACGTTGCACATATATTCTTGGTGAAATTGACATAACAACCCCCGTTTTTTATAGCTAGAATAAGTAAGATTTACCTCGTTACTTGCTAGCGGCTGAGATACTGTGACGGTAAGTCAGCAAACCTTACTTACTTTAGCTATATTTCTTGTATTTAATATTAAGTTAAATCTGTATAGCAACAACTCTAAATGCTTGAAATTCCTGAATTTTTGAGCTATAAGTTCTTTATTGTGTGTCCTACTACATTAAGAAGAGAACGTATTAAAGCTGTTTCTCCTTTTTTATTGATAAAATTTGAATTTATAGCATATTCAACTAGGCTGGATTTCAGCAAATTGACATTTTGAGAGTGAATATTGTTAAAGATGGAGTTTAACTCTTTAGCAAGCAGACTGCGAAATTTCTGTACACTGTCATATGCGATATTTTCAAGTTCATGCGCAAACTTATCTTGAGCTACAGTTGTTATATCTTCAATTTCCTCATTAAACTCCTCCAGCTTTTTTTCCTTACTCTTAAAATTTTTCGTGAAAGTTTTCATATCAATTAAGCTCAACTGCTTTTATAATTATAATGACAATGAAAGACTACCAAAGTAAAAAATTCACACTGCACCTACAACCATCTAGTTGAAACTCCTTCACCTGTCATCCCAGTAGCCCTTCGTTGTAATCCCAGTGCTCCTTCCTTTTGTCATTCCAGTCTGGAATCCAGTTTAGTTATAAAATTTAAGAAAATATTTAAGAAATTTACCAAGCGAAAAAAAGGCAAAAAAAGCCCCGTAGTGCGAGTTTTGACTCTATAATACTTTAAACTGGCGCTGTAATAATGTGCTGACGCTTAGTATAAGCGCGATTTGGCTGAATGTAGAAAAAATTTAAAAGACATGCAGCCGCCATAATTTTATGTAATCCGCCAAAAAATACCCTGAGTTTTTTACTGAATTTTGTCATTGAGCCTGCAGGTCAAAAACAAGTTTTGAGTCAGAAATACCCTTATTATCATAATAAGAGGACTGGCGGAGTTTGTCAAGAAATTTCTTCCAACGTGCTGCTAAAAGTTTGTTATGCAAGAGATCTATTGAAATACCCCTGCAAAATTATACTATTAATTAGTGTACCATAAATTTGAAACTATGAACATATTAGGCAAATTGATAATTTCGCTATTAATTCTTTCGCTTCCTTTTGCTTCATATTCATATCAGTTTAGAAGCAAAGCAAAACAGGCAATAGTTTTAGATTTAGCTTCAAACTCGTTCATTTTTGAGCATAACTCTGATGAAAAAATGGCTCCATCTTCAATGAGCAAATTAATGACTCTGTATGTAGCCTTTGATTATTTAAAAGCTGGAATAATAAACATGGAGGATGAATTTCGAGTAAGTAGAAAAGCGTGGGAAAGAAAAGGCTCTTCTATGTTTTTAAAGGAAGGTCAATTTGTTACGGTGAAAGAATTACTCGAAGGAATTACAATAGTCTCAGGCAATGATGCCTGCATAACACTAGCCGAAGGCATTGCAGGATCAGAAGAGAACTTTGTGGCTGAGATGAACGAAGTTGCGCAAAATTTGAACCTAAACAACAGTCATTTTGTTAACTCAAGCGGATGGCCAGACGAAGACCATTTTATGAGTGCAAAAGATTTGGTAATATTAGCAAAAAGGATTTTTACTGATTTCCCTGAGTATTACGATTTATTTTCTGAACAATATCTGACACATAACAACATTTTACAAAAAAACAAAAATTTTCTACTTTTTCACGACATTGGGGTTGATGGATTAAAAACCGGTTATACAAACGCTGGTGGTTACGGTATTATAGTATCTGCAAAACGAAACGATAGGAGAATTTTTGCTGTTGTAAACGGTTTAAATACTGAGAAAGAGCGAATAGAAGAAGCAAAAAGGCTGATACAATATTCCCTAAATCATTTTAATACCAAAAAAATGTTCGCTAAGGATAGTGTAGTTGAGGAAATAAATGTTCTATATGGAAAGGAAAAAAAAGTACCAGTCACAGTTACAAACGATGTTACCATAACTTACAACCGCAATCTGTATAACAAAATTAAGGTGCGTGTTGAATATAAAGATATGATACCTGCACCCATTAAAAAAGGACAAGAAGTGGGCAAAATTTTCATAGAAATACCAGGTATTGAGCAGCAAACTGAACCACTTTATGCAGTGAATGATGTGCAGGAACTGAATTACATAGCAAAGTTTTTTAGAATGTTGTTTTAAGTGCACTATACCCAAAAATTAGGCACAAATTTTAATGAACTATTAATTGTGATGGAGCTGATCCATTTATACTATTTGACTTGGCACAGTTTTTTTAAACATACTCCAGCAATCACTTCACCATCGGCAAAGTAATACCACATTGATTCATATACTTCCCTTTCATGTCATCATAAGATTTTTCACACTCGCTTTCACCACTTAAAAACACAAATTGACATGCACCTTCATTAGCGTAAATTTTTGCAGGAAGCGGAGTAGTGTTTGAAAATTCTAACGTCACATAACCTTCCCACCCAGGCTCTAAGGGGGTAACGTTTACTATAATCCCACACCTTGCATAAGTTGATTTACCAACACAAATAACTAGTACATCTCTTGGTATACGAAAATACTCAACTGTACTTGCAAGTGCGAAGCTGTTTGGCGGAATTATGCATACATCTGCTTCCTTATCTATAAAACTATTTTCGGAAAAATTCTTAGGGTCCACGATAGCTGAATTAACGTTAGTAAAAATCTTGAATTTACTATCCACTCTTGCATCATACCCATAAGATGATAATCCAAAAGATATAACACCCTTACTGCTTTTATGATCCACAAAAGGCTCTATCATTCCAAAGTTTTCAGCTTTTTCTCTTATCCATTTATCTGGCATAACTGCCATAACTGCCCCTTAAAGTTGTGTAATACTTATAATAATATGAAATAAAATTTAAATGTAAACTATAGGCCTAGCAATTTTGTCATCCCAGTGCCCCTTTCCTGTCATCCAAGTAGCCGACACTGGGATCCATTCTTCTTCTTTATTTTCTGGTCACGCTCTGGAATGACAAAACCACTGAACAAATTGCCTATACAAAAATAGATTGGCAATATTTCAAGTCTGCCAAGCAGCATTAAAAACGACAGAAATAATTTTACTCCATTGCTAAAAGAGGAATAATTACCTGAAGGGCCTATTAAATTACTGAATCCTGGACCAGAGTTTGTAAGCATTGCAGAAACTGAACTGATGCTGGTTATAAAGTCCGCATTGCTTAAGTAAGACATTACTATTGATGAAATGGTAAACGTTAATACGTAAATTGCGAAAAATACAAAGACAGAGTGAATTTCATCATTTCCTAAGATTTTACCATTAAATTTTACCCTATCGCTTGCGTCAGGGTTTAATAAAAGGCGAAAGCGATTTTCTATAGACCTTAGAAAAACAATCAAACGAAAGATTTTGATGCCACCACTTGCAGAACCACTACACCCACCAATAAAGGTTAGAAAAAAAGCTAAGACTGAAATAAAGCTCCAATTTACATAATTACAAGTCGTATAGCCAGTTGATGTAATAAAAGAAGTGATGGTAAATGTGCTGCATCTAAATGAAAATGGTACTCCTAAATCAACATTTTTATGCAACCAAAAGTAAGCGAATAAAGATGAGACAATGACTATCTTAACAAAGTAAGAGACCTGTTCATCGTGGCAAATGTCTAATCGCTTTATGATTTTTAAATAGCTAAGAAAAGGTAAAGAACCCAAAATCATAAAAATGATTGTTATGACTTCTAGTATGGGATCATTATAGTGCCTTATGGAATCGTTATAGTTAGCAAATCCACCAGTTGATACAGCAGACATTCCGTGACATATTGCATCAAATAGTGGCATACCAGCTAGGCGATAGGACAATATACATAATAAAATCAGGCTATAATATATTGCTGTAACATGAATCACTACACTTCGTGTGTTTGGTAACCTTCTTTTGGTAGCATCTGAATATTCAGAATAAAGTAAATTATTTAGGCTCAGAGTCTTAAACATAGGAAAAACCGCAATTCCTATAGTAATTATGCCAAAGCCGCCTATACCGTGCAGCATTGCTCTCCATAGCAGTATTCCTGGAGATTGCTTTTCAACATCACTAAATACGGTTGCTCCTGTCGTTGTAAAGCCGGATATTGTTTCAAATAATGCATCAACATAGCTCAGATTATCAAAATAGAATGGAATGGCTGCAAATAGAGATAAAACAATCCAGGTACAACTGGTAATCGCGAAAACTACTGGCATTCCATGTAATTTACTTAATTTACCTAAAAAAATAAAAATTGCACCAAATGTGCAGGTAATTATGAACCCAGCTAGAAAATTTTTCCATTCGTAGCCCAGATATTTATTAGTAATAGCAGGCATAAGCATTGCTAAGCTAAACAACAATAGGAATATTCCAACAACGAACACGATTGAACGCAAAGTTTGCAGGCGTTGGTGATTTTCCATAGAGTTACTTTCTAGAACAAAAAATATAAAAGAAATATTACCATCACATTATATCATGAACTTTTGCTGAAACTTTCTTTATGTCTTCATTGGAAAGTGAGATCAGACCGAGCCTAGATAGGTATCCGTCTTCAACACTGATAGAGTCTATAACTTCTCTAATGAATTTTCTTAATCCATCAACGGTATTCAAGTGTTCTTTCTTTATGTAAAGGTATAGAGGCCTTGCTAATATATATTTTCCTGATGATATATTTTCATAAGTTGGCTCAATTCCTGCGATTGTGCTCCCTTGTATTTTATCTTGGTTCCTCATTAAAAAGCTGAAACTAAATATTCCTAAAGCATCTTTGTTACTTTTCAATTTTTGTATTATTATGTTTTCATTAATTCCAACTTCTATGTACTTTCCGTCATCCCTTATGTTACTACATGCTTTCTTTCTTTCTTCCGAATCTTTATAATTCTCTTTGAAAATTCTTGAGTTCATGCATGAGTATTGATCGAGCATAATAGAATTAATCAAAGTATCGTATGTGCCTGTATTCCTATGCGGACCATAAATTTCAATTCCTGTTTTTGGTAAAGCTTGATTTACATCAGACCAAAACTTCTTATTATTTTTTACTAGCTTACCATTTTCTTGAGAATATGCAGATAAAGTTTCAAATAAATCCTTTGTTGTGAAGTCAAATCTATGGCTTTGATTCGAATTTGCAACGACAACTCCATCATAGCCAATGATGACCTCTATCACTTCGTTAATTTTATTCCTTTTACATAGCTCTCTTTCTGCTTCTTTTATAGGACGAGATGAAGTGGCGATGTCTGGCGTATTTTCCCCCACTCCTGAGCAAAACATTTTGAATCCTGGACCGCTCCCTATCGATTCTACAACCGGAGTTTTAAAGGAGAAGACACGACTGAAATCTTCAGCTATAAATGAGATAAAAGGAAAAACAGTTGAAGACCCAACAATTCTAATATATTTCCTTGCGTCAGCATTTGACAGTGGCATGAATACTGTGAATATAAAAATCAAGAAAAAGCTTCTAAGCATTGTTTCTAGTTAAGAATATAAATCTAATTATTGTAATAAAAAATCAAACTGAAAAGCCTTATTTTTTTCCTTATGATAGACCTAATTCGTTGACAAAGATGCTAAAGACCTCTTGCTATAACCTAAAAAAAGGCAAAAGAAGCCCCGTGGTATTTACTTTTGTGTCAAAATATCGGCGTTTTTTTATTCTATAGCTAAAGTGACTTAGGTTTACCGACAACCGTTACTCGTTAGCGCCGCGGCGGTGTTAGCTATAGGCCAAGATCACAATGTTCGTATAGCTGCAACCCTGTAGGTACTGTTTCTCATCCACTGCAAATATTGTACCATGCTGTCCACTTGGTCGTCGTGGCGTATTTCTGGGAACATTAAAATTTCATACTCAAAATCATTTAGCCATACTGCTTGGTGCGGCAAAACAACCCTACCAGACTCTATAATTGGAGCAATCTGATGAAATCGAGTGAGCTATGTGGCATTATTTCGATAATGGGCAAATGACTGTTTGCCTTCAGCTCTTGCACCAATTGCTGACCACTTGTTTTGGCTTCGATCAAAATTGCGTGTGGTGCCCATCTTGCAGCTAGGTTGCTCTTTAAGCTTTGGATACTCAAGCTTTGCGCGATATACGTCAAGTAAATAGAATTTATTTTGCCCAGGTAGTGCAGACGCTAAAGTTGCTCATGTCGCTTGTTGAAACCGCAGTATCCCAACTTTGTGTTACACATGAGAGATTATCAGGAAAATTTCTATAGCGCTTCAGCCACTCTCGTTTCACTTGAAAGCGGCAGAGGATTTTGTTGATATTGCGCAGCAAAAGCGTAACTTCCAAGTTCAACTTTTATCGTCTCAACTTCTTCTTTTCCTCCATAGAGGGGATATAACAACTGACCTTCTTCTCTTGAGTATAATATCATTGCAGGTGCAGCGCATGATGCTGTTGTATTATACAACTGCCTGGTTGCAGTTACTTGGATGACAGAAACAGGATGCGCTGGCTTTTTGATTGAATAAACAATCTCCTTATTTTCAGCTATTATTGGCAAACAAATATGATGCCATATATTTTTTGGTTTGGAGAGAAGATGCTCAGTTAAATCTTCCTGATGCAGCCTGTGCATCACAAGCTCCTTTTTTCTATCATTGAGCCTGGTTACTAGAGTCTGGTCAAACCAGTTTGTAGCACGCTTTCTACTCAAAGCTTGAGCGGGACGATGATCACCTTCGCCTGTCTCCAACTGATGTTGCAATTCTGTATCCTCTCTGCACTGTTTGAAATTTATATTTAGTGTTCTGGTCTTTGGATCTCTGGAAATAGCCCTCTATACCAACTAGACTGCATTACGCACCTCGTATCAAGCGAGTGCTTTTCACTGAGCAGCCGAGAGTAACTTACAACTATTATTCTCGCATTTGGCTGATTTCCCAATATCCATGCGGGCCACGCAACACTAGCGCACAGGGATTTCATTGAGCGCGGAGGCATATTGAATATTATTCGCCTCACTTCACCGGCACTTGCCGCTTCTAGCCTGTCTGCTATGACTTTTATATACTGATAATTGTTATACTTATACCCCGGTATCACCGTTTGAAAGCATAGTTCGATGAATTCTAAAAAGTTGATTTTGTTCATGATTTAAGTGAATGTGGTTAAAGCGTATACTTTTGAAGGTAATTCACACAACAAATGGTATCATGCTGAGACTGTACGAACATTGTGATTTGAGTCCACGATAGGGCAGTGCCCAGACACTGCCCTTCGTTGTCATTCCAGCGCGTGACGCTGGAATCCAGTTTTCATTGTTCAGCCACTTGGTGTACTCATTTAAAGTTAAGTTTTCTGGATCCAAGACTGGGATGATATCTCTTTTGCTAATCTTAAGAAATTTACTAAATAGAAAAAAAGGCAAAAGAAGCCCTAGTCACTGTCTATTTTCTGTATTGGCGTTTTTTAAGTCTTAAACGCTGCAATTTAGCGACTTTTAAACTGCAACAGACCCTTAGCTTAAATGCTAAGAAATTTACTAAGCAGAAAAAAGGCAAAAGAAATCCCGTGTTAGATAGTGCTTACTCTCTAATCCTGCAAATTGGCGTACTATACTGTCTTAAACGCTTTATAAGCGCGTTTCAGCTTGAAAACCTAGAAATGTTGTGAAGACATACGGTGCACATAGTGCAAAAAATTAAAAATAAGACGCCAACTACGTTATACTCCTTCGTTTAATCTGCACAGATGAAGATAACTGAATACCTTCAGTACCATAGTAAGGGGACTGGCGGAGTTTGTCAAGAAATTTCTTCCAACGCGCTGCCAAAAGTTTGTTATGCAAGAGGTCTATTGATAGCATTTTTAGAAGATTAGATATAGAAAGAAATACAGAAACTGGACCAGGGTTCCTATAGCATGATTTTTTCTATCAGCTATTTAATAAGAAGGTCGTAGCTAAACCAAGAAATATAAAAGCTGAAAGAATATCAGTTGTTGCTGATGTTAGGATTGAAGAAGAAACGGCAGGGTCGGATTTTAAACGATGAAGGAGTATAGGAATGAAAGTTCCAATAAACGTTGCAATGATCGACATCATTATCATGGAGATCACAAAAATGATCTCTACTTTGAAGTCGTGAAACCTTATTGCTAATACTACTAATGAAATAGTAGATAAAATTACCCCGTTTATCAGACCTATTAAAAATTCTTTCATCAGTATTCTGTTCGCATTTTGCTCAGTTAAATATTTTGTTGCAATTGCTCTAATGGTTAGCGTTACTGTTTGGGATCCTGCGTTTCCACTCATTGATGCAATTATAGGCATAACTATTGGAAGTACTATAAAACTTTTTATTACATCATCGAAAAAGCCAACTACTATAGAACACATTGTTGCAGCTAAGAGATTAAATAATAACCAAGGTAGCCTTTGGATTATAGTTTTATGTATAGGGGCATTTATATCGGCTTTAGACGACACGCCGCTTATTTTGAGTACATCCTCTTCTGTTTCTTGTTGAACAACTTTTATTACATCTTCAATTAAAATCACACCAATGATCTTACCGCGCTTATTCACTACTGGAGCTGATAATAGAGAGTAATCTTTAAATATTCTTGCCACTTCCTCTTGGTCTACTCCAGTTTTAATGATTTTTATATCCTGACTCATTATCTCTTTTATTATTGTTTCTCCTGAGTGAGATATTACCTTATTTAAATTAACACTACCTATAGGTTCTAATTTTGAGTTAATAATGAAGATCTGATGAAATTTTTCTGGTATTTTTTTGTAGTTGCGCAAAAACTCTGTTAATTGGTTTATTGTCCAATAATATGGGGCTATAACCATATCTTTATGTATCAACCTTCCCGCACTTTCCTCTGGATATGATAACAGCTCCTCTACTGACTTTTGAGTTGCTTCAGGCAAGTAGCTAAGTATGTTTTCTACAGACTTTCTATCCAGATCTTTCACTATGGTTACTATATCTTCTACATCAAGTAGCATCAGTAACTTTGCCGTATTTTCTATTCCCAATGTTTCTATGATTTCTACTTGCAAATCTGGCACTACATGCACTAGAGCATCACTTAACAAATGTTGATCGAGGATACTAGCTAATTTCTCCCTGTGATCACTGATTGAGGTGGATAAAAAATAGGCTAGCTGAACGCTATCTATTGTTTTTACAATATTATGAATATTTTCTAGTTCCTGATTATCGAGTGACTCCATTAAGTCATCCATAGCCTTTTTATCTAAACCATAATGGGAATTTGTTTCAATATTCATTATTTTACCTTGTTTCTGAATAAACGTACGTACTTGATTCCTTAAAACATTAGAGTATAATAAGATTGTTTTAAATTAACTACTATATGGTTAAATTTCTATTTTGTGTACTGTTATTGCTACTGATAGTGAATATATTAAAATCCAAAGCATAATGAAAACTTATTTAGAAACCCTTGAGCACTTTCAGAGCTTAGATAAAAGTATTTCTGTTATCAGGAGGTGTCTTTGACGTAGAAAAATTAAAGTTGCGCCTTGAAGAGCTGGAATCTCAGGCTGCAGATGATAATCTATGGCAGGACAACCAAAAAGCACAAGAAATTTTAAAGGAACGTTCTAAAATTAAGCACGATGTAGAGTCGTTTTCAAAGCTGGAAAGCGATTACAATGATGCTATCAGCTTAATGAAATCCGCTATTGACGAAAATGATGAAGAATTTTTCTCTGAAGTTGGAAACGAACTAGTAAAGCTAGAGAAATTAATCAAGCATAAAGAAACAGAGTCCTTATTTACTGGTGAAGCAGATAATAATGACTGCTTCTTGGAGATCCACTCAGGGGCTGGCGGAACCGAGAGCAATGATTGGGCTGAAATGCTTATGCGCATGTACGTAAGGTGGGCGGAAATTTACCACAACTTTAAAGTTGAAATTGTAGAAAAATTAGAAGGAGATGCGGTTGGTATAAAGTCTGCAACGATAAAAATCATTGGAGAAAAAGCTTATGGATGGGCAAAAAGCGAGAGTGGAATTCACAGGCTGGTGAGAATATCGCCATTTGATGCAAATGGTAAACGCCATACCAGTTTTGCAAGTGTGGGAGTCACTCCAGTGATAGAAGATTCGATTGATATTACTGTGGATGAGAAGGATTTAAAGATTGACACTTACCGCGCTTCTGGAGCAGGTGGTCAGCATGTCAACAAAACTGAGAGTGCAGTGCGCATTACGCATATTCCAACAGGTGTTGTAGTGCAATGCCAAAATGGTCGTTCTCAACACCGAAATAAAGATGAGGCACTTAAACTACTTAAAGGACGTTTATACCAAATTGAACTGGAAAAAAAAGAACAAAAAATGGCTGAAGAATATGGTAAGAAATGCGATATAGGCTGGGGTAATCAAATCAGATCGTACGTTGTGCACCCATATCAAATGGTGAAAGATTTAAGAACCGGACATGAAGTGGGCAATATAAATTCTGTTTTTGACGGCAATATAGACTGTTTCATAGTTAGCGTGCTCACTAATAAGAATTAGGAATTCATCTGGATCAACGCGTTTTCTTACCCATAGAAACGGATTAAACGAAAAACTCCTTGACAAACTCCACCAGTCCTCTTATCATAGTACTGAAGCTATTTTATTTAACTTCGCAATCTCTGCAGCGGATTAAAATGACAAGAAAACTTGTATTTGGCGTACTATTGTTTAATTTTTTGCACTATGTGCATCGTATGTCTTTATAAAATTTCTAGGTTTTTACCTACATAAGCTGAAACGCGCTTATAAAGCGTTCAAGACATCACCCAACGTCAAATTTTAAAATAGAGAGTGTAATAACTAGCTACCACGGGTTTTCTTTGCCTTTTTTTCTGCTTGGTAAGTTTCTTAAATATTTTAGCTAAGGTTAGTTGTACTTAAAAGCAGCTAAATTGCAGCGTTTAAGGCTTAAAAAACGCCAATACTGAAATAGAAAGTGACTAGGGTTTCTTTTGCCTTTTTTTAGGTTATGCAAGAGGTCTATTATAGCTACAAATCATTCACAATTGATATACTTGAGTTATTCTCAGTAAATAAATCAATTATAATATTAGGTATTCTACCATCAACTATATGAGCGACTCCAGCACATTCTTCCACCATTTTAGTGCACGCTATAAGCTTTTCAATAAGCCTTTCTCCCTTAATTTTACCACAATTAATCAACGCATTTAAATTTTTAACAGATATTCTCCTGCCACTAATTTTATCTATTTCTTCACCTATATCGCTGAAGGTTATCATTTTAGACGCAGAAACTGCAATTGCTACTGCACTTGCAGTACTATCGGCATCAATGTGATATGTTTCTCCATTTCTCCCCTGACCGATAGGTGCAATAACTGGTATAAAATCTGATTCCTCAATAAAAAATAATATATCAGGATTGATTTCAGTTGGCATGCCAATAAATCCCATGTCTAATATTTTTTCGATATTGTTTGATCCACTTTCCCTAAGCGTAGTGCTTATTTTCTCGGCTTTGATTAGGTTGCCATCTTTTCCACATAATCCAATAGCTGAACCACCAGTAGAATTTATATGCTGAACAATTTTTTTATTAACTGAACCACATAAAGCCATTTCAATGATTTTCATAGTATCTTTGTCTGTAAGTCTGACATCATTTACAAACTTACTATCCATACCCAAGGTTTTTAGTACAGAATCAATTTCATACTCTCCGTCATGGACTATAACCGGATTTATACCAAGCTGTTTCAATAAGACAACATTATGCACAAAAGTATTGAACAGTATCTCGTCTGAAATCGTTACGCCGCCGCACTTGATGACGAAAGTTTCGCCTACAAAGTTTGGTATATTAGACAGCACTTCAAGCAATATTTCTGCTTTTTGTTTAAATGGTACCTCACCCTTTAAAAATTCACTGCTCTTCATTTTTTTATCTTGTAAACTTGAAAAACTCATCTCTTACCTTGGCTATTTTACATTTGACACGAGTGCTTATTTGATGAATTAACACACTTTTATTATTAATCCATTCTTGAGCACTTTCTATAATGGTATTGAGATTCTTTTGACTTACTTTATCTATTTTCGTTAGCACAACATCAAAGTTAATATTATTACATGTTAACCAATAAATAAAGTCTTTGTCTATTTCTTTTAGTCCTACTTTGCTATCTATCAGCACAAACACTCTTCTTAAACTTCTTCTTTGAATTAAATAATATTCAATTAGACCTAAATATTGTATAATTTGTTCTTTGCCTGCATGAGAATAGCCATACCCTGGTAGGTCAACAAGTCTGAACTTATCATTGTACATAGAATAAAAATTTATTTGTCTAGTGCATCCAGGTTTAGAAGAAACTCTGGCAGCTTTCTTGCTGTTTATCAGTAAGTTAATCAGACTGGATTTCCCTACATTTGATCTGCCAGCAAATGCAATCTCTGGAACTGATTCATCTGGTAATGATTTTATGTCCGAAGCTCCAAATATAAAATTGCAGTTTGATGTTATCTGTTTTGCCATTATATTATGTAGAAATATCCAAGGTAGTAGGTATATTATAATGTTATTGCTTGATGTAAAAAATTTTTTATTTTTCAAGACTTACTTAAAAAGTTAAAACTGAGCTGTATGGATATAGAGAACAATTTACAAGATCTAAAGAAAAAATTTAATGATACAGAGAGGAAATTAGAAAATCCTACCAATTTAAGCCAAAAAGAATTTATCAACCTCTCAAAAGAATACTCTGAACTCAGACCAATTATCAAGATAATTGATGAATACAACATGCTGAAAGAGGAAATTTCAGACTTAGAGGAAATAATAAAAGATGAAAATAGTGAATATGATATAAAAGAGTTAGCAAAAGAAGAATTTTTCGAAAAGCAAAAGATATTATTGCCACAGGTAAAAGCTAAATTAAAATTAGCACTATTGCCTAAAGATGAAGATGATTCAAGAAATGTAATATTAGAAATTAGAGCAGGTACAGGAGGAGAAGAAGCAGCATTATTTGCAGCGATGTTATTCCGTATGTACCAAAAATATGCAGAAAGAAAAAACTGGAAGTTTGAGCCAATAAGTATTTCTAACACAGGTATAGGTGGCTATAAGGAAGCTTCTGCACTTATTAATGGAACAGAAGTTTTTGCAAGGCTAAAATTTGAATCAGGAGTACACAGGGTACAGAGAGTGCCAGAAACTGAATCATCAGGAAGGCTGCACACTTCTGCAGCTACTGTTGCGATATTACCTGAAGTAGAAGAGGTTGACTTTAAAATAGAAGAAAAGGATTTACGAATAGATGTTTACAGGTCTAGCGGTCCTGGTGGGCAGTCGGTGAATACAACTGATAGTGCAGTAAGGGTTACCCACTTGCCAACAGGGATAGTTGTAATACAGCAAGATGAAAAATCGCAGCACAAAAATAAAGCTAAAGCGCTTAAAGTATTGAGAGCAAGGCTATACGAAATTGAAAGACAAAAAAAAGAAATAGAAAGATCAACAATGAGAAAAAGTCAGATTGGCTCTGGAGATCGCTCTGAACGTATAAGAACTTATAACTTTCCACAATCAAGAATGACAGACCACAGAATTAATCTAACTTCACATCGATTAGAGCAGATTATAAAAGAAGGCGAACTAGATGAATTTATTGAGGTATTAATTTCACGTAATGAAGCAGAAAGGTTAGCGGGAGAGAGTTAATGTTACTCTTCGAATTAAAATACCTTTACAGTATCAGTAAAATAAAGAGAATTGAGAGCTCGCTCCAAATCTATAATTGCTTTTTTAATCAAAACAGGCTTATACAAGTACTCTGCTTGTAGTTCTTTTCACAGAGATCTCAAACCCTCTAATACTTAATGCTAAGACTAATCTATTTTTTTAATGTTTCTATTGATTTTTTTATAAATACTAATATAGTATTTATAAACTAACTAATAGTTGTGGTAAAGAAATGCATAATAGTACTAATGGTATAAGCAATGAAGTAATTCAAAAATTGAACAAATCAGCTTCTAATCACCGATCGGATAAATTTAGAGAAGTATTTTATAAGCTCACCCCAGATTAGAAAGAGTGCTACCTTGACACAACGATAGAGAAGCGTCGTATTAAAGCTATGCGCTGCATACTGAGTTCAATGGAAAAACGAGAAGCGATTAGCATCTTTAATCAATTGCTTGAAAAGGATAAGGATTTTGCATTCAATACACTCGATTTCATTGCTGATCGATCTATTTCTTTATTTAGAACTCGATTTAATCAATTGAATTCTCAGCAAAAAGAAGATTACAAAAAACATTTAGAACCAAAACAAGCAGCTAAAGCTAGGTTTATTCTAAGGCTTTTCTATCCAAATAATGAAAGGAGGCTAAGAATTGAAAATTCCAATACAGGCAGTTTAGATAACAAATCTTTAGCACAAAAAAGAAAGAGAGATGATTTGGATGAATTTTCGGAGTTTGATCCAGGCATTTTAGAGGATTTTTATTCAGCTGATTCGGATGAATTTTCGGAGGTTACAGGCACTGTCTTTCTAAACTCTCTCACAGTAAAGGGGATGGTTGTTGAATGTGGGTTAGATTCCATAGATCTAATTCCAGAACGCACTTTTGTGGAAGAAACGCATACAGAGCCAGCAGCAAAACGCCAACGCGAATTATAACAATAACTAGAAATCAGAAGATCTATATACCGATAATTATAGATCTTCTCCAGACCTTAAAAGCAATAAATAGGCAGTAAAAATAAGTTCTAGCGCTACTGCAGATAGAACAAGAAGAGATACACTGATTGCTTGACCATTGTAAACGTAGCTTGTTAAGCCGATAAAAATTGCCATTATAAAGGATCTTATACAGGAAACTGCAGAAGAAGCTGTACCTTTAATTTCAGGAAACACATTTAATGATGCATTGAAAATTACTGCCTGGCAAATTGCAGCACCAGTAGAAAAAATCATCATAGATAGCGTTACCGAGTAAGGAGAATAAGGTGTCAATACACTTAATGTCGTAAGTAGTAGAGAGCCAATAACGATAACAATTGTACCATTAATTACACACCATATTGCTCCAAATTTTTGTAAGATTTTACCAGAAAATAAGCTTGTTAGAGAAAAGGAACCTACAATCAAACCTTGATGTAGTGCATAAACTTTGCTTGGCAATCCAAAAGTTTCCATGTATAAAAATGGTCCACAAGTAATGAATGACATATATGCAGAAGAAAAGAGACTTGGTATTAAAGACAATGCAACGAATTTTGAGCTAGATAATAATTTTCTGTAATTTTGCATCATTTTTTTTAAACTAAAAACCGCGCGGTCTTTCTTGGTCTCTGGTAATGCCAAAACTAGTAAAATCCAAGAGATTAAACAAATTACTGCAACAGTTGCATAATTACCACGCCACCCTACGGCTTCGTTAATAAAGCTTCCTAAAACAGGTGCAATTGCCATGACTACAGTTAAAGTTGCGTTCATAATACCTATAAACTTTACTGCTTTGTTGCCCTGATAACTATCTGCTATTATGGCAAACACAACTACAGAGGTGCTGACACCAATGCCCTGAAAAAAGCGAGAGGTTAAAAGCCAAAAAACCGACGGTGCAAAAACACAACCAACAGCACCGATTAATAGCAAAGTGCTACCTATAATCATTATTCTCCTTCTGCCATAGCATTCAGACAATGGACCAAGAAACAACCCTCCCATGCACAAGCCTAGAAAATTATAAGCAATAGTTAATTGAATTGTGCCTTCTGATACGTTAAAATAGCGCACCATATCAGGAAAGCTAGGTACGGAAATATCAATTTCAATGAACTTGGCAATCAAAGATAAGATTAATAGAAAGGGTAGTAACATTTAAAATTTTTAACTAATGGATAAAAGTATCGCATTTAAAGCGTTCAGCAAAGAATATTTTTTATTATTACAAAATTGTTAGAAACACCCCATATAAAGAAGTGAATATTCATCGGAAAAGCTAACTAAAAAAATATGGTAATCATGTGCATCAAGTGAAGGGCAAATTTTCAAGAAAGTAAAATTAAGAAGAAATCAGTTCTTGGAAGAAATAACAACATATGCTAACGTATTATTATATAAAATAACATAAATAGCTTACTAAATATCCTTATTTACTTTATTTTTATATATTTCACGTAAAAAAACAGATAGTTAATCTATAGTAAATATCATGGCAGACGAAAATAACAATTTTAATTCAAAATATAAAAATTTTTATGTTCTAGGTGACAGTTTATCTGATAATGGTGCAATTGTTGAAATTTTAAATAATTTATCCTTTGCAAAAAGCGTGAAATTTGATGACCCTTTTTATCAAGGAAGATCTTTTAGCGATGGCCCTACCGCTGTTGAATATGTGGCAAAATGTTTAGATTTAAAAGAATTTAAACCTGGGTGGAGCTATTCATTTCTTGGTAGATGCCACGAACAGCAAGGTCAAAATTATGCAGTTTCATATTCAACAGCGTCTGAAATTTCTGACTTCATTTATCCCTACTTCTTCAATAAATTTCGTTTAGCTAACCAATTAGATGCGGCAATTAGACATCATCCAGACATAGGTAAAGAAGATTTATTCTTCATCATGATCGGTGGAAATGATATTATGGTTGCCACCGCTTATGACGATACTAAAGGGGAAGAAGTACTGGAGCAAGCAGTTAGTGAAATATGTAATGCACTTAAGGTTCTAAATGAACATGGTGTTAAGTATGTAATTGTTGCAAACGCACCCGATATTGGCTTAATACCAGCTTTTAATAAAAATGAAAAAGCAAAGGAACTAGCTACAAAGCTCACAGAGAGTTTCAATATAAAATTAGCTAATGGCTTAGATGATATGAAGAAAAGTACAGACCTTGAAATAAAAGCATTTGACCTTAACTCTATAATGAAAAATATGCTTAGGGAATACAAGAGCAAAGGTTTAAATTATCAAGATGCGTGTATCTCGGACGTTGCAGACCAAGTCGGGGAATGGAAAGAAAATATAAAAATACTCTTAAAGTTGATATTTAAAGGAGAACTTGACGCTCACTATAATCCTGGGTGTAGTAGAGAAACACTAAAGGATTACTTCTTTTTTGATTATTTCCATCCAACTGCAGAACCTCACCATAAAGTTGGCAATGAAATATACGAGTTGATTAAAGAAGATGCGTTCTTATAATTAGTACCTTATTTGCAAGTGTCAATACGCTCAAGTTTAGGGGGAATGCTCAGACTTTTATGGTAATTTTAATCTAAAATCAGATAACCTTTTTAGAAGCAAATTGCTCAGTTTGTTGTTTAATATTTAAACCATTTATCACTACTTGATGCGTATTACTTTTTCGAGTGTCCTTAAGTAATTTCATATTGGTCTAAACTACCACTTTTCCTATGCTTCTTCCTACGCTACCTATGCTCTTAAAAAATTTGTACACGTGGGCTTGAAATCGCTACGTGTTAGCGGAATGACGGTTGTCTCCCAGTACCCCTTTTCTTGTCATCCCAGTCTGGGATCCAGTTTAGCTATAAAATTTAAGAAAATATTTAGGAAATTTACTAAGTGGGAAAAAAGGCAAAAGGAACCCTGTGATTATTTTCCGCTTTAAAGTACTGGCGTTTTTTATGTTTTAAACCCCTGACAAGAGAGATTCAGCCGCTTTTAATCGCTACTAACCTACGCTGCAAGTGTTTAAGAAGTTTACCAAGCAGAAAAAAAGACAAAGAAAACCCGAGTTAGCTAGTCCTTTACTATCTCTGTCGAGTATTGGCATTTTTTGATGTCTTGTAACGCTTTGTAAGCGCGTTCAGCTTATTTAGGTATAAACCTAGATGTAGATGAAGTTTTGTAAAGACATACAGTACCTATGTACTGCAAAAAATTGAACATAAGACGCCGATACCTTAAGTAATCCTTACCTTTTAATCTGCAGATTGGCGAAAGCAAATACAATAGCTTCACTTCCATGATAAGATGACTGGCGAGGCTTGTCAAGTGGTTTTTAGCCCCGTTTTGGCTTAGATGCCACTTGCTTCTTGGAGGCCTATGTTCGTACAGTTGTGCGTTATGCGCTGGCATCCGCTATAGATCGCAATTATTACAACTTATCTACAGCTAATTTTACAACCACTCTCCTATCCTTTCTAGCTGTTTATAGCTGTTAAACCTCAGGAATTTATCCAAATACGGAGAGGCAATAAAGGGTGTGGAATTACTTAAATAATTAGATAAAAAACCAGGCAGATCATCCTGAAATTCTTGCATTTTTTGTTTATAATCTCGTAAAGAAACAACCTTTATTTCATCATAATCAAGCTTCCAATAAGCAAGCTCTGAAACTTCTCTTTTTGTTATATGTTCTACCGCTAAGGCTTGTAAAATTAATTGCGGAAAAAATCCTGACATAACTTCTTCATTGGAAGGTGGTGAACCAAGTTTGTAGTCTATAATTGCTACTTGCCCACTTGGCAGATACTCAACTCTATCGCATCTTGCTGTCAGTAAAATTTCTTCTGTCATCCAAGTAGTATGACTACCGTCACAAGAACCAGCATCACGCGCTAGAACGCAGGCTACCGGATAGGTAAAACTCTTCTCCAACTCAACATGATTGTTTCGAATCTCATCAAATGCAACAAAAGATTGAATTATCCTTTGCAGTCTTACCCACCACATATTTGAAAAATTAAACTTACTAGTCGAGAATGCTTCTCGTGCAGTGCTCATCGGCGGCTTTCTATCGCGTAAATACCTCTCAAGAATGTTGTGCACCATAGTGCCAAATTCCAATATCGATGGCTTGAAATTCAAGTCCTTTAATTGTTTAAGATTCAGTATGTATTCAACGTAAAATGAATAAGGATTACGAATTAGCTTTTCTATTGCACTGCAAGACATCACTTGCATTTTTTCTTTTCTGACTTCGGTTTGAGGTTTCGGCATAGGCTGAGTACATGGAACAACACATTCAGGAGTATTCAATATTCTTAGCCAATCACGATAAGGATACTTTGATTCCTGTAACAAAATTCCCAAACGCTGTAACAGAATTGGCTTCCTATTGCTCAGCGATCTTGTGATATAAACCTTACTTGCACTAAATAAATTGCGCAGAATATACAAAAAATATCCCTGCTCTTCTTGCACGGAAGGAAGGTTAAACCTCTCTCTTGTAATCGCATTCAAAAACGGACTTTGAAAACTTGGTGTTCCATTAAATCCAGCAAGTATTACAACTTTATTGTGGTATAAGCTAAATCTATTTAAGTCGCTTGCTACAGAAAAAAACTCTTTCTCTAAGAATAAGGTCAGAATTTTGCTGTATAACTCTAAGGAGCATCTAATTGATATACCCTCACATGCATTTAAGAAATCACAGATAAAACTACCTATTTCATTATTTAACTCTGAAAAATTTATATTAGAAAGCACATTAATACACTGCAAATGAACTGCTACTACATCAGAAATAGAGCAATTCATAGAGCTAAGCAAAAGATTAAGTATAGCCTCTAACTTATTGATAATAAGTAATATATCTTCTTTGTATTTTAGCTTTTTATGGACATTAATAGCACTTATAATATCGTTAAGACCACTTGTATTAAATCTACGTAATATCTCTATCTCAAACTCAGATAAAATCCGAGTGTACTCTTCTTGAGTGTAACCAAAAGTCACTAGCCTATGTTTAAGGAGCGAAAGTAATGCCACGCTGTTCCAATTTGAGGTCAGAACCTCAATACTATAAAGTAGAAGCGTCATATAAGAGTAGTTTTCCGATATGAAACATGCCACACGAGCCGCAAGTAATTTATCAAAGACAACCAAAGAAACGTTTTCATAACTTTCATTCTCTATAATTAATGACATCACTTGTGCTTCTTCCTCCCTCGAATCACAAGTGATAACTTCAATATTTCCACTGTATCCATTACTAATTTTGCTTAGATCAGCAGTCGTATCAAAGATGTAATCAATAATTTCGTTATCCGCAGCATTCAAGCAGACTACATTTTTTCTATCCACATTTAAATAATCGAGCAGATCTTTCAGGCAATATTGATAGTGTTTTTTATCGAGTAATCTCCAGTCTTTCTCTTTAATTTTCAAATTCAGGTTAGGTAAAATTATTTTTCCAAATGGCAGGTCGTATACAACCTTAATCAACGACTTATAAATTTCCTCCTTTCCAATTCCGACAAAGATTACATGCTGATCTTTTTGCAGTGAAAGTACCATATTGTTTATGTAATCACTCTTATGTTTTAATATATCAATCACTCCTAAATCTTTTAAAGTATTACTCCAAGTTTCAATGAGTAAGTTTATGAAATTCTCTATTTTTTTTGAATGCTCATTAAATTGATTATAATCTGTTGTTTGGGTAGATTGAAGCAGTGATGGCAGGCTATAAGCTAAATCAATTGGGAAGTTATCATTATTTTTTTTATTCCACTCTAATATGAATTGAATCAATAGCAGCGTCCTTTTTGTTGGGTTGATAACTTTAACCCTATCAAGATTTAATATTAAATCTTCCTCATCGATGTTCTCTAGTGAAACTACCTCTGGTAAAATTATGCACTTTCCAGTGTTACAATTCTTGAACGCATTAAGCAACGCTGTCACATCACTTTTGCAGGGAAGTATGATCTTTATCTCAGGGATTTTCTCCCTTTCATATTCAGAAAATATGTGCTGAACCAGCACATCAAAAAAGGATTCATCCACATTAACAGTAAAAACTCTTCCCACGAAAAATAACAATTAATACAATGCTTTATTGTACAGCAAAATATAAATGTGCTCGCAGTTTCTTATGTTATTATATATTAAAATCTTTTATAACATTACATGACTACCAGAATAGAAGTTTTAAATAAATGTGAGCAAGTTGGCCACAGGCGAGTAGTTAACGTTTATTCGATTTATATACACAAAGAATTACCACCACAATTATATAAAGAAATTTGTGGGCTATTTTATAATAAAGTCATACAAGACTGTCGTTATTATTCCTACAATGAAAACCTTGAAGAAGTGCAGTATGATTTCATAGAACCACAAGCTGAGTGGGGCTTGGAAATAAGCTTTTTACCCGGCATGACTGATAATATAGGTAACACAGCAAAACAAATTGTTAGAGAATATTTAATAAGCAAAGGCCACATTGACGAAGATTTTTATATCAAAGCAAGAAGTTCAAAATTGATCCTAAATCAAGGGGATTTGCCAACCAAAGATGATGTAAAACAAGAATTCAACCCTATCACTGAGTATTGCACACTTATTCATAAAGAGAATAACAACTACCATTGGAGGCATCACGGTAAATATAAGAAGTTTACTCAGTATCAGTCCGTGAAAAAGGACGCTAAATCTGTTGACCTCAATGTGAGTGACCAAGAGCTTGAAAAGATCAGCAGAGATGGAATCGATGGCAATGGCACTTTAGGGCTCTCTCTGGCAGCAATGAAAGCTATAAAGGATTACTTTAAAAAACTTGGTAGAAATCCATATGATATTGAACTTGAGTCTCTGGCGCAAACTTGGTCCGAACATTGTAAGCACAACATCTTCTGCTCTCCTATCGATGAAATAAAAGATGGCTTATACGCACATTATATTAAGCGTGCAACGCGTGAGATAAATTCTGACATATGCGTATCAGTTTTCTCCGACAACGCAGGAGGAATAATCTTCGATGACGATTACTTGATTGTAGATAAAGTTGAAACTCACAATAGCCCTTCAGCTCTTGATCCGTTTGGTGGAGCAATGACCGGAGTGCTTGGAGTTAATCGCGATATAGTGGGTTTTGGCAAAGGTGCAGAGCCTATAATGAATACCTATTATTTTTGCTTTGCCAAAGAAACAAAAGGCAAATTTTATAGGGATAAGGAGGGTGCTGATGAGATTTTACCGCCGAAATATATAATGAAAGAAGTGATTCATGGCGTTAATGTTGCTGGCAACTGCTGCGGTATTCCAACACAACTTGGATCGGTGTATTTTGACGATAGATTTTGTGGAAAGCCACTAGTCTTTGTTGGAAGTGTCGGAATTATTCCACGCAATATAAACAATGCACCTTCACACATTAAAGGGCCCAAAAATGTCGATAAGATTGTAATTATCGGTGGAAGAGTTGGAAGAGATGGAATTCACGGCGCAACGTTTTCTTCAGAGGCATTGTCGGGAAACAGCCCTTCAACAATTGTGCAAATTGGTGATCCTATAACACAAAAAAAATTATCCAATGCTGTCGTGGAAGCAAGAGATCTTGGTCTTTATAATGCAATAACGGATAACGGAGCAGGAGGGCTTTCATCGTCTATTGGTGAAATGGGAAAAGACGGATTTGAAGTTGATTTAAGCAAGGTTCTCTTTAAAAACGATGGTATGGCTCCATGGGAAATATGGATATCAGAATCACAAGAGAGAATGACTTTAGCAGTGCCAGAAGAAAATCTCCCTATGTTTAAGCAAATCATGAAAAAACATGATGTGGAGGTTTGTGTGATTGGAGAGTTCAATGATAGCAAGAGGGCTAAGGTTCAACTCTCCTCTGCTCCACCAATAATGGACATCGAAACTGAATTTCTGCATGACGGTAATCCCAAAGTGCATTTACAAACAAAGCCGTGGTCTGGAGAGTGGATAGCTACTTGCATGACACCAGACCAAGCTTCTGAGCTCCCACTTAGTTCAATAGATGTTGAATTAAAAGAGATGTTAAGCAGACCAAACATACGCAGCAAAGAGTTTATAGTGGTGCAATATGACCATGAGGTTCAAGGGTCATCAGTGCTAAAACCACTGCAGGGCAAGGGAAGAGTGTGCAGCGAAGCTATTGTTTCAAGACCGATTCTTTTTTCAAACAAAGGTGTTGTGAAATCGCAAGGATTTGGCTCAAGTTATGGGGAAATTGACACTTACCACATGGCAGCGTGTGCAATTGATACTGCCATACGTCACTATGTAGCTACAGGAGGAAATATAAATCACTTAGCGTTGCTTGATAATTTTTGCTGGTGTGATGCTTATAATCCAGAAAGGCTGTGGCAACTAAAGAGAGCTGCGGAGGCTTGTTATGATTACGCAACTGCATTTAAAACACCTTTCATATCCGGAAAAGATAGTATGTTTAACGATTTTAAGGGATATGACGAAAATGGCGAGAAAGTGATGATATCTGCACCACCTTCACTACTCATCTCAGCAATTGGAATTATAGAAAATATTGAAAATGCGGTATCGCTTGATGTAAAAATGCCAGGGGACTTAATATACGTGCTTGGGGAAACACTTGATGAACTTGGTAGATCTGAATATCAATTGTATAGTGGAACAGGTAATAACAACGTACCAAAAGTTAACGCAAAAAGTGCTAGAAAGTTGTATGAGTGTTACAACCAAGCAGTAAAAGATGACATAATTGCCTCTGCAATTGCACCAAACTTAGGCGGATTAGTTATTGCTCTGGCAAAGTCGCTAATTGCAGGAGACCTTGGTGCTGAAATCGATCTTTCACTAGTGCCAACAGGGAAAACACAAAATACAGATACAATGAACAAGATAATAATGTTTTCTGAATCACAAAGTAGGATTTTGGTTACTATTGCACCACAAAATCAGAAGAGGTTTGAAGAATTGTTTAAAGGTGTAGTTTTTTCATGTATCGGTAAAGTGACAGAGGAGAAAGTCCTAAATACAAAGGATATTGTTGAAGTGAAAGTAAAGAATTTGGCTGATAGTTATAATTCTTACATGTAGAAGGTTCTATTAGCACAAAAAAGTAAAAAATTTTTGAATTAATCGGAATAAAACCTTCTACGGTGTAGTTCAGCTAAATATAAGCTATTATGTTAAGCATATTCTTAGTGCTAATTTTGCCTATATTAAATCCATTGAGATCTCAATAAAGTCGTTGTGAGACAACTTACCATATGTATGCGAAAAAACTTGAGCTGGTTGTTTAATCACTTGAGCAAACTCTAATTCAACGGTTACAGTTCCATCACGTTCATTATGCTCAGGTTCTTGTACTAAATTGAGGTGTTTAATATCTATATAATCTATATACCCAGATCCAGTAGAATCTTTAGCAATGTGCACACTATGTAGCCCAGTAGGTTTTTCTTCTATTCCTTGTGTTTCTGGAGAAATATATGTAGAGTAATTTTGTCCATGAGAATCAGAATCTGGCTTTTTCCCTGAAGTTATATGATAACTTTTATAACCTTGATTTTCATAAACTTTGTAATCGGTTACTTGCTTTAATTCTATTGTACTTTTCATAAGCGCCTCTTTATAATTTGAATAATATAAGCATTTAACATGCATATAGTAAAAATTTTCTTAAGTATTAAGAACGTTGCAAAAGTAGATCTGAAAGATTTAGGATCGTAGTATGTCAATTTAAAATATTTTTTTTCGATTATGCCGGATAATTCTTTCACTATGTGCAATGTTTACTTAGAATGAATGTATGTTATTAAATTTGGGTAGATAATTATGCCTATTTTATCGATTCTTTTACTTATTAGTCTTTTTTTACTCAATACTTCAAATAAATTGATGATATGCGCTGCCTTATTTATGGGAGCTGCTTTAGTTGTAAATTCAATGATTGAATTTTATGGCAAAAGAGAAGCTACGTACAGCTTAATAATGTGTACAGTGTTATGTTGTATTTTTAGATGGCAAAATCTTAGTTTGATGATATTAATTTCATACATTGCAATTTTAGTATCCCTTTTTTCAAGTATAATTGTTTTTACAAAATTGAAGTCTAAGTTCAACTTTCATATAACAAATTTCATTACTTTAATTACGGCATCAATAATTGATAGTACCGTTATGTGTGCTGGATTACTATACAAATTTTCTGCAGGTAAATGCTTATCGATATACATTAGAGATTTAATTTTTAGATTCTCTTACGCGTCAATATTAAGCATTTGCTTATTTGTAACAGTGTATCTATTTTGCTTGGCAAAAAAGAAACGTATTAAGCTCTTTGCATAACCTGCTTTCTGATAGCGTTTCTGAAATCACAATAGCCGGCAATGCTGGCTATTGTGTAAGAGCTATAATAACTTCTATAAACACACATTAGAACTCTGAAATATATTGACTTTATGTGCAATATTAGCTTTAAACCAGTAAAATAGGTTTTAACACATGCGTTTTCTTTGTTCTAACTACGTTCTTTTTTTGTCTTTATATTGTTTTTTGCTTCTTTCATTATCTTTAACAAGGGCTCAAACAAACGATACGTCAGTAACAGAATTTACCCCCATGCCACAAAGGAAAAAAAAGATAGTTGAGCAATTTAATACTGCTGTTATAAAACAAACAGCACAACCGAGGCAAATTATTGAAATACAAGAAGAAGTCATTATTGACGAAGGTACTCCGATTCCAAAAAGAAAAAAAAATGTAGATAAAAAACTAAGAGATATTGCAAAGTCTAGAGAAACAAAAAATGAAATAAAAAACGAAAAAAGTTTTGAGAATAAAAAGAATGAATTAGTTGTAGCAGAAATTATTAACTCTATAAGAGACAAGCTCACAAAATGCTGGAGCATTCCTGAAAGCATAGCTTACAAAGAAAATTTTAGTATAAAAATTAACTTATTACTATCTAGTCAAGGCGAAATAATTATGGCTGATGTAGCAGACAGTAGTGCCTATAAAAATAATCCACTTTTTAGGTCAATAGCAGATAGTGCAATGCGTGCAGTATATAAATGTAGCCCATTAACCGGCTTACCTATTGAACACTACCACATTTGGCGTGAAGTAACACTAGACTTTATTCTATAGCTTAGGTTATGTAGCTGTACGAATGGTGTTACACAGGAAAGATGTCATCCAAGTAGCCTCCTTCTCCTGTTATCCCAGTCTGGGATCCGGTTTAGCTATAAAATTTAAGAAAATATTTAAGAAATTTACCAGGCAGAAAAAAGGCAAATAAACCTCCAAGTAGCTGGTTTTGACTCTCTATTACTGTAAGTGGCGCTGTAATAATGTGCTAACGCTTAATATAAGCGCGATTTGGCTGAATGTAGAAAAAATTTAAAAGACATGCAGCCGCCATAATTTTATGTAATCCGCCAAAAAATACCTTAAGTTTTTTACTGAATTTTGTCATTGAGCCTGCAGGTCAAAAACAAGTTTTGAGTCAGAAATACCCTTATTATCATGATAAGAGGACTGGCGAAGTTTGTCAAGTCGTTTTTGTATTTTAATTTTAGAATTTTATAGGCTTTTGTTTCCATGAAACTATGTCCTAATGAGTAAATTAATGTTATCTTTTTATTACTGATCTAAAATTTTTTATGTTTATACACTTACGTGTTCACAGTGTTTATTCACTGCTTGAAAGTTCGGTCAAAATTGAGGAGCTGATAGGCCTTTGTTTGCAGAATAAAATGCCAGCAGTTGCAATTACTGATTCAGGTAACTTATTTGGCTCACTCGAATTTGCAGAATATGCAGCAAGTAGGGGAATACAGCTAATAATAGGATGCAATATTATAGTTAAACATTCAGAACAAAATTTGCCTATATTATTGCTTGCAAAAAATGAACAAGGGTACACTAATTTAGTCACTTTGGTAAGTGAGTCTTTTAGAAAGCGCAAGAATAACGGTGATATTCCTTACGTTGACTTTGATGAGCTATTGAATTTAAGTACAGGTCTGATCGCTTTAACCGGTGGATATGATGGGATATTAGCACAGTTGTTGTTGAGACAAGATAAAGAAACGGTTGAAAAACTGCTTTCAGCATTTAATGGTCATTTATATGTTGAATTGCAGCGTCATGGGCTGAGTAAGGAGTTGGAACTCGAAGAAACCTTGATAGACTTTGCTTACCAGTACGATATACCACTTGTTGCAACGAACGATGTATTTTTTCCAAACAGGTCTGACTATGAAGCTTACGATATATTAACGTGTATATCAGAGGGTAGTTATGCACTGGAGAATAACAGAAAGAAGCTAACTACTGAACATTATTTCAAGTCTGTGGCAGAAATGGAGGAGCTATTCAGCGATATTCCTGAAGCAATGCATAACACTTTAGTGATAGCTAAGCGGTGCTCGTATATGCCAAGAAGTAGGCAGCCTATTTTGCCTAAATTTCCTTGTAGAGAAAATAAAACTGAGAATGAAGAACTGAAGGAGCAAGCAATCGCGGGATTAGAACTGCGTATTGCAAACGGAACAGACATAGACCTTAAACAATACTACGATCGGCTAGATTACGAGCTGGGCGTGATAACTTCAATGAATTACTCTGGATATTTTCTAATAGTTTCTGATTTTATTCGCTGGAGCAAAGCAAATGGCATTCCAGTTGGCCCAGGAAGAGGTTCGGGTGCTGGATCAATTGTTGCTTGGGCGTTGCAGATTACAGACCTTGATCCAATAAAATTTGGCCTAATATTTGAAAGATTTTTAAATCCTGATCGTATATCGATGCCTGACTTTGATATCGATTTCTGTCAGGAAAAAAGAGACCTGGTCATTGATTATGTTCAAAGAAAATACGGTTATGTTGCTCAAATAATCACTTTTGGTAAATTGCAGGCAAGAGCCGTGCTGCGTGACGTTGGAAGGGTATTGCAGATGCCTTACTCTCAAGTAGATAAAATATCTAAAATGGTTCCATTTAACCCAGTAAACCCTGTGACTTTATCGCAAGCGATAGAGTTTGATCAAAACTTACAGAAAGAACGGGATAGTGATGAAGTAATTGCAAAACTCCTTGATATATCTCTTAAGCTTGAAGGAATATATCGTCACGTTTCAACTCATGCTGCTGGAATTGTAATATGCGATCAAAAATTAGAAAATTTTGTTCCTGTTTATTATGATCCAAATTCGGCGCTGCCAATCACTCAATACAGTATGAAATATGTGGAGAAAGCTGGACTAATAAAATTTGATTTTCTTGGGCTTGGTACGCTAACGCTAATAGATCATGTGTGTCGTTTAATTAATCGTGATGGAAAAAAGATCAATATTTCTTCAATTCCTTTAGATGATCAAAAAACTTATGAGATACTCTCAAGCGGTGATTCAATTGGAGTGTTCCAGCTTGAAAGTTCGGGGATGAGAGAAGCTTTAATCAAGTTAAAACCAGACTGCATTGAAGACATTATTGCTTTAATATCTCTTTATCGTCCAGGGCCTATGGATAACATTCCAACTTATGTTGCAAGAAAGCACGGACTTGAAAAGCCAGATTATATTCATCCATTGCTTAAAGAGGTATTAAAAGAAACATTCGGAGTGATAATCTACCAAGAACAGGTGATGGAAATAGCACGTATCCTTTCTGGATACAGCTTAGCGGAAGCAGATTTGCTGAGACGTGCTATGGGTAAGAAAATAAAAGAAGAGATGGATAAGCAACGTGAACTTTTCGTTCAAGGAGCAACAAAAAATGGTGTTGATTATGACAGGGCAAGTTATATTTTTGACCTTGTTGCAAAATTTGCTGGTTATGGGTTTAATAAATCTCACGCAGCCGCATATGCGGTTATATCTTACCAAACAGCTTATCTTAAAGCTAATTATCCATTAGAATTCTTTACAGCACTAATGAATCTAAATATTGATGATAGAGATAAACTAAATTTATTTTATCATGCTGCGAAATTCAGTGGAGTTTCTGTTCTTTTACCTGATATAAGCAAATCTCAGGCTGAATTTTCCATAGAAGGTGAATGCATAAGTTATGGCATTGCTGCCTTGAAGAATGTTGGTTTTTCTATAGCGGGGGAAGTAGTGAACGTACGTTCAGGCGCTTATAAGGACATATGGGCATTCATTCAAAATTCAGGTCATATAATAAATAAGAGGGCGCTAGAAAGCCTGATTAAATCTGGAGCATTCGATAGCGTGCATAAGAACAGAAAACAGCTATATGAGTCAATGGACACGTTGGTTTACTTTGCAAATAAAAACAAACAGGATAGAGAATCAAGTCAAGCTGTTTTGTTTGGTAATCTTGATGTTCTAAAGCCAAAACTTGAGAATGTCGAAGATTTCAATGAAGAGGAGAAATTAGAGCATGAGTTATTTTCACTAGGGTTTTATTTGACTAATCATCCACTTGAAAAATTTAGAACTCTTCTAGAAAAGTTAAATATTGGGTTTATTGGAGAGAGTAAAACAACAAAAACTGCTGGTGTAATATTAAATGTGCGTATGAGAACCTCAGAGCATGGGAGGTTTGTTATACTTACGCTTTCTGATCCTCATAATGTTTCTGAAATAGCATTCTACAATAATGAAATAATAGAAGAGAAAAGAAATTTATTTTCACCAGGAACGTTTGTGATAATTGATCTTGAAACTTCGGAAAATACAACAAGATTAGTGGGAAAGGATATATCTGAATTTACAGAGAGGATCACTTCTGCAATGAAGAAGTTAGTTTTAACTACTGGATGTGCGGATTCGCAAAAAGCCGCTATGGAATTAAATTCAGTATTGAAAAGTGAAGGCAGAACCAAAATAATGCTAAAACTTCTTCTTGAGAAGCATAAAGTAAGCATCTTGTTACCAGGTGCATATTTACTCACTCCTCAAGCTCTTTATGAAATATCTAACTTAAGCTGGATTAAAGGCATAGAAATTGATACAAATAGCTTGCTTACATGAAAAAGTTTTATATAATGAAATATTTAATCAGTATTAAAGGAAGATATAGTGAATCTTTATGAATTTACTTTTATAGCACAGCAAGGCTTATTACAGCAAGAAGTGGAAGAAATGGTCCAAGAACTAGCTGTCTTATTGAAAAACATTAAAGCAGATGTTATGTTTCAGCAAATCAAGGGCATTTTGGAAGAAAGGAATGACAAGCTTACAAAACAAGAGTCAGAAATGCACGCTAAGAACATACAAGAGAGTTTAGTTGCTTACTCTAATTTCTTGGAAGATCTTGCAAAAATTTTATGGATTGAGTTAGAAGAAGATCTTTCGAATTTGAGAGAAGTGAGGTTAAAAATTGGCAAAGAGTTGAAAGATGACCTGAAAGGTCTAGGAATAACGCAAGATTTTATAAAACTTCCAGAAGGTGGTAAGCAAATTGCTAAGAGTGCATTTATTCGCAATGCAGTAACTGCTTTCAAGGGGAATATTTTAGGACATCTAATAAAGATTTTTCAAGAGATTTTAAAAAATTTTGGAATAGCAGGCCCAAATCAATTGAATAAAACATTGGAAGTGCTTTTAGGAAATATCGAAGCTTCAGGGTTGATAAAGTATGAATATTGGGGTCTATTAGATTTCGCATATCCAATAAATAAGATGAAAAGTGGTCATTATTGTATCATGTGCATAAGTTCTACTTCAAGCATTACGGACGAATTTGTGCGTAGAATAAAACTTAATGAGAACATTGTTCGCCACTTATCCGTGCGGGTTGATAAATTTTTTGAAGGTAAATCTCATATGATGAATAAACAAGTTGAGGAGCAAAGCGCATAATGATAAAAAAACGAAGTAATTTTAATGATTCTTATGTATCTGTGAATAATAGAACTGGGTTTAGGCGTTCCAAAGTTTGTCCTCTTGCTGCTTTTGGAGATGAAGACATAGATTATAAGAATACGGATTTATTATCCAGATTTACCTCTGATTATGGTAGGATATTACCTAGAAGGTTAACAGGTGTGTGTGCAAAAAAACAAAGGAAGTTGCGCACAGAGTGCATAAAGGCACGTTGTTTAGCTCTTATTTCTTACTGTACTAAAAAAGTTTAGGTAATTTATGTTGATAATTTTAAAGGAAAATATAAGAACTCTTGGCAAATTAGGGGAAATCGTGAAAGTAAAGCCTGGTTACGCACGTAATTTTCTTTTTCCACAAAAGAAGGCAGTGAAAGCTACTAAGGAAAGTATAGCAAAACTAGAGGAGCAGCGTTCCTTTTTAGAAGAGGAAAATGTAAGAAAATTAGATTTGGCAAAAGAGCGAGCAGCATCTCTTACTGGTAAGTTTGTAGTATTGGTAAAGCAAGCTTCTGAGGATGGTAAAATTTTTGGTTCTGTAACAACAAGAGAAGTTATGAAATCTTTGTTGCAAGAGTGTGAAGTTGATCACCGAAAAGTATCTTTTAATGGAGTAAAGATAAGAAATTTAGGTGAGTATCAGGTAAATATAGAATTTCATAGTGAAGTAGTAATACCAATTGCTGTGCATGTTGTTAGGTCAGAAACAGATGCACATGAGTTAAGACAGGTAAAATTGCAAAACCAAAAGTCACAACAACAAGAGGCAGAACAGGATATAAGTGAAGAAGCTGATCAAAAATGATCCTATGCTATAGCCGTAAGAAAATGTCTTCCATAGCTAAGTTGGTGTCATCCCAGTGTTTGACACTGGAATCAGGAAAAAATACATGTTCAGAGACGAGAAGGGGGTTATTTAGTGATCCCTCGTTATAGTCGTAAAGAGATGTCTTTCATTTGGGAGGAAAACAACAAATTTAATATATGGCTCAAAATAGAAAAATTAGCGTGCGAGGCTCAAGCAAAGCTAGGAGTGATTCCAAATGATGTTGCTGAAAAGTTCTCTGGTGCTATTGAATTTAATGTTAAACGTATCAACGAAATCGAATCCACTGTAAAACACGATGTTATAGCTTTTCTAACGTATGTTGCTGAAAAAGTGGGAGTTGATGTTCGTTATCTTCACTACGGAATGACAAGTTCTGATGTTTTAGATACATGTCTTGCTATGCAGCTGAAAGAGTCGTGTGATATTTTACTTGAGAATCTAAGAAATTTACTTGCTGCATTGAAAAAAAAAGCTGAGGACTATAAAGATATTGTGTGTGTTGGGCGCAGTCATGGAATGCATGCAGAGCCAACAACACTTGGATTAAAGTTTGCCAGATTTTATGCAGAATTTAAACGCAACTACCAAAGACTAATTAATGCACAAAAAGAAATCTCAACTTGCAAAATATCAGGTGCAGTAGGGAACTTTGCGAATGTTGATCCTTTTGTTGAAGAATATGTAGCAAAAGAAATGGGGCTGATACCTGAAACTATATCGTCTCAAGTAATCCCTCGCGATAGACACGCCATGTTCTTTTCGGTTTTAGGAGTGATTGCAAGTTCAATGGAAAATGTTGCTGTTGAAATTCGTCATTTACAAAGAACTGAGATTGGAGAAATTTCTGAATATTTTTCCGCTAAGCAAAAGGGAAGCTCTGCTATGCCACACAAGTGTAATCCTATTTTAAGTGAAAATCTAACTGGACTCTCGCGTTTAATACGCAGTTATGTATTTCCTGCGTTAGAAAATGTTGCATTGTGGCATGAACGAGATATATCACACTCATCTGTGGAAAGATGCATTACTCCTGATGCTTGCATAGCGATGGATTTTGCTTTAGTGAGATTGACAGATTTGATAGATAAGTTAGTGATTAATAAGGGAAACATTGAAAAGAACTTAAATTCTTCAAAAGGTTTAATTTTCTCACAGCGTATATTACTTGAGTTAGTAAATAGTGGTCTAACAAGGGAAGAGGCGTATAAAATTGTTCAGGGCAATGCAATGAAAGTGAAACAAAACAACAGTGATTTTCTGTTCGAATTGAAACAAGATAAATCCTTACTTGGAGTTATTAACTCTAAAAAACTTGAATCTTTGTGTGATTTGAAATATTATACGAAACATATAGATCATGTATATAACAAGGTTTTTAATTAGGCTGAGTAGCTCAGTTGGTAGAGCAGGAGGATCATAATCTCTTGGTCGGGGGTTCAAGTCCCTCCTCAGTCACGCCACCAGTCATCAACTATGTTTTACGGACTGACCTTATTTATAGCTATTATAGGGTGACAATATAAACAATGTTGCTTATATTGTACTTATATTTCTGATTCGAAAGTTTAATTTATGCGGTTGTTTCTAAGAACCTGTTTAAAATCTTCGCAATAAGAGAGAAACGAAGGAAAGAACGACCATTTGTAGGCTAGTATTGAGTTTTCGCTCACAGTTTTTCCACAATCGCCTGCATTTTTCCAACCAAGCAAAAGACCGCTCAACAACCCATCTTTTTGGCAATACAGCAAAGGTATGTAATTCGCTTCGTTTTATTACCTCAACAGCTGCACCAATAGTTACTTTTATTTGTGTTGCAAAATTTTCTCCTGTATAGCCAGCATCAACGAGTATATTTTTGACTTCAGAGAGGTTTTCTTTAGCATTTCCCACCATTTTTACAGCACTGCTACGATCAGTTGCTTCTGCCGTTGTTATATGAATTGCATGTGGCAAGCCCTGTGTATCAACTGCGATATGACGCTTTATACCTGAAATCTTTTTACCTGCATCATAACCCTTTCTTTCAGCAGTATCTGCGTTTTTAACGCTTTGAGCATCAATTATGCAGAAACTGGTTTTCTCTTTCCGACCATTGTTGATACGGACCTCTCCAACTAATTTTTTTTAAGACTAATTCCAACAAACTTGGTTCTTCTCCATCCTTTTTATTCCACATTTGAAAATAATAATATATGCTCTCCCACCTTGGAAAATCTTTTGGCAACATCCTCCACTGGCAACCACTTTTTAGGACGTATAATACTGTACAAAATACATCATATAAATCAAGTTTTCTTGGTTTTGTTTTCCTCCTGCTACTCTCCAGAATTGGTTTGATTTTTTCAAATTGCTCTCGACTTATATCACTTGGATAACTTTTTCGCATAGATATACCTCATTCTTAATCTACCCCTATTTTACCTTATCCTTTCGAGATTTTAAACAGGTTCTAACAAAACTGGTTAACAAATTTTATTACTTAAAGATGAGAAACAAAGTAATCATTATTTCTAGTATCACTCTTATTCTACTATTTTTTGTCAACAGTGTGTTTTTAAAGAAAGATCAGGCAGTTCGTGGTGATAATGCAACTAATGGCTTTTCAGTAGAAATTCAGGAGTATGAGCCGCAAAATCGCACTATACATTTAAAATTTTCTGGTACAGTGAATCCCTTACATAGAGCCAGCCTTACCTCAAAAGTAAGTGGTAAAGTTACTGCTATTTATTTGCCTGATGGTGAGAAGGTAAAAAAAGATGATGTAGCGCTAAAGATAGAAGATTATGATAGGATTGAGCAGGTTGAGAAAGCCAAAGCTTTGCTGAACCAGCGTGAAAGTGAGTATGATTCCTCTAGCAAACTTAATAAAAAAGGCTATAAAGCTCAGATACAAGTAGAGGCAGCTTTTACTGCGTTGCAAAGTGCAAAAGCTGATCTGAAAAGGCTAGAGCTAGATTTAGAAAATACTACAATAAAATCTCCTATAGATGGTTACATCGACAAAATCAATGCAAACGAAGGGGATTTTGTTAGTGCTGGACAAAAAATAGCTGACGTAGTTAATTTCGATCAAGTTCTTGTGGTATTATATGTTTCGGAAAGTGAAGTAAATAAAATAGAGCTAGGCAGTACAGCTAAAATTAATTTACTGGACGGAAGGGAATTAGAGGGCAAAGTAAGTTTTATTAGTAAAATTGCTGAGCCTAAAACTGGATCTTATAGGGTAGAGGTAAAAGTAATTAATAATGAAATGATATCCTTGCAAGGACTAACTGCCAACATAATACTACCTTCAGGCGAAAGATTTGCATATAAAGTTCCTTCTTCAGCCCTGAGCTTAGGTGACGAGGGTGTTCTTGGAATAAAGATTGTTGATGACAATAGTTATGTAGTATTTATACCAATAGAAATCGTTGATCATGATAGCGATGGGGTTTGGATAGTAGCAAATAACAAGGATAAACTCATAAAGTTAATAGTATTAGGCCACTTATTTGTTAAGCCTGGTGATAAGGTTTAAAGTCCAAGTCTTTCTCAATAGACCTCTTGCATAACAAACTTTTGGTAGCGCGTTGGAAAAACCGCTTGACAAACCCCGCCAATCCTCTTATCATAAAACTGAAGCTATTTTATTTAACTTCGCAATCTCTGCAGCGGATTAAAATGACAAGAAAACTTGTATTTGGCGTACTATTATTTAATTTTTTGCACTATGTGCACCGTATGTCTTTATAAAATTTCCAGGTTTTTACCTACATAAGCTGAAACGCGCTTATAAAGCGTTCAAGACATCACCCAACGTCAAATTTTAAAATAGAGAGTGTAATAACTAGCTACCACGGGTTTTCTTTGCCTTTTTTTTCTGCTTGGTAAATTTCTTAAATATTTTAGCTAAGGTTAGTTGTACTTAAAAGCAGCTAAATTGCAGCGTTTAAGGCTTAAAAAACGCCAATACTGAAATAGAAAGTGGCTAGGGTTTCTTTTGCCTTTTTTTCGTTTGGTAAATTTCTTAAATATTTATAGCTAAACGACAACCGCTGCTTGTTAGCGGGATCTAGAGATACCGCGGCGGTATGACGTAGGGTTTGCCGATATCCCGCTGCTTGTTAGCGCCCGCGAATGAATCGCGGTATGACCCGCTGCTTGTTAGCGGAATCTATGCCAAGATACCGCGAATGAATCGCGGAATGACGGTTGTCGGCAAACCTAAGTCACTTTAGCTATAGAATAAAAAAACGCCGATATTTCGACACAAAAGTAAATACCACAGGGTTTCTTTTGCCTTTTTTTAAGTTATGCAAGAAGTCTTATTCAATAATCTTTTTTTCCTTCAATAATCTTTGCAATTCGCCTTTTTCGTACATCTCGCGAGTGATATCGCAGCCACCAATAAACTCTCCCTTTATATATAATTGTGGAATTGTTGGCCAATCAGAAAACTTTTTTATGGATTCACGTATTTCATCATTCTCCAACACGTTAATACACTTAAATTTTACATTCAATTTTTTGAGAATTGACACAACGAGTCCAGAGAATCCGCATTGAGGAAAATCAGAAGTGCCTTTTATATACAACACCACATCATTTTCTGCTATATCTTTTTTTATTTGTTCAAAATTGTTCATAAATTCACCTTAATCTTAAGCACTAGTTTCTAATTGCAATGCATGTATAGATCGACCTTCCAATGCCTTATACACCATTTTATGTTGTTCTATTCTTGTCTTTCCAAGAAAACGCTTGGAGGTTATTTTTAAATGGTAATGATCATTATCTCCAGCAAGGTCATGAATCTTTATATCAGCATCAGGGAACGATTGTTTGATGATCCTCTCTAATTCATGAATTGCAATAGTCATTGATTTACTTTAAATTACAATACTTTTATTATAAATCTAAAACGATTGAACGCAATTGAATTATTGGGTGCTAATATCGTGAAGACAATAGACTCAAAGTGTTAAGAGCACTAGCAAGACGAGATTTTAATTGGTTTTCATATTTACTCCAATCTTGTATTACTTTTCTTGCAACACCTGAGTAAACTGCGGCTTTCGCAACAGCAGGAGATACTATAGAAATTAATCTTGGGTCAAATGGAGTAGGTATTATATATTCACGTCCATAGCTCATTTTACGACCACCATAGACTGTGGATATCTCATCCGGTACTGACTCACGAGCAAGCTTTGCTATTGCATCTGCAGCTGCAATTTTCATTTCGTTATTTATTGTTGTGGCGTGTACATCAAGCGCCCCTCTGAATATATAAGGGAATCCCATTACGTTATTGACTTGATTGTTGTAATCTGATCTACCAGTTGCGATTATTGCATCTGGCCTTACAGATTTTGCAAACTCAGGCCTCACTTCTGGGTCAGGGTTAGCAAGAGCGAAAATAATCGGATCTTTACCCATACTCTTTAACATCTCTTCATTTAATACATTTTTTGCAGATAGTCCGATGAATACATCAGCGTCTTTTATTACATTGAGTAAAGAACGTTCTTTAGTGTCGATTGCATATTTTTTCTTCCATTCATTCATGTCCTCTTTTCTGTCTTTGTATATTACTCCTTGTTTATCACACAGCGCTATGTTTTTAGCACCCATAGACTTGAGTATTTCTAAACATGCAATACCTGCTGCTCCAGCGCCATTCATAATGATCTTAACGTCCTCTAATTTCTTTCCGGTAATATCAAGGGCATTTTCTATGCCTGCTGCAACAACCACTGCAGTTCCATGCTGGTCATCATGAAACACTGGAATGTCCATCAATTCATTCAGACGTTTCTCTATTATGAAACAATCGGGAGATTTTATATCCTCTAAATTTATCCCCCCCCAACTTGGCCCAAGATACCTTACTGCATTAATGAAATCTTCTATATTTTCTGTATCAACTTCTATATCAATTGCATCAATATCAGCAAAACGCTTAAATAAAACAGCTTTACCTTCCATGACAGGTTTTGAAGCAAGAGGACCGATGTTACCAAGTCCAAGCACTGCAGTACCATTTGAAATGACAGCAACGCAGTTGCTTTTTGCCGTATAATCATAAACTGCTTCAGAGTTTTTAACTATTTCAAGGCATGGAGCTGCAACTCCGGGAGAATAGGCAAGTGACAAGTCATACTGAGTGGATAAAGGTTTTGTCGGAAGCACAGAAACTTTACCAGGCTTACCACCTCTATTATGATACTTAAGTGCTTCTTGCTTTGTGATACTATCTAGATCATCTTTCATCATTACATTTTGAATTCGTATTTTTTAAGTATATGGAGTTTTTATAAATGTTCAATTCAAACTATTGGCTTGTGAATTGCATTCCACTCCTGTATAAACTTACTATGCTGGGTTAAAAGTACACGACATGCTTAAGAAAAACTTGCCTAATTTGCTTACAATTTCTCGTGCACTTGCAATACCAGCAATAATATTAAGTTTTTATATAGAAAGTAGATATGCAAACCTGATAACAATATCAATCTTTATATTTGCATGCATTACGGATTTTTTTGATGGTTACCTAGCACGTGCGTGGAAAGTCCAATCAAAATTTGGCAGGCTATTTGATCCAATTGCCGATAAATTAATAGTGGTTTCAACGATAATTATGCTAATTTATAAGCAGAAGATAAATGATTATACAATAGTACCATCGATTATCATTATCTGTCGGGAGATATTAGTTTCGGGTTTACGGGAGTTTCTTATAGCTACAAACGTTAGCCTACCCGTAAGCAAAGCTGGAAAAATCAAAACATTTTTGCAGATGGTTGCTGTAGTAGCACTAATAATGAACGATTATGAAGTAACTCAATATATGGGTGTGATTTGTTTATGGGTCGCAGCTATTATAACTATGTGGTCAGGTTATAATTATATTTTAGCTGGCATCAAACAAATTGACTGAATTCCTTAAGAAGTAGTTAATAGACAAGAGTAGTTAATATCTTAGTAATATTGACTAAATAGTTTCAATCCTGTATAATATATTAGTTCATAAATTAGTCAGGTTTGTATGACTGGTATTACAGGTAGCTTTCGAGATTTTCGGTCAGGGATTGAAAAAGAAGCAGAAAAAAAGAAGCTTGAGCAAGAGCTATCAACACTAAAGGAAGAAGAAACAAAAAAAAGGAAAGAACTCGAACAGAAGTTATTAACACTCAAAAAAAGAGAGCTGTATAGACAATGTGCATCATTGGTTACTATGGTTCCATTTGCATTATTCATGGCTATTGAACTAGAAAAAACATGCAGCGATCAGGTATTGCTTGGTGTTATAAGCGGCGCGCTAAGCCACACTATATTACCTTTTACAGTGTTATCTCTTATTTGTACGCTATATTTAATTTACAATAATAAGAAAATAGCACAAAAAGAACGAGAATTGGAGAATATTGAGAACAGAGAAGAAGTAGAGAAAAAAGAGCACAATGTTTCTGATATAGGTCAATGCTTGATCTATATTGAAGCTATAACAACTACATTGGTTATTATAGGTGTAATAATAGGAGAAACATCATCACTTGAAGTAGCAGAAGATGCAATTTTATTTCTTGCCAATGCAATTGCTTTTCTTGCAACTCTTGCTTCTTATATTGATGAGCGTAAAAAAAACGAGAAAAAGGAAACAGAAAAATCTAATCTTGATGAGAAATCTAGCAACATGTCTATGGCAGGATTAGTGCTTGCTGGTTCTTCTATATTCTTAATAAGAAGAATAATGTTAATGGCATTAGCGTCGTCCTTAAGTCCTGCTGTTGGACCTACTTTAGGCTTGATAGGTATTGCGCTTTTTATTGCTGCACAGGCATTAACTATACATTCCTACAGCAAGAAGTTAACAGATCTAAAAGTGAGTGGAAAGGGTGTTTCACCGGGTAGTAACGTTGGCTGCGGTTCGGAAGTTGGAGGGTATTCGGAAGGTGTAGGGTTATAATATTGCCTAGTGATTTTGAAAATCCTAGAAATTTATTTATTTAGATAATATTTAGGTCTATACTTTATTTTGATCGAAAAAAATCTTATGTATAAGACTTTAATCACGTGCTTTATTTTTCTGATTTGCTCCTTTACACAATCGTATGCGAATGATCTTGAAAGAACTGAGGCTGAACTATATGAAGAAGCGGTTAAGCTTTTTGACCAGAAAAAATATAAACAAGCTATTAGGGCATTTCAAAAAATAGAGGATTTGTATCCTTTTTCTTATTGGGCGATGAAAGCAAAATTATTGTCTGGTGTTTCTCATTATAATATGGGTGACTATGACAGTGCTGCAAGTGATATGGATGGTTATATATACGTTTATTCAAATGGTGAAGATTTACCGTATGTGTATTACTTAAGGGTATTATCTTACTACATGCAAATTAATAAAGTACAACTTGGACAACAAACTGCATATAAAGCTTTAGAGCTGGCTACAGAATACACTAATCTTTTCCCAGACAGTGAATATACAGAGGAGATGAAGGAAAAAGTAAAGCTAATCACAGAACATATATTAGCGAAAGAATATTCTATCGGTAAGTTCTATTTAAGGCGTGGTGAATATTTGGCAGCAATTAAGCGTTTTCAAAGTGTAATAAGTAATAAGAATTCTAGCTATTTCCCTAAATCTGTTAACTATTTAATAGCAGCCCATTCAGCTCTTGGCCTTGATCTGGAAGCTGAGCAGTATGAAAGTATGTTAGCAGGAAATCTCGAAAGGAGTTCATGTGAGAACAGCAGACTTGAAAATTTGCTTTAGTTTTCTCTATTCTTTGATATATAATTAGGCTTTTAACTATTTGAATATGGCTGGTCATTCACAATTTTCAAATATAAAACACCGAAAAGGTGCGCAGGACGAAAAGCGCTCTCAAAAATTTACAAAGCTCATTAGAGAAATAACAGTTGCTGCAAAGCAAGGGCTGCCTGATTCTGCACGCCTTCGCTCTGCTATATTTGCTGCACGTAAGGAAAATTTACCAAAAGATAAGATAGAAACGGCAATAAAAAATGCAACTTGTAATGTTACTGGAGAGAATTACGAGGAAATACAATATGAAGGCTATGGACCTTCTGGTACTGCACTCATTGTTCATGCGTTGACTAATAATCGCAATCGCACTGCTTCTGAAATACGTTATATCTTTTCTCGCAAAGGTGGAAATTTGGGAGAAACGGGAAGTGTTAGTTATCTTTTTGATCATGTAGGCTTAATCGTCTATAAAGCAGAGGGTGTGAATTTTGACGATTTATTTAATTGTGGAATCGAATTAGAAGTATTGAATGTTGAGGAAAATAACAAAGAAGGATTATATGTTATAACCTGCGAAGTAAAGGATTTTGGTAGAGTACGTGATGCCTTTTATGCAAAATTTGGTGAACCAGAACTTGCTCGTCTTTCATGGCAGCCAAAAGACACGGTTGAAATTAGCGATAAAGAATTGATTGATAAATTATCTGCATTGATTGAAGAGCTAGAAGATAATGATGATGTACAGTACGTCGAAGGTAATTTCACTTTTGTTGATGCTGCTTAAACTATGAGGCTGGTTGTATTTATACTGCTTCATGTTTTACCAATGTTTAATGTACACGCCTTCAAGACTTCAGATAGCAATAAAGAGACTCTTTTAATATCCAGTACCATAAAATCTTCCTTTTTTGCCACAGGAATTGAGCAAGGGTTGGCGCCAAATACAGTGATGAAATTAATCAACATATATAAAGATTTCGGTATAGATTTTAAAAAAGATATCGTGCCAGAAAGTAAATTGGAGGTTCTTTTTGAGAGATCGTTGAATGATAAGAAAGCTGAGGAAAAAATTTTATATACTTCACTGACAATGAACAAAAAAGCTATTAGTTTATATCATTATAAATCACAAGACGGCAGAGAAGAGTATTTTAATAAAGATGGAATAAGCTTAAAAGATGGCAAGTTTTTTATCAATCCTTTGAATGGAGATTATCGTATATCTTCGAAATTTGGTAATAGAAAGCACCCTATTCGTGGTAAAATTGTTTTTCACAAAGGAGTAGATTATGCAGCTAAATTTGGTGCTCCTATATACGCTGCTGCAGAAGGTGTGATAGAATATATAGGAAAAAATGGTGGCTATGGAAATTACATCAAAATAAAACACAAAAATGAATATTCAACCTGTTACGCGCATATAAGTAGATTTAGTGGCAATATAAAGTTAGGCTCCAAAGTAAAGCAGGGACAGGTCATTGCTTATGTTGGTAGCACTGGTGTTGCAACAGGCCCTCATTTACATTATGAAGTTATATATAACGATAAACACATCGATCCGCTTACAATAGCACATAAAAACGAAGTGAAGTTGCTTGATCGTGAATTAAGGGAGTTTAAACTATTTGTAAATAGGATAGATAAAACGATCAATAAAGAGGGTTCAAGTGAAAAAGAAGCTTAAAAACAATATGGATAAGAATACCATAAATGATAGAAATTTGAGTCAATTCCGGTTTTTTCCTTTACTAATAGTGTTAGGATTAATTTTGTCGATACTTTTTGTGGCGTATGACAGCACAATTGCACTTGGAATTGCTGCTATTTCAGTGTTGGTTTTTTCTCAAGGGTTTTTCATCAATAATCCTAATGAAGCAAGAGTGATAGAATTTCTTGGGCATTATATTGGAACTTATTTTAAACCTGGAATGTCTATTACAATTCCATTTACAAACAAACATGTCATTTCTTTGAAATTTCAAAATATCAATACAGAAAAAATAAAAGTGAATGATGCAAATGGGAGTCCAATAGAGATTTCAGTAGTGATTGTTTGGAGAGTGAGCAGTCCTGCAAAGGCATATTACAATGTTAATAATTATTATGAGTTTGTTTTTGTGCAAAGTGACTCGGTGATAAGAGAGTTGGCAAGCAATTATCCATATGACAGCGAAAGCGATGAGGAATCTTTACGTAAAAATTCCGATAAAATTTCAGATGAATTGCAGTCAATGTTACAACAAAGATTAGATATTGCGGGAATTGAGATTACAGAAGCAAGAATATCACATTTAGCATATTCGTCCGAGATTGCACAAGCAATGTTAAGGCGTCAACAAGCACATGCTATCACTTCTGCAAGAAAGCTTATAGTGCAAAATGCAATAGTAATTATCGAGGAAGTAATAGCTCATTTTGAAAAAAATAAAAGCATACAATTAGATGGCAAGCAAAAGGTTCAATTGATAAATAATCTGCTGGTTGCACTAATCTCCGAGCAAGATGCACAACCAACGATTAGCTTGGATAATAATTAGCATAATTGCTGGATTAGTGGTTAGTATAATATCAATTGTTCAAAAATGTTACTACGATGCAAAATCTGCACGAAGCATTTTATAATCATATACTACACTGTAGCGTGCAACAGCAATATCGTTCTATTGTAGTGCTATAGCTAATCCAAGAAAGATTTCCCTACGTCATACCGCCGCGATATCTCAGCATAGATTCCGCTAACGAGTAGCGGAATGACGAATTTGTTGTTTTTCAAATTGTAGGTAAACCTAAGCCACTTTAGCTATAAATGGCTGATTCATCGTTTTTTAAACGAGGTATACCTATTATTGCTGTAGATGGAGGGGCAAATCGACTTGTATCAATTGATGTACAGCCTGATCTTGTAATAGGAAATTTGGATAGTATAAACCCGAATTTACGTGCTATAGCTAACCCAAGAAAGGTTTCCCTACGTCATACCGCTGCGGATAGATTCCGCTAACACGTAGCGGAATATCAGCAGTCCTACGTCATACCGCAATTCATTCGCGGGCGCTAACAAGCAGCGGGTCATACCGCCACGGCGTTAACAAGCAGCGGGATATCGGCAACCCCTACGTCATACCGCCGCGGTATCTCTAGATCCCGCTAACAAGCAGCGGTTGTCGTTTAGCTATAAAATTTAAGAAAATATTTAAGAAATTTACTAAGTGGGAAAAAAGGCAAAAGGAGCCCTGTGATTATTGTCCGCTTTAAAGTACTGGCGTTTTTTATGTTTTAAACGCCTGACAAGCGAGATTCAGCTACTTTTAATCGCAACTAACCTGCGCTGCAAGTGTTTAAGAAGTTTACCAAGCAGAAAAAAAGACAAAGAAAACCCGAGCTAGCTAGTCCTTTACTATCTCTGTCGAGTATTGGCATTTTTTGATGTCTTGTAACGCTTTGTAAGCGCGTTCAGCTTATTTAGGTATAAACCTAGATGTAGATGAAGTTTTGTAAAGACATACAGTACCTATGTACTGCAAAAAATTGAACATAAGACGCCGATACCTTAAGTAATCCTTACCTTTTAATCTGCAGATTGGCGAAAGCAAATACAATAGCTTCACTTCCATGATAAGATGACTGGCGGAGTTTGTCAAGTAAGTTTTTCCAACGTGCTGCCAAAAGTTTGTTATGCAAGAGGTCTAATGGTAATAGAAAAAGAGCGCTTTTTGCCTACAACTGGAGGTTTAGACGAATTTGTGATGTGTTTTATTTGTCTTCCCAATAACGAAGGTTGGTATTATACCGTCTTTACCATCTTGAGATTTAATGCCTACCATGTAGACTAAAATTTTCTTTTAGTTTAATATAGATATAAGGTAAAAGGAATCTATGACGAAAGAATCACTAGTTAAAACTGATGTAGTGAAGGTTGAAGACAAAAAAGCGGTAAGAAGCTTTTTTAAAATACTGGGTGGAGTGGCAGATGCTGTAAGATCGTGGATTGGTAACATCGGCCCTGATTTAAGCAACAGTCGCGATATCGATAGTTTAGTCCTGAAGATGAACGAGTGCTTAAACCCAAAGGGAGGGGAGGTTTCAGCACGTAAAAATACTGTATCTCTTGGTAACTTGTACTTAAGCTTATCAGAGGAAGGTAAAATAAAATTTCTACAAACCCTGGCAGAAAAATTTAATCCGAATAAAGCGGAAATAGATGAGAAAATAAAAGAGTATCAAAAGAATCAAAATCCTGAGTTAGGCTATAAGTTTGAGCAAGATTTGATAAAAATTCTTGAATCACCACGTTCTAAAATATTGAAGCAATTTATTTCTTTACCAGAGGGCCTTAAGTTTATTGTTGATATGCGTTCTGACGTGCTTAAGCTAAAGAACCAATATAGAAGCCTAAGTCCACTAGAAAACGAATTGAAAAATATACTCTATACTTGGTTTGATGTGGATTTATTGGATCTTCGTCAAATCACCTGGGATTCACCTGCATCATTGTTAGAAAAACTTATAAAATATGAAGCTGTGCATAAAATTTCCTCTTGGGATGACTTAAAAAACAGGCTGGGTCTCTGTTTTGCTTTTTTTCATTACAAAATACCAAACGAACCTCTAATTTTTGTAGAAGTTGCGTTAATGGATAAGATTGCAGATAGCATTCAACACCTTTTAGATGAGTCAGTGCCTTCAAGTGATCCGAGTAATGCAAGCACTGCTATATTCTATTCAATATCAAGCACTCAAGCAGGATTGTCTGGAATTAGTCTTGGTAATTTTTTAATCAAAAGGGTTGTAGAAAAGCTGTCGCAGGAGTTTAAAAGTATAAAAACATACGCAACTCTTTCTCCAGTACCTGGCTTTACGAAATGGCTGAAAGAAAATTTAAACCAAGATGTTGCTTTATTAGATAAGCTCAATATAAAACAATCTAGTGCAGAGATTTTAGGTAGTATAGATCAATTAAAAACTAACGTTGAATGTGAAAGTGGAGTTAAGCAATGCTTGCTTAAACTGTGTACATATTATTTGCTAAAAGTAAATAATAGCAATGGAAATGCTTATGATCCAGTAGCACATTTTCATTTGAGCAATGGTGCATCAATAAAACAATTAAACTGGATGGCGGATACTTCTGAAAAGGGCATTAGTCAGTCGGCTGGGATGATGGTGAACTACTTGTATGAATTGTCTAAAATAGATAACAATCATGAGAATTATATGGTTAATAAAGTTATTTCCTGCTCGAAGCAGGTGTCATCTATATTAAAGAGCAAATAGGCCTATTAATAAATAATTGCCCTCACAAGACTTAAAATGTAAAATGGTTTCACTAATTAAGTATAGTGGGCCATCAATGAACAACATAAGGAATTTTGCAATAATAGCGCATATAGACCATGGTAAATCAACACTTGCTGACCGTTTAATAGAGGAGTGTAACGGTCTTGAAGCAAGAGAAATGACCAATCAAATACTCGATTCAATGGATATAGAACGCGAACGTGGGATTACAATTAAGGCACAGACGGTGAAACTCAATTATACGGCAAACGACGGTAATCAATATTGCCTAAATCTCATGGACACTCCAGGTCACGTTGACTTTTCGTATGAGGTAAGCCGAAGTTTAGCCGCATGTGAAGGTTCGCTTTTAGTGGTAGATAGTAGTCAGGGGGTTGAAGCTCAGACTCTTGCGAATGTATACAAGGCAATTGACAACAATCATGAGATAATAGTTGTGCTCAATAAAGTTGATCTCCCTGCTGCAGATCCAGAAAAGGTAAAATTTCAGGTTGAGGAAGTAATTGGCATTGACGCAAGTGAGTCAGTTTTAATATCAGCAAAAACTGGACTTGGGATAAAAGATGTACTTGAAGCAATAGTGGCAAAACTTCCAGCTCCACAAGGTGATGTAAATGCTCCACTACAGGCAATTTTGGTTGATAGTTGGTATGACACTTATTTGGGAGTAGTAATTTTAGTGCGAGTTAAAAATGGAGTGCTAAAAAAGGGCATGAGAATTGTTATGATGTCTAATAACTCTACATACCAAGTGGACAATATCGGTATTTTTACTCCTAAAAAAGTAATGACGGGTGAACTTTCAGCAGGTGAAGTTGGTTTTATCACTGCTTCAATGAAAGAAGTAGCGGACTGTAGAGTGGGAGACACTATTACTGAAGAGAAAAGACCGTGCAGCGAGGCATTGCCGGGTTTTAAAGAAGTGCACCCTGTGGTATTTTGTAGTATTTTTCCTAATAAAACGGACGACTTTAAATATTTAAGAGAAGCACTGGAAAAATTACATTTGAATGATGCAAGTTTTACCTTCGAAGCAGAAACTTCAAATGCGCTTGGCTATGGATTTCGTTGTGGTTTTTTGGGGATGCTACATCTTGAAGTTATTCAAGAGAGACTCGAAAGAGAGTTTGATTTAGATCTAACAGCAACTGCGCCGAGTGTTATATATAAGGTTACAACGCAAAGTGGTAAAATTCTGAATATTCATAATCCAAGTGATATGCCAGATCCAACAAAGATTGAAATGGTAGAAGAGCCGTGGATTACTGCAACCATAATGGTGCCTGACCAATACTTGGGAGAAGTTCTATCTCTATGTGAAGAGAGGAGGGGAGAACAGGAGGATTTATCTTACATTGGTGACACGACAACAGCATTGTTAAAATATAAGTTACCACTGTCTGAAGTTGTTTTTGATTTTTATGATCGGTTAAAATCAATTTCCAAGGGATATGCAAGTTTGGATTGGGAAATTTCCAGTTATCGGGAAAGTCAAATAGATAAATTGAGCTTTTTAATCAATGGAGAGCCTGTGGATGCACTGGCTTGTATCGTTCACAAAAGTAGGGCAGAAAAAAGAGGGCGTGAGATATGTGCGCGCTTGAGAGACTTAATACCACGTCAGCAATATAAAATTGCAATTCAGGCAGCAGTGGGCGGTAAAATCATTGCCAGAGAAACGATTAATCCATACAGAAAAGATGTAACAGCTAAACTCTATGGTGGAGATGTAACGCGAAGAATGAAGCTTTTAGAAAAACAAAAGAAAGGGAAGAAAAGGTTGCATTCTATAGGAAACGTAAATATTCCACAGAATGCTTTTATTCAAGCTTTGAAGATAGATGATTAATGCATGGTAAAAAGGTTTACTTTTCTGTCATCCTATGCACAACTGCACAAACTTGTAACCGGCATTAAACACGAAAAAAACTTACTTGACAAACTCCGCCAGCCCCCTTATCATGGTGTTAAGGGTATTTCTGACTCAAAACTTGTTTTTGACCTGCAGGCTCAATGACAAAATTCAGTAAAAAACTCAGGGTATTTTTTGGCGGATTACATAAAATTATGGTGGCTGCATGTCTTTTAAATTTTTTCTACATTCAGCCAAATCGCGCTTATATTAAGCGTTAGCACATTATTACAGCGCCACTTACAGTAATAGAGAGTCAAAACTCGCACCACAGGGCTTCTTTTGCCTTTTTTTTCGCTTGGTAAATTTCTTAAATATTTTCTTAAATTTTATAGCTAAACGACAACCGTCATCCCGCGATTCATTAGCGGTATGACGTAGGACTGCTGATATTCCGCTACGTGTTAGCGCCGAGGCGGTATGACGTAGGGAAACCTTTCTTGGGTTAGCTATAGAATAAAAAACGCCGGCATTTTAAAGTAAATATAAATACCACGGGGTTTTATTTGCCTTTTTTTAGGTTATGCAAGAGGTCTATTCTCTCTTGGCTTAGTGTATGGTTAAAATAACTCTTGAGGGATGGTGTGAAGAATTATATTAGACTTCTTTCAAAATTCACGTAAGGAGCTCAAAATTGTGGATAGCAGCAATCAAATTAAATCTTAAACCAAAACGTTTTCGTCGGTTTCTATATCTATCGGAAATGATTTTAAACCTTTTTAATAAGCCAATTACGTTTTCAACAATTGCCCTTTGGCTCATAAGTGTTCTGTTCTCTTTTTTTTGTTCTTTGCTTAACGGATTCTTTTTCGTTTTCCTGTGAGGTAATACAACATTTTTATGTATTTTTTGCATTCTGACCTTACCCAGAAAAAGTAGAGAGGAAGTTAAGCCATTTTTGAAGTAAAATAAAACATGATTATGAGGGCTTATTATGGTAAAGAACAGAAAAAATTACACAGTGGAATTTAAATTAGAGGCAATAAAGTTGGTAAAGGAAACGGGGCAGTCAGCAAGCAAAATAGCTAAAGATTTAGGAATAGATAACAGTACACTAAGTGACTGGATAAAAAAATATAACGAAAAAGGATCAATAGAAGAAGCATTTCCTGGTAAGGGAAAGTTGGCACCATGTGATAAAGAAAAGTTTGAATTAAAGAAAGAACTAACAAGAGTTACTAGAGAAAGAGACATTTAAAAAAAAGCCCTGGGATATTTTGCAAGTCACAAAGAGTAAAATATTTATTTATCAAAAAGCATGGAAACTACTATAAAGTACAGGAGTTATGCAGGATTTTGAAAGTATCTGCTAGCGGCTACTACAAATGGACTAGTAAGAAGAAAAGCAGCAAAGAATTAACAAGGGAGCAGCTTCTAGCAGACATTCAAAAAATATACCAAGCATCTAATTGTAGATATGGGGCACCTAAGATTCATGCTGAACTAAAGGCTTTAGGTAAAAATTGCAACATCAAAACAGTGCAGGATATCATGCAAAAAAATGGTATTCAAGCTAGACTGAGGCGAAGATTCAAAAGCAAAAAACAGCAGACTGACAATAGGGTTATAACTCCCAATATATTGGACCAAAACTTTACTACTAGTCAGCCAAATAAAGTATGGGTAACTGATATTACATACATAAAAACTAAGGATGGATGGCTATATTTGGCAGCAATAATTGATCTATATTCACGTATGGTAGTTGGCTGGTCAATGAGTAGTACAATAACTAAGCGATTAGTTATAGATGCTTTATTGATGGCTGTTGATAAGCGCAAACCAGCCAAAGATCTGCTATTTCATAGTGATCAAGGTTCACAATATACCTCTAAAAATTATCAGTTTTTGCTGAACACAAAAAACATCATTTCCAGCATGAGTCACACAGGCTGTTGTTATGACAACTCTGTTGTTGAAAGCTTTTTCAGCTCACTCAAACGGGAGCTTCTTATTGATACTTCGCAACACTCTGCTCAGCAAACTAGAACTGCTATATTTGAGTACATAGAAATTTTTTATAACAAACAGCGTAGACATTCTACTATTAATTATTGCATTCCTGAGAAATTTGATTCATCATTTTCATAATAAAAATGGCTTAACTTCCTCTCTACTTTTTCTGGGTAAGGTCATTTATACTAGAAAACAAAAAGCTAGAAAATAAAATGAAAGGACAAAAAGTAAGGGTTATAGTACTTACATTAGCCAATGGAGAAACAGAAGTGCTGATTACCTCACTTTTTGACCGAGAAAAATTTACTTTGGAAGATATCAGCAAAGCTTATGTATTAAGGTGGCACATAGAGGAAACGACTCAAAATAGGTGCAGAATTAGAGAATTTTTCTGGGGTAAATTTAGAGGCTGTATTACAAGAATTTTGGGCGAACTTAGTTATGTGTATCGCTTCATATGTGTGATGCACAAGGGCCTTGGAACCCAGATCAAATTACTGAGTATCGTTTAAATTTTTCAGTTTTATTTGGTGTGATGAGGCAGAAACTCTATCAAGTACTTATTGGGAATTGTTCGCCAAAAAGCTTTCAAGCTCTTTTTAATAGAGCAAGTATACGCGCTAAAGTTAAGGTCCGACCAGGGCGGTTGTATAGCCGCAATAAAGTGGATAAGCCTAAACGCCATCACGTCTTTAGGAGAGTTTGCTAATGAAGGCTCTTAAGTTGACGCCATTGAATGTTCAGGTCCATAATGTTTTTCTTGAATTGCTAAAGTTAATTTAAGCAACTCCTTTTTTTTCTGATGATTATCTAAATCCCCATAAGCGTTACCTAAGTTTATCAGTGTTCTAGAAACTTCGAGATGATCAGGCCCATAATGTTTCTCTTGAATTGCTAAAGCCTGTTCAAGCAACTCTTTAGCTTTCCGAGGATTACCCAAAGCCCTATAAGCGATACCGAAACTTACTAGTGCTGTAGCAACTATAAAATGATCAGAGCTATAATATTTCTTGAGGATCGATAAAGCCCGTTCAAGCAACTCTTTTTGTTTTTGAGGATAACCTAAAGCGCCATAAGCAGTACCTAGGTTTATCAGTGTAATAGCAACTTTAAAATAATCAGAGCCATGATGTTTCTCTTGAATAGGTAAAGCCCGTTCGAGTAACTCCTTTTGTCTTCTAGGGTTATCCAAGTCATAGTACCCATTATCCATCCACGTTAACAAATCTACAAGATAATCCTTTTCTATTGCTTGTTTTTCTGAAGGATTTTTTGCTAGCCAATTATCCATATGTGATAAAAATGCTTCTAAGTGCGGCAATAATTGTCGTTTCTTAGCATAATCTTCTAATTTATCACTGTCGTCAGGGAAGCTTTCTTTCAGTAATTCAAAAGTCTTTTTCACAACTTTCTCTTTGCCTTGTTTTTCTAACTCTATCCTTGTTACTTGCTGCACTAACCTGTGAATATTGACTGAACTTTGCTCTTCTCCTGAGTTGATCATTGAATACTGCTTAAGTAGTTGGATAGCGTCACCTAACTTTTCTTTATTGCTTTCTAATCCTAAAAACATCTCTACAGGAATGTTGTCAGGGGCAATATAGGCGATGGTGTCTAAAATTTCTTTAGCTTGCTGACCATACTCTAAGTTATCTTTGATTTTATTAATAGTAATTCTCCAGGTTATAAAAGTTGTCTTGGTGTAGCTATTGTCGCTGTCTTTAGGAAACTTAAAATTAAGTAATTTTTCTGCTTCCTCTTTATACCTCTTTAAATAATCACTAATTTCAAACTTCAAACCTACATTCTTTAATGCTACATCCCTTTCTTTTATGTATGCAACTGCCTGCTGCAGAGCTAAAGGAAAATGCTGTAATGTCTCTGCTAAATTCTTTATTTCATTTTCTTGTAACCCATCTTTTATACCTAGTGCTTTTCTAATGAAGTCTATTGATTCTGGTTCAGTAAATGCACCCAATGTTAATGGTTTTATATCTCCCCATTTCTGATTACGAGAGGTAATCAAAACACTAGGTTTATTATCATCAGATGATAAAAAGTGGGACGGTAAAAATTGACTAATACCAGCATCTTGACCTTCACTTCTATATTCTTCTGCGTTATCAAAAACAAAAAGACTTTTTCTCTTGGCAAAAAAAGCGTATATATCTCTTACAATAGATTCAATATCCCTATCTTCTGTAGGAATACCTAAAAGATCTTTAGCTAATCTGAGAAAAGACTGCACCATGACTTCATAGGTTGCAGCATTTACCCATATAATGTTGTTATCGTAATCTTTACTGTGTTCTTCAATATATTTTTTGACTAACTCAGTCTTACCTATTCCCCCCAACCCACTGATAGAAACCAGTTGCGATATTACTGTGGCTACACCTTGACTTTCTTGTATTGACTCATGCAACTTTTTTAGCTCTGTCTTTCTTCCAGTAAACGATCCTAATGGGTTTCTCACATCAAATCGAAAGCCTCCTAAGATTTCCTCTTTCATCTTGCGAAAGAATTCTCTTCCGTCTTCATGTGTAAGAAAACGTCTCCCTTTTTCTTTCAGCCAATCTAGCATTTTTTCTTGGAAGCGAGCGTAAACATTTTTTCTGTCAATATCATTAAATTGCTCGCCCAGCTCATTCTTAATGATTTCCGCTAGTTTTATCTCGTTAGGCTGATTTACTGCAAATACTAATTTGTCAAAAAATTCTTTTATACTCTCTTCTAACCTGCCTTCATTTGTCATTCGCTCAAATTCACGTCGCCATGTCTGATTTCTTTCCAATTTTCTTTTTGAGTCCTGATCTGGTTTACTTTGAAGTTTTTCTATCTCCTTTTCTAATTCTTCTATCGTCTCTTCCACAGCACTCTTAAATGCCGGTTGCATTATTGAAATCATGTTATTGTGAATACAAGAGAACTTGTATCTAGTGCCGCCGTCTTTAAAAAAGACATCACTAGTGTTGATTACTTCAACCAAAATTTCTATTTCCTCGTTTGGTCCTGAAGTTTTTACCTTCAATTTCCTCACTGTGTTTTGTGCTGTACTTTGATCCAGATCAAAATCGATATTAGTACAGATAATAAAATCTCTCAGGTTACCATCTGCAAAATCTTGATTATTTTTAATCTTTAGATAAGAGATGAAATACTTTGCTAACCTAAATTCATCTCTATTTTTATCTTTTGTAAGTAAGTCCCTTACTTCAATTTTCTTATTATCTTCATCTTGTTTATGTTTAGCCTGCAAAAAGCGGTATGCTTTCTTACTACCCTGGGTATATTCAAACACTAAGTCATCAAACTTTCTGGCTTCTTCTATTTCTGTACCTAAGCGAAAAGAATACTGATAAAGTACTCCGCGATGCAAAAACAGCATCAATACCTTTAACTGATAGATATTACCGTGCATAGCTAGTTACCTCACGCAGACTGCAATAAATTTATTTGGTCTAGAATTAAAGATTACCAAACACCTAAAATAATGCAATAGAGTCTTTACATGTTAATAAAAAGGTTTTCAAGAGCAGGATCAGCAAGTGTTCTTTTGTTTGCTATCTTAAGTATATAAATAAAGATTTCCCGAATCTAATATATCATTGCTGCAGGCTGTATTTAGTAATATAATCTCATATTAAATAGACGTTACGTAAGTTTATGCTAGATGCTCCGCTAATTTTAACAGCCATTCTTATATTCTCCATTTTGATATTGTCGTTCTTTTTTATAAAAAAGATATTTGGGTCAACAAATAAGAAGATAATAAAATCCTTCAGAAAAATTGTTCAGCAAATTAATGCACTAGAACCTGATATGCAGAGCTTATCTGATGAGGAGCTTGCTGGTAAAACTCAAGAATTCAAACAGGAATTGAAAAATGGGAAAACGTTAAATGATCTTCTCGTACCTGCATTTGCCGTTGTGCGTGAAGCCTCTCGAAGGTTTCTTAACATGAGGCACTTTGATGTTCAGTTAATTGGTGGAATGGTACTCCATAATGGCATGATATCAGAAATGAAGACAGGAGAGGGAAAGACACTCGTTGCAACTTTAGCAGCATATCTAAATTCCTTAGAAGGGAAAGGCGTGCACGTCGTAACTGTTAACGATTACCTTGCAAAACGAGACACAGAATGGATGAGCAAATTATATAATTCTCTTGGAGTTTCTGTTGCATTCATTACGAATAACTTGACAGACGAAGAGAGGAAAGAGGCTTATAGTGCAGATATTGTATATTCCACAAATAACGAACTTGCCTTTGATTACCTGCGAGATAATATGAAATTTTCTCAAGAAGATATGGTTCAGAGAGGCTTTAACTATGCAATAGTTGATGAAGTGGACTCAATACTCATTGATGAAGCTCGCACTCCGCTTATCATTTCTGGCCCGGTTGAGGAAAACAATCAGATATATAAACATATAAATAAAATAGTAACCAAATTAGTTGACTCTGATTATGAGGTGGATGAAAAGGGTAGGACGGTATTCCTTACTGAAAATGGCATTTCACGAGTGGAGGAACTGTTAAGATCATATAATCTCATTCCTGAAAATTCTTCGCTCTATGATACTAACAACATGATAATGACTCACTATATAGACCAAGCGTTGCGCGCGCATAAGCTGTTCACTGCTGATAAGGATTATATAGTAAAGGATGGCAAGGTAGTGATTATTGATGAGTTTACTGGGCGTATGATGGAAGGTAGGAGATATTCCGATGGTCTTCACCAGGCACTTGAAGCGAAGGAGAATCTTGAAATTCAGCATGAAAACCAAACTTTAGCATCGGTTACATTTCAGAATTACTTTCGTATGTATAATAAACTTTCTGGTATGACGGGAACGGCGGCAACGGAGGCAGAGGAGTTTCGCGATATATATAGGCTAAATGTGGTAAAAATTCCAACTAATGTATCTGTAAAAAGAATAGATATTGATGATGAAATTTACGGTACAGAAAAGGAAAAATTTAATGCTGTACTAAAATTTATAGAAGAATGCCACAAACGCCTTCAACCAGTTCTTGTTGGCACGGTAAGTATTGAAAACTCTGAGAAACTTTCTGCGCTTTTGCAAAGTCATTCTCTTAAGCATTCAGTATTGAACGCCCGTTATCATGAACAAGAGGCGTACATAATAGCGCAAGCTGGAGTGCCTGGCAATATCACCATAGCAACTAACATGGCAGGGCGTGGAACTGATATTCAGCTTGGTGGAAATGCTGAAATGATAGCAAAAGTGGAGCTAAAAAAGATAAAAAATGATGATGAGAGAGAAAAAAAATATCAAGAAATATTCGAAAGAGTAAAAAAAGATAAGGAAATTACTATAAAAGCTGGCGGTTTATGTGTTGTTGGAACCGAAAGGCATGAAAGCAGAAGGATAGATGATCAGTTACGTGGCCGTTCTGGTCGTCAGGGTGATCCTGGGCTTTCTAAGTTCTTTTTATCACTTGAAGATGACCTAATGAGAATATTTGGCTCTGATAGAATGAGAAGTTTTTTACAGAGAGTGGGGTTAAAGAATAATGAAGCTATTCATCATCCATGGATCAATAAAGCGCTTGAAAAGGCACAAAAGAAAGTTGAAGCTAGAAATTATGACGTGCGAAAGTCTTTGCTTAAGTTTGATGACGTAATCAATAATCAGCGTAAAGTTATTTTTGAACAGAGAAACCATATCTTAGGCGATGAAATTAATGATTTACTTGAAGTATATAGTGAAGTAAATGAAGGCGTAATAGAAGGTATAGTGCAAAGTGGCTATTATGAGGATTATGTTGAAGATATAGCCAAAGAATTTCATACAAGGTATGGAATAACACTTAATAAAGAGGACTTAGCAAAGTTTTTGAACAAACAAGAGGCTTTGGATTATATAAACAATAAAGTACAAGAATTTTTTACTGAGAAGGAAAAATATTTCAATAGTCAGCAAACTACGGATTTATGGGATACGATAGTGAAGCAAGTGATGATCATGACACTTGATCATTTATGGAGGGAACACCTTTCAACTTTAGAAAGCTTAAGACAAAGCATAAGCTTACGTGCTATGGGACAAAAAGACCCACTGAATGAATTTAAACGTGAGGCTTTTTTGATGTTTGAGTCGATGCTTGAAAAATGGAAGGAGCTCACCATTCACCGTCTGGCGCACTTTAAGTTAGTAGATAACCAAGAAATAGGCGGTAGGTTACACTCTGCTAGAAATAGCAACCTTCCTAAAGTCTCAAGAAACGACAAATGCCCCTGTAACTCAGGAAAAAAATACAAACACTGCCACGGCGCGGTTACTGTGGTGCATTAGTAACATCACTAGACTTCTTGCATAACAAATTTCTAGGGCAGCAGCGCGTTGGAAAAACTTACTTGACAAACTCCGCCAGTCCTCTTATCATGGAAGTGAAGCTATTGTATTTGCTTTCGCCAATCTGCAGATTAAAAGGTAAGGATTACTTAAGGTATCGGCGTCTTATGTTCAATTTTTTGCAGTACATAGGTACTGTATGTCTTTACAAAACTTCATCTACATCTAGGTTTATACCTAAATAAGCTGAACGCGCTTACAAAGCGTTACAAGACATCAAAAAATGCCAATACTCGACAGAGATAGTAAAGGACTAGCTAACTCGGGTTTTCTTTGTCTTTTTTCCTGCTTAGTAAATTTCTTAAACACTTGCGATGTAGGTTAGTTGCAAATTAAAAGTGGCTAAATCTCTCTTGTCAAGCGTTTAAAACATAAAAAACGCCAGTACTTTAAAGCGGACAATAATCACAGGGTTCCTTTTGCCTTTTTTCCCATTTAGCAAATTTCTTAAATATTTTCTTAAATTTTATAGCTAAACGACAACCGTCATCCCGCTGCTTGTTAGTGCCGCGGCGGTTGACCTCTCCAACTAATTTTTTTTAACCAGCAAACTTGGCTCTTCTCCGTTCCTTTTATTCCACATTTGAAAATAGTAATATACGTTTTCCCACCTTGGAAAATCTTTTGGCAACATTCTCCACTGACAACCACTTTTCAGACACTGTACAAAATACATCGTACAAATCAAGCTTTCTTGGTTTTGTTTTCCTCCTGCTACTCTCCAGAATTGGTTTGATTTTTTCAAATTGCTCTCGACTTATATCGCTTGGATAACTTTTTTGCATAGATATACCTCATTACGCCTATTTTACATCCTTTTGAGATTTTAAACAGGTTCTTATAACAAGGGAGAAATTCAAATTTGCAGCGTTATACTAGAAGTTGGTGACAGCAAAAAATTAAGCTCAAGAAAATGATAATTCTATGAGAAATACTTAAATTATTTATCTATATCTAATTAAGCATATTAATAGGTAAGTAAATTTTAATATAATCCTATTATACTTATAAATAAGCTGTATAGAATGAAAGTATGGATGATTTCATAACTGCAAGAAGAAAAGATGATGCTGTGATATCTGTTTGTCAGGATAATAAGAAAAAAACTGTGTTAATTTTAGGGCTCAATCAAGCTGCAGGGGATTTGTTAAAATACGAGAAAGAGAATTTGCTTAATAAGCCGTTAATCAATATTTTAAGTGCAAGAGCAGCTGACAACGTGAAAAATTATTTAGAGTATACCGAAAATGGACATGATTTACTTGATATATTACCTAAAGTAATAGATTTTTCCTTAATTGATGTTAAAGGAGAAGACGTAAAGGCAAAAGTAAAAGTTTTTCGAACCATGCAATTCACTAATAACAAGATTAATTATGAGCTATTGATACGTGACGTTAGCCTGTTTCATAAATTAGAAATATTTAGAAATGAATGTTTAATGGGTAAAAAATATAAAAACCACGAGTCATTTGATATACCAGACAATGAGTCCACTATTCTAGAGTTATACGTTATATTGAATTTTGCCTTTCAACATCAAATTAATGCAGCTATAGGAATGATTGGCTTAAATAGTAACTGTAGTGAGACAAGTGATGCACTGAAAGTTGTTATAGAGCATTTTTACAAAAATTGCCGTAGTGATGATTTTCTCGGGTATATTGACGAAAATAAAGTGCTTTTTATCTTGATTAACTGTGATGCAAAGAACACATCTAAAGTAATTAATCGTATACATTCTGCTATCAATAAGCAGTTGTTAAAACAAAAATTACCTAATGTATCAGTCATTTATGGAAATGTAGCTCAAAAACTAGCTGCACGGTCTGATGCTTAACCAGAGGCACCTTCTGGAAAGTTGTCTTTTGTCTATATTGAGTTTAAACTTAAATTTATATAAAAAATTTAAGTTTTTTCATGAAATTAAGATACTGCCTAGTGACACTGCTTTTGTTATTATTTTCGCAAAATAGTGCTAGCGCTAGAGTAATCCTGGACAAGGGAATATTTTATGCAGAACTAGATGGAAAAATAGACTTAAAGCTTGGCTACGCTTTCAACAGAGATTCTTTCAGTGTTAAGCCTAAAGACAAGACTTCAAGTTATTCAAACTTGCGCTTTCTTTATTTACAACAAGTTTATCCAAATACTCAAATGGGGGTTAATGTTAAGGCAGGAGTTTCTGGTATTGCAGACCTAAGAGCATTAGATATAGAAAAGTTAAATATGGAGGAAGGGTATTTCATCATTAAAAATCAGGGACTTGGATCAATTGAATATGGTAAAAAAAGTTTAGTCAGCCAAGGCATGTTAATTAACACTTCAAAAATTTATGTAGCTGCTGGAGGAGTAAATGGTTGCTGGGCAAACTATGCAAATTTGCGTGGTAATGAAGAAAAAGATGGTGACACTGGATATGATGGAGATAAGGTTTTTTGGGTCAAGCCCAATATTTATAGCGATTATAATGGACTTGAATTGAAGTTAAAACAACCAGCGGTAAGCTATATCTCTCCTGAAATTTATAACTTTCAACTCGGGTTTAGTTATGTTCCGGGAAAAAATAACTTGCAATATAGCGATCTAATTGCTGCTGGACTTTCCTATAAGAACAGCCTATCAGATGATATAAATTTTACTACTGCTTTGACTGGTGAATTTGCAAAGGAAAATTTAACTGATTGCTCGGATGGCACTCCTGAAGGTTATAAATGTCATAATCAATTACTGCACTGGAATTTTGGCTTAAAACTGAAATTTTTCGATCTTGATTGCATTTTTTCGTACGGTAATGGAGGTAAATCAGGCAAGAAGTATAATCCTGAAACAAATAATACGTATTATATGAATGCAGGTGTTGCTTACCGCTCTGATTCTCGCAAATTGAGCTTAACGTATTTCAATAGTGGTAGGGATATTGTAGGTAAAGGTACAAACAAGTTAACATCATATGCTTTAAGTCTTGAATATCCCCTTTTTGTAGGCACTTCATACTATTTCGATATTGTAAAGTTTAGCACAGAAGAGCCTGAAGTAGAAAATAACAACTCTGGTTACGTGCTTTTAGCTGGACTAAAGTTAAGTTTTTAAAAAACCTTCTGTCATTCCAACACTCTTCCCTGTCATTCAAGTAGCCAACTGACATAAAAACTTACTTGACAAACTCCGCCAGCCCTTTTATCATGGTACTGAAGGTATTCAGTTATCTTCATCTGTGCAGATTAAACGAAGGAGTATAACGTAGTTGGCGTCTTATTTTTAATTTTTTGCACTATGTGCACCGTATGTCTTCACAACATTGTCTAGGTTTTTACCTATATAAGCTGAAACGCGCTTATAAAGCGTTTAAGACAGTATAGTACGCCAATTTGCAGGATTAGAGAGTAAGTACTATCTAACACGGGATTTCTTTTGCCTTTTTTCTGCTTAGTAAATTTCTTAGCATTTAAGCTAAGGGTCTGTTGCAGTTTAAAAGTCGCTAAATTGCAGCGTTTAAGACTAAAAAAACGCCAATACAGAAAATAGACAGTGACTAGGGCTTCTTTTGCCTTTTTTTTATTTGGTAAATTTCTTAAATATTTTCTTAAATTTTATAGCTAAACGACAACCGCTGCTTGTTAGCGGGATCTAGAGATACCGCGGCGGTATGACGTAGCTTGCTTGGTTAGCTATAGATCCCAGTGTCACGCACTGGGATGACAAAAAAAAAGGGCACTGGGATGACAAAAAAAAGAGCACTGGGATGACAGGAGAATGGGATGACAAGACTGAGAACCTGTTTAAAATCTTCGCAATAAGAGAGAAACGAAGGAAAGAACGACCATTTGTAGGCTAGTATTGAGTTTTCGCTCACAGTTTTTCCACAATCGCCTGCATTTTTCCAACCAAGCAAAAGACCGCTCAACAACCCATCTTTTTGGCAATACAGCAAAGGTATGTAATTCGCTTCGTTTTATTACCTCAACAGCTGCACCAATAGTTACTTTTATTTGTGTTGCAAAATTTTCTCCTGTATAGCCAGCATCAACGAGTATATTTTTGACTTCAGAGAGGTTTTCTTTAGCATTTCCCACCATTTTTACAGCACTGCTACGATCAGTTGCTTCTGCCGTTGTTATATGAATTGCATGTGGCAAGCCCTGTGTATCAACTGCGATATGACGCTTTATACCTGAAATCTTTTTACCTGCATCATAACCCTTTCTTTCAGCAGTATCTGCGTTTTTAACGCTTTGAGCATCAATTATGCAGAAACTGGTTTTCTCTTTCCGACCATTGTTGATACGGACCTCTCCAACTAATTTTTTTTAAGACTAATTCCAACAAACTTGGTTCTTCTCCATCCTTTTTATTCCACATTTGAAAATAATAATATATGCTCTCCCACCTTGGAAAATCTTTTGGCAACATCCTCCACTGGCAACCACTTTTTAGGACGTATAATACTGTACAAAATACATCATATAAATCAAGTTTTCTTGGTTTTGTTTTCCTCCTGCTACTCTCCAGAATTGGTTTGATTTTTTCAAATTGCTCTCGACTTATATCACTTGGATAACTTTTTCGCATAGATATACCTCATTCTTAATCTACCCCTATTTTACCTTATCCTTTCGAGATTTTAAACAGGTTCTGAGATGACGAGAGGGGAGCACTGGGCGGTCTATCAAATCACAATGTTCGTACAGTGTCACACACTGAGATCTGATAGACAATGTTCGTACAGTTTCAGCTACTCGTATGACAGGAAGAAGGTGCTGGAATGACAACTGTATTAAGCAGTAGGGAGCACTTTCTCCGTATTCCCTAAGGTTTTTTCTGCTTTTTTTGTTTCATTCACTTCAGTACTAGGTTTTAATGAGCTATGTGTAATACCACCAACTGCCAGTGCTACTGCTGTAACTATAGCTACTGCTGCCATTGTGAATATCAACGTGGCTGGAACTATTCCGGTTGCAAAAAGTGTTACTGCAACAGCAGCACATAATGCTGCTGTTGAACAGCCGGCAATGATACCGTTTATAGTTGCTCGTTGTCTTAGCAGCTCCTTTATATCATCATTTTCAGCTAAATCTCTTGGAGTCTTACCATTTTTATCCCTTAGTAAAGGATTGGCCCCTTTTTCTATTAGAACCCTTACTATTTCTATATGACCATTTTGAGCAGCCAAATGTAGGGGGGTCTGTCCATATTCATCTACTACATTAACAATAGACTTCTTTCAAAATTGGCAAACAAGGGAAAAGAAGTATAAAATCAGATATTTTAAGGTATGAGATATAAAGAAATAGAAAAGTTGGAAGGAAAGAAATTTAGGCGCTTAACAGGGGAAAAAAAGGGAACATTTAAGCGAATGGTGGAAATTTTGGATGAGGAGGATAAAAGAAAAAAAGCTAGAAGTGGAAGAAAAAGCAAACTTTGCGTAGAAGATAGGTTGCTTATGGCATTAGAATATATGAGGGAATATCGAACGTATTTCCACATTGGTCAAAGTTATGGCATGAGTGAAAGTAACTGTTTCAAAATAATAAGATGGGTAGAAGACACGCTAATAAAACATCCAGATTTTTCATTACCGGGAAAAAAAGAGCTATTAAAGGGTAATGTAGAATATGAAGTTTTGGTAATAGATGGAACTGAAACACCAGTAGAGAGGCCAAAAAAAAGCAAAAATGCTTCTACTCTGGAAAGAAAAAAAGGCATACTATAAAAACGCAAGTAGTAGCAGAGAAGAAGAGTAAAAAAGTAATATGTACATCTTTCTCGAAAGGTAGGAAACACGATTTTCGGATATTTAGGGAATCAAAGGTAGCAATATTGCCGGAAACTAAAATCTTAGCTGATGCCGGCTACAGAGGAATGCAAAAAATACATAAAAATGTTGTATTACCTCACAGGAAAACGAAAAAGAATCCGTTAAGCAAAGAACAAAAAAAAGAGAACAGAACACTTATGAGCCAAAGGGCAATTGTTGAAAACGTAATTGGCTTATTAAAAAGGTTTAAAATCATTTCCGATAGATATAGAAACCGACGAAAACGTTTTGGTTTAAGATTTAATTTGATTGCTGCTATCCACAATTTTGAGCTCCTTACGTGAATTTTGAAAGAAGTCTATTGATTTCTTCTGCTTTTAATAGAGTTTCTACCGCCTTTGTACGACAATTAGAAACGGCACAATGTAAAGGAGTCCATCCACATTTACTTGCCGCATTAATATCGATTCCTTGTGCTTTTAATAGGATATCTACTGCATCTTCATGAACACTTCTAGCAGCCGAATGTAAAGGAGTTTGTCCATATTCATCTTTTGCATTAACATTAATTTCTTTTGCTTCTAATAGAGAAGCTACTATTTCTTTCTGACCATTAAAGGCAGCATAATGTAAGGGAGTTGTCTCATATTCATCTACTGTATTAACGTTGATTCCTTTTGCTTTTAATAGAGCATCTACTGCTTCTTTGTAATTATAGAGAGCAGCATAATGCAGAGGGGTCTTATAGTGTTTAACTAGATTAACATCTTGTGCTTTTAATAGAGCATTAAAAGGCTCGTCATATTTATTTTTTTCTACTGCATTAACATTGATTCCTTCTACTTCTAATAGAGCATTTAAAATATTTTCCAGCTTATAGTAAACAGCACAATGTAATAATGTAACTTTATTATTGTCTGTTTTAAATTCGACTTCAAATGTATGATTTGTATTAAAGTCAGCTCTTTCCCATTCTTTATATTCACTTGAACTTTGTGGTAGCCTCTCTCTTATTTTTTCAACTATGTTATCTTTATTTAAACTAGTATCGTTGTTTACTGCACTAAGTATTTCTTTCATAACTTTTCCTCCTATTCACATAATGAATTATTGCACATTTTAGTAAAAAAATCGATAATTTTAGCGCTTTTTAGGGCAATAGGCTGCTTGTATGACCATTGTTTAAGTGAGAAAACAACAGCCTGGTTTTTTATGATGTTCCGCAGCAGTTTAGGTAGTTTTTCTTTACTTAAAAACTACCTTGCCGTATCTATGTCCATAGGATATCGCTATATCAGAATATGTTACAACTACTAACCTTACTTGCTGTTATCATTTCAGTTGCGTTTTTTGGTCATTTAGTTCCAGTAGAAGTGAAAGCTTTTTTGTACTCAGTAAGCTTGAGCATCAAAGAAGTTTTGCTATTTATAATGCCTTTTATTGTTTTTGCGTTAATCTTTAGCAGTGTTAACAATCTTAAGCAGTCGGCTATAAAGTTTATATTGTTACTTATTATAACGATTTTCTTATCGAATCTTGCCTCAAGTTTAATAGCTTATTCTGTTGGGCATTTTATTATACAAAATACTTATTCAATACAAAATATAACGTATGAAGAAACAATTGCTCCTTTATGGTCGTTTAAGCTGCCGCTACTCCTTTCTAACTTTCATGCTCTTGCTTGTGGATTTGTGTCCAGCATAGTAGTGTCCATTCTGCTACCTAAGAAAAGCAAAGAACTTTCATGCAAAATATTAGATTTAACTCTCTCCATTTTGAAGGTGTTTTTGACGCCGGTTATTCCAATATTTGTGCTTGGGCTTGCTTTAAAAATGCAGCATGATCAGGTTCTATCTATGGTATTTAAAGATTACTCAATAATTTTTGTTATTATAACGTCTGTAACTTACCTTTATATTTTTCTCTTATATGGAGCAGCAAATTCATTCAAGGCTACAAGCTGGATAACTAATATAAGCAATATGATACCGGCATTTATTACTGCAATGAGCACAATGTCTAGTAATGCAACCATGCCACTTACTCTTGAGGGATGCAAAAAAAATGTAAAGCAACCTGATATAGCATCGTCTGTTATACCAATAACTGCTAGCTTTCATTTAGTGGGTGATTGCTTTTTTATTATAATATTATCAATGATAATTACTTCCGGTTATGCATTATACACAACAGACTATGTAACTTTCCTTCTCTATTTTTTGTTATTTAAGTTTGCTATTGTGGCAATTCCGGCAGGAGGAATTGTGGTAATGCTACCTATTCTTGAAAGATACCTTCAATTTTCTCCAGAAATGCTTTCGTTAATCACGGCATTATATATCGTATTTGATCCAATAATCACTTCAGCGAACGTTATGGGTAATGGCGCCTTTACTATAATGTTTACAAAACTCTACGATAAGCTTAAGTAATGTCCATTTTAGCGATTGACACTGTAGGTTCTGGTAGTTCAATAGCAATAATTGATTGTAGTGGTAATTGTTTTGTAGAGCACAATTCCATCAGCAATAGTCATGCAGAATCGTTTTTTCAAATTTTGAACACTTTATTCAATAAGCACAATTATAACTACGATAAAATAGACCATTTAGCAGTAGTAGTTGGCCCGGGGAGTTTCACTGGAATTAGAGTTGGTATATCGGCTGCAAAAGGTGTAAATCTTGCTACGAATAAGCCATTATACGGAGTTAATGCATTAGAGGTTCAGGCATACGCAATATCTTTGCTTTGTGCAAATAGCAAAAAAAATATCAGAGCTATAATTAAAAATGCTCAGGGGTTTTATACTCAGTTATTTGATTTCAATTTATTGCCGCTATCAGGTCCAACTGTAGCACATGACCCTGATTGGACAACAAGCAGTAACTGCATTACATGTATGGATTGCAATTTACCAGAACTAAATGCTAGCCATGCAGGACTATTAGTCCGTTATAGGCTAGAAAATAAGCAAAAATTAAATGAAGTTGAAGCTCTATATTTAAATGAGCCTCAGTATATGAAATTATTATAGATTATTCTTTTGCATAAATGCTATCAATTTGGCTAAGTCTGCACATCTGACTTGTTATTTCTTCGGCTACTTCTTTTATACTCATATTTGAGTTTTCTATCTCTATGGAACTCGGTGGTATAAATAAATTGCCAGTCCTAAATTTCTCTATGATGCTGCTTACATTAGGGATTTTCTTGTTTTCTCTTTGCCTTTTTAATTTAATGCGTCTTTGTAATGTAGGTAAATCACACTTGAGCACTATAGGAAGAATTTTTGTGTCCATTCTTTTACTAAGCTCTACTACTGAATTATACATCTTTATGCTGTAGTCGTTGTTTTTTATCAGCTCATCGATGAATATGTAATTTTTTGAGTGAATTGGGTAAGCTTCTATTGCCTGAAGCATAATTTGTGCAACGTTATATATTCTACCTTGGACTTCTTTAGGGATTTGGTCATGTTCAAAGACATTATCATATATAGAACGAACTTGAATAGACTTCTTTCAAAATTGGCAAACAAGGGAAAAGAAGTATAAAATCAGATATTTTAAGGTATGAGATATAAAGAAATAGAAAAGTTGGAAGGAAAGAAATTTAGGCGCTTAACAGGGGAAAAAAAGGGAACATTTAAGCGAATGGTGGAAATTTTGGATGAGGAGGATAAAAGAAAAAAAGCTAGAAGTGGAAGAAAAAGCAAACTTTGCGTAGAAGATAGGTTGCTTATGGCATTAGAATATATGAGGGAATATCGAACGTATTTCCACATTGGTCAAAGTTATGGCATGAGTGAAAGTAACTGTTTCAAAATAATAAGATGGGTAGAAGACACGCTAATAAAACATCCAGATTTTTCATTACCGGGAAAAAAAGAGCTATTAAAGGGTAATGTAGAATATGAAGTTTTGGTAATAGATGGAACTGAAACACCAGTAGAGAGGCCAAAAAAAAGCAAAAATGCTTCTACTCTGGAAAGAAAAAAAGGCATACTATAAAAACGCAAGTAGTAGCAGAGAAGAAGAGTAAAAAAGTAATATGTACATCTTTCTCGAAAGGTAGGAAACACGATTTTCGGATATTTAGGGAATCAAAGGTAGCAATATTGCCGGAAACTAAAATGACCTTACCCAGAAAAAGTAGAGAGGAAGTTAAGCCATTTTTATTATGAAAATGATGAATCAAATTTCTCAGGAATGCAATAATTAATAGTAGAATGTCTACGCTGTTTGTTATAAAAAATTTCTATGTACTCAAATATAGCAGTTCTAGTTTGCTGAGCAGAGTGTTGCGAAGTATCAATAAGAAGCTCCCGTTTGAGTGAGCTGAAAAAGCTTTCAACAACAGAGTTGTCATAACAACAGCCTGTGTGACTCATGCTGGAAATGATGTTTTTTGTGTTCAGCAAAAACTGATAATTTTTAGAGGTATATTGTGAACCTTGATCACTATGAAATAGCAGATCTTTGGCTGGTTTGCGCTTATCAACAGCCATCAATAAAGCATCTATAACTAATCGCTTAGTTATTGTACTACTCATTGACCAGCCAACTACCATACGTGAATATAGATCAATTATTGCTGCCAAATATAGCCATCCATCCTTAGTTTTTATGTATGTAATATCAGTTACCCATACTTTATTTGGCTGACTAGTAGTAAAGTTTTGGTCCAATATATTGGGAGTTATAACCCTATTGTCAGTCTGCTGTTTTTTGCTTTTGAATCTTCGCCTCAGTCTAGCTTGAATACCATTTTTTTGCATGATATCCTGCACTGTTTTGATGTTGCAATTTTTACCTAAAGCCTTTAGTTCAGCATGAATCTTAGGTGCCCCATATCTACAATTAGATGCTTGGTATATTTTTTGAATGTCTGCTAGAAGCTGCTCCCTTGTTAATTCTTTGCTGCTTTTCTTCTTACTAGTCCATTTGTAGTAGCCGCTAGCAGATACTTTCAAAATCCTGCATAACTCCTGTACTTTATAGTAGTTTCCATGCTTTTTGATAAATAAATATTTTACTCTTTGTGACTTGCAAAATATCCCAGGGCTTTTTTTTAAATGTCTCTTTCTCTAGTAACTCTTGTTAGTTCTTTCTTTAATTCAAACTTTTCTTTATCACATGGTGCCAACTTTCCCTTACCAGGAAATGCTTCTTCTATTGATCCTTTTTCGTTATATTTTTTTATCCAGTCACTTAGTGTACTGTTATCTATTCCTAAATCTTTAGCTATTTTGCTTGCTGACTGCCCCGTTTCCTTTACCAACTTTATTGCCTCTAATTTAAATTCCACTGTGTAATTTTTTCTGTTCTTTACCATAATAAGCCCTCATAATCATGTTTTATTTTACTTCAAAAATGGCTTAACTTCCTCTCTACTTTTTCTGGGTAAGGTCAAAAATCAAAATCTAGTTCGCCAGATAAGATCCGTTCCCATAGCTTGCTATAATTTCTTTTTTGCAAGCGAAAAATAAAGTCTACTTTCAAATCATAATGCTGCTGAATGAATTTTACTGAAGGATAACCACGATCATAGATAAATAATAGTCTCTCTTGATTTAATGAACGCATTTGAGTGACAACTTCGGGTAATTGCTCTTCCGCCAACGTTTGTTCGCCTATATTCCAAGCTGCAAGACGAGCACTGCAAATCAGTGAAGTACACAAATCAACAAACAAAGACACTCTTGCCAATGGTGGCATTGTGCCTGTTGTTCCATTTGGTTTAAAACGGCCAAACTCGGATACAATTTCTTCAGAGTTGGGTAATCGAATACCAGAGCCATCTGCTGCAATAAGTCTATAGCCTCTCCAGGTTCCATACTCAGGCTCATCTTGATAGGCTGTTTGGATGCTTAGCTCTAATAATTCTTTAAAACCTGTATTTATATCTTGCTTTAGAAAAAGCTTGCTTTGAGGGTGGAACTTAATGGATCCATAAGTTCACATTCTATTCCTAAACTTTTCTTAATTAACTTTAAAATCATAGAAAATACTGTCGTAAAAGGAAGTTTTCTTGTTCGTGTGAAACTGTTTTTTCCAACACAATGGATTCTCTGAAAAGTTTTCGAGTATATTATATTTTTAATTTGTAGAATAAGACTTTTTCCTTTTTGCATGTTTCACCTAAAAAGGACACATTTTAGACTTCTTTGTTGAAATAAAACAGAAACAAAAGTGCTCTTTATTGCAGCTTTTGGGTAATTTAATGGTAAAAATTTTAGAGAGAATTTTTATATACAATCACTGACATTTTCCTTAAGTTGATGCCATTGCCTGAACATTTTGGAGTAGCTATTACACTGACAAACCTAGGTGCAGCTTATGGGGATTTAGGCAATCCTCAGAAAGCTAAAGAGTTGCTTGAGCAGGCTTTAGCAATTCAAGAGAAACATTATGGTTTTGACCATTTTGAAATCGCTATTATACTGACAAATCTAGGTAACGCTTATGGGGATTTAAGTAATCATCAGAAAAAAAAGGAGTTGCTTGAACGAGCTTTAACAATTAACAAGACACATTACGGTTCTGATCATTTCAAAGTTGCCAAATTGCTGACAAACCTAGGTAATACTCATGGGGATCTAGGTAATCTTCAGAAAGCAAAAGAGTTGCTTGAACAGGCTTTAGCAATTCAAGAAAAACATTATGGACCCGGTCATTTTGAAGTAGCTATTATACTAGAGAACCTCGGCACTGCTTATGGGGATTTAGATGATCACCAAAAAGCTAAAGAATTTTTTGAACGAGCTTTAGCAATTAAAGAGAAACTCTTTGGGCCTGATCATTTTCAAGTTGCTGTAACACTGACAAACCTTAGTATAGTTTATCGTGCTCTGGGTAATTTTCAAAAAGCAAAAGAGTTGCTTGAACGGGCTTTAGCAATTCAAGAGAAATATCACGGCTCTGATCATTTTGAAATGGCTAGGACACTAGCAAATCTAGGTAACGTTTACAGGGATTTAGGTAACCCTCAGAAAGCAAAAGAGTTGCTTGAACAAGCTTTCCACCCTTAAGGGACATTATGGCTCTGATCATTTTATAGTTGCTAAAACACTGGCAAACTTAGGTAACGCTTATGGGGATTTAGATAATCATCAGAAAAAAAAGGAGTTGCTTAAATTAACTTTAGCAATTCAAGAAAAACATTATGGACCTGAACATTTTGAAGTGGCTATTACACTGACAAATCTCGGTAACTCTTATGGGGATCTAGGTGATCATAAGAAAAAAAAGGAGTTGCTTGAACGGGCTTTATTTATCCTTGAGAAACATTGTGACTCGGATCATTTTTGAAGTTATTATTCAACTACTGGCAGAACTAAGTATTAATTATGGTGCCTTAGGTGATGATCATAAAAAGAAGCAACTTGAACAGGCTTTTTTATCTAATGTTAAGAGACATTACAGCTATAATCATTTTCAAGCTGCCATAACAATAGTAAACCTTATTAACACTTATGGTGCTCTAGGTGACCGTAAGAAACAAAAGGAGTTGATTACACGGACCTTATCCATCTTTAAGAAACATCGCGACTCGAATCACTTGGAAGTTGCTAAACTATTGGCAGAACTGGATGACATTTAGGTTTTTAGCAATACTGAATTAACAACAACTCATTTGAGCTACACTTCCAAAACTAATCTATTTGGATCTTCTATGTAATTTTTTATTTTGACAAGGAAAGTTACTGCTCCTTTGCCATCAACTATTCTGTGATCGTAAGAGAGAGCAATGTACATCATAGGTCTGATTTCTACTGCATTACCAACAGCAACTGGCCTGTTTTGTATTGAATGCATTCCAAGTATTCCAGATTGCGGAGGGTTTATTATGGGAGTAGAAAGGAGCGAACCGTATACTCCGCCGTTTGAGATGGTAAATGTTGCACCTTCCATTTCTGACACTTGCAGCTTACCTTCGCGAGCTTTTTTGCCAAGAGCAACTAAAGTCAACTCAATTTCCGCAAATGACATCTGATTAGCACTCCGAATAACCGGCACAACAAGACCTTTATCGGTGCCAACAGCAACACCTATGTCATAGTAATGTTTATATATGATCTCATCGCCTGAGATTTCAGCGTTAATTTCAGGGATCTCTTTCAATGCTTGCACCGCTGCCTTTATAAAAAACGACATGAAACCCAATTTTATTCCATATTTTTTTTCAAAGGCGTCCTTATATTTCGCCCTCAGATCCATCACATTTTTCATGTCAATTTCATTGAACGTGGTCAGTATCGCAGCAGTATTTTGCGAAGCCTTCAAACGAGCGGCAATTACTTGTCTTATTTTGCTCATTTTTACTCGTTCTTCTCTTCGTTCTCCACTTGCTACACTTTTTGGCAATTCGTATTGTTTTATTGCAGGTTGTTCAGCTTTGTTCATATGACCTATCACATCTGCTTTTGTTATTCTATCCCCCATGCCAGTTCCTTTAACGTTTTCTGCGCTGATTGCATTTTCCTCCATAATCTTACGAGCTGATGGAGCATCTTTTTTAGCAGAACTTTCGCTTTTATCTTCTTTTCTCGCTTCCTCTTTTACTTCTCCCACGGAAAACTTCGCTAACAATTGATCAGGACTTATCACATCATCTTCTTTTACAAGAAACTCAGTTATTTGTCCTGAAGCTTCTGCAGTTAACTCGAGTGCTGTTTTGTCAGTTTCAATTTCAAAGATTAAGTCATCTACTTTTACTGCTTCACCAATATTTTTCTTTATTTTTACTATACCTTCCGTAACTGATTCACCACCAAGAGTTTTTGGTGCTCTGATTTCTATAATTTTGTTCATAAAACAACCTTTCGTACAAACTTGCTATAGATTTATACATGAAAAGAGACATGTAATAAACTAATAAATTTATTTAGGATTAAAAAGGAGCCTCTTACAGCTTATCTTTGATTAGTCTAACCCATGCATGCCAATCTCTCTCACCAAGATTGCTTTCAAAAGATAAAAGATCCTTTACAGCTTTTGAGCAAATTTCCTCACTCGGAATTGATAACTCCCTATTCATTGCTAATGTTAAACATTGAGTTTTGCACGCTTGTTCTAAATGATATGTGTAAGAACCTGTTTAAAATCTTCGCAATAAGAGAGAAACGAAGGAAAGAACGACCATTTGTAGGCTAGTATTGAGTTTTCGCTCACAGTTTTTCCACAATCGCCTGCATTTTTCCAACCAAGCAAAAGACCGCTCAACAACCCATCTTTTTGGCAATACAGCAAAGGTATGTAATTCGCTTCGTTTTATTACCTCAACAGCTGCACCAATAGTTACTTTTATTTGTGTTGCAAAATTTTCTCCTGTATAGCCAGCATCAACGAGTATATTTTTGACTTCAGAGAGGTTTTCTTTAGCATTTCCCACCATTTTTACAGCACTGCTACGATCAGTTGCTTCTGCCGTTGTTATATGAATTGCATGTGGCAAGCCCTGTGTATCAACTGCGATATGACGCTTTATACCTGAAATCTTTTTACCTGCATCATAACCCTTTCTTTCAGCAGTATCTGCGTTTTTAACGCTTTGAGCATCAATTATGCAGAAACTGGTTTTCTCTTTCCGACCATTGTTGATACGGACCTCTCCAACTAATTTTTTTTAAGACTAATTCCAACAAACTTGGTTCTTCTCCATCCTTTTTATTCCACATTTGAAAATAATAATATATGCTCTCCCACCTTGGAAAATCTTTTGGCAACATCCTCCACTGGCAACCACTTTTTAGGACGTATAATACTGTACAAAATACATCATATAAATCAAGTTTTCTTGGTTTTGTTTTCCTCCTGCTACTCTCCAGAATTGGTTTGATTTTTTCAAATTGCTCTCGACTTATATCACTTGGATAACTTTTTCGCATAGATATACCTCATTCTTAATCTACCCCTATTTTACCTTATCCTTTCGAGATTTTAAACAGGTTCTAAAACATTGCTTCTTCGGCCACACGTTATTGATCCATTATAGAACTTATGTTTTTTAATTACATAATATCTTAACTATAAAAATAATTTTCTATATAATGTTTCAAATGTTTTAAAGCTTAAGTTTCATGTTATTATGAATATAGATTTTAACATTATAAACAATATGATAAACATTAATACAAAAAAACAAATAACAGGATTCTTCGTATATATTATTGGCTTTTCAGGAAGTGGTAAGCTTTCTACAGCAATAGAATTATCCAATATGATAGACGCATTGATCGTAAACAGCAATTTTTCCAACAACATTAGACTTCTTTCAAAATTCACGTAAGGAGCTCAAAATTGTGGATAGCAGCAATCAAATTAAATCTTAAACCAAAACGTTTTCGTCGGTTTCTATATCTATCGGAAATGATTTTAAACCTTTTTAATAAGCCAATTACGTTTTCAACAATTGCCCTTTGGCTCATAAGTGTTCTGTTCTCTTTTTTTTGTTCTTTGCTTAACGGATTCTTTTTCGTTTTCCTGTGAGGTAATACAACATTTTTATGTATTTTTTGCATTCCTCTGTAGCCGGCATCAGCTAAGATTTTAGTTTCCGGCAATATTGCTACCTTTGATTCCCTAAATATCCGAAAATCGTGTTTCCTACCTTTCGAGAAAGATGTACATATTACTTTTTTACTCTTCTTCTCTGCTACTACTTGCGTTTTTATAGTATGCCTTTTTTTCTTTCCAGAGTAGAAGCATTTTTGCTTTTTTTTGGCCTCTCTACTGGTGTTTCAGTTCCATCTATTACCAAAACTTCATATTCTACATTACCCTTTAATAGCTCTTTTTTTCCCGGTAATGAAAAATCTGGATGTTTTATTAGCGTGTCTTCTACCCATCTTATTATTTTGAAACAGTTACTTTCACTCATGCCATAACTTTGACCAATGTGGAAATACGTTCGATATTCCCTCATATATTCTAATGCCATAAGCAACCTATCTTCTACGCAAAGTTTGCTTTTTCTTCCACTTCTAGCTTTTTTTCTTTTATCCTCCTCATCCAAAATTTCCACCATTCGCTTAAATGTTCCCTTTTTTTCCCCTGTTAAGCGCCTAAATTTCTTTCCTTCCAACTTTTCTATTTCTTTATATCTCATACCTTAAAATATCTGATTTTATACTTCTTTTCCCTTGTTTGCCAATTTTGAAAGAAGTCTATTGTTCAACCACTTGGTGTACTCATTTAAAGTTAAGTTTTCTGGATCCAAGACTGGGATGATATCTCTTTTGCTAATCTTAAGAAACTTACTAAATAGAAAAAAAGGCAAAAGAAGCCCTAGTCACTGTCTATTTTCTGTATTGGCGTTTTTTAAGTCTTAAACGCTGCAATTTAGCGACTTTTAAACTGCAACAGACCCTTAGCTTAGATGCTAAGAAATTTACTAAGCAGAAAAAAGGCAAAAGAAATCCCGTGTTTAGATAGTGCTTACTCTCTAATCCTGCAAATTGGCGTACTATACTGTCTTAAACGCTTTATAAGCGCGTTTCAGCTTGTGTAGGTAAAAACCTAGAAGTTTTTTTAAAGACATACGGTGCACATAGTGCAAAAAATTAAATATGACACGCCAGATATACTAAGTTTTTTTGTCGTTTTATCTGCACAGACTGAAGATAAACGATCAATCACCTTAATACCCCCTTCAACAATCAAGTAGCCAAAGAAATTACAGTTACAGATCCAACACATCCACTGTTTGGCAAAACTTTTCCCGTATCATCTTTCAGTTCAACAGCCTACAAAGGTGGTAATGTATCTGTTATTTATCGTGATAACATCACTCTACATATTCCATTTTTTTCTACTAACTTAGCTAGTAAGCAAGATTTTCTCACCAGCAAGTTAACATGGACTTCATTATACGAGTTTGTTTCTATAGCAAAGGAGTATAAATTATGCCATGTAAACCATGTCAAGTGTGGCAGAAAATGCCGCAACGTTTTAAGTCAGAAGTTTTAGAAAATATATTATTAGTATCCAAAGAGGTTATCCATGAGTACATCAGAGCTAATCACAGCACAACATTTAGCACGCGAAGCAATAATTTACATCAGACAATCAACACATCATCAAATATTAAGCAATCAAGAAAGTCTAGAGTTGCAGTATGCGCTGAAACAAAGGGCAATTGATCTTGGCTGGAAAGCTGATAGTATTATTATAATTGACACTGATCTTGGTATAACTGGTGCTAGTGTTGAAAAGCGTGAAGGATTTAAAGAACTTGTTACTAAAGTCACTTTAGGAAAAGTAGGAATCATACTCTCTTATGATGTAACCCGTTTATCACGGAATTGCTCTGATTGGTATCCGTTACTGGATATATGTGGCTATAAACAGTGTTTAATAGCTGATCGGGATGGTATCTATGATCCTGGTAGCATTAATGGTCGGTTGTTACTGGGTCTAAAAGGGCAACTTGCTGAAATGGAATTATCTACTATAAGAGCTCGACTAAATGCTGGATTATTGAATAAAGCAGCACGAGGTGATTTAGCCTTGTCTCTTCCAGTTGGCCTTGTTCGTTACCTAGACGACTCAGTACATAAGGATCCTAATCTTGAAGTTCAGCATCGTATTAAGCTTATTTTTGAGACTTTTCTAGAGAAACGAGCAGCATCAAAAATTCTAAAGCATTTTAATGACCATCAACTTACTATTCCTAGATATGACACATTTAAAGAGCTGCAATGGAAAAAACCAACACGTGGAAAAATTCTCTCGATACTTAAAAATCCAGCTTATGCTGGAGCATTTGTTTATGGTCGTACTAGAAGTCATAAAATATTCTCTGCTGAAAAAACAACAAAACGCATACCAATGGAAGAATGGAAAGTTTTAATAAAAGATAAATATCCAGCTTATATAGATTGGGAAAGCTTTATAAAAATTCAGATGATACTAAAAGACAATTATGCAAAGTATAAATATAATAGCACGCGTGGTATAGCTAGATCAGGAGAAGCATTATTGCAGGGAATAATCTATTGTGGAGAATGTGGATACAAAATGACAATGCGATATAAAGAAAGAAACTATTATATGTGTAATTACCTGCAACGAAAATATCATGAACCTGTATGTCAGCGTTTACTAACTGATATTATCGATTGTGCAGTGGTTTCTAAATTTTTTGCAGCACTTAGTCAAATCGAATTAGATGCTTATACTAATGCTATTGATTCACAGTCACAATCTGAACAAGCGCTTAATAAAGTACATTTGCAACAATTAGAACGTCTGAGCTACCAAGCTAAGTTGGCAGAACGACAATTTAATCAAGTTGATCCTGATAATCGTCTTGTAGCTGCAGAACTTGAAAGACGTTGGGAACAAGCATTAAATGAACTCAAGCAAGCGGAAATTACTTTTGAACGTCAATGTCCAAGCAAACCTGCTCCTCAGTTATCTGAAGAACTGAAAACAGTATTTTTAGATATAGGTAAGAAATTGCCTGAAATTTGGAATAAGTCAGTTCTGTCAAGTCAACAGCAAAAATCCTTTCTTCGTTGCATAATTGATAAGGTAGTAGCACACCGAATCAAACGCGATTGCTTACAAATACGTATTGTATGGCATGGTGGAGAAACTACTACTTTTCATGTTCCTACTCCAGTAAAATCCTTTTATGAATTAACCACAGCAACAGAAATGGAACAGCTTATAATAAAATTAAGTAAGTAGGGTAAATCAGATATAGAAATTGCCAAGTACTTAGAAAAACAAGGATATCGCTCTCCAAAGAAAAATGTTGTTTTAAGAAGTACAGTCGAAAGTATTCGATTAAAAAATAATATTTTTCGAAAAAGACATCAACCATATCTTCTTGCACCTGGCTACCTTACTGTTACACAAGTTGCAAAGATCCTCAAAGTTTCTAGGAATTGGCTCTACCATAGAATTAATAGTGGCAAAATTAAAATGCGAAAAGATGATAGTAAAGCCAAGGGCAAATATTTATTTGAGGATAAACCAGAAACTATTAAAATTCTGATGGATTTTAAAAATGGCAAATTCAACAATATAAATTTTTTATAGGAGTATCAACATGCATAGTCAAATAAATAGCTTCAGTATCATGATAAGAGGACTGGCGGAGTTTGTCAAGTGGTTTTTAGCCCCGCTTTTATATGCGCTACCTTAAGGTTTTAACCTTTCACAACATCTTAACACACCTAACCCCATTGGCATATAAATTTGCATGACTCTTTCCAGTATAAAGTAGTGCAAGTCCAATGTTGTCTACACTAGAACGCAGTTCCCCTATTTCTTCATTATTTTCATTTGTCACTTTAGTGCCGATATTGGGCAGTGTGCCACTCCCCTCAACAAGATAAAGTTTTCTTCTGAATATTTCTTGTCTCCTCATTCGATTTACAACTTCCTGACCTATATAGCATCCTTTGCTAAAGCTTATACCGTTTACCTTATCGATTAAATATTGCAGCGGAAACGATGAATTTTGTACCATATCTTTTGCTCCATCTGGAACGAGATTTTGAATTCTAACTTTTTCATATTCAGTAGAATCTCCGACTGGCTCCTTCATTTCACCCTTATGTATTATCCTCATTCCCAACGATTTGTGCCTTGGATCTTGAAAAATAACTTGTGACTCACTACTACACTCCGTTGACTTAGTATTAAACAAAACTCCAACCTTATATAGCGCACTAACGTCTTTAATCTTCACTCTCAAATAAGTTTTAAGCAAATCTAGTTTTTCTATTATTTGCTGCAAGTGCATATTTTCGCATTCCAAGAGGATATATTTACCGTATTCAATAAGAAAAAAATCGTATAGATATTTTCCCTGGGAGCTAAGTAATAAAGAGTAAATAGCTTTTTGGCTATTCAATTTATTAATATCATTTGTTATAATACCCTGGAGAAAATCTCTAGTATCAGGCCCATATAGCACTACTACACCACGATTCGGCAATGGTATATAACTCATAAAACTTCTATAAATAAATCTAAGTTCTATTATACAGCATTAGACTATTTTCAAAGTCATTCTTTACCTTTTCGATATTTTACAAGTTTCAGCCCTTGAAATCTAACTTACGAGTATATATATAAACTTATAGGTTAATTTGTTGATGAGGAAAAACAAATGTCAAATGTAAACTTAAATGTATTGGATGATAGTGTGCTAGTAAAGCCTATCAGCGAAAAAAAGCAAGGTGGGATCGTAATTCCATCGAACGTTGAAAAGAAACCTACTAAAGGTAAAGTTATAAAAATTGGTAAAGGTTCACGCAATTCAAGTGGCGAACGCATAGCTTTAACTGTAAAAGATGGTGATACAGTGCTATATCGCCAATGGACTGGTACAGAAATAGAACATAATGATGAAAAGTTTATCGTGATGAAGGAGTCCGATATACTTGCTATTGTTAATGAGTAGCAGTCTTTATTTTTACTAAACTGAAACAAAGCGCAATATAGCGCATTGTAAATGATTTTATTATAGTTTTCTAAATTTTTTTTTAACAAGAGGTGATAAAAATGACTAATGTAGTAGTATCAGGTGAGCAGTTGCAAGAAGCTTTTCGTGAAGTTGCAGCAATAGTAGACTCAACGGTAGCAGTAACTGCAGGGCCCAGAGGAAAAACGGTAGGGATTAATAAGCCCTATGGAGCACCGGAAATTACAAAGGACGGTTATAAGGTAATGAAGGGTATCAAACCTGAAAAACCATTAAATGCTGCAATAACAAGCATCTTTGCTCAAAGTTGTTCTCAATGCAACGATAAAGTTGGTGATGGCACAACAACGTGTTCAATACTAACTAGCAACATGATAACGGAGGCTTCAAAATCAATTGCTGCTGGAAACGATCGTGTTAGCATCAAAAACGGGATGCAAAAGGCAAAAGATGTAATATTAAAAGAAATTATGTCAATGTCTCGCACAATTTCTTTGGAGAAGATGGATGAAGTAGCACAAGTTGCAATAATTTCTGCAAATGGTGATAAGGAGATAGGTAACAGTATCGCTGATTCCGTTAAGAAAGTTGGAAAAGAGGGTGTTATTACTGTTGAAGAAAGTAAGGGTTCAAAAGAGTTAGAAGTTGAGCTTACTACTGGTATGCAGTTTGATCGCGGTTATCTTTCTCCGTATTTTATTACAAACGATGAAAAAATGATTGTGGAGCTTGATGATCCATATCTATTAATTACCGAAAAAAAACTTAATATTAGCGAACCTTTACTTCCTATTCTTGAGGCTGTTGTTAAGTCTGGTAAGCCTTTACTTATTATTGCAGAAGATATTGAAGGTGAAGCATTAAGAATGTTAGTCATCAACAAATTGCGCGGTGGTCTAAAAGTTGCTGCAGTGAAAGCTCCAGGTTTTGGCGACAGAAGAAAAGAGATGCTCAAAGACATAGCAGTTTTAACAGGCGCTAAGCACGTCATAAAAGATGAACTTGACATCAAGATGGAAGATCTCACGCTTGAAGATCTTGGTACTGCTAAAAATGTTAAAATCACTAAAGACAATACCACAATTGTCAGTGAAAATAGCGACTCTGACAGCGTGAAAGCTAGAATCGAACAGATCAAGTCTCAAATTGAAACTTCAACTTCTGATTATGATAAAGAAAAGCTAAGAGAGCGTTTAGCAAAATTATCAGGTGGTGTTGCTGTGCTCAAAGTTGGCGGAGCAACTGAAGTAGAAGTTAAAGAACGTAGAGATAGAGTTGAGGATGCACTGCATGCGACAAGAGCTGCAATTGAAGAAGGTATAGTTCCAGGTGGTGGAGTTGCGCTTCTTTATGCTTCATCTGTTCTTGATAAGCTAAAAGGTGGAAGTGATGAAGAACAAATAGGTATAAATATTATCAAGAAAGTTCTCAGTGCTCCAATCAAAAGATTAGTTAAAAATGCTGGTCTTGAGTCTGCTGTTATAATTGATTATTTGATTAAGCAGAATGATAAAGAGCTTATATATAACGTTGAGGTCATGAATTACGCTAACGCATTTACTGCCGGTGTTATTGATCCAGTAAAGGTGGTCCGTATCGCTTTTGAAACGGCTATATCTGTTGCAAGTATGCTTATTACTACTGAATCTATGATAGTTGATATACCAAACAAAGATGAAAACGCTTCATCTCCTATGGGTGCAGGCGGTATGGGTGGATTCTAAGTAAATGAAACCTTGGAGCAATTGCTCCCGTGTGGCTCCAAAGTTGTCATGCGTGACACACAACTGTAAAAACATTGTGATGTGAGGGCAACTTCCGCCAGAACCCAGTGCTCCAGCACTGGGTTCCATGCAATAGACTTCTTGCATAAAAACTTTTGGCAGCGCGTTGGAAAAACGACTTGACAAACTCCGCCAGTCCTTTTATCATGGTACTGAAGCTATTTATTTATCTTCGCAATCTGTGCAGGTTAATGACAAAAAACTTAGGGTATTTGGCGTCTCATGTTTAATTTTTCGCACTACGTGCACCGCATGTCTTTATAAAACTTCTGGGTTTTTACCCATACAAGCTGAAACGGGCTTATAAAGCGTTTAAGACATCAAAAAACGTCAAATTGACAAGGGAGAATTTGAATGCTAGCTACCGCGGGGTTTCTTTGCCTTTTTTCCTGCTTAGTAAATTTCTTAAACACTTGCGATGTAGGTTAGCTGCAAATTAAAAGTGGCTAAATCGCTCTTAATCAAGCGTTTTAGAATAAAAAGAACGCCGATATTTTAGTACATGGTAAATAGCCAACCATCACGGGGTTTCTTTTGCCTTTTTTTTATTTGGTAAATTTCTTAATGTTTATAGCTAAAGTAATTTAGGCTTACCCCTAACTATATTTGCTATCATAGGGTTTATAGCAGGTATTTTATTGAATTATTAATAATTTATGATATAATTAATTATGATGTTAATAGTTTAAAGTTCTATGACAGGAATAAATGGTACCAATCCAGTAGCTACATTAATGGCTCAAGCAAAAAATGTTGATTTTAGTCAGCTAAGAGCTGGTAAAAAGAATACCTCAGCGAGCTCTGGTGAAACAATGTTCTTAGATTTTCAGAGAATGGGTATTGTTATTAACGGTAAAATTATAGACAAAATTTTAACTAAAGCATTGATAAACAGAGATAAAAAAGAATTTGACAAAATTTGGGAAGAACACTATGAAAATCTAGAAACTCCCGCTGATAAAAAAACTGACCAGGATAAAAAAACTGACCAGTATAAAGAGGAGGTTAAAAGATTTTACAATCTAGGCAAAGAGTACACTCACCTATTACCGAAAGAAGGAGATGAAAATAAAGACTACCGACTGCTTGCAAGGCAAGTTTTTATAGAGCTATTTAAATATGCTGGAGCTCAAATTCCGAGCGATCCTATTCTAGAAGAACTAATCACTAATTGTAATCAAGCAGGGTATGAATCTATATATGCACCGTTTATGGCTGAACTCTTGACTAAACATGCATTATTTATGAATGTTAATGGCAGTAATGTTGATAGAAAAGTGTACATTGATTGTAGAAATTCAAATTCTGTAAAAGTCGAGTGTAAAACTACAACGATACTTGTAGATATTCTCAGAGAAAATAGAAAAGCAATATTTAATATGTCGCTCTCAGTAGGATTCACACTTGAGTCTCAAAATGATAGAAATGATGGAAATGTGAAATACGGAGGTGGCAAATTGTCACTCAAGGTTTCCCGAAAATTGAGAGATTACAAAATTGATGGCAGAAATTTATTTGATGTCATTAAGGAGTATTTTTACGAATTCTGCGAGAAGCTAGGATTTAAGTTTGAAACAGAAATAAAACACAATTTGGGTAATCCACTAGAAGTAAACAGCTATCTGAAAAATGTAAAACCTCCTGTCCCCAGTAATGAACATGGAATTGTGCCTTGATAACGATTAAAATATCTCGAACTCTATTGGTTTGTTTGCACAATCAATTACTTCAGAACTCGGAAATTGATTTTTAAACCAGGTATACTGGCGTTTCGCATAGTGCCTTGTGTTAGCTTGAGCGATTTGTATTGCTTCATCTAAAGTGATCTCACCTTTCAAGTACTTCATAATTTCCGGCACTCCATGTGCCTTCATAGCTGGCAAATGTGGAGCTAGGTTCATACTAAGTAGCTTTTTTACTTCATCAATCGCTCCATTTTCAATCATTGTAGTAAAACGAAAATTTATTTTTTGGTATACATCTTCACGTTCAGGCAGAATTGTATATATCTTAAAATTATTGAATAAAGGAGGCTGTCTATTTTTTTGCCATACAAAGATTGATTTGCCAGTTTCAGTGATAACTTCAAGTGCCCTTGAAAGGCGGTGCGAGTCGTTCATAAATACTTTGTCTTGAATTTGCGGGTCTTTACTGAGCACTAACTTGTAGAACTCTTCTTTACTTAAATTTTCCCTTAATTCACTTACATTTTTTCTTACTTCCTGGCTTATTTTTGGTATTGATGATAGGCCTTTGACTAAACTGCTGGTATAAAGCCCACTTCCTCCAGTGATGACAGGTATTTGTGAATTTTCTAGCGCGTTATTGACTTCCTTCTTCAAATCCTCTAACCACAGACCCACAGAATAATTCTCTTTTGCTGAAACATAACCATATAATTTATAAAATTCTTCTTGCTTTGGCGGTTGAGCAGTAATTATGGGAATTTCTTCATATACCTGCTTTGAATCACAATTTATTATGCTAATATTATTATATCTTTTTATCAGGTTATCGCATAATTCTGATTTACCTGAAGCTGTAATTCCTGTAATAATTACTATATTGTTCCTCATTTATATTAAATTAATTAATATATGATAGGGTGTAGTAAAAATTTAGGTTCTACAATCTAAAATTAGGAGATTTTTATGGCAGAAGATAACAACAATAATTCGTTTACTAAGCGTTTTGCAAAAAAGACTTCTAGTGATGAAAATTCCGGCAGCAATTCAGGAGGAGGATTCGCCAGCAGATATTCATCTGGAAATACCAAGGAGCGTGTATTGGGAGAAAAAGGCAAAATTTCTGAGTTGGCAGGTAAAAGGCCTGCCCCTCAAGAGGCTTTTTCTGAAAGTGCAAGTGTAAAACGCACAAAGATAGAGGAAGAAACTGATGATGGAGAAGGATCTTTTGCTAAGAGGACAAGGAAAAGTAGATCAGATCTCATATATTTAGTGCGTGGTAAAGATCGTGGAAAATCAGCGTGGCACTATGTATTGGTTGATAGCAAAAAAAGAGAAATGTTTCTTGCAAAAAGCAGAACTGGCTCTATGGATGTTGCAGATTATGGAGAGATTTTATATTCAGGATGGGGAGAAGATCCTCCACAAGAAATAGTTGATAAAATCAATGAAGAGTTTGGGCTGTAGCAAACCGCGGTGGACTTTGCATTCGTATGACGGGAATCACCTATTGAATTGTTTAGTGAGTGTTTTGCCACCCGTACCATACTACATGTGCAACTGTGCAAAGCGTTTAGGACAACGCTCCCGCCTGCAAAGAAAGTAGATGAAATAAGACAATTTGGCTTGCAAAAATAACCTCTCTAAGTTATTGAACTTTTTGGGATACAATTCAGGGATTTTCTAGAAGAACAGAAGAGGCAGACTTGGTCTACCTCTTTTATACTTAGCTGTCTAGTCTTTTCCTTCTCCTTTTCCTTTAGTAACTTGTTGAACAACAACTTTTTCTAAATAAGTGTTAAACACCTTACCATCAGTTTCTTCGGTGCCTAAACCTAACGCTTTCAATAGATCACTTTCATTTATTGCAACATATTTACCATCGTCACCTTTCATTTCTTGTGACTTTATAGATAAGAACACAACATCGCCTTGCTTTGTACTCTTCTCACTTGTAACGATAACATAGTACTTTTTGCCTTCTGAGTTAGTGAAATCTATACGATATTCACCTACCACAGCATTACCTTCTTTATCCTTATTTTGGTTGTTTGCTTCTATATACTCACGCTCTTTTTCTGTTACTTGTAACATTGCTTTACTATCCTTAATAACAATCTTCGGAGCTTTCAGCTCAGATATTTCATTGTTTTTGTTGATAGCATAAATTGCTAAACCAATTAGTGCAACAGCAACGGCTGCTAATATACCCATTCCAAGTGGTGTAGCTGCAAAAGCTGCAAGTGGAGCTAGAAATTGAAGTTGAAGACACCCAATAAGGTGATGAAAGTGCTACTGCTGCGCCTATAGCATACAGAGTAGTAAGTACAACAAGTGCAGTGTTCATTTTGTGGAGTTTACCATGATAGTTTGTCAAAGTTAACATAAACGACCTCGTTTAATAAATTATTAATATACTTAAAATTATATGTAAAAAATCACTGCAGTCAAGAAACTTTTAATGTAAAAACTAACTGACAGACAGCGTTTGCATACACTACCTGCCACTTGAGCCGAATCCCCCTGCATTTCGGTCAGTTTCTTCTGTACAGAATTCTTCTGTATCATCCCAAATTACCTGAGGTACAGGAGCAATAAGGATTTGTGCAATTCTATCTCCCCTTTTTATTTCGTATGGTTGATTACCTAGATTAATTAGGCAAACTTTGACCTCGCCTCGATAATCAGAGTCTATAGTGCCCGGAGAATTTAAGACAGTGATCCCATGTTTTGCAGCAAGGCCAGAACGCGGGCGAACTTGTCCTTCAAAACCATCTGGTATTGCAATTACAATTCCAGTTGGAATAAGTAATCTTTCAGATGGATTTAAAATCACAGAGCTATCCAGTGCAGCATAAAGATCCATACCAGCACTCTGCATAGTTGCATAGTATGGAAGAGGCAGGTCTTCTCCGTGTGATAATTTTTTTATTTCTACTTTAATTTTACTTCTTTGCACTATACCTACCAAAGCTCAAGTTATAGCATGTAAATTATATGCGCAAAAGTGATAAATGCTACATCGTCTGCTATGCAAATTGCCCTAAAACTTTAAACATCTATACAGTTGTAAGCAATAGACTTCTTGCATAACAAACTTTTGGCAGCGCGTTGAGAAACGACTTGACAAATTCCGCCAGTCCTCTTATCATAGTACTGAAGCTATTTTATTTAACTTCGCAATCTCTGCAGCGGATTAAAATGACAAGAAAACTTGTATTTGGCGTACTATTGTTTAATTTTTTGCACTATGTGCACCGTATGTCTTTATAAAATTTCTAGGTTTTCAAGCTGAAACGCGCTTATAAAGCGTTCAAGACATCACCCAACGTCAAATTTTAAAATAGAGAGTGTAATAACTAGCTACCACAGGTTTTCTTTGCCTTTTTTTTCTGCCCAGTAAGTTTCTTAAACATTTTAGCTAAGGTTAGTTGCACTTAAAAGCAGCTAAATTGCAGCGTTTAAGGCTTAAAAACGCCAATACTGAAAATAGACAGTGACTAGGGCTTCTTTTGCCTTTTTTTTATTTGGTAAATTTCTTAAATATTTTCTTAAATTTTATAGCTAAACTACAACCGTCATTCCGCTACGTGTTAGCGCCGCGGTGGTATGACGTAGGGGTTTCAGCGCGTGACGCTGGAATCTAGATGCAGCCACTTATTTAAAGTTAAGTTTTCTGGATTCCAGAATGGGATGACAAAAGGAAGGAGCACTGAGATGACAACGAAGGGCTACTGGAATTACACCATTTGCTGTGCAGTTCACCCTCAAAAATGAATGTTCGTACAGCTATAGCTAAAGTGGCTTAGGTTTACCTACAATTTGAAAAACAACAAATTCGTCATACCGCTACTCGTTAGCGGAATCTATGCTGAGATACCGCGAATGAATCGCGGTATGACGTAGGGAAACCTTTCTTGGGTTAGCTATATGTGCCAAGCACTGCCGTCATAAAGTGAACCAGTCTTGCATGACATCTTTCTTCTTGGTACAAATTATTTTATATTTTAATGTTTGTACAGTACGCGCTAGAATGACAAAGAGGAATGGGCTACTGATGTAAGCAATGGTTATGCAAGAAGTTCAATATCAAAGCCTAGCACTAAAATGGACGAACCGAAAGAAGTGCAAGTAGGTGGAGATATGCTGAAAGTATCTTCTTAACTGGGAGTGTATAGTTCATAAAACCTCACCAAGGCTACCCTAGAATTAGAGCTGTCGTGTGCTACTGTGTTGCTCTATAGACAATATTCCACCGTCGCCAGAGAGCAAAGTTCGTACTGATTCACTTTGTTCCAAGCTTTCAATTGCTTGTTTTTTATCAGGTTCAGTGCGTGCGTAAAAGCCAAGTTGGAGATCTACACCTTTTTCCTCTTCAAGAAGTGTACATTGAAAGCCAAAACCAGCAGCAAAGCCCTCTGTTTTATTAAGAAGATTTCCAGCAAAGATTCCCTTCATAGTTACATTGCGATCATCTGTAGTTGTTCGTATTATTCCTTTACCGTCTTTGACATCATCATTTGCAATCCTTGCTACAACAGTTCGATCTATAGCTTGTTTATCTTTCATTACTCTGGATATTACTTCTATATCTGGTTGGCCCTCATCCTGTTGCTCTAATTTATCAACTTCTCCTTTGATACGTTTTTTGTACTCTTGTTCATTCTCCACTTTAACTTCATTTACTTCTATACTTGTGTCTTTCTGATCAAAGAAATCTTTATTGATGTAATAAAAAATAAGACCAGGTATTAGTGAAGTTGCTATATTTGATATAATGCACGGAATTAAAATTATGGCGGCAATAATATAGATGAAGATTCTAGCTATAAACTTTGCCACTTTAGACAATCTAGAGTCGTTTTTTTGAGCACTAACAGCATCCAAAAAAAAGATACCGTCTCGCCAGTCAACAAGAAAATTATAAAAACTGAATCTCAAAAGCTGTATTGTAAAATCAAAAAGTACTTCCAACTTTGTAGCGGTATAGTTAAAGTATATGTTGATAAGTAAGTTTCTGCTTGTATATATAAATATAGCTCTTTCTACAATAATCCGAACAGATCATAATAATACACTGCTGTCCTCCTGGCTTATAATAGCTATAAAGACGTTTTCACCCCCGTTCGGACTATTATAAGAAGGGCTATAACTAATTTACTTATCAACATATACACTAACCAACTATATTAAATAAATTTATATAAAATACTATTTTATATAAGAACCTGTTTAAAATCTCGAAAGGATAAGGTAAAATAGGGGTAGATTAAGAATGAGGTATATCTATGCGAAAAAGTTATCCAAGTGATATAAGTCGAGAGCAATTTGAAAAAATCAAACCAATTCTGGAGAGTAGCAGGAGGAAAACAAAACCAAGAAAACTTGATTTATATGATGTATTTTGTACAGTATTATACGTCCTAAAAAGTGGTTGCCAGTGGAGGATGTTGCCAAAAGATTTTCCAAGGTGGGAGAGCATATATTATTATTTTCAAATGTGGAATAAAAAGGATGGAGAAGAACCAAGTTTGTTGGAATTAGTCTTAAAAAAAATTAGTTGGAGAGGTCCGTATCAACAATGGTCGGAAAGAGAAAACCAGTTTCTGCATAATTGATGCTCAAAGCGTTAAAAACGCAGATACTGCTGAAAGAAAGGGTTATGATGCAGGTAAAAAGATTTCAGGTATAAAGCGTCATATCGCAGTTGATACACAGGGCTTGCCACATGCAATTCATATAACAACGGCAGAAGCAACTGATCGTAGCAGTGCTGTAAAAATGGTGGGAAATGCTAAAGAAAACCTCTCTGAAGTCAAAAATATACTCGTTGATGCTGGCTATACAGGAGAAAATTTTGCAACACAAATAAAAGTAACTATTGGTGCAGCTGTTGAGGTAATAAAACGAAGCGAATTACATACCTTTGCTGTATTGCCAAAAAGATGGGTTGTTGAGCGGTCTTTTGCTTGGTTGGAAAAATGCAGGCGATTGTGGAAAAACTGTGAGCGAAAACTCAATACTAGCCTACAAATGGTCGTTCTTTCCTTCGTTTCTCTCTTATTGCGAAGATTTTAAACAGGTTCTAAGATCGGATGGTAGCATTTTTTGACTTTAAACCATTAAACCTTCGCTCAATTTCTTAGTCCTGTAGTTTTTAATATGGTCAGGATTAAAAGCACTTCTGGATTTAAGAATACCAAAAACGATATGGAGCAACTTACGCATTGCAGCACCAACGATAGCCATATTATGTTTACCCTTTTCCTTTAATCTCTGGCAGAAACTAATAATGATAGGATTGTGATTCTTAGCTACTATAGCAGGAAAGAAAAGTGCCTTACGTAATGTTTGTGAACCTGATTTACTTAATCTGGGTTTGGCATATACAGATGAACCTGACGTCATATTTCGTGGTATAACTCCTGCATATGCTGCCAATTGCCTGGCATCTCTAAAATCCTTTATGTAAGGAAGTTCAGCTAAAATAGCTATTGCTGATTCCTCTCCTATTCCTGGAATAGTTAATAAAAGTTGAAAATTTTTTAACAACTCTTTGTGTTGCTTTAATAGTTCACGTATGGAGCTTTTTATTGTTTCTATTTTTTGTGTTATATTTATTGCAAGGTTTTCCCAAGCAGTTGCGACTTCTTTGGGCAGTCTCTCTTTTTTTTCTAAGTGGTTATTTACTGATGTCAATTCATCTTTTAACGCAGCCGAGCAACGATAAAGATGTTTTAATTTTTTCTTTTCAGGAGAAGGTGGTGCCCAGCGAGTTGGTTCCTGCCTTTGGCAATAATCAGCAATAATTTCTGCATCAGTTTGATCATTCTTTTGTCGTACAAGTTTACTCCTTGCATAAGATTTTATGCAATAAGGATTTACTACACTAACAAAATGTCCAGCATTGTGTATAAATTCAGCTAAAGCTTCACTGTAGCAACCAGTGGATTCCATACATGCCTTTACTTCTTCTACGTTATGCTTTTGTAGAAAACTCAGCAGACCTTGAAATCCATGATCATCATTTTTAAAACTCCTTTTTCTAGTTTCACGTTTCCCTTTTTTACTTATAAATGAGAGAAAGACATCAAAGCGATCTTTCGATACGTCTATGCCTAAAAAGTTGTTGATCATATATAACTCCATACATTACCATTTAAAGTGAAAAGTAAGGCTAGTCTTGTGAATACAGAATTAGAACCATTTAGGTCTTTCTACGATACCGTTCAGCCTATACTTTTGAGAAGGGAGCTCTTATCTTTTTTACAGATTTTATATCTAAGTACGCACTCAGAGTTCCTCCCTTCTCCATCTAACGCTTAAGCTTAAAACATTAGATGCTTTCTTCAAGATACAAGTATGCACACACAATTGATGCTACTGTTGCAGCAGTGGGTACGATGATTGGAATAAGTAAAAAAGCATTGATTAATTTTTTCCATGAACTAGTTGGTTTAGTGCCACTATCACTCAACTACACAAGATAGTTTTGACCAGTGTTGGCAATCCATTTTGTACCGGATAAGACTCTTTCGCTATTTTTTTTAGACAAATTAATTTTCATTGGCTTTACCATACTCATAATTATGCTAATTATACTAATACCAAATATAGTAAAATCAACATGAATTTTTTGCTTCCGCACTTTTTTTCACTGATTATAATAAATTTGTAACCATATGGTTCGCCATGTGCTTTTCTTAATAAAATACTTTAATTATCACTTATAAGCAATTGAATTTCTCGTCATATTATCTGTCATCCCAGTGCGCCCTTTCTGTCATCCAAGTAGCTGACACTGGGATCCAGCTTTCTATGTGATCTCATCAAAAATGTTTATTTTTCAGCCACTTTTATACTTATCAACTCAGTGTGCTTGCTTACAATTAAAATTCCTGGATTCCAGTGTCAAGCACTGGAATGACAGGGAAATGATGCTGGGATGACAAGAAAGGGGCGCTGGCATTATAGAGTGAACCAGTATCAGCTACTTGGATGACAAGAGAGAGACATTTGGAATAACAAAAAAATCTATTCATAGCTACATAACTTGCTCATGTATTTTTCTTAATTAAATACTTCAATTATTTACTATAAATCTCTGAAGAAAAATTTTAAAGTAACTATAAAAAAAAGTTGCTAATGACTATACTTGCCTTGTACTTTTGTTTTCTTTTACTTTTGCTTCTACTTGTCTTAAAAAGCTACTTAGATGACACTTATTTCCTTTTCCTGATAGGCTAGAAAAAAACGATAAAATACTGTATTCATCCATCTGTAGAACAAATGGATATCCATTTGTTGAATCATGAATACATGTACCTGCTTTTTTTAATTCAACTTCTTTGTTTAATTCAACTCCTTGAAAGTCTTTAAATGCTTTTGTTGCTTCAATAAAGATCGTTTCAGCGTCCGAATAATCAAAGCCACCAGGACATTTTTTTTTAATTTCCCCTTCTGTGTTTTTGTAAAGTATTCCAATAGTATAAACCGGATGTCTTATTTCATTTTTATCGCATATTTTATCGTCCCATATAGCTCCCGCCCACCCTTTTTCTTGAGCTTCTACGTATCTTCCAATAAAGTGCATACCTCCAAGCCCAGTCCATTGTAAATGACCATCAGGTTCACCACAAAAGATATGAACGAAACCACGATTTCTAAACCATATATCAATGAATTCTTCTTTAAAGGTTTCTAAATCTGCATTACGTGTAATAATCTGTCTATTAAGTTCATTATAAATCTTCTCTAAAACTTCTGGATGCCTATTTAAAAATTTCTTAAAGGCCTTTCTTGTTGGCGGACTACCCCAATCACCGCATACTTTTAATATACCCCTGTCAAAACGATTTAATTCTGGTAATGGTGGTAAATGAGGAGGATCAGATTTTTCGGTTCTAAAAAATTTAGCAAATCTAGGCTCTGTAAGTGTAGTTGATGGTTTATTATTATATCTACCATGTAAGGTATAAGCAGATAATACGATGAAAGGTAATGTTAATATTTTACTAAGTCTCATAGCTTACTCACAACCCAATTCATTATATTATACATAAGGTATACCATCCAGTTAAGCCAAATTTTTACTTCCGTACTTTTTCGTTGTTACTTATCATAACTATAGCTACATCATGTATTTTTCTTAATTAAATACTTTAATTATCAGTTATAAGCAATTGAATTTCTCGTCATATTATCTGTCATCTCAGTGCGCCCTTTCTGTCATCCAAGTGCTTGACACTGGGATCTATTTTTAAAAATAGATCCTATTGAATAACAAGAAAGGGTGCACTGGAATGAAAAGTTTTCATAACTCAGCGTGTTTACTTACGATCGAAATTACTAGATCCCAGTGTCACGCACTGGGATGACAACGAAGGGCTACTTGGATGACATCATAGGAGCACTGGGATGACACCCTATGGTTACTGGGATAACACTAATAAAGGAGGATATTATGTCTACAATAGTTTTATCATCAATTTTGGGTCAAGCCGGCAGCGTTTTTGGTCCAGTTGGCCGGATTATCGGTTCGGAGCTTGGAGCTCTTCTTGGTGCACAGCTCGATAGTGCCATGTTTAGCCTTGATGCCGAACAAAAAGTAACGCATGGGGCGAGGCTAAAAAATCTGCAAGTTCAAACTTCAACCTACGGTAGAACAATTCCAATTATCTATGGTACTGCTCGGGTTGCGGGGAATATTATTTGGTCACAGCCAATCAAAGAAGAAGAGATAACCACCAAAAGTAAAATTGGAAGAGGTATGAACGTTGAGTATAATTACTATGCAACGCTTGCAATTGCTATCTGCAAGGGAAAAGTAGAAAAATTAAACAGAATCTGGGCAGATACAACATCACTTAGCTTTGATGAAATAGATTATACTTTTTATCGCGGTACAGAAGACCAAGATCCCGATCCATTCATGTCATCAATCGAAGGTGTGCCAGCATATAGGGGAATATCTTATATAGTCGTCAAGAATTTTCCTTTAGCAGATTACAATAACCGCGTTCCGGTATTCACATTTGAAGTGCAGACTGCATTAAAGTCAAATGGATTTTCAGTAGTAGAAAATATTAAGAATATCAATATAATACCAGGCTCAGGAGAGTTTGTATATGATACAAAAATACAAAAGAAAATCGCACAAGAGAAAATAAGCAGTAATCAATATATCCCATATGGACTGGCACAAAGGGTAAATCATAATAATCACACTAAAAAGAGCGATGCAATGCTTTCTTTGGATCAATTAAAAGAAGGTTTGCCAAATGTTGAGTGGGTATCGGTAGTAGTTAATTGGTTTGTGAACAATTTTAACATTAAAGATTGTAAAATATATCCTGCGGTTGAATTTAAAGATGATTCCGCAGTCTTACCTGATGATTGGCAAGTAGGGGATGTAACCAGAAATAATGCTCAGCTAATTTCAAAAGATGATAATGGAAACCCAAGATATGGTGGTACAGTTAGTGATGCAGCGCTAATAAGATATATAGAAGAGCTGCATAGCAGAGGCTATAAGGTAATGCTTTACCCGATGCCCTTGCTTGACACAGAAAATAAAGAATGGCGAGGAAGATTGAGCGGGGCTCCTGAAGATATAAGTGATTTTTTTAAGAATCAGTATAACAAATTCATAGAACATTATGCGAGTATTGCCAAACAGACTAAGGTGGAAGGGTTTATCATTGGTTCTGAATTTGTTGAACTTACCAAAATCAGAGATGAAAAAGGCAATTATCCTGCAGTGGCAGAGCTAGTTAAGCTTGCAAAACAAGTAAAACTTAATCTTGGAAAAGAAGTAACGGTAACTTACGCTGCTGATTGGAGTGAATACCATTCACATAGTGGTTGGTACAATATGGATGAACTTTGGTCTTCAGAATACATCGACGTTGTTGGTATAGATGCTTATTTCCCACTCACTGATGGCCCAGAACCTCCCTTTGGCTATTCTGCGGAAGATGTAATGGGTGGTTGGAGTAGTGGAGTAGGGTATGATTATTTCTATGATTACTCAAAGAATGAACCTGAAAAAGTAAAGTATAACGACAGCAGGTATGCGTGGAAAAATATAGAAAAATGGTGGAGTGAAGCTCACATAAACCCCGGCGGTAGCAAAACAAAATGGCAACCAAAGATGAAGAAAATATGGTTTACTGAATATGGATTTCCCAGTATGAACGGCTGTACTAATGAACCAAATGTGTTTGTTGATAAAAACAGCATAGAAAGTAAATATCCGCGATATTCAAATGGAGAGGTGAGCTTTCTTTCGCAGAAAACTGCGATTGAAGGAACGCTAAAAAAGTGGCAAAGCTCCGAAATGGTGGAGAAAATGTTTCTCTGGGCATGGGATGCAAGGCCATTTCCTTATTTTCCTAATTTATGTGATGTTTGGTCTGATTGCCATAACTGGCAGACAGGACATTGGATTCAGGGAAAGCTTTCACAGCTTAATATTTCCGATGTTTTATCTGATCTATTGCAAAAGACAGGTTTAAAAAGCGATCAGTTCGATACAAGCGACGTTAAAGGATTATTGTCTGGGTATGTGATAAACGATCAGCAATCAGTACGTTCAATTGTTAAAATGTTGCAAAGTTGCTATTTTTTTGATGTGGTTGAACAGGATTCTAAGCTGAAGTTCGTCCAAAAGGGTAGGGGAGTTACGACTGTAATACCTATTGATGAAATGGTTTTCAATAATAACAGTTCAAAGCCGATACAGCTTGTGAGCGTCAGCCAGCTCGATTTGTACAATAAGATCAACGTTGCTTATTTTAACCGTAACTTTGGCTATCCAATTGATGTCAAGTATGCTGAGCTGCCAAAGCAAGGGAATGCTGCAACGGTTGAAATACCGCTCATTATGGAGGAAGGAGAAGCGCAAAATATAGCTGAAGTTTTACTTTATTCTTCGTGGCAAGAGAGAAATATATACAATTTTAAGCTGCCAATAAAATATGCGTGGCTTTCGCCAAGTGATGTAATAACGATTTCAGATGGTGAGAAAAAACATACGGTAAGGATTATAAAGACAAAGTTTGAAAGCATGTCCATTCAAGTAATTGGCGTTGGTTATGATCACTCTATATATAAGCTTTCTTTTCCTTCAACAAAGTCACTTATGCTGAAGGAATACCCTCCTTCTCACATCAGCAAAACTATCACAAAAATGATTGATTTACCGTATATTAAAGGTAATATTGCAAGCTTCACTTTAACTGGTGAGGAAAAGAATTGGAAAGGAGCAACACTCTTCATTTCGGGCAACGATAAGGATTATAAGCCTATCGCAAGCACAAATAAGCAGTCTACTTACGGATATGTAATGGAATCTACCAACGAGGAGCTTATAATAGCATTACGTTTTGGTAAGCTGTCAAGCATGAGCGCAATTGCAAATTCAAATTTAGCACTAGTCGGAAAAGAGGTGGTAAAATTTCAGAGTGCTGAACTTATAGATAAAAATAAATATAAACTGAGCGATCTAATTAGAGGGCAAGAGAGTACTAAGGAATATGAGCACACTGCAGGTGAGAAATTTACTCTGCTTGATGATTCAATAATATCTTTTGAAGTGCAAAAGGGGAGAAAGTTTTACCTTAAAGCAGTCACTTATGGTGATTCGCTGGATAATACGGAAGCGAAGGTCCTGAATAATTGATGATCAGTATTTAAAGCTTAAAGTGAATAATTAATGATAAGATATTGAAATTCACGCTTTTTATTGTTTAATATTAAAAATAATTCCTTCTAATGCTACTCTTTCTTAACTTGACTTTAATCCTGCAACTCTTTGATTTCATTAATGGAAAGGCCAGTAAACTTGACAATAGTGTTGACATCAACATTATTAGCTAGCATTGTTTTTACAACTTCAATTTTCCCTTCCTCTCTACCTTCCTCTCTAGCATCATCAAGCTTTTGAGCAAGGACAGCCTTTTCATCACGAATACGCTTTATCTCTTGTTCATAGGCTATAAATTCTTTTTCCGACCAATTGAATCTATTTAGCTCTTCATATGCCTTTTTAATTATTACATCACTTCCTATTATTCTTTCCAATTCCTTTTCACTGGTTTCATCTGCATACTTGAAGAAGTAGATCCATTTTTCAACTATACTTTCCAATTGGTCTTCCTTAGTTTTTGAAAACTTTGGTAACTCAATAAATGTAAAATAAAAATCTTTTAGATCATGTTCATTGGTATCTTCATCACGAATAGTATGCTTTGATTTATACTCAGACTTATTAGGAAACAGGATACAATCTGCTATAGCAATAAAGATAATTTCTTTAAGATCCTGATATTGATCACCCTTGTCAGCTTGTCTTGAATAAGCTTTAGCAGCATAGTATTGAGCGCGTTTCTCAAAGCCTGCAGTTTTAGCAACCTGCATTTCGACTATCACTTGTACCCCGTTTTTATCCCTGCAAAGTACATCAACGATACTTTGTTTTTTAGAGGCAATTTCAGCATCCATAATAGTGCTGAGGAATTCTATTTCTTTTATTTCATCTTTGCCAGTGAATCCCAAGATATCATTGAGAAAGTGAATAAGAATATCTTTATTTTTTTCAGTGCCGAAGATGCGGCGAAAGGCAACGTCATTCTTGGGGTCAAGAAATTTTGAAAGAGCCATAGCTAAAGTGCTTAGAAAAGATTAATAATTATACACTATTATTAACAATTATTCAACCATATTTTTAACTTACAATTTTGAGCTTAACTTAACATGTATGGTTCGTACAATTGTGTGTTGGGTGACAGAGTTTTAAAATAAATCTAATATTAGCGGCAAGCTTTGAGCCTGTTAAAATCTTCTTCAGCGTGATATGATGACCGAGTCAGTGGACTTGATGCAACCACTAAAAACCCTTTAGAATAAGCGATATATTTATAATGCTCAAACTCTTCTGGGGTAACATACCTATCAAGCTTTGCATGTTTTGGAGTTGGTTGTAGATATTGACCGATTGTGATAAAATCAACTTCAGCACTACGTAAATCGTCCATAACCTGAAGTATTTCCTCTTTTGTTTCTCCAAGACCAACCATAAATCCTGACTTGGTAAAAATTTTAGGATTAATCTGCTTCACCATCTTCAGCAAATATAATGAATGGAAGTAACGAGCCCGTGGTCTTATTTTTGCATATAATCTTGGCACTGTTTCGATATTGTGGTTATATACATCAGGTGATGCAATAGCAATTGCTTCAAATGCTCCTTTCTTATTTAAAAAATCAGGAGTCAAAATTTCTATTGTTGTTTCTGAAGTTACCTTTCTAATTTCTTCTATACACTTTATAAACTGATTTGCACCACCATCTGGCAAATCATCACGGTCAACAGAAGTAATGACGACATGCTTTAAGTTTAACTTTTTTATTGCTTTTGCTAAATTTTCTGGTTCATGAGGGTCTAATTTATCAGGAATGCCAGTTGCAACGTTGCAAAATGCACAAGCACGAGTGCAAACAGAGCCAAGAATCATTACAGTAGCGTGACGTTTATTCCAACATTCGCCAATATTTGGACATGCAGCCTCCTCACACACTGTATGCAGGTTATGCAATTTAACGATATTTAAGGTTTCATTGAATACTTCACCGGTCGGAGCTTTTGCTCTGAGCCATTGAGGCTTACTATGCATCTGAAACGGCTAATTCTACCTCTTGTTTTGCTAAAGCTTTTTTTACCCTTCTTTTTATTTTTTGTGCCTTTTCACTTAGTTTAATCGTTCTTGTGTTGAGTAAAAAAGCATCAAGGTCACCTTTGTAATCTATAGTTCTCAAAGTTCTTGTTGCAATACGAAAACTGAATTTTCTATTCAATATCTCACTCGTCAACGTAACCTTATGTAAATTCAGAAGAAAGGTACGCTTTGTTTTACGATTTGAATGCGATACCTTATTGCCAAAAGATTTTTTTCTATTTGTTAATTCGCAAACTCTACTCACTTTGATATACCAAGTTATTTTATGTATTTAGATTACCTTATATAGTGAAATAGTCAATACTCTCTTGCTTAATTTTTATGCCATATACTGCTTTGTGTCCAAAAAATATCGTAATTTTTTCTATTACAATGGAAATCATATGCTGAATTTCTAACGCTTTACTCCCATTTGTTACCACCAGGTGCAACACGCCAGAATTTATATTTTGCGCATACGAGATCTTTTTTGGTTTTGTACACTCTGCTATTTCTTCCCCTACTATATTTCGCCAGTTTAAAATAAGACGTATCTCATTTTTACTCATCTTATTCTTCATACACTTTAATGCATAACTTTCTACTATAAATTTTAATTTCTTTGGGCCTCTGTGTTTAAGCATTTTTCTGTTTTGTCTCTTACCAGCGTGTGACGCTGGGATCTAATAAATTTGCTTATAGGTTAGCACAACTAATTATATTAGGATACAACGTTTTTATACAAAAACTAGATCCCATATCGAAGCACTGGAATTACAACTGTAATTGTTGAAATAACAATTTTATAGCTGTTTTAACGACAACTCTACCCCCCGGCCTCACACCGTAAAAAGCAGTATTTTTATGTAAAACTTATTTCAACGTAGCACTTGTCAGGCAAGTCGTAATCACGTTCCATTCAAAAATTTTTGTGCTGTCATCTTTGCCTCATGATTAACTAACTTCTACCGTTTTTAATTGGAATTTATTAAGTTATTATTAACCTGAGTGAAACTTATACTATATTCAAAAAATAGCATAAATTTTCATGCTATGTGGTAGCTACTGTGACCTTTCCTCAATCCAAGCTGCTTGAATGGCTTCGAGTATTTTTTCATTACAACGCTTTTCATCATCATCAAATCCCTCTAAACTCAAGACCTTTTTTTTAAGCTCGGTAAACCTAATACTAATTACATCCTCATCTGGAAATCTTTCTTCCAAAGCTTCTACGATATCTTCTATGTCAAGCCATTTCATATTTTTTTATGTTATTTTAATAAATTAAATTGGTGCCCATGGGGAGACTTGAACTCCCAAGGTCGCAAAACCCACGGATTTTAAGTCCGCTGCGTCTACCATTCCGCCACACGGGCTCTTTTTATTTATCTAGAGTAAAATTCTACTACTAAATTAACTTCCATATCTGCTGAGTAAGGAACCTCAGAGTATTGAGGTGGTCTCAAATATTTCACTGAATGCTCTTCACCACTTGCTTCTAGATAATCTGGAGCTTTACGCTCCTGTTTTTCCGCAGCCTCCACTACTATAGGGATTTTTGCAGCCCTTTCCCTTATTTTTACTATATCACCAGGTTTTACTCGATAACTTGATATGTTAACCACTTTATCATTAACTGTAACGTGCTTATGAGATATGAGCTGTTTTGCTGAATAAATTGTTGGCACAAGACCAGAGTGATATAAAACAGAACTTAATCTTGATTCTAAGATGCCGATAAAATTATCAGCTGTATAACCTTTTCTGTTATAAGCATCTAAAAATATACGCCTTAACTGCTTACTTGAAATTGCATAGTAAAACTTAAATTTCTTATGTGCAGCAAACTGCTTACCAAAATCAGATAATCTTTTGAATCCAAGAATACCATGCTGGCCTGGAGGATATTTCCTTTTGTTTACCGGATCTTTTGCTCTACCCCACAAACTTACACCAAGCCTACGGCAGATTCTATACTTTCTATTGATAACAGTCGTCATATAAAAACTCTCATAATCTAACTCTAGATTATTAAGGATTTTAGCATTGAGTGTCAACTTGTTTTTGCTGGTATAATCTTTTATACTTCATTTTTAAGTTTTTCTATTAACGTATGAATCATCTACCTTTGGAATCTATGGCAAATGCCATCCGTTTTTTATCAATTGATGCAGTACAAAAAGCGAGCTCTGGGCATCCAGGTATGCCGCTTGGAATGGCAGATGTTGCAACTGTATTATTTGCTAAATATCTAAATCATAACCCTGATGATTCTAAATGGTTTAATAGAGACCGCTTCGTCCTATCAAACGGCCATGGTTCAATGTTGCTATACTCCATATTATACCTAACAGGTTATATAAGTATAGATGAGCTAAAAAACTTTAGGCAACTGGGATCCAAAACTCCAGGCCATCCAGAATTTGGCTTGACTTCTGGGGTAGAAGCAACAACAGGTCCGTTAGGGCAGGGGTTTGCTGTTGCTGTTGGTATGGCACTTGCCGAATCGATACTCGAAAAGCAGTTTGGAATTGATCACTACACTTATGTAATGCTAGGAGATGGCTGTCTTATGGAAGGAATAAGCCATGAAGCAGCATCACTTGCTGGACATCTTAAATTGAATAAGTTGATAGTCCTTTTTGACGATAATGATATTTCTATAGATGGCGCTACTGGCCTTTCCTGTTCTGATGATGTAGAAAAGCGTTTTTCAGCGTATGGATGGAATGTTGCTAAAATTGATGGTCATAATTTCAACTCTATATCTCTTGCAATAGAACAAGCGCAAAGATCCAAAAAGCCATCGCTTATCTGCTGCAAAACCATTATTGGAAAATTTTCAAGCCGTGCCGGCACATCTTCTGCTCATAGTGGTGCTTTTACAGAGGAAGATGTAAAAAAGATGAGAGAGAAATTAAATTGGGATTACGAGCCATTCCACATACCAGAGGATGTGAAAAACGCCTGGATGGAGGCAGTTGAGAGAGCAAAACAAAATTACAATTCGGTGTCATTCCAGTGCTTGACACTGGAATCCAGTGAAAAAAATGAAGAACTAAAAAGAAGACTTGATAAGCGTTTGCCAGATAATATCGATAATGATTTAGCTAACTTAAAGAAACAAATATGTGAGTTAATGCCAAACGAAGCTACTCGATCTTCTTTTGGTAGGGTAATGGAACTTTTAACTGAGTCTATGCCGGAATTAATTGGTGGGTCTGCTGATCTTACTGGATCAAATTGCACTAAATATAAGAACATGGAAGTAATAAATAGCAACCATTATAGTGGTTCTTATGTCCACTATGGAGTGAGAGAGCACGCTATGGCAGCATGTATGAATGGCATGGCTCTTCATGGTGGGATTCTTCCATATAGTGGCACTTTTTTGGTATTTTCCGACTATTGCCGTCCTGCTATACGTCTTTCAGCTTTGATGAAACAGCAGGTTATATATGTGATGACTCACGACTCAATTGGAGTAGGAGAAGATGGTCCAACTCATCAGCCGATAGAGCATTTAGCTTCTCTGCGCGCTATACTAAATCTATATGTTTTTAGGCCAGCCGATGCAGTTGAAACTTTGGAGTGCATTAGCATTGCATTGGAAAAGAAGGAATCTCCAGCACTGTTTGCGCTTTCAAGACAAAATGTTAATTACATACATTCTGATATTGATCAATCTACCAATCTATCAAAGTTTGGTGCGTATGTTCTGTGTGAATGTTCAGAGAAATTAGAAGTGACCATATTTGCTACCGGATCTGAAGTTGAAATTGCAGTTGAAGCAAGGAAGAAATTGCAGGAAAAAGGTATAGGTACAAGGGTTGTTTCTATGCCATGCTGGAGGCTCTTTGACGAGCAGAGTGATGAATACAAAGAGACAATATTAAATAATGACAGCATTAAGGTTGCAATTGAAGCAGGAAGTGAAATGGGTTGGCATAAATATATAGGTTCAAACGGTATATTTATTGGCATGAAAAGTTTTGGAGAATCAGCCCCTTATAAAACACTTTACGAGCATTTTTATATCAATGCCGATCATGTAGTAAAATGTGTGTGTGAGAAATTGGTTTACATTCAGTAGACTTCTTGCATAACCATATGAAAGCCCTCTCTTCTCTGTCATTCCAGTGCGTACTGTACAAACATTGAAATGTAAAAGTAATTTGTACCAAGAAGAAAGATTTCATGCAAGACTGGTTCACTCTATGCCAGCGCCCCTTTCTTGTCATCCCAGCATCATTTCCCTGTCATTCCAGTGCTCTTTTTTTGTCATCCAAGTAGCTGACACTGGTTCACTCTATAATGTCAGTGCCTCCTTCTCCTGTCGTCCCAGTGCCCCTAGATGTCATTCCAGCGCGTGACGCTGGAATCCAGAAAACTTATAAATAAGTGGCTGCATCTAGATTCCAGCGTCACGTGCTGGAACCTCTACGTCATACCGCCGCGGCGCTAACAAGCAGCGGGATGACGGTTGTCGTTTTGGATCTGGTAGACCAAGATCACAATGTTCGTATAGCTGCAACCCTGGAGGTACTGTTTCTCACCCACTGCAAATATTGTACCATGCTGTCCACTTGATCATCGTGGCGAATTTCTGGAAACATTAAAATCTCATACTCAAAATCGTTCAGCCATACTGCTTGGTGCGGCAGAAAAACCTTGCCAGACTCTATCATCGGAACAATCCGGTGGAATCGAGTGAGCTATGTGGCATTATTTCGATAATGACTGTTTGCCTTCAGCTCTTGCACCAACTGCTGACCGCTTGTTTTTGCTTCGATCAAAATTGCGTGTGGTGCCCATCTTGCAGCTAGGTTGCTCTTTAAGCTTTGGATACTCAAGCTTTGCGCGATATACGTCAAGTAAATAGAATTTATTTTGCCCAGGTGGTGCAGACACTAAAGTTGCTCATGTCGCTTGTTGAAACCGCAGTATCCCAACTTTGTGTTACACATGAGAGATTATCAGGAAAATTTCTATAGCGTTTCAACCATTCTCGTTTCATTTGAAAATGGTAAAGGGTTTTGTTGATATTGAGCAGCAAAAGCATAACTCCCAAGTTCAACTTTTATCGTCTCAACTTCTTCTTTTCCTCCATCTAGGGGATATATAGCTAAAGTGGCTTAGGTTTATCTACAATTTGAAAAACAACAAATTCGTCATTCCGCTAACACGTAACGGAATGACGGTTGTCGTTTAGCTATAAAATTTAAGAAAATATTTAAGAAACTTACCAAATAAAAAAAAGGCAAAAGGAACCCTGTGATTATTGTCCGCTTTAAAGTACTGGCGTTTTTTATGTTTTAAACGCCTGACAAGCGAGATTCAGCCGCTTTTAATCGCTACTAACCTACGCTGCAAGTGTTTAAGAAGTTTACCAAGCAGAAAAAAAGACAAAGAAAACCCGAGCTAGCTAGTCCTTTACTATCTCTGTCGAGTATTGGCATTTTTTGATGTCTTGTAACGCTTTGTAAGCGCGTTCAGCTTATTTAGGTAAAAACCTAGATGTAGATGAAGTTTTGTAAAGACATACAGTACCTATGTACTGCAAAAAATTGAACATAAGACGCCGATACCTTAAGTAATCCTTACCTTTTAATCTGCAGATTGGCGAAAGCAAATACAATAGCTTCACTTCCATGATAAGGGGACTGACGGAGTTTGTCAAGTCGTTTTTCCAACACGCTGCCAAAAGTTTGTTATGCAAGAAGTCTATTCAAAGAACCTATGGTTTTGCCATATCATAATTACTTCTTCAGTTTATTTTCCATAATGTGGATTATAGAAATAGCATAAAAATCCTTTCTGGTAGAGACTCTTGTATCTTTACGTACTATCTATTAGAGAAGATGCCATAAAAAAAGTTTTTGAAAAGTTCCGAGGTCACCCTGAAATTAAGGCAATAATGGTCTACATCAAAAATCTATGGATAACCTTTGATAAACATTTATACAGCACTAAAGGCATGAAAGAAAAGGTCGACCGCCACATTGATTTTATAATTAAAAACACCAATCAGGAGAGGGAGGAAAAACTGTTAGCTGCGGGCGCAACACCTAATGAAGTGTATCAAATTTTCAGAACAGTTCAGGGGTACAACCTTTATCACATGGGCATTTTGGCGAAACGCGGAGGACCATCTCTTGAAATACACATCAGAAAGGAGCTGGAGCGCCGGCTAAAACTCCTTTTCAACAGATTTAGGGATAGAATGACTAGGATGGGGGTAGCCACGGAAAAGGACTTTTTCCTGATCGCGCGGCGGCATTTTACTTTCCTTTTCAACAAGAAGTATGTTCGCAATAGAAGACGAATCATCCGTAAGGTACGCCGCATGTCTTCTTACATCAGAGAAAACCCTATTGAGGTTCTAGAGAGCTATTACAGGTTATGCGAGTTGCTAGTAGAAACACCCCCAGATTAGCAACTAAGGAGTTGCAATTGTAAGCTTTTAGTTTTGGAACAGCCCCCTTTATTGCTTGTTTAAATGAAAATACTTAAAAACTTAACGGACGTGTAAGTTTTCATATGAGTGTATTAGTTTATTCCTTTTAATGTTAGTTCTTTTTCTTATTTAGATTATTAAGATCTTAGTCCTTTTAAAAGTTATCCACAGTTTTATTAGCAACAATAGTATATATATAATATATTAAGTATATTATTATTAAAGAAGTCAAAAGTGCCCCCTAATATATAGATAAAGTTACAAAAACTAATAACGAAGATATCCACAATGCTGTGGATATCTCAGTTCATTTTAGGAAACAACGCTTATTTCTCTAAGGCTTTAATATACTCTTCCGCAGCTTTTATCATAATACGAGTAATTTTATCCTCTGTTTTAAAGGCTGTTTCCCTTAGTTTCTGATATAAACTAAGTGGTATTTTTAATGTTATTAATCGTCGTGATGCCTTCATTTCTTTAATAAAACTCTTTTGATCCTCATTTGTATAGCTCACAGCAGAATCACTAGGTATCTCATTAAATTCACCTTCTAGAAATGTAGGTTTTTTTCTTCTTTCTTTAGTGGACACTTAAAACCTCCTTGTAAATAGATTTGATTTCCTCAGTTGCCTTTAAATCAACTGGTTTATACTCAACAGTTGCCATACCTTCGTTAGAGGCTCGTCGTACCGCGATTCGTTCACTTAAAAAATTATCGAATCTTGTTAGGTTGTCAAAATCACTTAAAAAATCATCACACTCTTCGATTTCTTTTTTAGCTGTGACTGGGTTGGTATTAACTTTATTAAGTAGCACTTTTGCATTAAAGTTTTTCTTGCATTTTTGAGCACCGGCAACTAAATCGCTAAGAACCTGTTTAAAATCTCGAAAGGATAAGGTAAAATAGGGGTAGATTAAGAATGAGGTATATCTATGCGAAAAAGTTATCCAAGTGATATAAGTCGAGAGCAATTTGAAAAAATCAAACCAATTCTGGAGAGTAGCAGGAGGAAAACAAAACCAAGAAAACTTGATTTATATGATGTATTTTGTACAGTATTATACGTCCTAAAAAGTGGTTGCCAGTGGAGGATGTTGCCAAAAGATTTTCCAAGGTGGGAGAGCATATATTATTATTTTCAAATGTGGAATAAAAAGGATGGAGAAGAACCAAGTTTGTTGGAATTAGTCTTAAAAAAAATTAGTTGGAGAGGTCCGTATCAACAATGGTCGGAAAGAGAAAACCAGTTTCTGCATAATTGATGCTCAAAGCGTTAAAAACGCAGATACTGCTGAAAGAAAGGGTTATGATGCAGGTAAAAAGATTTCAGGTATAAAGCGTCATATCGCAGTTGATACACAGGGCTTGCCACATGCAATTCATATAACAACGGCAGAAGCAACTGATCGTAGCAGTGCTGTAAAAATGGTGGGAAATGCTAAAGAAAACCTCTCTGAAGTCAAAAATATACTCGTTGATGCTGGCTATACAGGAGAAAATTTTGCAACACAAATAAAAGTAACTATTGGTGCAGCTGTTGAGGTAATAAAACGAAGCGAATTACATACCTTTGCTGTATTGCCAAAAAGATGGGTTGTTGAGCGGTCTTTTGCTTGGTTGGAAAAATGCAGGCGATTGTGGAAAAACTGTGAGCGAAAACTCAATACTAGCCTACAAATGGTCGTTCTTTCCTTCGTTTCTCTCTTATTGCGAAGATTTTAAACAGGTTCTAAGAGTTTCAATTGTCCACATATCAAATCCAGATGGAACCATGGGAAATATAGCTAGGTCAGCTAATGATAAAGCAGCTCTCAATATTTGATTATTAGCACCCCCTACATCAACAACAATCTCTTGATATTTGGACTGTAAAGCTTGTAGTTGATTTATGATTACTATACCAACATTAACCGTTCGTTTGTCTAATATCTCTCGACCAATGCTAATTTCAGGTAGAATTTGATCTTCTCTTCGTCTAGATACCCATAAGGTAGCTGTCCTTTGTGGATCAAGATCATAGAGAAGGATACTTTCATTTTCTATAGCACGCATCGTTGCTATATTCGTGGCTATAGTTGTTTTGCCGCTACCCCCTTTTTGACCACCGACGACTATTATCATATCTCCTACATTAACTGATATAGCCTATTATGATATCCCGATATTTAGAGTCAAGATATTTTAGTATTTTAATACTTAGATATTTTAGTATTTTGATATCTCATTAGTAATAATCACACACACTCAAACAAGAAAAAGCTTTTCATGTAGATTTGCTCGCACCAATCTTTTATTCAATTTCTAATCTGCATAAAATTTATTAAAAAAACTATTGATACTAAAAATGTCTGTATTAGGGGAGGGTGGAATGAAACAACAATCAACTAATGATGGAGGATAATATTATTCAATATTTTAAAGCAAAGAAATCTTGGCAATAAAATTGATGATGTGGAGGCAAGCAGATTAATAAATGATATTATCAGTATAATTAAAGGCCAAGCGTAAGTATATCTGTATAGTATATGATTTTGATGTGTGGGAGGACTTTTATTGTTGACGAAAAAAATAAAATAATACATAAACTCAAAATAATGGTAGAAGTTATGCTTTCCAACAGAGAACTAAGAGAATTAAATGAGGATTTACTATATGCCGCTTCAATATATAGCTTAAATAGAGTCAAAGAGTTGGTGGCAAAAGGAGCTGAGTGTAAAGCTAATTACTGTGGAGATACACCACTGCATTATGCTGCTGAGTCAGGTAATCTGGAAAAGATCAGGTATTTTGTAGAAGAAAAAGGATGTAATATCGCAGCTATGAATACAATTGGCGGAACACCTTTACATAGAGCTGCAAGGCATGGTCCATTGGAAATGGTAAAATATCTTATAGAAAAAGGAGCAGATTTTTCAATTAATATTGAACACGGTATAACTCCTTTTCATGAAGCTGTAGAAGGTGGGAATTTGGATATAGTGAAATACCTAATGGAAAAAGGGTTTAATCTGAAAGCAACTGAAAATGGAAGTTTAACACCAGTGCATAGTGCAGCCTCTTACAATCGGTTGGAAATACTAAAGTACCTAGTAGAAAAAGGTGCTAACCTCAACATTACCAATAAAGGAGGTTATTCTGCTCTGCATGATGCCGCGGGTCAGGGACACTTAAAAATAGTACAATACCTAGCAGAAAATGGTACCAATCTTAATGCTAATATGTGGAGAGGAGAAACGCCTCTATACTTTGCTGCTGAAAATGGGAAGCTTGATGTAGTAAAATATCTAATAGAGAAAGGTGCTGACTTTAATGTTACTGACGATTGTGGCTGTACCTGTTTACATGTAGCTGCTATGTATGGCAAGTTGGAGGTGGTAAAGTGTTTAACAGAGGAAGGAGCAAATATAAACACTTGTAACAGGGAAGGTAAAACTCCTACACACCTAGCTGCTAAGGAAGGGCATTTAGATATAGTACAGTACTTTGTAGAAAAGGGGGCTGACTTAAAAGCAACCAGTAATAACGGTAAGACACCTTTAGATCTAGCTACCTTTGCAGGTTGCTGTAGTGTAGTAAGGTACCTTAAACACGTTCAGTAGAGTGAGGTAGCACAATCACTTGGTTGTGTTCTCAGGTAGATGCAAGAAATCTACTGAAGAAAGGTAGACAGGGAAGCAGAAGACAGACAAGATAAAAGACCACGGCTGTCGGACCTCCGTGATTCAGGAACTATTGAGCAAGATGCTGACATGGTATTCTTTTTGCATAGAAACAACAATGATAATGATAATGATTTAGAGATAAATGTTGCAAAGAATCGCTGCGGACCAACTGGAAAGATCACAGTACCGTATAAAGTTAATACAGGAAGAATATTATGTTGAAAAATTACCAATAATAGTGTATAATTATTAATGTTTTTCAGGCGTTTTTGTTATGGCTTTGTCAAAATTTCTAGATCCAAAAAACAATTACGCGTTCCGGCGCATCTTTGGTACTGAGCAAAATAGAGATATTCTCATTCATTTTCTCAATGATGTTCTGAACCTCACTGGTGAAGCTAAAATAAAGGACGTGAAGTTCTTAAATCCCATTCGAAACCCCGAAATTGCTGCCAAAAAGGAGAGTATTGTCGATGTGCTCTGTAGAGATTCTAAAGGTATTCAAACGATCGTTGAGATGCAGGTCGCCAGAACTACTGGCTTTGAAAAACGCGCACAATTCTATGCTGCTGGAGCTTATTTTAGCCAAGCCGGCATAGGTGATAAATATCATGAACTTAAAGAAGTTATCTTCATTGCCATCACTGATTTTATTCTATTTCCTCATAAATCAGCCTACAAATCTGATCATGTTACTCTTGATAAGATTACTCACGAACATGACCTGAAGGACTTTAGTTATACTTTCATAGAACTACCAAAGTTTCCAAAAACAAAAGAGGATCAATTAGAAAATATGGTCGAAAAATGGTGTTACTTTTTTAAGTATGCTAGTGAAACTAGTGAAGGGGATCTACAAAAAATAATAGGAAGTGATGTAATTATCGGTAAAGCTTATAATGAATTGGTTGAATATAATTGGAGTGATGATGAACGGGCTATGTATAAATGGGTTAAGAAAAACGAGGATGATAATGTATCTTGCATCAAACAAAGTAGAATTGAAGGAAAGATCGAAGGAAAGATCGAAGGAAAGATCGAAGTTGCAAAAAACTTACTTAAAGCTGGCATATCTGTCGATCTAATAGCTGAATCTACTGGTCTTCCAATCGACGAGATCGAAAAACTAAAGTCAAATTAAACTACCGCCAAGAAAAATTTCACACCTAAGTTAATTATGCTTCACTAATTAGCTCGTTTGTAAGTTTGCAGACATGCTTTGAAGTTTAAGTGTAGTAGGAGATAAAAAACACGATGGCATTTAAAGCAGTTTAAAAGGGTTTTATAGAGTTGTTTGTAATTAGGTACTGTTTTCTGTAGCTTTATTTAGAAAACATCTGTAATACCCCTTAGAATTTGAATAAAAGATTGGTGCGAACAAATCTACATGGAAAGCTTTTTCTTGTTTGAGTGTGTGTGTAAGATATCTAAATACTAAAATATCTTGACTCTAAATATCGGGATATCATAATAGGCTATATCAGTTAATGTAGGAGATATGATAATAGTCGTCGGTGGTCAAAAAGGGGGTAGCGGCAAAACAACTATAGCGACAAATATAGCAACGATGCGCGTTATAGAAGAAGAAAGTATCCTTCTCTATGATCTTGATCCACAAAGGACAGCTACCTTATGGGTATCTAGACGAAGAGAAGATCAAATTCTACCTGAAATTAGCATTGGTCGAGAGGTATTAGACAAACGAACGGTTAATATTCGTGCAGTAATTAGAAATGAACTAATTAGTGAAGCATATGTGCACTAAATTTCTCGCAAATAACATTCAAATAAAAACGAGGATTGCCTTCACTGATCTTTTCAGCTTCATTGATTTCTTTGATGAAAATTCTATCTACATCGGTTCTGTTTTGTATCGGTACTGAGTCAGCATAAGGTCTTAAAAACTGCCATGAAAGCCCAGCAATTGGCAGTTGCGGAAAGGCAGGCAAAACATCCCTGCCCTCTATCATCAATTTTAATACCAATATTGAACTGACCATCAATAAACAAGTTATCAGATACCACAGCAGTAATTGGATCTGACTTAGCCTGTTCTTGAAAATATGGCAAATCCTGAAAGATTAGCTCAGGAACTACAGCGTTGCCGTACCGGCACTTCATTTCAACGGTGTAGCGATCCTCAGGATCATCAACATCAACAAAATAATACAACTTATGAGGCAAGGCACCATTTTCATCAAGTTGTAGCGGATTTGGTGCCGGTACGACATTTCCTTCTTGATTTTTATAATAGGCACTACGTAAAGTCGTTGGACTTTTCTTATCATAAAAATACATCCAGTACCCAGCAGCGGGCATACCATCCTTATTCTTAACAATATCCTGTAATACTATGCTTAGTATTAACCTTTGTGCCATTTCTCCTTAGCAAAAGCCAGTTATAGTATATGGCAAATCTTTAATAATCTATTAACACAGGTGCACAAAATCCTTTTTACACATCAGCAACTTTCTTTATTGAAAAGTTTAGAAAGATGCTGTATACTGGCTATAGTAGTAGACTTTGGTAAAACTTATGACAGGAATTAACATAGTACTTGATCCAGAAACTTTACATCACCTTACTAGACTAGCTGAAGTCACTAAGGAATCTGTTAAAGATCTGGTAGAACAACTAATCAAAGAAGGAATTGAATGTAAGATAGAAGAAATCGCAATATCTGAGACTATCAAAAAGCGTGACGTTCCGGGCGCAGAAACAATTAAATATGAAGATTTCAAACGGGGATAAAGTATACGAAATTGAATTCTTAAAGAAATGTGCTAAGAAGGATTTTCCAGCCTTACCAAAGAAGACAAGAGAGAATTTTGAAAACGCTATAGAGAAAGAACTCAAAGTTGATCCAATCAGAGCTGGTAAACCATTATGTGGTAAACTACTAGGATATAGAAGGCTGGACTCCGGTGGTTACCGTCTTATCTATCGTGTGAATATAGCAAAGTACAAAGTATTTATCGTTGCAGCAGGACCAAGAGGCGATATTTATAAGCGGGCAGGACTACCAGATTTACTATCAAACCTTTAAATATATTTTATACAGCCCTTATTGCTTTCTTTATTGAAAAATTCAGAAAGATGTTGTATAATTGTTATAGTAGTAGACTTTGGTAGAACTTATGGCAGATTCAAGGATTAATGTAACTTTTAATCCAGAAACTTCACAGCACTTTGCTAAACTAGTTGAGCTCACTAAGGAGCCTACTCAAGAACTAGCAGAGAGGCTATTTAGAGAAGCAATAGAGCGTGAAGAGGAAGATATTTTATTATCTGCGGTTGCTAATGAGTACGATGTTGACGGTGCAGAAATCGTTGACTTCGAAGGCATTAAATGAAGCCAAAGCTTTATAAAATTAGGTCCCTAAAGAACGTTAATGAACAGGATTTACCAAGCCTTCCAAAAAAGATAAGGTCAGCGGTTATAGATATAATAGATGACCAACTTACAGTTGATCCAACAAATTCTGGTGAACCACTGCGCCGCAGCTTAAAAGGACACAGAAGAGTCGCAGTTGATGATTATCGAATTGTATACCGTGTAAACACTGTAAAATATGAGGTAATTATCATTACAATAGGACACAGAGATATTATTTATAAGAAGGCTAGAAAGATACTTCACAGACATTAAATATATTTACCCATTTTGAAGCTTCTACTATAAGATTTCATATATATATTTTATACAGCCCTCATTGCTTTCTTTATTGAAAAATTCAGAAAGATGTTGTAAAATGATTACAGTGGTAGAATCTGGTAGAATATATGGCAAATTCAGGAACTAATATAGCTCTTAGCAAAGAAACTTTTAAGGATCTCTCTCACTTGTCTAAAGTGAAAAAACAGTCCGCTCAAGAGCTAATAGAAGAGTTGGTACAAGAAGCAGTTGCGCGTGAAGAGGATATAGCATTATTTAAACTTGCTGTTAAGCGCGATGTTCCAAATGCAAAATTTATTAGACATGAAGACATCAACTGGGAGTAAATACTCATTCTACTATGAAGAGAACGTAGTCTATGAAGATCTTCCAAGTCTTCCAAAGACAATAAAGTCAAGAGTTAAAGAAGCTATAAAAGATCGTCTTTCATATTCGCCTGATAAAGCTGGGAAAGCTTTACTAGGTGAGCTCAAGGGGCATCGTAGAATACGAGTAGGTGATTACCGTGTGGTATATCGAGTAGACAAGTTGGCACTCATGGTAATGATTACTGGAATAAAACACAGAGAATACAGCTACGAGGATTAAAACACTCTATAAACATATATATATTTTTATACAGCCATCCTTCCTTTCTTTATTGAAAAATTCAGAAAGATGCTGTATAATTGTTAGTAGACTTTGGTAAAACTTATGGCAGATTCAAGGATTAATGTAACTTTTAATCCAGAAACTTCACAGCACTTTGCTAAACTAGTTGAGCTCACTAAGGAGCCTACTCAAGAACTAGCAGAGAGGCTATTTAGAGAAGCAATAGAGCGTGAAGAGGAAGATATTTTATTATCTGCGGTTGCTAATGAGTACGATGTTGACGGTGCAGAAATCGTTGACTTCGAAGGCATTAAATGAAGCCAAAGCTTTATAAAATTAGGTCCCTAAAGAACGTTAATGAACAGGATTTACCAAGCCTTCCAAAAAAGATAAGGTCAGCGGTTATAGATATAATAGATGACCAACTTACAGTTGATCCAACAAATTCTGGTGAACCACTGCGCCGCAGCTTAAAAGGACACAGAAGAGTCGCAGTTGATGATTATCGAATTGTATACCGTGTAAACACTGTAAAATATGAGGTAATTATCATTACAATAGGACACAGAGATATTATTTATAAGAAGGCTAGAAAGATACTTCACAGACATTAAATATATTTACCCATTTTGAAGCTTCTACTATAAGATTCCATATATATATTTTATACAGCCCTTATTGCTTTCTTTATTGAAAAATTCAGAAAGATGTTGTATAATTGTTATAGTAGTAGACTTTGGTAAAACTTATGGCAGATTCAAAAGTTAGTATAACCTTCAACCACGAAATTTCGAAGTGTCTTACTGGATTAGCTGAAATAAGAAAAACGTCCATTCAAAAACTAACAGAGAAGTTAGTACAAGAAGCAATTGAAAATGAGGAAGATAGAATACTGATTGAGCGCGCTGCTAAACTTAATACTCCAGGCGCAGAAACAGTCAATTTTGAAGATGTCAAGTGGGACTAGAAGATGTTAAAAAGGAATACGAAATTAAATTTCTAAAAAATGTTACTAACAAAAAAGCTATAGAAGAACGTCTCAAAACTGATCCTGCCAATCGTGGTGAAGCACTACGTCATGAATTAAAAGGATATAGAAGATTAAGAGTGGGTAAGTGTCGCGTTGTATACCATGTAAATGTTATAAAATATCTAGTAACTGTTGCTTCGATAAAATATAGAAAAGACGTTTATGAGAAAAAAGGATAATTAGATCTACTATATATTTTATTATACAGCCCTTATTCCTTTCATTGTTGAAAAATTCAGAAAAATCCTGTACACTGGGTGTAGTAAAGGTCATTTCTATTTTCTATAACGCGCATCGTGGCTATAGTTGTTTTACCGCTACCCCCTTTTTGACCACCGACGACTATTATCATATCTCCTACATTAACTGATATAGCCTATTATGATATCCCGATATTTAGAGTCAAGATATTTTAGTACTTAGATATTTTAGTATTTAGATATCTTATTAGTGATAATCACACACACTCAAACAAGAAAAAGCTTTCCATGTAGATTTGTTCGCACCAATCTTTTATTCAAATTCTAAGGGGTATTACAGATGTTTTCTAAATAAAGCTACAGAAAAACAGTACCTAATTACAAACAACTCTATAAAACCCTTTTAAACTGCTTTAAATGCCATCGTGTTTTTTATCTCCTACTACACTTAAACTTCAAAGCATGTCTGCAAACTTACAAACGAGCTAATTAGTGAAGCATAATTAACTTAGGTGTGAAATTTTTCTTGGCGGTAGTTTAATTTGACTTTAGTTTTTCGATTTCACTGATAGATAGCCCTGTTAATTTAGCAATGGTGGTGGCGTCCATATTATTAGTCAACATTGCTTTTGCTACTTCGATTTTTCCTTCGATCTTTCCTTCAATTCTACTTTGCTTGAGGCAAGATACATTATCATCCTCGTTTTTCTTAACCCATTTATACATAGCCCGTTCATCATCACTCCAATTATATTCAACCAATTCATTATAAGCTTTACCTATAATTACATCACTTCCTATTATTTTTTGTAGATCCTCTTCACTAGTTTCACTAGCATACTTAAAAAAGTAACACCATTTTTCGACTATATTTTCTAATTGATCCTCTTTTGTTTTTGGAAATTTCGGTAGTTCTATAAAAATAAAACTAAAGTCCTTCAGGTTATGTTCACAACGATTCCCATCAAGAGTAACACGATCGGATTTGTACTCTGGTTTATTAGGGAATAGAATAAAATCAGTGATAGCGATGAAGATAACTTCTTTAAGGTCTCGATATTGCTCGTCTTGGCTTGAATAAGCTTTAGCGGCATAGTATCGTGCACGCTTTTCAAAACCACCTATTCTAGTAACCACCATCTCGCAAATAAATTGAACACCTGTAGAATCTCTACACAATACATCGACAATACTCTCCTTTTGAGAGGCAATTTCACAGTCTTCAATGGGACTTAGAAAGGTTACATCCTCTATCTTAGCCTCACCAGTGAGACCTAAAATATCATTGAGAAGGTGAACAAGAATGTCTTTATTCTTCTCAGTACCAAAGATACGCTTGAACGCATAACTGTTTTTTGGATCTAGAAACTTGGAGAAAGTCATAGTAAAAACGACTGAAAAGTATCAATAATCGTGCACTGTTTTTCAAAAATACTCAATTTATTTTTACTACACAGCTATACTATATATCTCCATACAGCCCCCTTCACTGATCCATTTTCTTTATTGAAAAATTCAGAAAGATGTTGTATAATTGTTATAATGGTAGATTTCAGTAAAATATATGGCAGGAATTAACATTAGCGAAAAAGTTTTAAAGGATCTTACTCGCTTGTCTAAAGTGAAAAAGCAGCCCGCTCAAGAGTTAATAGAGGAGTTAATACAAGAAGCAGCCGAACGTGAGGAAGATATGGCGCTGCTCAAGCTCTCCATTCAACGTAATGTTCCAGGTGCAGAAACAGTTGATTTTGAAGACATTAAGTGGGATTAGAGCATTATAAAATCAAATTTCTGAAGAAAGTTACTGAAAGAGATTTACCAGATCTTCCAAAAACAATAAAGTCAAGAGCTTTAAAAGCCATAAAAGAACGTCTTACAGTCTCTCCTGATAAAGTAGGTAAGCCTTTGTCACATGAGCTTAAAGGACATCGTAGAATACGAGTAGGCGATTATCGTGTAGTTTATCAAGTAAATAATTTAGAACGCATAGTAACAGTTACTGGAATAAGACATAGAGAATACATATACGATTATCATTGAAACAGTTACTATAAACACTATATATATTTTTATACAGCCCTCATTGCTTTCCTTATTGAAAAATTCAGAAAGATGTTGTATAATTGTTATAGTAGTAGACTTTGGTAAAACTTATGACAGGAATTAACATAGCACTTGATCCAGAAACTTCAAAATATCTTGCTGAATTATCTGAATTTACTAAGCAGCCTGCTCAAGAACTAGCAGAAAAACTATTCAGAGAAGCAGTTGAGCTTGAAATGGAGGATTTTTTAGTATCTAAAATTTCTGATGAGCGTGATGTTGAAGGTGCAGAAACAGTTGATTTTGAAGATATTAAGTGGGACTAGAGCGCTATAAAATTAAGTCTCTAAAGAGTGTTACTGAAAGGGATTTACCAAATCTCCCAAAGACGATAAGGTTAAGAGTTCAAGAGGCTATAAAAGAACGTCTTACAGTTGATCCAATAAACCTTGGTGAACCACTACATTATAGCTTAAAAGGGCGTAGAAGGTTAAGAGTAGGTGACTATCGTGTGATTTACAGAGTAGATCAATTAGAACATATAGTGGTTATCACAGAGATAGGACATAGAGATAACATTTACAAAAGATAAGTACACTCTATAAACATTAAATATATTTACCCATTTTGAAGCTTCTGCTATAAGATTCTATACATATATTTTATACAGCCCTTATTCCTGATCCATTCTCCATCTTAGGCGGCTTTGCTCAGCTCAAAAAAAACTCATTTTTTTGGCTACCCCCCTATATATTATATACTATATTATATATAAATATAATATAGTATATAATAAAGGGAAGAGGCGACGAAAACAAGATTTAGAGTTTGAGGAGCCTCCGTTCATACATATTTTTCAAGATGGAGAATGGATCAGGAATAAGGGCTCAGGGTTGATTGAATGCACTCAAAAGATATTAAACCAATCGTTGATTACTTTAAAGATTACAGAGCCTACATTGATAAACTAATTACAAATAACCATGAACTTGCAGGAGTAACAACAGGAATACCTAAACTTGATGATTTAACTGGTGGATTAAAAGCAGGAGAACTAATCGTTCTTGCAGCTCGTACTTCAATTGGCAAGACCTCAATAGCATTGCACATGGCTCTTCAAGCTGCAAAACTACTGGGTAGTGAGGACTATATTTGCTTTTTCTCGCTTGAAATGTCAGCCAATCAATTGATTGATAGAATGATCAGCATTGAAGTCAACGAAACAATGAACAATATCATCAAAAAGCAAGACATAGAACTTCTACATCAAGGAATAAATCAAATAGTTTTTTTAAATATTCTTGTCGATAATTCAGGAAATATAGATTTAAAAGCTCTAAGAGAGAAAATTTCATCAGTTTGTGAACAATATGCAATAAAATGTGTATACATTGATTACTTACAGTTACTCAGAGGATCAAGAGCAACCGAAAATAGAACTCTTGAAGTAACAGAAATCAGTAGAACTTTAAAAAGTATAGCAAAGGACCTAAATATTCCTATTGTAGCACTTTCACAGGTAAGCCGTAAAGTAGAAGACAGACAAGATAAAAGACCACGGCTGTCGGACCTCCGTGATTCAGGAACTATTGAGCAAGATGCTGACATGGTATTCTTTTTGCATAGAAACAACAATGATAATGATAATGATTTAGAGATAAATGTTGCAAAGAATCGCTGCGGACCAACTGGAAAGATCACAGTACCGTATAAAGTTAATACAGGAAGAATATTATGTTGAAAAATTACCAATAATAGTGTATAATTATTAATGTTTTTCAGGCGTTTTTGTTATGGCTTTGTCAAAATTTCTAGATCCAAAAAACAATTACGCGTTCCGGCGCATCTTTGGTACTGAGCAAAATAGAGATATTCTCATTCATTTTCTCAATGATGTTCTGAACCTCACTGGTGAAGCTAAAATAAAGGACGTGAAGTTCTTAAATCCCATTCGAAACCCCGAAATTGCTGCCAAAAAGGAGAGTATTGTCGATGTGCTCTGTAGAGATTCTAAAGGTATTCAAACGATCGTTGAGATGCAGGTCGCCAGAACTACTGGCTTTGAAAAACGTGCACAATTCTATGCTGCTGGAGCTTATTTTAGCCAAGCCGGCATAGGTGATAAATATCATGAACTTAAAGAAGTTATCTTCATTGCCATCACTGATTTTATTCTATTTCCTCATAAATCAGCCTACAAATCTGATCATGTTACTCTTGATAAGATTACTCACGAACATGACCTGAAGGACTTTAGTTATACTTTCATAGAACTACCAAAGTTTCCAAAAACAAAAGAGGATCAATTAGAAAATATGGTCGAAAAATGGTGTTACTTTTTTAAGTATGCTAGTGAAACTAGTGAAGGGGATCTACAAAAAATAATAGGAAGTGATGTAATTATCGGTAAAGCTTATAATGAATTGGTTGAATATAATTGGAGTGATGATGAACGGGCTACGTATAAATGGGTTAAGAAAAACGAGGATGATAATGTATCTTGCCTCAAACAAAGTAGAATTGAAGGAAAGATCGAAGGAAAGATCGAAGTTGCAAAAAACTTACTTAAAGCTGGCATATCTGTCGATCTAATAGCTGAATCTACTGGTCTTCCAATCGACGAGATCGAAAAACTAAAGTCAAATTAAACTAAACCTTTAGGAATAAAATTATACTTTATATGGCATAAACCTTGTAGTAAATTACTACACAGGAGAATTACCATTAACTTACAAAATCATTAAATTTTAGAAGAAGTTGTGTAAAGTACAACTCCTTACTTTACACAACACTGATTTCTTAGTAGACTCCAAGCGCAAACATAAAAATTCTACTAACCCTATGCAAGATAGAGCAGTAACAGAATATCAGAACAAAAAGAGTAGTCAAGCAAAAAAAAACTTGACTTCTTACTATCGTATATCCCATAACTTCAATATACGTGGCAGCTCACATTTAGTTAACGTTAACAGCAAACATCTCAAGGCACAAATCAACTCTAAAAGGAGGATAAAGGCACGAGAGAAGTCTGTTGAGCTCGTTCGTCCGGTTAGAACTTTCGATAATGAAACTCGTCTTACTTCCCATGAATTGCTGCAAGTTATTAAAAACAAGGAAGTAAAGGAGTTTAAGAATGGTACTTTTGCTCAATTAAAAGGACGCAGCACGTATGTTTCAGGACCTTTTAACCCGCATAAAGCAAAGAAAATCTTTTCCAATTCAGCGCAAAAAGAGGCAGAAAAATACTTTGTAGAGCTAGTGATGGATAAATTTTACAGTCTAAAAACTTCACAAGCTCCAGACGTACTATCTATTAGAGAAGATGCCATAAAAAAAGTTTTTGAAAAGTTCCAGGATCATCCTGAAATTAAGGCAATAATGGTCTACGTCAAAAATCTATGGATAACCTTTGATAAACATTTATACAGCACTAAAGGCATGAAAGAAAAGGTCGACCGCCACATTGACCTTATAATTAAAAACACTAATCAAGAAAGAGCCGAAAAACTGTTGGCTTCAGGAGCAACACCTCATGAGGTATATTGCACTTTTAGAAGATCCCAAGGCGCCAACCTTTACCGAATGGGCATCTTGGCAACTCGCCGGCGGCTACCTTCTTAAAGTATACATTGAGAAAAGGCTGCGGGCATTACTAAAGTGCAACTTTAATGATTTTAAAGTAAAAATGCAAGATATAAGTGTAACCACTGGAAAAGACTTCTTTCTCATCACAAGGAGGCACCTCCCCTTCCTCTTTAACACTGGAGCTTGTGAAGTTTTTAGACTGTAAAATTTATCCATCACTAGCTCCACAAAGTATTTTTCTGCCTCTTTTTGCGCTGAATTGGAAAAGATTTTCTTTGCTTTATGCGGGTTAAAAGGTCCTGAAACATACGTGCTACGTCCTTTTAATTGAGCAAAAGTACCATTCTTAAACTCCTTTACTTCCTTGTTTTTAATAACTTGCAGCAATTCATGGGAAGTAAGACGAGTTTCATTATCGAAAGTTCTAACCGGACGAACGAGCTCAACAGACTTCTCTCGTGCCTTTATCCTCCTTTTAGAGTTGATTTGTGCCTTGAGATGTTTGCTGTTAACGTTAACTAAATGTGAGCTGCCACGTATATTGAAGTTATGGGATATACGATAATAGGAAGTCAAGTTTTTTTTTGCTTGACTACTCTTTTCGTTCTGATATTCTTTCAATACCTTATGCATAAGGTGATGATGATTTGATAGATTTTCATTTATTGCCTTGTATTGCATAGGGCTCGTAGAGTTTGTTTGGCAACAGGAGTCTACAAGAAAATTTTTGCCGTGTAAAGTGTAAGGTTGCGCTTTACACGGTTTTTTCTGAAATACTGAAATCACAACAATAAAGAAAAATTAATCCTTTCTATTATGTCTTGCGCGGAGCGTAGTTTTTATTCCTACTAAGGATGATATGCTTTTTCTAATATAAGAATAGTTCTACTATAAATTTTATGCTATGTAAAGTATAATTTTGTGGTCTTTTAGCTTAGTTCTTCGATTTTATCAGTAGATAATCCTGTTAATCTAGTGACAGTAGCGACATCCATACCTTCAGCAAGCATTGCCCTTGCCACTTCGATTTTTCCTTCATCAAACTTTTGCTCGAGGATACCTTCTTCTTTCTGTAGATCCATCATTCTTTTTTCGTACACTGTCAGCTCTGCTCCCTCCCAGCGATCCTTATTTAATTCGTCATACGCTAACTTTATTATCGGAGCTTCTTTTGCTATTTTCTTAAAATCCTCATCTGTTGTTTCATCTGCATACTTGAAGAAAAAACACCAGCGCTCTACTATGTTTGTTAGTTGTTCTACTTTGTTTTTAGGAAACTTAGATAGCTCGATGAATACAAACTGAAAACCCTTTAAGTCGTGTTCATTAGTTTCATCATCTCTTATGGTATGGCTAGAAATATAATTGGACTTATTAGGAAATAGAGTACAATTTGATATTGCAATAAAGAAAACCTTCTGCAAATTAGCGTACTTATCAGTTTGCCTCGAGTAGACTTTAGCAGCATAGAGTTGCGCGCGTTTTTCAAAGCCTTTATCGCGAGCAAGCTGCATTTCGACCACAAATTTGTTCCCAACAGAATCCTGACAGAGAACATCAACAATACTCTGTCTTTCGGAAGGAGTTTCAGGATTTATAACGGTGTTGATGAATTCTATTTCTTGTATGGTATTGACTTCAGTACACCCTAAAATATCGTTCAAAAAATGGATGAGAATCTCCTTATTTTTTTCAGTACCAAAGATTTTTTTGAATGTTAAATCTAATTTTGGATCTAAAAATTTAGAAAAAGCCATAGAAAATTCACTTAAAAATTATTAATAGTATACACTATTTTCCGCGATTTTTCAACTTAATATTCTTCCTGTATTAACTTTATACGGTACTGTGATCTTTCCAGTTGGTCCGCAGCGATTCTTTGCAACATTTATCTCTAAATCATTATCATTGTTGTTTCTATGCAAAAAGAACACCATGTCAGCATCTTGCTCAATAGTTCCTGAATCACGGAGGTCCGACAGCCGTGGTCTTTTATCTTGTCTGTCTTCTACTTTACGGCTTACCTGTGAAAGTGCTACAATAGGAATATTTAGGTCCTTTGCTATACTTTTTAAAGTTCTACTGATTTCTGTTACTTCAAGAGTTCTATTTTCGGTTGCTCTTGATCCTCTGAGTAACTGTAAGTAATCAATGTATACACATTTTATTGCATATTGTTCACAAACTGATGAAATTTTCTCTCTTAGAGCTTTTAAATCTATATTTCCTGAATTATCGACAAGAATATTTAAAAAAACTATTTGATTTATTCCTTGATGTAGAAGTTCTATGTCTTGCTTTTTGATGATATTGTTCATTGTTTCGTTGACTTCAATGCTGATCATTCTATCAATCAATTGATTGGCTGACATTTCAAGCGAGAAAAAGCAAATATAGTCCTCACTACCCAGTAGTTTTGCAGCTTGAAGAGCCATGTGCAATGCTATTGAGGTCTTGCCAATTGAAGTACGAGCTGCAAGAACGATTAGTTCTCCTGCTTTTAATCCACCAGTTAAATCATCAAGTTTAGGTATTCCTGTTGTTACTCCTGCAAGTTCATGGTTATTTGTAATTAGTTTATCAATGTAGGCTCTGTAATCTTTAAAGTAATCAACGATTGGTTTGATATCTTTTGAGTGCATTCAATCAACCCTGAGCCCTTATTCCTGATCCATTCTCCATCTTGAAAGATATGTATGAACGGAGGCTCCTCAAACTCTAAATCTTGTTTTCGTCGCCTCTTCCCTTTATTATATACTATATTATATTTATATATAATATAGTATATAATATATAGGGGGGGGTAGCCAAAAAAATGAGTTTTTTTTGAGCTGAGCAAAGCCGCCTAAGATGGAGAATGGATCAGGAATAAGGGCTGTATAAAATATATATAGTGTTTATAGTAACTGTTTCAATGATAATCGTATATGTATTCTCTATGTCTTATTCCAGTAACTGTTACTATGCGTTCTAAATTATTTACTTGATAAACTACACGATAATCGCCTACTCGTATTCTACGATGTCCTTTAAGCTCATGTGACAAAGGCTTACCTACTTTATCAGGAGAGACTGTAAGACGTTCTTTTATGGCTTTTAAAGCTCTTGACTTTATTGTTTTTGGAAGATCTGGTAAATCTCTTTCAGTAACTTTCTTCAGAAATTTGATTTTATAATGCTCTAATCCCACTTAATGTCTTCAAAATCAACTGTTTCTGCACCTGGAACATTACGTTGAATGGAGAGCTTGAGCAGCGCCATATCTTCCTCACGTTCGGCTGCTTCTTGTATTAACTCCTCTATTAACTCTTGAGCGGGCTGCTTTTTCACTTTAGACAAGCGAGTAAGATCCTTTAAAACTTTTTTGCTAATGTTAATTCCTGCCATAAGTTTTACCAAAGTCTACTACTATAGCTAGTATACAACATCTTTCTGAATTTTTCAATAAAGAAAGGAATAAGGGCTGTATAAAATATATAATTTCTATAATATTTATATAACTTGATAGAAAAGGAGTTTGAAAAATATATTTAGCGTTTCCGTGGTTTTTTCAGTGATTGCTTATAAACACCTTGTCTATGCTTTACTGAAGCAACATCTACTCTACGCTCTACGGTATCTGCGGAATAGACAATACGATAGTTATTAATGTCTGCCCTTCTGTACCCTTCGAACTCACCGTGCAACTTTTTACCAGCACTAAGCGGATCAATTGTAAGATCGTTATCTATAAAGTCTATGATAATTGATCTTATTTTTGCTGGTAATGCTAGAATATCCTTTTTAAGAACACGCCTATCACATCTAACTACATAGGATTTTTCTCCAGACTTCTTCATTAACCTCTATTTTTTCCTCACAATTAGCTTCATATTCTTCAATGATTCTAGCTGCTCCCATATTTTCTATTTCGTCGATTGCTTGTTGCATTAACTTTTCTGCTAGCTCTTGAACAGGTTTTTTAGTGACTTTGGCTAAGTCGATAAGACAGCCTGAAGTTTCACTACTGAAAGTTACACTAACTTTTGAATCTGCCATAAGTTTTACCGAAATCTACCATTATAACAATTATACAACATCTTTCTGAATTTTTCAATAAAGAAAGGAATAAGGGCTGTATAAAATATATATATGAAATCTTATAGTAGAAGCTTCAAAATGGGTAAATATATTTAATGTTTATAGAATGTGCTTATCTTTTGTAAATGTTATCTCTATGTCCTATCTCTGTGATAACCACTATATGTTCTAATTGATCTACTCTGTAAATCACACGATAGTCACCTACTCTTAACCTTCTACGCCCTTTTAAGCTATAATGTAGTGGTTCACCAAGGTTTATTGGATCAACTGCAAGACGTTCTTTTATAGCCTCTTGAACTCTTAACCTTATCGTCTTTGGAAGATTTGGTAAATCCCTTTCAGTAACACTCTTTAGAGACTTAATTTTATAGCGCTCTAGTCCCACTTAATATCTTCAAAATCAACTGTTTCTGCACCTTCAACATCACGCTCATCAGAAATTTTAGATACTAAAAAATCCTCCATTTCAAGCTCAACTGCTTCTCTGAATAGTTTTTCTGCTAGTTCTTGAGCAGGCTGCTTAGTAAATTCAGATAATTCAGCAAGATATTTTGAAGTTTCTGGATCAAGTGCTATGTTAATTCCTGTCATAAGTTTTACCAAAGTCTACTACTATAGCCAGTATACAACATCTTTCTGAATTTTTCAATAAAGAAAGGAATAAGGGCTGTATAAAATATATTTAAAGGTTTGATAGTAAATCTGGTAGTCCTGCCCGCTTATAAATATCGCCTCTTGGTCCTGCTGCAACGATAAATACTTTGTACTTTGCTATATTCACACGATAGATAAGACGGTAACCACCGGAGTCCAGCCTTCTATATCCTAGTAGTTTACCACATAATGGTTTACCAGCTCTGATTGGATCAACTTTGAGTTCTTTCTCTATAGCGTTTTCAAAATTCTCTCTTGTCTTCTTTGGTAAGGCTGGAAAATCCTTCTTAGCACATTTCTTTAAGAATTCAATTTCGTATACTTTATCCCCGTTTGAAATCTTCATATTTGATTGTTTCTGCGCCCGGAACGTCACGCTTTTTGATAATTTCAGATATTGCGATTTCTTCTATCTTACATTCAATTCCTTCTATGATTAGTTGTTCTGCCAGATCTTGAACAGATTTCTTAGTGACTTCAGCTAGTCTAGTAAGGTGATGTAAAGTTTCTGGATCAAGTGGTATGTTAATTCCTGCCATAAGTTTTACCAAAGTCTACTACTATAGCTAGTGTACAGCATCTTTCTAAACTTTTCAATAAAGAAAGCAACAAGGGCTGTATAAAATATATATACTATTTATGGTGTGCCTAATGCTGTTGATACTTGAGCTTTTTGTATTGAAGTACTTTTAAGTGTTTCGCTCGGCTGTACTACTTTTTCCCGAGCTAAGTATTTCTGTACGGCACCTTCTAAATTTTCTTTTAACATAGTAATATGCTCTTCATTTCCTACTGGTTGTGGAGGTGAACACCAAAATCTGTGCGGGTATTTAGGGACAATCCCATCTGAGTCGTTTACTCCATCAAGTGCAACTAATAAATCATTTTTCACATAGATATCATTTCTGCATTTTACGTAAATTTCAGCTTGGGGGATGTTGATATGTTTTACTGAAGGTAGGCTACCAATCCTTTCAAGGGCGACTATCTCTAAAGCATCGTCGAGTTTAATTCCCTGTTCCTTTGCCCAGCCAAATAAAACCCATACAAAAGAAGCAATAGATCTTCCAGTATTAGTGTGTGTAAGTATAGCAGTCTTTTGGCCTTCTTCATCATACCGCGAAAAAATTTTACCTGGGGAAAGTTTTCTATCTTCGAGTAGCTTCCTATAACTAGTTAGTTCTTTTTCACTGGGAAAAGGTCTGTCTTCAGAGCAACGATATGCTGGATGTTCAAAACGTCCATTAATGTTCTCCATGAAACTGCCTGAAAAAGGGATATGACCAAACTGCCTTTTTTCATTACGATCTTTTGCTATTAGCCTCGATGCTTCTAAAATCAACACTGGACCTTTCCCTAAAGAATAGATGTCTGAGTTAGGGGAATATCTGAGCAGATAGTCTGCTGCTTTTACTATATGACTGAAGTTATTTTTGTCTTCCCACCATTTTGGTGTTTCTTTACCTAACATAGCTGCTAAAGTTGAACTTCTGTTCACCTCTTTTGCTACTCTTACTATCCCCGCTGGACTTTGCCCTAAAGTTGAGTCATGGAAACCCACACTTTCTGGTACTCTTACTCTTACTATTTCACTGAAGTTACTTCCTTTTACTACCATAACATTCCCCCAAATATTTCATAACGTCCCTTTTATTATAAGACAAACTAAATTACGATGCAACGCTTTTTCAATAAAGAAAGTTGCTGATGTGTAAAAAGGATTTTGTGCACGTGTGTTAATAGATTATTAAAGATTTAGCATATACTATAACTGGCTTTTGCTAAGGAGAAATGGCACAAAGGTTAATACTAAGCATAGTATTACAGGATATCATTAAGAATAAGGATGGTATGCCCGCTGCTGGGTACTGGATGTATTTTTATGATAAGAAAAGTCCAACAACTTTACGTAGTGCCTATTATAAAAATCAAGAAGGAAATGTTGTACCGGCACCAAATCCGCTACAACTTGATGAAAATGGTGCCTTGCCTCATAAGTTGTATTATTTTGTTGATGTTGATGATCCTGAGGATCGCTACACCGTTGAAATGAAGTGCCGGTATGGCAACGCTGTAGTTCCTGAGCTCATCTTTCAGGATTTGCCATATTTTCAAGAACAGGCTAAGTCAGATCCGATTACTGCTGTGGTATCTGATAACTTGTTTATTGATGGTCAGTTTAATATTGGTATTAAAATTGATGATAGAGGGCAGGGGGCTGGTTATGTTTTGCCTGCCTTTCCGCAACTGCCAATTGCTGGGCTTTCATGGCAGTTTTTAAGACCTTATGCTGACTCAGTACCGATACAAAACAGAACCGATGTAGATAGAATTTTCATCAAAGAAATCAACGAAGCTGAAAAGATCAGTGAAGGCAATCCTCGTTTTTATTTGAATGTTATTTGCGAGAAATTTAGTGCACCACTACAGAAAATCATCGCATTTAAAAGTTCTAATGTGTTATGGGGTGCTGCAACCAGTGTTCAGCTAAAGTTTTATGCTTGGAAAAGTGGTGATGACATACCAGTTACTGTATCGGTAGTTCGTAATTTTGGTTCGAAATCATCGGCAGCGCCGCAAGTTATACAAATTGATAAATATACAATTGATTCTGATACTCCAAAGGTTTACTTTGCTCGGTTTTCCTTGCCTGAAGTAATAATACCTCCGGATATTGGCGATGATCAATATCTGTTGTTGCAGTTTTTATTGCCGGTAGATCAAGTATTCGATTTTAGAATAACGAACTGTTATTGTGCAAAAGTTTCGTCACCTGTATCGGTTGTTGATTTCAACTATCCAGTACAAAATTCTGATTTAGCAAAATCTAATCTGTTATTTTCTTCATTTCCGGCAACTAAATATAGCATTCGTAATAGTTACAATGAACTAATTTTTACAGTTGGTGGTCTCAAATTTGCAGATAATGTCGGTGAAATAGTCCGCTACCCTAAAGGTGCAAAAGTCAATGCAAAAGAAATAAATTTAATAAAATGCGATGGTCGTACACTTGATTCAAGGGAGATCAGTCCACTAGGCATTGAATACAAAAGATTATATGAAAAGCTAGACTATGCTCCAATTAAATTTGATATGCTTAAAACCGAAGATATACCAAATTGGTTTAATGCAATATCAAGTTCGTATATCAGAAGATTTGTTGCAGACCATAACGTTAAGGTTGCTTTTAGTGGAAAAGGAGTAGTAAATCCAAAGCCTGAAGGTAATGATATAGGTCACCTGTGGCTAGAGACTACATTTCATGCTAATACAGATGTGGGTTATAATTTTCAATATGCTGCAGCAGCAAGTAGCGTGGATCTTACCACCTGCTGTCATTCGTTTGATATTACTACTTATTACTGGGATGCAGAAATTGTTGCAACTTCTTATTATCCAAAGGAGGTAAGGTTTGCAAATTCTACAACTAATTTTCCCGGTTATTTTCAGAGTGTAAGTTATTCAGACTTAATTTATAAGTTTCCAAGTGATGGTATATCATATAAGCAAGGTATTGATATAGCAGTTAAGAAAACTAAAGCAAATTACTCTGTTAAAAATGGTTTTTTTTATTTAACGATAAATCTTGGTTACGATGTTCCATATCCTTCTGGTGCACGTTCTCTTTATAATCCAGTTTATTTTAATAGTAGGGTTTATGATATTGTTTTTCCGTTGATTATACCAAATATTAGTTGTACTTTTCTTCAAAAACCTTACTACGAAAAAAATAAGTATTATTACGGTACTTCGCAAAATTACTTTTTATTTTCACCGTGGCATGTAAAGGCAATGTCTACAATACATGGTTCATATAATACTTCTGCTTTTGAACCAGAAGAAATTCGACTTTACAGTTTCCGTAACAATACTTCTCCTGTAAATCCATTAATAAAATCATGGGGTAATCATGGTGTTTACAAACTATCACCAACAGAAAGAAGAATACCAGGAAAACCTAATGTACTATTTCATGATAAAAATTCAGTAATAACCTATGCTATGCAACACAAAGCTTTGTTTACGCAAAGGTGTTTATATGTCTTGAAGTTTAAGGAAGTTAAAGCAGGAGATTGGATAGGTCTCAAGACATACAACAACACCAAAACCGGTAACAATTTTGATACAGTAGTGTGGTGGAGCGTTGATGGTCAGGGGAAAGCACCAACTAAAGTTACTGCCAAAGAATTTAAAGAAATCAAAGTAACAAAGGGCACAACCACTGAACAACTCGCAGATATGGTTGCCAGTGGTGTCAATGATAACAGGAAAGCATATGAGTTCAACGTTCCTAATATCACTGATACGAAATATGACCACTATATAAAATATTAATTAAGGAGTAAAAATGACTGAACAAAACGAAAAAATTAATGAAAAAAACGCTGAAATTGATGATTTTTATGGAGAAAGTGTAGAAAAAACTAAAAATATCGTCGATGAGGCAATAGCTAAAGGATATTCTTTGGATGTTGATCGCAAGGATTTAGAACTCGTAGCAACTAACAAACAATTCGCTGAGAGAGTTTTAAGTAGTGAAGATTATGGTGATTTGAAAGATTTTTGCGAGAGGCTAACACCAAGTCAAATGAATTATATTGATGAACAGATAGCAAAAGGTAAAAACAAGGCTTCCTTCGTTAAAAAATTGGCTGATATTGCAAAAGATAAGCATTTAGCTCAGGAGCTGCGTAATGAACCACTACATGAATTTAAGAAACAAATTGGTGGCTTAAAACAAGGGCTACATAAAAGTAATGTAGCAACTGCGATACCTACCAATTACCAATACAGTGATGTCCCTAGCGACTTCGAAACGGAATTTAAACAAGCGCAAAAATATTATAGAAATAGGGGGTATTAATGCCTATTACATCAGATTCACAACGTTACAGAACAGAGCTATTATCAGAGCGGCTAATTGAACTCATTTTATCTTCAAGTCCATATCTGCATTTTACAGGTCCTGGTGTTACTGATATTCCCAATCGTTATTCTGGACTTGACAGTTTTTTAGTACAGCCTCCTTTTATCTCCACACAGGGAGGATTAATCAGCAATGATAGGTTCATGGATGAAAAGGATGGTATTCATACCGTTAACCAAAAAACCATGAGGATTGATTACAAGAGAGTTTCTGGTGCAGCTAAAATTGATCACGATGATGTTAAATTTTTGTTTAATCGCGATCAATTTCCTACAAATGTACCAACAAGTTTAACATCGTTCCTAGAACGTGGTGAACGCGCTTATCATGAATTATTAATGCAGGTAATCAAACAGATAAATGATTATCAGTTTAAAACAATGGCATCACGTGCATTTATTTGCACTGGTTCTACTGATGATAATATGTATGACTGCATAGAAGGATATATGCATCAGCTTATCGATTACATGATTCGTATTAATGGTGGTGTAATGCGAACTTCGAGATTTGTAGGTTCAATGCCAAATGCAGCGATGGGATTGTTACGTATGAAATCGGGATTAAATTATACGCAAGCACCAAAGAGCGATATGTTCTTAAGCGATACTAAAAATATGCTGTCATCACTAATATTTGATTCAGTTGAACTTTATGTTGATACGTCAACTTGTTTCCACCGAGCAGGCGAAGCATCTAAAAAAGACAATTTAGTATTGGAAAAAATTGAAAAAGAAATGGATGAATATCGTACCATGACAGTGACTTTTTCAGATGGACCTGAAACTGCAGGTTTCTTTAAAAAAGGAGATATCATTCAACTAGAAGATAAAGAATGGCTAGCACGAGATCGGATAGGAATACCATCAGGAGTACCAATAGCGTTTACTGTAATGGAGGATACTGATAATAAAACTGTACGAGTATCACCTGGTATTACCTATGGTGTTGATGTTCCAGATAAAGATTATTTAATAGGTGCTAAAGCTAAAGTTGTAGGAGATCACTGCAAGGCATTTTTATGGTGGCAAGCAGCTTCAATATTTAAGATGTCACCAGTACCTGCACCTTCTGGTGACAAATATCTCCATAAGGAAATCTCTGCTCCTAATGCTGCTTTTGGACCTTCAAGAAATAACTCAATGTCATTTGCTGTAGAAAGTAAATTTGTATTAGAGCGGCATCCAGAAGAGGTTGGTGAGCTAATGGCTTATGTATATAGTGATTTCTTTCACGAGGGTCTTGGAACTTTAATATTACCGCCTAAATCACCAAAACCAGAGACTTATATTAAGATAATAAAAAATCTTTCTCCTGAGCTGCCAACTGATAAAGAAAAACCTGAGGAGAAAAAGAAAGATGCAGCTTAAGACTTATGATGATAGTTTTTCCAATTTACTTGTAGAAATACAAGGAATGCTGGGGATTAATTCGCGCCGTGATGCCTCTGAGCATTACGGTACGCTCGATTTAGTCACCAGGCTCTTTTGGGAAGCTTTTGATCAATTGCATGAAAATTACTATTGGCTGGGTTCTGATGTTGACCTTACCCAGAAAAAGTAGAGAGGAAGTTAAGCCATTTTTGAAGTAAAATAAAACATGATTATGAGGGCTTATTATGGTAAAGAACAGAAAAAATTACACAGTGGAATTTAAATTAGAGGCAATAAAGTTGGTAAAGGAAACGGGGCAGTCAGCAAGCAAAATAGCTAAAGATTTAGGAATAGATAACAGTACACTAAGTGACTGGATAAAAAAATATAACGAAAAAGGATCAATAGAAGAAGCATTTCCTGGTAAGGGAAAGTTGGCACCATGTGATAAAGAAAAGTTTGAATTAAAGAAAGAACTAACAAGAGTTACTAGAGAAAGAGACATTTAAAAAAAAGCCCTGGGATATTTTGCAAGTCACAAAGAGTAAAATATTTATTTATCAAAAAGCATGGAAACTACTATAAAGTACAGGAGTTATGCAGGATTTTGAAAGTATCTGCTAGCGGCTACTACAAATGGACTAGTAAGAAGAAAAGCAGCAAAGAATTAACAAGGGAGCAGCTTCTAGCAGACATTCAAAAAATATACCAAGCATCTAATTGTAGATATGGGGCACCTAAGATTCATGCTGAACTAAAGGCTTTAGGTAAAAATTGCAACATCAAAACAGTGCAGGATATCATGCAAAAAAATGGTATTCAAGCTAGACTGAGGCGAAGATTCAAAAGCAAAAAACAGCAGACTGACAATAGGGTTATAACTCCCAATATATTGGACCAAAACTTTACTACTAGTCAGCCAAATAAAGTATGGGTAACTGATATTACATACATAAAAACTAAGGATGGATGGCTATATTTGGCAGCAATAATTGATCTATATTCACGTATGGTAGTTGGCTGGTCAATGAGTAGTACAATAACTAAGCGATTAGTTATAGATGCTTTATTGATGGCTGTTGATAAGCGCAAACCAGCCAAAGATCTGCTATTTCATAGTGATCAAGGTTCACAATATACCTCTAAAAATTATCAGTTTTTGCTGAACACAAAAAACATCATTTCCAGCATGAGTCACACAGGCTGTTGTTATGACAACTCTGTTGTTGAAAGCTTTTTCAGCTCACTCAAACGGGAGCTTCTTATTGATACTTCGCAACACTCTGCTCAGCAAACTAGAACTGCTATATTTGAGTACATAGAAATTTTTTATAACAAACAGCGTAGACATTCTACTATTAATTATTGCATTCCTGAGAAATTTGATTCATCATTTTCATAATAAAAATGGCTTAACTTCCTCTCTACTTTTTCTGGGTAAGGTCAGTTTCCGATTTTTGATGTTCCTTTTGCAATTGGCGACGTCATAGTTGGTTTTTATTACGGCAATGACGATACGATTTATTTAGCTAAGGTCAACGTTGCTTTTCTCCTGACGATTTATAAAATTGATTTCTCAAAATGTAAAGTTACAACAATATTTACTTTGACGAATGTTTCTCGGAACGACCGTCCTAGCATGTGCATTCATAGTAGCTATAGCTTTTGGTTAATATCAGGCAAACTTTATAAATTGGTGAATGATACCTTTACTGAAATTGACATCTCAAAAGGTAATATAAAACCTCAGAATATCGTAGACCTTGAGATCCTAAACTCTACTATGTACTTGCTGAGCGGTAGCAAAGGCGAAGTATTCTATACCAATGATTTTTCTGAGTTTAAAAAGTGGGAAGCGTTTACTGTTAAATCATATGTTGGTAAAGGTGTGGGTCTTGGTGAAATTAATAATAATCTCTGTATCTTTATGGAGCATGGAATGGAGGTGTGGTATGGACAACCAAGCAGTGATGGCTTGTTTCCACTGACTAAAAGACGAGAATTAAGCCTTCCTTATCAACTAGTAAGCAATCGTACTTTAGAAAATGACGGCAACTACTTAATCGGTGCATTCTATTTGATCGATGGTAAATTTGTAGTTATTCGCTTTGATGGTCAAAAGATGGAAGTGCTTGATAATGCTCCTCTTTTTGACTATTTCCGTCCAGAAAAGAGCAGCATTGATCTAAACGACAGTTTAGTTAGTAGTATGTTTAATTATAACAATAATACCTATTATGTCTTGTTTTTTAATTTGCCTAATGGCGATTTAAATAACAAATATTATCCAGATGTTGCTTTCTGTCTGCATTTTGGTTTAGGTATTTGGACACTGCTTAAAAACCAGAATAGTTTTTCTGCTAACTATCACGTTAATATTAAGCGTAAAGTTTATAATTTACTCGTCAATGACGGTGATTCTGATATCACAATTTGTGAAGCAAGTGGTTTATTGGAGGGAGATGTATATACTTTTGATGGAATAATAAAAACAGATTATTTTCCATCATCTAAGCCTTATGTTACCGAACAGTTGACGTTCTCATACTTCTATGAAAATACGATTAGTGAACAGCTTAATTCTGAAGAGGGAGGTATGTTTGTTGATATGTTTGTTACTTCTAGGAGAGATTTTCCTGTTGAGCCGGACTATCGATTAACAATCTTTGGCACGGAACTAGAAGATAGTAGAGAAAAAGTCATCAAGCTTAATTACAATCTTTTTGGCATCAACAGTGGAGTTGTACGTTTTATGTTTGTTTTTATGAGGCACAACAGTAGCAGATCAAGTTTTTTATTAAGGGGAATTGATGGAAAGGAAAGAATTTAACTTAGATTTAGTGGCACCAAAAGGCATTGCATTGTATGATGTGTATTTTGATGAATTAACTAAGCGTTTGAACATTTTGTGGAAGGAACATTCGAAAAAAGAGGGGGGAAATGGAAACAAAAAACACGAAAAACCTTATACATGAGGCAATCGATAAAGAGCTGCAGAATGTCATTAACTCTGCTGATAAAGAGCAGAAAATGAGGCATTTAGAAAATGCTTTAATACTCAAGTTGGGCTTAGGAGTCTGTGATAAAATTGATGGTGGCGAACTGAAAAATCTAGTATTTGCTCATGACAAATTAAAAAGTGATAACTCCTTTTCAAGAAGCCAAGAAGTCATTGATGACATTGTTGGTGAATACAGGGGAGACTTTGAGGGTAGTGGAAGATGTTAGGACTACTCAGTGGTTTAGGTCAAGGGGTATTTGAGAGTAAATACCAACAAAAAATGTTGGAGCGAAAGCGCTTTGAAGAGTGGCAGAAGCAATACATGGAGCAGCAGCTTAAAGCGCAAGAGCTATTACCTGAGGAAAAAGAGTTCATTTCAAATGTACCAAGGTATCAAAGGGCTCTAGATTTAGCTTATGAGAAACTGGGTGCTGCTAAGGGTGCTTTGCCTAATTCTGTATTCTCGAGGCTATTGCACGGCGATAAAATTAACTCAATTATGGATATCGGTAGAAGCGAATCTAAAGTTAAATCTCGTAATGAATTTGCCCGCTATTTAGAAGGTGAGCTTTTGCCAGCAATTATGCAGATAGAGGGCTTGCCGATGAATGAGTATTCGGTGAAATCCTTTAAACAAAAGTTTAATGTCAATAAACTCTCAGCCGAAAGTTGGAAGAAATTTTTTGATGAAACGAGGGAAAAGCTTGATGCTCGTACTGGGGATATTCAGAAGAAAATCAGAAGCTTAAATGAGGCTCAACTTGGCAGTCTAATGCAAGATCCACAGATAGAGAAGACTTTAAAGGAAGAGATTACCAGAAAACTCGATAGTCAGATTGAAGGTTTAAGCAATGATGAGCTCAATGCTTTGATTAAGTTTTCAGGTAATGCTGAATTAGTTAATGAATCACCAGAGATAAAGAAAAATTTCTTTCGAGAGTTAGGATTACAGCTTATCGCAGATATTCCCGCTGTTGCAATAGGAACAGCACTTGGATCTCCTTTGGGTCCTATTGGGATGTTTATAGGAGGAAGTATTGGAGGTTTGGTAGGAGCATATGCTGGAACTGCTGCTGAAAGAGGAATAGCTGGTGCGCTCTCTAATGCGTTTACTGATACAAAAGAAGATGCAGCTTTGATTATAGCAGCTCATGGACTGGGTAACGTACTTGCTAAAGGTGGAAAAGCAGTAACAGGTCTGTTTAAACAAGGCAGAGAGCCGGTGCGTAATGTGGTTAATCGTGGTTTTAATACTGCAATTAAAGATTTGCCAGATATTAAAGTAAAGGATGTGGGAGAGTACTTAAAGAGTGCTGCTAAGCAAACAAATAACCCTTTTCAAAGAAAGGTTATTAAGGATTTAGGAAATAAGTTTTCTGGTGAAAGTGGAAGTTATGCATCCAAAGATTTTGCTGAGATGTTATCAGGACTCAGAGAGTCAGCTAGAAATTTAGCCGAAAAACATGGAATACCAGAAAATCAAGTTAGAGATGTTATAAGCAAACTAGAAGAACGCTTTTTACCACTGCGTGCTAACGTTAGTAAAACGTTAGGATTACTAAGTGGAGCGAGCGATGCTTTAAATAAAGGCAATGTTAGAAAAGTAGCTGAGATATTTGGTGAATTACCTGAAAAAATTGCCATTGATAACGGAGTTTTTACTAAAGATCAAGTAATTAGAGGTTTTTTATTAGAAAATGCTGACGCTATTAGAAATAAGTTTATAGCACCTGTAGCTTCAGAAAAATTGACAGAGTTTGCTAATAAAACAGGATGGTTTAGTCGTTTATCTAAAATGGATACCCGAGAGACTTTAGCAAAAATAGGTCTCAATGGATTTGCAGATGGGCAAATTGCCAAATTATTTGCCCAGTATTCTTTTGGTTCTGCTAAGGATCCAGTAACCAAAGAACTACTATCTGCTTTACAAGGCAAGATTATCGAAGAGCAAAGTGGTTTCATTTTAGAAATGCTTAAAAAAGCAGCGATGAGTAGTGGTAAAGTGGCACTTCGTGGAAGAGTAAAATGGGAAGAAAGCTTGAATACTTAGCAAGACTGCGCAATAGCTGGTTTGATTATTGGAGTCAAAATACCGAACAAGCACGGCGACAGCATAAATTCGTGATCATGGGGCAGCAATATACTGAAAATGAACAGCGAGAGCTGCTAAACATTGGTGCAGAACCGATAGTTTTCAATGTCACATTTGCAATGGCTGAGAAGATTTTAAACACTGTTCGCGGTAAAAGATATGACTTAGAGCTTAAAATAAACGGTGAAAGTCCAGACCCAGGAATTATGCATTTCATGCATAATTCTATCACTGATTTGATCTTTAGTCAAGACCATCATGTTGAATATAGTAAAGCATTAAAAGAAGCGATAATAGGTGGATATTCTGCGCTTTATGTTGGCTTTGGTTACAATAATGAAGATATCGAAGATGATGAATTGACCTTTAAAATCAGGGCAATAAACGGTACTGAAAGTTTCTTCTTCGATCCACATAGTAACGAGCCACATAAAGGTGATGGTCGTTATTGCGGTATTATTCATCGTTTATATAAAACAAGCTTGGAGAAAATGGGTTATTCTCAAGCTAAAATTGCGAAGTTGGAATTTAAGGATGAAGATACTGTTCCTTATATTGAAGTTACTGACTTATATTTAAAGAAAGATGATGGCATAACTTTTTATCGCTTTACTAACGAAGAGATTCTTGAAACTAAGAAATTATATGGTCATAGACATTTACCACTCGTATTTCATGGTGGCTGTTCTCATTATATTGATAATCATGAGGTAACAAGACCACTGGGTGTGATGTGTCACTATGCACAGAAAGCCTATAATCATTGTATAGCAATGATGAATTATGGTGCTAAATACTTTCAAAATCGCTATTTAATGCCACAAGCAAGTGTCAGCAATGAGAAAGCGCAGCGTTTTGGTGATGATCGTGAGCGATTACTGGAATATGCGCCGGTAGATGGTATGCAACCTATTGTTATACCGCCAACTGGTTCTGATCCAAACCTTGCTGTACTGATGCAGCAAGCTTTGAGTCTGTTGTCGCAAATTTGGAGTGACACTACTAACATTGTCAAGGACAGCAAATATTCATCTGCTGCAGCCCTGCGAGATAAACTAAAAGAAAACGAAGGTAGTATCACCTCGTATTACTTTGCTCATCAAATTACACTGAGTCAAGTAGGAAGCGTGCTGTTATCGCTTCTACCATACAAATTAGCACAAGATGATGAGACTTTAGAGAGTTTAATTAGTTTTAGTAGACAAACAAATGTAAAAATAAAAATCAGTGAATCTCTAGAAAAACAACGTGAAAAAGATAATGAACTGATGCTGAATGTCATGCAGTATCTTGGTGCTAATGATCAACAAATAAGTATTGAACTTCTGGCAGAAATGCTCCTAAATCAGGACACGGTGAGCAGTAAGATTTTGCGTGATAAAGTGCTGAGTATTGGTCAGCAGCAGCAAGCACAAGCTGCACAGCAAGCACAGCAGCCAACAGAACAGGAGATTAAATTACTTGAGATTCAAACAAAAAAAGAAGCTGCAGAACTGAAAGCCAAAGTTGACTTAATAGCTGAGCAGTTAGCTGTTTTGCGGGAGCAGATGCGTAATACTCATGAAGAAAGAATGCTAAGAGAGAAAAATGTCTGATATTGTGCTCAAAATGCGACAGTTTCCCTGTCCGAAAAAGCTGCCTGAAAATGTTCTAAGTGTTGATCTTGGCAAAAATGTCGGTTTTGCTTACGTGAAGGATAAGATACTTTACTGTGGTAGCTATGTTATAAACGTTAAAAAATGGGGATCTAAACCACCGACATTACGTCAGATAAGTAGCGAATATAAAAGCATCATTGATGCCTTATTATGTAATAATCAAGAGCTGGATTTAGTGCTACTAGAAGATAACAGCTATTTCTTCAGGAAAAAATGTAGAAGTAATTACGAGTTATATTATAAAAGTCTGCAAATAATGGCAGAAGGGTTATTTTGCTTGCACTGGCAAGGTGAAGTTAAACGTTATTTTGGTGGTTCATTGAAAAAGAAACATTTTGGCTCAGCACGTAAAGAGATTGTGAAAGATCGTATTAAGAAAATGCTTGAAGTTTCTCGGCTGCGTGATCATGTAACTGACAGCATAGCTGGTTTGTTTTCTAATTTAGAGAGAGGGTAGATTTATGTTTGGAGATTTGTTTGATTGGCTTTTTGGTAACTCTAATGCTAACCGTCAATTTGAAGAGAACATCGGAATACAAAAAGAATTGTATGGTCGGTACAATAAATTCATGGATAGTCTTGGAGGACTTGGAAAAGGTGGTCCTGGAGGATTTATAAATCAAATAGCATCGCAATATCAAGGTAATCCTTATCAGCAGTTTATTAGCAATCAAATGAATACAGGACTTAGTAATCAACTGCGGGCAAGTGGACTTGATCAATCAAGCTATGGTTTATCTAAAGTTGCGAGTTTAAATTCTGAACTTGCATCCCAAGGCTTAAATGACTTTATCAGCTCATCTTTAGGAGGGCTGCAAAGTCTTATCGGAGCACATGGGCTTGGTGCACAAATTGGTCAAAATCTAGGTACTTCTTACGGAAAATCTTTAAATGATCGCTGGATAGCTATGAATCAAATGCTAGGGGGACTTGGTGGAGCTGTGGGTAAGCTAATATAGCACCAACTCGATGTTGGTGCATTTGAAGCTATTTATTCTTTGGAAAGAATAAAAGTTTTATAGTATAAATGAAAAAATTAGAGAAGTCAAGTGCTATCTCAGCAAGACATTGATCTATGCCGCAAAAATTTTGGCTTTTTTGCGTTTCAAGGCATGCTGCGAGTATTTAAGATCAAATTAAATTTAAAAAGAGAAGATGGCAGCAAAAATTATTTGTGGATGCTGTTTAACAGTATTAATCGATTAGTATTTGAAAGAGCAAATAATCAATGGTGGAACATACCACCACGCTGTGCGAAGACAACACTGGGTTTTATATTTCATGTAGCATTTGCTATCGGCAACAATCCAAGAGCAAAATTTATGTATATAACGCATCAAAGGGATTTAATGCGAGAGAAGATAAATGAGTTACATATCGTCCTTGAGTCTCCATTTTACCGGCAAATTTTTCCGCATTTGAAAATAGTTGGTCGTAGAAGTACGAGAACAATTAGAACTAAAGAAGGTGGTTTTATTAATGGTTTTTCAATATCAGGGCATGTCACAGGTACAGGAGCTGGGGATAGTTCTTTTGATATTGATGAAATTCGTAAGTATGGTGGCTGTATTATTCTTGATGATTTACATGATGCGAGCTGTGCTTATAGTCGAATATCGCTCGTCAGTGCCTGTCAAAAGTTTGAACAATGCATAACATCAAGACGTAACACTGCTGATACACCATTTTTAGTGATAGGTCAGAGAATCAGTGTCTATGATATATTTGGCTATTTAGATAAAAAATCAGAGCGACAGTTTGAGAAAATTATCATACCTGCAGTACTTGAAGATGGCACAAGTATTGATGAGGATAGACTGCCTATACAAGAACTTATGATCAAGGAAAAAGCAGAGCCTTATGTTTTTCAGTCACAATATATGCAAGATCCGCCAGAACCAAAATGGCGAGTATTCCGCGCAGAGGACTTTAAAAAAATCGATTTTTCTTATAAAGCAATCGGTGAAAAAGACCTGGTAGCCTTTATCGACCTAAATAGCGGCTCACTGAATACTCTCGATAGAACAGCAGTGTCAGTATTTCAGCCATTTTTTATGAAGAGTGATATTTCATATGAGCCAAAACGATGTGTAGTATGGATAGACTTACTGGCAAGAAAGCTCGATCCTGCCACAGTAGAACACGATATTCATGCGTTTTTGAGGAAATACGAACATAGGCTACATGCCGTGGTAGTGGAAAAACACGGTATAGGCTATAAGGTTATGGCGGATTTAAATACGCTGTTGCCAAATACGTTAATTTTAGGCTCAACAAGGTCAAGAGCAAAAAAAGAAGTATTTCAGGCTTGTGATCAATTTGTGGGGCAGGGGCATATATTTCTCGAAAACGAAGATCGAGATTTTCATTATGTGGCGTTTGATGAATTTGAAAAGATCCACACCCAAATTGATCATTCAGATGATATAGCTGATAACGTAAGTGATTGTGTCATGTGGTGGTGCGAGAGAAACCGTCTTGGAATACCTTGTCCTGATGATATGTATAATCGTGAGTTGTTAAAGAACGACGCTGTAAATGCCGTTTCTGTTCGAGCACCTTTTTCTTGTTTGAGTGTGTGTGATTGACGACATGTTGACTTGGTGACGCGTTGACTTGGTGACATGTTGACTTGGTGACATGTTGACTTGGTGACACGTTGACTTGGTGACGCGTTGACTTGGTGACGCGTTGACTTGGTGACGCGTTGACTTGACGACACGTTGACTAGTCATTAAGATACTGTTTTAGAATTAAAATTAGGTATGATAATATTAATTGGGGGGCAAAAAGGTGGTGGTGGTAAAACAACCATAGCCACAAATATAGCAACAATGCACGTTATAGAAAATAGAGATGTCCATCTCTACGATATTGATCCTCAAGAGACAGCCACCTTATGGGCATCTCTGCGAGATCAGAATATGAACTTACCAGTAGTTAACAGTAGTCAAGGGATACATGTTGGCACAGCAATCAAAAATGAACTAAGAGCTTTACGTTCCAAATATCAAGATATTATTATTGATGCAGGCGGTGCTAATAATGACGCATTAAGAGCAGCCTTATTATTAGCTGATCTAGTTATATTTCCGATTATTCCATCTGGATTTGATATGTGGACATTTAAAACTCTTAGCAACTTAGTTGCCGGCGCCCAAGGTTGTACAAAAACCTTTGAAGCAAGAGTGCTACTTAATAAAGTTAGTACTAATCCAGCTAGAGCTAAAAGAGAAATCGAAGACTGTGATAATCTTTTGAGTGATTTTGATAACTTAACGAGATTCAATAATTTCTTAAGTGAGCGAGTTGCAGTTCGAAACGCCTCTAACGAAGGTATGACGATTGTTGAATATAAACCAGCCGATTCAAAGGCAATTGAGGAAATTAAATCTATTTACAAGGAAGTTTTAAGTGTCCACTAAAAAAGGAATAATAATCCCTACAATTTCAGAACATAGATCGAATAGAACCTCTGGTAATTTGGCTGTAGGTTATAAAAAAGAGGATCAACAGGACCATGCTTTTATTAGAGGACGGGAACCGAAACAACGATTAACCTTAAGGCTTTCACCTGATTTTTGTAGAAAGGTAAAAGAAATAGCCTTTAAAACAGAAGATACAGTTTCTAACATTGGATTCAGGGCTTTAACGGAATACATTAAAGCCTTAGAGAAATAAGCGTTGTTTCCTAAAATGAACTGAGATATCCACAGCATTGTGGATAACTTCGTTATTAGTTTTTGTAACTTTATCTATATATTAGGGGGCACTTTCGACTTCTTTAATAATAATATACTTAATATATTATATATATACTATTGTTACTAATAAAACTGTGGATAACTTTTAAAAAGACTAAGATCTTAACAATCTAAACAAGAAAAAGAACTTACATTAAAAAGGATAAGCTTATACATCCATACAAAAACTTACACATCCGTTAAGTTTTTATATGTTTTTTTTATAAGAGCCAATAAGGGGGTAGACTAGGGAAAGTTTTCCTAAAGGATTAAAATTTTAAGTGCTTTTAAAGTGATACTTTAGGTATTTTTAAAGTAATACTTTTAAAGTAGTACTTGAGCATTTTTGAGCGCTAATCTGGAGGTTCGATGGGCACTTTTTTATGCTGTTTAGAAAGAGCAAAAATTGCATTTTCTCTTGCTGAGTGGCGGTGTTTTTAATATTTTACATAATGGACATTATGTAATTTTCATGGGTGTCAATATATAGCATTTTATTTATCAGAATCCTTTGTCTTCTTCTCAATATATCTACACACTAAGATGGACAATTCATATAGAATCAACATTGGTATAGCAAGCCCTACTTGGCTTAATACATCAGGTGGAGTTAAAATTGCAGCAATAATAAAAATTACCACTATTGCGATTCTGCGCTTATTTGATAAACTTTGTGTAGTGAGTAATCCAATTCTCACCATTAATGTGAGTATGACTGGAATTTGAAACGCAGTGCCAAATGCAAACATAAATTGGAGAACAAGGTCTAAATATTCACTAACTGATGGCATAAACTCTATCGGTATACCGAAGGATTTACCACTATGTTCAAAAGTGATGAAAAACTTCCAGGCTAAGGGAAATATGTAGTAATAGACTACAGTAGCTCCCATTACAAATAAAACCGGTGTTGCAATTAAGTATGGCAACAACACTGCCCTTTCACTTTTATATAATCCAGGTGCCAAAAACATATAGAATTGCCATGCAAACACAGGAAAAGAAAACAAAAGTGCGCTCATTATTGCAACTCGAAGATATACAAAAAACGCCTCTGTTAAGTCTGTGTAAATCAAAGAAAAATCATTGCTATCTTTTGTAACTTCTATTAAAGGTGCAAGTAAAAAACGATATATATTTTCTTTAAAATAGTAGCAAAAACCAAAAACAACGAAAAAAGATAAAAAGCAGAAAATAACTCTTCTTCTGAGTTCTGCAAAGTGCTCATAAAATGAAGCATATTTATTTGGGTTTTTATTCATACTCTACTATAGCACAATAATGCTATGTCCAACATTCTTAGTGAAAAAGCCCATTCGTTATCGTACCATGCTGCGACCCTACAGATGTCACCTGTGACATACGTGCCAGTTAAATCCACAATTGCACTATAAGGGTTATGAATAAAGTCTACTGAGACTAAAGGCTCCTCGCATACGGAAAGCACATTGTTTGCTGCATCCTTGAATATCTCATTTATTACTTTAACTGTTACCTTCTTATCTGTTGTAAATGTAAAATCAACCATAGAAACGTTAGCAACTGGAACTCTGATGGCAGTGCCATCTAGCTTGCCTTTTAATTCAGGAATGACAGAACCAATTGTTTTTGCTGCTCCAGTTGTAGTTGGCACCATAGATAACCCACAAGCCCTTGCCCTGCGTAAGTCCTTATGATTACCATCAAGAATATTTTGATCGTTCGTATAGGCGTGTATAGTGGTCATAAAACCGCTTTCTATGCCTAAACTGGAGTGTAGAACCTTAACAACCGGAGCAAGGCAATTTGTAGTGCAAGAACCCGCTGATATCACTTTATGCTCTTTTTTGAGCATATCATCGTTTACGCCATAAACTATAGTTACATCAGCGTCCGGTACTGGAGCAGAGACGATTACTTTCTCTATATTATGCCTCATTGCTTCTGCACGCTTGTTGAATGCACCAGTGCATTCAAGTACTACATCAACATTCCAAGGGATATTTTCGGGGCTCCGTTCTCTATATAAAGAAAACTTTCTGCCATTTATAGATAGCCAATTTTCAGACTCATTAAAATCAACATCACCGTTAAATTTGCCGTGAACAGAATCATACTTAATCAAATGTGCATGCTGCTCAGCACTTAGTGATCCATTTACAGCTACAATCTCTATTTGTTCACTATATTTTTCTATTTCGAAAATAGCACGTAATACACTTCTGCCTATCCTGCCAAGGCCGTTAATTCCTACACGAATTGCCATTTTTTCATCTAAAAAATCTAATTATAGAGAATATTGTGCGATTTTTCATTCTATTCTTTTGCTTTTCTATCAACCAGAACACCTTTTACTGGTCATAAAAATCGCTTGACAAACTCCGCCAATCCTCTTATCATGATAGTAAGGGTATTTCTGACTCAAAACTTGTTTTTGACCTGCAGGCTCAATGACAAAATTCAGTAAAAAACTCAGGGTATTTTTTGGCGGATTACATAAAATTATGGCGGCTGCATGTCTTTTAAATTTTTTCTACATTCAGCCAAATCGCGCTTATATTAAGCGTTAGCACATTATTACAGCGCCACTTACAGTAATAGAGAGTCAAAACTCGCACCACGGGGCTTCTTTTGCCTTTTTTTACTTGGTAAATTTCTTAAATATTTTCTTAAATTTTATAGCTAAGCGACAACCGCTGCTTGTTAGCGGGATCTAGAGATACCGCGGCGGTATGACGTAGCTTGCTTGGTTAGCTATAGATCCCAGTGTCACGCACTGGGATGACAAAAAAAAGGGCACTGGGATGACAAAAGGAAGGAGCGCTGGAATGACAAAAGGAAGGAGCACTTGGATGACAAAAGGAAGGAGCACTGGGATGACAAAAAAAAGGGCACTGGGATGACAAAAAAAAGAGCACTGGGATGACAGGAGAATGGGATGACAAAAGGAAGGGGCACTGCCCATTATAGAGTGAACCAGTCTTGCATGACGAGAAAGGAGCTGCTTGATCTGCTACCTGAAAATCACAATGTTCGTACAGTTGCATGCGTGACGCTGTGATTCCTGCTATTTTCAGTTTCTTTTTGTAGAAAATGTTACTCAATATTTCATTTTATTCTTTTGATGAAAGCTCTTTTGACTGTTAATTTTTTAATATTTATCTTGACTAAAGAATTATAATATTATATCATTTAAACTTTAATGGGGGTTAATTATGAATATAAGAGAATTGCAAAGAGAGCTGCTCAAAATAGTTTTAAATATAGTTATAGGAAGCGATGACAAAACTATAGAAACTATGCTAGAAAGAGCGCTAAAGATTATCAGTGACAAAGATTTCAGAAAACATATAAACGATGACATCTATGGATATACTATTTTAGACATTATTGATAAATGTAGTAAGGGAGTTGGTCGAGATTGTACTGAAAAAAAATGGTTAGCAGAAATAGAAAAAGCTATTAAAGATGCTGGAGGAAAAACTTCACAACAGTTAGGACGAAAACAAAATGTTAAAGGACTGCAAAGTATTAGTGGTGGAGATTCTTATCATCTTGTGAGAACGATACTAGAAAATCTTGTTCGTGAAACAGAGCAACTTGGAGATGCAATAAAAGTATCTAATAAGGCAAGTATAGAGAGTCCTAACAATGAGATTAATCATGAAATTAACGTTAAAAAAGAGAAAAATTACAGATGGTCCAATGTATTTGCTTGGTTGTACCTGAACACGATTGGACGAATATTGCCAAAGAGATGGAACAAATGGGCAGAAAATATTCTATATTACGATAAAGCTACTGAAAGTAATGAAATTCATACTGATGGTTTTAAAACAGTAGATGAAAGTGCTGAAATTGGACCTGAGATTGCAGAAAAAAAGAGCCAAAGTGGAGTAATTGGTAAAGATGGGGATGTTCAAACTACATTTCAAGATACAGCAGTGCAGACTGATGGTCTTACAACTGTAGATGAAAGTATTCAAAGTGAAGTAATAAGTAAAGATGAAGGAATTCAAATTGAAGAAGAAGACTGCTTTAATAATGAAGTAAATAATGGGTTCATTGATGACACCTACTTTGATATGGAAGGTGTAAGTACAGAGGAGGATGAAGTATTAAGTGAACAACTGGAGAATATAAGTCAGGAGCTGGAACTTACATGTTTACAAAATGTCTCCTTAAAAGAGGCAAACAAAGATTTGGAATCTAAATTAGAGAAAAAATCTAAGGAGATATTGAAACTGAACAAGGAATTAATTGAGTGCAGCATAGAATTTGCGAATAAAACAGAAAGGCTTTCAGTAGAGGTAGAAGAAAAAGACGGGAAAATAAGTAGTTTAACGAGGTTAAATGAAGGATTAGGTGAAGAGTTGCAAGAAACCAGAGGAAAACTTGCTGGGCAAGAAAGGTTGGTTGGGCAGTTGCAAGCTGATATTAAGAAACTACAGGGAGAAAAAAGGGATCAATTAACTGAAATGGATAGCTTAAAGGGGAGTTTATCAATTGTAGTAGAACAGTTAGAGCAACAGCAACTGTTAAATAACCAAGAACGACAAAAGTTGGAAGAAGAGTTAAAAGATGTTAATGAGAAATTGCAAGGTATTGAAAAAACTAAAGGGCTGCAAGAACAAACAAAAGCTCGAAGAAATCCTTTGCAGGGTAATAATCTTGAACATTTTTTGTCTGATAAAAATAAAGAGTTAAAAAAAAGTTTTCCTGAATTTAAAGGAAAAAACTTTCTTCTCAATCTCTTTAGAGAAATTGTAAAATTTGTATCAAATAAACAAGACGATAAAATTCAAGGTAGTGAATTACTTAACTTATTCAAAAATAATTTAAAAAATTTAACAAGGGAAATCATAGAAGATATGGTTCAAGAAGTAGTTACTAGTAATATTAACTATTATAAGATTGGAAAAAATATAGATAAAGAATTACTTGATGGCACCATGTGCAAAGGTAAACTAAAAGCTAAATTATCACCTTCTGTTGAGCGATGTACAAAAAAACTAGGATTAGATGTAAAAGATGCAATAACAATAACTGATTCTATCATCGATAAGCTTTATGACAAAGAAAACAATGAAGAAAGTCCGTCAGCCCTGCTTGAAAAGATAGTTGTGGAAGAGTTGACAGAGGCTAGAATGGAAATTTTTTTAGAGAAAGTTAAAGAAATAAATTCGGTACCAAATAACGTGCCTAGTTCTTTCATGAGTCATACTAATAACACTGCACATGTGCTTTCATTGAGTAATGGAGTAGGACAGAGGTAATAAAAAATTGTGATAAGCAAAAATTAGAGCAGGCTCTTAGCATAAAGTATCAACTCCTCTTTCGTTAAAGTGTAGGAGCTATCTTCCCAATGTTGTTTTAGCAACTCCAAGTTTCTACCTAAACTTTTTCCTGGCTGGTAACCTATATTTATTAAATCGTCGCCAGATAAAGGAAATTTTGGAATATTAAATGTATTAGCAAATGAAATGTATTCATTCACATTTTTTCCAGACTCAACACCACAAATTTTTACTAAATCACAATATAATTCTCTACCAAATAAAGATATGTATTTTTTTTGCTCTTTTTCTGAAAGCTCTGTCTTGATATTATTGGATAGTAAAAATAACAGCTTTTTCTTTTGCTTGTTTGAAAGGCGTAGAAACTTGCTTACGTATTCTCCAAGACTTAGCTTGTCATTTTCGGTAGTTCTAAGGAGTAACGCTAATTTTACTAGTATATCAGTGCCGAAAAGAAGTACAGAGGACAAGATTTCACATTTTACTTCTTTTGGAATAATTTTTTGCAAAACATCAGATTTTTGCATGCTCTTAAGTGTTGGGGTAGGATCATCGCACTCTAGCAATTTAAATATTTCGTCTCTTATTCTCTCTCCAGAGAGGTTTTGGATCATATGCGAATGCTTTTTGCACACTTTCAATATTTCATCACTCAAATCTCCGACGCATATTTTTGCATGAAAACGAAATGCTCTTAAAATACGTAAATAGTCCTCTTTAATCCTATCTTCAGCGCTACCTATAAAGTTTAACCTTCGCGCTTTTAAGTCCTGAGTACCACCAAAGTAGTCATATATATGGCCGTGCTTATCTGCATATAGAGCGTTAAATGTAAAGTCGCGCCTTGAAGCATCAGCTTGCCAATTATTGGTAAATTCTACTTTCGCATGCCTACCGTCACATTTAACATCGTGTCTTAGTGTTGTGATCTCAAAAGACCTCTGATCCAAGATCGCAGTGATAGTTCCATGTTTTAAGCCAGTTGGAATAGTCTTTATGTTATGGAGCTTTAATGCTTTAATCGCTTGATTAGGCAGTAGATTGGTAGCTAAATCGATGTCGTGGACATCACGCTGCAAAATTGAATCTCTTACACATCCACCAACAAGCCTAGCCTCACCACCGGATTTCTCTATGGCATCAATGATTAAACTAGTCTCATGGTCAACTTGCATTTAGGTTAGTACTTACTGCAGTTCATATTATATGAACTGCTTGCAAAAAGCCCTATATAAAAATGTACAGGGCTATGAAGATTTATCTTACAAGTGGTGGTTGTGGTTTTTGTTGTTGATGAAATGCTTCTACCATCGATTCCGTACCACATCTTAGTAAACTTGAAGGGTTTTGCTCTTCAGAGCGCTGCTTTATGCGCTGCTCTATATCACTAATGCACTGCCCTATAACAACATCAATTTCTTTGATTAGTGTTTTTTGCTAATAACCCATCAAGTATCTTTTCAACCTCTTTTTCTATAGAGCCATCTTTTGCAATGTTAAAATATTCTAAGATCTCATCTACCTGAAGTTTTTTTGCTAACAGATGATCTTCTTGCTCTTGCTCTTGTTTAAGTTTGGTTTCCTCTTGCAGTTGTTTTGCTAAACTTTTGTTTATATCAAGCAATGGTTCGAAATGTGCACGGCCTTCGTTCATCATGTGTATAATAGGATGATTGAGTGACATGTTTTCTGAAGGACTAATAAGCTGGTGTGTGATATCTAAGCCATCAAAATTTGTCATATTCACCAACAATTCAAATGCTTCATCAGAGTCAATTTCTTGTAGTTTTTGAGTAAGTGCTTCGTTAGAGTTAGAGTCCATTATTGCCTGCTTAATTTCTACACTAAACCCACCTCTATCTTGAGATACCTCGCGTTGCAAAGACTTAAAATACGATTGATCTTCAACAACATGCAATTTCACACCATACTTTTCGCAAAGTATTCTACCTTCAACTTCAGGGTCACCCCATCTATTGTTGCTCATGATGTTTGCTATATACTCATCTACAGTTTCACTACGGTACTGGCCATTGTTATCATAGCTATGAGCTATTGCATTCTCAAACCATTCTGGCGGATTATTTTGCGCAAATTCCTTGCAGTCTTTTCGTAACTGCTCGACAGTAACTTGTATCCCCTTCTGCTGCTCTAGACCTTGTCTGAACGAGTCAAAAAAACAGCTTCCATTATCAATTGCTTTTCCTACATAGACGTTATCAGGGTAAGGTTTACTATTTAAAGAAGTTACTTCACTCTCAACATTGTGAAAGTCACTTAGTGGCTTCTGCTCCTTAGCTGTAGTCATAATTTTTACCTTATTAAGCTATATATCACTATACCAACAAAATTATTGATAAATAGTTAATTAATTAAGTATAGCAGAAATTTTTAAATTATGCAATAATTATAACTTTAAGTGGCAAATATGAGCTTTAACTGTGGCATAGTTGGATTGCCGAACATTGGAAAATCAACCTTATTTAACGCGCTTACGCAATCAAGTGCAGCCGAAGCTGCAAATTATCCTTTTTGTACAATTGAGCCAAATATAGGCAAAGTGTCAATAAGAGATCAGCGCTTGAAGCAGATCGCAGCAATTGCTGGTTCAGGGAAGACAATCTATAACCAATTAGAAGTTGTGGATATTGCAGGCCTAGTAAAAGGTGCAAGCAAAGGTGAAGGACTCGGTAATAAATTTTTGAGCCATATCAGAGAAGTTGATGCTATTGTTCATCTACTTAGGTGCTTTATGGATGACGATATCAATCACGTACACAATGAAATAGATCCAATATCAGATGCTGAAGTGGTGGAAATGGAATTAATCCTAGCTGATATTGATAGCATAGAAAAAAGGCTACCTCAATTGGAAAAGAAAGCAAAACAAGGTGATAAAGAGCTAAAGAAGCAACTTGAGTTAATGCAAGAGGTTTTAGCTGCTTTGAAATTAGGTAAACCTGCAAGAAGTTTAGGAAACATGGACGAAACTGAGATGAAATCGCTTCAACTGCTGACAACAAAGCCTGTTATGTATGTCTGCAATGTTGAAGATACAAACATTATAACTGGCAATGAACTATCTAAAAAGGTAGAAAAAATGGCAGAAGAAAACAAAAGTAAATTTTATTGTATTTCAGCAAAACTTGAAGCGGATATTGCAAATCTTGAAGACGAAGAAGAAAAACAGAGCTTTCTGTCAGAATTTGGCTTGCAAGAATCAGGCCTTGACGGAGTAGCGCGCATTATGTATGAAGTGCTAAATATGATAACTTTCTTTACTGTAGGCCCCAAAGAAGCACGTGCATGGCCAGTAAAAATAGGATCAACAGCTGATAAGGCAGCAGGTGTGATTCACACTGACTTTGAAAAAGGCTTTATAAAAGCAGAAACGATAAGTTTTGCAGACTACATAAAGTATGGAAGCGAATCAGCTTGCAAAGACGCAGGCAAAATTCGCTTCGAAGGCAGAGATTATATCGTGCAAGATGGCGATATAATGCACTTTAGGTTTAATGTGTAGTCTAACTAGGCCTGCCCACAGAACAGCTAGCTCCCTCTACAGTTGTTCCCCCATCAAGAGAAGAGCTAGGTGCACCGGTATCAGGTGGCATGACAATACTCTCGTGTCTCTCACATGGTGTTTGCTTAATGAGATGTTCTGCTAAAACTTCATGTAAAGCTTTACCCCCTATAAGTACAGCCTCATTTTGCTTAGCTAACTCTAAAATTTCTTTTAGTTCAACATCCCTACCGTCAATAGTTGACTTCCCAATGCTAATTTGACCAGAATTTATATTTAAAACAATAATGCAGTTAAGGTCTTTCCCGGAATCATCTTTTGCAGTCCAACTAATTTCAATGTTACATATTGCAGACTCTGTGAAAGAGTAGTTCCTCTGTTGTTTCTCATTCTTCTCAATTGTTACTATTCTTTCACCATTGCTGTATATCTTTGCTCTTTTTACTTCGCTTTTCTCTTCTTCCATTCTTTTAATTCTTCTGCTGAAAAGACTGCTGATTTCTAAACTCTGTTCAAGTTCAGTTTTGATATTAAGATTTTCATGAATGTTGCGATCGTGCCCAGGACACGCTACATGATATCCATTAAAGAAAGCTGTCAGATCACTATTTAAAAATTCTTTTGCATCTTGCTCCCCCTTGTTAATTCTATCCAAATATATATTCATCCTCTCTACAAACTTCTCTTTAGTTTGAGCATCACATTTCTTACTTACTATATCGATTATCTTTTCTGATTGTTCCTTATCCCGCAGCATGGAAATAAAAAGGAAAACATCTTTCTCTCTTCCATAATATTTTGCTATTTTATCGAATTGACCTGCCTTTTTACCTTCATTATAATTTATAACATCCGAAGGATCATCACATGGATTCTTTGCAAAATCTAATTTTTGAAAATCCGACAATATGCTTTGTACTTCGGGATCGTCATCAAATTTATACTCGCTCCGAGAAACTCCTGGTACAATTAGTTTCTCTTGAAAAAATGAATTTAACATTTCAGCCCTCCTATGATTGTTGTCTAGTAAAAAATTCAAATTTTTGTAAAATCTTCAAAAATTCAGTTGTTTTTAAGTTATAAAAAGTAGTTGTCAGGAATTGACTAGCAGTTCTCTAATTGCATAAAAGTCAATAATGATTTTTTGTATTACCCAAAACATTTTCTGATATAAAATTCAGCTTTAATACAATTTTTTATTTATTACTATGCCATCTGATTCAATCAAAAGTTGTTTCATCGGCAACAAAAACACTAAGCTTTTAATTAATCTTTTTTAAATTAATGTAGCTAATGAATATGTGTGTAAGTACGTCCCCACATATTTTAAGTACTTATGCACATATTCATTAGCTTATAAAAACTAAGGTGTCATATTTTCCTTCACGATTATTGTCCAATAGAAAATTCAAATTTTGTGAAATCTTCAAAAATCCAATTATTTTTAAGCGTATAGAAAATTGTTGTTAGAAACTTTCTAGCAGTTGCAATAATAGCCTTAGCAGAACCACGCTTCTTTTTCACATGCTCGTAAAAACTTCTTAAGTAAGGGCTATACCGTATAGCAATCCAGGTACACTGTACTAAAGAAGTTCGTGCCGTTTTTGACCCATGTTTGGTAATTCTTCCAATAGTACATTGCTGATTAGATTGAGAAACTGATGGTACAACTCCGAAATAAGCAGTAAGTTTTTCAGGATTACTAAAATCATTAATGTCACCAATTGTCGTGATAAAAACCGCTGCAGAAATTGCACCAATACCTTTAATACTGATAATATTATTAAACCCAGGAAGTTGTTTAGCAAAAGCAATAATTTCTTCTTTTAGCTTCTTGAGATTTTCTCGAATAGCTTCCAATTGACAGTTAATTACTTCAATCTCTATCTTTTCTATATAGTCCCAATTATGCTTTTGAATAGAACGCTCAAATCCAGCTTTAGTTATCAGTGTCTCCTTCTTAATTTTTATTCCATGGTAATTAAAAAGATCGTGCATTTTATTAATTAGAGATACTTGTGATTTTACTAACTGCTCTCTTGTTCGAAGAAGAGAAGCTAACTGCTGGCATTGTTTGCTTTTACATCTTGCTTCAGGCAACATATCCTTGCTTAGAAAGAAAGCAATAGCTCTTGCATCATGCCTGTCTGTTTTCTTTACAGAGTGACGAATCACTTTAAATTGCCAGGGTGCAACTATCACCACGCGCTTAACGTAAGATGAAACTGCATCATAAAAGAAACAGCTGTTACCCGTAGCTTCGAAAGCTATTTCATCTTCTGATTTAAGATTCTCGACAAAATTGTCCAAATCCTGTAAGCGAAATGTGCGAATATATTCTTGCTTTCCTGTTTCTAAGTAGCAAACAGTAAAACTGTTAGTATGTAAATCTACACCTATGTGACGCATAAATTTTTCCTCTTATTGAATACTACAAAATATCAGAGTAGAGTATTGCCGGTTAGACCATTCTCCTATACGCGGTCACCAAATTTTATGGGCCGCACGATGGTTTCCGGTGGCAGGGGCGGATAATCTCCTTTACGAGGTCTAATCCCATTATTGTATATAAAGCAAAATGGGGCCTCACAAAAAAATTCAACCTGCCACCTATCCACTCTGAGAAGTGATTATCTTCTCATGCTTCCAACCAAGCAATAACAATTCATATCATCTCCTTTATATTAGACAAAAGCAGTATATTTTAATATCGGTATGTTGTAAAGCTAAAATTTAGGTACGCTAAAATCAAACAGTTAACGTAGATTCTGTATTTTTTGCAGCTTTATCAGCATGTTAGGCAGAGCTATTAAAGAACTAGTTGAACAAGTATTTCCACTAAATTTAACCCCATCTACGAGTTCTCCGCTTGTTACTCCAGTTGCAATAAACACTGATTCACCTCTTGCCATATCTTTTACGGTGTAGATTTTTTCTGGGTTATCAATATTCAAATTTTTTGCTCTTTCTTTTAATTGATCCGTGTCAAATATTAATCTTCCCTCCATCTGTCCGCCTATTGAACTCAGCGCTGCTGCTGCAAGCACTCCCTCTGGTGCTCCTCCTATTCCGATATACATATCGTGATTGCCATTGACTAGTGAGACTACGGCCGCAACATCACCATCATCTATTAGTTTAATTTTTGCCCCTAACCTCCTGACTTTCTGTATTAAACCATCATGCCTCTTACGTTTTAGTATAATAACCACAAGGTCATTTATTTTACATCCTTTTGCCTTAGCCAAATTTTCTAAATTTTCTTCAATGCTATTCCTTAGTGAGACTACACCTTCTGGGAGATTTTTTCCTACTGCTATTTTTTCCATATAAACATCAGGTGCGTGTAAAAAATCACCTTTTTTTGCTGCGGCAAGAACAGACATTGCACCTTGTTTATAATGAGCACAAATTGTAGTGCCTTCGAGTGGATCAACAGCAATATCGGTCTTGGGACCATTTCCAGTGCCGACCTTCTCTCCAATATATAGCATCGGTGCTGAATCTCTCTCACCTTCGCCAATTACAATAGTACCATCGATTTCCATAGAATTTAGCACCGTTCGCATTGCATCAACTGCAACCTGATCAGCCTTTTTTTCATCACCGAAGCCCGCCAATTTATATGCAGCAAGTGCTGCAGCTTCGGTCACTTTAACTAACTTATAGGCTAAATCTTCTATCATTTGCTTGAGAACTATAAATAAAGCATTGAGTATACATCACGCCACCTGAAACTGCAAGATTCCTTGACTGGTTGTGGGATAGTTGATATAATAGGCATATAGCAATATGTGGTAAGGTCTAACATGACTGATAATTTAACTTATGAAAAGATAAAGGAAATTGTAACTCAAAACCCTAAGATAACTGCTGAGGAGTTTGGTAAGGAGCTCAAAAAAGAGAATATAAATATAAAGGAAATAAGTAAAGATCATTATACTTTGCTTGGGTATGCTGTTAATTCAAAGGGACCTAATATTACAAATGATCGTGCTATATTTCTACAAATTATTAAATTACTCGCAGATTTGAAAACTCAAGACAATACTGATCAATTCAAATATGTACGAACTGGGTTGAGCGAAGCTATAATGACTAAACAAGCTGATGTTGTTAAGGTGCTCTTGGGTAGTGATAAGTTTAATGAAGAAGAAAAATTTAATGCTTTGCTCTGTGCCGTTGTTCAAGGGTATGTTCAGGAAGTTAAATTATTGTTAGGTCACGTAAATAATAAAAATATGCGAGAGGCTTTAAAGGTAGCAATTAGCAAAGAACAAACTGCACAAATCAAAGAAATTACTCAGGTGCTTTTAAACTTTATTACACAAAAAACACTAGAAGTGGAAGGAAATAGAGCAGAATTTAGCAAGAGTAATGGAAATGTTGGTAGTGGATCTGTAGCCACACCAAACAGCACCAGTAATGGAAATGTTGGTAATAAACCAGCGCCTCCTACGTCAACAGAAAAAACAAATATAGCTACGCCAAGTAGCAATAATAAAGGTTTCGCAGACGGTCAATTTCGTCTACCAAATACACAAGACACTAAACATAAAGAAAGCACAAAGGATTTTTACACCTCATTAACGAAAGGTGTTGTTGGAGTTGTTATTACAGGATTATTCATTGCTGCTGCTGTGATGGTTCCATCTGTGGCTGGTGCAGTAGTTTGTGGCATTGTCGCTGCTTTAGTTGCAACAGGTACCGGGTTGCATATAAAAGATTCTACATTACCATATAGAGAAATGGAAGCAAATAGAGTTGAAGCTTATAAGAAAGAAGCACTAACACCTCCTGTTTAGAAAAGTTGTCATTCCAGCACGTGACGCTGGAATCTAATTTACCTAACATACTTGGATTTAATGCTAAACTGTGCTGCTGCTAACTTTGCAACCGGTACTCTATAGGGTGAGCATGAAACGTAATCTATTCCTGACTTAATGAAAAACTCTATGGACTTTGGATCTGCACCGTGTTCTCCACATATACCAAGTTTTATTTCTTTTCGAGTTTTTTTGCCTCTTTCGATAGCTATCTTAATTAACTCCCCTACCCCTTCGATATCCAAGACTTCAAATGGATCGTTTCCGAATATATTACTTTCCTTATAGGAATCGAGGAAATTAACTGAGTCATCTCTTGAGAGTCCCATAGTTGTTTGCGTTAAATCATTAGTGCCGAAACTAAAAAACTCTGCATGTTTTGCTAGCTTATCAGCAATCAGTGCTGCTCGTGGCAGTTCTATCATCGTTCCAATTGAATAAGCCTTGTCTGATGTCATTCCAGCGCGTGACGCTGGAATCTGCGTCTGGATCCTAGCTGAGATGACAGAGGATTCTTTCTTTATTAACTCACATATCAGAACAAATTCTTTCTCATTCATTATAAAAGGGATCATGATCTCAGGCTTGATTTTTACCTTTTCTTCCTTTTTTAGTTCATTTGCAGCACTGAGTATTGCCCTAATCTGCATGCTATATATTTCAGGATGAGAAATAGCAAGCCTGCAGCCCCGGTGGCCAAGCATTGGGTTTTTTTCTGATAACTGTGCTATTTTATTTTTTACTGATTCAACTGACTTATTCAGTGATTTAGCGATTTTTTCTATAGTAGACTGATTATTGGGTAAAAACTCATGTAAAGGTGGATCTAGCAAACGTATAGTGACTTCCCTACCCTCCATAATAGAAAATATTTCTTTGAAATCGGACTTTTGTATTTCTTCTAATTTGCTTAATGCACTCGCTCTTTCGATTTCATCGTCAGCTATTATCAATTTCTGAATAAATTCAATCCTGTCACTAGCAAAAAACATGTGCTCTGTGCGACATAAGCCTATGCCTTCTGCACCGAATTCTTTAGCAATTTTTGCATCTTTTGGAGTATCAGCATTAGCTCTCACTTTAATCGTTTTGATTTCATCTATCCAGTTAATTATTATTTTAAATTCTTGTGATAACTCAGGCGAAATTGTAGGGAGAATACCGAGCATAACCTCCCCTGTTCCTCCGTTGATGGTAATTGGCTCACCTTTATTTATTTTTGTATCCCCTACAGAAAAGAAATTCCCATCTTTATCGATATAAAGTTCACTTACACTGCAAATGCATGGCTTGCCCATCCCACGTGTTACAACAGCAGCATGCGAGGTCATCCCTCCTCGTGCTGTTATTATGCCGCTTGCAGCATTCATTCCATTAATATCCTCAGGGCTCGTTTCTGATCTTACTAGAATTACCTTTTTACCTTGCTCTGCAGCTTTTTCTGCATCATTTGCGCTGAACACCACATATCCAGAGGCAACACCTGGAGAAGTCGGCAGCCCCTTCCCTATTACTTTCTGATCGCCCTTAACTTTAAGGACTGGGTGCAATAAGCTATCAAAAGTTTTTGGATCAATTTTCGATATTCCTTCTTCTTTTGCAATCGTTCCTTCGTTTACCATATCAACTATTATACGAACAGTAGCCTTAGCTGTGCGCTTACCAGACCTCGTTTGCAAAATCCATAACTTGCCGTCCTGCACAGTAAACTCAATATCCTGCATGTCCTTATAATGCTCTTCAAGTTTTTCGCATACCACGCATAATTCTTGGTAGACACTTGGCATCAATTTCTCCATAGTGTTTTCTTGCTCCCCGTCAACTGGTATAGGAGTATAAACACCGGAAACCACATCTTCACCCTGAGCATTGATTAAAAATTCACCGAAACACTTTTTTTCTCCAGTTGAAGGATTTCGTGTAAATATCACACCGGTTGCAGAATTATTGTTCAGATTACCAAAAACCATTGCTTGCACGTTGACCGCAGTTCCAAGATTTTCGGGAATATTATGTATTTTTCTATAAGAAACAGCTCTGTCATTTTTCCAAGAGGCAAATACTGCATTTACCGAGCTTAACAACTGCTCTTTAACGTTCTGCGGAAAATGTTTTTCCGCTTTTTCATGTACTATCTTTTTGAAATCGTTAATGATCCTTTTTAAAACATCAACATCAAGATCAGCTAAACTTTTTGCTCCAATCTTTTGCTGTTCATTGTCAATAACACTTTGAAATAAATGATGGTCAAGCTGTAATACAACATTGGAGTACATCATGATAAAGCGGCAGTAGCTATCATAAGCGAAACGCTCGCCACTTTTTTTTGCAAGCCCAACAACGGTTTCATCGTTTAGACCAACATTTAAAATCGTATCAAGCATGCCCGGCATTGAATTGACACTGCCAGAGCGTATGGAAACTAATAAGGGGTTATTTGAGTCCCCAAATTTGCAACCGATGTCGTTTTCGAGCATCGCCATGTAATTTTTGATCTCATTACGTAACTCATTGGGCAACTCGTTACTTTGATAATAAGCCTGACAAGAAGAGGTGGAGATTGTGAAACCAGGTGGAACAGGAATACCAATGTTACACATTTCTGCTAAATTTGCTCCCTTCCCTCCCAGCAGATTTTTCATTTCTGCATTACCTTCACACTTGTTCTGGCTAAAGTAGTATATTAACTTTTCTCCCATCATTTTCTCCGGGTTTTCACTAATAAACACATTGTACATATGAACCTGTGAGGACTTGAAATCTTAGGATAATAAATTTTACAAAATTTGGCAACAGCGTTCCTTCCAACAACATCAGTAAAGTTAAACGACAAATTATTGAATTATTACCAATAAGAATATATAATATAAGGATATATTTAAAATCTTTTTATGGCTTTTTCTAAGTTCCTCGATCCCAAGAATGATTTTGCGTTCCGGCGTATTTTTGGCTCTGAAAAGAACAAAGATATTCTTATTCACTTTCTTAATGATATGCTAGGCTTTGCTGGTGTTAATCAGATAGAAGATGTTTCTTTTCTAAGTCCCATTCAAGATCCTGATATTGCTTCTCAAAAGCAGAGCATTGTTGATGTTCTCTGTACTGATTCTGCTGGAACCCAGCTAATAATTGAAATGCAAGTTGCTAAAACTGCAGGCTTTGAGAAACGCGCTCAATACTATGCTGCTAAAGCTTATTCAAGTCAAGCTCACAAAGGTGATCAGTATCAAAATCTTAGAGGAGTTATTTTTATTGCTATCGCTGATTTTATCTTATTTCCTGATAAACTGGCTTATAAGTCTGATCACGTTACTGTTGATAAAATTACTTATGAACATGATCTCAAAGACTTTAGTTTCACTTTTATAGAACTACCTAAGTTTAATAAAACAAAAGAAGACCAACTTTCAAATATTGTTGAAAAATGGATTTATTTCTTCAAGTATGCAGATGAAACCAGCGAAGAAGATCTACAGAAAATAATAGGTAATGATGTTGTTATTGGTAGGGCTTATGATGTATTAAATCAATACAATTGGACTGATGAAGAGCGTTTTATTTATGATCAAGCTAAGAAACATATGAATGATTATCTCTCTTCTCTTAAACAAAAACTTGATGAAGGTATTCAAATCGGTGAAGAAAGAGGCATCATTATTGGTCAAGAGAAAGGTAGGGAGGAAGGTATGGAGGAAGGGAGGAAAGCAGAAAGAATTGAAGTAGCAAAAAACCTACTTAAAGCAGGCATATCAATTGATATCATATCTCAAACTACAGGTCTTGCAGTTGATGAAATTGAAGATTTAGTTTTAGTTTGAGTTTACAAAGTTCAAAAAGGTTTCACAACAACCATAATAACTATGATTATTATCAATACTGTGACTAACTCATTTAAAACGCGGAAATAAACATGTGACTTCTTGTTCGAGCCTATTGCAAAATTTTTCCTATATTTCGCAAGCAACATATGAATAATCAGCATCAAAACTATTGCAAATGCTTTTACATGAAACCACCCTTCGCGATATGCTTCCCTAATAAACATTAATGTAATTCCAAGACCAAGTGAGAAAAGCATTGCAGGGTTTATGATATATCTTAAAAGTCTTTTCTCCATTATTTGAAGTAAACTGTCGTTTTCTGATCCTGGTTTTACAGCTGCGTGGTAGACATAAAGCCTGGGTAAATAAAGCATACCTGCCATCCACATAATGACAGAGATAATGTGAAAAGCCTCGAGCCAGTGGTAATAATCCATGCAGATATTGTTACAAAATGTTAAAAATTTCTGATATTATCTTAGTTTAATGAAAAAGAAATCAATATGAAAGCAGAAAATTTCACTAAAGAACAGGTGATTGGGTTCTACAGGAAAATGCTACTCATACGTAGATTTGAAGAAAAATCAGGACAATTGTATGGAATGGGGTTAATAGGTGGTTTTTGTCACTTATCAATAGGGCAAGAAGCAGTTGCAGTTGGGACTCAAGCTGCATCAAAGTCTGGTGATGCTTTTATCACAAGTTATAGAGACCATGGTTTGATGCTTGCATGTGATTCTGATCCGAATGTTGTAATGGCGGAGCTGACGGGCAAAGAAACAGGATGCTCAAAAGGTAAAGGCGGTTCAATGCATATATTTGATGTTGAAAAAAAATTCTTTGGTGGACATGGAATAGTGGGTGCACAAGTTCCTATCGGCACGGGAATAGCATTTGCTAATAAATATAAGAAAAAAGACAACGTGGTATTTACGTATTTTGGTGACGGTGCTGCAAATCAAGGGCAAGTATATGAATCGTTTAATATGGCATCTTTGTGGAAGTTGCCTGTGGTTTATATCATAGAAAATAACGAATATGCAATGGGAACCTCTGTGCAAAGGTCAACTTTAGTAACTGAGCTATATAAAAGAGGAGAAGGTTTTGGTATTTCTGGAAAGCAAGTTGATGGAATGGATTTTTTCTCTGTTTACGCGGCTACAAGCGAAGCAGTTGAGCACGCACGTAGCGGAAAAGGGCCTGTCCTGCTTGAAATGAAGACATATCGATATCGCGGTCACTCAATGTCAGACCCTGCCACTTATCGTTCGAAAGAAGAAGTTGAAGATATGAAACAAAATCACGACCCTATAAGCACTTTAAAGAAGTATATGACAGATAATAAAATTGCTTCAGAGGAAGAATGCAAAGCAATTGATAAAGAAATACGTGATTCAGTGAAAAAGTCAGAAGATTTTGCCAAGAATAGTAAAGAACCAAGCGTTGATGAGCTGTATACTGATGTTTGTTAGCTAAGTGTTTTAATAGACTGCTCAATATGCTCAGGAAGTGGGGCATCAATAGTAATATCCTTATTATTTGGCAATTTTAAAGATAAAGAATACGAATGTAGGTGCATTTTATTTGCTATTCCATCAATAAACGCTCCTTTGCCACCATATTTTCCATCGCCAAGAATAGGGCAATTTATATGGGCTAAATGTGCACGTAATTGGTGAGTTCTGCCAGTAATTGGTTGTAATTTTAAATAAGCAACCAATTTGGTGTCATTCCAGCGCGTGACGCTGGAATCCAGATAATAACTAGATCCAAGCGTCACGCACTTTGGTACAAGAATTACTTTGCAGGCAAGCCGCTTTCATATGCAGTTTTCTCTGCATTCTGTTCTTCTACTTTAGTACTAGGCTTTGATATCATATATGTAATACCACCAACCGCTAGTGCTGCTGTTGCGATTGCAACCACTGCTACTATTATAGGCATCAACCCAACTTCAAATGCTCCAATTGTAAAGAGTACTGCTGCTATTGCAGTACCTAATAATGCGGTTGAACCACCATAAAAAACCCCTTTTTTCATTGCCTTTTTCTCTAAAAACTCTATTATGTACCCATCTGTATTAAGATCTATTGGAGTTTTACCATCTTTATCCTTTAATGAAGGATCTGCTCCATTTTTTATTAAGACATCTATTACCCCTGTATTGAAACAGCCTAGAGCTGCAGCATGTAATGGAGTCCTTCCATTTTTATCTGCTAAATTAACGTTTGCTCCATTTTTTATTAGGGCACTTAAAATATGTTCACTTAAGCAACCCGTAGCAGCAAAGTGTAAAGGAGTCTCACCATCCTTATTTACTGCGTTAACATCTGCACCTTCTTTTACTAAAGCATTTATAACTTCTTCATTATATTGCACAGCAGCAAGGTGTAAAGGAGTCTCTCCATTGTTATTTATTACTTTAACATTTGCTCCTGCTCCTATTAAAATATTAACTACCTGTATATGGCTATTGTGGGCAGCCCAATGTAAAGGAGTCCACCCATATCCGGCAACCATTGCGTTAACATTTGCTCCTTTGTCTAATAAAGTGTATACTACCTCCGCATGGCCGTTGTTAGCAGCCCAATGTAAAGGAGTCCATCCATCCTTATCTGCTGCATTAAAATCTACTTCTTCTACCTCTAGTAAATTCTTTACTAACTTGCTATAGCCATTTTTAGCAGCTAAATCCAATAATGTGTGCTTGAAAATTTTTATACCTAAACCTGCTACCAGCCTTGTGTCTTTACTATAAAGCACTCCTACTTCAAACCGGTAATTTACACCAGCTTCTTCCAATTTTTTATATTCTTCTGGATATTTCTTTAATTCCTTTTTTATTTTGTCAGTTACGTTACTTCCATTTAAATCCCACTCCTCATCAACTGCACCTAATATTTCTTCCCACTGTTCATAATTCATTGTCATAATTTCACCTCTAACCTAAAATACCTAGTTTAATTATTATATATTTTGATAAAAAAGTCAACTCATTTCGTCAAGATGCTCTATATTAAAGATAGCAAGCTCTGAAGCTTATAGGCTCAGAACTTTAACAGACTCCACAATATGCTCAGGAAGTGGGGCACCAATAGTAATATCCTTATTATTTGGCAATTTTAAAGATAAAGAATACGAATGTAGGTGCATTTTATTTGCTATTCCATCAATAAACGCTCCTTTGCCACCATATTTTCCATCGCCAAGAATAGGGCAATTTATATGAGCCAAATGTGCACGTAATTGGTGAGTTCTGCCAGTAATTGGTTGTAATTTTAAATAAGCAACCAATTTGGTGTCATTCCAGCGCGTGACGCTGGAATCTATATTTCTTTTTTTCTGGATCCCAGTGTCAGCTACTTGGATGACGGGGTGTTGTATAAGAGGTTTATTGAGTTTGAATTTTGCTATAATTGAAAAATGCGTAGTGGCATTCTGAGGTGAGTTTTCATCAACTACTACCTTTTCTTGACCTGAAACATATTTTTTCATCAATGGATAGTCTATTATTCCACTATCCTTGCTTGGTATACCAGAAGTTAATGCTAAATAAGTTTTTTTAACTCTTCGTCCTTTAAATTCTTCCATAAGATATCTTGCAACACTAGCATTACGTGCGAATATTATCACTCCGCTAGTATCTCGATCCAGCCTATGAACGATTTTAAATGTTTCTCCCTCTCTTATTTGGTCAAGCAAATCACTAACGCTAATTTTTATCTTTACGCCACCTTGAACAATTACTCCTGCAGGTTTGTTTATAGCTAGAATATATTCATCTTCATATAATATATTCTCTCTTAGCAGATCTACCAACCTTTCATTATATTTGCGGTCAGAATTAGTGTTTTCAATATAGTCTAGATTTTTCACTGTTATAATTTGCCCAGAATTTACTCTATCACTGGACTTAGCTTTGCAATCATCAACTTTGATTAGCCCTGTTCTTAAAGATTTTTCAATGACAGATTGCCTCAGGTCTGGAAAGATTCTTCTGATGTATCTATCCAACCTAACGTTAGTATCTTCTACTGATATGGTTTTAATACTTTGGGGCATTCCATTGTTTATAACGAACATCTAGTAAAATATCAATTGTTAGTGTCATTCCAGCACATAACTATACGCACATAGGCCTACGAGAAGCAATTAGCCTCTTCTTGTTATCCAAATAGCCTCTTTCTCGTCATCCGAGTAGCCTCCTTCTCTTGTCATCCCAGTGCTCCTTTCTTTTGTCATCCCAGTGCGTGACACTGGGATCTATAGCTAACCAAGCAAGCTACGTCATACCGCCGCGGCGCTAACAAGCAGCGGGTCATACCGTCATGGTATCTCTAGATCCCGCTAACAAGCAGCGGAATGACGAATTTGTCGTTTTGGATCCGGTAGACAATGTTCGTATAGCTGCAACCCTTGAGATACTGTTTCTCATCCACTGCAGGTATTGCACGGTGCTGTCGACTTGATCATCGTGGCGAATTTCTGGGAACATCAAAATCTCATGCTCAAAATCATTGAGCCATATTGCTTGGTGCGGCAAAACAACCCTACCAGACTCTATAATTGGAGCAATCTGATGAAATCGAGTGAGCTATGTGGCACTATTTCGACAATGGGCAAATGACTGTTTGCCTTCAGCTCTTGCACCAACTGCTGACCACTTGTTTTTGCTTCGATCAAAATCGCGTGCGGTGACCATCTTGCAGCTAGGTTGCTCTTTAAGTTTCGGGTACTCAAGCTTTGCACGATATACGTCAAGTAAATAGAATTTATTTTGCCCAGGTAGTGCAGACGCTAAAGTTACTCATGTCGCTTGTTGAAACCGCAGTATCCCAACTTTGTGTTACAAATGAGAGATTATCAGGAAAATTTCTATAGCGCTTCAGCCACTCTCGTTTCACTTGAAAGCGGCAGAGGATTTTGTTGATATTGCGCAGCAAAAGCGTAACTCCCAAGTTCAACCTTCATCATCTCAACTTCTTCTTTTCCTCCATCTAGGTGATATAGCAACTGACCTTCTTTTCTTAAGTATAGTATTTTTGCAGGTAATGCTGTTTTATTGCTGGTGTACTCATTTATAGTTGACCGAGCTATTCGGGTGACAGGAACAGGAGGTGCTGGCTTTTTGATTGAATAAGTAATCTCTTTATTTTCAGCTATTATTGGTAAACAAATATGATGCCATATATTTTTTGGTTTGGAGAGAAGATGCTCAGTTAAATCTTCCTGATGCAGCCTGTGCATCACAAGCTCCTTTTTTTCTATCGTTGAGCCTGGTTACTAAAGTCTGATCGAACCAGTTTGTGGCACGCTTTCTACTCAAAGCTTGAGCGGGACGATGATCACCTTCGCCTGTCTCCAACGGACGTTGCGATTCTGTATCCTCTCTGCACTGTTTGAAATTTATATTTGGTATTCTGATCTTTGGATCTCTGGAAATAGCCCTCTGTACCAACTAGACTGCATTATACACCTTGTATCGAGCGAGTGCTTTTCGCTGAGCAGCCGATTGCAACTATTATTCTTGCAGTTGCCCAGTATCCATGCGGGCCATGCAACACTAGCGCACAGGGACTTCATTGAACGCGGAGGCATATTGAATATTATGCGTCTCACTTCACCAGTACTCGCTGCTTCTAGCCTGTCTGCTATGACTTTTATGTACCGATAATTATTATACTCACATCCCGGTACCACCGTTTGAAAGCATAATTCGATGAATTCTAAAAAGTTGATTTTGCCCATATATTTAAGTGAATGTGGTTGAAGCGTATATTTTTGAAGGTAATTCACACAACAAATGGTGTCATGCTGACACTGGTTTCCATCCAAGAGGGTGTCATCCGAGTAGCCTCCTTCTCTTGTCATCCCAGTGCTCTTTTTTTGTCATCCCAGTGCGTGACACTGGGATCTATAGCTAACCAAGCAAGCTACGTCATACCGCCGCGGCGCTAACGCGTAGCGGGTCATACCGTCATGGTATCTCTAGATCCTGCTAACAAGCAGCGGTTGTCGTTTAGCTATAAAATTTAAGAAAGTATTTAAGAAATTTACCAAGCAAAAAAAAGGCAAAAGAAGCCCCGTGGTGGTTGGCTATTTACCATGTACTAAAATATCGGCGTTCTTTTTATTCTAAAACGCTTGATTAAGAGCGATTTAGCCACTTTTAATTTGCAGCTAACCTACATCGCAAGTGTTTAAGAAATTTACTAAGCAGGAAAAAAGACAAAGAAAACCCGCGGTAGCTAGCATTCAAATTCTCCCTTGTCAATTTGACGTTTTTTGATGTCTTGAACGCTTTATAAGCGCGTTCCAGCTTATATAGGTAAAAACCCAGAAGTTTTATAAAGACATGCGGTGCACGTAGTGCGAAAAATTAAACATGAGACGCCAATTACCCTAAGTTTTTTGTCATTAACCTGCACAGATTGCGAAGATAAATAAATAGCTTCAGTACTATGATAAGAGGACTGGCGGAGTTTGTCAAGGAGTTTTTATGCCAGTTGGATGATATCTATTATTACAACGTTCTACAGTTGTAAACTAAATAGCAATATAACATTAGGCAACCCTAATGGGTTAGCTATATATACCTTCCAAGAGTAATACGCTCACGAAGATTTAATGCAATGGCTTGATTTCTACTAAAGGACAGCATTATGCCAAGTGCAATGCTCGAAGATAAAAGAGAAGAGCCACCATAGCTAAGTAATGGCAGAGTTATGCCGGTGGTGGGAAAAACACTCAACGTTACCCCCACGTTTATTATGAATTGTGTGATAAATTGAATTGAGATACCGAGAATTACCAGCAAATTGAACAATTCACTTTCTCTATATGCAACATAAAGCAAGCGAGCAGAGATGATGCCAAATAACGCCAATGTGGCTAAGCACATAATCAAACCAAATTCTTCTGCTAAAACAGAAAATACAAAATCTGTATGACAATCAGGAAGAGAGGTTTTTACGCTACCTTCGCCAGGCCCAACTCCGGTTAATTGGCCTCTTTTGAATGCTTCTAATGATTTTGTAACTTGAAAGTTATCGCGCTGCGTAAAAAAGAGAAAATTATAAATCCTTTGCTCTATATGCGGGAGAAATAAGTAAGCCGTTGTAATTCCAGTTGTGACTATTCCTACTATGCATAGAAAGTATAAAAATGGTGTACATGCAATAAACATTTGACCAGTAAAAGAGTATGTTAAGAGCACAGACATACTAAAGTCTGGTTGCAAAAGTAACAACACAAAAACTAACAGAAATATTATAATTGATATGTACATTCTGAACTTCATTCTGCTAGCCAAGATACTAGCTATAACAACAGAAAAAAATGGCCTTACGAACTCAGATGGTTGAACTGAAATTTTGACAATATGTAACCATCGTTTCGCACCTTTTGCCTCTATACCAAGCATTATCACAACTGCCATTAGAATAATAAATAAAGTGAAACTTGCAAAGGAGAGATTAAGTATGGTTTTTGTATTGAGAAAAGAAAATGTTACTAAGGTAATCAGTGACAGAATTATATAGATTGTATGGCGCCGTATAAAATAATCTTGTGGTAAAGAAAGACGCTGCGCAATTACAGGGCTTGCTGAATAAACAAGAATGAAGCTTATAGTGAGCAAAAAAAACACTGGAAGGATGAGATAATAATCCAGCGTTCTATACCAGAGTTTTATATTCATTTTGTTCCAATGTGTAATGCCACTATTCCATAGCTCATATTATGAAACTCAACATTCTTAAAGCCTACCTCTTCAATTGCCATTTTAAAATCAGACTGAGTTGGAAACTCTCTGATGCTTTTTACTAAATATTCATAAGAACTCTTGTCTTTAGCAACTATGCCACCGACTTTAGGAATTACTTTAAATGAATATAAATCATAAAATTTGGTAAATATTTCATTTTGATAGTGCATGGGAGCAAATTCTAAGCAAATAAATTTCCCATTTGGTTTTAATACCCTATGCATTTCACTCAAAGCCTTCTTGCGATCAGAAACATTTCGAATACCAAAAGCTATTGTACAATAATCAAATTCGGAGTCTTTAAATGGTAAATTTTCTGCATTCGCACATACCCAATCAAGATTTAGCTGATTTGAATTTATAGCTTTATCACGTCCTTTGTTCAGCATGTTTTGGTTTATATCACATACTGTAACCTGAGCACTTGGTTCTTTTTTCACTATTCGTATTGCTATATCTCCAGTTCCTCCAGCAACATCTAAAACCTTAGAGTTCTTTGTAAAATGCACGCTATTTACCATCTTATCCTTCCATAACCTGTGTACTCCTAGGCTCATTATATCATTCATAATGTCGTAGCGACTTGCCACGGAATCGAATACCTCTTTAACTAATTGCGATTTATCCATGCTACCTATTGTATTAACCACTACACTATACAACAATTTTATGAAATTCTAATAGGCCTTTTAATAGAATCTTCTGCAGCCATAGATAAAATAATAAGCTTGAGAAGTTAGATATATACTCACAAACAAAATACATTATAATTAAACCTATCTGATCCGGTAAATCGTTAAGTGACAACAGCTCTTTCACAAAATATTATCTCTCTTATTATGATATTTTCTGTGGCAATCGCTGATATGGCGACTGACTTATACTCAGTTGCACTACCAAGCATTGCCAATCATTTTAAAGTAGAAGGCAATGTAGTGCAGCTTACAATTAGCTTGAATTTAGTTGGATTTGCGATATCCGGATTAATTTATGGTCCACTATCGGACCATTATGGTAGGCGTCCAATAATGATAGTCGGTATGGCAATCTTTACTTTTGCAAGTATTATATGTTGCATAGCTGATGATATTACACTTTTAATATTAATTCGCTTTATACAAGGAATGGGGGCTGGTGTTGCAGGCGTCGTTGGGTATGCAGCAATAAGGGATATGTATTCAGGTAGTGAATACTCAAAAGTGATTTCAAAATTAAATATGGTAGTAGCGCTTTCACCTGGGATAGCTCCAGTGGTAGGCAGTTATATAATTTCACATGGTTATAATTGGAAATTTTTGTTCTTTATTATATCATTAGCAGCAATTATTATGCTCATTTTTATATACTTTAAGTTACAGGAAACTCTCACTGTCAAAAAAAATGAAATTAGCATAACTAGCGTGGTTATTAATATTTTCAAACAATATATATTAATATTTCAAAACTATCGTTTCCTTGGGTTTTCAGCTATTCACGGATTAACTTTCATGTGGCTTTGGGCATATATTGCTAACTATCCCTTCATATTTGAATCGATGGGCATTGAAGTACAGTACTTCGGCTATCTCATATCAATCATAGTCGTATTTTATATAATTGGAACTTTAATTAATAGAAGGTATGTACCAAAAATAGGGGTGAGCAAGATGCTAATAATAGGTTTGGTATTACCGATAATATCTGATGGTTTATTGGTATATTTTTATTTCATAAACAAGTTGAATATACTTATTCTTCAAGTTGTTTGGATTCCAAGCAATATAGGTCTTGCATTAGTAATAAGCAACAACGTAACTTCTGCGTTAGAAACAATGAAAAGTATAGGGCTTGGTAGTGCAGTCTTATCATTCTGCAATATGATGTTCGGGGCTATCGGAATATATATAGTAGGAAAATTCTTTTCCTACGGTATTTTGTCAAATTTACTGTTAACAGTTGCATGCTCTACAATTGCAGTTATTATATACAGCTTACTCAAATACACTGAGAAACATCCAAGTAGTTGACTTTTTTGCTACAATATGCGATAATTAGAAATATCATTTAAAGTCAGAGGTAAAGTTATGACAATGAACGATTAGCAGTGGAAAGAAATCTCAGAAGTGTCTCTACCTTTGTACGCTAAGCCATACCTTTCTCCTTTCCCCTGAAACTAAAATCTATATACTTAACTTTAGAAACTTCAAAATATGATGCGATCTAATGTTAGAGAGTTATTTTGCTATATAAAGCCTAATCTATCTTATTTCATCATAGCTTTTATTGCAGTTTTATTTTCAGCTTTAACGATTCTCCTTTTTGGCAGAGGCTTAAGCAACATAATTGATTCTGGTGCAGAGCACAATTTTACTACCAAACTATTAGTTGCAATATTTATAGTTTTAGCCATTTCTCTCACCGCATTTACTCGGTTATATTTCATTGGAATTGGCAGCGAAAAAGTTATCGCAAGAATCAGATATGACTTATATAGCAGTATTACCGATTTGCAGCCAAGTTTCTTTGAGAATACAGGCGTCCAAGATGTTATCTCAGCGTTAATTACTGATACCTCTGTGCTGCAATCAATAATAAATAGCAGCTTACTAACCATATTACGAAATTTTGTAATATTGATCGGTAGTGTTGCCATGTTATTATATACAAATATACACCTAACTGCATATGCAGCCGCAATAATACCTATACTATTAATTATCATGACTTCACTTGGGAAAAAAGTGCGTAGCTATGCCCGCTTCGCTCAAGATAAATTAAGTGAGCTTGCATCGTTTAGTGAGGAAAATTTTAGGTCCATAGTGACTATCAAATCGTTTGTATTGGAAGAAAATGAAAAAATCTGTTTTAAAGAATATTTAAACTCAGTATCGAAATCATACGTAAAATTGGTATTCTTACGTGCTATTTTGGTAACTCTGGTTATCACGTGTGTGATAGGCTCACTAGTTGTTTTGCTCTTTTTTGGTATTAAAGAAGTCTTAAGCAATAATATAACCATTGGAGAACTATCTTCATTTGTGTTTTATTCAGCACTTGCAGCAGGAGCTGTAAATAATTTGAGTGATAATATAAGTGATTTACAACGAGGTCTTGGAATAGTAGAGCGTTTATTTGAACTTAAAAATATGAAAAGCTCTATAGCAAATACCGATGATCCTATAAAAATTTATAGTGTTCAAAAAGGAATTTCGTTTGACGACGTAACATTTTTTTATGCTGATAAGCCAGCATTAGATAATGTATCATTCTCTATAGAGGCAGGTCAGGCAGTGTCAATTGTTGGCCCATCTGGCAGCGGTAAAAGCACCATTTTAAAGCTTCTGCTCCGTTTTCACGATCCAAACAAAGGCAGCATCACTATTGATGGGCATAATATTAAGTCAATTGCGCTAAATAACTTAAGATCATTGTTTGGTTTAGTGCCACAAGATCACATGATATTTTCTTGCTCAATAATGGAAAATATACTATACGGCAAACCGGGTGCTGAGCATGAAGAAGTGAGGCAAGCAGCTATTGGTGCTTATGCGATGGAATTTATTGATAAGCTACCTGACAAATTTGATACATTTGTAGGGAAAAGAGGATTAAAACTTTCTGAAGGACAAAAACAACGCATTGTAATAGCAAGAGCCATACTCAAAAACCCTCAGATTTTAATATTGGATGAAGCAACCTCCGCCCTTGATTATAAAAGTGAAAACCTCGTGCAAAAAGCATTGAGCAAGTTAATGAAAAATAGAACAACGATCATGATTACACACAGGTTATCAACCGCGCTCAAAACTGACAAGATTATAGTGATTAATCATGGAAGAGTAGAGGAAGTAGGAACTCATGACTCTCTAATAAATAAAGATGGGCTGTATGCAAAATTAGCGAAAATACAGTAGACACCTTTAAAATTTGTTTGTGATAGAAGACATTTCAAAGGAGTTCAACCGAAGAAAACTCCAGTGTATTTAAGAGTTAAACACAATGTTTTGAGATTCATGTAGGCTAAAAAATTCAAATAATACTGTCGTTAATTAGATGGACATGCTAATTTTAAGATAAAGTTATTAAATTCTTAACTATTTTAATTTATAATAATTTAATATTATTTTTTAAAGGATCATTATGATTTATACTCCGGGTTTTTTACAACAACCACAATACATGGCTTCTCATTTATCAGCACCTGTTTTACCAGCGCATACGCCTTATACGCCTTATACGTCTGCATATACACCTTATGCTGTTAATTCATGTCATAATCATTTTAACTCATGTCATAACTACTATGACGCATATCAATATCACAATCCTTGTGATTTATTAGGACTTGTTTATTAGAAGATTGTTTTTAAACAACTTGCATACACATGTAGTGCTACCTTAGCATACGTGCTTTATGTTCTTCTAAGAACATGTGGGTATTATTCAAATAATACCCACATGCCTCACATTTTGCTTGATAAAACAAGCAAAAGCTTACTACTAGCAGTTTTACCATAATTTATTTCAACAACACAACTAATTCGATTAGACTTACAGTTTCTTTTTGAAATCTTGTCATTTTAAGCACATATATTTAACTGCATCACTATTAAAGTCGTATTTTGAAATGTTGTAAATTAAAGATCTCTGATATGCTAATTTTAATCTCAAGGTTATTAAATTATTAATTATTTTATTCTATAATAATCTAATAGTTATTTTTTAAAGGATTTTTATGACTTGCTATTCAATTTCACAACCGTACAATGCTTATTCTCATAATAAAGGTGAACCTTATTTCTCAGATCTTAGATCAGTACTCGTACCTGATAAATCTGATAACAAGTCTTGCCTTGATAAAGATTGCACAACCGTACACAAATTTTGCCTTATAGGCGATCATCATACTCCTAACTTTCATACGTTCTTTAAGCATCATCACATTCCATTCCAAGGTGATCATAACCCATATCTTAAATATTATCATAATCCATGTCACAATAGTCCATGTCACAATAGTCACCATGATGCAGCATGGTACCACGCTCACGACTCTGGTAACACAGTAGTGCTAAATGTACCACCATATTGGGGTTGGGGCGGAGCTGGGGTAGTAGGAGTTACAGGAGCTGAAGGAGTACCGATAGGTCATTCAGAACCTATCGCAGTAGCTGATTCTGCTGCAGAGATAATTTAAGGACAATAAATTTTTGTAGGTAATTGTAGCGAAGGTTATGAAAGATGTGAAAAGTGCGTAAAAGTGAGAGATATCATATTAAGGTCACAAATAGCATTGACTTAATATGATAAATAGAGTATAAGACAAAAAAAAGGGATATGCACTATGCACCTCTGTCTATTGGTTTATAACATTATTATAGCCCACTTGATTTATGGTCTTTCTTGCCTTCCCTACTAATATTGCTAATTTGAGATAAAGTTTTAATTATATAGGAGATTTCTATGTTAGATAGTACTGATAACACACATGCTGACAAATTGTCCAATGAAGCTATTCAGGATGCAAGTGGTGTTAACCAAGAAGAACCTACTGCAGAAACTACAGTAGAAGAAAGCAGTGAAGAAACTTCTTTAGAAACTACAGCAGGTAATGAAAGTGAAGAAAAACCCACTGCAGAAACTACAGTAGAAGAAAGCAGTGAAGAAACTTCTTTAGAAACTACAGCAGGTAATGAAAGTGAAGAAAAACCCACTGCAGAGACCACAGTAGACAATGAAAGTAAAGAAGAACCTACTGCAGAAACTACAGTAGAAGAAAGCAGTGAAGAAACTTCTTTAGAAACTGCAGCAGATAATGGAAACGGAGCTACAGTAAATGTAAAAAAACCTACTGCAGAAACTACAGTAGGTAATGGAAGTGGAGGGAAACTTCCTGAAAAACCTATTGCAGAAACTACAGCAGGTAATGGAAGTGAAGCTACAGTAAATGTAGAAAAACCTCCTGTAAAGCCTGCAGTACATGTAGGAGGTAAAGGGAAATTTCCTGTAGATGAGCACCCATGTTTCAACCATCATGATAACCTATGCTTCAAGCATTGTCATGATCCATATTACAGTAATCATCATGCAGCATGGCATCACACCTATGATTCTGGCAATACAGTGATAATACCTTATGGTTGGAAAGGTGGACTACCTGATGGCTGGAAAAGTGGACTACCTGTAGTAAAAATCGGAGGACATGCAAAATTCTTTGATTGGAATGAGCCTGCGCCTGCGCTAATATCTGGTCTAGGTTGCGATATTTTTGATTGTTATTAACTGCAAAAAAGCTGTTTAATTTCGATAAAATGTGTGAATGAAGATAAAAAGGGGTTCGCCTTGTAAGCATACCTATGTTCTACAAGTCGCATTTAACTTCTGCGCTGTTGTCTGAAAAACACGGTATTGGTGGCTCTTTCCTCTATAATAATTTCTGTATAAGTCACATGAGATAACTCTTCAACTAGCCCCATTTATTCACTATACTGCCATAGGTTTTTATGGTTTTTCTAGTCGATGAACATTTTTAAACGAGTTTCCTCTTTAATTTTTAGCAAATTAAATGAGTTGAAGCAAAGGGGTATCATAAATACAAGTGCGGCAAATTTTATTGTAGAGCCTCCAAGCAATAGAGCACATGGTGATATCTATACAAATGTTGCTATGGTGCTTGCAAAGCATGAAAAGAAGAATTCTGTTGAGATTGCAGGGATGTTAGCAAGAGAATTTAAACCTTTTGATGAAGTTGCAAAAGTGGGAATAGCAGGCCCTGGTTTTATAAATATGCACTTAAAAATAGAAGTATGGCATGGAATTTTAAAACAAATAAATGAGCTAAAAACAGAGTTTGGCACCCTAGATATAGGAAACAATCAGGCTGTCAATGTTGAATTTGTATCTGCAAACCCAACTGGTCCACTGCATATTGGCCATGCGAGAGGAGCGGTATTTGGTGATGTTTTGGCAAATTTACTGAAAAAAGTTGGTTATAAAGTCACTAAGGAGTACTACATTAATGATGCTGGAGCGCAGATAGATACGCTAATTCGGTCAGTATATCTTCGATATAAAGAAGCTCTGGGAGAGAAGATTAGTATTGAAAAAGGCTTATACCCAGGTGAATATTTAAAGCCAATAGGGGAAGGGCTAGCTAAAAAATATGGCAAGGAACTTCTGGAAAAGCAAGATAATCAAGCGATTAGAGACTATACTTTAAGCTCTATCTTAGCATTGATAAAGGAAGACATGAACTTACTTGGAGTAAATCATGATGTTTTTACTTCAGAGTATGAGCTGCAAAAAAGTGGCAAAATCGAAGAGAGTATAAAGATATTGTCTGATAAGGGTCTAGTATATGAAGGATATCTGGAAAAACCAAAGGGTAAAGAAAATGAAAATTGGACCTCCAGAAAAGAGATGCTATTTCGCTCTACAAAATTTGGTGATGATGTTGACCGTGCATTAAAAAAAGAGGACGGCAGTTGGACTTATTTTGCCTCGGATATTGCTTATCATTTTGATAAGATATCACGTGGTTTTAATAATATGATCGTAGAGCTTGGTAGTGACCACGGTGGTTATGTCAAAAGGCTCAAAGCAGTCGTCTCTGCGCTGAGTGATAACAAAGCAGAGATAGAAATAAAATTGCATAATATTGTGAATTTTTTCGAGGATGGAAAACCTGTTAAGATGTCCAAAAGATCAGGAAACTTCCTAACAGCAAGAGATGTGGTGGAGGAAGTTGGCAGGGATATCACTCGTTTTATAATGTTAACACGCAAGAATGATATGGTCTTGGACTTTGATTTTGCTAAAGTTAAAGAACAATCAAAAGACAACCCTATTTTTTATGTGCAATATGCGCACGCCCGTGCTCATTCATTAATGCGTAATGCTCCAAAAGAGCTCCCAATAGCAGATCCTTCACTTTTAAAGACAGGTGGAGAGCTCTTCCTCATAAAAACCTTAGCAAAGTGGCCAGATGTGGTAGAAACAGCGGCAAGGCTTTATGAGCCACATAGAATTACTTTCTACTTACTTGAAGTTGCAGAAGCGTTTCACGTTTTATGGGGGTATGGCAAGAATGATTTAAACATGCGGTTCATACTGGAAGATAATCTCGACCTCACCGCTGCAAGAATGTTTCTCGTCCAAGCCTTAGCACACGTCATTGCTTCTGGACTTTCTATCTTCAATATAGAGCCTTTGGAAGAGATGAGTTGATTTTTTTGCCATAATATATAATAGTTAAAATATTATTTAAAGTCAGAGGTCAAGCTATGAAAGATAAGCAGTGGTGGAAAATATTAAGCGCAGTTAACGAGGAAGAAGATTTAAGTAAGGATAATGTAATTGAAAAAATAAAAGAGGAATTAAAAGCAGAAGACAAAGATTGGTATACAAAGTGGGAAGAAGCTGATTTTGATGTAAATTATCTGTTTGAGATTGAAAGTAATGTGTTCATTCAATGTGAAGATGGTTCACTCATTCGATTTGAAGATTTTGAAGATGAAGATTTTGAAGATAATGAATTCACTCAACCTAAAGATAATGGTCTCACATTATTATACTTAGCCGTCTACAATGATCTAGGAAATATAGCAAATGCTCTGTTGGAAGTAGAGAGAATCAATATCAACACAGTAGGTAAATATGGATGTACTCTCTTACATGTGGCTTCTTTACGCAGTAATATAGGGGTAGTAAATTATCTAATAGAAAAGGGGGCAACTGTTGATGTAAAAGATAGCTTTAGCAGGATTCCTTTACACTCGGCAGCTAAAGGAGGCTGTAAAAAGGTGGTAGATTTTCTAATAGCAAAAGGAGCTGATGTTAATGCAGTAGAAACAGGTGGACAGACCCCTTTACATTCTGCAGCCGAAAGAGACTGTAAAAAGGTGGTAGATTTTCTAATAGCAAAAGGGGCTGATGTCAATGCAGTAGCTGAAGATGGAAGTACTCCTTTATATGATGCTGCATTTTATGGCCATACAAATATAGTAAACACTCTAATAGAAAATGGTGCAAATATTAATATAGCAGATAAAGGTGGCTGGACTCCTTTACATTTAGCGGCTGAAGGAGGCTGTAAAGAGGCGGTAGACGCTCTAATAGAAAATGGTGCAGATATTAAAGCGGCAGATGAAAATGGATGGACTCCTTTACATATTGCTGCTTTAGCATGGTCTCATAAAAGGGTTCTAAGTGCTCTAATAGCAAAAGGTGCAGATCCTTTATTAAAGGATAAAGATGGTAAAACTCCAAGAGACTTAGCTAAAGATAATAGTGTGAAGAAGCTTCTGAAGAAGGAAGAAGAAAAACAACTGAGACACTAAGCATTTACATAAAAGTATTACTGCTGGCAGCTCAGTTGCAGTTGAGTTAATACCTATAGTAATAGCAGTGGTTGCAGTTGCGGTGGCAGCACTAGCAGTTGGTGGTATTACATATATGCTGTCAAAACCTAGTACTAAAGTGGATGAAGTGGAAGAAGAACAAGGCATAACTGGGGATGAGCGGAAAGCTTGATCTGCTGGATTCCAGCACTGGAATTTGTTATTGCAACACGGTAGTCCCTTCTCCTGTCATCCAAGTAGCTTGACTACTTGGATCCAGCTAAGTTGGTGAGCATAAAAGTATAGCTAACGCGAGCTCTACGTCATACCGCCGCGGTATCTCTAGATCCCGCTAACAAGCAGCGGTTGTCGTTTAGCTATAAAATTTAAGAAAATATTTAAGAAATTTACCAAGTAAAAAAAGGCAAAAGAAGCCCTGTGATTATTGTCCGCTTTAAAGTACTGGCGTTTTTTATGTTTTAAACCCCTGACAAGCGAGATTCAGCCGCTTTTAATCGCTACTAACCTACGCTGCAAGTGTTTAAGAAGTTTACCAAGCAGAAAAAAAGACAAAGAAAACCCGAGTTAGCTAGTCCTTTACTATCTCTGTCGAGTATTGGCATTTTTTGATGTCTTGTAACGCTTTGTAAGCGCGTTCAGCTTATTTAGGTATAAACCTAGATGTAGATGAAGTTTTGTAAAGACATACAGTACCTATGTACTGCAAAAAATTGAACATAAGACGCCGATACCTTAAGTAATCCTTACCTTTTAATCTGCAGATTGGCGAAAGCAAATACAATAGCTTCACTTCCATGATAAGATGACTGGCGGAGTTTGTCAAGCAATTTTCTCCGTTTCTATTGTAATGACAGCTATAATAGTTGTGGCCTATGCAAGAAGTCTATTTACTCTAGGTATATTGGATGTATACTTATTACTAAATTAAATTTGAAATGATAAGAAATGAATGAATTTAAATCGATCCGTAATATTGCGATAATTGCACACGTTGACCACGGGAAAACTACTTTACTTGATAACATGTTAAAACAAAGTGGCACGTTTCGCGAGAATCAAGAAGTTCAAGAGCGAGTGATGGATAGTGGTGATCAAGAGCGTGAGCGCGGGATTACAATACTTGCAAAATGCACATCAATAATGTGGGGTGATGAAAAAATCAATATTATTGACACACCAGGACATGCAGACTTTGGTGGAGAAGTGGAAAGGGTATTGTGCATGGCAGATGGCGTGCTGCTGCTGGTTGACGCTGCAGAAGGTCCAATGCCGCAAACTAAGTTTGTGTTATCAAAAGCACTAAAAGCAAATTTGAAGCCAATTGTGATAATCAATAAGGTTGATCGACCAGACAGCAGAATTGACGAAGTATTAAATGAAATATACGAGTTATTTTTTAACCTTGATGCAACCAACGAGCAGCTAGATTTTCCAGTGTTGTATGCTTCAGGTAGAAATGGCTGGTGTGCTAAGGAGCTTTCTGATGAAAGAAAAGATTTAAGCCCATTATTTTCAACGGTTACAGATTATATAAAACCTTCTGTTTATGATCAAAATGCACCATTTGCTATGCTGGTCACTCTACTTGAATCTGATAAGTTTCTTGGCAGAATATTGACAGGGAAAGTTTATCAAGGAATCGCAAAAGTTAATTCAGATCTTAAGGTACTTGATTTGGACGGTAAAGTAGTTGAACGAGGAAGATTGACTAAGTTACTCTCATTTTCTGGCTTGAAACGTACTCCAATAGAGCAAGCTATAGCAGGTGACATAATTGCAATTGCAGGGCTTGAAAAAGCTTCGGTTTCAGATACCATTTCTGCGCCAGAAATGACAACTGCTATAAGCTCAACTCCAGTTGATCCGCCAACAATGGCGATTACTCTGAGTGTTAATGATTCACCTTTTGCTGGACAAGAAGGCACAAAGCTTACTTCCACTGTTATAAAGGATCGTTTATACGCGGAAGCAGAAACAAATGTTGCAATTACTGTGACTTTTGCACCAGGCGGTGAGGCATTTGAAGTAGGTGGACGTGGTGAGCTGCAGCTTGGAGTGTTAATTGAAAATATGAGAAGAGAAGGTTTTGAGCTTTCGGTATCACGCCCTCGAGTGCTATTTAAAGAAGAAGACGGTAAAAAGCTTGAACCTATAGAGGAAGTGGTAATTGATGTAGATGATGAGTATAGTGGAATCATTATGGAAAAACTCAGCTTCCGAAAAGGTGAAGTGACTGATATGAGGCCTTCTGGTAATGGCAGAACAAGATTAACGTTTTTAGTGCCATCAAGAGGATTAATTGGTTATCAAGGAGAATTTTTAACTGATTCTCGGGGTACAGGTATAATCAACCGTTTATTTCATAGTTATGCTCCACATAAAGGACCAATTTCCGGAAGACGCAATGGAGTTTTAATTTCTACTGATAAGGGTGAAGCTGTAGCGTATGCAATTTTCAATTTGCAAGACAGAGGAATTATGTTTATTAAGCCACAAGACAAGGTATATTGTGGTATGATTGTTGGTCAGCATAGCCGTGACAATGATTTGGAGATAAACGTACTAAAAGGTAAACAATTAACAAACGTAAGAGCATCAGGTAGTGATGAAGCTATAAAACTCACTCCACCAAAGATAATGACTCTAGAAGATATGATAGCGTATATAGATGATGATGAATTGGTGGAAGTAACTCCGAAATCTATACGTTTGCGTAAGAAATTTCTTGATCCAAATGAACGTAAACGTGCAGGAAGGGCAAAAAATAAGGAGTAGAGAGATTTCCACTCTGAGAAGTTATTATATTCTCTTGCTTTCAACCAAGCAATACTTATTCATACCATCTGGGTAAGGTAGTATTTTGAATGCATGCTCATGGTGACCTTCCTCCCCGCCTAAACGCTCCTTGAGGATATGTATCATCTAATGAAGAGCTTACTATATTGCCACACTGTAAACCTTTTACTTCTTCTGAAACTTTTTTAGGTAGGCTCATTGTTTCAGAAGGTTGACCAGGCCTTTCAAAATATCCCTGTTTAATAGCATCGTAAACCGAATACCTACCAAATGAGCAATTCTCCCCTATTTCTTCTTCACAATCTTTTAATTCCTTCAACATTTCTTGATTTCTTACTTCTACCTTTATTAGGTCTTTATTTTGCTTATCAGGATATAATCTAACTTCTAATTCTCCCAAACTGGTGTGAAAAGTTACTACTATATCACTACCATCAGCAAGGTCAGTGTAATTCCTTATACCATTTGCCGTTATAATTTCTACTTCACTTTTGCCGATTTTTATTATATTTCTTCCATATGCTATGCTTCCCTGAGGTAGCCCTAAACTCCTTGCCCCATCTGTAATCTCTGCAACATTTACCCTGCTATCCCCTGAACATTCTAAATAGAAAGCAGAAAAGTTATCTATTATTGCACTTTTTACCATACCATCAGTTGCGCTTTTAACAATTTCCATAAGCTTCAGAGTACGATTGACACGTTCTTCATAGGCTTTTTTCATCTTGACTTTGTGGTCTGGAAATGCTAATTCTAGTTTATCAATTACATCCATACTACGTTTGTAATATAATAATGCTCCTTTTGATACCAATTTACATACTATATCACTAGCAACTTTAGGATTCTTTTCTAATATACCGATGCTTTGCATTACATAATCTGCAAAACTATACTCCCACACCAATTTATCTTGAAAAAATTGTTTAGGAAAATTAAACCTTATTCCAGATTTTATAGCTTTGTCTACAACTTCTTTTAGTTGGTTCATATTTTGCGCTTTAGATACTTCACTAAAAAATTCATTCAGTATTATCTGCTGCTTTGGTATTAAATTACCCCATAAATCCCTAGGTTTCTCTTCCCTATCTAACCTTTTGAAGTCAGTTGCTCCTGCTTCCAAAAGTAAGTCTTTTACTTGTGGATTGAGCAAAACAATGCAATGATTAAGCACTTTTGAATCTTCGCCCTTATTCCGAATATTTAAAACCACTTTTAAATCTTCTTTCTTGTGTTTCCTCAAAAACTCTTTTAGATTTTCAGTTAAGCTTCCAGGTCTCTTAATTATGTTATAATATAACTCTTCACTCAGCCTCTTTTGACTATCAGTTAAAAAGCACTCTTCAATGTGGTAGTTGTGATTATCAATTGCAACTTGTAGAGGGGTTTTCCCTTGTCTATCACATATATTGGAATTGGCTCCGTTCTTTAGTAGTAAATTTACACTCTCATCACAACCAATCTCGGCAGCGTAATGCAAGAGTGTTTTCTCCTCGCTATCCTTTATATTAATATCAACTCCTTTCCTTAGGAAAGAAGCTATATTATTAGGCTGAGCAGCACAACAATGAAAAGGAGTTTTCCCTTGTCTATCACGTATACTGGGATCAGCTCCTGCTCTTAGTAGAGCAGTTATACTATAAGTCCCAGTAGCACAATGTAAGGGGGTCTTCCCTCTATCATTCTTTTTATTAGGATCAGCTCCTGCTCTTAAGATTAAATCCACAGAATAATCATATGCTCTACTTCTCCAAGCCATACTCGATAGTGCATGCAATACTGTCAATTTAGATTCCCCTCTTTCAAGGTTAAGAACAGTTTCTAAATCTTGATTGTTTTTATTTTTTCTTAAAAACTTTACAAGTCTCGTAATATAATCATTTCCTGCTTTATTGTCTCTGTAATTGATATCCTTAGTATATGGGTCTGCGTTAAGAATATTTAATAATTCTTTATTTAATTTCTTTTGACTTTTTGTTAAATGAGATATGTCAACAAACCATGTACACATTAAATGATTAAATTGAGCAGAACCATCAAATGAATTTTCAACAATATCTGTTAAATGGAGATCACGAAATGAGGAAGAGCCATAATTAGGAAATGGAAATAAAGATTCTTTAATCAACTTATACTCATAATCCACTTGCTCTAGCTTCTCTGGTGTAACTACTATCACTTCTTTTGAACAATTAGTTTTTTTTATTTCTGGATTTGTTCTTCCATTAAGAGCTTGCTCCTTATTTACCATATCTACCCCAATCTATAAAGATATTATGTATAGTGTGTAGTATAAGTAAAGCTAATGCAAGCATAGTTTTTTCACTAATACTAATTCTTGTTATTAATTGAACAACGTTGCAAATTCGCTTAAGACTGCAGCTACAGATGGTTATATTGTTTAAATCCTTAGTAGAATGTGATACTAAATTAATAGTAATTCACTTGAGAATAGCAAAGAAAAATCAGGGTAGATTTATAGCAAAAGCGGGGTTGAAAATCTTTTTCATCAATAGACTTCTTGCATAACCTAAAAAAAGGCAAAAGAAGCCCTAGTCACTGTCTATTTTCTGTATTGGCGTTTTTTTAGTCTTAAACGCTGCAATTTAGCGACTTTTAAACTGCAACAGACCCTTAGCTTAAATGCTAAGAAATTTACTAAGCAGAAAAAAGGCAAAAGAAATTCCGTGTTAGATAGTACTTACTCTCTAATCCTGCAAATTGGCGTACTATACTGTCTTAAACGCTTTATAAGCGCGTTTCAGCTTGTGTAGGTAAAAACCTAGAAGTTTTATTAAAGACATACGGTGCACATAGTGCAAAAAATTAAAAATAAGACGCCAACTACGTTATACTCCTTCGTTTAATCTGCACAGATGAAGATAACTGAATACCTTCAGTACCATAGTAAGGGGACTGGCGGAGTTTGTCAAGCGGTTTTTCCAACGCGCTGCCAAAAGTTTGTTATGCAAGAAGTCTAATGAATTAAGTAACCTTCACAAGCGCTGACTTTAGCTTGAAAAACACCAAATCACGCTTTCCTCCTCCAAGTGACTTTACCTTAATATGTATGATGTTCCATAGGGGTAAAATTACATATATCGATCGTTGTAAAATCACACAATTGCTCCGTAGAGCTATGTCCTGTAATAATTACTATACCATTTTGCTCAGAGCGTATCGAGATTAGGTTCAGCACTAATTCACACGTTGCACTATCAAGATTACAAAATGGCTCATCTATCAGCCAAATATTTGCATTAGAAATCAAGAGGCGAGCAAGTGCAACTCTTCTTTTCCAACCCGCAGAAAGTTCACCATATCTAATATTAAGTACAGGCTGTAACTGCAAACAACAAATAGCTGCCATAATCAATTCTCTAGTATTTCGTATTCCTGCCCAGAATTCTATGTTTTGAGCAACAGTTAAGCTATCCTTGCAGGCGTTTTTGTGCCCTACATAAACCATAGAAGGTATATAGGATTTTGGGTCATCATATATGTCTTTTCCGCAGTACCTTATATTGCCTGATACTGGTGGCAAGAGTCCGGATAAACTTCTAATTAAGCTGGTTTTACCACTACCATTTGGACCAGTGATTAAGATCTTCGATTTTGGCTCAGCTTTAAAACTAAGATTGTTAAATAATACTTTGTTATTACGAGTGCAGGATAAATTTTCACATTCGAACATGAATTATCTGCCCTTCCCTTTATGTTTACCCTGAGTTGAAGCCTGAGCTTTTACAAACAGCTCCCAGAATCCTTTCTTACCACCTTCTCTATGTATCAATTGTGCAAAACGCTGCATTAAACCATTACCCATCATAACCATCTTTGTCCATTTACCTACTGGTTTTGCAATGTCAACTATTTCTGGATCTTCTTTGTAAACTTGCACATCTTTTTGATTCTCGCGTAGTGTTTCTTGACGTTTTATCAGCTCTTTTTGCTTGTTTTTTTGATACAATTCATTGTATTTCCTATCTTCTTCCCACTCTTCTTTAAGGACTTTTTTAGGAAATATGATTTTCCTAATTCGATCCTTATATATTTTTCTAAAAAAGAGAAATACTGCGGCTACAGCAAGTAATGTTATGCTATATATTATGATCTGTGCAAGCGGCATTTTCTGTATCTAATTCATTAAAAATACCCTTATTATTATACCATGATTATAGAAGTTTTGCAATTTTTTGTCTGAATAAAGACAGTAGACCTCTTGCATAACAAACTTTTGGCAGCGCGTTGGAAGAAATTTCTTGACAAACCCCGCCAGTCCTCTTATTATGGAACTGAAGCTATTTATTTATCTTCAGTCTGTGCAGATAAAACGACAAAAAAACTTAGTATATCTGGCGTGTCATGTTTAATTTTTTGCACTATGTGCATCTTATGTCTTTATAAAACTTCTAGGTTTTTACCTAATATAAGCTAAAATGCGCTTAAAAGCGTTACAAGACATTAAAAAACGCCAACTTATAAAATAGGTAGTGAATAACTAGCTACTTAGGGTTTTATTTGCCTTTTTTTCTGCTTAGTAAATTTCTTAAACGTTTATCGCTAAGGTTAGTTGCAATTAAAAGGCAGCTAAGTCGCACTTATTAAGCGTTTTAGAATAAAAAAAACGCCGATATTTCGACACAAAAGTAAATACCACAGGGTTTCTTTTGCCTTTTTTCCCATTTGGTAAATTTCTTAACCGTTCACTGTTAGACTGCATTCTGTGATTTTTAGCAAAACACGATCTTTCATTTGAGCTTTCTTCAAATAAAAGTAAATACAGAAACTAGCTATCTTCAAAAATAAGGTTGAATAATTGTTAATAATAGTGTATAATTATTAATATTTTTTAAGCGCTCTTGCTATGGCCATTTCAAAATTTCTTGATCCAAAGCTAGATTTGACCTTCAAAAAAATATTTGGCACTGAAAAAAATAAGAATATTCTTATCCATTTCTTAAATGATATCTTAGGGTTTACTGAGATAAACATTATACAAGAAGTGGAATTTCTCAGCACTATTATGGACCCTGAAATTGCCTCTGATAAACAAAGCATCGTTGATGTTCTCTGCAGGGATTCTAGTGGGGCCAGATATGTGATTGAGATGCAGCTCGCTCGCGACAAGGGCTTTGAAAAACGCGCTCAACTGTATGCTGCTAAGGCTTACTCAAGACAAGCTGATAAATCTGGTAAGTACATTGATTTAAAGAAGATTTTCTTTATTGCGATTTCAAATTGCAATCTATTTCCTGAAGAACTTGATTATATATCTAGCCATACCATAAGAGACGAAAAAACCAACGGCCATTACTTAAAAGATTTTCAATTTATCTTTATAGAGCTACCAAAGTTTCCTAAGAGTAGAGAAGAACAACTGGAAAGCATAGTAGACCGTTGGCTATTTTTTTTCAAATATGCAGATGAAACAACGGACGAAGATCTCAGGAAAATTGCGGAAAAATCACCAATAATAAAGCAAGCATATGACGAATTAGACAGGTTTAACTGGAATGAAAAAGATCTAGTAGCTTATGAAGAAAGAATAATGGATCTACGCAAAGAAGAAGCCATCCTTGAATACAGACTTGATCTTGCTACTGAAGAAGGTAAAAAAATTGGTAAAAAGGAAGGGAAAATTGAAGTTGCAAAAGCAATGCTGGCTAATAATGTTGATGTCAACACTATTGTCAAGTTTACTGGCCTTTCTATTAGTGAGATTGAAGAATTAAGTGTGAACGGTTACTAAATTTCTTAAACATTTATAGCTAACATGAAGCCAAGTTTATTAAACATAACAAATGGTAGCGCGTGACACTTTATGACGGTGCTATCCCAGTGTCATCTACTCATGTGACATCAGTGCATGTTGAAAAATCATTTTATGATCTAAATCAGTTTTTTTACAGGTAACTTCTAAGCTTATCAACTTTTCTAAGATCTTCTTAAGTTCTGAAAGTTGAAAAATTTTTAGGTGGGATTTAAAGCTTTGCAATTGTTTAAAGAATAATGGAGGATTTAGCTGATCAATTGCAGCCTGTTCGTTCATTCCACCTTGTATTGATAGCAAAACGTTTTCAAGGCGTAGGAAATAATTTGATATAATACGAATTAGCGCTATCGGTGAAAAATTCTCTTGTAATATCAATGTATCGGAAATTTTGATAAAGCGCGCCATATCTTTATTTGCTATAGCAGAGCACAGATTATCAAGTGTGACATAATCGTTACCGAAAGTTGAAAAGCATAATTCTATATCAGCAGGCTCAAGACCTTTTCTCTCTCCTAGGTACAAAACTAATTTCTCAAGTTCTGAATATATGGGCAGCTTGCTATGATTAAAGTAAGATTGCAAATGGTAGATTATCTCATTTGTATATTTTATATCATTCTGTTTCAAGTAACTTGATATAATGTCATAAAGATTGCTGTTGCTGTCCTTATAGCAAGCAACTACACCAAAAATTTTCGAGCTTTCCATATAACTTTTAGTTGCAGAATTATATGGAAGATCATTTGCTATCATCATTACATAATGACCACCTGTATTATAATCCAATACGTTTTTTAACTCTTTGGATATACCCCCACTTACATTTATTAGCTTAATTAATTTTTTGTTGGTAAACATCGAAATGTTTGCCAACTCAGAAAGTAATAAACCAGGCGACTTATTTACTATTGTAAAATCCATCACCTGAACTGAATACTCACCCAAACTGGCAATTATTTCTTGTACATAGAAATCAACTCTACTGTTATCACTTCCATGAATTAACACACCACTTAAAGCATCAGGTCTCTCTAGGAATTTTTTAACTTTGGATGGTGTGATCCTCATAATCTCTATATGATATGGTCGCCCGTTGGTGGGATAATATCTGGATTAACTAAAAAGTCTGCGCTTTCTTCTAATAAATTAACATGCACATCATTTGCTGTACTCTGCAGATCATCCGCCGTACTTTTCACATTATCCGACTCTTTTGTTTTTCCTGTAAAATAATTATAAACTTTTTTTATAGGTCGAGATATATAGTTGGAAAAAAATCCTTCTTCGGTCATATTACTTACTCCATAAAATTAAAAGTCTATTATTAGCATACCAACGACAATATAGCAAAGACTATTTCACTTTTATTCTAAAATATTTGTACCTTATAATTAATATATTACCAAATCATTGCCAACCTACTTAATACTAACCTTATGAAATAAGCAACAATCAAATATGTAGCTGCTATAAGTATAATTGCAGGTCCAGTTAATAAATCGAAACTTGCAGATAATATAAGGCCTGATATTCCAGAGATCACAGAAAAAACTGTTGCAACAATAATCATCTGCATTGGAGTTTTTGAAATGAGCCTTGCAGATGCAGCCGGTATTAACAGAAACGCAGCAATAAGTAATATTCCTATTAATTGAGCAGACACTGCTATAAATATAGCGAGAGTAATTAAGAATTCTAGCCTAACCAAATTTACGTTAACTTTTTCAACTATTGCCAAATCTTGGTTAATTGAAATCATTAGCCAGTGCCGCCATCTAAATATTAATATCAGAGCAACTACTATTGAGGTTAAAAAAATTAATACTATATCACTCTGTTCCAGTGTTAATATGTCCCCAAATAGCGAGCTAATAATGCTGCTATTGCTCGATGGAAGAAAGGACATCAGTATTAAACTTGATGATAACACTACATTGGTAACTATGTTCAATATCGTATCAACAGAATATAACCTATTAAAATTAAGGGAAAGTAGTATAGCAAATGCAATTGCTATAAGCATTATACTTATTGACGGGCTAATCTTAAATATTAAAGCCAGTGCAATACCAAGTAACGAAGAATGAGACAAGCTATCACCCAGATACGATAATCTTTGCCATATCATAAATGATCCTAAAGCACCCGTTACTAAGCTAATTATAACTATCGCAATTAGGCTGTTGATAAAAAAGTCCTGTGTAAATATTTCAAACATGCTATATAGTCTTTAGATAAGTGACAACAAACCTGTCCTCGGATATCAGAACATTATGGGTTCTGCATGCTGCACCGGTTGTCATAAATTCACAATTTAAACCTTTTTGTTCCATAAGATAGGACCTCACTGAAGAACTTGGTATATTGCGTGTTTTACCAGTCCCTATCAACAAAATTTCTATTTCCTCCGTTAAAAAAGATTCAAAATGCTCTTTGCTATTTATATTACTTTCTTTTAATTCAATCACTTTTTCAGGGAAAATTATAATTGAGCCATAGTATTCTTGATTGTTTACCAAAAATTTTCCTTCCTTGTAATCATTTATAAGGTTTCTATTCTTAGAAACTAAAGGAATTATATCCATAAATCAAACTATTAATTGAGTATCACATACCCACCATTCTGGCTGTTTTTCTCTGATATTAACTGCAGCAACTTTTGCATTTTCCTCACTATCGAATATTCCAAAGCATGCTACACCACTGCCTGACATGCGAGAAAGTATAGAGCCTTTTTGTGACTCCAGTGCTAATATCACATCCTTAATTTCAGGGACAAGACTTATTGCTATTTCTTGAAGATCATTTCTCGTCTCTTTAAGAAGCTTTAACAAATCCTTTTCAGTGTCATTACTCCATTCAATTGGCTTGGAAAAATTCCCTTCATATTTGGAAAATACCTCTGGTGTACTCAAAAACTTTTTTTTCGGCTTCACAAGTACTACATTTGTGGGTAAAGAGAACTCTTTAATAGGACACAATTCTTCACCAATACCTCTAACTAAAACTGGCTTACTATCTATACTTGCAGGAACATCAGCACCAACACTTAAAGCTATTTCATTTAAGATTGATCTATCAATTTTCCATAACTTTCCTAGCGTACGTATCACAGCTCCAGCATCTGAGGAGCCGCTGCCCAAACCTGCAGCACTTGGTATGTTTTTTACAACCTTTACAATAACTTTGGTACGTACAGGAGCATATCTAAGTAATAGGTTAACCGCTCTCATTACAGTGTTGTACTTGTTACTTATTTTGAGCTCGGAATTTATAAACTCAACTATAGAGTTGTCATATCTAAAATCCTTTTCATCTACTTTTATTTCCAAGAAATTAGAAAGATTAGCAAAGACAAATAAGCCTTCAATTAAGTGATACCCTGTTTCTTTTTTTTCTATAACATATAAAAAAAGATTAATCTTTGCAGGGGCCTTTACACAAAAACTTTTCATTATATATCTTCACTAATACTACTTTTACATTATATTTATAATGCTATTTTAGTCAACTTTTATACGGTTTTCACACTTCTGATGAGATCAAATGCTATAAATCCTGATTTGTCTGTATGGGTAAATGCATCCGCTGGTACAGGGAAAACAAAAATTTTAATAGACAGAGTATTAAGACTTTTATTAGAAAACAAAAAAAATATTCTCTGCTTAACATTTACCAATGCTGCAGCAAATGAGATGGAGAATCGCATTCACAGCATACTCAGTAAGTGGTCAATATGCTCAGAGAGTGTATTAATAGCAGATTTAGAACAATTAGACTTCTTTTCGACGTCATCCCAGTGCTCGACACTGGGATCTAGAGAAAATGAAGGTTACTTAACTCAAGCAAGAAGGCTTTTCTCTGAATTGGAAAATCTTGGTTTAACTATACAGACTATACATGCTTTTTGTTACAAATTAATTTCTAGCTTTCCCCTAGAAGCTGGCATTGCTCCAAATTGTACGCTAAGTGAATGTAAAGAATTACATTCCATCATATTTGATAAAGTGCTTCATAATGAGGCTGTGCAAGATAGTATGAATTTCATTGCAACTGAAATTGATGAAAACAAACTACGCAATTTGCTTTATACCTTATGTGTAAAAAGATCGGTGTTAGCAAACGATTTAGAATATATTAAAGATAAACTCAATGCTCCAGATGAAACTCATGATTTACAGAGTGAGACGACTGAGCACATAAAAAGATTAGCTGAGATATTAAGCGAGGGCAGTAAAAGAGATCAGAATTACAGTGTAATGCTCTATGATTGGTGTAACAATATAGATTCCAGTGTTAGCTACTTGCATGACACCAGAATAGAAAACCTAGCCAAGGTCTTTTTAAAATCAGAATCGCACGAAAAAAAGAGCATATCATCCATCATAACAAAGAGTACTCTAGAAAAATTCAGAGATGCAGAACAGATAATAGAAAACATTCAGAATGTAGTATTTACCCATATAAGAGACATGAACTCTTATCAAATATTCAAGAGAACCAGTAGTTTACTTAGGATATTTAAAGTATATGTTGATCTATACAGTAGCGAAAAATCAAAGAATGCACTACTTGACTACAATGATATAATTGATTTAGCAACAAATCTTCTCAGCAATCCAGATTATAAAGATTGGGTACTGTTTAACTTGGATCAAAAAATAGATCATATACTTGTTGATGAGACGCAAGACAATAGCATCAGTCAGTGGAAAATTATAACAAATCTCTGCGATGAATTTTTTGTCGGTAACGATGAAAAGCGAACCTTGTTTGTTGTTGGTGACGTAAAACAGTCCATTTACAGATTTCAAGGAGCAAATCCCCACCTATTCAACTACATGCAACAATACTTTCACACAAAAACTGGTGGCAGAGATTGGATATCATACCAACTTGAAAAATCATTTCGCTCCACTCCAGAAATCTTAACACTCGTAGATAGATTATTTAACAACTTCCGTGAAGAGATATCTTTTGTTGATAATGAAATAAAACATGTTCCACATAGAGAAAACGATCAAGGATACATTGAAATTTGGCCGTTATTACCAAGGTGCAAAGAGAAAGAGCAGCAAGCCTTACAAATTCATTTAACACATAGGAAAGATTATATAATAACAGATCGATTGCTTGCTCAGGCAATAGCTCACAAAATTCACAACTGGTTAAATGAAGGGCGGATTTTAGTCGCTAAAGATCGCCATATAGAACCAAGAGACATTATGATCCTGGTACGACAGCGAAATGTGTTAGTTGATTACGTAATAAGCGAGCTTAAAAAAGCAAATGTACCAGTTGTAGGACGGGACTATTTTAGGATTATGGATTATATAGCTGTGCAGGACTTAATAGCTTTGGCCGAATTTTTGCTCCTTCCGGCAAATGATTTGGCTCTTGCAAACGCTTTAAAATCACCACTATTTAATTTCACTGAGGATGATTTATTTAATATTGCATACGATCGCAAAGAGCATTCACTATGGGAAAGAATTCAGGATTATTCTGTGGTTATCTATAGTGAATTAAACTATCTCATTAACTTATCTCGCATAGAATCCCCTCTTACATTATTCACACATATACTGCGCACAGGTAAGAAGAAATTTGCTGCAAGGTTAGGTCTTGAGTGCTTTGAGATCCTAGACGAATTTATTAACCTTGTGTTGCAATTTGAGAACCCATCTCTTCAAGCATTTGTTCAGTGGATCAAAGAGAATAATCCGGAGATTAAAAATGATATGCAATCAGAACGCAATGCTGTGCGAATAATGACAATTCATAAATCAAAAGGTCTGCAAGCTCCCATAGTATTTTTGGTTGATACAAACACAGTGCCAAGAAACAGCGAAAGCATTGTTTTTGATGCAATGGAAGCACCATTTTGGTGTGGAAAGAACAACAACGCTTATTGTGACCAAGTAAAAAGAGAGAGAAAACTAGAGGATTATAATGAATATTTGCGTTTATTATATGTGGCACTCACGCGTGCTGAAGATGAGTTATACATTTTAGGTAAAGAGCCAGTGCAAAAGGGCTCTTGGTATGATCTAATCACTCAATATGGAGAGCCATATGAAAAGAAACAAGCATACTTACAGCCAATATTTAAAGAAAAAGTTGAGGTGCTATGTGTGAATGCAAGCTACCCTTATATTTATAAAAAACGTGATTATTTCGATGTTCCGGTCATTTCCCTTCCACCAAACCTATCAATGTCATTCCAGCGCCCTCTCCTGTCATCCCAGTGCGTGACACTGGGATCCAGTGAAAAAGAACCAGTGTCTGGCTACTTGGATGACAAAAAAAGTAGCGCTGAAATGAAAGATGGTTACGCAAGAGGCCTAATAATCCACAGCATATTGCAGTATATGCCTAAGATAGAGAAAGACAGGAGAAAAAATTGGGTAAGAAAATACCTTGATAATGTAAACACCAGAGAAGATAAGGATGAAATTTACAGTAAAATATTAGCCTTTAATGAAAAATATGATTACTTATTTGACTTAGAGGGCAAATCAGAAATTACACTGAGTGGAATAATCGATGGCGAGTCAGTATTAGTACGACTGGATAGGCTATGCATAACGCAAGATAAAGCAATCATAATTGACTATAAATCACACCGTAACATCTCTACGTCCTCATTAAATGAAATAAAAAAGCAAATGTTAACCTATCAAACCTTAGTACAAGAGATATATCCAAACAAGCAGGTAGAGTGCGTAGTTATTTGGGTGGAAAATTTAACCCTGCAATCTAATTTTGATGAAACTTGATTGCGGGAGTGCAATAAAAGAATCTATAGCTAAAGTAATTCTGGTTTAGCAACAATTTAAAAAACGACAAATTCGTCATCCCAGTGCCCCTTCCTTTTGTCATCCAAATAGCCAGACACTGGTTCACTCTATAATGGCAGTGCCCCTATGATGAGATCCCAGTGCGTGACACTGGGATCTCATTTCACTCTATAGTAGTATCATTCCAGTGCCCCTGTGATGTCATTCCAGTGTCGGCTACTCGGATGACAAAGGAGGACGTTATTCCAGTGTCAAGCACTGACCACTTTTGCTTCAATATTTGCAATGCCCCTAAACAGATACGTTAAAAATGTGATATAAAAAAAGAGCAGTAATATCAACAATTTAGCATTATAGAGACAAAGATCGAAATTTATTGATTTACGTCTCCAATTTCATCATGTATAATGGAGACAAAGATTGATATTTCGTATTTTATGTCTCCATCATTTATTGGTAGGCAAACCGAGTTGAAGCAACTACTGGAGCTTACAGAAAAAAATACTGCGTCTTTTGTAGTAGTTAAAGGAAGACGTCGTATAGGAAAAAGTCGTTTAATTCAAGAGTTTGGTAAACATTTCGAACAACATTACTCATTTGCAGGTTTGCCACCAGAAAAGCATACTACAACATCCCACCAACTTAATGAATTTTCTAGACAAGTTGCTAGACAATTTAATACATCTTTTGCTAGATATGACGACTGGAGTGACTTACTATGGGCAGTTGGTGAACGTTTACTATCTGGCAAAATATTATTGCTCTTTGATGAAATTTCTTGGATGGGCTCAAAAGATCCAACTTTTTTAGGCAAAATAAAGAATTTTTGGGATACACAGCTAAAAAATAATAACAAGCTAATTTTTGTCGTTTGTGGATCAGCTTCATCCTGGATCGAAAAAAACATACTTAGTAGTACTGGTTTTGTAGGAAGAATATCGTTGACTTTAACACTCGGGGAGTTATCACTTTCTGATTGCAATGAATTTTGGCCCAAAAATATTTCAGCATACGAAAAGTTTAAGGTGCTTGCAGTAACCGGTGGAATTCCAAAATATTTAGAAGAGGTAAATTTTAGACACAGTGCTGAAAGAAATATTAAAAAGCTTTGTTTTACAAAAGGTGGGTTTTTAGTTGAGGAGTTTGACCAAATATTTTCAGATCTATTCATGCGAAAAACAGCTTTTTATAAGCAAATAGTGAGAGCTCTTTCTACTGGAGCTAAAGAACAGGAAGAAATTTGTACTGCTTTAAATATTGCAAGACACGGACGCATTTCTGAGTATCTATATGAGCTTGAGCTTGCCGGTTTTATTGCAAAGGATCACACTTGGAATATACAAACGGGTACTGATTCACGATTGAGGAGGTACAGACTTCAAGATAATTATTTAAGGTTTTATCTAAAATATATTGAAAAAAATCTAGGAAAAATTAATCGTGACACCTACTCTATGAGATTACTCGCACCTCCAGGAGAGTGGCATACAATTATTGGACTTCAGTTTGAAAATTTGGTGCTTAACAATAGAAAGAGCATACATAATATCTTGAGAATTGATGGAATAGTAAGCGAAAATCCATTTTTTCAGAGGAAGACAGGTGCTAGTTGTCAAATTGATTACATGATTCAAACAAGGTTTAACACTCTCTACATTTGCGAAATCAAATTTTCAAAAAATAAAATCGGTCATCCAATAATACAAGAAGTACAAAAGAAAATAGATACACTAAAGCGTCCAAAAGGCTTTTCATGTCGTCCAGTCCTTATTCATGTTAATGGTGTGAGTGATGATGTTATGGACAGTGATTACTTTTCAAACATAATTGATTTTGGAGAGCTATTGAATTGTAAGTAATTCTTGCTCTACTTTTTCAACTTTGTGTTGTTTAACATTGGAACAAGATTCCAGATGACATCTTTCGTGAACTCTTACTATAACAATGTTCGTACAGTTGTGTGTCACGCGTTATTACTTGTTGTGTTTTGATCGCAATTAGCTATAAATGTTTAAGAAATTTACCAGGCAGAAAAAAGGCAAAAGAAACCCCGATTAATATCTATTTTCAGTATTGGCGTCTATAACAATGTTACAAAAAATAATATCATAGAATTCAATAGGATAATCCCTAGGCTCTGTGGACAAAAAATATAAAGAGGGAGAAAAAAAGTGGTAGTTTAACCAAATGAACACAAAAATGGAGAAACTACCGAATGGAATATTATATAAAAGAAAGAAATTGGAAACAAATTTTAGAGTTCATAAAAGGCGTAAAAGGAATGCATAGCAAAGACGAAAAACGTCTAAGAATATTCATAGAAGCAGTGTGGTATATGGCACGAAGTGGTTGCCAGTGGCGGCTTTTGTCTAAAATCTATGGCAATTATAGAAGTGTACATAAATGATTTAAGAGATGGTACGAAAAGGGTATTTGGAAGAATTTATTGGAGTACACAAAACAAGAGCCAGATCTAGAAGCTGTCATAATTGACGGTACGATCGTTAGAGCCCACCAATGTTCAGCTGGCTATACAAAATACTCCAAGGATCAAAGGGCGAAGTAAAGGTGGCTTCACGACCAAGATACATGCACTTGTTGATGCACTTGGCAATCCGCTGAAATTTACTTTAACTGCTGGTCAAAAAAATGAGATTACACAAGCAGCAACATTAACTGAAAACGTCTATAATACCACTGTAGTTGCTGATAAGGGCTATGATAGCAATGCTTTTGTTGCAAGTCTCGAAAGTAAGGGATGTACAGTAGTTATTCCACCCAAACGGAATCGAAAAGTGCAGAGATATTATGATAAGCATATCTACAAAGAACGTCATTTGATTGAGTGTTTTTTCGGTAAAATTAAAAATTTTAGGCGTATTTTTTCTCGATTTGACAAAACATCTTAGGTTTTTATGGGTTTTCTAAATTTAATTGCGGCTTCTGTTGCTTCAAGCCCGCTTGAGCAGAAAAAAACTTTGTCTGCAAAAGTAAGTGCTGTTAAACGTTCAGCAAGCTTTTCTTGCTCAGGAATAGTGAAAATATTAGAGCAGTGCCATAATGAACCCAATTGTTCTTTTAGCTTATCTGTAATGTATGGATGACAATGCCCCAAAGAGGTTGTAGAAATACCAGCAGCAAAATCTAAGTATTTTTTACCATCTTTATCAAAAAGATATACCTCTTTTCCTTTGACTATAGGAATTTTAAATCTATTATACGCATTAACGATATGATCCATTTTAAGTATTGTGATATTATTTATAATATTAATCAAAAATTGATATTTGTAAATTAACTATAGCTAAAATATAGGCTGCAAAGGAGGCAAAAGTGCTTTTTGAACTAGAAAAGGAGGGTGTTCCTGCAGGTGGTGCCTGTAGTGGTGCAAGTAATGTAGTAACTGCTAGGGTAAAGATAGGTAGCAAAACAACACTTAGTTTACCTACTACATCTTATGTTATCACTGACGATCCTGGAGATCAGCGTCTTGTTATAATTAACTATAGTAACAGAAAAGGGGTATGGTCAGAGGTACTAGATTATTTATCTCAAAGGCCACAACTAAAGCTAGAAAGAGTGGGAAATGATTACAAATTAGCTTTAGTTACTGATTCAGATGGACCTTACTATTATTACTATGATAGAAGTGATAGAAGTCGTGATGGTACAATTTTCAATAATATAGCGACTATTGGTCGTATACCTAGCAAGAAGATAAATGACCAATATGTTCTTACATATAATCATAAAAGGTGTAAGATTGGCTATCGATTACTAGAAAATAGTAAGGTTTTAATAGATCCAAAAGATATAATTAGTAGTAAAAATATAAGTCTGATTTTAGAAAATCTTGAAACTTCCCCTAATAATAGACTTACAATACGAACTGGAAAGAAATTTTTTCAAGGATCGCAATTTGTATACAGCTCTTATCAGAGCGTTGAAGTATATGATTCCACTGGTAATAAGGTTGGCATGTTGAATAACGTTGTTCCGATGTTTAGAGGTGACTTTCAGTTATTTCCTTTTCATGAAATAGAGAGCTTGAAAAATAGCTATTTCACAGTAAAAAAGTTAGATAAAGAGTTAGATAATAAGTTAGATGATCAGTACGTTGGCTGCATATCAAATGAGAATAGCGAATGCAAGAAGTGACCTTACCCAGAAAAAGTAGAGAGGAAGTTAAGCCATTTTTGAAGTAAAATAAAACATGATTATGAGGGCTTATTATGGTAAAGAACAGAAAAAATTACACAGTGGAATTTAAATTAGAGGCAATAAAGTTGGTAAAGGAAACGGGGCAGTCAGCAAGCAAAATAGCTAAAGATTTAGGAATAGATAACAGTACACTAAGTGACTGGATAAAAAAATATAACGAAAAAGGATCAATAGAAGAAGCATTTCCTGGTAAGGGAAAGTTGGCACCATGTGATAAAGAAAAGTTTGAATTAAAGAAAGAACTAACAAGAGTTACTAGAGAAAGAGACATTTAAAAAAAAGCCCTGGGATATTTTGCAAGTCACAAAGAGTAAAATATTTATTTATCAAAAAGCATGGAAACTACTATAAAGTACAGGAGTTATGCAGGATTTTGAAAGTATCTGCTAGCGGCTACTACAAATGGACTAGTAAGAAGAAAAGCAGCAAAGAATTAACAAGGGAGCAGCTTCTAGCAGACATTCAAAAAATATACCAAGCATCTAATTGTAGATATGGGGCACCTAAGATTCATGCTGAACTAAAGGCTTTAGGTAAAAATTGCAACATCAAAACAGTGCAGGATATCATGCAAAAAAATGGTATTCAAGCTAGACTGAGGCGAAGATTCAAAAGCAAAAAACAGCAGACTGACAATAGGGTTATAACTCCCAATATATTGGACCAAAACTTTACTACTAGTCAGCCAAATAAAGTATGGGTAACTGATATTACATACATAAAAACTAAGGATGGATGGCTATATTTGGCAGCAATAATTGATCTATATTCACGTATGGTAGTTGGCTGGTCAATGAGTAGTACAATAACTAAGCGATTAGTTATAGATGCTTTATTGATGGCTGTTGATAAGCGCAAACCAGCCAAAGATCTGCTATTTCATAGTGATCAAGGTTCACAATATACCTCTAAAAATTATCAGTTTTTGCTGAACACAAAAAACATCATTTCCAGCATGAGTCACACAGGCTGTTGTTATGACAACTCTGTTGTTGAAAGCTTTTTCAGCTCACTCAAACGGGAGCTTCTTATTGATACTTCGCAACACTCTGCTCAGCAAACTAGAACTGCTATATTTGAGTACATAGAAATTTTTTATAACAAACAGCGTAGACATTCTACTATTAATTATTGCATTCCTGAGAAATTTGATTCATCATTTTCATAATAAAAATGGCTTAACTTCCTCTCTACTTTTTCTGGGTAAGGTCAGTCTCCTGGCTGCTTGCTCAAGTATTCTAACCTCTCTTAACTCGTTCAATAAATTCTGTAACTCCTCTTTTGTTAGTCGAGAAGGTTCTTTTTCTGGTGGCCTTATTAGTTTCTTAATTTTATCTAATGCAATAGCTGCTCCAATTGCAGCTACAATTGGCAGTACTGGTGCTGCAAACCCTATTGCTATTAAAGAGTTCATCGTAGTTGATAAAGACGATAAAGAATCTACTTTGACTATTGGAACAACACTACCAAGGCCAACTCCAACTGCAACACTTCCAATAAATAAGCCAGTTAGACACGCAATTTCTTTTAATATTAAACCACTTATACGATAATCATTGCAATCCGCAAATTCGGACAAGGGCGTTTTTATGAAAGTTGCAATTAATGGCACTACAGAAATAGTGCCAACAATTCCACCTATCATCAGAGGTGAAAGACTAGTTAAGGTACTTAGTGCAAGACCTATTAAAATGCTTACTATAGACCCTATTATTAATGCTATCCCCAGCATCGCTAAATAAATTATTGCTATCACTTTGCTCCTTTTTGTACTTGCAGTCTTTCCAGACTTTAAAACTTTATTATGGTATTTTAAAGTAAATTATATCAATCTACAAACTGTTTCTTCAAGAAAATACAAACATTGCCATGGTTGTGGTAAATTAATAACTATGGTTATACAGTTTGCTTACGTACATTATGATCGCAGCTAACCTCACTTAACTTGCTGTTTAATGAATGTTCTGATGGCTCTTCTATTTGTTGAGAAGATTTAGGATCTTCCTCTGGTGGTTTTGCTGGTTTGTTAGATATGTACTTCTTAGCTCCTTCGGCGATCTTAATTGCAATACCTACTCCAGTTGCAGCTATAATTGGAAATAACAGTGCTATAACTCCTATAGCTAACAAAGAATTTACCGTGGTTGATAAAGACAATAAAGAATCTAATTTGGTTATTGGAGTAATGCCATATGCGACGAGACCAATTCCGGTTACAACACTTCCAATAAATAAGCTACCTAGGTACACAATTGCTTTTAATGACTCGCTTATATTACGATTATGTGAATCTGCAGATGGGGGAGTTGTGATGAGAGCTGCAATTAACGGCACTACAGAAATGCCGCCAACAATTCCACCTATTATCAGAGGTGAAAGACTGGTCAAAGTACTGAGTGCAAGACCTATTAAAATGCTTACTATAGCCCCTATTATTGATGCTGTTCCCACCATTATTAAATAAGTTAAACCAAACACTTTGCTCCTTTTTATACTTACAGCTTTTTTTAGGTTTATCTTGTATCCTAAATTTATATAAGTAGTTTATATACTATAAATAGTATGTCAATCAGTTTATTTTATAGAACTGGTGGTTCTCAGCTTAGTGCCATTTACTTTGTTTTACACTAGATATCGGGCTCTAAAAAGCTTATTATGGCATATAAAGTGGATTATACGATCTGAAAATCGTTTCTCCAAAGAGAAGTATAAGAATGCCATGGTTGTGGTAAATTAATAACTATGGTTATACAGTTTGCTTACGTACATTATGATCGCAGCTAACCTCACTTAACTTGCTGTTTAATGAATGTTCTGATGACTTATACGCAACACCATAAGCAATACCACCAGCTATCAGTGTAGATGCTACAGTAATTCCAATTATTGCTAGTACAGGTAATGCAGTAGCACAAACAAGTACTAGTGGAGCCACAATGGCAGCTAATATACCCACAACAGTTCCCATTATGATGGCTCGAGGTTTGTGAATGCGTGATGGGTCTGCACCATGGTCCAGTAGAAGTTTTGTTATTTTTGGATTAAAACCACCCTCATAGGACAAAGGAGTTTGTCCACCTTTATCCTGTGCGTCAACACTTGCCCCTCCTTTTAATAGAGCTTCTGCTACTTGTATGTATCTATACTTAGCAGCATAATGCAAAGGAGTTCTTCCTTCTTCATCTTGTACATCAACACTTGCCCCTCCTTTTAATAGAGCCTCTGCTACTTGTATGTATCCATACTTAGCAGCATAATGCAAAGGAGTTTTTCCCTCTTTATTTTGTAGATCAACCTTTGCTCCTTTTTTTAATAGGATTGCTACTACTTGTACCTGTTTATTCTCAGTAACATAATTCAGATCATTCTTAGTAGCATAATGCAGAGGAGTTTCTTCATTTTTCTCTTGCACATCAACATCTGCCCCTTCTTTTTTTAATAGAGCCTCTACTATTTGCACATATCCATGCTCAGCAGCATAATGCAAAGGAGTTTTCCCATATTCATTTTTTACATTAGTAATTGCTTGCCCCTCTAACAGAGATTTTACTATTTCTACATTTCCGTAGTAAGCAGCACAATGTAAAGGAGTAAATCCTTCTCGGTCTTCCACATTAACATTTGCTCTTTTTCGTATCAGAAATTTTACTATCTCTTCATTTTTTGACCCATGTCTAATAGCCCAATGCAAAGGTGTTTCTCCTGAGCTATTCTGTATGTCAACATTTATTCCTTTTTCTAGTAAAAGCTCTGCTACTTTTAGACTTCCCCATTGAGCAGCCCAATGCAAAGGTGAGTTCTTTCCATCATTAATATCAAAACCACTTTCTATCAGAACCGCTGTTAACTTTTCACAATCAAACTTAACTGCCAAATATAGCAAATCACAATACGGAAATTTCTTTAAATCAAAATTATCTTCTTCCCACCTTTTAAGATGTTTTTCTAAATCTTCCTTAGTTTGCTCATCTAAATTTTCTTCTAGCTTAGCTTCTATTTTAGCTTTTATTTTATCGGCTATGTTCTCCTTGTTCAGACCTTGGCTAAAATTGACTTCCATTAGTATTCTAGCTAATTCCTGCATTTCTTTCCTCCAAGCTTTAAAATTTTATTATGGCATATGAAGTAAATTATGTCAATGAAAACCTAAGAAACTGGTTCTTCTTTATTTTCTAGATTCCAGCGTCACGCGCTGGAATGACAAGAAAGGAGCGCTGGAATGACAAAGAAGAGTGAAAAGAGTAAAATTATCACTCATTTATCATTAGTATCGTTTTCAGTAAAAGCCTCTTCCCATGTTCCTTGAGTTGCTGCACGGCTATATTCTGTTACTCTATTTTCAAAGAAATTCGTATGTTCCACGCCATTTAGTATTTCATCAAGCCACGGAAGAGGGTTATCATTAACATCATATATGGATTTAAGACCTAATTGTGTTAACCGTCTGTTTGCTATGTAGCGTATATAATTGCGTACTTCTTCTGCAGATAGTCCTTCAACGTCTCCAAAGTCAAAAGCAAGCTTTATGAATTCATCCTCAAGTTCAACGATAGTGCGACATGCAGAATATAATTCCTCTTTAAACTCATCGTTCCAAATTTCATTATTCTCTTTTATGAACGTACTAAATAGAGTGATAATTGAATTAGTATGCAAAGTTTCGTCACGTGCTGACCAAGCGATTATCTGCCCCATGCCTTTCATTTTCCCAAAACGTTGGAAATTTAGCAAAATTGCAAATGATGCAAATAACTGCAATCCTTCAGTGAATGCACCAAACACTGCTAGAGTCTTAGCCACATGTTTTTTATCGTGTTTTTTACTTTCCTCAAATTCTAACATGTATTCATATTTCTTTCTCATAGCATCATATTTTAAAAATGCTTGATACTCACTTTCTGGCATGCCAATTGTGTCTAAAAGATAAGAATAAGCTGCAATGTGTATGGTTTCCATATTGGAAAAGCTTGCAAGCATCATGCATATTTCCGTTGGCTTAAATATGTTTGAATAATGCCTCATGTAGCAATTATTTACTTCGATGTCTGCCTGAGTAAAAAATCTAAAGATCTGGGTTAGTAGATTTTTCTCTACGTTCGAAAGTTTAGTTTTCCAATCCTTCACATCATCAGCGAGCGGAACTTCCTCAGGTATCCAATGTATTCTTTGTTGCTGTAGCCACGCATCATACGCCCAAGGGTAATTAAAAGGTTTATATATTGGATCTGCTTCTAACAATGACATAAGATACCTATTATTTTCTAAAGTAAATATTATATTAAGTAATATTTGGAATCAGTCAATTTAACTTTTGCAAAATTTGACTACAGGTGGTTTATTAGTGTATTGTAGTTTTACAACAATTTATCAATAAAGATGCGAATATTAATCTCTTTCTTTTTACTGTTTTTAATAAACTGTGCATATACTACTTATGATCACGGGGCTCCTGGCATCAGTGTTGAATTGTGGAGCAAGATAAAAGAAGGTGACGATAAAGAAAAAGTAGTTCACACTTTAGGAGCACCAACATTGGTATCGAAATTCAATGAAGACGTTTGGTACTATGTCTCATATAAAATTAAACAATTTAATTTCTTGGGAAAAAGAAAGTATAGCAGCAAGTCTCTGCAGATTTCATTCAATCAGGACGGTAAAGTTACAAGTGTAAAAGAAATTGACGTCTCAGAAAGATCTTTAGCTGTTATTGGTTGAAAATCTGTTCAGATTTCTCACGTCATACCGCCCACAACTGTGCGAATTTCTTGCGTTGCAGTAGAATGAATAGACTTCTTGCATAACAAACTTTTGGCAGCGCGTTGAGAAACGAAGAAATTCCTTGACAAACTCCGCCAGCCCCTTTATTATGATAACAAGGGTATTTCTGACTCAAAACTTGTTTTTGACCTGCAGGCTCAATGACAAAATTCAGTAAAAAACTCAGGGTATTTTTTGGCGGATTACATAAAATTATGGCGGCTGCATGTCTTTTAAATTTTTTCTACATTCAGCCAAATCGCGCTTATTTTAAGCGTTAGCACATTATTACAGCGCCACTTACAGTAATAGAGAGTCAAAACTCGCACCACGGGGTTTCTTTTGCCTTTTTTTAGATTGGTAAGTTTCTTAAATATTTTCTTAAATTTTATAGCTAAACGACAACCGTCATTCCGCTACGTGTTAGCGGAATCTATGATGAGATACCGCGGCGGCATGACGTAGGGGTTCCAGCGCGTGACGCTGGAATCTAGATGCAGCCACTTATTTAAAGTTAAGTTTCCTGGATCCCAGTGTCACGCACTGGGATGACAAAAAAAAGAGCACTGGGATGAAACGAGAAGGAGGATTACGCTCTTGAACTCTGCATTATTTGTTGTAATATCGTCGTAGGTGTTAGCTCCTTTAGTTTGCTTATCTTCTGCTCTGCAGAGAAATCTTGTTCTATGATTTTTCCTTAAAAGCGCAAACTACCGTCGTCTTTGTTGTTAAAAAAAACCTTTTGTCATGTTCATTCCGACTACTATTAAAAATCTATAATTCAATCTTATAGTACTAAATATTTAATATCTGTTAATTTAAAAGTGTCAATAAAATTACTTAAATCTTTATACAATGCGCATTATATCATACGCTACTTAGTCTTTCAATAATATTTTTGATTTTTGCTGCTTCTTCAAACTCTAGATTTTCGGCATGTGTTAACATCTGCTTCCTTAAATTGTTTAAATCATCCTTACTAATATTGATTTTTTCCTCAGCTACCACTTTCTCTTGTAAAGTATTTGATATAGGTTTTATTATAGTCTTTGGTATAATATTGTGCAATATGTTATATTCCTCCTGTTTTTTTCTTCTTCTTTCAGTTTCCTTCAACGCACGGTCCAAAGAATTGGTAATTTTATCTGCGTATAAAATTACCCTGCCTTCAGCATTACGTGCAGCACGACCTATTGTTTGAATGAGCGATGTTTCCGATCGCAAAAATCCCTCTTTATCAGCATCCAAAATTGCAACCAATCCACACTCTGGAATATCAAGACCTTCCCTCAGCAAGTTAACACCGACCAAAACATCAATTTCTTTCGATCTTAATTTGTATATAATTTCAATTCTCTCTAGCGCACCAATATCTGAATGCAAATAACTTACTCTTATATTTAATTCGCTCATATGTTCGGCTAGCTTTTCAGCCATTTTCTTCGTCAATGTGGTGATTAGAACACAAAATCCCTTTTTTATCGTTACTTGTGCTTCATGAATCACATCGTCAACCTGACTTTCTGTTGGTTTTACAATGCAGATTGGATCCGTAAGCCCAGTTGGACGAATCACTTGCTCTATAAATACGTTATTGGTCTTTTCTAACTCATATTTTCCGGGGGTGGCGGAAACGTAAATAGTCTGCGGCCTAATTTCTTCCCACTCTTTAAATTTTAATGGACGGTTATCAAAAGCGGAAGGGAGCCTGAAGCCATAGTCAATCAATTTTTTCTTACGTGCCTCATTACCACTATACATTGCACCAACCTGAGGAACGGTGACATGACTTTCATCGACAAATAAAATTACATCTTTAGGTAAATATTCAAACAAAGTAGGCGGTGGATCTCCAGCTTCCATTTCGTAGAGATAACGCGAATAATTTTCAATACTTTTACATGTTCCTGTTGCTCTCATCATTTCGATATCAAAATTGGTACGCTGCTCAAGGCGCTGTGCTTCAACAATTTTGTTTTGTAAGTAGTAATAATTCAAGCGTTCATGCAGCTCTTTTTTGATTAGCTCAACTGTCTGCAACAGCGTCTCACGTGATGTAATGTGATAACTGTTTGGAAAAATGGTGATTTTGTCTATGCGTTTGATAACATTGCCGGTCATAGCATCAATCTCAGAAATTTCTTCTATTTCATTGCCAAGCAGCGATAAACGCCAAGCTTTATTTTCATAATAGGCAGGAAAGATATCGATAATATCACCACGCACTCTGAAATATCCTCTCTCAAATCTGATATCAGAGCGCTTGTATTGGAGATCAGCTAAGTTACTCAAGAAATCATTAACACGAATTTTATCTCCAACACTTAAAAATATAGTCATGCTGCAGTAGCTTTCAGGCGAACCAAGACCGTATATGCAAGAAACACTGGCAACTACGATCGTGTCCCTGCGCTCCAAAAGAGAGCAGACGGCAGAGTAACGCAGCATGTCAATTCTGTCGTTGATTACAGAGTCTTTTTCAATATAAGTATCAGTTTGTGGCGAATAAGCTTCAGGCTGATAGTAATCATAATAAGAAATGAAGTATCCAACAGCATTATTAGGAAAAAATCCTCTCATTTCCTCATAAAGCTGCGCTGCTAAGGTTTTATTGTGTGCCATGATCAGCGCAGGTCTGTTTGTCCTTGCAATAACATTTGCCATAGTAAAAGTTTTCCCAGAACCAGTAACTCCAAGCAAAACCTGGTCTCTTTTATTGCTATTTAGCCCTGCAACTAAGCTATCGATTGCTTGTGGTTGATCTCCATCTGGTTGAAAATGTGTAGTGATTTGAAATTCCATAAACTTTACTCACTATTTTTGATTCATTGCATAGTAAATATCATATTATTTTTAAGATAAGTTGTAACGAATTTGTTTCTATATTTTCATAATATATTTATTGTTGTATAATACATTTACTAGTGTAAATAGGGTATGAAAATGAGTGTCAATGAAACTCTATTTTCTTTTTTTATAGAGCCTGCCCCAAACTCTATTATTAGTTAATATAAAAAATACTGTTAAGATTACAAAATACATCACTACTTTAAATCCTAGCTTGTGCCGGTGCTCTAGTTCTGGCTCTGCTGCCCATTGTAAAAAATTTACCACATCATATGCCATATTTTCAACTGTGGCTTGCCTTGCACCATCATATTCTACCATTCCTTCAGAAAGCGGCGGTGCCATAGCTAACTTACCTGTTGGAAAATACGGATTAAAATATAAATCATTCTCATCATGCTCGCCATTTTGATAGCCAGTTAGCAGTGAATAGACATAGTTTGCACCATCGTGCCTTGCTTTAATAATCAATGACAGGTCTGGTGGAACTGCACCATTATTACTTGCTGTAGCTGCTTCTTTTGTATCAAAAGGTGCAATAAAATAATCCGAAGGTACTCCAGGTCTATCGAACATTTCACCCAAATCATTTGGACCATCTTTAACTTGATAAGAGGCTGCAATCTGTTTTACATCTTCTTCAGAAAAACCGACATCTTGTAAATTACGAAACGCTACTCTATTCATTGAATGGCAAGCAGCACAGACTTCCTTATACACCTTATAGCCACGCTGAATTGACTCCCTATCAAAAGACCCGGTAATTCCATCAAAATTCCAGTCTATTTTTTTATTTGGTGATGGTTGAAATTCTTCAGCATATACAAAATTAGCAAAAAATAACATGCTGAGTATAACTAACATATTTTTAACCAGCATTATTTCATCTCCTGCACAGAATCACTTATGGTTTTTGGTGGTTCTGCTGGCTTTTCATATTTACTAAGCAGTGGTAAAATTATTACAAAGTATGCAAAATAATAAAGAGTAGATAGCCTACTCATAGTGATGTAAGGCTCTTTAACTTCCTGCCCACCAAGCCAGGCTAGAAATGCAAAATTTATTGCAAAAACCCAAAAAAATTTCTTAAATAACGGACGATAAGCACCACTTTTGACTTTTGATCTATCAAGCCAAGGTAACAGAAACCACACTAAAATAGATCCAAACATGGTAAGTACACCAGTAAGTTTATCTGGAATCGAACGCAGCATTGCATAAAAAGGTAAAAAATACCATTCTGGCACTATGTGTATAGGAGTTACCATAGAATCAGCCTCTATATAATTATCTGGATGACCAAGATAATTAGGAGCATAGAAAACAAATGCAAACAAAACTACAAAAAACAGACCAAAAGTTATGCAATCCTTGACTATATAATAAGGATACAGAGAAATGGTATCCTTGTCTGATTTCACTTCTACCCCACTTGGATTACCAGAGCCAAACCTATGCAGAGCAATAACATGCAGCATGGCTAAAGCGATAATAACGAAAGGCAAAAGATAATGCAGAGCAAAAAAACGATTGAGTGTTGGATTATCAACGGAAAAACCACCCCATAACCATATAACTATTTTATTACCAACTAAAGGTATAGCTGAAAATAAGTTGGTTATGACTGTTGCGCCCCAGAAACTCATCTGCCCCCAAGGAAGAACATATCCCATAAAGGCAGTTGCCATCATTGCAAAAAATATAAATATACCTACAAACCACACCATTTCTCGCGGCCTTTTATAAGATCCGTAATACAGCCCACGCATTATATGAACGTAGACTACCATAAAGAAGAGCGATGCTCCAACAGCATGAGTGTAGCGTATCAACCATCCATAATTTACATCACGCATTATGCGCTCCACGCTGTTAAACGCATAATTAACATGCGGAGTATAGTGCATAGCAAGAAATATACCTGTTATTATTTGTAAAATTAGCGCTATACCAGCCAAAGAACCGAAGTTCCAAGCATAATTTAAGTTTTTTGGCACTTGGTAAGAGGCAGTATGCTTTAGAAAAGAAAATATAGGCAATCTATATTCTATCCAACCTAATATGCCTTTTTCTTCCTCTACGGTTGTTTTTTTTTTAGTATCATCTTGCATAATTTAAAGCTTTCCTTATCTTTAACTCGTTTATTGTAGCAGTTTATCCTCTATAAACAATAAAAACTTTAAATTCGGACTTCTCACACAATTATTTGGTAGCAACACACTTTTCGGCCTGTAAAGGTTAATTGCCATAAATCACAACTGTACGAACATTGTGATTTGAAGACAGGGAGCCGGAACTAAAAACTCCTTGACAAACTCCGCCAGTCCTTTTATCATGGTACTGAAGCTATTTATTTATCTTCGCAATCTGTGCAGGTTAATGACAAAAAACTTAGGGTATTTGGCGTCTCATGTTTAATTTTTCGCACTACGTGCACCGCATGTCTTTATAAAACTTCTGGGTTTTTACCCATACAAGCTGAAACGGGCTTATAAAGCGTTTAAGACATCAAAAAACGTCAAATTGACAAGGGAGAATTTGAATGCTAGCTACCGCGGGGTTTCTTTGCCTTTTTTCCTGCTTAGTAAATTTCTTAAACACTTGCGATGTAGGTTAGCTGCAAATTAAAAGTGGCTAAATCGCTCTTAATCAAGCGTTTTAGAATAAAAAGAACGCCGATATTTTAGTACATGGTAAATAGCCAACCATCACGGGGTTTCTTTTGCCTTTTTTTAGGTTATGCAAGAAGTCTATTCTCTTTTGCTATTCCACCACCTTCACTTGAATCTATTATTTTCCATATTCTTTCCGCTTCTTTACGCTATAGTTGTCTAATAATAAAAAGGCAGTATGAAAATTAGCAAAAACTATAACTCCTAGAATGGGTATATGTATATTAGCATAATATTATATTAATAAATAATTTATATAATGTTGTTAAGTATAATAATAAAAATTTAAATCATTTTCTTTAATTTGCTTTATATAAAGAGTAGAATTGCCTTTATGAAAACGTATATATATTTAATATTGTTTTTGCTTTTTTCTTGCACTCAACTGTATGCTGATGAGGAAGTTGCAAAATTTGATTTGCTTATTGGCAAGATAAATGAAGCAAATCTTACTCTTGAAGGTGCAATAAAGGTTACAATAAAACCAGGTTGGCATATATATTATAAGGATCCTGGAGATTTTGGTTTTCCCACTTCTTTTGATTGCAAGGGTAACACATCAAATATAGATATTTACTGGCCTACTCCAAAAGAGCATAAGGATAAAGTAGGAAGAGAGATATTTATCAGTAACGTATACGAGGATATGGTGTTATTTCCCTTCAAGATAAATGTGTTTTCAAGTCAAGGGTATATTGATCTTAACTTTCATATAAAGTATGCAATATGTAAGGATAGGTGCATCCCTAAAAATGCTGAGATAAAAATCAGACAGCCACTAAAGAATTTTGTAGATTCTGATGTCAATGAACTCATAAATGAGTGGTGTAAAAAATAGAGTTCTCATGGGGTAGGTGTCATTCCAGCGCGTAACGCTGGAATCCAGCTATGGTCAAACCCACATCTGTACAAATATTGTGGCATAAGGGAATTCCTCTAAAATGGCATCATCCAAATAGCTGACACTGGGATCTCATTTACTTTTTTGTTCACTATGTGAGGAACTTGGGCCTACAAGTATATAAACATAATGGTTTCGCATAAAAAATTTAGATCCCAGTGTCACGCACTGGGATGACAAGAAAGGGGTGCTGGGATGACAAGAAAGGAGTGCTAGGATGAAAGAAACGAAGTCATACGAACTCTAATAGAAAATAGGCTTAGGTATTTTTGACTTTTGTGTGTATACTCAGCCAAAACACTCACTTTTAGTATACAAATGGATATAGTAAAGTTTGTTTTATTACTGCCAACAATATTACTCATACTAATCGCTGGTGTTTACCTATCGGTTAAACTAAAATGGCTACAGATATTTAGATTACCGTACGCCCTTTCACTCCTTGGAGCTAAAAGAGGGGAAAATAAATTTTCTTCTATAGCTGCTCTGTTTACAATCTTAGGGGGAAATTTAGGAGTAGGAAATATTTCAGGAACTGCTGTTGCTCTAAAAACCGGGGGGCCGGGCTCTATTTTATGGATGGTAATAATTATTGTTATCACTTCTGTGATAAAATATGTCACTTGTTACCTGAGTATAAAAAACAGGGAGGAAAAGAACAAAAGGTTTATAGGTGGCCCTATAACCTACATGGCTGATGCATTTAACTCTAGAAAAGCCACAATTGTGTTTCTAGTCATTATGATGATAGTTTCAGTAACCGTTGGTAACCTTGTTCAGGTAAATTCTCTATCAATACCACTCAACATGATAGATATACCTGTAGTTGTTGGTGGAATTATAATGGCCATAATATTTTTTGTTGTTGCAGCTCTCAGCTTAAAAAAAATTAAAATTTTCATATCAGCTATGATACCGATAATGACGGTAAGTTACCTCACGCTTTGTGGTATTGTATTATTTAAATTTAGTGAAAATATTCTTCCTTCTATAAAATTAATAACAAGCAATTTTTTTACAGCTAGTAGCTTTAACTCTGGTTTATCTCTAGGTTTAATTTTAGAAATGTTGACTATTATTCAAGTAGGAACTTTGCGAGGTATTTTTGCAACAGATATAGGACTTGGCCTCGAAGGAATCGTACATTCTTCAATTGTTCCTAAGAAAAATAATAATAAATTTATCATTGAACAGAGCCTAATCACAATAATATCGCCCTTTATAGTCGCATTCATAGCGTTTATTACAACAATGGTACTCCTTGTCACAGATTCTTGGATGACTGATTTAGAGAGCACCAACATGTGCATATTTGCTTTTAAAAAGGCAATGAACTGGCCTTATATTGGCTATTTAATTATGGCTATAATGTTTTGCTTTGCTTTTACTACTATTTTTACTTGGTTTTTTTGCTCAAAACAGACAATACGCTATGTGTCTATGAATAATAAATACACTAAAATCTGGATTGTAATTTTTACCATGATTATTCCGCTTGGTTCAATAGGTACAGTTCAATTGCTATGGGACGTTGCCGATATTTCAATCGCTGCTTTATTGTTTATCAACATACTTGCTATACTCAAACTAACCTCTCAAGATCCAGAAGTGTTTACTATGAGCAGTAGATATTTGAAATTAGGCGCCAACTAAAATACTAACTAAGTTGCCATCTGAACAGTAACACAACCTCCTTTAATAAAAATTCAACTAATTCCCATAATAATTACATTAGCTAGTATTAGCTAGAACTAAAGGCAGAGGGTTATTAGTGAGGGTTATATGCACAGTAACGATACACAACAAGAACACAGTTATAAGTTCATTCAAAATTTGTCGTCTTTACTTGATAAAATAAAAAAGGAAGGCGACTTAATTTATGATGCTAGGATTGTTTTTTACACAGCAAAGTTTTTAATAGAACATGCCGACTTGGATTTGGACGAAGATGAAAACAAAAATAAAGCGTGTAAAGTTATTCTTCAGGAATATAACGAAATAAAGGAAGATAGACAAGAGCTTGCAAGTGAAGTTAAAAAAAGGTTGAAAGATTACATTGATGATGGTGTTGAAAAAGTTTCAATAAACGGTAATCACGCAAGTATTACACTGGAGGATAACAAGAAAGAGTTTAAAATCAGCGAATTTTTAAATAGTGATTTCTGTGAGAAGAATGGAATCTCGGGGTTCTCAACATTGCATAGCGATGGAAAGAGCGGAATGCACGGTTTTGTTGCCGAGGAAGGTGAAGGGAAAGAAAAGAGAAAAGTAAGACATTATGTCGTAACCGATGGTTCATATGAGATGACGCTAAACTGGTATGATGCAAAGGGAGAGAAGTGCACTATTAAAATCAATATTGATAAAGAGGGTGTAGAACTTATTGAAGGTAATGGCGTTACTGAAGATCAGCTAAAAGCGAATCAAGATGTAAAAATAGGTGGTTTATTCTTGCATCAAATACAATTCAGGGAAAAGGGACAAGGAAAAGCGAATGAAGTGGAACAAAACGCATCTGAAATCATAATAGAAAATAGTGGTAGAGGTGTTGGCGTTCAAACTACTCAGAATCGAGGAGTTGGGTCTCAGACCCCTCCACAAGTACCAACTAGAACTAGTTCACTTCCACCTAAAGAAAATGTTGTCAATGAGCAAGGGAGAAGCAAACTTGGAAGCCAAAAACCAGATGGAAATGAGCAAACACTTGATAATCAGCAACAACCTGAAACTCCGCAACAAGGAAAAGATTTATGGCAAGACATCAGAGGTTTCAATAAAAGCAACTTACGGCACACTGGTGTTGATGGTAGAGAAGCATCAATAAAAAGAAGTGGCAAAAATGACAGTTCAACAGATGTAAAAACAGTGGCAGACCCAACTGTTAATAAACAGCCGTTCTCTTTTGCAACGCCTAAAAGCACAAGTGACTCGGGCTATTCATTTCCTACTATTAATCACAGTCAATCTGAAAGAGAACAAGCACAGCAAGTTGCTGAAGAAAATATTTCTAAAGATCGATTCACAGAAAAAGTTTTGGAAAAAATAGAAAAAGGTAACCAATACGACCCTATACGTAAGTGGTTAGAAAAAAAAGTGGCAGAACAAGAAAATGCTGCTACTAATCCGAATAAATTGCTAGAAAAAGATGCAGCACAACTATCTCCAATTAGCACTGATGAAAATAAGGAGAGTTTGATAGACGTTGAACAAAAAGATGACACTCTACTTACGGAATTTACCAGTAAGTTGGATAAAGAAACTCAAAAATTTCCACTAAGGCCAGTTAATCAGAAAGAAATGAGCAAACGAACCAGAGAACTTTTATTAGAAGATGGGTTGCTAGAAGGCAGTTCAACAGGTGTGGAAACAGTGGAAGGTCCAACTGTTAGTGTCTCTGCTTCAACACCAAATAGTATAAGTGATTCAGGCTATATATCTCCAACTGATACTGACCATGATGAATCTCAGGTAAATTCTAAACAGATAGAAAGGGAATTAGAAGGACATATTAGACAAAGTAATCCAACTCTATTTGAAGAACTTAAAAATACATTAGGTCAAAAAAATCTCGGGTTAAAACCAGTAAATCAGGAAGAAATGAGCGAACGAACCAGAGAACGTTTATTAAAAGATGGATTGTTGAAGGACAGTTCAACAGATGTGGAAACAGCGACAGAACGAGAAAATGATGCTGATAATACGACTATAGATGAAAATAGCGAACTATATAAATTGCTAAAAAAAGATGCAGCACAACTGAAAGCTGGAGTAATAGAAGAAGAAATAGAAGGTACTTTAACAGAACACACTGGTAGAGTTACATTAGCTAACAGCAAAAAAAGACCACTGGATTGGGCTAAACGCATTGCTGAGTCACAACAAGAAAAAGATACTAATAAAGGCATTTCAACATAAATTGAGGTTAAAATAATTACTTAGCAAACAATAGGTTTCGTGTAACGGCAATCCGATAACGGAAGAATAGGAGCCGCGTAAGAACAGTACGAACATTCCAGCAAGGCCTTGTATATTGCATCCCCCTGCTCTATTTTTCCACTCTTCTGATGCTAAATAATACTTAATTTCTTGTTCACTGAGACGTTTAAATTTCACGACTGTAACCACGGTCTTAATGTGTTGTTTAGATTGATCGGGAGTTAACAGACACACACTGGTGTATACTCTATGCCTTCTTCCTGATAACAAGCGGATGCATTTTTCTGCTTGTTCAACGTTTTCAGCTTTAAGCAATATCCTTCTACCACAAGCAACAACTGTATCAACACCAAGCACAAAATAATTTGGATTTGAGCTTTGTACTTTCTCGGCTTTGCTTTTTGCCATACGGATTGAGTAATCTTTTGGAAGTTCCTTCTTCAAAGGAGCTTCATCTATATCTGCTGGCAAAATCAAGCCCGGCTTAATATTTATTTGTTTTAATAAAGCTATGCGCCTTTTCGATGATGAAGCAAGAATAAGATTATTTAGAGATTGTTCTGTCACTTGTACCTTTAAGCCTTCTAATTATCCTGCCCTTTCTCGCATTTCTATCATAAATACTCATCTCTACTAACACTCTATCTCCGATAATAATGCGTATTTTACTTCTTCTTACTTTCCCCGATACATGACAGATAATCTCATGTTCGTTGTCCAGCTTCACTCTAAATTCTGCTGCAGGTAGTAAAGCAGTTACTGCCCCTTCCACTTCAAAAATTGTTTTCGATTTCTCGTCTTTTACCATGTTTCATATTATAATTTAATAATCTTTTTCAGTCTACCATAGATTTTAAAGCGTCAAAAGACCTTATTTATGCCATTAAAGTGCTCCTCTCTTTATCACCTCCAATGCTCAGACACTGGCCCCTTTTTCTGGTCATATGCTGTCAAGAATTTTTATTTAGCTTAACTGCGTCCTTTACCTTATCCAATAATCCATTAATAAAACCAATTTCGCTTGGTTTATCAAGTAAATCAGATGCAATGTTAGTATATTCATTAATAACAACTGGAGCTGGTGTATCACAATTAGCTAATTCACATATTGCAACACGCAAAATAGATAAGCTTATGAGATTTAACCGCGAAAGAGACCAGCTTGGGTGTAAATAAGATTCTATTACCTTATCATATTCTTCACTGTTTTTTATAACCTTATATGACAGGTCTTCTAAGAATTGATAATCAAATTCTTCACATTCAAATATGTCTACTAACTTATTTACATAGTTCCTAAGCTCACAGTTTTCCAGCTCAAAAGTGCTTTTGTCGTAACCTATAAAAATATTTGAGTAAGCAACTTGTACAGCAAGAAACCTTGCTGTACTTCTTTTTACACGCCACTTTTTTCCTACGGGTTCTTCCTCCATTAGCCTAATCTTTTGTATAAATCTATCATATGCACAACGGCTGAGGCTGCATGACCACCAATGTTCTTTTTGTTTTTATCAGCCCTTACTAAAGCTTTATCTTTGCTATCAGCAGTAATTACGCCCATACCAAGGGGTACTGCATAACGCATAACAACCTCATTTAAGCCTTCGATTATTCCTTTACAAACATATTGGTAATGATCAGTCTCACCACGAATTACGCACCCAAGAGCTAAATAACCATCATAATTAACACGCTCACTCTTGACCGCAAAAAGAATTGTAGCTGGTATTTCAAATGCACCAGGAACTTCAATTATGTCATAGCTTGCATGACTTTCTTTTAATCTATTGACTGCACCCTCAAGCAAAAGGTCAGCTATTTCAGTATAATAAATTGAGTTAACTATTAGTATTTTAGACATTTACTACCACTTTTTTCGTTAAAAACAACTTTATTAACGATTGTTGAATTAAAGTTATGACATTACTAAATATCCAATATATTACTAGGCCTGCAGGGAAAGAGGCAAAAATAAAGACAGAAATGTAAGGCAAAAATTTCATAACGTTTACTTGAACATCATCTTTAGTGATCTGATCTTTCTCACTGATCTTTTGCTGAACTATCATAGTAACACCTAAAATTATAGGCAAAATGCCTATGGAAACAGGGAAATTGTAATTAAACAATCCAAACAATGTAAAAATGTTTGTTGGATCAGGAGCTGAAAGATCCTTAATCCATAGATAAAAAGGGGCGTGTCTCATCTCTATAGTGACAAATAATACTTTATATAAAGCAAAAAATACCGGTATTTGTATTAGCATAGGAAAAATGCTCGAAATTGGGTTTACATTATTCTTCTTGTATAATGCCATTATTTCTTTATGCTGCTTTAAACTATCATTTTTGTATAGTTCTTTTATACGAGTTACTTCAGGCTGCAGGCTTTTCACCTTGAACATTGAAACATATGATCTATTAGACAAAGGAAGCATCAAAAGTTTGATTGCTAAAGTCAGCAACAATATTGCCAAGCCAAAGCTCTTCAAAACGAAGTTAAAGTATTCAAGAAGTAAAAACACTGGCTTAGTTATAAAGTAAAGAACGCCAAAATCTACAGCTTTGTCAAATAAAGGTATATTGAGAGCACTCTTATAAGAATCCAGTAAATTCAATTTTTTTGCTCCAGCAAAAAAATAATTCACATTATAGGCAACTGAACCAGGGAGTACGGTTTTATAAGATTTAACAAAGTCTGCTTGAAATCTATCAATATTATTAACGTTAGTATGTTTAATGCTTACATTTATTTTATCAGATTTTTCAGGTATGATGGCTGTAAGCCAGTATTTATCAGCAAAACCAAACCAATTTTTTTCACTTGTACTTGCTTTTATTAAATGTTTCTTAGAGATATCCTTATATGTCCACTCCTCTAGTTTATTATCAAATGCACCTAGTACTCCCTCATGTGATATCCAATAAGATTCGTTAATATTATCGCGCTTACGGTTAATTTTACCATAAGGAACTAAAATTACATTATCCTTTGTGTTATTTTCAACAATTTGCTCAACTTTAAACATGTAATTATCGTCGAGGCTAATTTTCATTCTAAATAAAATGCCATTTTCATTATCCCAGAATAAATTGGCTGCTTTTTGATTAAGTTTATCTGCTTGCCAGATTGTCTTAGGATCTGGAACTTTAATTTTGCCACTTGGATCGAGCCACCCGAATTCTGCGAAATATACATCTTTTGATTCTGCAGGTGATAGCAACACTACTTGTGAAGAAGAAGGATTTGGTTCTAAGCGGTAATTAGTTAAAATTAAGTCATCAAACCTTGCACCTTTTAAAGAAATCGACCCTTTAACCATATTATTGGCTAAATTAACCCTTTGTTCTCGAGTGGAATTAATAATTTCGGAACGGTTTTGGTGTATTATAGGAGCAAGATCGTTAAAAGATTCTATGTGTTCAATATTTTCAATTGGTGGGTGACTTTGGTCTGCATTAAGAAAATTATCGTAAATAATGCGCCAAGACACCATGATTAACATGGAAAGGATAGCTGCAAAAATTAGATTTCTTGCTTCTGACATAAAATTTAAGCTAAATGTATTTCCTTAAAGTGTATATTAAATATTGTACTAAAACAATAAAATTTACTTATTTTTAATAACAACTTTTAACGCTAATCTTTAAAATTTATTGTAATAGCTTCAAATTTTAATGATATGAACGCGGCAAAAAGTCTAGTTATTTGGCTACTGATAATAGTTATTACTGCAATGCTTATTGATTCACAAGGAAATAAACTAAGCAACAGATTTCTCAGCACTTTTTTACCATATAAAGGAAGGGTTCAGAATAGCGGAAGTATCGAATTCACGAAATCATACGATGGACACTTTTATATTCAGGCTCAAGTTAATGATAGTAATATAACGTTTTTGCTTGACACTGGTGCAACCGATATTGTTCTATCACAAAAAGATGCATTACATGCTGGCATTAACTTACAAAATATTCAAAATTTTAAAATATATGAAACTGCAAAAGGCCAAATAAGGGCTGGAGTGGTTCAAATACCTCAAGTTAAAATAGGAAATTTTTTGATTAATGATGTACAGGCAAGCGTTAACACCCATTCTATGTCTCATTCACTACTCGGGATGAGTTTTTTGAGGTATTTTCATTTCACTATAAGAGATAATAAGCTGATATTATATCGTGACTCTACTTATTAAGGCCCTACAGGTCAATATAGGAGCAGAGATAAATATTGCAGAACAAGTGCCAATTAAAATACCAAAAAAGATGATTAAGCTGAAATCTCTAACTGCACCCGTACAAATTAATGTCAAAGGAAGAGCAGCAAGAAGGGTCGTACCCGAAGTTAAGATAGTGCGAAATAATGTAGAGTTAATACTTGCATCTACTACCTCACTCATCTGCCTGTTTTGACCACTCCTTTGATATTCTCGAATTCGATCGTATATAACTACTGAATTGTTGATTGAGTAACCAATGACAGTAAGGAGAGCAGCAGTTGATGAAATGTTAAACTCAATGCCAGTCAGGCTAATAAAACCAATAGTTAAAACCACGTCATGAATCAGTGCTATTATCCCACCAAATCCACATTGCCAATTAAATCTAAACCAAACGTAAAAAAATATTCCAACAATTGCAATCAACATGGATAATATTCCTTCAAATATCTGTGTTGAGCCTATTTGAGGACCAACATAGTCTATTTTACGATAGCTTATTGAGCTACCCAGCTTTTCTTCTAGTACGCTTTTGATCTTTTTAATTTTATTTTCATCTCCTTCATCTTTAAAACGCATGGCTAAATTATCACCAGCCTTTGAACTCTGCACCGTAAAACCATTCTCTTTTAATGCATCAAGAATAATACGATCCTCGTTTGAAGATTTTATTTCCATCAAAATTCCACCTGTAAAGTCTATGCCTAGATTCATTCCACGTAACACAATAATAAGCATTGAAAAGATGACAAAAATAATGCTAATTAACGCAGTCAACTTTCTATATTTACTAAACTTGATATCGAGGTTGTCTGGAATGAGTCTAAGTGCCATGTTTTTTATCTAAAGTAATCAATTGAATTTTATATACTTTTTAAAAAATTCACTAGTTTATTTTGTGGTTGGTCTCGTTCGTTTACCGAAAGGAAAAGCAGCAAGGAGCGAACCAAAAGCAATGAGGAAGGATCCAAGCCAGATTATAGACATTCCAGGTTTATAGTACACTTTAGCTGCAATTTTGCTCTTATCAATCTCACCAATTACAACATAGATATCAGAAAATAAATTGTGGTAAATACTGCTTTCGACATTTTTCTGACCTTCCACAAGGTAAAATCTATATTCAGGAGTTACTTCACCTAATATCTTATTATTCAGCAAATTCCTAATATCCATTTTACCTCGCACTGCATGGAAATTTTTCTCTTTTATCAATTCAATATTTCGTAGAGTGACTTTAAATTTATTAACTGTTATGCTATCCCCTATTTTTAAGTAATTTTCTTTTTTTTCCTGCCAACCAACTGAATAAGTTATACCAAGCACCAGAATTGCTACTCCAGCATGAGCGAGCATCATTGCATAGTAAGACTTAGAAACTTTTCTTGCTAACAAGATTGATTCGCTCTTAAATAAACAAATTCTTTTACTGTATGCTTCTAAGACAAAGACTAATAATGCCATGGAGATGGTAATTGATAGCACAATCATTAGCTCCATGTGAAAGATAAACGGCAAAATAGCTGCAGCACTACAGAATGAGAATCTGTATTCACGAAATATTGGCAATAGACTATTTCCCTGCCAACGACAATATTGCCCTACCATGGTGAGCGCTAGAATGGCCAGTGCGATAGGATTAAATAAGGAATTATAGTACGGTGCTCCAACTGAAATTAGTTCACCGGTTAAATATTCAAGCATTGCAGGGTATAGAGTACCAACGAATACAATGAAAAAGGCGGTGATAAATAATAGATTGTTCATTAGCATCATTGTAAAGCGGGAAAAGAATCTTCTACCCTCTGTCACTTGAGTAGCAGGTTTCTTTTCAGATTCCGGTGTCAAGCACTGGAAAGATGTGTGATTTTTTCTCGTAAATACTACAAATATTACTAAGCTACTTATTGTAATTACACCAAGTAAAGCTAATATATAAAGTCCATACTTTGGATCATCTGCAAACGTGTGCACTGAGGTGAGTATTCCTGAGCGGACTAGGAATGTTCCAGTTACACTTAGTATAAAAGTTGTAAGCGTAAGTAAAATAGCAAAATTCCTTAAAACATTGAAATTTCGTACCACGAGTAACAAATGTGTCAGCGCTACTGCAATTAGCCACGGCATCAAAGAAACGTTTTCTACTGGATCCCAAAACCAAAATCCACCCCAACCAAGTTCACGGTACGCCCACCAGCTACCCAGGCTGATGCCCAAAGTGAGCAGCGACCAAGAAACAAGCACCCAAGGTCTGACAATTTTAGCCCAAACATTTCCTTCAGTATTTAAAATTAATCCAGCTATAGAGAGCGAAAAAGGAACACTAAATCCAAGGTACCCCAAATATAATATTGGTGGGTGAATAGCAAGACCTATATCTTGCAATATTGGATTAAAACCCAATCCATCTGTTTCAATGCTTGGCATTTTAGTGAAAGGATTGGATTCAAGTAAAGTGAACAACAAAAAACAAAAGCAAATCATCCCCTGGGTGATCAAGGACACTTTCTTCAATTTATCATTGTCATCAATAAAGATACCCATTAATAGCAGATAGAAAGTAAGCACTAAGGCCCAAAGCAACATAGATCCTTCTTTATTTCCCCAAACACCACAGATTTTATAGATCAAAGGTTTTGTCGTATGGGAGTGGTAATACACATTTTCGAGTGAGAAATCGTTTGTAATGTGGCAGTAAATCAAAATAGCCATTGACGCTGATACACAGAAAAATATAGCAGTGGTGATAAACCGATAAGAACTAAGTGGTAGAAATAGATATGTTAAAGACAATAAGCAAGCTAGCAATAGTAATATATTCCCAAATTCAGGCATAAAAAATTATAGTTTTTATATAAACAATATTACTGATGACAAATTAGAAGTTAAAGTGTTAATTGACGCTTGCTATTGATGCTAGAATTTACATCTGATATAGCTAGTGCAAGTCAGGTTTCCCTACGTCATACCGCGGCGGTATCTCTTAGCCGCTAACACGTAGCGGGATGACGGTTGTCGGTAAGCCTAGATTACTTTAGCTATATCTCTGCAGTTAGCTGTGCTAGTAATGCTGGCATTAATTAAAAATTAAATATTAAATTTTATACTTTTATTATGTAACATGAGTGTTGAGGTAACATTGTGTACACAATCAATATTAGTACATTTCTATCCAATATAAAAGATAGAGTAGCAGAACGAAATAACAAACCAACAGTTGAAAAAAATCTCTATACTATTTTAGGATTTAAAGGTAGAGAAGATTTTGAAAATAAGACAAGTGAATTTGTTAATCAAGCGACTTGGGAGCTCATCACTAAGTCTTTAATGAGTGAAATAGATTACTTCAAAAAAAAGGATGTAATTGGTACAATTATCCGCCAAATTGTTAAAAATAAGGCAGGCAAAAAGTTAAATGAGCTAAATAATGCCAAAAGCGAGAAAAAAAAGAATGAGACAAAAAAGAAAATTGCTGAAGTCTTGAGTGAAGTAAACACAGAAGAAACGCGTAAAAATCTACTGGAATTGAAAGAGCAAGCTAAGGATTTTTTAAAAAGTGTAAAAGAAACTCAAGAGAAAGATCAAAAGAAAAGAGCTGAACTAAAGAAAAAACTCACCGACAATACACAATCAACAATAGAAACAATTGAAAATTTTCGTAGGAGTCAAGAGGAGCTTCTCCTTCCGTTTGGATCGGTTGGTCCTCAACTTTTTGTAGAAATTCTGAAATACATAGAGTCACTAGAAAAATTAGCTGAAGTCATAAAAGACGAATTAGTTAAGAATTTTCTATTAAATCGCATTAAATCATTAAATAAAAAGCACCCTGAATTACAAGATGAAAGAGAAGATGCTATAAGAGTGTTATCAAGTGGTGAGTTGAGAGAAGTTTATAATAAAGATGTAAAAGAAGGACTATTACAACCAATGGCATCTTATGAAGAATGCAAAAGCCTATATGACAAAATGAACCAGATGGTATGGAAAGAAAATTTAAAGAAAATAGATAAATCGATAGTAAGCGCAATTAATGACATAAAAAAATACAGAGAAGCAATCCTCAATTGTAAAAATTTTCAGAGTTCTTATGTACAGGAAAAGAAAGAGCATCCATTTAGAGGCAACGCATGTCAAAAAATGATTGATATATATCAAGAGAGAATTGCTGGGTATCAGGAGAAAATTTGTAAAAATTTGACCCAAATAAGAGAATTATTCAAAAGCATGCCACAAAAAATATGTAGTGTGAAAGAATTTGAGGAATTAATGGATGGTATGCATAAAGCAAAGCAGTTCGATGAAGATTTTTATTCAGCTGCTTTGATTTGTTTATCGAACATACAGTATAAGTTAGATACTCAGCTAAAAACAATGGAAAATCCTCCAACAGAGCTAAGAGTTCCACACACTAACGCTCAAACTGAGCTAACTAGGTTATAGTTTGACTGTCATCCCAGTGTCAGTTACACATCTGTACAAACTTCCTGCACTGCGGTAGAGTAAACACAAGATATCAACTGCTGGTATCATCCCAGTGCTCCTTCCTTTTGTAATGCAAGTAGCTGACACTGGCATGACACCATTTGTTGTGCTTAACAAAAACAAACATCCGCACAATTGTGTATCACACACTGGAATGACAACTATTCTAAGCCGTTCCTACACTATTTCTAATAATACACCCCTCTTTTCATGCTTCACTTCATCCATTTTAGTACTAGGAGGCATTGACATCTTATATGCACCGAAACCAACCGCTGCCCCTATTAGTGGAGCCAGAAATCCTGCTGCTATTTTTGGCTCATCTGTAAGTGGGTCAGTTGCATGAAGTATCATTATTATAATATAACCTAATGCTGCGGTTATAGAACCGACAAAAATACCTCGTGTAAGCGCCTTGCCCTCTAAGAGCTGTTTTATACGTCCACTCTTGTCAAGGTTCATTGAAGTTTCACCATCTTCATTTTCTAATAAAGGATCTGCTCCTTTTTTCATTAGGGCATCTACCATTTCTCTATCACCGTCTTTGGCAGCATAATGCAGAGGAGTGCATCCACCCTCACCTACCGCATTAATATCTGCTCCACTTTCTATGAGACCCTTGATCAAAGCTCCGTTACCATATTTAACAGCTAAGTGCAGAGGAGTGTACCCATCATTATTCATCGCCTTAACATCTGCTCCTTTTTTTATAAGAACGTTCATTATATCTATAGGATCCATGCCACACAAATTATCGCTAAGAGCAACCAAATGCAAAGGAGTACATCCATATTTATCTGGTACATTAACATCTACTCCGTTTTCTATTAGTTTTTTGACTTTATCTTTTTGGCCAAACCTGATAGCCAAATGTAAAGGAGTATTTCCATCATTATCTTTTGCATTAACATCGATTCCTTTTGCTTTTAATAGATCATCTATAACGTCAAGGCGTGGTGAAATGGCAGCCCAATGTAAAGGAGTTTTACCACTTTTATCTTTTAAATTCACATCTGCTTTTTGCTCTATGAGAGCATCTATAGCATCTTTACCACCCAGATGAACAGCTAAATGCAAAGGAGTACATCCATCCTCACCTACCGCATTAATATCTGCTCCACTTTTTATGAGATCCTCGATCAAAGCTCCGTTACCATATTTAACAGCTAAGTGCAGAGGAGTGTACCCATCATTATTCATCGCCTTAACATCTGCTTCTTGCTCTATGAGAGCATCTATAGCATCTTTACCACCCAGCTGAACAGCTAAGTGCAGAGGAGTATTTCCATCTTTATCCCTTACATTAACACCTGCCCCTCTTTCTACAAGAGCTTGTACTGCTTTTACGCTGCCACTTATAGCAGCATAATGTAAAGGAGTACATCCATATTTATCTGGTACATTAACACCTTCCCCTTCTTTTATCAGAGCGTTTACTACTCCTACACTGCCACTTATAGCATCATAATGTAATAGAATTCTTTCCTCCGTACCCCTTACATCAACACGTGCATCTCTTGCTATCAGAGCGTTTACTACTTCTACACCGCCACTTATAGCAGCATAATGTAATGGAGTCCTTTTCTTCGTATCCCTTATATCAACATCTGCTCCATTTTTAAGTAAAAGCTCTACCACCTTTACATGGCCATTTCCAGCAGCAGAATGCAAAAGAGTCGAACCATCCGTGTCCCTACTATCTTTAGCAAGGTCAGGATTGGCACCCAAAGCTCGTTTTAAAGAATCAAGCTCTTCTTCTGTAATATACTGCTTTTCTATGATATCCTTAATATGTTGTGAACTTAGCATAAATAACCCTCTCGATCTAACTGGCTGTATTAGAACCTGTTTAAAATCTTCGCAATAAGAGAGAAACGAAGGAAAGAACGATCATTTGTAAGCTAGTATTGAGTTTTCGCTCACAGTTTTTCCACAATCGCCTGCATTTTTCCAACCAAGCAAAAGATCGCTCCACAACCCATCTTTTTGGCAATACAGCAAAGGTATGTAATTCGCTTCGTTTTATTACCTCAACAGCTGCACCAATAGTTACTTTTATTTGTGTTGCAAAATTTTCTCCTGTATAGCCAGCATCAACGAGTATATTTTTGACTTCAGAGAGGTTTTCTTTAGCATTTCCCACCATTTTTACAGCACTGCTACGATCAGTTGCTTCTGCCGTTGTTATATGAATTGCATGTGGCAAGCCCTGTGTATCAACTGCGATATGACGCTTTATACCTGAAATCTTTTTACCTGCATCATAACCCTTTCTTTCAGCAGTATCTGCGTTTTTAACGCTTTGAGCATCAATTATGCAGAAACTGGTTTTCTCTTTCCGACCATTGTTGATACGGACCTCTCCAACTAATTTTTTTTAAGACTAATTCCAACAAACTTGGTTCTTCTCCATCCTTTTTATTCCACATTTGAAAATAATAATATATGCTCTCCCACCTTGGAAAATCTTTTGGCAACATCCTCCACTGGCAACCACTTTTTAGGACGTATAATACTGTACAAAATACATCATATAAATCAAGTTTTCTTGGTTTTGTTTTCCTCCTGCTACTCTCCAGAATTGGTTTGATTTTTTCAAATTGCTCTCGACTTATATCACTTGGATAACTTTTTCGCATAGATATACCTCATTCTTAATCTACCCCTATTTTACCTTATCCTTTCGAGATTTTAAACAGGTTCTTATACCCAACAACTATCAGCTGTCAACATTTTTATATACACAATAAGTAATATAAACTGCATTATAAGCCTATGTGTATATTTGTACTACTTTTAGTATCTAAATATAATTCCTTCCATAAAACCAACAAGTGAAGTAGAGAGTCAATTTTGTATGTATCTCAAGATACTCTTCAGTTGAATGGAAGGTTTTGAATGCTTCAAAAAATAAGAGTGGAAAAATGCGTGCCAAAAAATTAACAAGAGATCTATGAACCACACAGTTTGTGTTTTTTTAAGCTAAAGTCAGCGCTTGTAAAGGTCGTATAATTCATTGACAAAAAAGATTTTTAAATTCCGTTTTTGCTATAAACTTATTCTGATTTTTCTTTGCTGTTCTCAAATGAATTACTGTTAATTTAGCAATGTATTCTATTAAGAACCTAAATAATACAACCATTTTCAGCACTTATAAAAAGTTTATCATCTTTATGTTTATACGCGCTGTACAAGGAGAACATCAACAATTCTAATTTATACATAATGCCATAGCTAACCCAAGGTCATACCGCCGCGGCACTAACGCTTCTTTCTCGTCATCCGAGTAGCTGACACTGGTTCACTCTATAATGGCAGTATCCCTATGATGTCATCCCAGCGCTCCTTCCTTTTATCATCCCAGTGCCCTTTTTTTTGTCATCCCAGTGCGTGACACTGGGATCTATAGCTAACCCAAGGTCATACCGCCGCGGCGCTAACGCTTCTTTCTCGTCATCCGAGTAGCTGACACTGGTTCACTCTATAATGGCAGTATCCCTATGATGTCATTCCAGCGCTCCTTCCTTTTGTCATCCCAGTGCCCTTTTTTTTGTCATCCCAGTGCGTGACACTGGGATCTATAGCTAACCAAGCAAGCTACGTCATACCGCCGCGGTATCTCTAGATCCCGCTAACAAGCAGCGGTTGTCGCTTAGCTATAAAATTTAAGAAAATATTTAAGAAATTTACCAAGTAAAAAAAGGCAAAAGAAGCCCCGTGGTGCGAGTTTTGACTCTCTATTACTGTAAGTGGCGCTGTAATAATGTGCTAACGCTTAATATAAGCGCGATTTGGCTGAATGTAGAAAAAATTTAAAAGACATGCAGCCGCCATAATTTTATGTAATCCGCCAAAAAATACCCTGAGTTTTTTACTGAATTTTGTCATTGAGCCTGCAGGTCAAAAACAAGTTTTGAGTCAGAAATACCCTTACTATCATGATAAGAGGATTGGCGGAGTTTGTCAAGTAATTCCGTTTCTTATAAAACGCACTGAAGGTAACATAAAGAGAAACTCTCTAAGCTACGACCGACAACGTTTCTCTTTCCTGCCGTTGATGATTATTTCACCTATTGTAACTGTTGCTAAAATAAAGCAATAATATACTTTTGTTAATAAGGAAACAGGTGATACAGAAGCTATGCTACCTGCTAGCAGTAGTTGAGAGCCATAAGGCAAGATCCCTTTTATAATGCAAGCAAAAGTATCTAATAAGTAGGCACTACGGTATGGTGCAATATCGTGTTTTTGTGCAAGCCTTTTTGCAATACCACCACTTAGTAAAATAGCAATGGTATTATTAGCAACTAAAATAGTAAACATAGATGCTATCCCTACTATAGCAAACTCAGCTTTAGTTTTTGTGATATTACTTCTATCAATGAGTGCATGTAACGCTTTTTGACCTTGTTTATACATTATATGGCTTAGACCACCAATAAATAAAGCAAATATCACTATTTCGTTTACTTTTTTAAAACCACTATATATATCGTGAGGGTATTGAATGATAGCATAATCAAAAAAAGTTATCCCTAGAACACCAGCAATAATTATGTTTACAGTTATTGTTACTAGAGTGCTCACTTCACACAGCCCCATGACTATTAGAGAAATATAAGGAATAACTTTTATTATTGATAAATAATCTAAATTTGATGTAGGAACAATTTTTATACTATTTGAAGTAACTGCTAGGTAGACAAGTGTTATAATGCTGGCAATAAACGCTACTTTAGAGTTCACTTTAAGTTTATCCTTTATTGTAGCTCCTTGTGAAGAAACAGATGCAATAGTAGTATCAGATATCATCGAGAGGTTATCACCAAATACAGCACCACCTACCACAGTTGCAGTTCCTATTTCAAGACCAAAAGCTCCATTTTTCGCTAAGTCAACAGCTATTGGTACCATTAATGCAACAACTCCCATAGATGTGCCAATTGCAGTTGAAATCAAAGCAGAAACCAAAAATATTCCAGGCAGTAATAATCTTGCTGGAAGAAAATTAAGAATTAAGTTAGCGACAGTATCTGCGCTACCAATTGATTGAGTAACAGCGGAAAATGCTCCGGAAAATAGAAAAATCAAGCACATAGTAAGGGTGTTTTTGTTACCCATACCCTCGATAACAGTATCGATGTTATGCTGAATTTTATTTGTACCACGTGAGACAGCAAAAAATAGTGCTGGTAATAAGCAGATTACTGGCGAAACTTGATGAAGTGGATTATCAGTTCCGATGAAAGAAAAATAAGTACCACTTCCAAGATATAAAATTAAAAAGATAATTAGAGGAACAAAAGCTGTCATTTTACTGTACTTAAAACTCAGAAACTATAACTAGTTCAGTGGTTTTAAGCAAGAACTTGTTTTTCGCTAGTTCTGTAGGAAGTTAACAGCAAACTCTTAAACTCTATATTTAATCTGTTTAACTAAATGACATAAAAGGTTGTGCATTTATATTAGTGTACTACATCTGATATATTAAAACCTAGTACTAAAGTGGATGAAACGAAAAAAGAAAAAGTGCCGGTAGTATAGGGTTTTATGTCATCCTATTGCTTGACAATAGATCTAGTCACGCGCTGGAATGACAGGTGGAGTGTCTGGGATGACATTGGACCTCTTGCATAACAAACTTTTGGCAGCGCGTTGGAAGAAATTTCTTGACAAACTCCGCCAGCCATCTTATCATAGTACTGAAGCTATTTATTTATCTTCGCAATCTGTGCAGGTTAATGACAAAAAACTTAGGGTATTTGGCGTCTCATGTTTAATTTTTCGCACTACGTGCATCGCATGTCTTTATAAAACTTCTGGGTTTTTACCTATATAAGCTGAAACGCGCTTACAAAGCGTTTAAGACATCAAAAAACGTCAAATTGACAAGGGAGAATTTGAATACTAGCTACCCTGGGTATCTTTTGCCTTTTTTCCTGTATAGTAAATTTTTTAAAACACTTGCGGTGTAGGTTAGCTGCAAATTAAAAGTGGCTAAATCGCTCTTAATCAAGCGTTTTAGAATAAAAAGAACGCCGATATTTTAGTACATGGTAAATAGCCAACCACCACGGGGCTTCTTTTGCCTTTTTTTCTATTTAGTAAATTTTCTTAATATTTATAGCTAAAGGTTAGTTGCAGCTTAAAAGCACGTAGTGTTTAGAATAAAAAACGCCAATATTTTGAAGTACATGGCTAATTGCAAGTAGTTCATAAGTCTGAAATATAAATTAATGGATTATTATGATTTTTACTAGAATATTAAATATATTAAAGATTTAATAGTGAGGTGTGAGGATGAAGGGAGCAAGAAATCGTCACGATTGTGCAAATGATGGCACTTGCGGGCAATCTATACAAAGTGGCAAACGTGATGGCACAAACTTTTCTTTTTTTGATAATAGTGGAAACTTAATTGCCAAGATACCCATACTGCCGAAGTATTCTGTTGAGAAATATAGGAATCAATTGTATAAGGAAGCTGAGTCAAAGCAATTCAATTATTCTCCCACAGATATACATGATGTATTACCTAACAGCTTTATCGTTAAATACGGGTATATAAATTGTACCATAAAATACAACAACTTATCTGAGCAGGAACAAAGTCAAATAGAAACGGATATTAAAACTGCCTATGAAGCATTTAAAGAAAAGTTTTGCTTGGAAAATAGTAATGCAAGTTATGATATAACGATTTATATTTTCAACAACAGAAGTGATTATACAAAGTATAACGATCTTCTGGGTATAAATGAAGATGGTGGCCCAGGATATATTACACGGGGAGTAACAGATTATAAGAATATTCTGACATATAAGCAAGATTCCATGGATTTTATTCTAGGTCATGAGCTAGGTCACTTATTTCAATTACGTTTTTCACCATCAGTAACAGTCCAAACTTTGCATATTCTGGATACTGAACTCATAGCAAATGTCGTTGGACGAGAGGTGGAAGAAAAAAACAATAAAGCTATTTGCGAACAAATGGGTGTAGATGAATATGAAGACCGTGGATGGATGTTTCAATTTAAATATAAAGGTACACTTTATAAATATCACAAGAACCTTTCAGAAGAAGAAAAATTTAAAGCTATACAAAATGCCAAGAATATTCATGAACTAGTAGATGAATATGAAGACCATGGATCGATGTTTAGTTTTAAATACAAAGGTACAACTTTTAGTATATACCGCAAGGACCTTTCAGAAGAAGAAAAATTTCAAATTATACAAAATGCCAGAAATATTCATGAACTAGTAGATGAATATGAAGATCGTGGATCGATGTTGAAACTTAAATACAAAGGTACAACTTTTAGTATATACCGCAAGGACCTTTCAGAAGAAGAAAAACTTCAATTTATACAACATGTCAAGAATATTCATGAACTAGTAGATGAATATAAAGACTATGAATCGATGTTTAGTTTTCAATACAAAGGTACAACTTTTAGTATATACCGCAAGGACCTTTCAGAAGAAGAAAAACTTCAATTTATCAAAGACATTAAGAATTCTCATGAATCGCTCGTTGGCGAATGTGATGGATTGGGGGATGGGAATACAACTTTATTGATTTATGTTGACGAAAATAATAACATAAATAAAATGCATTTTTATAACTACGAAAAGAATATATCCAAACGGTTAGATAAGACACTTATAAGCAGAAGTAAACCTGAACAAGATGTGGATGAAACAGATCCAAAACCAGAAAAAGAACCTGAACCAAGAAAAGAACCTGAAGAGGATACTCAGCAACCCAGTAACTTCTTATCAAATATTATTTTGGGAGTGTTAAATAAACTGTGTCAAACCGCATTTTTAATTCAACTCAATTTTCAATCTAGTAGGAAAGAAAATATCAAGTTGAGATATAGTTAAAGCCCAATTGGGTATAGCCATAGTCCAATTTTGCTCTGCCTTTTTTATAGCACAATACACCTGTTTATACAAGGCATTTGTATTAGTAAATGAGCCCTTAGAACCTGTCTTGAAAGGACTCAAGTAGCTAATTTAGTAAGCATAGAAGTAATCATATTGAAGAAGATATTGGTTTTTGAAGTAAGAGGAATAATCTTTGCTCATGCGTCTAAAATTGGAGAGCCAAGCAAAAGTTCGTTCAACGTTTAGGAATAACTTGAAATCCTGTAACATCTACCGCTTTTTTGGTGATCGTTAATAAACATCCTGTCTCCAATAAACAGCGGTTTTGCAATTTACCTTTGTATCCTTGATCAGCAAAAAACTTCTGTAACCTTGGAGCTTTTTCTTTAGCTCGAATAAAAAGGTCTAGAGCACCATCACGATCTTGAACACTTGCACTGTGTACTTCAGCAGTAATTACAAGACCTATAGTATCCACAATGATGTGGCGTTTTCTACCCTTTATTTTTTTGCCAGCATCATATTCTCTGGATCCCCTTTTTGAGTCGTTTTCACTGACTAATTATTCCTACTGAAGGTGTTTCATTTTTGCCAACCACTTTTCTTACCTCTTTTACTAGCATATCGTGTATTTTTTCCAATCTGCCATTATTACGCCACCTGAGAAAGTAGTCATACACTGTCTTCCATGGCGGAAAATCTTTTGGCAGACTGGCAACCACCTCTCATTATATACCTTATTGCATTAATAATTGCTCTGATATTGTGCTTCCTTGGTCTCCCTATCGCTCCTTGTGCAACATGTGGCTCCAAAATTCTTATCACTTACATCGCTTGGATACAATTTTACCTCCTATTTTTCAACCTACCTCATCATACTCCTTCCTTCATTTCTTTTCAAGACAGGTTCTTAGTTTTAGTAAATTTTCTGATCTGCCTATGTAGTCCCTCAATAGGTATAAATTAGTCTCCTAACTGGACCAGAATACTTGAAATAACCGGATAAGTTTTCCCAATTGTTCTGCCAGGATTTTACAACTAGAGGATACTTTTCTCCCCATTTTTCTTCCAGCTCAAGCAAATAATTCTCGGCAATTTCTCTACTTGAAGCCTGATATACTTTTTTTAAATCACTCATGAAAATCTTTACATCTTTGCTAGATACATATTTCAGAGAATTGCGTATCTGATGCACCACACATAGCTGTACCTCTGCTTTAGGAAATACACTATTTATCGCTGCAGGAAAGCTTTTTAGCCCATCAACACAGGCAATAAGGATATCTTCTACTCCTCTTTCTTTTAGATTATTTCAACCAGAAGTTAGCTCCTTCACTTTCAGCTAAGTAAAAGCCCAGTACTTCTTTTTTACCATTTTGGTCTATGCCCAATATATTGTACATGCATTTACTTACGCAATGCCCGTCTTCCTTGACCTTAAAAAACCATGAATACTATCGGATATACTGATTGCAGTGGACGACTACGCCATTCATTGATTATAGGCAGTAGTAATACTTGATATCTCTGCTGCAGATATTTTGTGATCATAAATTTCCTCTACATGGGATGCTATATCCCATGCCACTGGCGAATGTGCTCAAAATCTTCGTTTCAAGCTCTGGATGTAAGTTTGTCTGCCTTTTTTTGACTATTTGGGGTTCAAAACTTCCTTCCTTGGCGTTAACAACTCAAACGATCCTGCACTTGTGCGTAGAGTCTTCGAATTTCTCCCATTCCTTCGGTTGTTTTCTTCATCTTCATTTGATAGATGATTTTCTATTTCACCTTCCAGGCTCGCTTCCAGCAGCTTTTTTATAAATGGTGTTAATGCTCCATCCCTTCCTGTCAACGGTCTACCTTCTCGTATAGACGACAAGATGTTTGTTTCTAATTCTTTATAATCTACCAAACCGGTAGTTCTGTTTGCTATTTTTTGACTCATTGTCAAACCTCCATTTTTTTATATCAATTTATTACTTTTTTTTCGGTTTGACACAGTTTATTTAACACTCCCATTATTTTTTCAGCGATTGAATATATTGTTGGATCTATTTCATCATTCTTTTCATGGTTATTTAGATCTAAAGAGGAAGAACCTGATCGACAATCTGATGATAATCTTTCTTTGTTTAAGTTTGATGCTAATGAGCTAAGTCATGATATTAGCACAAATAACCATCACTTATCAGATTATTATCACTTCCCTGATGAGCTAATATAGCTCCCTACCCTTTCTATAGCTAACCCAAGCAAGCTACGTCATTCCGCTACGCGTTAGCGCCGCGGAATGACGGTTGTCGGTAAACCTAAGTCACTTTAGCTATAGAATAAAAACGCCAATACAGAAAATAGACAGTGACTAGGGTTTCTTTTGCCTTTTTTTAAGTTATGCAAGAGGTCTATTAAAAAAAACACTTTGGTCTGACGTTCAATCTGATTGCAGGTATCCACGGTTATAAATTGTCAATTTGTTTCCAATTTTCTTCAAAACTCAAGCCACAGGATAATAAAAATGTTTAACCCTGCTTGTAGTTAGCTATAGCTAAAAATTTACCTATCAATCTCACCAAAAACTATATCGAGTGAACCAATAATTGCTGCAATATCGGCAAGCATGTGTCCTTTTGCCATAAAGTCTAAGGCTTGTAAATGTGCAAAACCAGGCGCTCTTATTCGGCATCTATAAGGTCTATTGGTACCATCTGAAACTATATATACTCCAAACTCGCCTTTTGGCGCCTCAACAGCCGCATAAACCTCACCTTCTGGCACATGATATCCTTCCGAATAAAGTTTAAAATGATGAATCACAGCCTCCATAGATCTTTCCATCTCTCCTCTTGGCGGTGGAGAAATTTTTCTATCTTCAGTTTTTACTGGCCCTTCAGGCATTTTCTCTATGCACTGCTTCACCAAGCTAATAGACTGCCTAATCTCTGCCATTCTAACTAAATAACGGTCATAACAATCGCCATTTTGGCCAATAGGTATATCAAAATCCAGTTGATCATATATCTCATATGGCTGGCTTTTTCGCAAATCCCAAGCGAGCCCAGCAGCACGCAGCATTGGGCCACTAAAGCCCCAATCAAGTGCTTGTTTGATCGATATTTCACTGATTCCCACAGTACGTTGCTTCCATATCCTATTTTCTGTTAAAAGCTCGTCAACATCATCTATATACTTTGGAAATTGCTCTATAAACTTTGCAATATCCTCAATCAAACCTTCTGGAACATCTGCTGCAATTCCACCTGGCCTGATGTAAGCTGCGTGAAACCTTGCACCTGACGCTCTTTCGTAAAATTCCAGTATTTTTTCTCTTTCCTCAAAGAGCCATAAAAGAGGAGTCATTGCACCAACATCAAGTGCTTGAGAAGAGACATTCAGTAAATGATTTAGTATCCTTGTAAGCTCACAAAACAAAACACGCAAATATTTTGCTCTAATTGGAACTTCACATTGCAACAATTTCTCCACACATAGCGAATACGCATGTTCTTGTGACATTGGTGATACATAATCAAGGCGATCAAAATAAGGCAAGGCTTGAAGATACGTTTTATGTTCTATTAATTTTTCAGTGCCACGATGCAAAAGCCCAATATGAGGATCAGCCCTTTCAATCACTTCACCATCCATCTCTAAAACAAGACGGAGCACTCCATGTGCAGCTGGATGCTGAGGGCCAAAATTTAACATCATTGTCTTTAGATCGGGCATGTCTGATAGTTTAAGATATTAGAATTGTATAGGCTGAAGTGCGTTAAAAGTCAATTAAAAACCCTCAGTTATATAATTGACATTGGTTGCAACATTATGTAATAATGAAGGATTACATCAATAGACTTCTTTCAAAATTGGCAAACAAGGGAAAAGAAGTATAAAATCAGATATTTTAAGGTATGAGATATAAAGAAATAGAAAAGTTGGAAGGAAAGAAATTTAGGCGCTTAACAGGGGAAAAAAAGGGAACATTTAAGCGAATGGTGGAAATTTTGGATGAGGAGGATAAAAGAAAAAAAGCTAGAAGTGGAAGAAAAAGCAAACTTTGCGTAGAAGATAGGTTGCTTATGGCATTAGAATATATGAGGGAATATCGAACGTATTTCCACATTGGTCAAAGTTATGGCATGAGTGAAAGTAACTGTTTCAAAATAATAAGATGGGTAGAAGACACGCTAATAAAACATCCAGATTTTTCATTACCGGGAAAAAAAGAGCTATTAAAGGGTAATGTAGAATATGAAGTTTTGGTAATAGATGGAACTGAAACACCAGTAGAGAGGCCAAAAAAAAGCAAAAATGCTTCTACTCTGGAAAGAAAAAAAGGCATACTATAAAAACGCAAGTAGTAGCAGAGAAGAAGAGTAAAAAAGTAATATGTACATCTTTCTCGAAAGGTAGGAAACACGATTTTCGGATATTTAGGGAATCAAAGGTAGCAATATTGCCGGAAACTAAAATCTTAGCTGATGCCGGCTACAGAGGAATGCAAAAAATTGACCTTACCCAGAAAAAGTAGAGAGGAAGTTAAGCCATTTTTGAAGTAAAATAAAACATGATTATGAGGGCTTATTATGGTAAAGAACAGAAAAAATTACACAGTGGAATTTAAATTAGAGGCAATAAAGTTGGTAAAGGAAACGGGGCAGTCAGCAAGCAAAATAGCTAAAGATTTAGGAATAGATAACAGTACACTAAGTGACTGGATAAAAAAATATAACGAAAAAGGATCAATAGAAGAAGCATTTCCTGGTAAGGGAAAGTTGGCACCATGTGATAAAGAAAAGTTTGAATTAAAGAAAGAACTAACAAGAGTTACTAGAGAAAGAGACATTTAAAAAAAGCCCTGGGATATTTTGCAAGTCACAAAGAGTAAAATATTTATTTATCAAAAAGCATGGAAACTACTATAAAGTACAGGAGTTATGCAGGATTTTGAAAGTATCTGCTAGCGGCTACTACAAATGGACTAGTAAGAAGAAAAGCAGCAAAGAATTAACAAGGGAGCAGCTTCTAGCAGACATTCAAAAAATATACCAAGCATCTAATTGTAGATATGGGGCACCTAAGATTCATGCTGAACTAAAGGCTTTAGGTAAAAATTGCAACATCAAAACAGTGCAGGATATCATGCAAAAAAATGGTATTCAAGCTAGACTGAGGCGAAGATTCAAAAGCAAAAAACAGCAGACTGACAATAGGGTTATAACTCCCAATATATTGGACCAAAACTTTACTACTAGTCAGCCAAATAAAGTATGGGTAACTGATATTACATACATAAAAACTAAGGATGGATGGCTATATTTGGCAGCAATAATTGATCTATATTCACGTATGGTAGTTGGCTGGTCAATGAGTAGTACAATAACTAAGCGATTAGTTATAGATGCTTTATTGATGGCTGTTGATAAGCGCAAACCAGCCAAAGATCTGCTATTTCATAGTGATCAAGGTTCACAATATACCTCTAAAAATTATCAGTTTTTGCTGAACACAAAAAACATCATTTCCAGCATGAGTCACACAGGCTGTTGTTATGACAACTCTGTTGTTGAAAGCTTTTTCAGCTCACTCAAACGGGAGCTTCTTATTGATACTTCGCAACACTCTGCTCAGCAAACTAGAACTGCTATATTTGAGTACATAGAAATTTTTTATAACAAACAGCGTAGACATTCTACTATTAATTATTGCATTCCTGAGAAATTTGATTCATCATTTTCATAATAAAAATGGCTTAACTTCCTCTCTACTTTTTCTGGGTAAGGTCAGTTTTGGAGTTGGAGCAGGCTTAGTTGCTCTTGGTGTTACATCACCTATAGCTATAACTATTTCAACTCTAATAGCAAACACAGTTGTTGTGCAACTTTTAATAAGTGCAATAACTGAACGCTCTTCTTCTCCACCAACACCACCAGGTAGCTCAGTTGACAGCAGTGTGAAAGTTGATGGTACTGGTCGTAGTCCTTGTCCTACTAATTAGTCAGTTCTTTCCATCCAAGAATCATTTTATTGACTTGCCTCAATTTCTCAACAGAAGGTAAGTCTTCTGTGCTGAGTGGTAGGCGGACAGTTTTGTGTTCTATGAGCCCAATATCATGCAAAAGTGCTTTAGTAGGTATTGGGTTGCTGGCAATAAATAGAGCTTTGCAAGCTTGTTGCCAGATATCTGTTAAACCTTTCATGTCATTTCCTGTCATTTGAGTAATTGTTTTTTTTCTAGTCACGCGCTGGAATGATAGTAGACATTGCTTAACATATTCATGCACTACACGTGGCCAAACGTTGGCAGCAACAGAAACCAGACCAGCTGCACCCCTAGCAGCCATATTAAGTATCATATCATCATCTCCACAAAATACCTCAATATTTGGTGCAACTTTCTTATACTGAGCTAAAGTATCAACGCTTCCACTTGAATCTTTGATAGCCCAAAATTTTCCGTGGCTGGATAAGTTACGCACAGTTTCAGCATGAAGATTCACTCCTGCTCTTGATGGAATATTATAGAGCATAGCTGGCACATGTGCTTTCTCAAGTAGCTTTTCAAACCATAAAGTCTGCCCCATGATTCCAGGCTTTGTATAAATGGGGGTTGTCATTAGATAGCCGTGAATAGGCATATCCTTGCAAAAGTCAAGCCATTCAAGAGTCTGATGTAGATTCACTCCTGGTACGCCAATTATAATTTTCGTATTTAATTTTAATCTACATACAAATTCAACTAACTCGCGTTTTTCAGAACCAGTAAGAGATAGGCCTTCACCTGTGCTACCCAGCAACACTATACCATTTTCAGCTTCAGCTTGTATTGTAAGTAAACGTTGCAAACTGCTATAATCTACGCTATTCCCATTGTAATTAAAGGGAGTAACACAAGCAGTCCATAAAAACATGTGAAGTTATTAAAATGGTATCTCGTCGTCGATTAGCTCTTCTTTTACTTCACTGTCAAAACTTTCGTACTTATCTTTTTGCTCTGTTTCGTTTTGTTTGTATTCATTTGATTTATAATCAGAACTTGGTCGTGAATCCAAAAGAGTAAGAGCGCTATTAAAATTATATAGCACAACCTCTGTCGTATATCTTTCACTACCATTTTGGTCAGTCCACTTTCTAGTTCTCAAAGCACCTTCAACATAAACTTTACTGCCTTTGCGCGCAAAATCTTTGACGATTTTTACTAATCCTTCACTAAAAATTACGATATTATGCCACTCTGTCTTTTCAGAGCGCGCACCGGAAAATTTGTCAGTCCAACTCTCAGATGTGGCTATTGAAAAACTCGCCATCTCTTTTCCATTTTGCATAGTTCTAATTTCAGGGTCTTTTCCTAAATTACCAACTAATATGACTTTGTTTATAGTACCACCAGACATTATTATGTTCTAAATAAATCCCTTTATTATCTTATGTGAAAATACTATTGTCAAATTTAATTAAAAGTGCGCTTGGAGGGATTCGAACCCACGACCTTTGCCTCCGGAGGGCAACGCTCTATCCAACTGAGCTACAAGCGCATATATTAAGTTATTTAATAGATAAGCTGTTCAAGTCAAACTTTTGTTTCGGATAAAGCGTAAACATAACGCTCTCATGCCCAAAATATACATTCTGAGAATTATTTGTTTGTTTTTTTGCCATTTTTTGATTTACAGTCCATATAAAAGTTACATAATTTTCAGTTACTGAATGAACTTTTAAATCCTTGACATTCGTAAATAGCCTTCCATTTACCCATATTTTCCATGTGTCTGGAGAAAGATATAAAATTGAGTCCAGTCTCACTACCTCACAATTGAAATTACCTAATGCCTTCTCTTTTGCAGCTCTTGAAGACCGTAAGTTAAATTTTTCCATTTCACTGACCATTTTATTAACTGATTCCTCATCAAAAAAAATGCTTTTTATATCATTGTATTGTGATAAGACGTCAAAGTCACTCTCTACTGCTTCCTTTATTATGTCATCCCGATTTGTATAGCTTGTTTTTTGATTGCTTATAAAGAAACATTCCTTTGCACGCAAATTCGCTATATCAATAAAATCATCGATTTCTTGATTGCCAACTTTGAAAATACTTTCGAAATATTTTTTCTCCATCATCATCCCATGCTTAGAATGATGGCAAACCATTTCATCATTATCTTGTTTTTCTATATATACACATAAATTTCTGCTGTTTAATCCTAATATTTTATGCTCAATAAAGTCTTCATTATCAATATATTGTCGACAAGTATATTCTTTACAACTTTCTATGCTTTCTATAATATCTTCACAACTGCAATATGCGTTAACATTGAAAAACAGTAGAGTAAAAATTAAAAACAGCTTTATCTTCATTATTTCATCTGTTTAATATAGTATACCAGTCAAAAACTATATTAGCTCTCACTATCTCTATCATATTACCATTTAAAATCTGATTCATAGTTGCAGCATCAATATTTTTCTCTCTGTTCAAAATAAGAGATTTAATCATAACATAACCAGGTAGACTTGGAATAGACTGTAGAAATAAAAAAATATGTTTATCGCTGATTGAACTTAAATTTAGGACCACTTCACTTTTTATTACTTTTGTGTGTTCACTTTTATTTTGTAACTCAACTTCCTCAGGTATAGAAATTGATATTTCAGGTTTTAATATGTAGTATTTTTTATATAACTTGCTAAGCTCGAAATTTAAATTTGCAATGTATCTACTGCTATGTAAGTTTGAAGAGGAAATTTTTTTCCATAAATCTAGATTTTTATTTAAAACAACTTCCTTTTTTTGAACTTCAGTGATTTGTAAATGAATAGAACGTATTCCATCAATGACATTTTGGTTTTTATCATAGACTTTTTTATCATAAACAACAATATACGTTAATAGCCCTATTAATCCAATAGACAATAATAAATATAATATAAGCTGAATTGCAACTCTTCTTTTTAGCTGAAAAATGGTCATTAGCTTACATAGCCTCTCCTATTTTAACATCAATAGATATATTTTGCTCTTCAGCGGCAGGCAAGCTAGAAATATTAACGTCGTAAGTACGAAAATTATTGTTTAATTTTTTTTGTAGTTCCTCGTATTGATGAAAAACATCTTTACTAGGTTGAAAATTAAACCTTAAAGTTGTGGTAATATAATTTTTTGCCTCATTATAATTCCACTCAAATGATTGAAGCTCTATGCCCGGTACTTTCAATCTTTCTACATACTTAACTTGCGTAAGAGGAGAATATTCCATTTTAGATAAAATGTTATTGATGTTAATAAAATCGTAAACTTCATCTATTTTTTTCACATTATAACTTTTGCTGAGTTTTATTAATTGATTATCTAAGGCTTCCTTTTTTGCTGATAAATTACCAGCAACATTAAAATTCGAATGCAAATTTATCAAACAAAGGATGTTGATTACAATTAAAATTGAAGCAAAGTACAGAAAAATTCGAGAAGAGTTTAAATAAAGGTAATTTAATAGATAAAATTCTTTAGTTTCTTTTGTATTGAAAATAGCTGTTGGCTTATTCTTAAAACTGTGAAACAAGATTATGGCATCACAGAAAATGTCTTTTTCACTTACAGCTAATTCTGATCCTAATAATTTACCTAACTCATATGGAGTTAATATGCTCACGCTATTCTCTGAAAAATTTATGACTGATAAGCTAGTCTTAATATCTTCCGATACTACCATGCAAAGGTCGATAGGGTCATTTTTTTTTAAACCAAACTTAGTTAAAGATCGAATGGTATTTTGCACTTCCTGATATATTCCACCTGCAATAATTCCTGGTAAATTATCGTTAGTAAATGGTACTAAACGCGTAAATACCATTTTGTTCTCTTTAAGAACTACTTGTCTATAACCTCCAGTTTTGGTTGCAGCAACTATAATTTTCCAATTATTAGGATCTTTATAAAAAACCTTTTTTGCCATATTGTTTATTTCGATAGGAAACATTAATATTCCCTTAAAGTTAGAGCCTATCTCAATAAATACACTCAACCAATATTCCACTAAATGCTTTGCTTTTGATGAAACAAGAAGATAACACCAGTTTTGATTAAATTTGTTTGGTTTCTCAACCAAAAAAACTGAGCTTATATCGTTATTGCGAGTAAAGTGCTCCCTCTTTGCTTTTACTGATAGATAGGCGCTAATCTTATTTACTCTTGGAATAGACTGTAACGAATAATTTTGATCTGCGTGATTGAGCACCAGGTATAAAGGTGCTTTTTTATCGGATGAAAGACATGAATTTAAATCAGACACTGCTTTATCATTCTTGTCCTTAACAAAATACCTTTTATTTAAAGTGTTATTTTTGAAATACAGTAATATTGTACCTTCTTCTCCAATAGAAAGCATGAACTTACTTTTGGATTTTGAACTAAACATATTAACAGAGCGTATATCCATCCAGAATTAAAAAAGCAATTTATTGAAATTCATTAAACGTTATAGGGAAATATTGTTACAAATTTCCATAGTAACATTATTTATATTATAATTTTTTGATGAACTTAGTACTAATATTAATCTATTTATATAACAAAATTAAGAAAATTTATTTTACAATTTTGATTGACATAAAATATTAATCTATATTATTATTAGTATTGCATTAATATGTGAGGTAAAAAATGAGTACTTCCAAAATTTCATCTCCGTTAAAATATTCAATTGCTACTTTTTTGCTATACCCTTGCAACTGGGATATTTATACCAACCTTCGTTATTAGGAAGACAAATAAAACACATCACGAATTTGCCTAAACCTCCAGTTGTAGGGAAAAAGCACTCTTTTTCTATTACCATTGAGGTTTGGTATTAGAAGTGTCTCTACCTTTGTATGCTAAGCTATACTTTCCTTTTTTTACTAACCATTTACTGAAGAACGTTCATCTTTTGTAGTATTTGATGATGGAGCAACTAATTTGCTTAAAATCTCATCTCTTGGTCCCATTGCATAAATAACACCGTCTGACATGAGGATTACTTTATCAACCACAGATAATAACGGCAGTTTATGAGTTATGATGATAGTGGTGGTATTTTGTTTTCTTGCAACGTTGATTGCATTAATTAAGCAGGCCTCTCCATTACTATCTAAGTTGGCATTTGGCTCATCAAGTACCAAAAGCTTTGTATTGCCATAAAAAGCTCTCGCAATGCCAAGTAGCTGTTTCTGCCCACCAGAGAGCGTCACTCCAAAACTTCCTATTGTTGTATCATATCCGTTTGGCAAGCTTAGTATCAATTCATGTATTCCTGCAATTTTTGCTGCTTTGATTATTTCTTCAGGATTTGGATCTGGCCTCATGCGAGCAATATTAGCTTTGACACTAGTGTTAAATAACTCAATATCTTGAGGTAAGTAACCAACATAATTACCAAAATTTTCTCGATTCCAAGTGTACACATCAGCGCCATCCAGTCTCACCACACCAGATATAGGTTTCCATACACCAACGATTAACTTTGCAATGGTCGACTTACCAGAGGCACTTGCACCGATAACACCAACTACATCTCCAGGTTCTATCGTAAACGATATTCCTTTTACTGTCGGCTTATTATTCCCATAAGGAGTAAAAAATACTCTATCAAACTCCAATTTCCCTTCAGGTTCTGGTAAAGCCATCGTTTGCTCTCTTTTTGGCGATGTTAATATGAGTCTTTGCAGCCTTCCATATGACATTCTGGCTTGATTTAAAAATTTCCAAGTATGAACTGCTGCATCAAATGGAGCTAATACTCTACCCATTAAAATTGAGGCAGCAATGATGCTACCGGCAGTCTTATGAGCTGTGATTGCAAGTAATGCACCTGTTCCGATTACCGATATTTGCAGAGTTGAGCGCAAAAACTTAGTAATTCCTGTAATGACATTAGAACGATTTTGTGCTTTGATTTGCATTGCTCGGTTCTGATCATTTCGTTTACACCAATCAGAGACTATGAATTCTGACATACCCATAGCTTCAACCACCTCTGCATTTCTTGTTGCAACGTCTATGGCATTGATATTTCGTATAGTTTCTTCGTTAGTTTCCTGTAATATTCTTTTTGTGGCAAGCTCATTCCATATAGCCATAGAAACTAATATGATAATTCCACTAATAGCAATAAACCCTGTAGAAGTATGTATCATAAAGATCACAACAAGGTAAATTAATGACCATGGAGTGTCAAACAGCGAGAATATACCGTTTCCTGTAATGAAGTTTTTTATTACCCCGAGATCTCGTATTGCTTCACCACTTGAAGTTGAACTCTGCACTGATGTTAGCCTGATTGACCTTACTATCAGGTCTGGTGTTGCAGTTTTATCGATCCAGTCACCAACTTTTGCCATGGCTAAATATCGACAAGTTTCAAGCATTGCAGAACATGCAAATGCAAATAAAGTGATAATTGTCAGCATAGTTAGCGTTGATACACTTTCGCTTGATATCACTCGATCAAGTACTTGAGAGGTATAAAGCGGTAAGAACAACATTAATAAATTGATTCCTGAACTAAACCAAAAAATAAACCAAAATGCACTTTTGCATTTTTCTAAACAGACATATAGTGTACTTTGCTTCAATTCTTTTTTTATTGATGGCGTAATTTCCACAATCTTTCTCTTAATTTGATTACATGCACCGTATACAATTTTTATTACAAAAATATTAACGGCCGTTAGCTTACTTTAAATTAATATAATAAAATATTAATATATATGAATAGAAAATATAAACAATAGTAAAAAGAAATAGAGTTAATATTTCCTTCATTACCTAATTCAGAGTTGAGAGTTTTTAATAACTGTCCAATTCCCACTTTGGCCTTGGTGCAAAATTGAGAGGGTCTATATAATTCTTCTGCAATCTTTCAATTCCTGTCCATCCAACCATCACTGCATTATCTGTACATAGGTTATTAGGGGGAAAAAATATATTTAAGTTTATGTGTTGTTTTAATTTTTCTCTCAAGAAATTATTTGCTGCAACTCCGCCAGTAATCACAAAGTCATTGATTTTGATATTTAAAGATTCGGCCATAATAATCGCATTACTAACCCTGTCCAGCAGTATGTCACTAATACACTCTTGAAACGAAGTACACACATCACACACATCTTGCTCGCTCATTTCGAGTTTCTGCACTAAGTTTTTTACTGCTGTCTTGATTCCAGAAAACGAAAAGTTACATCCAGAACGTTTTATCATCGCCCTTGGCAGTTTAAATCTTGCACCATTGCCTTTTTTAGCTAACTTTTCAATTAATGGCCCTCCGGGATAGCTTAAACCCAGCATCTTAGCAACTTTATCAAATGCTTCTCCTAGTGAATCATCGAGCGTTTCTCCAAGTTTAATATATTTACCTACATCTTGTGCAATTAAAAATTGACAGTGACCACCTGATATTAGTAGGACTAAAAATGGAAATTTTACCTCATGCAGTAACCTAATAACCAATGCATGCGCTTCTAAGTGATTCACTGCAATGAACGGTTTTTGTGCTACATGCGCAATTGCTTTAGCCATCATTGTACCAACTATTAGTCCACCTATGAGTCCTGGTCCTGATGTTGCTGCAATCGCATCCAGATCACAAAAGTTAAGGTTAGATTTTTCCACGGCGCTTTTTATTAGACCACTTAAATGCTCCATGTGAGCACGTGACGCTATCTCAGGGATCACCCCACCACGTTTTTTGTGTTCTGCTTGGGAGAGAATTTCGTGAGCAAGGACTTGCTTGTCACTATTTACAATCGCTACTGCAGTTTCATCGCAGCTTGTTTCAACAGCTAAAATGGTTTTCATGTATATTCGAACACTTTATTATAAAAACTATACCTTGAAACGCTATAGAAGTTAACTGCAAAATATAGCTAAAAGATTTACCGACAACCGTCGTCCCGCTGCTTGTTAGCGGGATCTATGCTAAGATACCGCCGCGGTATGATGGTTCGCGGCGGCATGACGTAGGAAAATCTGCACTAGCTATACTAAGCTAATCATCATCTCCAAATATGGAGCTAATTTTTTTGCCCCCAGGAGAAAATTTATTAGTCCAACTGCTTTGCACTTTGGTTACGTCTTTAGTGGCGGTTTTATTGCTGTATTCCCTGATTTCCTTATCTATTCTATCCATCATTTGCGGATCCAGGCAGCTCTTTTTCCATTGATCAGTAGCAAGGAACACTTTGTTTAAATCTTGAGTGCGAATTAAGTATTCTTTATCCTTAGGATAAACCTCTTGTGCCCAAGCAAATAGCTCAAAATAGCGTGCAAATAATTCAGATGCACGTGATTTTGCAGTTTGATAAGCCTGTATCTCCTTAAATATAACTTGGCCGATAATTTTCTGTACAAGAATATTTGACTGCTTTAAGTTCTGTTCAATATCCTGATAAACTTTATAGAGAAACTCCTGCTCTAAGCTTAAGTTAAGCTCATTTTCAACCATATGCGAAAGTTCATGCACTATAATGTACGGGTTTGACTTCTTCAGTACAATAATATACCTATTTACACCGGAAGATCGAATTGTCTTACACACTCCCTCTTTCATATCCGCTAATCCCTCTTGATATATTTCAAATGAGAGTCTATTTTGCTTTATTAGTGACAAAGTGAGGTTTAATGTATTTCTAAACTTCTCAAATTGATAGAGATATTCGATATATCGTATTACATCCTCACTGTTCCCTACCCTAGTCGCTTGTTTTATTAAATTCCTGATTAGCATACTTTATTACTTAGAGGAATATTTTTTATACTCGAGAATTGATTGGCTATAAAGTGTTTTTAGGGAACCTGATTGCATATATAACTAATGAAGATCACATTGAACATTTGTTTTTAACGAAACAAACGGGGTCATTCCAGCACTTGACGCTGGAATCCAGAAAACTTAATTTTAACCAAGTGGCTGCATCTAGGTTCCAGCGTCACGCGCTGGAACCCCTACGTCATACCTCCGCGGCGTTAACAAGCAGCGGTTGTCGTTTAGCTATAAAATTTAAGAAAATATTTAAGAAACTTATCAATCTAAAAAAAAGGCAAAAGGAACCCTGTGATTATTTTCCGCTTTAAAGTACTGGCGTTTTTTATGTTTTAAACGCTTGACAAGAGAGATTCAGCCGCTTTTAATCGCAACTAACCTACGCTGCAAGTGTTTAAGAAGTTTACCAAGCAGAAAAAAAGACAAAGAAAACCCGAGCTAGCTAGTCCTTTACTATCTCTGTCGAGTATTGGCATTTTTTGATGTCTTGTAACGCTTTGTAAGCGCGTTCAGCTTATTTAGGTAAAAACCTAGATGTAGATGAAGTTTTGTAAAGACATACAGTACCTATGTACTGCAAAAAATTGAACATAAGACGCCGATACCTTAAGTAATCCTTACCTTTTAATCTGCAGATTGGCGAAAGCAAATACAATAGCTTCACTTCCATGATAAGGGGACTGACGGAGTTTGTCAAGTCGTTTTTGCATTATCCGCTGACAAGAATGCTAGGATAAAAAAACTTCATATTCCTCTACCATGAGTACCCATTTTTCTCGTCTTGCACACCTTCGGCCATTATAACAATTTTACACCTTAATTAATTTTGACAGGTATGGTTTAAGATATTTACCGGTAACACTTCTTGGCATATCTATTATTTCTTCTGGAGTTCCTGCAGCAACTACTTCTCCGCCTTTCACTCCACCCTCCGGCCCGATGTCTATTATATAATCCGCAGTTTTTATAACGTGCAAATTGTGCTCGATAACTATAACAGTGTTTCCCAGATCGACTAATTTATGGAGTATTTTTAGCAAGTTATTTACATCTTCAAAATGCAATCCAGTTGTTGGCTCATCAAGAATATATAATGTTCTTCCGGTAAACCGCTTTGATAGCTCCTTGGACAGTTTTATTCGTTGTGCTTCACCTCCGGATAACGTTGTCGACGGCTGTCCGAGTTTTACATAGCCAAGCCCTACTTCTTGCAAAGAAATCAACTTTTCTTTTACTATTGGAAGGTTTTCAAAAAAATCACAAGCTTGATCTATCGTCATATCAAGCACATCAGAAATTGATTTTCCTTTATAAGCAACTTCTAGTGTTTCTCGGTTATATCGTCGACCTTTACACTGCTCGCATTTTACATAAACATCCGGTAAAAAATGCATCTCTACCTTCAAATGTCCATCACCTTTACATGCCTCACACCTTCCTCCTTTGGTATTAAATGAAAATCGGCCTATGTTGTAACCTCGTGTTTTTGATTCTGGAAGACCTGCAAACCAATTTCTTATATGAGTAAAAATACCAACATATGTTGCTGGATTTGATGCCGGAGTTCTACCAATTGGTGACTGATCAACCTCTATAATTTTATCCGTATACTCAAGGCCTTCTATTTTATCGCACCGGCCATACCTTACAGACGAACCATTTATTTTACGCGCTGAATATTTATACAACGTTTCTATGACTAAACTTGATTTCCCTCCTCCTGATATCCCAGTAACACAAATAAGATTCGCTATAGGAAATTCAACGTCTATATTTTTTAAGTTATTCTCATGCGCATTTATTACTTTTATAAACTGAGTTGCTTGTTTTCTTCTTTTTGGAATTGAGATTTCTTTCTTTCCACTCAAATATTGCCCTGTTATGCTCTCTGAGCACCTTTGCACCTGATCTGGTGTTCCCTCTGCAACAACTTTTCCCCCATTTACACCAGCTCCAGGACCAATATCAATCACATAATCAGCAGCCATTATTGTATCCTCATCATGCTCAACAACGATTACAGTATTTCCCATATCCCTCAGATTTTTAAGTGTGGCAATCAATCGATCATTATCACATTGATGAAGGCCTATTGATGGCTCATCAAGAACATATAAAACCCCCGTTAACCCTGAACCAATTTGCGAAGCAAGCCTGATTCTTTGACTCTCACCGCCAGAAAGAGTGCTAGACTCACGGTCAAGTGTAAGATAGTTTAACCCTACATTCTTTAAAAATGTCAGCCTCTTGATTATTTCATTTAATATTTTATCCGAGATTTGCTTCTGTTGTTCTGTGAGCTTGTCTGGCAAATTTTCAAACCACTTAAGGGATTCATCGATGCTGAGCCTAGATATTTCACCTATATGTTTGCCATCAATTTTCACTGTAAGTGCTTCTTTTCTCAATCTATAGCCAGTACATTCTTTACAGTGAGTGACAGAGCAATATCGCTCACTAAGTGTTTCATCATAATCCATCTGGCATTCTAAGATACTGACCAAACCTTGAAATTTCATTTCTTTGGAGCCGAAAAGTATTACATCCTTCACTTCTTGATCTATGTTCTTCCATGGAACATCAAGGCTAAATTTGCGGGTTTCAGCTAGCGATAGGATTGCATTTTTTAGAAATCCATAACTTGTGTGCACTTGACGGAACATTGATCCTACTGGTTTTAATGCGCCTTCAGATATTGAAAGCGTTTCATCTGGCACTATCAGTTTTACATCAACAGCCAGCTTTTTACCAAGCCCATTACATGAATCACATGCACCGTAAGGGCTGTTAAAAGAAAATAATCTTGGTTCTATTTCCTCAAGAGTGAAGCCGGACTCCGGACATGCAAAATTCTCTGAGAAAGTTAAAATTTGACCATCTTTATACTCAGAATCATGATTATCAGGCAAGTTCATTATTTCTGCATACATTAAGCCATGACCAAGTCTTAATGCGGATTCTACACTGCTTGGCAGTCGATTTCCTATGTCATCTGATATTGACACCCTATCTGCAACCACAAAAATATCGTGTTTCTTGTTTTTATCAAGCTTAGGTAAATCATCTATATTATGTATTTCACCATCTATTTTTAGTCTTACGTAACCTTGCTTTTTAATTTCCAATATCTCTTTGTAATGCTCTCCCTTTCTGCCACGTACAATAGGGGCAAGTATATATATTTTAGTTTCTAAAGGTAATACCATTATAGTATCTACAATTTGAGAAACAGTTTGTTTTGTTATTGGCAATTGAGTTGCAGGCGAATAAGGAATTCCTATTCGGGCATATATTAAGCGCAGATAATCATAAATTTCAGTAACAGTTCCAACTGTTGATCTTGGATTTTTTGAGATTGATTTTTGATTAATGGATATTGCAGGAGATAGGCCTGTGATCGATTCAACATCCGGTTTATCCTGAATGTTGAGGAATTGGCGCGCATAGGCTGAGAGACTTTCTACATATCGGCGTTGACCTTCTGCGTAAATCGTATCAAACGCAAGGCTAGATTTGCCAGAACCACTCAGCCCAGTTACAACAACTAGCTTATTTTTTGGTATATTGACATCCACACCTTGCAGATTATGTTCCCTTGCACCCTTAACTCTTATAAAATCGTCCATACATCATGTATTTTTGACTATTATAGCCTTAAAATACATGACTTACAGTAACTTTTTCTACTGATTTCTTTTAACTGTCACGGAAAATGGACGAACATAGGCCTACGAGAAGGATATCATCAAAATGGCATCTAAGCTATAAACGGGGAAAATTTGAATGCAAAAACGACTTGACAAACTCCGCCAATCCTCTTATCATGATAGTAAGGGTATTTCTGACTCAAAACTTGTTTTTGACCTGCAGGTTCAATGACAAAATTCAGTAAAAAACTCAGGGTATTTTTTGGCGGATTACATAAAATTATGGCGGCTGCATGTCTTTTAAATTTTTTCTACACTCAGCCAAATCGCGCTTATATTAAGCGTTAGCACATTATTACAGCGCCACTTACAGTAATAGAGAGTCAAAACCAGCTACTCGGAGGTTTATTTGCCTTTTTTTAGTTAGTAAATTTCTCAATATTTATAGTTAATATATTCAAGAATAAACTTCACTAGTAGGATGTCATTCCAGTATTGGAATCCAGCTTTTCATTCAACCTCATCAAAAACATTCATTTAGTATAAGATCAGCTACTTTCCATGCTAGTTTGCTTGTTCACAAGCAAACTTTTCTGGATCCCAGTACTGGGATGACACCACTATAAAGTAGATTCCAGCGTCACGCACTGGAATGACACCACAGAGGCTACTTGGATGACAGAAAAGAGTACTGGGATGAGAGGGAAAAGAGCACCGGAATGACAGATTAAGATGATAAGAAGGGGATACCTGATAGGGGGTGGTAACATGAGCTTTTTAAAATTTATTGAACTATGCTTTAAAACGGTAATGCCGGGGTGTGAGTATAACAATTATCAGTATATAAAAATTATAGCAGACAGGCTTGAAGCAGCAAGTGCTGGTGAAGTAAGGAGAATAATATTCAATATGCCACCGCGTTCGATGAAGTCCATGTGCGTGAGTGTTGCATGGCCTGCATGGATACTGGGAAACCAACCAACTGCGAGAGTAATAGTTGCAAGTTATTCTCAGCGGCTCAGCGAAAAGCACTCGCTCGACACCAGGTGCGTGATGCAGTCTAGTTGGTATAGAGCGCTATTTCCAGAGGTAGAACTGTCCAAAGACCAGAACACCAAATATAAATTTCAAACAGTGCAGAGAGGGTACAGAATCGCAACATCAGTTGGTGGAACACTAACTGGTGAAGGTGGTGATTTTATCATCGTTGATGATCCGCTTAGTTCTACTCAAGCTTTGAGTGAAACGTTTAGAAAATGTGCAATAAACTGGTTCGATCAGACTTTAGTAACTAGGCTCAATGACAGGAAAAAAGGAGTCATCGTTCTTGTAATGCACAGACTACATCAGGAGGACTTAACTGGGCATCTTCTCTCAAAACCGAGAAACATATGGCACCATATTTGTTTGCCAATGGTGTCTGAAAATAACGAGATTATCTACTCAATCAGAAAGCCAATACCTCTTGTCCCCGTCATCCGAGTAACTGCAAATAAGTACACCAGTACAGCATCACGCGCTGCATCTGCAAGGATTTTATATTTAAGAACCTGTTTAAAATCTTCGCAATAAGAGAGAAACGAAGGAAAGAACGACCATTTGTAGGCTAGTATTGAGTTTTCGCTCACAGTTTTTCCACAATCGCCTGCATTTTTCCAACCAAGCAAAAGACCGCTCAACAACCCATCTTTTTGGCAATACAGCAAAGGTATGTAATTCGCTTCGTTTTATTACCTCAACAGCTGCACCAATAGTTACTTTTATTTGTGTTGCAAAATTTTCTCCTGTATAGCCAGCATCAACGAGTATATTTTTGACTTCAGAGAGGTTTTCTTTAGCATTTCCCACCATTTTTACAGCACTGCTACGATCAGTTGCTTCTGCCGTTGTTATATGAATTGCATGTGGCAAGCCCTGTGTATCAACTGCGATATGACGCTTTATACCTGAAATCTTTTTACCTGCATCATAACCCTTTCTTTCAGCAGTATCTGCGTTTTTAACGCTTTGAGCATCAATTATGCAGAAACTGGTTTTCTCTTTCCGACCATTGTTGATACGGACCTCTCCAACTAATTTTTTTTAAGACTAATTCCAACAAACTTGGTTCTTCTCCATCCTTTTTATTCCACATTTGAAAATAATAATATATGCTCTCCCACCTTGGAAAATCTTTTGGCAACATCCTCCACTGGCAACCACTTTTTAGGACGTATAATACTGTACAAAATACATCATATAAATCAAGTTTTCTTGGTTTTGTTTTCCTCCTGCTACTCTCCAGAATTGGTTTGATTTTTTCAAATTGCTCTCGACTTATATCACTTGGATAACTTTTTCGCATAGATATACCTCATTCTTAATCTACCCCTATTTTACCTTATCCTTTCGAGATTTTAAACAGGTTCTAAGAAAGGAAGGTCAGTTGCTATATCCCCTAGATGAAGGAAAAGAAGAAATTGAGATGATAAAGGCTGAGCTTGGTAGTTACGCTTTTGCTGCGCAATATCAACAAAACCCTATGCCACTTGAAAGTGGCATAATTAAACGAGAGTGGCTGAAGCGCTATAGAAATTTTCCTGATAATCTCTCGCATATAACACAAAGTTGGGATACTGCGGTTTCAACAAGCGACATTAGTAACTTTAGCGTCTGCACTACTTGGGTAAAAATAGATAATAAATTCTATTTACTTGATGTATATCGTGCAAAACTTGAATATCCAAAGCTTAAAGAGCAAGTTCTGTCACTAGCAGCAAGATGGGCACCACACGCAATTTTGATCGAAGCAAAAACGAGTGGTCAGCAATTGATTCAAGAGCTAAAGGCAAATAGTGACCTACCTGTTATCGAGATAGTGCCACATGATGGTAAGCTCACTTGATTTCATCAAATTGTTCCAATTATAGAGTCTGGTAGGGTTGTTTTGCCGCACCAAGCAGTATGGCTCAACGATTTTGAGTATGAAATTTTTATGTTTCCGGAAACGCGCTACGATGACCAAGTAGACAGTACCGTACAATATCTGCATTGGGTAAGAAATAGTGCCTCTAGGGTTATGGCTGTACGAACATTGTGATTTAAGCCTACCAGATCCCAGTGCCCAGACACTAGCTGAGTTGGTGAATGTAAAAGTAGCTAATTTTGTCTTAAAATGCAGCGTTTTTGATGATCCTAGATGCCAGTGTCAGCTACTTGCATGACACCCTCTGCTACGCAAATTACCTACAAATCACAATGCTCATGTGTCAAGCACTGGTATGACAGAAGAGGAAATCTTACCTTTGTTAGCTATAATACTCAAATTAAAGGAAGAACTTCCTTTAATTCCTTGCCTATCACCGAAATACCATTTTTCTTATGCTAATTCTCAATAAGAAGGGTCTTGAGCTATGAATGTAGTTAAGGATATAGCTGATCCACTTTCCAATTGCTTTCCCCAATAAGGGTGTACCTAAATCTGATGTGCCTTCTGTACTCACCTTCTTGCCAAAATTCAATTACTTTTGGGATTACACAAAATCCTACCCAAAAATCAGGACGAGGGACTTGTGTATTGTAAAATTCCTTCTCCTTCAGTTCAATAGCTTGCTCGAAGTCTTGCCAATTTTTCAGAACGCTCGATTGTTTTGAGCACCACGCACTAATTTGACTATCGCGTGCTCGAGAGGAAAAATATTCGTCGGCCTTTTTACCGTTTAGAAGCTTAACATCTCCTTCAATTCGTACTTGCCTAGAAAATTCTATCCAGTGAAACACCAACGCAGCTCTAGGATTCTCGGTCAATTCTTTTCCTTTTCTACTATTTACGTTAGTAAAGAACACAAAGCCTTCTTTACTATATTCCTTTAGTAATACCACTCTTGCAGATGGAATGCAGTCTTTGCTACAAGTTGCTAGCGTTATTGCAGTTGATGAAGAATTAAGTACTTCTTCATACCACTTTGAAAACAAATCAATCGGATCTTTTTTAGGTGAAAATATCATATCCAAAAATTAATTCTGACATACACTGCAGAGATAAGTACTACGACCATTTTGCCGTATAAGTGTTATGATATTATTGCAAATCTTGCAAGGTTTTTGAACTTTACCATATACATAAAAACTATTTTGAAAATATCCAACAGATCCAGATGGCTGTGCATAATCTTTCAGCGTTGAACCGCCTGCAGTGATTGCATCACTCAGAGTATTTTTTATTTCAGTAGCGAGTTTTTCGCACTCTTTATACGTCAAATCTTGTGCTGGCCTGAGAGGTGATATACGAGCTCTAAACAAACTTTCAGAAGCATATATATTGCCTACTCCAACTATCAATTTATTATTCATTAACGCTGATTTGATATTTGCTTTTCTGTTCCCCAGCAACTTTTGTAAATAGTTTCCATTAAATTCATCTGTGAGAGGCTCTATTCCAAAATCGTTAAAAAAAATTGCTTCTTGTTCTTTATTTACAACAATGACCAATCCAAATCTTCTTGAATCATTAAAAATTATTGAGGTATTGTCGGAAAATAAAAATATCACATGATCATGTTTATTCTGCGCTCGATAATCTTCAGCATATATGAGCTTTCCGCTCATACCAAGATGTATGATTACAGCCATACTACCATCTATATTCCAGATCGTATACTTACCTCTACGCTTGATATTGCTTATAACTTTGCCCTTTAGAATATCATCAATATTTTTTGTTATTGGTACACGCAAATTCCAATTATTAACTATAACATTGCTAATTTGCTTATTTTTGATTTTATCAAGCAAAAAATTAGAGATTACTTCCACTTCCGGTAGTTCTGGCATCTTGTCTACTCTGTTGCTGTTTTTTTCTTTTCAAAATATTTTGCTTTAAAGCTTTCGCTAATCTTTTTTTCTCCTCTTCTTTTTCCTTATTCTTTTTTATGTTATTCATTATCATTATATATGAACCCTGCCGTTATAGCTCAGGTGGTAGAGTACGTCATTGGTAATGACGAGGTCCCAAGTTCGAGTCTTGGTAACGGCACACTGATTATACTCATGTTATTGCGTTCATTCAATTGTTTATGATTGCAGAACACTGAAACTGCTTGTATCTATGTAAAGTAATTAATAAGGTCCGAAATAGGAGCAACAAATGGTAGAAAATGTAATTGTAGATTTATCGCACTGGGAGCAAAGTGTAGATTTTAAGTTAGCAAAAGAAGATGGAATATTAGGGATCATGCATAAAGCGACACAGGGACTAAAATATGTAGATCCAACATATGAGGAGAGAAGGAAAGCTGCTGAAGAAGAGGGATTGCTTTGGGGAGCATACCATTTTGCAGTAAGAGAGGAAGGAAAAGACCAAGCAGAGCATTTTTTAAAAGTAGTTGGGAATGATTCTCAAGTATTGCTTGCCCTAGATATTGAAGAAAATAGAGGAGACAATATAACGCCAAAGCAAGCGGAAGATTTTGTTAATGAAATTCATAAAATAACAGGTCGTTTACCGCTGGTTTATGGAAGTGCTTATTTTCTCAAGGATTTTGCCACACCTACTTTAACTAAATTTCCGCTCTGGATAGCAAGATGGGGAGAAAGTCCAATGTTGCCGAAAGGATGGAATGACTGGGTTCTGTGGCAGTACACTGACGGTCAGACGGGACCTGAGCCGCATTCGGTAAAAGGGATCGGACCATGTGACAGAAATAAATTCAACGGAACATTGGAAGAACTAAAAAAGTTCTGGTTACTAGGAGAACAACGCTGTTAAAAATTTTAAAACAATTATTTTGCAAGCTGACAAAAAAATTCAGTATGGGATGCTTAAGGTCAGTTAGTACCTTACTTATATACTTCCACTTGAAGTCTTTTTCACAACTAGCTGGTATAATTATGAGTATCTTTGCTTAAAGTGCTCTGATTGGCTACAAAGTTTAAAAGAACCAAGGTTACAAAGGTAGGTTATCATGTTTCTTCCATATTCTTTCTACTTTCTTATTTTTCAATAGCTCTAGTGCTTTGTGAAGGTGGTGCCTTGTTTTACTTGGTACTATGATATCATCAATGTATCCATGCGATGCAGCAAAAAATGGATTAGCAAATTTCTCTTTGTATTCTTTAATTAATGTCTGCTGATCTTTTTCGTGTCGAAATATAATCTCAACTGCACTTTCAGGACCCATGACGGCTATTTCAGCAGTTGGCCAAGCATAATTTATATCGCCTTTTAGATGTTTAGAATTCATAACAATGTATGCACCACCATACGCTTTTCTGGTGATAAGGCTAATTTTCGGTACGGTCGCTTCAGCATAAGCATAAAGCAGTTTCGCTCCATGTTGTATTACATTATTGTATTCTTGATTTGTACCTGGCAGAAACCCTGGAACATCAATAAGTGTGATGATCGGAATGTTAAATGCATCGCAGAACCTCACAAACCTTGCAGCTTTTCTTGAAGAATCGATATCTAAGCACCCTGCAAGGTGCATAGGTTGATTTGCAACAATGCCAACAGTATTTCTTCCAATTCTGCCAAAACCAATCATGATGTTACGGGCAAAATCAGGCTTTAACTCGAAGAATTTCCTTTCATCGCAAACTTTTTCAATGAGCTCATACATATCGTAGGAAGTGTTAGGATTGCTAGGGATTAGAGTGTTTAAAGATTCATCAATGTCATCAACCTCGTCACAGGTTGATAAGGATTTCGGTGATTCTTGATTGTTTGCTGGTAAGAAAGTAAAGAATTCACGTATTTTTAGCAGCATTTCAACATCATTATTAAACGCGAAATCTGCCACTCCTGTTTTACTTGTATGAATTTTTGCACCACCGAGGTCTTCGAAACTTACATCTTCGTAGGTGACTTTTTTTACTACATCTGGTCCGGTTATAAACATGTATGAACTATTTTTTACCATGAAAGTAAAATCAGTTAATGCTGGGGAATAAACTGCACCACCAGCACATGGCCCCATGATCAAAGAAATTTGTGGTATAACGCCTGATGCATTTACGTTTCTTTGAAAAATTTCTCCATAACCAGCAAGAGAATTTACTCCTTCTTGAATTCTGGCTCCGCCAGAGTCATTTAGCCCGATAATTGGAATCCTGGCATTGATTGCCATATCCATAATTTTGCATATTTTTTTTGCATGCGATGCACCAAGCGACCCACCAAAGACAGTAAAATCCTGAGAATAAACAAAAACTTTTCTGCCATAAATAGTGCCGTGGCCAATTACAACACCATCACCTAGAAAATTAGCATTTTGCATGCCAAAGTCAGTTGCATGATGCTTCACAAATTTATCGTATTCTTCAAATGAATTTTCATCGAGTAATATACTAAGCCTTTCTCTAGCAGTTAATTTCCCTTTTTCATGTTGTTTGGTAATCCTGTCAGGACCACCTCCTTTTTCAGCTTCCAGTGCTTTAGCTTGTAAGTTCTCTAGTATTTTAAAGTCTTGCATACGATAAAGTAGTTTTCAAATTAGTTGTAAACTTTATCAAGCTTACAAATCCTATTGATTATACACATACACCATTGCTACATGCAACAGTGTATGTATAGTAATTGTTAATGCGCTAGTGATTTTTGGCCACTACTATGTGAATGTTTAAATGTACCAGTATTCTCCAAAGTAGCAGAAGGTGGACTAACTTCACTGCCTTCTGTTTGCACGGAAATTTCAGCAGCTTCAACAACCTTTCTTATACGAGGTTCTTTTTTTAGTTCTTCACAATTCTCTAAGAACCTGTTTAAAATCTTCGCAATAAGAGAGAAACGAAGGAAAGAACGACCATTTGTAGGCTAGTATTGAGTTTTCGCTCACAGTTTTTCCACAATCGCCTGCATTTTTCCAACCAAGCAAAAGACCGCTCAACAACCCATCTTTTTGGCAATACAGCAAAGGTATGTAATTCGCTTCGTTTTATTACCTCAACAGCTGCACCAATAGTTACTTTTATTTGTGTTGCAAAATTTTCTCCTGTATAGCCAGCATCAACGAGTATATTTTTGACTTCAGAGAGGTTTTCTTTAGCATTTCCCACCATTTTTACAGCACTGCTACGATCAGTTGCTTCTGCCGTTGTTATATGAATTGCATGTGGCAAGCCCTGTGTATCAACTGCGATATGACGCTTTATACCTGAAATCTTTTTACCTGCATCATAACCCTTTCTTTCAGCAGTATCTGCGTTTTTAACGCTTTGAGCATCAATTATGCAGAAACTGGTTTTCTCTTTCCGACCATTGTTGATACGGACCTCTCCAACTAATTTTTTTTAAGACTAATTCCAACAAACTTGGTTCTTCTCCATCCTTTTTATTCCACATTTGAAAATAATAATATATGCTCTCCCACCTTGGAAAATCTTTTGGCAACATCCTCCACTGGCAACCACTTTTTAGGACGTATAATACTGTACAAAATACATCATATAAATCAAGTTTTCTTGGTTTTGTTTTCCTCCTGCTACTCTCCAGAATTGGTTTGATTTTTTCAAATTGCTCTCGACTTATATCACTTGGATAACTTTTTCGCATAGATATACCTCATTCTTAATCTACCCCTATTTTACCTTATCCTTTCGAGATTTTAAACAGGTTCTAAGAAAAGCTTGCAGTTTTCACCGTCCATATCCACCATTATTTCGCCAAAGTCTGAGGGATCTTTAGAATATAAAATCATTACAATTTTTTCATCACCCACTGCAAAAGTCATCTGAAGTATGCCCTTTATACGACGATATTCTCCATATTGTATTTGGACTGCACCACCTCCTTCCCCGATCTGTAGTACACCACCCTCCAAGTATTTAAATTCTGGAGAATTCATAAATGTTGCAGGTTTTACAACACTTTCTGCTGGACATTCTATACAATAACGTCCATTATCTGTTTCTACTATAACGCCATCTTCTTCACCATTTTCAATGCTTTCACATACAATTTTTCTTCGCTTTGACAAGCAGTCTTCGCGTTTTTTCAGTATATCTTTTGGCAATAGGTTCAAACTTTCTTTGCTCACATTAGTACATGTTAAAACTAGACCATATATTTTTAACAAGAGACTATCTAGTTGATGTCTTTCACTCTCATCAATGTATGACTGATTCTTCTCAAGCAAGGATGAATACTTTATTAAATAATCTATTAATGATATTGTTTCTAAGTATGGATAAGTATTATGTAAGTCTGGATAAATGTTACATGGGACACCAAACATGATCTTTTGCTTTTTTCCATCTTCTGTGAGTTTTAAACAGCCCTCTATCCCTATCATTTTTCCGTCAAATAATTTCGTATGTACAAAATTGAGAATGGTTTGATCTGATATATACAGTGAATGTATTTTTTTTAGCATATCTAGGATATATTTTCGCATACGTTCATCAACGCATTCCTGCATTACCATGCTTAATTGCAAATTCTCTGTTTTTGTTGGGTATTCTGTTTTATGTGAATATCCTTGTTGTTTTAATTTTTCATTACCTACACTTGCTATTCGTTCTAATATTGGCATAATGACCTCCATTCTACGTAATAAAATTAGGATAAAATATCCCAATTCTAGAATATTCATATGATCTATAAGGTCAATAATTAAATTGAAAAATTTTGGTTATAATTTACTTTACATAGAAGATGCCCTTAAATTATATTAAAATAGACTTCTTGCATAACAAACTTTTGGCAGCGTGTTGGATGAAATGACTTGACAAACTCCGCCAGTCCTCTTATCATGGAAGTGAAGCTATTTTATTTAACTTCGCAATCTGCAGATTAAAACGACAAGGAAACTTGTATTTGGCGTCTCATGTTTAATTTTTCGCACTATGTGCACCTTATGTCTTTATAAAACTTCTAGGTTTTTACCTACACAAGCTGAAACGCGCTTATAAAGCGTTTAAGACATCAAAAACGTCAAATAGAACAAGGGAGAATTTGAATACTAGCTACCGCGGGTTTTCTTTTGCCTTTTTTCTGCTTAGTAAATTTCTTAGCATTTAAGCTAAGGGTCTGTTGCAGTTTAAAAGTCGCTAAATTGCAGCGTTTAAGACTTAAAAACGCCAATACTGAAAATAGAAAGTGACTAGGGCTTCTTTTACCTTTTTTTAGGTTATGCAAGAAGTTTAACGAAGTATGCATTATTTTTTTTAGAGTGTAAACTGCTCTTGACATAAACGCCTTCTTATGCTAAAAAGGTATGGTTTATACTAGAGGGCTATAGTGATGAGTAAAAATTTGTGTGTATTAGTAACTTTGCTTATCTTTTCATTTAGGTGCTTATCTAATGATATTAAAATAAACAACTTAGAAAATTTTTATGTTAAAGCTAATTATTTTGGAGCATTATTTAATGCAATAGGGCCTTTAAAAGGGAAAGAAGATGCGGGTACAGATAAAGATGGAGTTTTTAGTATTAGTAAGGAAGAGAGAATTGAAGCTGGATATAACCCTAAATACGTTCCGGGATTTGCTAGTAGTGCCGCAGTAGGATATTTGTTAGAAAATATGAGAGTTGAGTTTGAAGGCTTATATTCTCAAACTGACTTATACGATGAAGACTATTCGAATAAAAATAAAGCAAGATATGTTGAACTTCGTCGTAGTAAGGATACTTCTGCTGGAACAAAATGTGACTCACCCTGGAGAAGTATTAAGTTTTTTGAGATTAAGAAAAAGGATGTTAAAGTAGATACTGAAAAATGTGAAGACGTTAGGGAGGCTATTGAAAGTAAAACTATTGAAGCAGATTTTAGAGTTGCATTTAAGATGAAAAATAAAGGCTTTAATAATTTAGCTGGAATGATCAATGTATATCACGAATTTAATAAAGAAGGAATGCAATTTGTTCCGTATATTGGTGTTGGTGGAGGGTTGACTAAGGTCAAGTTTTTAGGGAGGACAAGATATGCATTTGCTTATCAAGCAAAACTTGGTGTTAATTATCCGCTTACAACACAAACCCAAGTGTTTGCTGGTCTGCGCTATTTCGGCATTCTCGGTAACGAGTTTAAAGGCATTGTACCTACAATCAAGATACCGCAAGGTGAAAAATATATTCCTTCTGGAGAAAGTAGTGAAGTTGATGAAACTGCACGCACTGAGTCCACTACTGCAACTATTACAAACAGATTTGGCGTATATGGTTTAGAGTTTGGGTTAGCTCATCATTTTTAATTTTAGATTCATCATATCGCTAGCTGAGGTTTTGATGAATGGCCATTTCGCTACTTGTTAGCGAAATCTGTGCTGGTTATATATAAAGTCAATAGTTAAATTGCAAAATTTTGGTTATAATTTACTTTGATGTTCTTAAATTATGCTAAAAATCGCTATAGTAGGCCTACCAAATGCTGGCAAGTCGACTCTTTTTAACAGACTGGTGGGAAGAAAAGCAGCAGTAGTTAGTAATGTTCCAGGAGTAACGAGGGATAGACGAGAGGGAATAGGAAGAATTAGCGATTTAGAATTTAAAGTCATAGATACAGGAGGATGGAATGACCAAACTAATTTTTCATTGCAAGTTATTGAGCAAATAGAATTTTCTTTATTGAGTGCAGATGTAATTTTCTTTCTTGTTGATGCAAAAGTGCAAAATGAGCGAAACAAAGAATTTGCAAAGTGGCTGAAGAGAAAAACGAATAAACCTGTAATATTAATAGCAAATAAATGTGAAAGTCATAAATCTGAAAATGTTGATTACCTGCAGTTTTTTGATTTTATAGGCCCGGTATATATCTCTGCTGAACATAATCTTGGTATGGTTGATCTTTATGATGCATTATCTGAAGATTTAAACGAGAATGCTGAGCTATTTGAAAATGAACCCAGCAAATTGAGAATTGCAATAATCGGTCGCCCAAATGTTGGAAAATCAACTTTTTTAAACAGTTTACTTGCAGAAGACAGAGTAATAGTGAGTTCAGAGCCAGGCACTACGCGTGATTCTGTAGATATTGTATACGATCGTAATGGAGAGCTAATAACTCTCATTGACACCGCAGGAATTCGCAGAAAGGCAAATGTTATAGATGACTTAGAATCAAGGTTTGTTGAAAAAAGCATGGAATCAATAAAGCGCTCTCATGTGGTGGTTTTAATGCTAGACTCTCTGCTTGGTATTGAGCAGCAGGATTTATCAATTGGTGAAGCCGCAATCAGAGAAGGGAAGGGGATTATCATTGTTTTAAATAAATGGGATTTAATAGGTAAAGATGATAGGAGTAAGTTAATAAAATTTGTGAAACAGCAGGAAGTAACCAGGTTATTCTTGGAAGTGCCAACTATAACAATTTCTGCGTTGAAAGGTATGCGTTGCAGTGATGTGATAGATAAGTGTCTTGAAGTGAACGAATCCTTGAACAAGAAGATCAGCACTGCAAAATTGAATAAATGGCTAATCGATGCTTTAGATAGACACTCTCACCCGCTTGTAAAAGGTAGAGCGATTAAGATGAAGTATATTGCTCAAATTGGCACTAAACCTCCAGCTTTTTCTTTGATATGTAACGTGCCTGAGAGTGTTGATGAAAGTTATAAGCGCTATTTAACTAACGATCTCAGAAAAAATTTCTTTGCAGAAGGCGTACCAGTTAGGTTGCTTTTGAAAAAAAATAAAAATCCCTATGTAAAATAAATTCTCTGCTTTATACTTTCAGAGGTTTTTATAATTAAGTTATGTGTAATAACTCCAAAATTCCTGCAATCTTTCTGCTGTCGAGCGCCGTTGCTCTAATTTTTGCATATGTGCTAGAATATTTTTTCAATATGCTACCGTGCGAGTTATGTATATACGAGCGGATAGTCTACTATGTTGCAGGGTTACTTGCAGTGGTGTGCATACTAAAAAACAACAAAATTTTAATCTATGCAATGTTTTGTAGCTACCTTGTAGGTGCAATAATATCTTTTTATCATGTAGGTCTTGAGCTTCATTGGTTTCATGACGTTTTAGGATGCACAGAGCAGACAAGTGTTAACACTAGTGTAGAAGAGCTCAGAAATAATCTATTGAATCCTAATTACTCTCCATCTTGTGACAGACCTCATTACGTTTTAGGTGTTTCCTTAGCAACATGGAATCTAATTTATCTCATAGCAGCTCTGTTCGTATCAGGTAAGGTGTATTGTGGAGAAAGAGAGAAATCTAAATAATTTAAGGTATAGCAACAGTAAGTTCCTGCAACAAGCAATTAGAGTAAACCATGCTGGGGAATATGGAGCTATTTGCATTTATTCTGGTCAAAAATTTATTCTTAAAAAATCTTCTATAATTAATGAAATAATTGAAATGGAAGAGCAGGAAAAAAAACATTTTCACTATTTTAATGAGAAAATCAAAGAGCAAAAAGTTCGTCCTACTGTTTTGCTGCCAGTTTGGCGTGTTTTAGGAGTGTCACTTGGCGTTGCAACTGCCATTATGGGCAAAAAAGCTGCCATGGCTTGCACTGCTGCAGTTGAAGAAGTGATCGGGGAGCATTACAAAGAGCAAGTTTCGCATTTAGAAGATGGAGAATTAAAAGAAACTATAAGTAAATTTCGCGATGAGGAATTGGAACACAGAGATATTGCAATTGAACACAATGCTGAAAGCGCATTTGGTTACAACGTCTTATCTTCATTCATAAAAACAGGCTGCAAAGCTGCTATTTACTTATCTAAGTTAATTTAACCGTTAGCAGATAGTTATATGCAAAGCAGCTATGTGACAGTTTTTGCTCATAAAGATAAAATTACATAAATGTGGCAACTTAAAAGTATATATTGTATAATGTTTACTCTTAATGGAAGGTAATTTATGGATTTGAGTAAAATAACTCCAGCATCAGATGCAATGAGTGTGATAATTGAAATAGGTGCAAATGCTGAGCCTGTAAAGTATGAGTTTAATGAAGAACTTGGATTATTGCAAGTTGACAGGTTTTTATCTACCTCAATGACCTACCCTTGCAATTATGGATTTGTCCCAAATACCTGTGCAGGTGATGGTGATCCTGTGGATGTTCTGGTATTAACTCAATTCCCCTTAGCATCTAATGTTTTAATATCGGTGCGTCCAATAGGTGCTTTACTTACTAAGGATGAGAAAGGAGAAGATGAAAAAGTGCTAGCTGTGCCTGTTTCCAGCGTTGATAGCTATTATGATAACGTGAAAGATTATTCTGATTTACCTAAAAACCTGCTAGATAAAATTGCTCATTTCTTTTCACACTATAAGGATCTAGAGAAAGGAAAAACAGTAACAGTTGGAAAGTGGGTTGGCATAGAGGAGGCTAACAAAATCATTGAAAACGCTATTAAAAGTGGAAATTGATGCGTATTAGTTTGGATTGTTGTGCTATAGTAAAATTACAGTTATTGACAGGCTTATAAAGAGATTCTGCTATTTATAGTATAAAAACCGCTATTAAAAGCATTAGACAGGTTGTGAAGTCTTGGTATTATAGTAGGGTATTTATCTTTGGGTTAAGATTTGGAAGGGTGGCCGAGCGGCTGAAGGCGGCGGTTTGCTAAACCGTTATACGATTGAAAAGTCGTATCGAGGGTTCGAATCCCTCTCCTTCCGCGTATTATTTTAGCATGATACAGAATTGCTATATTTGGCCCTATTGAGATATATAAACATACCTAACTTTGTTGAATTTTTTATGGTGCTACAAAATTCAGATGAATTCTCATATTTTTCTTAGTAGAGTCAGCCACACTACTTCTACAAAAGTTATGAATCGCTCTTCGTTTCTCATGTTCGTTTTTTACTATAGATTAATTATTTGATTATAGTATCATCTTAATTAAGCTTATGCTTGGAATATTTATGAAGAGTGTTTTATACTTTGCATTGTTATTTGTCGTATTTGGATCACCTAGCCTGTTTGCTGTAGAGCAATTTGAAGAAAAAAAAATTGACGCAGACGGATCAGTCGGTTCTGTGCATGAAAATGTAGGTATAAGGAAAAATCTAAAACAAGGTTTACCAGAAAACATAATCCAAGGGAACGAGCCAGAATTTTCCAAAAGCAACGTTGATAAGTTAAATGTGAAAGAAACACAAGATACCAAGATTGAAGGAACAACCAATAAAAAAGAGCTGCAATACAATGAGAACAAAGCCCCTGCGGTTGAAAAAACTATAGGTGAGGGTGAGAAGATTGATAAAGATTTGCCAGACCTTAATAATAATGCGCCAAAGGGAAGTACAGAAGAATTTGCTCAAGATTTACCAAGCGTAACCAATAAGAAAGATTTGAAAACAGAGCCTTTAAGTGCTGACTTAAATGAGAATATAGCTAACCAACAAAAAGATCTACAAATTGATCAAAAGGTTGATGTAGAAAAGAATAAACTTTCAGAAGATAATACAAATAAGTTGTCAGAGGAAAAAAAAGGAAAAGTGGATGATCAAGTTGGAAAAGAAAAAGTGAAGGAAGCGGGTGATAGTTTTGTAGATCATAATAGAAAAAATCGAGTAAAATCTATTACTAAAAAAGACGAAGAACGCAAACAAGAGAAAAAGAAAAATTTACAAAAATGGACAAAGCTAAACAAAGAACCAGTAAAAGAATGGTATCATAAAGATGCACAAAGCAAGTCAATATATAGGCGACAATACGATAACCTTAATGAGCATCTTCCGACAACCATATTTATTGATGACTATAGTAAGCAATTTTTTTACTGTATTAAAAAGAACAACTTAGTTTGTTTGAGAGGAATAATAAGTAAATTGGAAAAAATTGGATTGACAACTCAAGAAGTACTAAAGCTTAGAAATAAACTTGGAGATACCCCTCTAATTTACGCAGTTAAACAAGGTGAGATAGATATAGTACGCTTTCTTTTATTGCAAGGTGCTGATCCTAAAGCGGTTAATAATAGTTTTCAATCTCCTATTGATATAGCAATCGAAAGAAAAAGAATTGATATGATAAATGTAATCGCTGAAATGACACCACATCTTTTAGAGCATAAAAGAATAGACAACAAAGAAAATCTAGAAATGTATGATTGGGCTGTGAAGACAAAAGAAGATAATGAATCACAATGCAATGAAGATTAAACAAGATGATTAGATTTTTGATATTAATTTTAGTTGGTCATTTGTGTTATGGAAATGAAATAAGTGATGAAAAAAATCAGGTTAGTGATTTTTTAAACACTTTGCATAAGATAAAGTATGTGTCTTACAGTAAAAAAGACTTTGCTAAGTTTCTAGTTCAATGTCACAAAGAAGGCGTTCCAGGAAATTTTGGAAAAGGTTTCGGCTCTAACTTAAATGGAGCTAATTTTAGTCAATTGTACCTCAATGGATCTATTTTTGATGGAGTCAGTCTCATTGGTGCTGATTTTTCCCATACTGACTTGTCAGGTGTATCCTTTATTAATGCTGATTTACGTGGGGCTAATTTTTCCAATGCTAATTTGCAGGGTATAAGAATAAAAGGTGCAAATTTAAGTTTTGCAAAATTTGTTTCTGCCAATTTGACAGATATCCTATTTGATCAGTCTAATGTTAGTTATGCTGAGTTTGTCAACTCTGATCTCAAAAAAGTAAGAATGTATGATATAATAGGTTTACATACTAATTTTTCAAATGTGAAAATAAATTTTTCCAGCTTGTCAAACTCCAATGTTAGCTATGTAAATTTTAGCGACAGTGAAATAAACGATACTGTTGTGCAGAAAAGTAATCTTGATAATGCGAATTTTTTTGGAGTGGATTTATATAAATTAAAGATACAATTTTCCTCATTGGAAGACGCTAATATATATGGTGCAGAAATAAAAGAATCAGATTTTACAGTTAGCAATCTTTCTAATGTCTGCCTTAATTCTTCTGCTATAATTGACAGTAACTTCAATAGAGCTAATTTAAGCAAGACTCAGATTTCCTATGTAAATGGTGATAATTCAAATTTTGTTCAATCTATACTGCATGGTTCTAAAATAAAACATTCATATGCTTCTGAAGTAAGTCTTCGGGATTCTGATTTATCCAATATTGATTTTAGTTTTAGTGAGCTACATCAAGTTGATGTCTCTGATTCTGACATTCGTCACGGAAAGTTTTATAATACTAAAGTTGCAAATTCTAACATGAATGGTTCGTTTTTTGACCATTCATTATTTATCTCCGCAAAGATAGAAGATGCAGACCTTTCCGCAGCTTCAATGTATGAGGTTAAAATACGAGACTCTCAAATTTATAATAGCAAGCTTTCTCACTATAGCATCGATTCTAGTGAAATAGAAAGCTCAACGTTTTTTAATTTAATAGCAGATAACTCAAACTGGTCTCATCTAAAAGTAACTAATTCAAATTTTGTTGAAAGCGATTTCAAATCTTCTTTGCTTTATAATAATGCCTTTAAGAAAACCGGCTTTTTTCTCAGCAATTTCAGTAATTCAACAATTAGTAATACATCTTTTCACTCTTCAAGCATATATAAAGGCTCGGTTGTTGATACTCGTTTAACAGATTGTAAGTTTGATCATTCAATTTTGATTGACAATGAAGGGCAGAAAAAACTTGCAGATTCAGAGAATGCTATAACTTCAATTGAAGATTTGCAAGAAAAAATGTCACGGGGTGAAAAATTTGATGTAAATTATTCTTACTTTGAATTTAAGGATATGAATCTAGAGAATGCTGATTTTTCTGGTTCAATATTGAGTAGAACAAAGTTTATAAATGTTAATTTGAATAAGGCAAACTTTGAAAAAACCGATTTGCGCTATGCTGTTTTTGATAGTTCTTCTCTGATTGGTACCAATTTATCAGGTTCTAATTTAGACCATTCTAGCTTTTTAAAATCTGATTTGAAAAGTGCCATACTAGAAAATGCTAATTGAATTAGAAACTCTGTAATATGCTTGTTAAATTGCTTAAAAAAGAAAAATGACCATAAAAAGTGAAGGTGTATTATTGGTTCTATCTTCTCCTTCTGGAGCTGGAAAAACTACCATATTAGAAAGATTACTTGAGCGATCAACTGACTTAGTTAGATCTGTTTCTATGACTACGCGTAAACCTCGCCCTGGTGAAATAAATGGAAAAGACTATTTTTTCGTTACCGAAGAAAGATTCCACGAGTTATGTAAAGCTGGTCAAATGCTTGAATATGCCAAAGTTTTTGAGAATTTTTATGGTATACCAAGAGATTTTATAGAACAAAACCTTAACAATGGAGTAAGCGTTTTACTGAGTATAGATTGGCAAGGAGCATTTCATTTATTTAAGCTTATGAGGAAAAAAGTTGTAAGTGTTTTTATACTCCCACCTTCAATGGAGGAGCTTAGGTTGCGTTTGCAAAAGCGTAATAGTGACAGTGCAAGTGAAATAGAACGCAGATTAGCCGAAGCTCAAAAAGAAATAAGCAAACGCGATAAATATGATTATGTAATAATCAATGATGATATTGATAAAAGTGTAGAAGAGATAAGCTCTATATTAAACAAAGAAAGACTTAAAAGATCAGAAGAAAAACCAAATCAAGGAGTTTAGATATCTATAGCTAAAGTGACTTAGGTTTACCAACAACCGTCATTCCGCTACTCGTTAGCGCCGAGGCGGTATGACGTAGCTTGCTTGGGTTAGCTATATATGTAAATTAATCGTCAGTGTTGTATACGTTCTTTTCTTTTTCTAATCTCTCTTGCTCTTCAATACAATATATAGCAAGTGGATTGGCTTTAAGTCTTTCGACTCCTATTTCTTCCCCTGTTCCATCGCAATAACCGTAAGTGCCTAATTTTATTTTTTCTAGTGCCTCCTTAATTTTTTCTTTTCTATCTTTTCTACGCTTAATTAATTTTTCGTTTCCACTATCTTCATCAAGATAGTATGTATCAATACCACTGTCTTCTAGTTCTTGTTTCTCCAACTCAGCAAGCATTGATTGTAACTTTAAGCTGAAGTACTCTAACTGTTTTACGCTCATATATTCTTCACTTTCTGAAGGAGTGTAGTGTTCTGATAATTTTATTTTTGGTAGCTCTTCCATAATTGCATTATTAATTAAATAACAAAGTCTGTATAATTTATGAATAAGAAATTATACTACCTCAAATTAAACACTATAATTTATAATAAACATTTAAAAGCCTAGTATGATTGGCTCAGTAAAAAAGTTAACAATAGATAATAAGAATTTTACCTATACGATATGTATTTTTATTATAATGTTAAGCCTATCTTCATTTACACTTGAAAACAACAATAAGCAAGAAATTATGTTAACGTTAACATGGATATGTGCTACATTTGTTCTGCAAATCTCTACAAGTAATTTATTTGCTTCTGATTATCATGAAGGAATATTAGAACAAATCTTCATACAGCCACTTTCTTCTAAGTTTATAGTTGCTTATAAAATTTTTGCTCACTGGTTATTGTTTGGGTTACCGATTTCAGTGATTTCTTCGATATTCAGCTTCGTAGTTCTGGGTAATAATGTTGAATACTCAATAGCAGTGGGCCTATCTTTATTACTTAATATGCTGATAGTAATTAATATTTCAGCTACTGGAAATGCATTAATGATTGGTCGAAACAACTTAGCATCAGGAATATCACAAATTCTTGTTTTGCCAATCATAATGCCAACCTTTATATACTTTAAATTACTAATTCAGTTTGAAAGTTTATCATTGAATATTCATATATTACTTATTACTGCTTTAATTTTTGCCATTCTGATAGTCAATAGCGCTATAGCTACTCATATGGCATTGAAATTTGCTGTAGAGCATGATTAGAAAGTTTTGCTGTTATTCTTACATAGGAGGTCTGCTGCTGATAAAGTCTAAACTTACCAAATACATTTCTGTAGATTCAGATCTACTTGATTTTGGTTTAAAGTACTTTACTGTTTTAAACATTTTTTTTAACTCGTTACAAAAATCTTTATCAGACTCTCCTTGAAAGATTTTTACTACGAACTTACCACCATGATTTAGAAAATGCTTTGCAAGGTTCAATGCTGCTTCGCATAAAAGCATGATTCTGATATGATCCAACGATTTTAAACCGCAAGATTCTGGGGCCATGTCAGATAGAATTACATCAAATTTTTGATCTTTTAATCTTTCCCTTAAAATTTCAAGCTCACTGATAATATTGCATTGTATATATTCTACTCCATTAATCATGTTTACTGGTTTTATGTCAATAGCAACTACATTTGTACCTTTCTGGGATGCAACTTGTGACCATCCACCAGGAGAAGCTCCAAGATCAATAATTTTTTGCCCCTCTTGGAGTAATTTAAATTTATTATCTATTTCTATCAACTTATATGCCGAACGTGATCTATAACCATCCTTATTAGTTTTTTGTACATACTGGTCATTTAAATGGCGATGCAGCCACCTTGTTGAAGATAGCTTTCTGCCTCTAGCTGTTTTTACTCTAGTTTTTATTGCTAATACCCTATAAATTACTTGTTATTGATTATATCTTTGAGCTCTTTTTCAACTACTTCTTTCACCAGTGTATGGAGATACTTATTTAGCCACTCTGACAACTGAGGTTTTAAAAGAGACGTGATTAATTCTTCAACAGTAAGATTTACTTTTTTTTGTTGCTTATTCTGTAATTCATTTTGCATTTTTCCAAGCAATGCTTTGATCTCTTCCATATTCTCTTTTAAAATTAGATGGTCGTTATTTTGTGCTTGTAAGCTACTGTTATTCACTTTGTTATTACCTGTTTGGGTATTATTGTGCAAACGAACATCTTTTTCTTTTCCTAAATTGTGACTATGAATATTAAATTGGGTATTATTGAAAATTATTTCCTCGCTCTGATCATCATTGTTAATATCTTTTTTTTTGTTCTCTTGCTCTTTACTATCTTCTTCTGAATTTTCAAAGCACTCCTTCTCAAGGTACAACACATCATCATCTTCCTCGTTCTCCTTCTCAAGGTACAACACATCTTCCTCCTTCTCTATTTCCACTTCATCGTCACTTGCATTTTTGCCAGATATAGCTTTTTTTATATCTTCTAGGATATCTTTTACGGATTGATTGCCTTGTTCATCATTCATAACGCTAATACCATTAAATTTAAAGATTTATATTATTTATCATAAAAAGCAAATTATAAACACTGATCACATAATTGCTTTTTGCTTCAACTAAGTCCGAACGTGCTTTGAATAATGTGTCTTCAGTGTATAAAAGGTCAGTTATACTCTTTAAGTTTAAGTTTACTTCTTGCTCAACTCCTTCCAATGCTAGAGATGCTGCTTTTTCTGCCTCTTGACTTGCTTTAATGATAGCCTTTGCTGTCAAAACGTCATTCCAAGCATTCACAACATCTTTTTCTATATTTTTTACTGTTTCATAATAATCGTAAGTGGATTTTTTTGCATCCATTTTAGCTCTACTGATACTAAAAGCATTTATTCCTCTTTTAAAGATTGGAACATCAAGAGTAAAAACAACATGAACATTTTCTAATGGAGTATCTAATTTTACACCCTTCTCAAGATTGGTACTTGCAGTGAAATTTAAAGAAGGAAGCCACTTGGAAGTTTCGGCGATCACTTCCATTCCGGCTGCTCTTTTTTGGTAAACTGCTGCTTTTAGAGATAGATTGTTGGCTTTTACTAATTGTAAACATTCATTTAATTCCGGAATGGAAGGTAATTTATCGTTAGCTTCAGAAAGTTCATAAGGGTCTTCACCAATCAGGTGAAGATAAGTCATGTTTGCTAATTTTAGTTTGCCTTCAGCATCAACTCTTTCCGACACTGAAGATGAAAATTTTGCTTTTGCTAGTGAAACTTCAGCGTTGGTAACTTCTCCAAGAGAAAAGCGTTTTTTCATCGCTGACAAATTTTCCAAAGAGACGCGTTCTTTATGCTCTCCAAGCTTTAATGTTTCTCTCCTTCGTAGAACGTCAACATATGCTTTCACGGCATTAAGCGCGAGCTCTTGTTTTAACCGTTGAAATCGTGTCTTTTCTGCTTTGAGAAGATGGCTTGATCTACTGAATGTGGCAAAAGTTCCACCGCCATCTATTATTCTCTGACTCAATGTAAGGCGTTTTCCAGGTAAAGATCCAACTTCATTCTTATAAAGATTAAAATTACTATCGAAATTGTATTGCAAACTAATGTCAGGTAAAAATCCAGCTAATCCAGAAGATTTTAGCTGTTTTTCTGCGCTTTTATATTGGTAAAACTGAGATTTTAATTTTGAACTATTTTTAATAGCTTTATTTATAGCTTCCTCAAGATCAATTGCATAGCAACTTATAGCACTAAAAATGGTTGCAAGCATAATAATCAATCGAAACATTCTACTCCCTATGCATATTGGTTGTACAGCTAAATTACTAGCACAAATTGCTTTAATAATCAATAACTAATGTTGTTGACACTACTGAGAAATTGAGTGTATCATAGCTTACTATTGTTTAGTGTTTAATTAAGTTATAATAATGAAGACTTTTTTCTTAAAAGAGAGACAGATCAATAAAAAATGGTTTGTCATAGATGCGGAAGGATTAGTGGTAGGAAGGCTCGCAGCATTTGTAGCAACACTATTGCGTGGAAAGCATAAGCCTGAGTATACACCTCATATGGATTGTGGCGATAATGTAATTATTATCAACGCAGAAAAGGTGCATTTTACCGGAAAGAAACTTAAAGATAAAATTTACTACAAGCATACAGGTTACCCTGGTGGTTTGAAAAAAACTACTCCAGATAATATTTTAAATGGTAAATTTCCTGAACGTGTAATAGAAATGGCAGTGAAGAGGATGCTTGATGATGGTCCTATGGCGCGTAGGCGTTTTGGAAATTTATATGTTTATTCTGGTCCAGAACATAAGCATCAAGGGCAGCAACCTGAGAAGATAGATTTTGCTTCTTTAAATCGTAAAAATAAAAAATAATGGAGTAAAAATGGAAGATTCTGTAATAAATCAATCAGAAAAAATAACTAAGTCAGCAATTGATTCGCTTGGTCGTTTATATGCTACAGGCCGAAGAAAAGAGTCTGCAGCAAGAGTATGGATAAAACCAGGAAGTGGAAAATTCAGTGTTAAGAAGAAAGATAATCTACTGGATTACTTTAAGAGGGAATCAGTGTGTCAAATAGTGAAAATGCCATTTATTGTAACATCTATGCTAGATAAATATGATGTATTTGCAACTATAAAAGGTGGAGGGCTATCTGGCCAAGCAGGTGCCTTAGCTCATGGAATAAGCAGAGCGTTAAGTAAAATAAGCCAAGATTTACATTCTATATTACGTAGTAGGGGATTCTTGACACGAGATTCACGTGTTGTTGAACGTAAAAAATATGGTCAACACAAAGCTCGGAAAAAATGTCAATTTTCTAAGAGATAGTTATTTTGTGGTAGTATTTCTTGTAAGTGTTATACAAATGTTTAAAAAAGTGTATGATGTATTCTATTTTCATGATAAATTTAGTTGACTATCGTTATGAACATAATATGCTGTTTGTGTAATTTTTTCAATATTAAGGTAATTTATGAGTAAAGAAGATATAGTAAAACAATTAAAAGAAATTTGTTCTAGTCAGGACATAGATATAACAAAATTTAATTTGGGCATGGTTCATGATGCTTTTCTGGAAATAATAAAATATGAACTGAATATGAAAGGTAAAATACGCCTGCATGGAATTGGTACATTTTCTGTTGTAATAACCCAGGAAAAGCAGTGCCGTAACCCTCAAACTGGTAAGGTAATGACTGTTCCTTCAAAGAAAAGAGTGAAATTTAAAGCAAGCCAAACTCTTTCAAGTAGTTTAAATGAAAAGGAAGAAGCAGTAGTTAGTTAGATATTATCATTTTCATTATTTTTACTACGCTGTGTAAGCTGTAAAGTACGGCTTCACTGATTAAATAATGGCCTATATTAAGAGCTGAGATGTGGGGTATCTCTTTCATCCTTTTAGCGTACTCATAAGTTATGCCATGTCCTACATGGCATTCTATTCCTAATTTATTGATATACTCTGCAGCATTAGTAATTAATTGTAATTTTTCCTCTGATGGATTATCACAGTAATCTCCTGTATGAATTTCTATTACGTCAGGTTTTATCTTTAGCTTTTCAAGATATTTGAGTTGATTAATATTTGGATTGATAAACAGTGAGACCTTTATGCTAGAGCTATGCATCTCCTCTATTATACTAGAAAGTTTGCTGTACATATTAACGATATCCAAGCCACCTTCGGTTGTTAATTCTTCTCTTTTTTCTGGTACTATACAAATCGCATAGGGTTTTACCTTTTTTGCTATTTCAAGCATTTCTTCTGTAGCTGCAATTTCAAGATTTAGCTCAGTTTTGATGCTTTTTTTTAGGTTAAACACATCTTCATCTCTAATATGTCTTCTGTCTTCTCGTAAGTGTACAGTGATAAAGTCTGCTCCTGCGTCAATAGCTATTTCTGCTGCTTTCAGTGGATCTGGATAGGAAGTTCCACGTGCATTACGAAGGGTTGCGATATGATCAATGTTAACGCCTAGTTTCATAATTTACTACAAAAGCTATTTATCATTATACATATTATTATCTTTTTACAAAGATTTTATCAATAATACGCATATCAATTATGCTCCAATCGCTGAAAGTAAAATCGGTTGTATTTTGCAAGTGGTTTAAATAATCCCATGCGCTACGAGGATTATCTTCAGGCAGCTTTACTGTGGAACCGTTATCAAGTATGATGTTCCATCTTCTATTCCCTACATAAACACAAGAAGAAATGTGATCACTTAATTGAGTTTTTCTCTCCAATATATCTTTAATGAATTTTAGGTTTGATAATGAGTTTTGTCCTGTAATTACAACAAGATTATCTATCGGGTAGTCATCCACAATCACTTTACCCTCACAATCAATTACCGAAGTTTTGTTATCATTTTTCCAAAGAGCAAACGGTTCATGTTCGTCTATGTTAATGTGTAAGGTGTTAGGCAAAATTCTATGAATTCTTACGTATTTTATCCATCTGCTTACGGATTGTATATTATCGGCAAGTTTTGAAAGTGATATAATTGGTTGCGTTTTATTTACCAAATTTAAAATGTCCTTCTCATTTGTAAATTTGTTGCCAGTAACAACTATTTCATCAATTGAAAATCCACTACTGAGTAATAGGCTAGATAAGCAGTCATTACACCACGTGAGGTAGTAATTAAATCGACTTGTGATTTTATCAAGCGAGCTATAGAGTACCAACGTAAGAAAGAGTGCTATTATAATAACCAAAGCACACTTACGCAGAAAACTCTTTTGGCTTCTAGTAACATTGCTCAACATTTACTTAGTCTCTAATATTTTTGTGCTACAAACTATCTTCAACAATAATTTTAACTAATTCATTAAAATCGATTCCTTTTGTTAATTTTGCAATTTCCGGCACTAACGATAACTCAGTAAAGCCAGGATGTGTATTAATCTCAAGCATTTTTAAAGTGTCATTTTTTGGATTATAACGAAAATCCGAGCGAGAAATAGTTTTGCATCCTAGAAATTGATGAACTTTCAATGCATGTTCCAAGGTCATTTTATATATATTGTCAGGAATTTCAGCGGGAAATATGTGCTCTGCAAACCCATTTGTATATTTTGCTTCATAATCATAGAATTTATTTTTTGGTTGTATTTCCATAGTGCCAATTGCTTCATTGAATAATACAGCGGTATGTAACTCTACACCAGGTATATATTCTTCTATGATCATCAAATCTCTTGTCATCCAAGTAGCTCCTTCCTTGTCATCCCAGTGCTTCGATACTGGTCCTTTTCCCTGGTCACGTGCTGGAAGCATGTTTTTTAGTTTTAAATAATCCTCATGCGAGAAAATCATGTGCACTCCGATGCTTGAACCTTCATTAGTTGGTTTTAAGACATACGGATAATCAATTTTAATATTATTTCTTAGTACATCTTCTCGACTAATTATGTAACCTTTTGGAGTGTCAATGCTCAAAGATCGGAATATATGCTTTGACATTGCTTTATTCATAGCAACCGCCGAAGCCATAACTCCGGAGTGTGTATATTTTATACCTAAAATTTCCAATAAACCTTGAATGCAGCCATCTTCGCCATAAGGTCCATGTAGAGCAATAAAAGCAAGGTCGGGATTAATTTTTTTAAGCTTTTCAGCAATGTTGCTATCAACACCTATTTCTGTTACATTATATGAAAGGCTATCAAGCGCTTTCTTTACGGCTTTTCCACTCATAAGCGATATCTCTCTTTCATGAGAAAATCCACCACTTAAAATTACTATAGTTGGAACCATAAGCACTCTATATTTTGCCATATAGCATATATGAAAGATGCTCTTATCTTCAATAGAAAAAATGCTTTGAAAAATCCTATAGCTACGTGCTTTTAAATGCAACTAACCTTTAGCTATAAACATTAAGAAATTTACTAAATGGGAAAAAGGCAAAAGAAGCCCCTTGGTGCGAGTTTTGACTCTCTATTACTGTAAGTGGCGCTGTAATAATGTGCTGACGCTTATTATAAGCGCAATTTGGCTGAATGTAGAAAAAATTTAAAAGACATGCAGCCGCCATAATTTTATGTAATCCGCCAAAAAATACCCTGAGTTTTTTACTGAATTTTGTCATTGAGCCTGCAGGTCAAAAACAAGTTTTGAGTCAGAAATACCCTTAATACCATAATAAGAGGACTGGCGGAGTTTGTCAAGAAATTTCTTTTTTTGTGACATACGCTGTTAAAGTGTTCATTTTACGGCACAGTTCGTTAGTAACCACACTTCTTTAGCTTCTCTCTACTTTTTTTACCTTCTAAATACTGCTTGCTTTGCAACAAAGCTAACCTGGCAAATTTCCAGTAAAGAGTAACACTCCTGAAATAAGTACTACCCAAAACACCGATATCGGCAGAAATACTTTCCAACCAAGACGCATTAGTTGATCATATCGGTAGCGGGGTATCGTTGCTCTAATCCAAACAAATATGAATAATAGTAAAACTATCTTTAAAACGAACCAAATTAAGCCTGGAATTTTATACAGTAAACTAAGCTCTAATGGGGGATACCATCCTCCTAGAAAGAATATTGTCATCATAGCGCTTGCTAAAATCATGTTTGCATATTCTCCAAGGAAGAAAAGAGCAAAAGGCATTGATGAATATTCAACGTTGTACCCAGAGACGAGCTCTGCTTCAGCTTCTGGCAAATCAAATGGGTGACGGTTAGTTTCTGCGAGGAGAGAAATAAAAAACACTACCCCTATAGGCATCATCAGCAAATCAATCCAAAACGGCATATTGTGTTTCGTAACTACCATCTCTCCAAGATTTAACGTACCAGTTGTTATTACAACTGTAGCAACTATTAGGCCTATTGAAACTTCGTATGAAATCATCTGAGCAGCTGACCTTATAGCGCCAAGAAATGCATAATTAGAATTGCTTGACCAGCCTGCGATAATAATGCCATATATTCCTAAAGAGGAGATAGCTAGTACATAAAGCACTCCAACATTAATATTTGCTATCACCTTAGGAATTATCTGCTGTCCATTTTCTGTAGCACCAAACGGTATAACTGCCCAGGCGATTAATGCTAAAATAAAGGTAAGCATCGGAGCCATGGTGAATAATATGGTGTTTGCTCTAAATGGTATTATCGGCTCTTTGATGAGTAACTTAATTGCATCTGCAAATGGCTGTAATAATCCAAAAGGGCCAACTACGCTTGGGCCATGTCTCAGTTGAATTGCACCAATAACCTTGCGCTCAAAGTACACCAAATACGCAACTGAAAGCAGTAGCGGTACCAAAATAAATAAGATGTTAACTAGCGTGTTCATAAAAGGCTTTAGTACAGTCTGCCATTATTTTTGAAGCACGACTTATTGAATCTGTCATATAAAAATTGCCTTCTTTTAGGGAGAAAGGTATGCTACTTAATTTTATCTCATCGCAGATAATTGGCACCCATTTGTTTTTCACCACTTGATCAGCATTTCTAAACTGTGAACCAATAGTATCTAATTTTTTTCTCACGTCAAATAAACTGTCATATGGTAAGGGGAGGCCCAAATATTGTGATAGATTCTTAATAATTAACCAGTCCTCCTTTGCTTCACCAGGGGGAAATACAGCTAAATTTGTTCTCTGCACTCGCCCTTCAGTATTTACATAAGTTGCATATTTCTCTATGTATGCAGCTCCAGGTAAGATGACATCTGCTATGTGTGCGCTTTTATCGCCATGATGACCTTGGTAAATTACAAATGTATTTTCTAACTTTGATGTATCAATTTCATCTGCACCAAGAAGATAAACAACTTCTATCTCGCCACTTTCTGCCTGTTCTAGTATTTGATGAGTATTTTTTCCACCTTTTTTAGGAATAAACCCAATATCTAGTCCACCAACTCTTGCTGCAGCTTTATGTAGCACGTTAAAGCCATTCCAGTCATCTCTGATCATGTTAAATTTTTCTGCAATTTTGCCAGTTAGAGCTAAAACTGATTCAGCATCATCTCTTATCAATGCGTCTTGACCGATAATTAGCATAGGGTTTTGAGCTGCGCTCAGTAACTCACAGAATTTATGATTCCCTTTTGCTATTTTATTTAAAATACCAGGGTTATCGCCCAACTTCTCAACATGATATAAATACTCAATATCAGGACCAATGCTTGCAATAGGAAAATTGCCCTGTAAATATCTTTTTCTTATACGCGCATTAATAATTGGCGCTTCTATTCTAGGATTTGTGTTTATAAGCAGGCATGAATCTGCATTCTCTATACCTTCAATAGTGGTGTTGAACACATATGATCCACGATTATTTGGTATAAGCCTTGCTCCATCCTGCCTGCAATCTGTATTTGCTGAACCAAGCTTATGCATAATTTCTTTCAGTAGAAGCATAGACTCACAATCCGCTAGATCGCCTGCAATTGCAGCTATTTTATTTGATTTTGTACTCTTTAATTTTTTTGCAGCAACAGTTAATGCCTCATTCCAGCTTACTGGAACTAATTTACCATCTTTTTTTACGTAAGGTCGATCAAGGCGCTGAACTTTTAATCCATCGTAAGCAAAACGAGTTTTGTCTGATATCCATTCCTCGTTCACCTCTTCATTGAGTCTTGGCAATATTCGCATAACTTCAGGACCGCGATAGTCAACTCTAATGCTGCTTCCCACAGCATCAAGCACATCTATAGTTTCACAGTGTGATAGCTCCCATGGACGCGCTGTAAAGGAGTAAGGCTTTGAAGTTAAAGCTCCTACCGGACAGAGGTCTATGATATTTCCGGACAATTCAGAACTAATATGTCTTTTTATGTAAGCGCTGATCTCTACGTTCTCTCCCCTTCCAATTCCTCCAAGTTCGTTTGTACCTGCAACATCGGACAAGAACCTAACGCATCGAGTGCAATGAATGCATCTATTCATTGCAGTGTCAATCAGCGGTCCGAAGTGTTTTTTTGGCACAGTCCTCTTATGCTCATCAAGCCTGCTGGTTCCTTTTCCATAGGCTATCGTTATATCTTGCAAATCGCACTCGCCGCCTTGATCGCAAATTGGGCAATCAAGTGGATGATTAATCAGCAGAAACTCAAGCACTCCTTCACGTGCCTTCTTAACTTTGGGAGTATCGGTATGAATTACCATCCCTTCTGCAACTGGTACAGCGCAAGAGGCCACTGGTTTTGGAGGCCCACCCTCTACTTCAACCAAGCACATCCTGCAGTTACCAGCGATTGCTAAACGCTCGTGATAACAAAAGCGTGGGATTTCAATGCCCACAACCTCGCAAGCTTGAATTATAGTGAGTCCAGGCTCTACTTCACACTCCTTGGAATTAATAGTAACTTTTACCACAAATTCAAACCTATTATACAGCTTCCCACTTTATAGGATCACCACTTGTCTCATCTTCAACCAGATTACCATCTTCATATTGAGCAGACACGTAACTCTTGCGCAAATCACGATCTATAAACATAACAGGCTTTACTTTGCGTCCGTTGTGCTCCTTTTGCTTAGCTTTCTTACGCTGAGTTGGGTTATTTTTACTAGCTGTCTTCGCCTTTCCGCCTGTTGCCATATAAACTCCTAAAATTTCTCATTCTATTTTAACACTTAAGCATATAGCGTCAATATTAAATAACTTTAAAGTTTCAATGGATCTCTTAATTATAATTATTATTTAAGCACATCCTTGATGTCATTCAAGTAGTTGGTAGAAAGAAAAACTTACTTGACAAACTCCGCCATTCCTCTTATCATGGTAATGGAGTTATTCATTTAGCTTCAATCTGTGCAGATTAAAACGACAAAAAAGTATTATAATTGGCGTCTTATATTCGATTTTTTGCACTATGTGCACCCTATGTCTTCACAACATTTTTAGGTTTTTACCTATAAAAGCTGAAACGGGCTTATAAAACGTTTAAGACAGTAGAGAACGCCAGTTTGCAGGATTAGAGAGTAAGCACTATCTAACACGGAACTTTTTTGCCTTTTTTTCTGCTTAGAAAATTTTTTAGATATTTATAGCTCAAGGTTAGTTGCGTTAAAAAGCAGCTAAGTCGCGGTTATTAAACGTTTAAAACATAAAAAAACGCCAATGTTTTTAAATAGATGTTGACCGGATTGCCTTTTTTCCCATTTAGTAAATTTCTTAAATATTTTCTTAAATTTTATAGCTAAACTGGATTCCAGACTGGAATGACAACGAAGGGCTACTTGGATCTGATAGGCTCAAATCATAATGTTCGTATAGTTCGGATGACCATACGTGTCAAGTTAAGGGAAAGTAGTATAAGGAAAAAGGGAAATGGTAAAAAACTATTTTAGATATTAAGTAATAAAGCTAATAGTTTACAGACTTTTCTAAAAAAATTATTTTATTTTAGATCAAAACTTCCTAAAAAAATAAATGTAACAAACAAGATACCCACTTTAAATGTTGCTATATTGGGCAATATTTCCTTAACTTGACGCGTATGGTTCGGATGACACTGTTGGAAGCAATGAATCATCTTCAATTACAACTTTCATACAATTGTGGGCGGTATGACAATTTGGCTTTAGAAACAGTTTTGAAAAAGAAATAACGTTTATGAGTAAAATTTCACATTACCACTTTTTAATTTATGTATTATAATAAACTTAATTTATAAGGAAAATAAAGTTGGAAAAGTTGGAAGAGCTAAACAAAAACTGGATAATAAGAGCAGGAAGATTTTTATCTTCATTGTTTTTTTTGCTGTTGATTGCGCTATCAATACGTAGTTTTTTATTCGAACCATTTCACATACCTTCTGGTTCAATGAAAAGCACTCTACTCGAAGGGGATTACATTTTTACTAGTAAATATTCGTACGGTTACAGTAAACATTCCCTTCCGTTTGCTCCAAACATTTTTAGCGGCAGGATTTTTTATACCCCTCCAAAGCATGATGACATAATAGTTTTCAAACCTACAAAAAACGACAGTATCAGATTCGTTAAGCGAGTAATAGGAACACCAGGCGATAAAGTGCAAATGATAGAGGGGGAATTATACCTAAATGATCAGAAAGTAGAACGAAGGCAGATTGAAAGTTTTTTTGATTATGAGTCAAATCATAGCATACCGAGGTATATAGAAACGCTTCCCAATGGGAAGGAACATGAGATTTTAATAGATAACGTTTCTAATAAGCTATCGTATAACACTTCAGTTTATTATGTACCCAACAATCAATTTTTTGTTATGGGAGACAATAGAAATAATTCTTTGGATAGCAGGTTTCCTGAAGTTGGTTTTGTACCAATGGAAAATATAATTGGGCGTGTGAGCATGGTTGGTCTATCGTTTAAATTAGGGAAGGTCGATTGGTTGCCATTTAATTTTAGACTACCTATTGCCCTGAGATTGAACAGGATATTGCATAAGGTTGTATAAACTTTCTTATTTATTTGCTAATTCACACAACTCTAAAGAGGAATTTTCTAACTCAGCGATAGCATTATTAATTTCATTTAAGTCATTTCCTTGTAAAGCGTTTTTTGCATTTTGCAACAAGTTTTTCAGCTTTTTGTCAGTGCAGATACTATTGCTTTCAACTAAGTTTATAAGTTTATTTCCATTAATTTTAGCTTCTGCAAGGGAACGAGCCTTTATATCTTCATCAAAGTTGTTTATTGACTGGTTAACCATATCTTGAATATCAGCTTCACTTAAGCCAAAACTTGAATTTATTTCAACTGTCTGCTCGGTTCTGGTAGTTTTTTCTCTTGCAGTGACAGTCAATATCCCGTCAACATTGACTGTAAATTCTATTTCAATTCTTGCAGAACCTGCAGGTAGTGGCGGTATACCTTTTAGTTCAAACTGCGCTAGAGATTTGTTATCTTCTATCATTTCACGCTCTCCCTGACAAACGTGAATTTTCATTGCCGTTTGTCCATCAATGTAAGTTGTAAACTCTTTTGTTTCTGAAACTGGCAGTGGTGTATTTCTTGGTATGATTTTTTCAACTATTCCTCCCATAGTTTCTATGCCAAGTGATAAAGGTAGAACATCGAGGAGAATATTTCTATCTTTTGAGTTTGAAGTTAAATAATGAGCCTGCAGAGCTGCTCCAATGGCAACTGCTTTATCCGGATCTGTATCATTCAGTACTTTATTTTCAAAGAGCTTGACTAGTGAGTCTTGAACTAATGGTATTTTAGTTGCACCACCAACTAAAATTACTCCTTTTATATCGTCAACTTTGAGATCTATGTCGCTTATAGTACGAGTGACTATATTAATAGTTTTACTAACCAAAGGACTGATTGCCTGTTCAAACTTCTCTCTAGTTATTTCACATTCAAATAATTCGCCGTTAATATTAAACTCAAAAATGCCTGAGGTGTTTTCGCTCAGATATTCCTTCACGGTACGTAATTCAACGAATGATAATAGCCCTGTCATGTAAGTAGCTGACACTGGAATCCAGTTCTTATTATATAACTTTCTGGTGTGTTCATTTGCAATCAAACTTTCTGGATCCCAGACTGGGATGACACTAGAGCATTCTTTGTTTAAACTTACCTTTTCTCTATACTTATTAAGCACAATTGAACTCAGCAAATGATCAAAATCATCACCACCAAGTTTGGTATCACCACCGACTGCAAGGACTTGAAACACCCCTTGGTGTAATTTCAATATCGAAATATCAAATGTTCCGCCACCAAGGTCATAAACTGCGTATATTCCGCTGTTATTATTCTTTTCAATGGAGTAAGAAAGCGCTGCAGCAGTTGGCTCGTTAACGAGGCGAAGAACTTCTATGCCAGCTAATTTTGCTGCATATTTGGTTGCATTTCGTGCTGAATCGTCAAAGTAGGCTGGAACAGTGATTACTGCTTTTTTTACTTTCATCCCTGTAGATTTTTCTACCCTCTTGCATAAAGCTTTTAATATCTCAGCAGAAATTTCAACAGGAGTGAGATACTTCTCCTCCGAACATTTTATCCTAATAACTTTTTCGCTTTCATTATCTATTTCAAAATTAACACCTTCTTTATTCAAGTCTTCAACACTTTTACCCATTAGTCGTTTTATTGAGTAGATAGCATCTGGGCCGACATCATAGCCAGTTTTTAACGTATTATTTTCATACGAAACTACAGATCGCAGTAGTTCTCTTCCTTGCTCATCTTTAAATATCTCCACGTTGCCAGCTTTATTTACCATAGCAATTAAAGAATTGGTAGTGCCAAGGTCTATACCAAAAACTACTTCATTTGAATTGGGTTCAGAAATTTGAATTGGTTGCATTTTTCTTTACCTCCTCAAATGACTTATGTAAATATTTTAATCTTAAGACTTGCGTAGCAGCTTCATCAAAATTTTTTGCAGCAAAAGTATTAATTAGGTTTTTAATGCAACCTTTTATTTTTTCATCAATCATACTACTTGCAAATTGTAGGTCGTCACAGTCTAGCAAGTACTCTCTGATTTCCATTGATTCATTTAATATTTCAGAATTTAGATGATCCTTTTGGCTTTTTACACCAAAAAGATCCAGCAAATGTTCGGCACGTTTCAGAGGTGACTTTAGCACTTGATAAGCTTTGTTGATATTTTCCATGTTTTTGGACTGTTCTTTATTTATATCAGTCTTGCTCAGCTCAATGTATTTTTTCTCTAGCTCACCAAAGCTGATATTAAAAGTTGGTTCAATTTTAAACAATGTAAAATAGTTGCTAGACATGAAAACTCTCTCCACAACCACACTTTCCTTTTTCATTAGGATTTTTGAAAACAAAACCCGATGAAAATTTTTCTTCTACATAATCCATTTCAGAACCAAGAATAAACATGATGGATTTTGGATCGATCAACACTTTAACTTTTTGGCCATCGCTGCAGCTTTCTTCAATTACCGACTCTAAAGGATGAATATTGTATGCATATTCAATATCATATTTTAAACCAGAACATCCTTTTTGTTTAATTAGCACTCTTATTCCTATTGCTTCTTCTGATTTCTCAAGGTTAGTATGCTTCTTTTGGTCCAATAAATACTTTATCCTTTCTACTGCTTTCGCAGTTATAGTAATAAGTTTTTTATCTTTCTTTATAGCGTTTACTCCTTGATATTCACTCATGCTTTAGTTCTCAATGTCCACCTTTATTTTGTTTGCTTTGATAATCATGAATAGCAGCCTTTATAGCATCTTCAGCAAGCACCGAGCAGTGTATCTTCACTGGAGGTAAAGACAACTCTTCTACTATTTGAGTATTCTTTATCTGTGTAACGTCACTGATAGTTCTTCCCTTTATCATCTCTGTTAACAGAGAGCTTGAAGCAATGGCAGAACCGCAGCCAAAAGTTTTAAATTTTGCATCTTCAATAACACCTTTGTCATTGACCTTTATCTGCAATTTCATTACATCACCGCACGATGGTGCACCAACTAAACCAGTACCAACATTTGGATCATTTTTATCCAGAGAGCCAACATTCCTTGGATTTTCGTAATGATCTAAAATTTTCTCATTATAACTCATAAAATTACCTGTGAACCGCTATTCTACATTATAACATATTTAGGTTAAAAACTAAAGTAAAATACACTAGTATCACGGGAATTTTGAAAGTAAAATTCCCGTAAAACGACTGTTTAACTTTACAAATACACATAATACGTGTATTTCTTTACAACCAGCGTCTCTATGTTGTCATTAAGTTTATAATTTAAAAAGGAGTATTCCCTTGAGTTTATTTGGTAATCTTTATAAAGGCCTGTTAAAAACTTCTTCTCGCTTTAGCGACGGGGTGAAAAGTATTTTTTCTGGCAAAAAAAAATTAGATCAGTCGCTTTTAGACGAGCTAGAAGAATTGCTAATTAGCATGGACATTGGTCATAAAACTTCTAAGTTGATTATCGATAGGCTCACAAGCATCAAATTTGACAAGGAAGTTGAGTATAATATTATCACGCAGCAATTAGTGAATGAAATAGAAGCTATATTAAATCCAGTCGTGCAGCCGTTAATTTTGGATAAAAAACCACATATAATAATGGTATGCGGAGTAAACGGTAATGGTAAAACCACAACTATAGGTAAGCTTGCATATAAATACAAGGAAATGGGAAAATCCGTTATGCTTGTTGCATGCGATACATTTAGAGCTGCTGCTAGTGAGCAGTTAAATATTTGGGCAGAACGTTCTGATTGTTCCATTGTTACTGGAGAGTACGGTAGCGACTCTGCAAGTGTGGCATATAGAGCTGTAAGTCAAGCTATAAAAGATAACGTTGATGTTGTTTTAATTGACACAGCAGGAAGGTTACAAAACAATGTAAATCTCATGCAAGAGCTGTCAAAAATACATAGAACGATAAAGAAATTGGATGATACTGCCCCTCATGACGTTATTTTAGTTCTTGACGCAACTACCGGCCAAAATGCTTATAGCCAATTAGAGGCCTTTAGTAAAATGGTTGGTGTTACTGGATTAATTGTAACAAAGCTAGATGGTACTGCTAAAGGTGGAGTAGTAATTGGACTTGCAGAAGTTTATAAGATAAAGTTACATGCTATAGGAATTGGCGAAAGTATAGAGGACTTAAGGGAGTTTACTAGCAAAGAATTTGCTGAAGCATTATTTAATCGTAATTAAAAATTTCTCTTAATTCCCTTACGTGACTAAGCTTGATTATCTCAATATCATGAGAAGAGTAATTACCATTTTTAGGCATAATTGCTTTTTTGAATCCTAATTTTTGTGCTTCTTTTAGTCTGAGATCAGCATGCGAGACATTCCTAATTTCTCCTGAAAGTGCAACTTCACCGCAGATTATTGAAGAAGTTGGCAGCGGTAAATTTACTACACTTGAAATAAGAGAAGCAGCAACAGCAAGATCAGCCGATGGTTCCTGTATTTTGAGTCCCCCTGCAATGTTTAGGTATACCTCTTTATCATGCAAAAACATTTTGCAACGAGCATTCAGCACCGCGATGATCATAGCCAATCGATTAATATCCCACCCAACTACTGCCCTTCTTGGGGTTGCCATATTAGTCCCTGCTATTAATGCTTGCACTTCCATTAAAATTGGTCTTGAACCTTCAATTCCTGCAAATACGGCGCTGCCAACTACTTCTCTGTCATGAGCCATCAGAAACAATGATGATGGGTTATCAACAGGCACAAGTCCTGCTTCAGACATCTCAAAAACACCAATTTCATTTGCAGGGCCAAATCTATTTTTAATAGTACGCAAAATGCGATATTGATTACTGTTTTCACCTTCAAAATATAATACCGTATCCACCATATGCTCCAAAGTTTTAGGTCCAGCTATTTGTCCATCCTTAGTTATATGACCAACTATTAAAAGAGAAATACCATATTGTTTCGCAAGAATGGTTAATTCATGAGCACAAGTACGAACCTGAGTTACAGTGCCTGGTGCTGATGTAATTCTGCTATCATACATTGTTTGTATAGAGTCAATTACTAAGAATTTAATACTTTTGTTTTCCTTTATTGTTGCTACTACATCAGTTAAAGACACTGTAGATAAAAGCTTAATTTTAGGTTCATTTATCTTAAGACGCTTTGCTCTGAGGCTCACTTGCTCTAAAGATTCCTCGCCAGATACATAAAGACATTCAAAAGAGGAAAGTTGCACAACATTAGCTGCAATTCTAAGCAAAAGGGTGGATTTCCCAATTCCAGGTTCGCCACCAATTAAAATGCTAGCACCTTGAACGATACCCCCACCAAAAACTCTATCTAATTCTTCTATTCCTGTTAGAAAACGATTTGGAATGATAATTTCGCTATCCGATAACGTCTTTATTAAAATTGGCGCAGATATACTTCTTTTGCCCGTTTTTACTGCTATTTCCTCAACAATTGTATCCCAATTGTCACATGCGATGCACTTTCCTACCCACCTACCAGTGCTATGACCACAGGATTGACATACATATACAGTTTTCATCAAAGCCAAAATTATTTTGTTGTAATTGTAACAAAAATTAGCCAAATAGGCGAGTAAATGTTGAGTCTCACAAGCGTTGTGGTGCGAAGATAATTGTCATAAGTTGTGCCATTTAAATTCATGCACAATAATTGCACCCTCCAGGATCCAAGTAGCTCCTTCTCCCGTCATCCAAGTGCGTGACACTGGGATCTCATTTCGTATAAATATTAAAAAATTTACCAAACGAAAAAAAAAGGCAAAAGAAGCCCTGGGGTTATTATCCGCTTTAAAATATTGGCGTTTTTTATGTTTTAAACGCTTGACAAGCGAGATTCAGCCGCTTTTAATTGCAACTAACTTACGCTGCAAATGTTTAAGAAATTTACTAAGCAGAAAAAAAGACAAAGAATCCCCGAGTTAGCTAGTCTTTTACTATCTCTGTCGAGTATTGGCATTTTTTGATGTCTTGTAACGCTTTATAAGCGCGTTCAGCTTATTTAGATAAAAACCTAGATGTAGATGAAGTTTTGTAAAGACATACAGTATCTATATACTGCAAAAAATTGAACATAAGACGCCGATACCTTAAGTAATCCTTACCTTTTAATCTGCAGATTGGCGAAAGCAAATACAATAGCTTCACTTCCATGATAAAAGGACTGGCGGAGTTTGTCAAGTAAGTTTTTATGTCAGTTGGCTACTTGAATGATAGGAGGGTCGAATTTGTATAGCTACATTGTCGGTAAATCTAAATTGCTTTAATAATTTTGATTGAAAAATAGTTTTTCTACTATATAAGTGCTACTTTAGGGTAATCAAAATGGAAAACGATAAATATAGCCTAGGTTTAAGAGTTATCCATTGGTTGATGGCTGTTTTCATTATCGGTATGCTTTGCTCTGGGCTTTATATGAAAAGCTTACCACTTAGCAATGAAATTAAGTTCAACATATACGCTATTCATAAGGCTTGCGGTATCACTATTCTTGGATTAATCGTAATACGCATATTTTTTCGCGTCTTTACTTATGTTCCACCACTTCCAGCAAATTTTTCTCGATTTATAATCAATGCAAGCAAAACGGTACATTTTAGTTTGTATTCTTTAATGATACTGATGCCATTATCTGGCTATGTTATGTCTTCTGCTTCTGGCATAAAAATCAAGTATTTTTTTCATATCCCTTTGTTAATTAATAAAAACAAAGATCTAGCTAATGCAGCTAATGAGCTACATTCAATGCTTGCATACTTTATGATATTCTTTATAACCTTGCATATACTTGGTGCTTTAAAACACACATTTATAGATAAACAAAACATTTTTAAACGCATGATATAGGTTATATGTTAAGTAGCCTCTGGAAAAAAGGAACGAATTTTCTTGGTAGTGAGTTTGCAGTAATGGGCGGTGCTATGAGCTGGGTTTCAGAGAGAAACTTGGTATCAGCAATCTCAAACGCCGGTGGGTTTGGTGTAATTGCATGCGGTGCTATGTTTCCAGACTTACTGGAAAAAGAAATCATAGAGACACAGAAATTAACTAATAGGCCATTTGGTGTAAATCTAATTACTATGCACCCAAACTTGAGTGAGTTGATAGATGTGTGTATTGAAACGAAAGTAAGCCACATAGTTCTTGCCGGTGGACTACCGACAAAGCCTAATATAGAAAAAATCAAGAATGCGGGCATTGAAGTTATGTGCTTTGCACCAGCATTAAGCCTTGCGAAAAGGTTAGTAAAAATGGGAGTAGATGCGTTAATAATAGAAGGGATGGAAGCAGGTGGGCATATAGGTCCAGTGAGCACTTCTGTTCTTGCACAAGAGATATTGCCTTATTTTAAAAATGAGCAAATACCAGTGTTTGTCGCAGGTGGAATAGGAAGAGGTGAAATGATAGTTAATTACCTAGAAATGGGAGCAAGTGGCTGTCAAATAGGTACATTATTTGTTTGCACTAATGAGTCAATTGCCCACAAAAATTTTAAGGAAGTATTTATCAAATCAGCCGCGCGTAATGCAATACCTTCCGTACAGATAAGTGCTGATTTTCCTGTAATTCCAGTAAGGGCTATAGCAAACAAAGCAAGCGATGACTTCATGAAGCGTCAAAAGGAAGTTATTGATGAATACCAAAAGGGACACATCTCAAAAGAAGATGGGCAGCTTGAAATAGAGAAATTCTGGGCTGGAGCTTTAAGAAGAGCAGTGATTGAAGGAGATGTTGAAGCGGGATCTTTAATGGCCGGTCAAAGCGTTGGCATGGTTGATAGGGAAAAGCCTGTAAAAGAAGTGATAGATATGTTAATTCAACAGGCAAATAATTATATTGAAAGCAAATAGTTAGCAAGTTGCCATAATTATCCACAATAGGGCATAATTGCCCAGTTTTAATGTAAAATTAACGCTAAAGAGGTATCTATACATTTTGTTATGTATGGAGGAGTCTATGACAGGTACTTTAAAAAAGTCCGAGAGTATGTGCGACATTATATTCGAAGCAGTAACAAAAAAGCGAGAAACTGTGCAAAAGACTGCCAAAAAATGCAAACAGTTGTTCAAGCAGGGAGCTAGTCCTGAGGTATTAACTCAATTAGAAGAAACACTGAAAGCACGACAAGATGAACAGACTCTCGCAAAACATATAAACCCATCCAAGCAAGAAAATAGTCCTAAAACATCATATGAATTAAAAGAATCATTGAAAAAACAAAGAGAAGATTATAAGTATTATATCCAAGACTTTTTGCCAGCGTTGCTAAAAGAAATAATATACTCAAAAAAACTAGACGAAGAAAAAGCACTGAACATAGTACGAATAATTTTAGGCATTATTGGCAAAAGCAGCGATAAAAATCATCTCCTTGCAGAGTTGAAAAACGAAATAAACCAACCAGCAAGACTAAACTTAACAAAAAGAATGAAAATAGAAAAAATAATTATGGAATCAATAACTTCAGATGCTGTTCACAACTCAAGTAATTATGACGCTTTAGTGCCTTTAGTAGATGGCTTGCAAGCATTGACAGCAAAAAACATGAATACTTTAGAACCAGGCACAAACGCTTATGGACTTAGTAATGGCGGTGGCTCAGATAGTGGAATGAGTTCATGTGAACTGTCAGCAACAAGCACTTCATCTGAGAAAAGTTTAAACTCAATATTAAACCCTGCTGAAGAAGATAATGATCCGCAAAAAGAAGATACTGGGAATCAAATGCAACCAGAGCAGACTGCAGAAGAAGAGCCACAGGTGTCATCCCAGTGCGTGACACTGGGATCCAGAGAAAAAGAAAGTATGGATCCAAATAGTCAAACTACTCAGATGACAGGCAGCCAGGCAAAAGATTCAATGCAATCCAAAGAAAAAGAGGAGAAAGCTGTTTCAAGCAAACAAGAAGCTTCTAAAGATATCCTATCTAAAAAACAACCCAATAATAGAGGTCTTTATAAGGGATTTACAGTAGGTTGTACTCTCTTAGCAGTGGGGTGTGTTGTTGCAGGGGCAATGACATCAGGATTAGGATTGTTTGCTATGGCTGTAGTATTTGCTATAGCAGCAGCAGTCACATGGCATTTAACCCCTTCAAGTGAGTTAACATCCACCAATTCAAGCCCTCTTGTTGATAGTAAACAGCGGTAAAAATTAAATATGTGTTACTTGTAGTGAGCAAGTGAATATGGCTCTTGTCTGTTGATGTAAAAGTTGTTATGATTAAGAGGTATTTAAAGGGTATTTAGTTGATGCGCATTCAATTGAATAAAGTTTTAGTTTTTATAGTTCTGTTAAGTTTCATTTTTGCATCATATTCTAGCGAAGCAAGTTCAGTGGGTGATGAATTAAAGGATGTACAAGAAACGGTAAAAAATTTTATTTCTTCATTTTCAGTTAAAGATACTGTAGAAAATATGAGCCCTTCAACAATTATAGGATTATGTATAGCTGCAGTGATACTTGCAATAGTGTTTAGAGGCCTAATCTTTTTCATGATAATGTTTGGTGTGCTGGTCATGATGTTTGGTAGCACAGAAAAAGCAACGGATTACTTAAAAGAAAAATTTAACTTTGCAAGAGGTGTAGATCCGCAACCCGATAGCAAAAAAAAAGATAAGAATTAAGTATCACTTGTAGTATTTTTATATTTTTTAGTTATCCTTATTGAATACACATGATGTTGTATGCAGCCAAAAATATCAGCAATTAACCTTAAGCTTGAAAAAAAGAACAACTTAGCATTACTGGAGAGCATTGATTTAGGTTTTGTCCCTTATGCTTGCCATTACGATGAAGAAACCATACTAACAAAACAGGGGGAATTGTTAAAAATAATCAAGTTAGAAGATTATTCTTCTGCTAGTAACTACAGCGATCTTAGAACTGAAATTAGAAAAAGCATATCAAAAAATATTAATAGCTTATATTTTACTGTTTGGATTCATACTGTCAGAAAGCGCAACAAATTAAGCTTGAAATGGAGTAAAACTGAAGACTTCTCTGATAAGCTACATTCAACGTGGCTTAATAAACTCGCTGATAGTAAATTACAATATATAAATGAATTGTATATTGTAGTGTTGCTTAGCGATTTTGGCAAACATGCCAATAACTCGTTTTTTTTTAATGGAATAAAAAACAAGCATAAGCTGTCTTTACAAGAAAATCATCAGGAACTACAAAAGGTAACTGACTTAATTCACAGCGATTTAGAACCTTTTGGAGCTAAGAAGCTGGGTCTCAGGTTTAGTGGGGATAAAATATATTCTGAAATGACGGAATTTCTCCATTACGTTGTTACGCTAACGCACAAAGATTACCCAATATGTGAAATGGATCTGTCACAACACGTTAGAAATTTAAAGGTAGCTTTTGGTTTTAACACGTTTCAAACAACATTTGAAAATCAACAGAAATTTGGTTCTATTTTTTGCATAAAGGAATATCGGGAAATTCCCATGGGAAATATAGACAAATGCTTGCAACTTGACTCTGAGTTGATCATTACGGAGATAATAATATTTACTAGTAATAACAAGGCAGTGAAAGAATTTAAAAAACAAATTAATATGCTGCAAATCAGTGAGGATAATATCTTACTGCGAAATTCAGGAATGGAGGAAATAATAGAACTTGAAAAAACTTCTGCTATAGACTTTTGTCAACAGAAAATTATTTTTACAATCTTCGCAGATGATAAAAATAGATTAGCTAAGAATATCAGTGATCTGTCCTCCATAATGTCGTTAATTGGCTTGATGATGTTCAGAACTGATCTGCATATAGAAAATCATTTTTGGGCACAACTTCCTGGAAATTTTACTTTTATTACACAACCGAAAAGCATATTAGCAAAATATGCTGGCAGTTTTGCTATGCTGCATGATTTTACATCAGGTACATTGAAAGGTGGAAGGTGGAAAGAAGCAGTAACGGTATTTTTTTCAAAAAAAGGAAGTCCTTACTTCTTTAATTTTCATGGAAAAAAGAACAATGGTCACACTACAATACTCGGAGCTCCACATTCGGGCAGAACCTCACTGATTAATTTCCTATTATCAGAGTCAAGAAAATTTAATCCCAGGATTATTATATTGGATAACACTGGAAAATCGATAATTTTTACTAAAGCAGTGAGTGGTAAATATTACATAATTGACCCCAAATATAAAGATAAAAGCCTGAAATTTAACCCACTAAACATTGAAGATAGTGCTTCTAATCGCAGTATGCTTGTTGAGCTGATCAAAAGAATGGTGGCAGATGCGAGCTTGGTAAACGTAGAAGAAAAGATAAAAAAAATTGTAGATTCCATATTTGCTATACCAAGGAAATCGCGTTCTATTTTGCAAATTTCTGAGGTGCTCTTGCTCTTGGGGGGTAAGATAAGTAAATGGTGTGGTGATGGTGAGTTTGCTTACTTATTTCAAGATGGTGATGAATCAGACATTGACTGGGAAACAAAAACTATATCTCTCAACACTGCAAATCTTACGAAACGAAAAGAATGCATGTCCGTGATACTTTACTATTTTTTATACTCTTTTGAAGCAAAATGTGATGGCTCGCCTGCGATACTTGTTTTGGATGAAGCATGGGAGATAAGTAATATTTTTCCTACAGAGAAGGAGTTTGATAACTGGATGCAAAGGATGACAAAATTAAATGTTGTAGTAATTCTAAGTACTGAAAACTTAAACCTAGCATTTGCTAGCAAATTTACTCAATATTTAGATAAACATGTTGATACAAGAATTTTAATGCCGAACGTCAATGCAAATAGGTTATACATGAAAGCATTTTCTCTATCGAAAGAGGAGCTGAATATAATTCTGCAAACGCCAACGCAGGAAGGTTTATTCTTAATAAAGCAGTACAAAGGATTAGTAACCTTAAATCTAGATTTGAAAGATATGCAGGAAATACATGTACTTTCAGCTAATAAAGAAACTGTAAGATATATGTATGAAGCAATAAAAGAAAAAGGAGAAGGAGTTAATAAATGGTTACCGGTGTTTTATGAAAAATGTAAAGCTTAATTTTTTATTAATATTCTTCTTGATATTTGGTCTTACGTATCAAGGATGTGCAGATTGCCCGTCTTTTGTAGAGAGTAATACTACACTTGAAGCTGGAGGCAAAAAAGGTTGGGAAGGCTTTTTAAAGATTATAAGTCTTGGCACTGCTGGAAGTTTTGAAGTTGATGAAAAACTATATCAATACATTACGGTAAAACAAATAAAAGACCAAGGAATTGATGGTTATTTTAACCCAAAAATTCAAGTTTGCGACTATGAAGGAGGTAATTGTTATATATTACCTAGTGGAACATCCTGCCGTCAAATATATGGAACGCAAAGTACAGGTGGGGGTGTTTCTGCTGCAGTTTTTATTGATTGGGAAGGAGATAAAACATCTGTTGATGCAAAAATAGCAGATAGTCTTGAGTGGGAATGGGCAGACAATGTTACTGATGAAGAAAAAACGAAGTTTGCTAAGTCTCCTAAAATATGTGCTTGCAGTCAAAAAGGGGCTTGTATGGATGCTTTTTCTGGAGGTTTGTCTAGAATTCTTTCAGGAGCAAATATTTTTCGTCCAGGGGATATGGAAGACGTTTGTGATACTTGTTCATCATGGAGTGAAGGAAAGCAAAAGATAAAATGTGTCCCTGTGCCACTTGCACCTGCCCCCCCTCCATTTTGTGAACAACTTGCGATGTCACCCCCACAAGTTAGAATTGTTCCTATAACAGATGAAGATAATGATTACTTCAATCCTAAGGTTAAGATAATCATTGGTGATCTGAAAGGAAGAGATGGGGAGATTGGGGAAAAGTTAGATTTTCCCAGAAAATACAAAAAAGATAAAGCTGAGGAGCTCCCTACTTCGGATGAAGTTAGAAAGCATTCTATTTTGGATAAAGATCGCACGACACATTACTTCGCAACTTATAGAGAAAAAGATAAGCTCTGCGCTGAATATCGTGGAACTCAAAGTATAGATGAAAAAAATCTGCAGTTCGTCCGCTGCTTCCCAGCACCACCTGCTCCAGAACCTAAGGTAGTGAAGATAGTAAATAGAAATACGTTAAAAATAGAAATGAAGATGAGCAGAGAAACTTGCGATCCACTAAATGATGCAGCTTATAGTAATGGTTCCTGTACTTTTAATGTTAATACCGATCCCAACCATCCTGTAAATATTGGCCCTCTATCTTTAAAAGTAGTAAAACCAGCAATAGTAGCAAAAACAACTGATAGTAATAACGAAAAAAGTTATATTGATAATATTATAGAAGGTATATTAGAAAGTAATCCACAACAATTTAAAGTTCTGAAAGAATATGGCTATGTTCCTGATATTGAAACAGGATGTAAAGAATTTCAGGGAAATAAATGCAAATTGAACAGCTTAGGACGACCAGAAGTAGAAATAAAATATAAAGAAAATTCTAAAAGTAAAATGCTCTGCCTTTCTGGATGGCAGCCAGAACCAGAGGAATTTGTTTTTGAAAAAGAAGGTAAGGTAGTACCACTAAAATCAATGGGAACAAGGTACACTAAATACAATGCTGTTTATTCAAATGAATCGAATCAGTTCTATTATCTTCCAAGCAAGGAAATAGTTGACCTTTTGAAAATACCTCAAGATCGGTTGGATAAAATAATATTCAATAAACAAGGGTACGTCTTCTTCCCTGACGAAAATAAGCAGAAGAAGGGAGAATGCAGTTATTGTGTGAAGAAAGATAGCAAAATAGATGAGAAATTAAAATCTGGTGAAGGACTGAAAGTAGTATATAAGTTGATAGATACAGAGCATAAAGAACAATGTAATCAAGGTGATGATTGTTGCATCTGCTTTGATGGAACACATAGATGCTCAGCACAATATTTGAATAAAGAAGATGGTAAGCCATTTTGCTTGAGATATGAAGAAGTGGATTGTAAAGATAAGGATGGTAAAGTATTAAGAGATGAAAAAAATGAAGTACAGAAGTGCACACAATTAGAAGATCAGCTGATTAAAGCAAACAGAACAGAGGTCTTTTACGCTGATAAATTGTGTATGTTTGACTTAGAAGGTTTAAAAAAGAAATTAAAAGAGATAATTGAGAAACAACTGGAAAAAAAGAAACAAGAACTGGAAAAAAAGAAACAAGAACTGGAAAATGAGAAACAAGAACCGGAAAAAGATGGCGAAAAATCCTATGATCATGAAAGTGAAGATGTTTATACAGATGACTTATCAATAATGTTTGATCGTGTTGAAATAGAAGCGTGGGGAAGTGGTGAAGCAGGTCATATAGCTGGTAAAGCTCGTTCTACGGAAAGTAGACCAGGAATGTCAGGAGATTATATTAAAGCTAAACTGAAAATTGATCCTAATTATCCTATAATTCAAGTTAAAGTTACAGAGGGAGGGGGTAACAACACAGATGAATTATCACAGAAAGACGGGGGACCTATTTTCATAGAAATGTGCAATTCGCAGAAGCAACATTGCGAGCCACTGATTACTGTTGCAGGTGGAGGTGAGCATAGAACATACGGTGGTAAGGATTATAAGAAAACAGCAATTCATAAAGAGAATTTAAAATTAGAAGAAAGGATCATAACAGCAAATAAACTGAAGTCTACACAAGACAATCAAATAGCATATATAGAAAATGGCAAAATCAAGTATGAAGCAATAGAGTGTGAAAGTGGTTCTAGAAGCAGTAAGCCTGGTGCAGGTGGCTGCATTGATAAAAGCAAAGGAATTTATGGTAAAGGCTCTCCAGGGTATGTGAAGATTAGACCTATTATAAAGGAATTTAACATGGAAGAAATAAATGATGCTATTAAAAAAGTGATAAGGGATCAATATGATCTCGGAGTTATGACTGATTTTTCGATAGGGGACCTTAACGTGGATATAAGGGAGATAATAGAAGAGGAAGTCAAAAAAGAATTGCTAGGGCAATAAATAGACCTCTTGCATAACAAACTTTTGGCAGCGCGTTGGAAAAACTTACTTGACAAACTCTGCCAGCCATCTTATCATAGTACTGAAGCTATTTATTTATCTTCGCAATCTGTGCAGGTTAATGACAAAAAACTTAGGGTATTTGGCGTCTCATGTTTAATTTTTCGCACTACGTGCATCGCATGTCTTTATAAAACTTCTGGGTTTTTACCCATACAAGCTGAAACGGGCTTATAAAACGTTTAAGACATCAAAAAACGTCAAATTGACAAGGGAGAATTTGAATGCTAGCTACCGCGGGTTTTCTTTGCCTTTTTTCCTGCTTAGTAAATTTCTTAAACACTTGCGATGTAGGTTAGCTGCAAATTAAAAGTGGCTAAGTCGCTCTTAATCAAGCGTTTTAGAATAAAAAGAACGCCGATATTTTAGTACATGGTAAATAGCCAACCACCACGGGGCTTCTTTTGCCTTTTTTTAGGTTATGCAAGAAATCTAATCACGTATGCATTTGCTATTTAAGTTCAATTGCTGTACTTTAACAAAAAGGTATAACGAATGTAAGGAGGGTACTTTATGTCTCTAAAGAATAAAATTTCTGAGTTAATAGAACAACAATTTAACGTTAAATACCATGACAATTGTTTGGCTTACACTACACATAAGTGGGCTGCAATTGAGATATCGGGCTCCATTGCTCTCTGTATAATTGGCTGTGGCGATTGCAAGATCAAGTATCAAGATATTGCAGATTCATTCAACATAACAAAAGAAGAAATTGACCAAGGCGATATTACAAGCATAGAAAGTAAAATAAAAAGTGAAGCTGAAAAATCAGGTAGTGAGTTTTCTGAGTTAATCTCTAGAATGGATCAATCGTTAAAAGAACAAAGTGAAAAGTCTATTATACAGATTTTAAACTCATCTGCTGAGGAGATGTTACAGAGTTTTTGTTGTGGGCAATATAACAATCCTGTACAGTCTCCAGAGCCTCAAGAAGTCAGTGCAACCCCTGCTTCATCTGAAGAGCCTGCTACAGAAGGTCCGGAAACTATTACTAATAAAGATCCTATTTCAAACTAATCAATCCCATATATATGTTTTTTTTGTACCCATGCTTTGCGTTTTGGGATAGAAAGAAAACACCACTCTTCGTTGCACTTTTCTATTTTCATTACAACAAACTTGTCTATTTTCATAACAAGCTTACTATCTGTACTCTGTTTTTGATATCCATAAGTATCTTCTTTTACCATTGCGTAGCGCTTGTCACTAAGCAAGTTGCTTTTTATCCATCCGCAGTCTTCATTTATATCACAGACCTTTTTCCAACTTTCAAACTCTTCTATAACTTTCAGGGGCAGATTTTTGCAAGTGTATATCCATTTTACAGGATAGTGAAACCCTGGTCCTGTTCTCATGTTGATTTTATTTGATTTTGTCGAAACAAAGTTATTAGCAAATGAGCTAAAACTAAATAATAAAAACAATAATATGATAAACTTATTCATCATAATTCACGATTAGATTGACATAAGATAAAGAGTAAATTAAAAATTGAATAGATTTTTAATTTACAATAAATGCCCATAGAAATATTAATGCCAGCTCTTTCTCCAACGATGAGTAAAACTGGAGGGAAAATAGTAAAATGGCATAAAAAAGAACAAGATAGAGTTGAAGTAGGTGATGTCATTGCTGAAATAGAGACTGATAAAGCCATAATGGAATTTGAATCCATAGATGAAGGAGTTATGGCAAAAATTTTAGTATCAGAAGGAACAAGTGGTGTGCCTGTAAATCAACTAATAGCTCTAATGCTAGAAGAAGGAGAGGATGGAAGTGCACTTGATAACTATATTTCAGCTTCTGCTACTAATATTGAAGCTAAAGAGAAAGTTGAATCCAACTCTTCGATATCAACCCATTCTTCAATGTCATCCCAATCTCCCCTTTTGTCATCCCAGTGCTTGACACTGGGATCCAGGAAAGAGCAAGCTACTCAGACAGCAGAAGATAGAGTAAAGATAAGCCCATTAGCTAAGAAAATAGCTCAAAATAAAGGGGTGAATGTAAAACAGTTAAAGGGTACTGGCCCATATGGCCGTATCATTAAGGCTGATGTATTAGAATTTTTAGGTAGTAATATACAAATTGAAAATCGTGAAAGGCCTGAAGAAGATACCATAATTGAAGTAAGCAATATGCGCCAGGTTATAGCTCAGCGCTTGATTGAATCTAAGCAAAATGTTCCACATTTTTATTTAACTGTAGACTGCCAGGTTGATAAGCTAATATCGCTCAAAAATGAGATTAACTCAGCAGATGAAAATAATAAAGTAACAATTAATGACTTAATTATAAAAGCTGCGGCTTTTAGCATGAAAAAATTTCCTGATATAAATTCTTCGTGGATAGATAATAAAATACTGCAATACTCAAACATAGATATTTCAATTGCTGTAGCGCTTGATGATGGGTTAATCACTCCTATCATAAAAAACGCTGATAAAAAGGGTATTTTATCCATATCAAAAGAAGTAAAAGATTTAGTAAGCAGAGCAAGATCTGGAAAATTAAGACCTGAAGAATTTCAAGGAGGAGGGTTTACTATCTCTAACTTAGGAATGTTTGGCATAAAAACTTTCAGCGCTATAATTAATCCACCGCAATCCTGCATTATGGCCGTTGGTGCATCTAAAAAGCAACCAATCGTTATAAATGAAAAAATAGAGATAGCAGAAATAATGACAGTAACGCTCTCTGTTGACCATAGAACAATTGATGGAGCATTAGGAGCAAAATTTTTAAACGCTTTTAAGCATTATATAGAGAATCCTCTGGCGATGCTTATTGAAACTGCGGTAACCTGTTAGCATTGTTATTATAAAATTCATACCTCTCAATTTATACTTTTATTAGTTAATAGATTTAGAGGTAAAAAAATGACTAAGATAATAGAACAAAATCACTCAGGAAACTTTTCTAATCCTAATGAAGGAAAAGTTAACTCAAAAGGTATGGTTGCTCCACCTGTTCCTCTCAAATCTTACCAAGTTAAATTTGCTGAAATAAAAGCGGTTTTTGAACAGAATACACCTCATTTTCAAGCAAATGATAGTAATAAAACAATGAGTAGCAATCTTGGAAGAACATTTGGCCCAACAATGCAAAAACTCATGGAAGACAACATTCTTGTAAGCGTTAGCACTCCTAACAAACAACGCCGCGATTCAGGGGATAGTGGTATATCTTCATGCAGTGATGTTAGTAGCAGTACTCTTGATAAAAAAGCTAAAGCTTATAATCCTCTTGATTGGAATCCAATCTATCAAGGTAAAAAGCGTTTTAGTTTAGACAATATGTCGAGCAACTCGCCTTCGTACAGTGAAAAAAGTAATATTTCAGATATAAGCGATAAGTCTAATAATTCAAACATTGTCAGATGTAATATTACTAGGAGTAACAGTAAGGAAGACCTTCGTAAACCTGATGCTTCACATAATGACAAATCTGCAGGTAAAAAATTATCTAATGTCAACGTAAGCGAATTAATCAGAAAGTTTGAACAAGGTAATGACATAGTAAGAGGGCGTTAATCAAATGTTACCCTATCCTTGTATATGCAAAGGTAGGGTATCTTTTTAAAACATCATATCCTTTATAGCTTTGTTAATTTTTTCTGCAAAGGCAGTTTCTAGAGAAATTTTAAGTCTTTCCCATTCTTCTTGACCATTTATTTGAGTCAAAATTAGAGACTTATACTCACTCTCAATCTTCTCCAGCGCTTTTTGATACGATAAATCTAATTCTTCATATATATCAATATTTATCGATTGCAGTATTACCAAAAATGAAAACAAATTCGGATCAGGTAATTCTTCCTTTATATAATTCAGAAGACATAGTTTTATTTTTTTTACGCAGTATTCTATTGTTTTCAGCGATAGTGATAGGCTTTCTGCATAAAATATAAAACTCTCTATAATCAAATTTTTTGATTTGTTCGGTAATTTAATATTTTGAAACAGTTCTTTTGTAAATTTTTCTATCGGTTGTTTTGGTAAATGTAAAAAGAGATCAGTAAAAGATTTTAGATCAAAATTTGGTCCAAGTATCGTGCTAATGGCTTTATGCATATTGCTCTTATCTTTACTGACAGAAATAATGAAAACCAGCCCCTCCATATCAAGCATGTACTTTATAGATTCCAAAAAATCAACGATAAATTTAGGACGGCACACATCAAGATTATCCACCATTATATAAATGTTTTTGTCTTTTCTGATTTTATTAACCACATCCGCTAACTGTGTTTTAAAATCTCTAGTACTCTCTTTTCTTCTTTGGAGAAGACTTAATTCACTCAAGACAAAACCTATGTCTTTTTTATCAGCCTCTTTTGCAGCATCAAGAAATACTGAAAGCATAGCAAGTGGAGATTTACTGATCAGCTTTCCTAGTGTGTTTAGAGAAAATAGCTCTTGGTTTATGTTCTTGAACTGTTGTATAACACTTCTTTTTACTTTATACGATACAAATAAATCTTCAAATAGGAAATTTAAAAAAGAAGGCAGTGGTTGGTCCAATGCATTGATATCCCATGCACTATAATAAGCTGCAATTTCATTTTGCTGTTTTAACTCTTTTACCCATTCTTTCAAAAAAAACGTCTTGCCCCATCCATCATATCCTTCCAAAGATATTATTGTAAAAGACTGATCAATTGTTTTAATTATAGTGTTGAATTTACCTGAAAATTGCTTATAGTTTAGGCGGTCATTTTTCCAAGCCACCACTTTAAGTGGTGGCGCTATTCCTTTCTTTTTGAATGTTATTAGCGATATAAGTTTTTTTAAGCACATAAGACCCTTACGCTATATTTTATTATAGTATTTTATAAATTAAGAGCCCAAACAATCATTTACTTAAATAATCCATATTTTCTATCACTGCATGAATGGAAAGGTTCTTCAAGCTGCTTTTTGGACTATATTGAATATCTATGCCGGTTAATTCTTTTACCCTTCCTTCTGTATCTTCTGTTAACCTTTTTGCTAAACCATGTACATTGCCAGAACTTATCATTTGCATAACAGAAAATTTCCCATTTGAAATATACTGCTTCTCTATAAGTGGGAATATTTTAATTATCCCATCTAGGCTCTCACGACTGTTTATTGATAATTTACCTTCTTCTTGAAGTAGGTATAACTTTTCTATCATCTCAGCTCTATTACCGGAGTGATTCTTTACAAGATCCTCTAATAGTTCTCCATGTTCATCTATAGGCACATGAACATACATTAGCCACAAAAGAAGAACTAAGTCCGTATTATCTTTTGTTATCTCCTTTATTTTTCTTGCCTGACTGAATGCATAAAAAACAGGATCTTGACCATCATAAGAGTAACTAAATCTCGACAACCTCCGCCTAATTTGATCATCAATTCTCACTAAAATCACATTTTCCAGATTTTTAACAAATTTATGTTCTTGTTCAAGTACTTTAAACATTTTTGAAAAATCTTCTACTGGGGTACATTTTAGGTCATGTTTGATTTCAAATTTAGAATTAATATTCATCAGATCTTTTCTTAACTCAATATTCATCAGAGCTTTTTTAAGCTCAACCTCCAGATAATTTTCTATCGTATATCCAATTCGTTTACTATCTGCGTATTCTTTGTTAAATAACGCAACGAAATCAAGAGCGGTTGATCTTAATTTTTTGATTAACCAATTATAAGTACTACGTACTCCATCTAGTACAAAAGTTAACATAACTCCCTCACTTTAAAATATTATGTTTTAAGTATACAATGTTTTCAAGATTTAGTAAAGCAACCTTTTAGGCTGAAGTATGTCACTAAAATTTAGTATTTTATAAGTAGTGGTAGTATGGTAAAAAACTTATAGCTTGCTAAAAAGAAATGGAATGACTGTGATAATTATTTAATATCCTGTCTTGAAGTAAGTGCTATCCTCAGCGTTCCTTCATCTAGGTAGTCAATTTCTCCACCCATTGGTATGCCGCAAGCAAGGCGTGATATTTTCACATCCAAGTTTTTTAGCGACTCAATTATATACTGTACGGTAACTTGGCCCTCTAATGTTGGATTAATCGCGATAATGATCTCTTCAATTTTAGACTCTGTTACTCTTTTCAGAATAGTATCAAGGTTAAGTTCTTTTGGACCTATGCCATTTATTGCAGACAATTTACCACCCAAAACATGGTATAAACCTAAATATATGCTTCCCTTTTCAAACGCCCATAAGTCGCCTAATTCTTCTACTACGCACAGTAACTTAGTGTCACGTTTTGGGTTAGTACAAATAGAACACGGTGATTTTACATCTAAATTCCCGCAAATTTCGCACTCTATTATTAGTTCTGCTAGCTCCTTAATCAAAGATGCAAGTGGTAACATGACTTTCTCTTTGTTTTGGAGTAAATGTATAACTAACCTGCGTGATGATGATGGCCCTAAACTTGGCAATTTAGAGAAAGCATGAACTAGATTTTTTATGTTAATGTTCATTCAATAAATTCAGAATAGGTAGTCAAATGGTAACATCAAACCCTTTGTAAAGAAAGTGGTAAGTTTCTCTTAATCCCACTTTGATTAGCTATAGAAAAAATTTCTTACTTTAACTCAAAAAATTACTTCCGCATACTCAAAATCCCCTTATCATGGAAGTGAAGCTATTTTTATTTAACTTCGCAATCTGCAGATTAAAACGACAAGGAAACTTGTATTTGGCGTCTCATGTTTAATTTTTCGCACTATGTGCACTTTATGTCTTTATAAAACTTCTAGGTTTTCAAGCTGAAACGCGCTTATAAAGCGTTTAAGACAGTATAATACGCCAATTTGCAGGATTAGAGAGTAAGCACTATCTAACACGGGATTTCTTTTGCCTTTTTTCTGCTTAGTAAATTTCTTAGCATTTAAGCTAAGGGTCTGTTGCAGTTTAAAAGTCGCTAAATTGCAGCGTTTAAGGCTTAAGAAACGCCAACGCGTTCAATACAATGTCGCAAATTAAAAATTCCTTCCTCCTGCGCTAGTTCTCTGATCCGAAATACCGCTTCTACCTGATTAAGACCAATGTTAATTTGTTTTATTAATGTCCTAATAATACCACATTTAGTTTGCCAATCTAGGTAGTCTAGGTTCGATTTTACACTAGAATAAAAACCCTTTATGCTATTGATAATAATGCTCATTCTCTCCTGTAGTGTCTTTTGATCAACAACCTTTTTCTTCTCTTCTTCTATTTCTTCTAAACGTTCCTTCATTTTTTTCATTGTCTGCTTAAATTCTTTCTCACTTATATATTTTTCCCCGCCTTGACTATAATAATCTTCCATTAGTTTTTCGATACCTTGTTTTATTTGACTTTCCCTTCTTGCAAATTTTTTATCTGATGATTCATCATTTTTATTTTCTGAAACTCTACGTTGGTACTCCCTTTTAATCCTTTCTGGGTTCTTTAACAAACTTTTTACTTCTTCCCATATAACCATTTCTAACATATCTGCACGGATATATTTATTGTCACATTTATCGTAACTATTAATCATAACACGCGCATTACAACGATAATAGCTATATGTTTTTTCCCCACTTCTACAATGTGAACCGGTATAAGCATATCCACAGTTTTGACATACAACTAGACCTTGTAGTAGATTTCTCTTTTTTCCTTTCACTCTCTGCATTCTTGCTCTTTTTTTATTTTCATCCAGTTGCTTTTGTACTACATAAAATAATTCTTCATCAACTATTTTTAGTACTGGTATATCAATCCAATTCTCTTTATCTATACGCTGGACAGATACTTTTTTTTGTTTAGACCTTCTTCCTGTTGCCTTCCATGATGCCATTTCAATCCTTCTTGATCTACCAAAAGCTGCTAGTCCTTTATATGCAGGATTTCTTAACATGCTACAAATCGTTGCTGGATACCAATTCTCCTGTCCAGTTCTTGTTCTAATTGACCTCTCTTTTAGCCTCAGTGTAGCTGCACTTATACTTATTCTTTCTTGACCTATCCACTCAAATAGTTCGCGCACTACTTTTGCTTCCTCTTCATTTATTTCAAATTTGGCTTCCCCTGTTACATTCCTTTTTATGTATCGATAACCATAAGGGGCTTTGCTCATTACACTTACATAACCTTTTTTTGCTCTATGGAGTTTTCCTCTACGACTTCTTTCCATAATCTTTGTACATTCATATTCTGCCACCAATCCTTGCATTCCTAACAAAAATTTAGACTCTGGATTATTTTCAGTCTTATGATTTAAGAATATTACTTCTACTCCTGCTTTCTCAAATTCATCAAGTAATATCATTTGGTGTGCAGATTTTCTTGACAACCGGTCAGGTGAATGAATATAAATTTTATCAATTTCACTTTCTGCTACTTTATCACGTAACGCATCTAAACCTTTACGCTCTAAATTCCACCCACTAACGCCGTCGTCCTTAAATTCATACTCATCTAATAACTCATGTTTGTCTGCAGCAATTCTACTCTTAAGCTCTGCAATTTGGCTCTCTATTGTATTGTTCTGCGCTTGGCTTCTCGATGAAACTCTCGCATACAAGGCTACTGTTGTCATTTTTTTCTTCCTCCTTTCCGTTATTTATTTTTACTGAATACTTTAGTAACTGCTCATAAGCATCTGCTAACTCATCAGGCTCATATCGACAGGTCACAGTTAACGTCCTTTTTCTCATAGTTTCTCCTGTAAATGTTTTTGTAGTTCAGGCACTCCCTTTTTCCATAAATCCATTTCCAGTCACTCTTGCGAAAAAGACGTAACTGTTACCCTTCGCTTCTATATAAAATTTTAGAAACCCATTTTAAGTGCTTTTCTATCTGCTCATCCAAATCTTCTAGTTCTTTATCTACCTCTAGCAGTGCCTTTTTCGCTAATGCTTCAGCTTTTCTCTTATTTCCTCTATCCTTTTTTCTCCTTTTTCTTTTAAATTTAGGCTTGATACTGTTTTCTCCACTAACTCACCTAGTTTTTCCATCACCTTTATTGTTTTTGCTTTTTCCACTTTTCCAAGTGACGAAAATTCTTCTAATATTAATTTTTTCACTTCTTTAAGATCCATAACTTTTGTCTCTAATTCTTTTACGTCTCGTTTATCACATTTCTCCATTATTTCCTCTATTGTTTCTCCCGCTTCTCCATACATCGCAGCCACATCTCTCATACTCACTCCCTTCTTTTCTAGGTAACTTGTCACCTTCGGGTAAATTTTTGCATAGTTTAGTGGACTACATCCAAACCTATCTATTGCTTCCATATCTCCTCTTGCATTTATTAGCACTTCTATTGTCTTTATTCTTCTGGCTAAACACGCTAAGTGTAGTGGCACTGCTTTATTATTCGATTTTGCGTTTACCTCTGCTCCTTTTTCTATTAGTGCTTTTACATTTTCCGCCTTTCCTGAAAACGCTGCTATGTGTAATGCTGTTTCTCCTCTTTCATCCGTAGCATTGATATTCGCACCTTGTTCTATTAATAACCTTATTATTCCAGCGTCCGAAAGTTGTGCCGCATAGTGCAATACCGTACGACCCTTTTCAAATCTTTCATTAATATTTAAAAACGGGTTCTCTAAAAATGCTTCTAGAAATCTATCAAACGCATTTTCCGCTTCTTTTCTGAACTTTACCATTATATACCTCACTATAAATTTACATAAAACCTTCCAATTTGGCTTACTTCAGTGCTAGAGAAATTTTTGATATTTACCTACACTATTCTAGCTATGCCTTTTTTACCATCAAAAGCAAGTTTTTTTTTACAAAATATACACAAATATCAATGTGCTGTATTAAGATATAAATATATATACTTAATATATTAAGTAATAAGCAAACCTCCTATCTTTCATCAATCGTTTTGATCACTTCGATCATCTCGATCATTTCAACCATTTCGGTTGCTATCTTGTTTAATGCCTTGTTAAAATCTTGTCTCATTACTGACTTATCTCTCTTTCTTATTTCTTCTATACTCATCACTTTCTCTTTTAACTTCGGTAAATATCTTCTTCCCCATATCTCTACTATTTCTCCAACTGACTCCACTACTTTATCGCATATCTCTGGTGTATCCCTCTCCTTGCTTTTCCAGAAATTTCCTCACCTCTTTATTCTTTTCATTGTCCTTTAGCCAATACATCGGTGTAATACCAAATTTATTCAGTTGGTTAACTGACGCTCCTGCTTTTATTAGCTCTTTTATTATCCTTTCTGCACCTACAATACATGCAAAGTGCAGTGGGCTATATTTGCTAATTCCTTCAGTTGCATTGACCTCCGCTCCTGACCTTATCAGTACTTTTACGTTTTCTAGACGTTTCGCTAATGCTGCACAGTGTAGCGGTGTAAAACCTCTGCTATCTGTTGCATTTACATCCGCTCCTTTTTCTACTAATAACTTCACTGTCTTTTGATCTGGGATTCTTACTGCATAGTGCAATATCGTTTTTCCCTTCTCATCTCTTTTATTAATATTTTTGAACGAGTTCTCTAATAATTCACACAATGACTTATTAAATTCCTCTTTATCTTTTCCACTGACTCTCATTATATACCTCACTATATATGAAATGGCCCAATTTCTAGCTATAGGTGAATTTTTGATATTTACCTACACCTACCTAATTTATAGCTTTTCTAGCATCAAAAAGCAAGTTTTTTTTGGTAAATTCACCTGTTTTTACTAAATATTAGTATAGAATATGAAGATATAAATATATATACTTAGCGTATTAAACATATTACCTGTTTTTCTTTCCAACTCCTGTCCAAATGACGATGTTCATGCCAAACAAGGACACCTGGGTAAAATACTAAAATGTAATTTTCTAATTCATGTATTGAATCTTTTTGCCTTGAATCTAAATCGTTTTTATAGTGAAAATGGTGTTCTGCTATACCGTATCTTACTATTTTTTGGTTAATGAAGTTCTTTACTTGATAGTGGTGGGTAACACTGAATCTTTCTAAAATTGGCTTGTATCTAAAATTCCACAGTTGTTCTGATAGTTTGCTACTTCCCAATACAAATTTATCCCCTTCCTCTTCTATACTAGTAACCGGAAAACATGCGTTCTAAGTTCCAGCTATCTGATAATACTATCTGCGCTTTAGCAAACTTAATCTCAGGTAATAAGCTCTGTGGTAAAGGGTATAGCGTTTTTAAATTATTCCACTGATGATTTCTTTCATAAATACCGTTATAATTCTTTGTATGAGGTTCGGTTTCCCCAAGTATTGCTACATCTAGACGATATATGTCATTACTAAAAACTCGTTCATAATGGTTGCGTAGATAGTTTTCTATAATCCTAATAACTGGACCACTAGACCTGAAAAAATTTACTCTCCCAAATGATAATACTGGTCCATTTTTTTCAACTTTTACCCCAGAATAGTCTGAAAGTAGGTCTCCAAATAAACTCTCATCTAATATAAATCTTCCAATATTATAGTGGTCATTGAAAAGCCTCATTAGCCTCGATCTTGCAGGTAATGATAGTTTTGCAAGCTCTACTACTGCATCAACAAAGAAGTCATTTGGTACATCTTTTATTCCTATCTGCAACTCAAAGAAGTGTTTACCAGGTGGCTCTTCAATAATTGTAATATCATCTATATTTGCCCATTTTAGTGCTATTTTCAGTGAAGCCGGTGTTCCACGGAGTCTTTGAAATTTTATTCCTTCTTTTATCGCTCTTCTTTTATCTTTTACCCAACGTAGTATCTCTTCTAGACCATACTCCTCTACTATCCATGGTAATATTTTTTCCTCTAAGCTAAATTTAAACCCTCTGATGCAACCAGGATCTACTTTGTAATCTATAGCCTCTACCAATGCACGTTCTTGTTTTGTTGCATTTGGTGGTAATAAACTTTTCATTTGCTTTTTTTTCTAGATTGCCTTAATTTCCTTTTTTTATCTAGGTAATACATGAGTAAGCAAGAAATCATTGATGCACTTATTAAAAACAAAGATATCTTGGGTATTAAAAATACTGAACAAGCCTCTATGATATTTGACTATATTATTGGCACCTTAAAAAATAAGTTACAACACTTAGAAGAAGGAGAGTCCTTTTGTTTACATAATGTTGGTCGTTTTTATACAGTACACCTTAAATCCCGCAATGTCCGTAATTTCTATAGTGGTGAAATTGTCAAAGTTGCTCCAGGTAGAAAAATACGTTTCAAATCTTATCCTTCCTCCAATTTGACATAGCCGAGAACAGCACACTCATTTCCTAGTACCACAATATCCTCCTTTGGCTCTATTAGCTCAACATTTTCTACTCCTTCCACAAATAAATTGGCTATGATCCATATATTCCAACCTAATCTTTTTGCTGATTCAAATTTTTCTATAAATTGTTTCTTTGCAGTTTCAATAACCCCTGGTCTATTAATGCTAATTCTGCTGTGGATATCTATTTCAATAATATTGCAACCAACTACTGTTATCGTATCAGTCAAAACCCTTATGTTATCTTGATTAACCCTCTCTCTTACTATGTTAATTAATTCCTCTGAAGGTGTTGATAACTCTGTGGGTAAGATTGAAATTTGCACGCTACCTGGTATTGGTGACTCAACTAGCGCATCTTTAACTCTACTATCTGCTGAGAGTGCATGATAGCGATAATGTTCCTTACTTCCTCCGGTACTCCAGCCTACTATTTTTGCTTTTATTCTCCCCTTAAAACGTTCATCTTTTTCCCCGTTCTCCCTTTCCACTCCGTAAAATTCAGCTAAATCATCAAGTTCTTCCCCCATTGCAAACTTAAGTAAATTGCTCCGTACTGCTTCATTTATTCTTTGTCGTAGTAACAATTCTCGCCATGCTGCTACTTCTAAAATCTTTATTGCTGGGTCACTTTCTACCAATCCTGTAAAACTTTCATCACGACTTACTAATTCTTCTTTCATCCGAGAAAAAATCTTTTCAAAGTTCAGTGGTTCAATAATATTTGGCTGCTGCATCTTTATACCATAACTCCGTCAAAGCGAATATTTTCTCCATTTGGTAGATAAATCCCATTCAAAGAAATTGTGACTTTTCCTTCTTTCACTTCTGTAATTTTTACTTTTTCCAACTTAAATCTCTTTTCCCACTTTTCCAAAGCCTCTGCTGTTGCTGCATAAATTTCCAGCGTAAAGTCACGATTTACTGGTTTATCTAATAATTCAAATAATCGGGAACCATAATTTCTTCGCATAACACGTGATCCAACAGGAGTGGTTAATATATCAACAATTGATTGCTTTAAATGCTCTAACCCTTCTAATTCCTTTCCTGTGCTCGCATTTATTCCTCTCACATCTTTACCCGGAGAAAACACTACTACTACCATTTATTACCTTAAATCCACACGAAACTGTATCTCCAACTCGTGCAATACCAATACCGTTGACAAAAACAGCACTTGACCCTTGCGTTAGTGTCTCTCCTAAAGTCAAAACATCGCCTTTACGACACACTGGATAACCATTAACAAAAACATCTCTACTTCCACTCATACAAAAATGCACTGGTATTCCTGTACAATAATCTCCTATGCGAACAACTGCTTTGGCCATATCAATTAAGATTAATCCTTTTTGCCTTAAGTTTTATTTTGTCTTTCGTCATCTCTATGCTTGATCCCCCAACTTTTAGTGTTATTTTATCTACTACATTAATCTCAAGTTGATATTTTTCTTTGTCGTATAACAACTTTGTTCCATCCTGAAACTGAAAAGTATGTGCACTTTTTCGGCATTCTGAGGGAAAATACTTCTGCTGATAAATTGCCGGTAATACTACCCCTAAAGATAATTCCCCAAACGGTGATAACACTACTACCTGTTCATCAATATTCGGTGGTGACCAGCTTTTGTCCTCTCCTGCTCGGTAAGTAATCCACGGTAATAAATCAGTTACAAATTCTCCTATTTTTACCCGCACTCTTGCTTTTTCATAATCTATTTCTTTGATCAGACCTATACGAATAATGTTTGCTAATTTTCTATTCAGCTCTGAAATCGCAAAATTATGGTCTAACATACACTTGCCCTATTTCGATGGTATGTGGCGTAATACCTGCTGAAAATATTGATTTACCTGTATGGACTTCATGAACCCATTCTAACAACCACACTAGATATGCATCCAACTCTGGCTTAAAATCATCTACTTCTGCCGATATAAATTCTCCTGGTGAAACATTTTCCACGTTCCAAGTATTTTTACTTACAACCCTTGCAATTTCTGCTGCTAATGATCTCACAACTACCTGAGAATCCTCGACTGTTCCATTAACTACAATTCTCGCTTCAAATCTTGCTCTCAGAGCTAATTCCTCTGTTCCTGGATCTTTTCCTGGCTCTAGACTCACAAGCTCTACAAATACCGCTGGGGCTATTATTTCCTTTCGTACTGTTGGATACACTTCGCACGTCTTTATCGCTGGTATTTCTTCTTTTAACTTATTACAGATTGCCTGATGTAAATCTCTCCAGAACATTATTTTGTCATATACTCCATCTGTTGCTGAAAATATTTTTCAAATACTTCTTCTACTTCATTTTCAGCTAACTCTTTCATTGTCTCCCTAGCATGGGTATTTATTTTTATTTCATCTATTGGCAAAGACGTGGTATACCTTCTTCTGAATATTCCTATATGTCCATTTTTCATTGACCTTACCCAGAAAAAGTAGAGAGGAAGTTAAGCCATTTTTATTATGAAAATGATGAATCAAATTTCTCAGGAATGCAATAATTAATAGTAGAATGTCTACGCTGTTTGTTATAAAAAATTTCTATGTACTCAAATATAGCAGTTCTAGTTTGCTGAGCAGAGTGTTGCGAAGTATCAATAAGAAGCTCCCGTTTGAGTGAGCTGAAAAAGCTTTCAACAACAGAGTTGTCATAACAACAGCCTGTGTGACTCATGCTGGAAATGATGTTTTTTGTGTTCAGCAAAAACTGATAATTTTTAGAGGTATATTGTGAACCTTGATCACTATGAAATAGCAGATCTTTGGCTGGTTTGCGCTTATCAACAGCCATCAATAAAGCATCTATAACTAATCGCTTAGTTATTGTACTACTCATTGACCAGCCAACTACCATACGTGAATATAGATCAATTATTGCTGCCAAATATAGCCATCCATCCTTAGTTTTTATGTATGTAATATCAGTTACCCATACTTTATTTGGCTGACTAGTAGTAAAGTTTTGGTCCAATATATTGGGAGTTATAACCCTATTGTCAGTCTGCTGTTTTTTGCTTTTGAATCTTCGCCTCAGTCTAGCTTGAATACCATTTTTTTGCATGATATCCTGCACTGTTTTGATGTTGCAATTTTTACCTAAAGCCTTTAGTTCAGCATGAATCTTAGGTGCCCCATATCTACAATTAGATGCTTGGTATATTTTTTGAATGTCTGCTAGAAGCTGCTCCCTTGTTAATTCTTTGCTGCTTTTCTTCTTACTAGTCCATTTGTAGTAGCCGCTAGCAGATACTTTCAAAATCCTGCATAACTCCTGTACTTTATAGTAGTTTCCATGCTTTTTGATAAATAAATATTTTACTCTTTGTGACTTGCAAAATATCCCAGGGCTTTTTTTTAAATGTCTCTTTCTCTAGTAACTCTTGTTAGTTCTTTCTTTAATTCAAACTTTTCTTTATCACATGGTGCCAACTTTCCCTTACCAGGAAATGCTTCTTCTATTGATCCTTTTTCGTTATATTTTTTTATCCAGTCACTTAGTGTACTGTTATCTATTCCTAAATCTTTAGCTATTTTGCTTGCTGACTGCCCCGTTTCCTTTACCAACTTTATTGCCTCTAATTTAAATTCCACTGTGTAATTTTTTCTGTTCTTTACCATAATAAGCCCTCATAATCATGTTTTATTTTACTTCAAAAATGGCTTAACTTCCTCTCTACTTTTTCTGGGTAAGGTCAGCACTGGGAGACAACCGTCATTCCGCTACTCGTTAGCGCCGCACGTAGCTTAGCTATAGCTGCAGATTATAACAAATGCAGTAGCATAATCTCCGTCGTCACTTAGAGAGAGATGAATCATGTGGTCTTTGGAGATAAAGTTCCTGTTAATAGCAAGATGTGGCTTTCCTTTTACATCACTGTATATTTCTATATCTTTCATTACAATGCCCTGACTGAATCCACTACCTAGTGCCTTAACAAAAGCTTCTTTTGCCGCAAAGCGTTTAGCAAAATACCTTACTTGCATTTCTTGACTGTTGTACTTCTTGCTCACCTCTATCTCTTGCTCAGTGTAGATTTTATTGAGGAATTTTTCCCCATATTTTTGTAATATCCTCGATATCCTTGGTATATACACTATGTCAGTGCCGATACCGCGTATCATTTTGTGCTAAAGCGATTTATTGCTTCCTCAATCTGCATTTCTTTCACCTCTTCAGTTGCTCTATTTTTTATTTCAACTATATTTTCACTTACTGCTTTCTTTCCAACAATTATTTGCCATGGCAAGCCTATTAGATCCATTCTAGCAAATTTTACTCCTACACTTCCTTCCGTGTCATCGTAAAGCACTTCATCGCTTTTCAAAGCTTTGTATATTTTATCTGCAGTCTCTGTTACTTTCGTTTGTAAATTGATTAAACCTATTCTAAAAGGAGCTACCGCTTCTGGCCAGATAATTCCTTTATCATCATGAAAAGCTTCTATTATTGCACCAACAAGCCTTGAAACCCCAATGCCATACGAGCCCATATGCATACTGACACTTTTTCCATCTTGTGAGGTGACTTTTGCATTCATTGGTTTTGAATATTTATCACCAAAGTAAAAAATGTGCCCTATTTCAATACCCTTGCTAACATTTAACTGTTCTTGCGGTATAGGACAAGTTTTAGGATCATGCATATCGTCTGCAACTGCATATATATTCTTCAGACTTTCAACATCCTCACTTTCCAGCAATTCAGAAAATTTATTGTCATAATATAAAGTGCTTTCGCCAGTGTTCGCCAATATATGAAACTCGTGGCTCAAGTTTCCTCCTATTGGTCCAGTGTCCGCCTTCACTACAATTGGAGTAAGTCCCATGCGTTTGAAGATTTTTATGTAAGTTTTATACATCAAATTATATGAATTCAGTGAATTTTCGTAATCCACATCGAAACTGTACGCATCCTTCATCAGAAATTCTCTACCTCTCATTACACCATAACGTGGTCTTACTTCATCGCGAAACTTCCACTGAATTTGATATAAACAAAGTGGCAGGTTTTTGTAACTTGTTACCGCACCTCTAATTAAATCAGTTGCTACCTCCTCGTGCGTTGGGCCAAAAAGTATATCTTCCTCATGTCTATCCCTTATGCGTAGCATTTCCTTACCGTAATCATCGTAACGTCCTGATTCTCGCCAAAGATTTGCTGGTTGTATGCAAGGCATTAACGCTTCAATTGCACCAGATTTATTCATTTCATCTCTGATGATATCTTCAATATTCTTAAGCACGCGCAGACCAAGTGGTAACCACGTATAGATACCAGATGCTATCTGCTTTATTAAACCTGCACGTAAAGAATATTGATGGGAGATAATTTTAGCATGGGCAGGCTTTTCCTTTAGAGTCGGCAGGTAATATTTGGATAAACGCATTATAATAGATCTGATTGCATTAAATAATGTTAATACAATCAGGCTTATAGGTAAACTTATTTTGAATAAGAAGGGAAGTGTGTGGTACTTCCCTTAATGTTCGGCAACTTGCTGTAATGTCCTGCTGCCCATTTCTTATCATCTCTACTTGCTTTCTGACCAAACTTGTTACGAATCTTCTCAAGTTTTGTTGCAGGAGAAGCTTCAGAGTTTGTTTGCAAATCAATAGGCTCCCCCTGCCTTTGACGTAGAATGTGACGAAGATGTGGATTCAGAATCAGATCCATGACCACTGTCAAAACTTCCACTTCTTTTTTTACTGTCTGATTGAGAATTTGATGAAGTTCTTGTTAGTGTTTTTTCTTCTTCTGTATCAGATGCACTACAATTCCCATTGCCGGATACACAGCCACTGTCAAGACTTTCATTTCTTTGGAGTGATTGGGAGCCTAAAGATGCTTGCACGCTAGTTTCTTGGCTTATCTTCCCATCATATACATTACCACTGTCAGTAGTGCTTGTCCCTTCTTCGTTGTCTGGTTGGTGGTTTGAAGGTGTTTGATCTACCCATTCGTTACTATCTTCATGATCAGACTCTCCATTGCTACTACTTGACACACTATTACTACGTCTTCGTGGTGGTAAGATCATATCTGATACTTTATTAAACGCTCCTCCCAGCTTGTTCGACTGTTGCACGTTGTTCTGTTGCGCGTTGTTCTTTTGCCCTCCAGCAATTCCTCTCCTTCGATTCTGAAGTGTTTCCTTCAAATCATCCATAAGACCTCCTGATAACCTACCTTTATCATTGTTTAGTTCCTCTTTCTTCTCCCCAGAAGCTTTTCCATCGCCTTGTCTAAGCGGTTTGCCATCAGCTTTTATTATATCTGCAAGCAAAGCATTATTCTTAGGGTAATATACAGGACCACCAGCCTCATTCGATTTTTCATTCATAGCATTATTCTCGGATTGCTCCGTACGCTTGGAAGCTGTAGGAGGAGGTGGCGGAGGAGGTGGTGGAGCAGCACTTTGTGACAATGGAGGTGGTGGTGCATTGTTTTGGAAAGTTACCGTACCAAATGTTGGTGGAGGCGAATGTTGCAGAAAAGCAGGCTTGTTTGGTTCATCTTTCAGATTAGTATCAACATGTTTCAAACCTCCCACTTCCGTCTGTGATCCACTATCTTGCTTAACACCAATTGGTTCACTTTTTAGATTAGTACAATTTTCACACACAAGATTTGTGATTCTTGAGATGCAGTTCGCTGGCCGGATTCCTCTCTACTAAGACCTACTTTTTTCTTATCATTAGCTATAGAAATAGTCAGTTTAACAAGATATATCACTGAAGCCAATGCAACAACCGTAGAAGCAGCAAAAATTGTTAAAGGAACTGCTGCAATCGCACCAGAACCTGTAATAACATAAGGAAGATATTGACCAGCTATGAAACTCAATACAGATAATGATAAAATAATAATTAAAGGTTTAAGTGTAGTCCACTTAGTTTTAAGCTCCTGATTGCTCAAATTACCTTTTAGCAACATGGATGTACGCATTGCTTTTACCTTACTAATTAAAACTAATTTAATAATAACTCAATTAATAATTTATGTCAATATAGACAAGCTTAACTTGTATAAGATAATAGCAATGGCCACATAACATTTATCTTTCAAGCATGTATTGAAGTATTTCATTAGCCATAAGGAAATCTTGACGTGGGGCTTTGCCGTGTTCTATAAATACAGAGATTGCATAGCGCGGGCTATAGTAAGAACCATAAGCGATAAATAATTTATGACTTTTACCCTTAGAGTTTGTCTCTGGTGTACCAGTTTTGCCAGCAATTTGTATGCCGCTAGAAAAGTTAAACCCTTTTTTATAAGTTGATGCAGTACCAATTCTGGAATTCACTACATCAAACATAGCTCTTTGAATTATGCTAAGATGATCCACATCAATATCAGGAAAGTCTTGTATTGTTTTGCTCACTTCGATGCAGGGAATCACCTCTTTTCCTGTTGCAAGCCTTGCTGAAAGAACTGCAAGCTGTAATGGTGTTGTAAGTATATACCCTTGTCCTATCACTAAGTTGATAGTGTCACCTAAGTGCCATTCTGAATGTAGCTTCCGTGCGCGCCAATCTCTATCGGGCAATAATCCTGAAGCCTCTTCTTTAAACGTTCCAAGCAGTGGCCCACTTCCAATACCAAATTTTCTAGCCATTTCTACCAGAGAGTCCACACTTATTTCTTTTCCTACGTTATAAAAGTACGCGTTGCATGAGGAAGCTATTGCTTCATTTAAAGATACATATCCATGACCTTCGCTTTTCCAGCAGCGAAATTTTCGCTCGCCTATTCTCATATGGCCCCTACACAAAAATTTTTCTTCTGGCGTGATTATTCCATCTTTTAAACCTGCAAGTGCAACTATTACCTTAAATATCGAACCAGGTGAAATTTGATATGATAGTGCGCGATTCACGAGTGGCAATGAAGGAGTATTCAAGCTTTCCCAAGTTTCATTTGATAGTCTGTTAGCAAAAAGATTATTATCATAAGAAGGCGAATTATATAGTGCTAAAATTTCTCCGTTATTTACATCAATTACCGTTATGGAACCTTTTTGGTCTTTAAATACCTCTGCAATTTTCTCTTGCAGATTAATATCAATTGTTAGCTGCACATCTTGTCCGTCTTGCTGTGGTATGCTTGATAATTCTCTTATGATGCGTTTTTTAGAATTTATTTCCTGCTCAGATTTTCCTGGCTTGCCTTTTAACATATGATCATATGTATATTCAATGCCGCTGATTCCTGCTTCATTTACACCTTGCTGTTTTTTTGTATACCCCAATATATGAGAACACATTGAACCAAACGGGTAGTAACGTTTATAAAGAGCGGTTATTTTTGCTTCTGACGATCTTGCTATATTAGATTCAATTTCTGATACTGTTTGCAAATCAACTTCCTCACCAGAAACTTTTTGCCCATCAAATAAAACAACATACGAAATTTTGTTTACCGCAAGTTCAATGCTATTCCTATCTAAAATTTTGCCTCGCTGAGGCATAATAGTGGTGACCCGCACCCTATTGTTATTAGATAGCGCTTCGTATTTTTGTCTGTTTCGTATTTGTAAATTATATACCCTATAACTAAAAATGGCGGAAATGGTAAGCTGAACACCGCCTAATATAAATGCTCTACGGTTAAAGACTTTGTTTTTTGTCCACATAGAATTCCTTCAAATGCACTTTTCTCCCTTCTTCTATTGCTACACTTCTGGCTTTACAGACCCTTTCCTCCCACTCACTTAAGGTAATAAACTCGTAACCTGATTTTTCTAGTATTTTAATAATCTGAGGTAAAGCCTCAACTGTATTTAATTTGTTGTCGTGATCATGGAACAATACAATTGCTCCATTATGTATGTTGCTCACAACTCTTTCAACTAAGATCTCTGGTTTATCGCCTTGCCAGTCCAGAGAATCAACTGTCCATAATATTGAATACATATTCAATCGATTAGTATTTTCAATCAGATTATCATCATGGCATCCATACGGCGGACGAAACCATTTTACATCTTGTTCTGTTGCATCTTTAATTGCTATATTTGTTTTTTCCAGTTCTTGCAACTGTTCCTCGCTTGAAAGCGATGTCAACTTTCTATGTGACCAGGAGTGATTGCCTAACTCATGACCTACCTTATGGATCTTCTTTATTACCTCAGACGTTTTCTTATTTATACGTTCACCAAGAAGAAAAAATGTCGCTTTTGCTTTATAGTTTTCCAGAACATTAATAATATCGTCTACTCTATTGTTAGATGGGCCATCATCAAATGTAAGCGCAACAAATTTATCACCGTTACTTAACAATTTTTTTATATTACTTAAATTTTTATATGATAGATCTATGTTACAACTAAGCCCACAATATGGTAAATTAAAATTACAATCACCACAAAAAGCTGTACTTGAATATAGTAAGAAAAAAGTTGTTATTAGCCCTCTTTTCAGCCCTGTCATTCCAATACCCCTAACTGTCATTTCAATTTCCCTCTTTTGTCATCCAAGTAGCATGGCACTGAAATTTAGTTTATACATAGAAAAACCTTATTTGGGTGAGCAAATATATTTTCTCATAACACTTTTTTCAAAAACATACATGTTGCTTTATTAACGTAATCTCGGCGTTCAAAGTCACACTAGACTTCTTGCATAACCTAAAAAAAGGCAAAAGAAGCCCCGTGGTGGTTGGCTATTTACCATGTACTAAAATATCGGCGTTCTTTTTATTCTAAAACGCTTGATTAAGAGCGATTTAGCCACTTTTAATTTGCAGCTAACCTACACCGCAAGTGTTTTAAAAAATTTACTATACAGGAAAAAAGGCAAAAGATACCCAGGGTAGCTAGTATTCAAATTCTCCCTTGTCAATTTGACGTTTTTTGATGTCTTAAACGCTTTGTAAGCGCGTTTCAGCTTATATAGGTAAAAACCTAGAAATTTTATAAAGACATGCGGTGCACGTAGTGCGAAAAATTAAACATGAGACGCCAAATACCCTAAGTTTTTTGTCATTAACCTGCACAGATTGCGAAGATAAATAAATAGCTTCACTTCCATGATAAGAGGACTGGCGGAGTTTGTCAAGAAATTTCTTCCAACGCGCTGCCAAAAGTTTGTTATGCAAGAGGTCTATTGTTCTGTACAATATCTATAGCTAAAGAATTTAGGTTTACCTGCACTCGTCATTCCGCTATTTATTAGCGCTGCGGCGTTTGACGTAGGAAGATCTTAGCTATATTTAATGAATTTGGATAAGCGTGCTGAAAGAATTTGAAATTGAACCTTTGTTGAAAGATAAGGCTCTACACCAAACCAAGGCTGTGGTTGCAATGTCCGGCGGAGTTGATAGTTCTGTTGCTGCAGTGCTGCTACATCACCTCGGATATCAAGTGATTGGTGTGACTCTTCAGCTATATGGAAGTGATGGTAATGCTAATGCGAGAAAAGGTGCATGCTGTGCTGGACAGGACATTTATGATGCCAAGCGCGTAGCTGAAAGTACTGGTTTTTCTCATTATATCTTAAACTACGAAGAAATATTCAAAAAGGAAGTAATAGAGGATTTTGCAGACACCTATATGCGTGGAGAAACTCCTATACCATGCGTAAAATGTAACCAAACAGTAAAGTTTCGTGATTTGTTGCAAGTTACGAAAAATCTCGGTGCAGATGTGCTAGTAACAGGACATTACGTGAGACGATTAGAAAAAAATGGCAAGGTAAAGTTGTGCAGAAGCATAGATAAAAGTAAAGATCAAAGTTATTTTCTGTTTGCCACAACAAAGGAGCAGTTGAAGCTTTTGAGATTTCCACTCGGTGGGTTCTATAAAAGTGATATAAGAAAATTAGCAAAATATTTCAGCTTACAAATTTCTGAAAAGCCGGACAGTCAAGATATATGCTTCGTTTCCGAAAGCTACAGCAAAACAATAGCTAAATTAGCTCCACAATCTGTACAGAAAGGCAAAATTGTGGACATAAATGGAAAAGTGCTGGGAGAGCATAATGGCATAGTAAATTTCACAGTGGGGCAAAGAAAAGGCTTGGGTATCGCACACAGTGAGCCTCTTTATGTGACAAAAATTAATACAGAGAATAATGAGGTTATAGTAGGTCCGATCAACGCGTTAATGCAAAAAAAAATACTGGTCAAAGAGTTAAATTGGTTAGAGCAACCAAAGGAAGGTATGGAAGTGACTGTGAAACTCAGATCATCACATGCAGGAAGTTCAGCAACAATACATTCAACTGAAGAGAAAAACAAAGCTTGTGTCATTTTAAACGACGATTACTTTGGCATCAGTCCCGGTCAAGCCTGCGTAGCATATAAAGATGAGCAAGTTATCGGCGGTGGGTGGATATGCTCTTAACCGAAAGGTTTTTATGATATTAGAATATTTGCTGCACATATTTCCATACCAGTCAAATATGGAGTAAGTAGTCTATTCCTCTCATTAGACCTCTTGCAGAACCTGTTTGTGATGAGAAATTTTTAGGAAAAGTGCACCACAGAATACTCGAATGTATTTGAGGAGCGCAGACAAGCTTTGACGACAAAATTGCCTTCAGAAATCAAGTTATGCAAGAGGTCTATTCTACTTTTTTGTGGAACGTTCGTACAGTTGTAGGCTTGGCCACCCTAGTTTACAAAACTTGGTCACACGCTATCATTCTTGTACAGCAATTAAATAAAAAATTCACATCTTAAAAGGATCATATACATCAATTTCCTTAGAGTTACTTTTTTTCAATTTCTCACTTAATAATCTCAGGACGGGTTGTAAATCATCATCGATTGATAAGCATAGCACTTCCTTATTAAGATAATCGGCCAGGTGATTCTTTTTCTCAAGAATTTCAGCTTCCTTCAACAAGTCGCATTTGTTTAACACTACAACTTCTTCTTTTTTAACAAGATCACTATTGTAAAGCTCTAGCTCATTGTGTATACAATCATAAGCTGAAATAACATCATCGTGAGTTACATCAATTAAATGCAGTAAAATTTTACACCTTTCTATGTGCTTTAAAAATTTATGTCCGAGCCCAACTCCAAGGTGAGCATCAGTGATTATTCCAGGAATATCTGCTATCACAACTTCACTATCATCTACTTTTGCCACACCTAAATGTGGTCTTATAGTAGTAAATGCATAATCGCCTACTTTCGTATCAGAGTTTGAGCAGCGGGTTAAAAATTTAGATTTACCTGCATTTGGCATACCAATAATGCCAACATCAGATAAAACTTTTAGTTTCAATATTATGTTTCTTTCCTCGCCAGGCTGACCATGGGTAAAATGTCTTGGTGCCCTATTGGTGGCAGATTTAAAATTGGTATTCCCAAGCCCACCTTTTCCACCTTGCACTACTTGAAATTCCATGTCGGGTTTATCAAGATCTACTATCACTTCCTCACTTTCTTCCTCAATTATTTGTGTACCAACTGGAACTTTAAGTACAACGTCTTTTCCTGCTGTGCCAGATCTATCTCTGCTTGCACCACTTTTTCCACTCTCTGCTTTAATGTGTCTTCTATAACGGAAATTAAGCAAAGTGTTGAGATTTGCATCACTGATGAAAATTATGTCTCCTCCCCTGCCCCCATTACCACCGTTTGGACCACCAAATTCAACGAATTTTTCTCGACGAAAACTTGCACAACCATCACCACCATCACCAGCTTTTAAATATAATTTAACTTCGTCTATAAAATCCATGCTAACCCACGATAATATTTAGCATTTTCTCCCAATGTGCTTTGTATTCTCATTAGCTCGTTATACTTCGCAAGCCTATCAGAACGCGATAGCGAGCCAGTCTTTATTTGTCCACAGTTTGATGCAACCGCTATATGGGATATTGTTGTGTCTTCTGTTTCACCTGAGCGGTGAGAAATGACAGCTTTATAGCCATTTGATTTTGCCATTTCAATTGCATTAAACGTTTCTGTTAAAGTCCCTATCTGATTTGGCTTGATCAATACAGCATTTGCCATTTTTTCCTCTATTCCTTTACGTATTAGCTCACAGTTTGTAACGAACAAATCGTCCCCAACCAATTGAACTTTACTTTCCAATTTTGCAGTAAGTAATTTCCAGCCTTCATAATCATCTTCACTCATTGCATCTTCTATAGAAATTATTGGATATTTTTCCACAAGGTCACAATAGTATTCGATCAATTCCTCTGAAGTAAGCTCTTTATTTTCAAATTTGTAAATTTTATTTTCATAAAAAGTAGATGAAGCAACGTCAAGGCCTAGTGCAAAGTGATTTTGCATTGAATAACCGGCAGATTCTATAGCGTGTATGATCAAATCAAGCGCTTCTGTTGTATTTTTAATATTTGGTGCAAAACCACCTTCGTCTCCTACATTTGTGCTATAACCTTTTTTCTTAAGAATGCTGCGCAAGTTATGAAATACCTCTACAGACATTCTAACTGCTTCACCGAAAGCTTCAGCTCCAACAGGAAGAATCATAAATTCTTGAAAATCTAGTTTATTGTCTGCATGAACTCCACCATTAATTATGTTAATGAGTGGAACCGGCATAACACTTGCCTGCTCTCCCCCTAAATATCTATACAACGGCATTTTAAAACTATTTGCTGCTGCTTTTACAATTGCAAGAGACACACCTAAAGTTGCATTTGCTCCAAGTTTGGATTTGTTCTTTGTTCCATCCAATTCGATTAGCGCTTTATCAATTGCACCTTGGTTTGTTGCATCCATGCCAATGATTTCATCTGCTATTATTCCATTTACAGCTTGAATAGCTTTCAGCACTCCCTTACCACAATACCTTTTTTCGTCTTGATCCTTCAACTCTAAGGCTTCTAGTTTACCGGTTGAAGCTCCAGAAGGTACAGACGCTCTACCTATTGCTCCATCACAGAGTTCAATTTCCACCTCAACAGTGGGGTAACCCCTGCTATCTAAAATTTCTCTTGCCAACACATTGTTGATTATCTTTTTCATCATGTTAAACCTCAACTTCTGCCATAAGTGCTGCAGTTTCTTTTGCCAGTTTAGCTATATTACTACCAGCACCAATAAATAATACTACATCGCCTGAATTTGTCGAATCACTAATAAAATGTGAAATGAGTAAAGCATCATTCATAATTTTTACGTTATTAAACCCGTTACTGATTAAAGCTTCTTGTATATCATCAATCCCACAACCAGGAATAAGCTTGTCTTTCGGGGGATGAACAGGAGTAAGGATCACATAGTCAAACATCATAAAAACCCGTACGAATTCATCAAAAAAATTACGAACGCGAGCAAAACGAAGTGGCTCGATAATTCCTATCACTTTTTCTTTAGTAATTGAACGCGCTGCTGTCAAAGTTGCCTGTATTTCGCTTGGATGATGAGCATAATCCTCAATTAACTTAACACCCTTAATATCGGCAATTAAAGAAAATCTTCTTGCTACTCCTTTAAATTCCAAAAGGCCTTTTTTAATGTCCGCATCGCTAATTCCGAGTTTTATTGCAACCGATATTGCAGCCAGGGCGTTACTTACTTTGTGAATTCCGACTGCGTTTGATAGTACTATGTTTTTTAAAGGGCTGGACTCTGGGATCCAGTTATTTTGAACCATACAACTATCGTCAATCAACACGTCAAATTCTAAACTGTCAGTATGCTGCTTAATGTTGCTGGCTCTAGTATTACCACTCTCAAATCCAAATGTTATAGAATCGCTTTCATTGCAACTAATGCTTACAGAATCAGGCAAAACTGCAAAATCTGCTTTGCTTGTAAACTGAGAAAACGCATTTTTAATATCGTCAAATGTGCCGTAATGGTCTATGTGGTCGTTGTTAATACTCGTTATAACAGCAATATTTGCAGGAATTTTTAGCACGGTTCCATCAGACTCATCAGCTTCGATTAAAAAAATGTCACTCTTTCCAAGTTTTGAATTACTCTGATAGGAGTTTAATATCCCTCCCACAATTACAGTTGCATTAATTCCCACGTTGGTGTCATTCCAGTGCGTGACGCTGGAATCTAAATTTTTTTTCTGGATCCCAGTGTCAGCTACTTGGATGACAGGAGAGTGTGTTGGGATGACAGAAAGAGGTCTACTAGAATGATCAAAAATGGAAGCAATCATTGCCGTTGTTGTTGTCTTTCCACTTGAACCCGAAACTGCTATCACATATTTATCTTTCATAATTTCGGCAAGTATGTCTGATCTATGAAAAACGATTTTATTGTTACTTCTTGCTGCAACTAACTCCACATTATCAGATTTTATTGCAGAAGAATGTACAACTGTTTGAGCTTGCTTAATGTTAGTGGCATTGTGACCAATATAAACCTCTATACCCAGCTTTTGTAACCTATCTACATTGTCGTTTGACTGTGCATCACTGCCTTGAACTTTGTAATTGGAATTGTGAAGAATTTCAGCAATAGCGCTCATTCCAATTCCACCTATACCAATTATATGTATTATTCCTTTTTGAGTACTGTTCATATTTAGCAGTAGACGTTTACTCATTACTAAATTTATTATAGTATAATTTAAAATCCTCATGGTATCGAACCCTTTCACTGAACACAATGATAAAAAATCTAGCCTTTCTGTGCCTAACATTTGTTTTGACGAGTAGTTGCAATTTTAACAACAGATGTAATGATACTGCAGGTCATTATAAAATTGGTAATAGTTACACAATAAATGGTGTAACTTATCATCCAAAAAACTGTAAACATCATGAAGAGATAGGAATAGCGTCGTGGTATGGAATAGAAGATCATGGCACACTTACAGCAAACGGTGAAGTGTTTAACCGTCACTTAATCTCTGCAGCACATAAGACTTTGCCTCTGCCCTGCTTTGTTCTTGTCACTAACTTAGAAAATGGAAGAAAGCTTGTTATAAGGGTTAACGATAGAGGGCCATTTATTGAAGGTAGAATAATAGACTTATCAGAAAAGGCAGCAAAAGTTTTAGGATTGCATAAATCTGGGCTTGCAAAAGTAAAAGTTCAATATTTAAGGAAAATGTCAGAACGATTAGTACAAAAAACCCCTCATTATAGAAAGCAGTATGAAAAAGAAATGCGGAAACGTCACCCAAGACAAAACAGTGTAGAAAGTAAAGGATACATTGCATTTTTTAAAAATGCTCAGGCTGCTAAATTAGCTGCATCGAAGCTTCGTAATCAAGGAATGAAAAACGTTAGATTGCTTTTTAAGAACGATCAATATTGTGTGAAAGTGAGTTATAAGTAAAAACCAAAAACTCTAGCCTCCGTTCAAGCAATTTATAGTAGATTTCTTGTATAATTATCTTTTGAGTAACTTTCGGCAGTTTGGATGACAGGAGGTAATGCAAAAAATCTCATAATGAAAGTTGGTTAAATTTTTAACTAAGCTAAAAAAAGGCAAAAGAAACCCTAGTCACTGTCTATTTTCTGTATTGGCGTTTTTTAAGTCTTAAACGCTGCAATTTAGCGACTTTTAAACTGCAACAGACCCTTAGCTTAAATGCTAAGAAATTTACTAAGCAGAAAAAAGGCAAAAGAAATCCCGTGTTAGATAGTACTTACTCTCTAATCCTGCAAATTGGCGTACTATACTGTCTTAAACGCTTTATAAGCGCGTTTCAGCTTAAAAACCTAAAAATGTTGTGAAGACATACGGTGCACATAGTGCAAAAAATTAAAAATAAGACGCCAACTACGTTATACTCCTTCGTTTAATCTGCACAGATGAAGATAACTGAATACCTTCAGTATCATGATAAGAGGGCTGGCGGAGTTTGTCAAGTGATTTTTAGCCCAGTTTTTATGGCTTGGACGCCACTTGCTTCTTGGAGGCCTATGTTCACGCATAGTATCCCAGCCATTTCTCATAGATTCACTCAAACTTAATCAAGTAGGAGTATTATTGATGCAAAAAGGGTTCGATTAGAGATTTAAGTGGTATGGTACGTGAGGAAGATATAAACCAATTAGTAGAAAGTGGATTTGATATTAACTCAAAGGATGCAAGTGGAATTACTCTTTTGCATAAGTTTACAAAAAAAGGCGATGTAGTTGGAGTAAAATCATTGCTAGAGCATGAAGCAGATTTTAATGTTATAGACAACGAAAATAGAAATCCTCTGCATTACGCCATTATGCATGGACACAAGAAAATCGCTAAACTTCTTATTAATCAACTGACAATTAATTCCAAGGATAAAAATGGATTTACTCCACTGCACCTTGCTGCGTTACAAGATGATACAGAATTAATAGATTTTTTGATAGTAAAAGGTGCAAAAATTGATGAAAAGGATGCCCAAGAAGGCTATACTCCTCTTCACATAGCTTCACTATACGGCTCTAAAAAAAGCGTCCAAACTTTAATTGATAGCGGAGCAAATCTTGAATGTGAAGATAATAATTTCCGCACTCCTTTGTTTTTAACCATTCGTCAATGCACTACACATTATGACAGTAGAGCAGAAATTATAGAATATCTGATAAAAAAAGGTGCAAACATAGAAGCAAAAGAGGCAGAAAATAATACTACGCTTTTCCTAGCAGCGTATAACAATAAAATGCAAATAGTTAAACTTATTGCAAAAAAACAGCAAGCAAGTAACGATAAAATTAAATTTAAAGAGTTCATTTGTACAAAAAATAACCAAGGTTTTGATTCATTGGATTGCGCTATTGAGCATAATAATAAGAAAATGATAACATTTCTTGTTTCAAAGGGAATAGAAGCAAATGAGCAAGATTTTAATGGCAATACCCGGTTACATAAAGCTAGCTATAATGGTGACACTAAAGCAGTTAAGCTCTTATTGAAGCTTAAGGTAGACGTTAATGCTGTCACTAAATGTAACAGAACTCCTCTGCACTTAGCGGTTAAAAGAGGCCATACAAAAATTGTGAAAATGTTATTAGACTTCTTTCAAAATTGATAAAAGACAAAGAATTAGTATAAAATCGTATATTTAAAATGTATGAGATATGAACAAATAGAGAAACTGGAGGGAGAGAAATTTAGGCGCTTAACAGGGATAAAGCAGATAACTTTCAATAAGATGGTGGAAATTTTAGATGAAGAAGATAGACGAAAAAAAGCAAAGAGTGGGCGTAAAAGCAAGCTTTGTATAGAAGATAGGTTACTTATGGCATTAGAATATATGAGAGAATACCGAACATATTTTCATATAAGCCAAAGTTATGGAAAGTACAACTTATAAAATAATAAGGTGGATTGAAGGTACGTTGGTAAAACATCCAGATTCTGCATTGCCAGGGCGAAAAGAGCTCTTAAAAAGTGAGATGGAGTATGAAGTTTTGGTGATTGATGCCACGGAAACACCAATCGAACGTCCAAAAAAAAGCAAAAACACTTTTATTCAGGAAAAAACACACTCTAAAAACGTAGTTAATAACGGGAAAAGAAAGTAAAAAAATTATTTGCACATCTTTTTCGAACGGTAGAAGACATGCTTTTTAAGGAGTCAAAGGTGCGGATATTAGCAGATCCTAGCCGATGCAGGTTACAGAGGGATGCAAAAAATTCATGCAAATGTTGCATTGCCGCACAGAAAAACGAAAAAGAATCCAATAACGAAAGAAAAAAAGGAAGAAAATCAGGAGCTTGCGAGCCAAAGAGTGGTGGTTGAAAATGTGATTGGTTTACTCAAAAGGTTTAAAATTATTGCAGATCGTTATTGAAATAGACGTAAACGTTTTGGTTTAAGGTTCAATTTAATTGCTGGAATTTACAATTTTGAGCTTCCTAAGTGAATTTTGAAAGAAGTCTAATGAAGTTCTCGTATATCACACCAAGACCAGTGCATAATGCGCAAGATAAAAGTAAACAAGAAGAGTTTAAAAAAAAATCTCAATGAAACTATTGCCATCTATCCTGAAAAAGAGCTATTTTTCTTCGATGAATCGCGGTTTGGCACACATTCAAAGATTGGACACGAAAAAAGGCATTAGGACACAGGTTAAAGTAAAATTAGGTAGGCAAAATTTTTATCTCTATAGTGCACTAGAAATGGAGAGAGTTCTAGCTCAAACGTCAATACTGATTGTATTCCTTGAGCAGATGTCGCAATATTTAGGAACAAGAGAGACTTTTCTTATCATGGATTGCGCTAGTTGGAAAAAATTTAAAGGTACCTAAAAATATCGACATTAGACTTCTTTCAAAATTCACGTAAGGAGCTCAAAATTGTGGATAGCAGCAATCAAATTAAATCTTAAACCAAAACGTTTTCGTCGGTTTCTATATCTATCGGAAATGATTTTAAACCTTTTTAATAAGCCAATTACGTTTTCAACAATTGCCCTTTGGCTCATAAGTGTTCTGTTCTCTTTTTTTTGTTCTTTGCTTAACGGATTCTTTTTCGTTTTCCTGTGAGGTAATACAACATTTTTATGTATTTTTTGCATTCCTCTGTAGCCGGCATCAGCTAAGATTTTAGTTTCCGGCAATATTGCTACCTTTGATTCCCTAAATATCCGAAAATCGTGTTTCCTACCTTTCGAGAAAGATGTACATATTACTTTTTTACTCTTCTTCTCTGCTACTACTTGCGTTTTTATAGTATGCCTTTTTTTCTTTCCAGAGTAGAAGCATTTTTGCTTTTTTTTGGCCTCTCTACTGGTGTTTCAGTTCCATCTATTACCAAAACTTCATATTCTACATTACCCTTTAATAGCTCTTTTTTTCCCGGTAATGAAAAATCTGGATGTTTTATTAGCGTGTCTTCTACCCATCTTATTATTTTGAAACAGTTACTTTCACTCATGCCATAACTTTGACCAATGTGGAAATACGTTCGATATTCCCTCATATATTCTAATGCCATAAGCAACCTATCTTCTACGCAAAGTTTGCTTTTTCTTCCACTTCTAGCTTTTTTTCTTTTATCCTCCTCATCCAAAATTTCCACCATTCGCTTAAATGTTCCCTTTTTTTCCCCTGTTAAGCGCCTAAATTTCTTTCCTTCCAACTTTTCTATTTCTTTATATCTCATACCTTAAAATATCTGATTTTATACTTCTTTTCCCTTGTTTGCCAATTTTGAAAGAAGTCTATTATATACCTACCTCCATACTCACCTGACTGTTGAGAGGTTTTGGTTATATATAAAACAGAACATTTTGCGCAATAAAATCTACGATACAATTGCTCTGCTTGAGAGCGCTTTGTGTAAATTTATTGCCTCTCTTTCTCACTCCGCAATTAAAAAACTCTGTAATGCTGCTTATTTGATTCACTAGTAATGAGAATTGGTATAAGTATGGATTTCTTTGTGTGGAAGACATGGAACTTAAGACTTCTATAGAAGGTAAAGTAGAGTACAGACTAGTAAAACCAACACATCATTATTTACCAGCAAATGGCGTAGTCTTACCTATTAAGGATTTAGATGTTTTATGGTGATTTCCTATTCTTTCAACTAATACCAAATCTCAATAGACTTCTTGCATAACAAACTTTTGGCAGCGCGTTGGAAGAAATTTCTTGACAAACTCCGCCAGCCCCCTTATCATGGTGTTAAGGGTATTTCTGACTCAAAACTTGTTTTTGACCTGCAGGCTCAATGACAAAATTCAGTAAAAAACTCAGGGTATTTTTTGGCGGATTACATAAAATTATGGCGGCTGCATGTCTTTTAAATTTTTTCTACATTCAGCCAAATCGCGCTTATATTAAGCGTTAGCACATTATTACAGCGCCACTTACAGTAATAGAGAGTCAAAACTCGCACCACGGGGCTTCTTTTGCCTTTTTTTACTTGGTAAATTTCTTAAATATTTTCTTAAATTTTATAGCTAAGCGACAACCGCTGCTTGTTAGCGGTATCTCTAGATACCGCGGCGGTATGACGTAGGACTGCTGATATTCCGCTACTTGTTAGCGCCGCGGCGGTATGACGTAGGGAAACCTTTCTTGGGTTAGCTATAGAATAAAAAACGCCGGTATTTTAAAGTAAATATAAATACCACAGGGCTTCTTTTGCCTTTTTTTAGGTTATGCAAGAGGTCTATTCTCTCTTGGCTTAGTGTATGGTTAAAATAACTCTTGAGGGATGGTGTGAAGAATTATATTGTCATTGCCTGCAAGATAGAACTCGCTATTTGCACCTGTTGTTGTATGTACTTTTTCTATGCTAGAAAGATTATAAATGCCATATTCCGTTCCTTCGTGGTAATCGCAATACTTAAACTGACCATTTTCATTGAAACAACCAAATTCATCAATTAATGTAGCCATTTTCCTACCTTTTTTGCTATTTGTTAATTCGAAGACGGCAACTGAATAGTGATCTAGAGAGCCCGGTTCAACAGATTCCTCTGCTATAAAAAACGATGGCCGATGGCTAAATAACTCCCAAAGATTCGGATTGTATTCTTTTTTTGCACAATTTAAACTTATGAATTTATATTCATCTGAAATGTTTGAATACTGTGGATCGTATTTTTTATGTTCAAAGAACTCATTACCAAGTACATTACAAAAAGTCAGTTTATAATCATCACTAAACTTAACAACTTTTAAACAATGGAAATCCTTTGGGATACTTACCTCCTCTCCTGTAACATGGTTACGCATGACCAATTGATCATTGAGCATGTAGTAGCCTATTTTTGGTAAAGTAGCTATGGGCTTATCATTCAAAACAATATTTGCTTCATAGATATCATCCGATAATTTTTCTCCTTTTTGCAAAGTAAATTTCTGCTTTAAGCTATCTATTACTGTTGATACATCACTTATTGTCAACACATCACATGTATTTTGTTTGTATTGATACTGATAGCAACTGCCATCTGGACACACTTTAAGACAGGTTCCATCTTTGTCTGATATATAGATGTTGTCATCTTCTATTGTAAAATAAAGTTCTTTTGTTTCGTTTTTGGGATCCTCTTTGATCTTTTTGAGTACTGGGTCATTTTCATCATCAAAATTGATGAAGTTTAGTACTCCAGTCATTTGTCTAGAGCCAGGATGATAAAGTGCGATACAATAATTTTTACTATCTTCTGGAATACTTTCAAACTTTTTAATCCCAGTATTTATTCCCTGTGTTTGAAGCTTGTTTATAGTATCATCCCTGTTTTCGTCCATAATAGCTTCTTGCTCTATAACATAGTCCTTTTCATCTCCATCTTTTTCTTTGACCTTTAAAGCTATTTTTTCGTTTTCCCACTTTAATTTTACATCGCGGGAATTTTTTACTTTACTCGTACCACTGTTGTGTGAATAGATAGTATATCCATCACCATTATTCTGTAATTTGTAATATGTAGTAGGCAGTTTAATCAGCTTTTTATAGAGCGGATCTTTATTATCTATTTTAAATGTATATTTTCCCATACTATTCTTACCCAAATTTACTTTAACAGTTTTTGTTATCTTAAATAGCCACCAACAGCCATCTGATTAATGGCACTGTGGTTAGTAAGAGTTACCGTGTCCATAACACTACTCGGCTGCTTATTGTATGTTATTATTTCTTCAGTATTAACGGAATTTCCCAGCTGCTCATTATTTGCTAATGTTCTTTTCATACGATCTTTTCTAAATCTTTAATTCTTTGTTCCAATTCTTCAATTCCTTTATAAGTCATACTAATCTCCAGACCATGTAAATAGTAATAATAAGGATATAAGCGAGCCATCATCATCATAACCTGAGTCAACATACTCACCTCAGTGAAAACGTAAGATGTAGAAGGTAAGTTAATTGTTTCTCTGTCATTTATCTTGACCGCAACAGACTTACTTATACCATAAAAAAAGCATCTCCTGGTTCTAAGTTAAAACGCATTTCTTTACCCCCTTTGCAGCCTATACTTTAGATGTAGTTAATTTATAATATTAATTATTGATTAATATTATAAATAATATCACAATACTTAAAATGGATCATATCGTTAATGCGTATAATAGATTTAAAATTCCTATAGTCAAAGGAAAAGAGGTATATCTTTTTGATAAAGATGGTAAAAAATACTTAGATTTTGCTGCTGGTATTTCTACAACCTCTTTGGGGCATTGTCATCCATACATTACAGATAAGCTAAAAGAGCAATTGGGTTCATTATGGCACTGCTCTAATATTTTCACTATTCCTGAGCAAGAAAAGCTTGCTGAACGTTTAACAGCACTTACTTTTGCAGGCAAAGTTTTTTTCTGCTCAAGCGGGCTTGAATCAACAGAAGCCGCAATTAAATTTATTCGCCGTTATTTTTATTCACAAGGCCAAGAAAAGCGTAATCGCATCATTACAATCGAGGGAGGATTTCATGGCCGCAGTATTGCTGCAATTTCTGCTGGAGGAAATGAAAAATCACGCGAAGGTTTTGCTCCACTTCTTTCTGGTTTTGATAAAGTGCCAAAAAATAACATCAAAGCGCTAGAGGAAAAAATCAGCAATGAAACAGCCGCTGTGTTTTTAGAGCCTATACAAAGCGAGGGTGGAGTGCATACGCTGGACGTAGAATATCTTCAAAAAATAAGAGAAATAACAAAAGCTCAAGGAATAATTTTATGCTTTGATGAAGTGCAATGCGGATATGGACGTATCGGTTCTTTATTTCATTACCAAAATATAGAAATCGAACCTGACGTATTAACTTGTGCAAAGGCTATGGGCAATGGGTTTCCCCTAGCCGCATGTTTAGTAAGAGATTATATAGCGGAAGCAATTACTCCAGGAACTCACGGATCAACCTATGGCGGTAATCCACTTGCTATGACTGTTGGCAATGCAGTACTGGATATAATGCTAAAAGAAGGCTTTTTTGATCATGTTAAGAAGATTAGTAAATATCTAAAAGAAAAACTGCTGCCTTTGGCTGAAGAATTTCCGGAGATAATCTCAGAAATTCGTGGAGAGGGTTTATTAATAGGAATAGAGCTTAAGGTGCCTTTTGCTGATAAAATTGTTGACCAATCTCTTGACAAAGGTTTAATAATGACTAAAGTCTTAAGTAATAGAGTAATAAGAATAACCCCTCCACTTATAGTTGAGGATAAACATGTGAACGCAGCGTGTGATATACTCTATAGTTTATTTTTTAAGATTAATGGTATATAAATATTTTAGACATATAAAATTCAGCCATACAAAACTTCAAACTTGCAAATGCTTCTTATAACATATAAAATTAGTCCTGTTTTTTATTGCAATAACATCGTACTTTGATGGATTGGTTATTGGTTTCAGTATTATCAATAATTTTTGTTTTGTTGGTTTTATCATTTTTGTTTTCAGGAGCAGAAATAGGTTTAACTTCAATTAGCCGTTCTCGAGTTAATAAACTAAAACTAGACGGTAACAAAAGAGCTAAGATAATAGATCGCTTGTTAAATAGAAAAGAATTAACGATAGGGACAATATTGCTTGGCAACACGGTTATTAACATTACTTGTTCCGCTTTATTTACAGCAATATTTATAAACTTCTTTGGAAGTGAAGGCATCTTTTTCTCAACAATTATAATGACGTTTTGTATTTTGTTGTTCTGCGAGGTATTACCAAAGACTTACGCTATCCAAAATCCTGAAAAATTTGCGTCATTTTCTGCTTATTTTTTATTGTTTTTTGTAAAGATTTTTTCTCCATTAACGTTAGGTATTCAATTTATTGTCAATCTCATCTTAAAATTGTGTGGGCTGAATAAAAATAAGGAAGTGATATCTGCAGCGGATGCAATGCGTAATATGATTACTCTTCACCGCAGTGAAGGAACCATGTTACAACAGGATCTAGACATGCTAAACAGTATACTTGATTTGGCTGAAACAGAAATATCACAAATTATGACCCATAGGAAAAATTTGTTTTCTCTTGATATAAACCAAAATAAAGAGGAGTTGATAAGGAAAATTTTAACCAGCAGTCACAGTAGAATTCCTTTATGGCAAAAAGAACCAGAAGACGTTATTGGTGTAATTCACGTGAAAAATCTAATAAATGCCTTGCGTGAAAAGAATAATAAAACGGAAGAAGTTGACATTACCCAAGTGATGTCAAAGCCTTGGTTCATACCAGAAAGCACGCTGCTCAGTGTGCAACTTCACAACTTCCGTAAAAACAGGAAACATCTTGCATTTGTTATTGATGAATATGGAGCACTACAAGGAATCGTAACCCTTGAGGATATACTAGAAGAAATAGTTGGAGAAATTTCTGATGAGCATGATGTAATTACAGAAAATTTCATAAAGAAAATATCTGATAACGTGTATCGCGTGGAGGGGAAATCCACCATTAGGGATATTAACAGACAGTTACATTGGGATCTTCCTGACGAAGAAGCTACAACTCTGGCAGGTATGATTGTGAATGAGATAGAGCGCATTCCTGATGAAGGCGAGGAGTTTTTCATGTATGGTTTTCTCTTTAAGATTTTAAAAAAAGATAAAAATGTTATTACTGTTATTGAAGTGCAAGTAAAAACTGATAATACTGTAGCAATTAATTAATTGGGTTTTATGGAAGATACAATAAAAATAACAGCTGAGGAGTTAAAGAGTTACGTAGAGAGAATCGAAAAACTCGAACAAGAAAAGAAGGATGTGCAAGATCACATTCGTGATGTATATGCCAAAGCCGCAGATGAAGGTTGGGATACGAAAGTGATGAAACAAATTATCAGGCTAAGAAAGATGGATGATGATGACAGAGAAGAACAAGAAATATTGCTTGATACCTATAAACGTGCATTGGGAATGAGTTGCGAAAGTGAATAGCAGAATTGTAATTGGAATAAGTGGAGCATCTGGTTCTATTTACGGTGTGCGTATTTTGGAAGCGTTAAAAAATGCTGATTATGAAACTCATTTAGTAATAAGCCGTGCTGGAAAAACAACTATAGCTTATGAAGTTACGGAAAAACTTGAAGATGTTACATCACTTGCAGATTTTTATTATTCTGAGGAAAAGATTGGAGAAAAGATAGCAAGTGGCTCATTTAAAACTTCAGGGATGATTATCGCTCCATGTTCTATGAAGACAATGTCTGAAATCGCGTCAGGTGTTACCTCTAATCTATTAACGAGAGCTGCGGATGTAACGCTAAAAGAAAGGAGAAAATTAGTTCTTATGGTGCGAGAGTCACCACTGCATCTTGGACATCTACGAAATATGTTAAAACTAACGGAGATGGGAGCAATTATTGCTCCCCCAATGCCTGCTTTCTATATTAAACCGAAATCGTTAGATGACATTATTAATCATTCTATCGGCAAAGTATTGGATTTATTTGATATCAAATTACCCGACTTCAAGGAGTGGCAAGGAAGTGACAATTATTATTGACGGCAAAAAAATAGCAAATGACCTATGCGAGAAGTTATCACAAAAAATTGATGTTTTAAAGAGAGAGCATAACATTTTTCCGTGCCTGAAAGTAATTCTCGTGGGCAGCAATCCAGCAAGTCAGGTTTATGTCCGCAATAAACAAAAAAAAGCAGAATCAATAGGCATAAGTTCTGAGACTATTGTTTTGCCTGATAGTACTTCAGAAGATGAATTAATTGAAAAAATTAGTGAATTAAATGAAGATCCATCTGTGCATGGCATTTTGGTCCAATTACCTTTACCAAATCACATTAGTGCAAGCAGAGTAGTTAATACAGTAAGTATTGAAAAAGATGTAGATGGCTTCCATGATGAAAACGTTGGCAGATTAGTCAAAGGTGAAAAAAATTGCCTTATACCTTGCACTCCTAAAGGTTCTTTGCATTTAATTAAGTTAGTTGAAAATAATCTTTCAGGTAAAAACGCAGTGGTGATTGGCAGGTCAAACATCGTGGGTAAGCCAATGTTTCACCTATTGTTGCAAGAAAATTGCACTGTTACCATTTTGCACTCACAAAGTAAAGATTTAGCTGAATATTGCTCTAAAGCGGATATAGTAGTTGCAGCAGTCGGAAAGCCAAATTTTGTTCAAAAAGACTGGATAAAGAAAGGTGCAATAGTGGTTGACGTTGGCATAAATAGTATGAATATAGGAAGACAAACAAAGCTTATAGGTGACGTTGACTTTGATGGAGTGAAAGAAAAAGCCAAAGCTATTACGCCAGTACCCGGGGGCGTTGGCCCAATGACCATTGCATTTTTGATGATGAACACTGTTGTTGCTGCTTGTCTACAAAAGGGAGTTGATGCTTTTGATTTCATTAGTTGAGGTATGAAGAGGAAAGCTATATGAAGATAGAATATACCACATCTCCAGATAGCAAAGATATTAGACTTCTTGCATAGCGTTGGAAGAAATTTCTTGACAAACTCCGCCAGCGCCCTTATCATGGCATTAAGGGTATTTCTGACTCAAAACTTGTTTTTGACCTGCAGGCTCAATGACAAAATTCAGTAAAAAACTCAGGGTATTTTTTGGCGGATTACATAAAATTATGGCGGCTGCATGTCTTTTAAATTTTTTCTACATTCAGCCAAATCGCGCTTATACTAAGCGTCAGCACATTATTACAGCGCCAGTTTAAAGTATTATAGGGTCAAAACTCGCACCATGGGGCTTCTTTTGCCTTTTTTTCGCTTGGTAAATTTCTTAAATATTTTCTTAAATTTTATAGCTAAACTGGATCCCAGTGTCTGGGCACTGGGATGACATCATAGGAGCTGGAATGACACCTTTATGTTTGGAGCAAAACCGGCTATAACATTTAACATACTGTCTTCGAAACAAATGTTCATACAGTTGTATGTCACGCGCTGGAATGACATCGAGTAGTACCTTTTAGTGATATTTATTTCGTAAAATGTAGTGGAGATATCTTATATAATAATACGGAAGCATGTGCTGCTATTCCTTCATTTCTTCCAATAGAACCTAATTTTTCTGCAGTGGTTGCTTTGACATTTACAAATTCATCATCAACCTCTAATACTTCTGATATGGATTTTTTCATTGCTACTTTGTAAGGCGATATTTTAGGCTCCTCACAAACTATGGTAATATCTAAATTAGAGACACCGTATCCTTTTTCTTTTGCTTTTTCAGCAGCAAAATTAAGGAAGTGAGATGAATTGCAATCTTTCCATTCAGAGGAACTAGGAGGAAAATGCTCTCCGATGTCGCCACATCCCAGTGCTCCTAATATTGCATCAACGACTGCATGTATTGCAACATCACCATCGGAATGTGCTTCTATTAACATGTTGTGCTCAATTTCTACACCGCAAATTTTTATAAAGCTCTTAGCTTCATCTTGAACTTTAACGAATTTATGTATGTCATAACCAGTTCCGACACGATATTTTGGTTCTTCAAGAAGAAGCTTTGCCACATTAATATCTTCTTTTGTAGTTAACTTAAAATTGCTTTTCTCACCTTTAATAATCGTAACATGTTTTTTGTGTTCTACCATTAGTGATGAATCGTCAGTAAATTCCTTGTTTGATTGATGGCATGATAACAATTCCTTGAAATTAAAAATTTGAGGAGTTTGTATAGCTCTGAGTTTTTCTCTTGAAATCGTGGACTCAATAAAATCATTGTTCGCCAATGACATAGTATCTTCGACCTCTATTGCTGGAACTACTCCTGCATGTTGATCATTAATCATGGTCTGAGCTAAGTTATCTATCAGAGTATTTGACACGAAAGGCCTGCAAGCATCGTGTATAACGACAAAATCTGGATTGATCTTTTGCAAGCTCTCCAGTCCAAGTTTAACTGAATTTTGCCTACTTTCTCCTCCGTATATTGGGTTCAGTAATTTAGTGTCTACACCTCCTGTCATTCCAGTGTCAAGCACTGGAATCCATTCTTCTTTTTTTATAAATTCCTGCTTCACGCGCTGGAAGAGGTGCTCCGTTGATTTTTCATTTAAATGACGGTTACGTAAGAAGTCTATTATTTTTCTATAAAAACGTTCATAGAAATTTTCGTGATTTTTATTAATTACCACTCTTACGTAATCTATATGTTGGTTAGCTAAAAATTTTCTAATTGTATGAAATAAAACAGGTTTACCTGCCAGTTTCACGTACTGCTTAGGAATTGTGTCACTACATCTACTGCCTACTCCCGCTGCAACTATTAATGCTGCTATTTTGTATTTCTTGGATTTGTTGGTGTACATACCTACTATAGGGTTCTTAATTACTGATTTTAGAATTAATAGATTTTCTCAATCTGTTGTACAATTTTATAAAAGCGATTGAAATCTAAGCTCGCGCTGCCAATTAAAACTCCTGATAAACTTGAGATATTCAGCAAATTTTCTATGTTTTCTGAACTGACTGAACCACCATATATAACATGTTTTTTGCCAGTACAGGATTTTATCACCTCTATCACCTCAGCAATTGTATCGTTGCTTGGCACATGGCCTGTACCTATTGCCCATATTGGTTCATATGCTACGGTATATTCACTATGTGTTGGCAAACGGTTTTTGCATTGATATTCTATTACTTCCTTTGTTTTTCCACTCTTGTAATCTTCTGAGTTTTCGCCTACACAAATAATTGGATGCAAGCATGATTCTATCGCTGTTTCTGATTTAAGCTTTATTTCACTATCTGTTTCATTAGCCCTTTCAGAATGCCCAAGTATTACGTGAGTGCATCCTAATTCTTTTAGCATCTCTGCACTGATTTCACCTGTATAAGAGCCAGATTTTTTATAATGGCAATTCTGTGCTCCTATACTAATATCATTGTTCAACTCTATATTGTCTGGAAATGATGTAAAAGGTGGGCAAATCACCAGCTTAGAGGTAATTTCATTGCTCTTGTCATTGAGTTTGCCTATAAAGTCAACAAATGAAGAACGCGTTCCATTCATCTTCCAATTTGCTACTATTAAAAAGGACATCAATTTTACTTATATGAGCAAGAGTGCCCCAAATAGCACCAAAACGAACTCCTCTTACGCTTGCTTGTTAATTTAACAAAATTAGCCATATAGGATGCGTTTTATTAACCTTTACTTACGTAAAGGTATGTACCTAGTTGAGAACTAATAAAAAAAATAAATTAAGTTTACGAAACAAAATAGAATTGAGTCAATAAAAAATTTTTTACCATTACTCACTTCTACCAAATTTTCTCCTTATTATAGCTTTCTTGAATTTTACTTGCTCAACTTGAGTCCTTCAGCTTCTATCCTCACTCTTTAAATAGTTATGTAACAGAGCTCCCCGTCATCTAAAATTGATGGACTTCAAGAAACACAAGATATAGCTTCACACACAAAGGTAGAGACAAAGGGTAAATATATGATAAAATAGAAAAAATGAAAAAGAGAGGAGAAGAGTAGACCGGCGGAACTTTCCCATCAGTCTCTCGCAGAACTGTATGGAAACCTCTCGGCTTATACAGCTTCCATCCTTTTGATCCTAACCCAAGTGTCCAATGATAAAAAATATTTGGAGATCTCTAATGGAAGGAGATTACAATCAATTGCATAAGACCCTGGTCATGGGTAAAGCCTACTTGGAATGAATTTCATTATTGAAAACAACATGGTCAAACCACGAAGCCCTATTCGTGTTAGCTGTACTTTAGGCTACAGTAGCATGAAAAAAATTGCATATTTCCACCGGCCCACTTTTAATTATTCATAGAGTTAAAAAAGTCAGCATTACTCTTTGTTAAAAGTAGTTTGTCGCGTAAAAACTCCATTGCTTCAACAGATCCCATAGGGTTAAGTATTCTACGCAACACCCATATTTTATTCAATATAGCCTTATTGATTAATATCTCTTCTTTTCTAGTTCCAGATTTTGTAATGTCAATAGCTGGAAATATTCGCTTATCGGCGAGTTTTCTATCAAGTATAATCTCAGCATTACCCGTACCTTTAAACTCTTCAAAAATAACTTCATCCATTTTTGAACCAGTTTCTACAAGAGCAGTAGCAATTATTGTCAAAGAACCGCCATTTTCAATGTTGCGAGCCGCTCCAAAAAAACGTTTTGGTCTCTGCAGTGCGTTTGAATCCACACCACCGGTTAAAACTTTTCCAGATGAAGGAATAACTGCATTATAAGCACGTGCAAGACGGGTTATAGAGTCGAGCAAAATTACCACATCCTTTTTATGCTCAACCATTCTTTTAGCTTTTTCTATTACTATTTCAGCAAGCTGTACATGACGGTAAGCAGGTTCATCAAATGTAGAGCTCACTACCTCACCCTTTACAGAGCGCATCATATCTGTCACTTCCTCAGGTCTTTCGTCTATAAGTAATACTATTAATTCTATTTCAGGATGATTTATAGCTATAGAATGAGCCATTTGCTGAAGCAATATCGTTTTTCCTGTGCGAGGTGGAGCAACTATTAATGCTCTTTGTCCTTTTCCAAGAGGTGCAACTATATCCACAGCACGCATATTTATATCTTTTTTATTATCTCCGCTGCTGTTGTTTTCAAGAATTAAACTCTCTTCAGGGTACAGAGGAAGCAAATTATCAAAATGGACGTACTTTCTTAATTCACTTACTTCAGTAGAGTTTATATTTTGGACCTTAATTAAAGTAAAATATCTTTCTTTATCACCAGGTGGTCTTATTTCTCCGCATACTATATCTCCTGTACGCAAATTAAACTTTTTTATTTGCCCATTGGAAATATAAACATCATCAGTACTCGGAGCATAATTTGCACTTGCTGAGCGTAAAAAACCGAAACCATCAGGTAATATTTCCACCACCCCGCTCCCTATAGTAATACCCCCTTCTTCGCTCATTTTCTTCATTAAGCTGAATATCATTTCTTGCTTTAGCATTCTGCCATTGCTTTTACCATTAGTTGAAATTTTCCTTTCTTCAGCTAGTTCTAATAATTCTTCTGCTGTTTTTCCTCTCAGTTCGCTTAGATCTAGTGTTTTTCTGCTTCCCTTCATATCTTCATTTATTATTTTTTCCATATCATTATTGAGAATTTGCCCACTTTTTTTTGCTGATCCTAGTTCAGCTGTAACCTTTTCTTTTGCTAAAACATCTTCATTGATTGTTGTCATAGTCCTCCAAAAACTTTAATTGATGCTTACTAACCTAAAATGTGACTATAAGATAATAAATTAGGCTGAGCTAATCTTTAGGAAGTATCAAACCTAATTGCTATTAAGCTATATACTTTACCTAACATTATAACAATAAACACTGACAAGTCAAGTTAATTTAACATTAACAAGATATAAAAATAGATAAACAATTTGAAAAACTTTAATAGTTTTCCTTTATATTTCTTAACCTTTCTTGTTTCTCTTCTTTTACTTTTGCTTTTTCTATTTCCGTCTCTAAATCTTCTTGACTACATAAGCCAAGCAGTACGGGATCTTGAGGTTTTATATTTTGCATATTATAATGAGACCCATCCCTTACCTGCTCCACCGTATAATTTGTTGTACTGATTAATTTAGCTATAACACTGTTGTCCAAGATAGGAAATTTTTTTATTAAATAATAAATTGCATCAGGTTTATCTCTACGCCTTGCCACAGAAGCAAAACCAAAAATGTTACCGATCACCTTACTCTTTTTTTTCACATTTTTTGCGATCAAATTTGGGATACGATTCTGATTTTTTTTACAGTCATCAATTTCTTTTTCAGTTATTATCCCAGAAATAATAGGATTAAATCTTTCAATGTCTATTTCTTCATCAGCTATATCTTGTACCTCCTCAAGGGCTAACCTACAACATTGCGCTATTTGATTAAAAGTTAAAGCAGTATTATCTACTAGCCAAGCAGCAATTTGCATGAGAAACTGTTTATTTCTATCATTTTTGCCCTTAGAAAGTTCTGTTGACATCAAAAAAGTATCTCCCATTTAAAACATATTCCTTGTCGTTACATAGAGCTAAAATATAAGCTATTAAAATTAAAAAAGCATTAATTTTATCACTGAATGACTTTTTTGTTTTTCACTTTTCAAGATAATTGAGCAGCTAGACCTACTTTAAGTGATTCAAAAAAATATTTTCCCTCTTTAGGCATAATAGCTTAATTCAGTGTATACCCGAATGGTTAAATTTTAAGCTCAATGTATTGTAATATTATATGTAGTAGCTAATTAATCAACAGGTTTACAAGAACTAAATTATCACTATTCTATAATTAACCACTAATTAACTTTTGCGTTTATGAATGTTAAAAATTTTTTCACCAAAGTAATCGTTGTCATTTTAGCTTGTTTGTTAATCCTTATGGGAATTGGTAACCTTCTATCAGATAATAATAAAAAAGAAGAAGTAGCTAGAGTTGGAAAAGAAGTTATAACACTAGATGAATATAAATCGCTATATCAAAATTACGGAAAGCAGATTTCCGGACCTGACATTAGTGAAGAACAAGTGAAAAGATTGAAGTACGATTTACTTAATGCACTTATAGAGCAAAAACTATTGTTTAACCTAATTAGTGATCTGGGATTGGTAGTTGGAGAAGAGTCTATAAAAGACCACATTAAAAACACTAAGTACTTTCAAAACGACAAAGGTGAATTTGACAAAGAGAAATTTTATGAGACGCTAAATGGTCTGCATATGACAGAAGGGGAGTATGTAGCAAAGCTAGAGAAAATCCTGCCTGCAATGATGTTCATAACTTCATTATTTCATGATAATTATCCAGTAACTTTTGGCGAGAAAATTGATGAGCAGATATACAAAAATCGCTACCAAACTAGAGTAATCGATATTGTTAAAATAACTCAAGATGCAGTTAAAAACGTTCCTGAACCAGATGATCAAGCCTTACTTGACTTGTATGAAAAAAATAAATCCCACTTTTATTATCCTGAATATCGAATTGCACAATATATCTCTTTAGGCCAAAAATATTTTAAAGATCAAATTCAGATCTCAGATGAAGAAATTGATGATATAATAAAACAACAGGAACTCAAAGATCAAAGAGATATATTTAACTTAATATTCCATATTAAAGAAAAGGCTGAAACAGCAAGGAAAGCATTTGAGGAGGGCAAAATAAGCTTTGAACAGATAGTAGAAAAGTTTGGCAAAACAAAACTTGAGGAAACTAGAATAAATAACATAACTAAAGATTTTCTACCAGAGGACATGAGAGAAAAGGTATTTGCTCTCAAAACAGGTGAAGTAAGTGAAGTTTTAACAAGCAGTTTTGGTTGGCATATAATAAAAGTGGAAAGTGCGCATCAAATCTCTAATGAAAACTTAGCTAATTTAAAAAAGGATATAAAGTCAGTTTTAACTAACCAAAAGTCTTTTGAAAAAGTCAATGATTTCATAAACCAAGTGAACTATAAGATATACAATGGTGCAACAATTGAAGGAATATCCAGTGAATACAATTTACCTATACAAACTATTGGTCCAGTAGATGCTAATGGAAAGGATCAAAACGGTAATGGTGTGGAAAGTTCCAATGATTTGATTTCTTTGATTTTTTCGCGAGCAAAAGACCAGAGAGGTTATTTTAAGGGTGTTGGAAATGCCGTTGTTAGTGTAAAGATCGCCGATATTATTCCACCTAAATTGCAAGGTTTTGAAGAAGGCAAGGCATCAGCGATAGAGCTTTGGCGTAATGAATTTATAAAAGAAAAAATGTTTAAAATCGGACAAGAAGTAGCAGCGCAACTAAAAGAAAAAACAGATTTGGAAAAAATTCAAGGTATGGAATTAGTTAAGGATCAGCAGATACACCGCAATGAAGCTGATCAACAAAGCTACCCCTTTTCTTTTATAGAAGAGATTTTTGATATAAAAACAATTGGTTCAGTAACAAACCCTATTCAACACAATAATGAAATCATAATAGGTGTTCTAAAAGAAATGTATTCATCAAATGGCAAATTAAACACGTTTGATACTGGAAAACGTGTGATGATATCGCTAAAAGAGCAGTTAATTAACTATCTAGAATCAAAGTATAAGGTTGAAGTTAATCATGCCATACTTGATGATATATAAAAGAGCCCAATTGCTATTAGACTTCTTGCATAAAAACTTTTGGCAACGCGTTGGAAGAAATTTCTTGACAAACTCCGCCAGTCCTCTTATCATGGCATTAAGGGTATTTCTGACTCAAAACTTGTTTTTGACCTGCAGGCTCAATGACAAAATTCAGTAAAAAACTCAGGGTATTTTTTGGCGGATTACATAAAATTATGGCGGCTGCATGTCTTTTAAATTTTTTCTACATTCAGCCAAATCGCGCTTATATTAAGTGTTAGCACATTATTACAGCGCCACTTACAGTAATAGAGAGTCAAAACTCGTACTACGGGGCTTCTTTTGCCTTTTTTCTATTTGATAAATTTCTTAATGTTTATAGCTAAAGGTTAGTTGCACTTAAAAGCAGCTAAATCGCTCTTAATTAAGCGTTTTAGAATAGACTTCTTTCAAAATTCACTTAGGAAGCTCAAAATTGTAAATTCCTGCAATCAAATTGAACCTTAAACCAAAACGTTTACGTCTATTTCGATAACGATCTGCGATAATTTTAAATCTTTTGAGTAAACCAATCACATTTTCAACCACCACTCTTTGGCTCGCAAGCTTCTTATTTTCTTCCTTTTTTTCTTTCGTTATTGGATTCTTTTTCGTTTTTCTGTGCGGCAATGCAACATTTGCATGAATTTTTTGCATCCCTCTGTAACCTGCATCGGCTAGGATCTGCTAATATCCGCACCTTTGACTCCTTAAAAAGCATGTCTTCTACCGTTCGAAAAAGATGTGCAAATAATTTTTTTACTTTCTTTTCCCGTTATTAACTACGTTTTTAGAGTGTGTTTTTTCCTGAATAAAAGTGTTTTTGCTTTTTTTTGGGTCCGATTGGTGTCTCCGTGGCACCATACTCCATCTCACTTTTTAAGAGCTCTTTTCGCCCTGGCAATGCAAAATCTGGATGTTTTACCAACGTATCTTCAATCCACCTTATTATTTTATAAGTTGTACTTTCCATAACTTTGGCTTATATGAAAATATGTTCGGTATTCTCTCATATATTCTAATGCCATAAGTAACCTGTCTTCTATACAAAGCTTGCTTTTACGCCCACTCTTTGCTTTTTTTCGTCTGTCTTCTTCATCTAAAATTTCCACCATCTTATTGAAAGTTGTCTGCTTTATCCCTGTTAAGCACCTAAATTTCTCTCCCTCCAGTTTCTCTATTTGTTCATATCTCATACATTTTAAATATATGATTTTATACTAATTCTTTGTCTTTTATCAATTTTGAAAGAAGTCTATTATATTAAACGTTTGAAAACATTGTACTGCAAAGCTCCAGCTCCATTTTCAATTATTATATAGAGTATTTTCTCAGTGGTTCATCAATACAATAAACACTTAACTTGTTCTTGGCAATTTTAATTTATTAATGCATAATATATATATGTTAACAATAAACAGGAATTTAAAATGAGCACATTAGATAAAGAAGGCTGGGAACATATAGAAAAACATGAATGTAATACAAGGGAAAATATAAATATTTTCTTCTATAACACATTAGCCAGTTTAAGTAGATCATGGAAAGATTTTAAAATAGATGTATATGTGACTATGTATGAAATCGGAACTTGATTAGAAAAGACATATGAAAATTTCACTAAACAAGCTGCAACGCATAACCACTATGTTCCAAAAGAAAAACCCCCTGTTGAAGAAATAGAAATGAAGGAACTAAATTGTACATATAAGCCATTCCAAACTCCACCTATCCATCCAATAAACAGAAATCCTAGCTCAGATCAAGTTTTTGTTACTCAACACATACCTGACGCTGCTAAAAAATCCCACATTTAAGTGCTTTATTACGTAGCACTTAAATGGTATATTTCTTACCATTGTATCCAATAAAACCTTTACAATATTTCGATCATAGGTTTAACTTTACGAAGTTATAATCTATAGGGCTTCAATGAACGATTATCTCTCACTGCTAAACCCCGAGCAACAATCAGCTGTAACTAACATAGATGGGCCGGTTTTGATATTGGCAGGGGCCGGAACGGGAAAAACAAGAACAATCACTTCAAGAATAGCACATATAATTCGCAATGGCTACGCTTACTCTGATGAGATCTTAGCTGTTACATTCACGAATAAAGCAGCAAATGAAATGGTATCGAGGGTACTCGAGCTAACGGGCACTAATATACCATGGCTTGGCACTTTTCATGCAATTGCAGCAAAAATTTTACGTCGTCATGCTGAAGTTGTGGGCTTAAACTCCAATTTTACAATTATTGGTGTGGATGATCAATTACAGGTAATAAAAAATATCATTAATGAAATAAGCCCCAATAATTTGTCAGAAAAATATAGCACCATTATGAATATAATTCAAAAATGGAAAGAGAAGTGCTTGTTGCCATCTGAAGTGGAAGACGTTCAATCATTTAGGCCAGTATACGTAACTGCACTAAAAGTCTATCACCAATATCAAGAGAGATTAAAGTTCCTCAACTCTGTCGATTTCGGTGATTTACTACTATATAATATACAACTCTTCAATCAGAATACTGAAACTCTGTCCTACTACCAAAATAAGTTCAAATATATAATGGTAGATGAGTATCAAGATACAAATGTGATACAATATCTCTGGCTAAAATACCTTGCAAAAGAGCACTCAAACATTTGTTGTGTGGGAGATGACGATCAATCGATATATAGTTGGCGTGGCGCAGAAGTCGAAAACATTTTAAAATTCTCCGATGATTTTAAAAATGCAAAAACCGTCAAACTAGAATGTAACTACAGGTCAACATCTCACATACTTGCAACTGCGTCATATGTCATCAATCACAATAAAACTCGCTTAGAAAAAAAATTGTGGACAACAAATATTGAAGGGGAAAAGGTAAATGTAATAAAATTATGGGATGGGAAAGTTGAAGCAAGGTTCATAAGCGAACAGATATTAAAGCTTAATAAATATAGATTTAGTGACATTGCAGTGCTGGTGAGAGCTACTTTTCAAACTAGAGTTCTGGAAGAATATTTTATAAAATATTCAATCCCTTACAAGATTATAAGTGGCGTAAAATTCTATGAACGTCAGGAAGTTCGAGACGTAATTGCGTACTTAAGACTCATTACAAACAATAACGATGACTTAGCTTTTGAAAGGATCGTAAACCGGCCAAAGAGAAGCATAGGAGCTACAACTCTAAAGAAGATATACACAACCGCTCAAGATAATAGAATTTCTTTTTTTGAAGCAGCAAAAATACTAGTTGATAGTAATCAACTAACCGAAAAAATCAAACTCTCACTAAATGATTTTTTAAATAAAATTAAAGCTTGGGAAGAATTAGTAAGTGCAAAACCACTCCATGGATTTGTTGAAACCATAGCAAATCAATCAGGGTATATTGAAATGCTTGAAAATGAAGGAGTGACAGGCTTAGCACGAATAGAAAATGTCAAAGAGCTCATCTCATCTTTAAAGAATTTTGATAATGCCACAACTTTCTTGGAACACATAAGTCTGGTGATGGAAGTGGATAATATGAATAACGATGACACCGTATATGTTATGACTCTTCATGCAGCTAAGGGACTTGAATTTCCATGTGTGTTTCTACCTGGTTGGGAAGAGGGACTATTCCCTCATCAAAGGTCTTTTGAGGACAAAAGCGGTAAAGCCTTAGAAGAAGAAAGAAGACTTGCATATGTTGGAATAACCAGAGCGAAAGAAAGGTTAATTATTTCATGTGCAGACAGAAGAGAAATGAACAACCAGTGGCAACCGATGTATACCTCGCGATTCATTAAAGAGCTACCAAGAAAAAATGTTGAGGTAATTAAAAGTAACATTGCCTACTGTTGAAAGTAGTTAACTAAAACCGCTAATTTATTTAAGAGAATTTTATAATATTGAATCCACTTACTTTTCTATTTTCCATATCGCAATGAGCCTCTATTGTTTCATCGAATTTATACTTTTTGTTAATCCTGACAGTTAAAAGTTTTTTCCTTATCATCTCAAAGATTTCCATCGCAGTAAGCACTAACGTAAATCTATCGTGCTTATAATGATATATTGAGGTTCCCGTTGCAAATAACGAACGTGAGCTAAGTAAAGAAAAACTAACCGGAGCGCTGCCTGATATTTGTCCATAGGAAACATATATGCCAAACCTACCTAAAGATTCAAAAGAAAGCTTGCTCGTAGTATAGCCTATAGGGTCATACACTGCACCTACTCCTTTATTTTGTGTAATTTCCATAATTTTAGAAATGCAGTCTTTATCATTGTAATTTACTGCGTACGTGCAGCCATTTTGTAAAGCTATCTTCATTTTTTCATCAGAGCTTACAGAACCTACCACTATGCCTTTTTTGTCCTTTGCCCATTGGCATATTATCTGTCCTAAACCACCACTTGCTCCATGAACAAGCACAACAGCACCAGGTTTTATTTTATAAGATTGATTAATCAAATAATGGGCAGTCATGCCTTTAAATAGCACTGCTGCTGCAATTTCATCCGGTATTTCATCTGGAATCTTTATCAGATATTTCTGATGCATGACACGTTTCTCACAATATGCTCCTGGCGGAGCTGTGCAATATCCAACTCTATCTCCAATCTTTAAGCCATCACTTATCTTCTTACCAAGCTCTTCAACAACTCCTACTGCTTCCACTCCAAGCACTGATGGCAAATCTTTAATTTTGCGAATACCTTTTCTATGTTCTAAGTCATAACGATTTAAGCCAATAACTGTATGGCGTACTAACACTTCCTCGCCTTTTGGCTCGCCTATATTCTTATCTACAAATTCTAATACTTCCGGTCCCCCAGTTTTTTTAATTTGTACAGCTCTAACCATGGCGAATATAAGATAAAAACTTTGATTATGTTACCTAATAACCAATATCTTGTAAAATTATTTAGAAATATATACTGTAAAATATGCATTAATATAGGAAATTTCGAACAAATAGCCGGACACAAAAGTCTGCATGTATAGCTGACTAAGATAGGCCATTATGTGAGGTTTTGAGATATACTAAAATTAGCACAAAGAGAAGTCTATAAAATATAATTGATCGGGGCGGAGAGATTTGAACTCCCGACCCTTTGGTCCCAAACCAAATGCGCTACCAGACTGCGCCACGCCCCGACTTTTTTACTTAGGATATCAATAATTCAGACAAAATGCAAGGTTCATTTATTTACTAAAATGATGATTGGTATTACATGACCTCTCTAAAAGAATCTGCTCATATCTTTCCAGCAATGAAACAGCAAAAACCATTTGCAGGCTAGTATTAAGTTTCCGCTCACAGTTTTTCTGGGTAAGGTCAAATACAAGCTACTCTGAATCAACTGACAAATTGGACGCCCGATAAGCGTAATTTGGAGCTTCTTGTGTAATGATTATATCATGAGCATGGCTCTCTCTTAATCCTGACGCAGTAATAGTAACAAATTTACAGCTTTTCTTCATTTCTTCTATATTTTTATTGCCAGTGTACCCCATTGAAGCTCGTAATCCGCCAATTAATTGATGAATCACTCCTGAAGCTGAACCTTTAAATGGAACTCTTCCTTCGACTCCTTCTGGAACTAATTTAAGTTTTGAGTCTTTATCTTGAAAGTAACGGCTAGCTGAACCTCGTTTCATTGAACTAATAGATCCCATCCCCCGATAACCTTTGTATGCTCTGCCCTTATACATGACGATCTCACCTGGACTTTCGTCAGTACCAGCAAAAATTGAACCGATCATTACAGAATCAGCACCTGCTGCAATAGCTTTTGCAACATCCCCAGAGTGTTTTATTCCACCATCAGCAATCAGTCTAACGTTTCTTGCTCTACATGCCTCTGCAACATTCTTGATTGCAGAGAATTGTGGCACGCCAACACCTGTAACTATTCTGGTTGTACAGATTGATCCAGGTCCTATTCCAACCTTCACTGCATCAACACCCGCGTCAATCAACGCTTCAGCAGCCTCTTTTGTGGCAATGTTGCCACCAATTAACTGTGTATCCGGATACATCTTCTTTATTTCTCTAATAGTGTTAATAACACCCGCGGAATGACCGTGAGCAGTATCCACAACAATCACGTCAGTTTCTTCTCCAATTAAAGCTTCACATCTTTCTATACCATCTTTTTTACCAGTGCCAATTGCAGCAGCAACTCTGAGTCGCCCTTTACTATCTTTACATGAGTTGGGATATCTATTGTATTTTTCAATGTCTTTAACCGTAATTAGACCTATACAACAGGAATTTTCATCTACAACCAAAAGCTTCTCTATTCTATTTTCATGCAATAATTTCATTGCTGAGGCACTATCCACTCCCTGTTCCCACACTGTAATTAACCTATCTTTTGTCATCACCTCGGAGACTTTGATATTCATGTTCTGGTCTTCAATGAACCTCACATCCCGGTTAGTCAAAATTCCAACTAACTTGCGTTGATCGACTACAGGAATGCCAGAATAATTGTGTTCTCTCATTAATGAAATTGCTTCTGCAACCGTTTTATCTGGGGAAATCGTAATTGGATTATACACAATCCAACTTTCATATTTTTTCACCTTTCTTACTTCTGAAACTTGCTCATCTATTGATAAGTTTTTATGTATGCAACCTATTCCACCATGTTGGGCAATAGCTATTGCAAAGTCTGATTCAGTAACAGTATCCATTGCAGAGGATAATAGAGGGATGTTGAGTTTTATATTATTTGTTAAATAAGTTTTTGTGTCTGCATCGCAAGGCAATATATTAGAATGAGCTGGTAAAAGGAGTATATCGTCAAACGAATAACAAGCTTCCATTTTTTTCATACGCTTTATTTAAATCTTATACACCAATTAATTAAATTGCAATAAGGCTTTGCAAAATTAGCTGGGTGAGGTTTCGTTGCATAGCTAATTGTTTTTAGGTGGATAGAAAAGCTGCCAGAATATATGATTATTCTATTATGAAATGAGCATTTTAACTATGCATATGCTGCAAAATGAAAGTCAGTAGCCAAGGCGAACGTAACAGACTAAAAAGACCTTGTTACTTGTGAGCGGAATTCGCTGTCAATTAATAATATCTTTATTATTATATGAGATAGCTAAACTAGCATTTATAAATTTGTACTGTGTTACGCATAACTCAGGAAAGTAAGATTTACGCTGAAATGGCGCCAATGTGTGGCTCAAACGCTACAGCACTTGGACCTATATTTATCTATATATTAATTTGTGCTATAATTTTATTAGGGTTTTCTTTTGCCTATGCCAACGAAAATTTGGAGATACAAGAAGCCTTTGATAACGTTACTAAATATATAAAAGCTGATGAAAAATACAAAGACTTTGACGTCATTGAGAGAAAAAGTGATAGGTTTCATATCAAAGTTGCACAGAACTCTGGCAAGAATTTTAGCATACACTCTACTTTAAAAAGAGTAAAAGATTCCTTTGAGTCGGGAGATAACGATACAGCTATTTCTCTTCTTAATCAAGTCATTACAAAATTTCCTTATCATAAAACTGCTTTAATTGGGTTGGGAAACATTTATTACGCTAATAAAGAATACAAAAAAGCTATAGAGATCTACATAAGACTGTTAAAAGAATACCCTAGTAACTCTTATATATTGGAAAATTTTTTGACGATAATTTCACAATATAATCCTGATCTGGCGTTAAGTGAAATGTTGAAATTGTATGATATACACAAAAATTGTGCTCCTTTATTAGCAAACCTAGGCCTGATCCATATGAAAAAGGAGGATTATACAAAAGCCAAGGAGTACATGATAACTGCTATTTCCCTTGATCAAAATAATATTTTTTATACCTATAATCTAGCTGTTATTCTAGATAAACTTTCAGATTTCAAAAATGCTGCAATATTCTACTTAAAGTTGTTGAACATGGCTGCAAATTCGAAGGACGTAAGTGAAAAAATATCTATACACAAGGTGGAAGCAAGACTAAAATTTATAAAGCTTCACAGCACACACTCAACAATTTTGTAAAAGCTTGTGCCCTAATTATTATTTCAGTTGTTTGAATCTGATTTATTAGACCTCTTGCATAACAAACTTTTGGCAGCGCGTTGGAAGAAAATTCCTTGACAAACTCCGTCAGCGCCCTTATCATAAAACTGAAGCTATTTTATTTAACTTCGCAATCTCTGCAGCGGATTAAAATGACAAGAAAACTTGTATTTGGCGTACTATTGTTTAATTTTTTGCACTATGTGCACCGTATGTCTTTATAAAATTTCTAGGTTTTTACCTATACAAGCTGAAACGCGCTTATAAAGCGTTCAAGACATCACCCAACGTCAAATTTTAAAATAGAGAGTGTAATAACTAGCTACCACGGGTTTTCTTTGCCTTTTTTTTCTGCCTAGTAAATTTTTTAAACATTTAAACTAAGGTTAGTTGCACTTAAAAGCAGCTAAATTGCAGCGTTTAAGGCTTAAAAAACGCCAATACTGAAATAGAAAGTGGCTAGGGTTTCTTTTGCCTTTTTTTAGGTTATGCAAGAAGTCTATTGAATGATGGAAGAGACATACTCCATTATTTTAGCACGAAGTAACAAATTCAATGAATTAGTTCTTCAAAAAACTTTTACAGTAGGAGTAGCCTCATATAGCGATCTCATTAAAAGAAACTTTTGTCAGTGATAGAAATAGAAAGCGGACAGCCAATATCAATATACAAAGAGTTAAGAAATTTTAGATTACCAGTGATTTGTGTAGATGCAAGGCATATGGCAGCAGTATTATTTGCAAGAATCAATAAAAACGATAAGAATGATGCAAAGGAAGCTTTGATTTTTAGAAAATCTGTCGTTATTAAAAAATATGCAAGAAGTTTTATAAAAACTTAACATAATTTCATCATAAAAATATCATTCTTAAGTCGTGTGTAAGAACGAATTTTAGTACTAAGCGAATCTTTTTTAATTAATTATGAGTTGGGTAATTTGGAAAATAAATTTTATTTACTTTTGCAATATCTTAAGATCTAATGTCACTTTATCAGTCAGAAGTATCAAGAAGGATTACAATTTAGGCTAGTATGTTTTTTACCCTTTTTCTTAAAATATTACCTGTTTATATTACAATATTTATTGGTTATTTAGCAGGAAAATATCTTAAGATTGATAGAAATACTATATCTCAAATACTCTTTTATATAGCTAATCCAATAGTGATTTTATATGGAGTATCTCATATAGAAGTCAATTTCCAGATAATTTCCTTACCGATTTTAACATGGTTTATAGGTAGCACTATGTCCTTATCAGTGTATTACCTTTCTTCTTTTTTATTTAAGGATAATACGAGAAACATATTGGCATTTAGCTCAGGCAGTACAAGTATGGGTTATTTCGGCCTGCCAATCGCCATGGCTTTATTTGATGAAGATTCAGTATCTGTATATGTCGTCTGTTATATAGGAATGGCGTTGTTTGAAAATAGCTTAGGATTTTACATTGCTGCAAATGGTATTTACACTGCAAAAGAATGCATGCTGAAGTTGTTTAAGCTTCCTTCGTCCTACGCGATGATTCTAGGCTTCTTTCTAAGTGTATGTGGTATACGAATACCTACTTTTTTAACGGATGTTATGATAAATATTAGAGGTACATTTGCTACGCTAGGAATGATGCTGCTTGGAGTAAGCATTGCAAAAATTACAAGCTTTAAAATAGATTGGAAGCTCGCTTTGATCACTATTACAGCAAAGTACGTGTTCTGGCCATTGTTTGTTTTAGGAATTGTTCTTCTAGACAGACACGTTATAGGTGCATACGATGAGAGTATATATAAAGCACTGATGTTGCTGGCCGTTATTCCAGTTTCTGGATCCAGTATAATGCTTGCTAATATTCTAAATTTTCAACCAGATAAAGCTACTTTATTACTTCTAATCAGTACTGCAGTAGGACTATTTTATGTTCCACTAATAATATCATTATTTTTCACCAAACTTGTTCCTTTTTGATTAAAAATTCAAGCGACGTAATATTAGGCATACTTGCTGCTTGTTGAGAAGTCTCATGTCAAAATTAGCTATGCAATTCAATTACTCTGCCACAATTCTGCTCTATCACACTTGCTACATTTAGTATTCCAGCTTCATCATAATAGTTTCCAATTACTTGTAGAGCAAGTGGTAAACCCTCATTGGACAGTCCAACAGGAACGGAGATAGCGGGTAAGCCAGCTAGACTTGCTGGTACGGTAAAGACATCATTAATGCACATAATTAGCGGATCTGGCTTTTCATTCAAGCCAAAAGCTTCTGTTGGAGCAGACGGAACAAGTATATAATCTATTTTTTCAAATGCTTTTATAAAATCATTTCTGATTAATGCTCTAATACACTGTGCTTTTTCGTAATATTCATTGTAGTGACCTGAAGAGAGTGCATAAGCACCAATTAAGATTCTTCTTTTTACCTCTTTTCCAAAACCTTCTGCCCTTGTTAGTGAATACATTTCTTCGAGAGTGTCAGCATCAACCCTGAATCCATAACGCACACCATCATAACGAGCAAGATTAGATGAAGCTTCAGCAGAACAAATTAAATAATAGACTGGTATTGCATATTTAGTGTGCGGCAAGTTGATATCAACAACTTCAGCACCATTTTTTTTTAAATCGGAAGAAACTTTTTCCCAATGATGGACAATCTCTTCTGAAATCCCATCCATTCTATATTCTTTTGGTATACCAATGCGTTTACCCTTGATATTACCATTTATAAAGCTAGAAAATTTAGGTACTGGTCTTTTACTAGATGTTGAATCTTTATTATCATAGCCACAAATTGTTTCCAACATTAACGCTGAGTCAGAAACAGAACGAGTAATAACCCCTGCTTGGTCCAGAGAACTTGCAAATGCAATCATGCCAAAACGCGAGCATCTTCCGTAAGTTGGCTTTGTTCCAACTACTCCACAATAAGCTGCTGGTTGGCGTACAGATCCACCGGTATCACTTCCTAGCGCACCGGCGCATAGAAATCCAGCAACCGATGCTGCGGATCCACCAGATGACCCACCAGGTACAACCTTTTCTCCGTCGCTTTTTCTAGCCCACACATTTTCAACAGAACCAAAATAGCTGTTTGTGTTTGCAGAACCCATAGCAAATTCATCCATGTTAAGCTTACCGAGCATAGCTGCTCCACTTTTTAGGAGCAAGTCAGATACCGTAGATTCATAAGTTGGAACGAAATTCTCCAGCATTTTTGAGCATGCTGTCGTTTTTGTTCCTTTCGTACAGAATAAATCTTTAATACCAACTGGTATGCCCATTAATGGTGGAATCATGCTATCCTTTTGCTTGGAGAAATGTTCATCTGCAGCTTTAGCGGCTTTGATTGCTATTTCTGGGGTTTTCGTTATAAATGCGTTTAATTTCTCATTTTCGACTGCGTTGATATGCGCCTCTATAAGCTCAACAGCAGAAAAATCTCTCTGTTTGAGCCCATTATGCATCTCTGTAATGCTTAACTTTCTTAATTCATTCATTAATATTCAATTTTTAGCAAGACATTAATTATAACAACGATACGGTAAAAAATCTATATATTTGTAATTACAGTTAGAAATGATTGGTGAGTTTAAAGTTAATTAGCTGTACTGTAAGTTCACGCATTTGCCTTTTAAACTTAAATATCAACATCATGCACATTAAGTGCGTTGTTATTAATGAAATCACGGCGTGGTTCAACTATGTCACCCATTAGCACTGAGAATATAGAATCCGCTTCTTCACAATCTTTTATTTCAACCTTCAGTAAAGTTCTAGTCTCAGGATTGAGTGTAGTATCCCACAGTTGATCGGCATTCATTTCACCAAGACCTTTAAATCTCTGTAGAGTTAAACCTTTTTTACCATAGTCCATTATTATTTTTGCAAGTGCACTCGGAGACGTGATTTTTATTTCAGTTTCCTGTGACTTTAAAAATGAATCACCATTAAATAAATTATTTATACCATCAAGTAAGCTTAATATGTTTTGCATATCTTTACTTTCAAGCATGCTAAGTGGGAATATATATTTGTCTGCCAACCCCTGAAATAGCTTAGAGACGTGAATTTCTCTTTCTTCATCTTTTATTTCTACTTCCCAATTATATTCGCTATACATTAACTTTAAATATTTCAATATCTCATCAGCAAACGATAGGCCATTCTTTTTGCTTAAAATTAGTAGTGACTCCAATAGATTTTGTGGTATTTCCCTGTCATAATTTTTGCTAATATTTGAAATACTAAGACATTTGTTCAAAATAAAGCGTAAATCTTTGTCTGTACCGCTTAACGTCAATCTTTTAACTGCTGAATTTACTATATACTCTTCAAAAGTTTCATCATCTTTTATATAAGTGTCTTTAGCATTTTTTGTAACTTTATAGAGAGGCGGCTGCGCTATATATAAGTAGCCTTTTTCAATAATTTCGCGCATATGTCTAAAAAAGAAAGTTAGAATCAAAGTTCTTATATGTGAACCATCAACATCTGCATCTGTCATGATGATAATTTTATGATATCTAGCTTTTTCAATATTGAAGTGTTCACTCCCTATTCCAGCACCAATTGCCGTGATCAAAGAGCCAATTTCTGCAGATGAAAAAATACGATCTAGACCTGCACGCTCTACATTTAAAATCTTTCCTCTTAAGGCAAGAACTGCTTGTGTTTTACGACTACGCCCCTGCTTTGCAGTACCACCTGCTGAATTACCCTCTACTATGAACAATTCCGATAACTCAGGAGCTTTTTCCTGACAATCAGCAAGCTTTCCAGGTAAAGTTGCAATATCAATATTGTTCTTACTTTTAACTAATTCACGTGCCTTTCGAGCAGCTTCTCTTCCTTTTGCTGACCTAATTGCTCTTTCTACTACGCTTGCTGCTAACTTGGGATCAGTTTCAAGTATCGTACTTAATTTGTCAGAAACTATGCTTTCTATCACTGTACGCGCTTCAGAACTAACTAGCTTATCTTTTGTTTGTGAAGAAAATTTAGGATCGGGCATCTTAAGAGATAAAACACAAGTTAAACCTTCTCTAACATCCTCTCCAGTTAAATTTACTTTTGCTTTCTTTAAAAACCCTTCATTAGTTGCATAGTTATTGATACACCGAGTTAATGCAGATCTAAATCCTGCCAAATGCGTACCACCATCCCGCTGCCTTATGTTATTTGTAAAGCATAGCATGTTTTCATAGTAGGAATCATTCCATTCCATTGAGATTTCTACACTGATGCCAAGATCTTCTGCATCACCTTTTATGCTGGCAATCTTAGTGACATGTGTTTTATTCTTATCCAAGTATCGTACAAAATTTGCTGTACCAAAATTTCCTCCAGATTGATCAGTCTGATTGAAATGAGATTCCGTGGGTGGCTTATTACGCAAATCACGTAAACTAATACTAATATTTGAATTTAAAAATGCTAATTCTCTTATACGACTTTCAAGAGTGGAGTAGCTAAAATTAATATCATTAAAAGTCTCTGTTGATGGCATGAAAGTGACTTTAGTTCCTCTTTTGTTTGTGTTTTCATTAATTACTTTTAAAGGTTCAATAGAATCACCATCTTCAAAACGCATAAAGTGTTCTTTCTTGTTGCGCCAAATAGTTAATTCTAGCCAGCTTGATAATGCATTTACAACTGAGATTCCAACACCATGTAATCCGCCAGAGATCTTGTAGGTATTGTTGTCAAACTTACCGCCAGCATGCAGTTGAGTCATTATTACTTCTGCTGCTGATATTCCCTCCTCTTCATGAATATCTGTTGGAATGCCACGACCGTTGTCAGTCACGGATACTGAACCATCTTCATTGATGCTAATTTCAATTTTATCACAATATCCGGCTGAAGATTCATCCATTGAATTATCAAAAACTTCATACACCATACGATGTAAGCCAGATCCATCATCAGTATCACCAATGTACATACCTGGACGTTTTCTTACAGCATCAAGACCTCTTAGGATTTTTATTGCAGCAGCGTTATAGTTACTTTCCATGAAATTGCTTCATTTATAAATATTAATTAATATTACATCCGTATATGCTGATTAGCAACATTTTTAAACTTTTGGTCAAGATTAAAGAGTTGCTTGTTTAAATTTTAAAGAAAAGCTTATTGTTCAAGAAGTTCTAGATAAGCTTCAAATCTATAAAGTTTATTACGTTTCTTGTTGTCATTATCTTCCACTAATATTTTGGCTTCAACAAATTGTAGAATTAGATTATTTACTGTATTATAAGCTTTATTTAACCTTTTACTTAATTCTACAACACCTATGACTGGAAATTGGAAAAGTATGTTTAGCGCTTGCAATGCCATATCATGGATTTTAAAGAAGAATTGACTTACTTGAATCATACCTATTAAGTCCTTTTCTAGCTTTTCAATACTTTTAGCTCTGCAATAAGCATCAAAACTGCTGTCTTTTATAGCGTTTAAATAATATTCAATCCACCCCTCAAAATCACCATGAGTTCTGATTCTGTCTAAACATCTATAATAATCAAAGTGGTTCTTTTTAAAATAGTAGGACGGGTAAAGTATTGGAGTTGATAACAGATCGTAATGAATCAGTAGTATTACAATTAAAAGTCTGCCTATTCTTCCATTACCATCTATAAAAGGGTGAATAATTTCAAATTGTGCATGCACTAGTCCCACCTTTATAAGTGGAGACAATTTGTTATCAGCGTTAACATAGTTTTCTAAGTCGTTCATTAGATTAGACTTCTTTCAAAATTGGCAAACAAGGGAAAAGAAGTATAAAATCAGATATTTTAAGGTATGAGATATAAAGAAATAGAAAAGTTGGAAGGAAAGAAATTTAGGCGCTTAACAGGGGAAAAAAAGGGAACATTTAAGCGAATGGTGGAAATTTTGGATGAGGAGGATAAAAGAAAAAAAGCTAGAAGTGGAAGAAAAAGCAAACTTTGCGTAGAAGATAGGTTGCTTATGGCATTAGAATATATGAGGGAATATCGAACGTATTTCCACATTGGTCAAAGTTATGGCATGAGTGAAAGTAACTGTTTCAAAATAATAAGATGGGTAGAAGACACGCTAATAAAACATCCAGATTTTTCATTACCGGGAAAAAAAGAGCTATTAAAGGGTAATGTAGAATATGAAGTTTTGGTAATAGATGGAACTGAAACACCAGTAGAGAGGCCAAAAAAAAGCAAAAATGCTTCTACTCTGGAAAGAAAAAAAGGCATACTATAAAAACGCAAGTAGTAGCAGAGAAGAAGAGTAAAAAAGTAATATGTACATCTTTCTCGAAAGGTAGGAAACACGATTTTCGGATATTTAGGGAATCAAAGGTAGCAATATTGCCGGAAACTAAAATCTTAGCTGATGCCGGCTACAGAGGAATGCAAAAAATACATAAAAATGTTGTATTACCTCACAGGAAAACGAAAAAGAATCCGTTAAGCAAAGAACAAAAAAAAGAGAACAGAACACTTATGAGCCAAAGGGCAATTGTTGAAAACGTAATTGGCTTATTAAAAAGGTTTAAAATCATTTCCGATAGATATAGAAACCGACGAAAACGTTTTGGTTTAAGATTTAATTTGATTGCTGCTATCCACAATTTTGAGCTCCTTACGTGAATTTTGAAAGAAGTCTATTGACTATTTCAGGTGCAGGAGCTGCAATGAGATCACCAACACATACAGAATCTGCACGATATTCACCACTACCTTCATTAAATTGCATTAATTCTTTGTGAGCAGCTAAGATGGTTTGTGTTATTGTTGAATGTTTTGCTGTACTGAGCGCCATCTCAAGTGATCTTGTATAATTCATAACTAATTGGGTTTGCTTATTAGGTTTCGTTGATGATATTTTTTGGGTAAAAACATCAAGTAAAGTTGTGTGTATACCTTCAATTGCGGAAGAAAGTAGTGCTTCTTTTACAATATATGCCTTAATAAATCTTTCTGAATTTGGTAAACGCTCAGCCATTTCGTTCAACTGACCAAGCTTTATCATTGCTTCTCCGTAAAGGATAGCAATATTTTCACTAAAACTAAAAGGTGGATCTTTTGGAGGCAATGGATAAGGAACAAAGTACGCTAACTTATCTATATAATGATAATAGCCACTTTCACGCATTATTTCAATATACAAGCCCAAATTGAAACAATTATATAAAATCCTGCTTTATATTTCAAGATAAATGACTTGAATGAAATATAATTTACCTTTTTCTTCCGCCTGGACTTTCTAGCTCAACGTAGAATAAATTACTCATACATTCTCCTATTATCTCTTTTTTTTACCACTATCCAGACTGCTGCTAAACTTCTGACACTTTTCCTCAAGAGCTTCACATGCAGCATTAAAAAACATTACTATTTCAGAGGGGTCTGAGAAGCTCTTCCGGATTGTTTCTTGCTCTTCTGCAGGGAAATTGCTAAGAACCTCCCTAGCCATTTCGGGAAATCTTTTAATGATTGTGTCCTTTACCATTTCCCTAGCTTCTTCTTTATTTAGCGTAATAACCACCGATGGATGCAAACCAGATAAAGATTCAACTATTTTATTATAAGTTCCTCCAGTACAACTTTGACCTTGGGGACCATAAGTTGTTGCTGCATCTATAAGACCTTTAATAAATATATCTCTTCTGTTTTTTATATCCTCATTACTTAAAGGAATTCTTTGGTTTTCCGTTCCTGTATTTCTATCATTGCAAGCTTTCCAACACAAAACAGCTACTTGTTTTAGTGTTAACTTACTATAACTGTCTTTAAAACTATCTCCTGTTGTTTTATTAATAAACTCCAAGCATTTAAGTGCATGAGATTTTTCACTTTCTGTAAATTCATTTGACTGTTTAATATACTTTTCAATGTCAGTTGTATTTTCTTTATTTAGCTGTACATAGAATACCTCTTTACTTAGGTTCCCTTTATACTTCTCTATGAGTCTATCAACACTTAAATTTATACTGGAAACTGCATTTGGATCATGAGTGGTTTGCACAACAAAGGGAAGAACATCAACTAAATCGTGAGCAAGAAACTGCCTTTCTTCTTCCGGAGCTTCCAGTATTAAGTTATTAAGCTGCCATATTTCTTTAATGAGTGCTCGGTTTAGTAACCATAAGAATAACACAGGTAATGCTAAAAACACACAGGAAATAATAATGCATACGATTAAAACAGCTCTTAATATTAGCCTAATGATATTTTTTGGCCAAGCCGATAACCTCGTTTCATTTTCTTCTGGTTTAAAAAAATAATCTACTAACCATGAATACAAAAGAAACTGTGCAAGAAAAAAGAATGGAGGAATCATACTTACCAGTAAAATTATGTTAATAAATCTCTTAATTTTACCAGTGTTGTTATAAGCATTTTGTATTCTTTCTACTAGAGCCTGTGCTCTATTTCTATTTTGCTGTCGATTATTATTTTCGCCTGCCAACATATTATACACTCTATTTTACCATTAGTATACCATGTTACGAAAATACGGCAATAAAAAATTCGCGAACACATACCTCTCTGTGATTCATTGGATTTATAGTTGTTTTATTATGCTTTTCCTTTTATTTGTGGTATTGCCTCTTTACTCGCTACTTCATTGAGAACACTACTTGGTTTTGCTGCAGTAATTTTTTGAGTACTTTTCATAACAGAATATACTACTAATGCTAAATCGAGGGTTATAATAGTCAGCGTAACTAATACTGCCAACTGTATTTTTATCTCTAAACTTGTTTTTGCTTTGTTCTCCCTTAGAACCTGTTTAAAATCTCGAAAGGATAAGGTAAAATAGGGGTAGATTAAGAATGAGGTATATCTATGCGAAAAAGTTATCCAAGTGATATAAGTCGAGAGCAATTTGAAAAAATCAAACCAATTCTGGAGAGTAGCAGGAGGAAAACAAAACCAAGAAAACTTGATTTATATGATGTATTTTGTACAGTATTATACGTCCTAAAAAGTGGTTGCCAGTGGAGGATGTTGCCAAAAGATTTTCCAAGGTGGGAGAGCATATATTATTATTTTCAAATGTGGAATAAAAAGGATGGAGAAGAACCAAGTTTGTTGGAATTAGTCTTAAAAAAAATTAGTTGGAGAGGTCCGTATCAACAATGGTCGGAAAGAGAAAACCAGTTTCTGCATAATTGATGCTCAAAGCGTTAAAAACGCAGATACTGCTGAAAGAAAGGGTTATGATGCAGGTAAAAAGATTTCAGGTATAAAGCGTCATATCGCAGTTGATACACAGGGCTTGCCACATGCAATTCATATAACAACGGCAGAAGCAACTGATCGTAGCAGTGCTGTAAAAATGGTGGGAAATGCTAAAGAAAACCTCTCTGAAGTCAAAAATATACTCGTTGATGCTGGCTATACAGGAGAAAATTTTGCAACACAAATAAAAGTAACTATTGGTGCAGCTGTTGAGGTAATAAAACGAAGCGAATTACATACCTTTGCTGTATTGCCAAAAAGATGGGTTGTTGAGCGGTCTTTTGCTTGGTTGGAAAAATGCAGGCGATTGTGGAAAAACTGTGAGCGAAAACTCAATACTAGCCTACAAATGGTCGTTCTTTCCTTCGTTTCTCTCTTATTGCGAAGATTTTAAACAGGTTCTAAGAAGATTTGATTCATTTGTAGAAGGTAAAATAAGAAATTTGGGCTCAAAAGAACAGACTAGAATACGTATTGAAATTAAAGATGCATATCCAGAAATAACAGCAAGTCTTGAAAGAGGAGTTGAATTTAGTGGTAATGTTGGGTTAGATAATGTTTTAGAAAAGTGCAAGAAGTGCTTTTGTATAAATGTCCTACCAAAGGATAAAGTATCAACTTGTTTTTCTGATGTAGGAGTAACCAAGCTTGGAAATACTTTGAGTAAGTAGATGAGGATATGGAAGATATAATATACCAAATAGTGAAAAGCTTATAATAGAATTTAAAGTAAAGGTAGCCAAAATAATTAGGGAAACCAGTAGCAAGTTTGATGGTCCTAATACTAAAGTAGCTTTGATATAGAAGTTTGGGTAACGTTATGATAGTAATTTATATAATTCTATGTACAATCTTCATAGCTGTTTTAGACAGTTCACTAGATTCTTAATGAGGGGATATGTCTAACTTAGAGAGGGTTTTCATAAATGTTGAAGTGAATAAGTAGGGATATTATGTTTTTTCCTTGAGTTGTAAAATTTCAGAATGAGAGAGATCGGTAATTTGAGCGATAACATCTATAGAAACACCAGCCTTGAGTGAGTTTTTGGCCACAGCTATTTTAGTCTGTTTTTCACCCTCTTCTCTCCCTTTTTCTGCACCAATCTTGATGCCACGTTCTTCACCAATGAGGATGCCTTCTTGTCTACCTTCTTGTCTACCTTCTTGTCTACCTTTTTGTCTACCTTTTTGAGTAGCATCATCGAGTTTTTGAGCAAGAATAGCTTTTTCTTTTTGCACGCTCAATATTCTTTCTTCATATGCGATCAAATCCTTTTCATTCCAGCGGAACCTGTCTAATTCATCATATGCTAGCTTTATTATCGGAGCTTCTGCTGCTATCTTTTTCAGATCTTCATCAGTTGTTTCTTCTGCGTATTTAAAAAAGAAACACCATCTCTCTGTAGTATTCTCTAACTGCTCTACTCTATTTTTTGTAAATTTAGGCAACTCAATAAAGACAAATTGTAGATCTTTTAAGTAATGACCATTGGTTTTGATATCACGTATATTATGAGTAGAAATATAGTCAACTTCTTCAGGCAGAAGGTTACAATTGGAAATAGCAATAAAGAAGACTTTCTGAAGATCAATATAATTACCAGATTTATCTAATTGTCTTGAGTAAGCCTTAGCAGCATAAAGTTGAGCGCGTTTTTCAAAGCCCTTATCACGAGCGAGCTGCATTTCGATGACAAATCTATTACCAATAGAGTCTTTGCAAAGAACATCAACAATGCTTTGTTTGTCAGAAGCAATTTCAGGATCCATGATAGTACTGAGGAATTCAATCTCCATTATTTGATCAGAAGTAGAAAAACCTAAGATATCGTTGAGGAAGTGAATGAGGATATTTTTATTCTTTTCAGAGCCAAAGATTTTCTTAAAACTAAGATCGTTTTTTGGATCAAGAAATTTAGAAAAAGCCATGATAAATTAACCTAGAAAGCATTAATAATGATACACAATTCTGAAGAAATATTCAACTAAAATTAAAATATGTTAGTCAGAGAATGATCTACTCAGAAGGACTAGCATTTTAGGCTTTATAGGGTTTCTATACATCTTTATTACAATTATTTCTGTTTTGAAATTAGTGAAGATGCCTAATAGAGATTGATTTTTTTTAACATTAAAGCTATATCTTCATCAGACTGAGAGTTGGAAATATGGCAATAATTTTTTTAGACACAAAAACTATAAATCGTATAGCAGCGGGAGAGGTAATAGAGAGGCCAGCAAGTGTAGTAAAGGAATTAGTAGAAAATGCAATAGATGCTGGAAGTTCAGAGATAGAGATCAAGATAGAAAGTGGTGGGCGTAACCTCATTACTGTCACAGATGATGGAAGTGGAATAGAAAAAGACGATTTAGAACTTGCGTTTATGCGTCACGCTACTTCAAAATTAAGCGATAGTGAGTTAATAGAAATCAAACATCTTGGCTTTAGAGGAGAAGCTTTGCCTTCAATTGCTGCAGTAAGTAGAATAAAATTATCGTCTAAAGCGAGCAGAACGGATGAAGCATGGTCTATAAGATATGAGGGAGGAGAAAAAATAAGAGAGATTATCCCTTGTTCTTTGTTGCAAGGTACATATATTGAAATTCGTGACTTATTTTTTGCCACACCAAATAGATTAAAATTTCTAAAAACCGAGAGGGCAGAAACACAAAGCATTGTTGACATTGTAAATAACTTAGCAATGATTAACTATAGTATTGGGTTTACTCTCACTTCCGGTAATAAAAAGCTCTTAAAATATGTTAAGCAAACTTCATTATTTAACAGATTATGTGAAACAGAAGAAGAATTTCAGAGCAATTCGCTGGAAGTTAAAGAGGAAGAAGACGGCATCAAACTTACGGGACACATCTGTAAACCAACTATTAGTCGTGGTAATTCAACTCAGATCTATACGTTTGTTAATGGCAGGCCAATAAAAGACAATCTACTTATTGGTGCAATTCGATATGCGTATCAGGACTTTATTCCAAGTGGGAGGTATCCTTTTGCAGTGCTGCACTTAGAGATACCATACGATCAAGTAGATGTAAATGTGCATCCAAATAAATCAGAGGTAAGGTTTCAGAACAAGAGGCTAGTATATGAAATAGTGAGAAGAGGAATAATAAAAGCATTATCGACTAGAGTAGGCACGTTTGCAGCAAGTGATGTTGAGTCTCAAAGTATTGAGGAGTTTGATAGCCAAGAGCCGGTTAATAGTAAAGAGAAAAAAAATCAAAAAGAGTTTTATGAAAAGAGGCCAAGTCTTTTAGAAAATCGTTTAATGAAAGAATGCAATGCACCAGATGAAAGAAGGCAAAGCTTACCAGAAACGTTTAAATATGGAGAATCTCCACCCCAAAAGGGAACGATGGTTCTAGAAAAGAAGCAAATTGATTTGATAGAGGATCACCCTCTAGGATATGCACGCTGTCAGGTCTACAATACTTACATTATTGCTGAGGCTGGAGATAGGCTGATTATAGTAGATCAACATGCAGCCTATGAGAGATTAATATACGAGTGCTTAACAAGCATAAAAAGACAAAAACTTCTCATTCCTGAAATAGTTGAAATTAAAAACCAAGCTGGAATGGAGATGGTTAAAACTTATAAAGATAAGCTTTTTGAAATGGGTTTTGGTATTGAAATAGAATCAGAAGATAAAGTAAGGGTAAAAGAAATACCTGCAATCTTGGGAACAATAGATATAAAAGAGATGCTAGTTGATATAGTAGATAAGTTAATGGAAATAGAAGATACGCTACCAATAGAGGATAAGGTGAACAAAATATCATCCATAATCGCTTGCCACGGAGCAGGAAGAAAAATGAAATTGGAAGAGATGAATGAGATACTAAGACAAATTGAGAAAACTCCATATTCTGATCACGGAAGACCAACGTATATAGAAATGAAACTAAGTGATATAGAAAAATTGTTTGAAAGGAGATGAGTTCAGTTTGTCAAAAAGGTTCCCAATTAAGTATACGTAACAGCTCTTCTGGTTATGGAGTATAAAATGTGAAAAAAGAGAATAAATGCTCTAATTTTTTAGATTACAAAGTAATAGGACAGGAAGTAAGAAATCGTAGATTAGCAAAGGGATATACTCAAAAAGATTTAGCAAAAAAAATCGGAACAACATATCAGGTAATACTTCAATACGAAAAAGGAACACGCAGAATTTCAATTAAGAAGTTATATGAATTAGCAGAAGCATTATCAACAACTGCTAGAGACCTAGCTTGCGGACAAGAAGTATCAAATGAGGAAAGGTATGAGGGAGAAGAGATAGTAAATCTAGTAAGAAGACATAAAGAGATTAAGGATCAAGAATTACGTGAAACGTTTTATTTATTAACTAAATTTATCCGTATTAGTGAGGAAAAAAGTGGAAAGGCAGTAAAAATAGAAGTGGCAAAGGGTTTAGTTAAGGAAGGAGTTTCTGCTCATGTTATCTCTCGAACAACCAATTTATCTGTTGATGAATATGATAATGATGAGAAAAAAATTTCCATTCCGTATAAAGTAGGTCAAAGAATAAAAGAATGGAGGTTGAGAAGAGGATACACTCAGGAAGATTTAGCAAGTAAAGTGGGCATAATAAATCAAAGAATATATGAATATGAACAAGGACGAGCTGGTGTTTCACTTGAAATGTTAGATGAAATAGCAAAGGTACTATCAATTAGTATTACAGACCTACTTCCAGAAACAAGAGAAAATGAGAATAGTGAAGCAGAGCTATCAAGGTTAATAGAAGAATATAAAAAGATTAAAAGCCAAGAGCTACGTAATGTACTAATAAAATCTCTGTTTGAAAGCATGCAAGTTTGCAAAGAGAAAGTGAAGAGAGTAGAAAAGATGAAAATTGCAAGGAATTTAGTTAAGGAAGGAATTTCTATCAATATTATCTTAAAAACAGTAGGCCTCTCCTTGAACGAAATTCAACAAGTTTAAAATAAAGAAATCGCCATATATTAATATCTTTACCTATTCATAAAAAAATAAGCAAAAAAGATTTAAAAATTGATTTGACTTCACTCAAAAGCTATGGCCTTATGCCAATGCTGACAAAAAAACAGCAGTAAATATATAAAAACATTTTGTTATTAGTGAAGGGTAATTTTTATGAATAATAAGAAAAGTAGTAGAGATCGTAGAGAAGAAATAGAGTTCAGAGCATTAGAAAGCAACGGTAAAGCACTACTTGATCGTGAAGTAATAGAAACGTTTCTAAGTGCAGTACATGATAGGGAAGAAGCTCGCATTATTGCTAGAAAGCTAATAGATAGTTTTGGAATAGGAGGAGTTTTAGGCCAGGAAATAGATGATTTGAAAACTGTAGAAGGGATAACTGACTCTACAGTAGCAGTAATTTTATGCCTAAAGGAAGCTGCAAAAAGAGTACCAAGAGAAGAGTTAAAGAAAGGACCTGTAATGGATAACTTGGAAACCATCGTAAAATATTTAAGGGTGAGTATTGGTTATTCAGAGGAGGAAAAGATGAAAATAATATATTTTGATCAAAAGTGCCGTTTAAAGGGGGAAGAAGTGTTTACTGGTACAGTGGATAAGGTACCTTTTTACATAAGAGAAGTAACAAGAAAGGCATTAATAAGAAAAGCGACGTCAATAATAATATCGCATAACCACCCAGAAGGAAGGTTAAAGCCATCTGATGAGGATGAAGCTGTAACTAAAGACTTGGCTAAAGCTTGTCAGACTATAGGAATTAGGTTACTGGATCACATTATCATTACAAGTGTTGGATATTTTAGTTTTAAAGAGCAAGGACTGTTATAAAGCAGATATTTGAAGATTTTCATGAGTTATTTAACTACTTGAATGAAGAAAGTATTTGCAAATGCATTAATCATTGCTTATAATTAATGAGAAAGTATATATTAAATTAATTATAAAGTAATAAAGTCAGTTGTAGACTTAGTAAAGTATATTTAATAGCGGAGGCTAATATGAGTAATAAAATAATTGTACCTTTTGATGATCAAGAAGGAGGTACTTACGAGTTAAACATTGATCTTGATAGATTATCAAAAGGTGAGGTGTTAAATGCTATTGTAGGAATTGGTCGTACTAAGGAGCAATCCACCTTTGTAAGCAAAATTAATAAGGCTAAAAAGCCTGAAGAAATAGCACCTTTCCCTGGTAGAGAAGTTCGCGAAAACAAAATCAACTATGGGAAAGGATTTGACTATGTTTATGGCACAAAACCTGTAAGTGATCAAGAAGATAAAAATCCATTTGCTTCAGCTTTGAAAAAAATAAAGCCGAGTGAAGGTGAAAGTGAAACTTTGAGCTGGTTTAAAAGTGAAGTGGTAGAGGCAAAGAATGTAAATGAATTGCACAAAGTTATAGACAAAGTACTAGCTTCTGGAGGAAGGCTAAATGCATGTAATGATGGAGAGTGGAGCTTCGCGGAATATGTGATATTGGGTACGCATTTTCATAAATTTGATAAGGCTGATTGTAAAAAGCTAATACGTAAATTAATGCTAAACGGTGCAGAGTTTCATGATACTTTATTGGAGAATAAATTGATAGGTGAAATCTATAATGAGCTACAACCAGAAGTTCAGCTACAGATAGATGAGAGACTAGAAGAACTAGAGAAAGTTGGAGAAAGTGCTGTGCAAGAAGGAGAATTAATAGATGTTGAGATAGATAATACAACATCGTATATAGAATTTTCCGAAGATAGCAAAATAGAAGTAGCCAAAATACTGAGAGAGTTAGGAAGTAATATTTTAAAAATTGGCAATGATGCAGTTGAGGTTAAAAGTGAGAAAGGAGGTGTAAGAAACTATACCGATATGTCAGATGGAAGTTCTGTTGTATTAGAATTTCCTACAAGCATTGGTGAGCTAAATATTATATTGTACCAGGACGTAAAAAATTGCAATCAAGTACAAGTAAAAGTAGCGGATAAGGAATTATGGGCTGAATTACAAAAAAGGGGAGAAGAAATTGGAAAAAATTGCCTTTTCGGTGGAGTAAAACTTAAAGAAGCAGTAGAGAGAGGTAATTTCACTAGATGTGGCATATGGAGTGAAAAGTGTGCTATAAAAGAGGTTAGCAATAATGAAGTATTGTCTCCGTGGGTAAATAGAATACGTGAAGGTAGTAAAGAAACCTTTAGAGAACTTTAATTCATTTATTTTAAGGTTCCAGAGTTTACTGGAGCCTTTGAGCTATAGTAGAAAATATTATATATATGGTTTTTTGCGTGGAAAAAAGTCTAGATCATGAAGTAGGACAAAAAGTAAAAAGTTGGAGGTTAGAGCGAGGTTATACTCAGAAGGGTTTAGCTGAGAAAATTGGTGTAAAGTACTGGGTAATACTGCAATATGAGAAAGGGAACCGTAAAATTCCAATTAAGAAGTTATATGCTATAGCAGAAGCATTATCAGTAAATGTTAAAGGTCTAGTTTGTGGAGAAACACTACCAAATGAAAAAAGATATTTTGAAGATGAAGAAATATTAAATTTAGTAAAGGGTTATAAAGATAAAGAATTAAGCGAGGTATTTTATTTATTAACCAAATTTATTCGTTTGAGTGAGGAAAGAAGCAGAAAAGCGGTAAAAATAGAAGTAGCAAGGGGTTTGATGAAAGTAGGAGTTTCTGCTCATGTTATCTCTCGAACAACTAACTTATCTATTGGTGAGTATGAGAAGAACAAAATTCCGGTTCCATACAAAGTAGGGCAAAGGATAAAAGAGTGGAGATTGATACGAGGATATACACAAAAAGATTTAGCGAATAAAGTTGGCATAACAAATCAAGGAATATACGAGTATGAACAAGGGAGAGCTGCTGTTTCACTTGAAATGTTAGATGAAATAGCAAAGGTATTATCAATCAGTATCATAGATCTACTTCCCGAATCAGATGAAGATAGTGAAGCGGAAGAAAAGCTATCAAACTTGATAGAAGAATACAAAAAGATTGAGAGTCGGGAATTACGCGATATGCTAATCAAGTCTTTATTTGAAGGTATACATGTTTGTAGAGAAAAGGTCAGAGAGGAAAAGAAGATTGAAGTTGCAAGGAATTTAGTGAAAGAAGGAATTTCTGTTGATATTATCTTGCAAACGACAGGCTTATCAAATTATATGATTGAGAAATTTTTGTGATTTCATAAAAACTTAGCCAATAGTGGATTTTTTTGTGATAGAATATATGTTTGCTTCTGTAGGAAAAACAGCTTTTAGAGGATTTATCTATGATAATTCAGAGCATATTGGTTCAGTAAACTACGAGCTAGGGAAAAAAATAGAAGGTTATAGGATAGTACAAGGGTATACTCAGGCAAAATTAGCAAGCAAAATTGGTTTAACACATAAGGAAATACATAACTTTGAACTAGGGTGCAAGGCTATTACAATCAAAGAATCGTATATAATAGCAAGAGCATTGTCAGTCAATGTTGTAGATCTACTTCCAGGACCAACAGTACTAAGAGAAAACAGTTGGTATGAAGATGAGGATAAAGAAATAGTCTATCTAACAAAAATACATAGAGAAATTAAGGATCAGGAATTACGCAAGAAGCTGTATCCATTAGTAAGGTTTGTATATATTAGCGAGAAAATTAGTCAAGAAGAAGCAAAAATAGAAGTAGCAAAGAATCTAGTGCAAGAAGGAGTTTCAGTTGATATTATTTCCCAAGTGACTCGCTTATCTACTTACGAATATGATGATATAGAGAAAGAAATTTGTACTGATTCTATACTCTACAAAGTGGGGAAAAGGATAAAAGAGCAGAGATTAATACGGGAATACACTCAGGAGGACTTGGCAAATAAAATAGGTTCAACACCTAAAGAAATACACGACTATGAACGAGGATATACAGACATTCCAATTGAAATATTATATAAGATAGCAAAGACATTATCAGTTAACATTAAAGCTCTTGGACTAACAGAATATGAAAATGAGCCAATTTTGCGGTTTGTAGGTAAATGCGAAAAAATTGAGGATCAAGAATTACTGGATACGGTAGCCAGATCTTTATCTGAAGGAATGCAAACTGGTAAAGAAAAGGTTAAAAAAGCAGAGAAAATCAAGATTGCAAAAGATCTAGTTAAGGCAGGTATTCCTATTGATATTATTGTGCGAACAAGTGCCCTAACTGCTGATGAGTTGGGTGATTGTGAAAATTAAATTGTGTTAAAGATAGTTAATAGTGTTAAATAATATATTAAGATATAAGTAGAAATAGTTATATATTTAATATTTCTATACAGAATTTATCTATCAGTTCCTGATTTTTCTCTATCATTGCATTTGCCTCCTCCTGCAGAGATTTGATATTTTTTGATGTAATATTATCCATGTCAGATGATGCTATTTTTAATTGCGATTGTATGCGTATATATTTATCAGCTATAACTTGATCAAGTTGGTAGTTTACTGCATCTAAACTTGAAGCAAACATCACATGTAATAGTGGTTTTATCCAGCCTATTTTTCCAAATCTCTTTGAATTGGCATACTCTATGCTTCTATCTGTTCTTCCAGTACCTATCGATAACAATAGAATATCATCATTTGGAAATAACCTCTTACCACTTGCATATGCACAAGCCGCAGGATTATTTGCAAATACCCCTCCATCCACTAATACTCTATCTATCTGGTCAATTTTTAGATGTTTTGGTATGAAATAAGTGGGCGCTGCAGTTGTAGCTCGTAATGCATCTTTCAATTTGATAAAATCTCTATCTTCTTTCCAGCTCTTAAAAAAGAAAGGATGGTTGTTATGAATATCATAACTGGTAAGCAGTACATTACTTAAAGTGTTTTGTAGAGTATCATCACCAAAATATTTATCCAGTACAAATTCAATGTTTTTATGTGAATATTGTGCACAATTAAACCAAGAAAATATTGATCTTCTCAAAAATGAAGATTTAAAAATATATGACCCGTATTCTTGGTAAAGCTCAACTAAATCATTAGCTGAATATTGAGGGCTTCCTTGTTTATCTTTTTTACATAATCCTGCTACAACAATTCCACCGGTTGAAGTACCAGCCATTAGATCAAAGATTTCAGCTATCGGTTTCTTTGCACTCTTTTCTATTTCTGCTAGAATAATGGCTGGTATTATACCTCTTATGCCTCCGCCGTCAACGGATAAAATGTATTTTACCACTGTAGTTGTTATTTGTGTTTTTGCTCAAGCTCATTAACTTCTTCAATGAGGTTTTTTACCCGCTCCTCAAGGCGATAAACTGTTTCCATTAGTCCGTGATTTCGTTCTATAAATTGATCATGAATTTGTACTTTTAAATCAAGCTTGGCCATCCACCATATGACTGCTACAGTCTGTATTACCATAGTGATAATTACTGCTAGCGGGATTTTTTGATTTTTCATAATTTGTGTTATTGAAAATTTGTACTGCGTGTTGTGAGAAAATAACTATAATTTTATTGCTTTGACTTATATTGCTTTTCCGCCTGATCAAGCAGGTCTATAATTTCTCTGTAAGGTTTATCTCTATAATAAAATGACCTTTTAAATGCCCTAGCTCTTGGAGTTTGTTCTTTCCAACCTCTAATATAAGGGTTGGCTCCTCTCTTCAACAAAAGTTTTACAACCTCTAATTGACCACCGTCAGCAGCACCAAGTAGTGCTAAGCTAATATTTATATCTACTCCTTCATCTAATAGAAATGTAACAATTTCTAAGCATCCTTTCTCTGAAGCATAATATAATGCCCTTTCACTAATACTTGAATCACTTCTACTTTTTTTTACTAATGATTTCACAGTTTCTAAGTCACAGTTCTTAGCTGCTACTTCTAACATTTTCTGATACTCCTCAGCAGCCTTGGGTTTTTGATAGTAATACGTAATAACAACACATACTATGATCACTATAAACCACAATGTAGCTTGTTTCTTGCTCATGTTCGGCATTTTTTTTGCATTAAATCAACAATGTACTTATTTTCTCTTAAACATAATTACTCAAAGAAGCTGATAATGTAGTACGATATCCTGAGCTATTTAAAATATGTTCTGCTCTATCAATTACCCATTCACCATCTATATCCTGATTGAACCCTACAAGATTAAGTTTTGCCTCTGCACATAACTCTGGATTACCTGGTATTGTCATCTCTAGATTCTCATTGTTACGCTGTAGTTGTTTAAATCTGGCATTTGCAGAGCTTAAAGCTGATTCTGCATTTGAGTAAACTGTTTGTATAGCGTAACTTGGTTCACCGCTACCTACTCTTTCCGATATAGTCTCTCCCTTTTCATAGCTATGCCATTTCGCTACTACTGAATTGTATTTATCACGTACAGTAAAATGCACTTTCCAATTAATTGTGTCTTGAGGTCTAATAGTCGTTGTTCCTAAGGCTTTTCCCGTTGCTGACTTTGCTGCACCTTTTGGAATAAATAATATATACCCTCCTGCCAGTTTTGCCATAGCTTCGCGCTCTATAGCTATTCTAGTCAATAAACTTATATCGCTCTCTTCAGTTTGGTCAATGTGTAGTATCAATATGTCTTTAAATTCTTCAGCAACTTTGTATCCATATCCATGTTTATTTGCTATTTCCTTGACTAAATCACCTAACGTAATCTGGTGCCACTCTCTGGATACTTTTTCTTTTAGTGAGATCATCAAATTTGTTGTATGAGCTTTGATTGTTAAGGTTTTTGGTGGACTTTGTACTGTAACTTCATTGACTCTATATACACCTATGGGTAACACTTCTGTTTCTCTATATCCCAAAGCAATCTTTAGCTCTTTTGGAACTTTTATGTTATCATCCCTGTAATCGACACATATTTCAGCTACATCTTCTATAGTCCCTGATTCATCAGTAACATGCATTGACACCAAGCGATCTTTTGCTAACTCATACCCTTCAATAATAAATTCTGGTTGCACCTTATCCCCAAATCTTTAAGGTTGATTTCTGTGGAGGTTTCTCGATTACAGGTAACTTAATTTTCAATCCTGCAGGCAAAAAACTTCCGTACTCCGCAAGTCCAGGGTTTTCTTCTAATACTATTTCTACTGCTCCTGAAGTAAATCCATAGTGCTTCCAGCAAATATAGTCTAACATATCATTTTCTTTTGCTAAGTAATATATAGTCATGAATAACGCTTCAAACTTAAATTAAATTCAACTTTTTTTGGCAACCCGCAAGGGAAAAATGATGTTTGCTTTTCTTCAAAGCGAGTAATTACAAATTGCCCTAAAACATTTCCCATGCTATCAACTAAAGTGTGAGGTTTTTCTGCTTCTTTTACACTATTTAATTGACTTAAATTTCCAGAGTTATGAAGATAAATTACTCCTTCTAAATCTATATTTTCTGCCCCTTGACCAATATTTTGTAATGAAGGTGTTTTACCAATAGATTCAATTACACTCCAACGATTTTCTTTGCTATATTTCAAACTTATCGGAGCAAATTTATATGGACCAAGAGATAACATTTTTAATAAATGGGATCTACCGTATCGAACATAACATCACGTGATTTTTCTCTTATCCTTTTTATTACTTCATCTGCAAGGCTACGGATATCTTGCTTTGGCTCTGCTTTAATAATGATATGATAATTATTGGCGATGTTCTGAGTTTTGTTTTGTTCTTTATTTTCAAACTTACTCCTTGCAAAATCTGCAAATATCTTATCATTATCGCTCTCTGTAAACTTTTTCTTCTCAATAAGGCTTTTGATTCTGAAGCTATTCTGATTTCTATTGGAAAATTTTTTAATTATACTGTTATCTAGCAAAGGATTTCCACTATTGAGAATATTACTCTTTAAGGGAGTATGGACTGCTTTTACTTCAGTAACAATACTTTTCCTTTTTTCAAACTCTTTCAGTGGACTATTCTCAGAGATTTTTCCAAACACACTGCTAATAGTATTTCCTGTCCATGAAAAAGCTTCTTCTATGGGTTTTATTATCGATTTTATATACTTCCAAAAGCTAGAGAAAAAGTCTTTCACCTTTTGCCAGTTAGTGATAACAAGAGCTGCACCAGTAACAAGACTCGCTATTAAAAGTCCAATTGGGTTACTCATTACAGCGAGTGTTATTGCTCTTAGCCCTGTTATTACTGCTGGTAGAGCTGATGACAGTAGAGGAAAAGCTTTCATTGCTAAGCTCAGAGTTGCAGCTTTTAAAAAACTTAGTCCAGTAATTACTGCTGGAATAGCATACGTTGATAATGATATTAATGCTGGCTTCAGTATTCCATGCAAAAAAACCGAGAAAGCAAGCATTCCACCTCTAACTAAATTCCATGCATAACCACCGCTTACTACTAGAACTTTAAGACCTATTAGTGCTGCTATGGTACTCATTATTCCTGTAGTAATAACTGGAAATTTTTCTGCAAATCGAGCTATGGGGTTAGTTATCTCTCTTAAAAGACTACTTATCGATTTTAAAGGAGGTAGCATTACTGAGCCCAAATTCATTCCTACTTCTGCTATTGCATTTCTCAGTAATCGTAAATTATTTGCTGTGGTTGCTGCACGATTGTTAAATTCTTTTTGCATGGATTTTTCAAATTCTTTTTCGTCAGCTACATGAGCTATAGCCTCTTTAAAATTTTTTAGGCTTCCAACTAGTAACGCAACGTCATCCTGATATTCTTGACCAAAGAGGTTGAGAAGAATTTGAGAACGTTCCTGTTTATCTACTTTCTCCAGAGTTTCAAAAAAATAAAGTAGTGCGCCTTGACTATTTTCACCAATCCTTTGTACTATTTCTTCTGCAGCTATTCCCATGCCTTCTAATGCTGTTTTGAACTCTTTGCTCTGTCCCTCAGCAGTCTGGAGTTTACTAAGTAGAGCGTTTATTGCAGTTGCAGCTTTTGCTGGTTGTTTACCTAAACTAATAAAGGCATTTACTAAACTACTTGTTTCCTTAATACCAAAGCCAAACTGTTTTGCAGTACCACCAACTATTGCTAGAGCTTCAACCATATCTTTTGCCTTAGCAGCAGTCTTGTCTGATAAGTGATTTATAATGTCACCCACCCACTCCATCCTGTCTACATCTATTCCATAGATATTGGCAAGTTTAGCTATGGAATCACCTGCTTGCTCTGCAGACATATCAAATGCTGTGGACATTTTAGCCACTGTTGTCGTAAACTTAATCAGATCATCTTTTTTTACACCAAGTTGTCCACCACTTGCAGCAATTTGAGCTAACCCTGCAGCCGACAGTGGTATTGTACGGGATAGTTCCTTTAATGTCTGACCAAATTCTGCGGCTCCTTGATTGTGAGCTGCCTCATCCTCAGCAAATTGCACTACTTTCTTAACATCAGCCATAGCACTTTCAAAATCAATAGCAACTTTAACTGGCGCTGCAAGCGAAAGGCCTAGTCCAATAGTCTCTATTATTTGTGACTTAAAATGTGCTTTGCTTGCTAAAAAACTTTGGTGACTACGTATTGCAGACCCAAGCTTACCATACTTACCTTTTAGCACTTCAATAGAAGAACCAAGTTTATATTGATCACTTACTAATGACTTAATATTTCTTCCACTTTTCCTTACTTCTTCATTAAATGAATGTAAAGCATCTTTCTTTTTCAAATATGCTTCTTTTGCTTTTGTTGCGGAGGTTTTGGCCTTGTCAAATTCTGCTTTTAAAGTTTTGCTTGGTTTCTCTACCGCTTTCATTTGTTTAGCTAAAGATTTTACTTGATCTTCAAAGCCCTTCCATGATCTCCTGCTAGTTAAAACATCACTACCCAACTGCTTAAACTTTGATACTGATTTTAAAGATGAATCAAGCTTTCTTATATTCTCACCAAGACGAGTAAGTTGACTACTACTTCCCTTTATTACAGTATTAAAACTGCCATCAAGTACCGCACCTATTTTTATCGATAATACTGACATTTGAACTCCCTAGCTAATTTGCTCCATAAAATAAACTCACTAATCTCCATATCAAGAATGTGCTCAACTCCACCACCTATGATAGAGCCAAGCACTAGTATTTCTAATCTCAAGTTTTTTGGATAATCGGTGAAAAAAAATCCTTTAATACCTCTTGAATTTTCACATAATCAGCAATATCTAATTCTTCAATTGCTTCTTTTGCAACTGATGTCAGATTGGCAGTCAAAGTTACTTCCTTATTTAGGTCACTACCATTAATGCGTTCTATTGCCAAATAGTCTCTAACTTTTGGACGTCTAACGGTAAGTTCTGAGACAGAAATTCCATCAACTGTTATTGGGTTATTAAGTGTTATAGCTTGCATGTTCCTCCTTAAAAAGTTAATTAAATAAAAGTCTATATCGGCTTTTACATAACTAATTTCTTTGTATGGTGCTATAAATAGGATTAGCTTTGATAAGAATCTTTTCTGTGTTCAATTGAAGTAATAACTACTGTATGTTCTGGTACATCTATATAATAAAGTATACGATAGGTACTCACCCGTAGACTACGTTGTCCACTTAAGTTATGCTTTAATGGCTTTCCAAGTCCAATTGGATCAACTGTTAGACGCTCCATTATTGCCTTCTTAATCATTAACTTTACTTTTGCTGGAAGAGCCGGAATGTCTTTCTTTATAACAGATTCTGAATAGTCTATATTGTAAGGCTTAATCCCAGAAGGCATCTTGATGTTTAACCCTCTTTTCTTTATAGCGTTCGTCAGCAATCTTAGATAATTCCATATCTTCAATTTCTTCTTCCATTAATTCAGTTAATAACTTTAAAACGGACTTGTCTTGAGATTGTGCTACACTAACAAGTAAACCAGTTAGCTGCTCTATGGAATTTGTATGAGCTTTAGAATCCATATTAACTATATACCTACAACTTCTTATATTTTAACATTTTTATGTAATTTTGTCAACCATATTAGATCCCTAGAATCGTTTGTAGCAAGGCCATTTGATCAACACCATTTATCTTTCTAATCATATTTTCAGCATCGATTTCTATCAGCTCATTACCGCCTATAGTAAGTTTATAGTAATGGGCAGCTACAGTACATTTCAGCGTTGCTTTCTCAGCAGGTTTCCAGTTACCAAAATCAAATTCTTTAAAAATGCCTCTTAAATTGATTATTACTGCTCCAATATCATTACTTCCACTACCTTGCATTCCACCTCTGAGCGTCAAAGATACCGAATTTCCATTTATCAACCCAAATAGCCGAAAGAGCTCTGTATCGTATTCAGCAAAAGTGAAATCTGCTTCAAGCTTTTCCATGCCCATGTCAATATTTATTGGAATATCCATACCACCAGCTCTGTACTCTTCGGTTTTTATGGTAAGCTTCGGCAAGGTTATTTCATCTATTTTTCCTGCATAACCACGACCATCTACAAATACGTTAAAATTTCTCAGTATTTTGGGTAACACTTCGCTTTCTCCTAACTTATTACACTATTATTTACAAGATGGGATCTGAATATTATTTGCTCAGCTGGATATGGCGGTGTAAACTCAAAATCAAAATACACTTTTCCGCTTGCAATATTTGCCGGTGTATTGAGTTCGGGAGTTGCATAACATTTTCCACTGATAATTGCTCCTTGCGCTTTTAAACTTGCAAGGTAAGAATTCACCCCCTCAATCACATCATCTATATAAGTTTTTGTGATATTGCGATCAACTGCCCAGAGATGAGCTCGAAGTAAACTATCGTTAATTAAATCTGCAGTGCGCCTTACTGATAGAAAAGCCCATTTCGAATCGTTTGAACATGTGACCTTACCCAGAAAAAGTAGAGAGGAAGTTAAACCATTTTTGAAGTAAAATAAAACATGATTATGAGGGCTTATTATGGTAAAGAACAGAAAAAATTACACAGTGGAATTTAAATTAGAGGCAATAAAGTTGGTAAAGGAAACGGGGCAGTCAGCAAGCAAAATAGCTAAAGATTTAGGAATAGATAACAGTACACTAAGTGACTGGATAAAAAAATATAACGAAAAAGGATCAATAGAAGAAGCATTTCCTGGTAAGGGAAAGTTGGCACCATGTGATAAAGAAAAGTTTGAATTAAAGAAAGAACTAACAAGAGTTACTAGAGAAAGAGACATTTAAAAAAAAGCCCTGGGATATTTTGCAAGTCACAAAGAGTAAAATATTTATTTATCAAAAAGCATGGAAACTACTATAAAGTACAGGAGTTATGCAGGATTTTGAAAGTATCTGCTAGCGGCTACTACAAATGGACTAGTAAGAAGAAAAGCAGCAAAGAATTAACAAGGGAGCAGCTTCTAGCAGACATTCAAAAAATATACCAAGCATCTAATTGTAGATATGGGGCACCTAAGATTCATGCTGAACTAAAGGCTTTAGGTAAAAATTGCAACATCAAAACAGTGCAGGATATCATGCAAAAAAATGGTATTCAAGCTAGACTGAGGCGAAGATTCAAAAGCAAAAAACAGCAGACTGACAATAGGGTTATAACTCCCAATATATTGGACCAAAACTTTACTACTAGTCAGCCAAATAAAGTATGGGTAACTGATATTACATACATAAAAACTAAGGATGGATGGCTATATTTGGCAGCAATAATTGATCTATATTCACGTATGGTAGTTGGCTGGTCAATGAGTAGTACAATAACTAAGCGATTAGTTATAGATGCTTTATTGATGGCTGTTGATAAGCGCAAACCAGCCAAAGATCTGCTATTTCATAGTGATCAAGGTTCACAATATACCTCTAAAAATTATCAGTTTTTGCTGAACACAAAAAACATCATTTCCAGCATGAGTCACACAGGCTGTTGTTATGACAACTCTGTTGTTGAAAGCTTTTTCAGCTCACTCAAACGGGAGCTTCTTATTGATACTTCGCAACACTCTGCTCAGCAAACTAGAACTGCTATATTTGAGTACATAGAAATTTTTTATAACAAACAGCGTAGACATTCTACTATTAATTATTGCATTCCTGAGAAATTTGATTCATCATTTTCATAATAAAAATGGCTTAACTTCCTCTCTACTTTTTCTGGGTAAGGTCAGTATGTCAAAACTGTGGATATGCTTATACCGGTTCACATTGTAGAAGTGGGGAAAAAACATATAGCTATTATCGTTGTAATGCGCGTGTTATGATTAATAGTTACGATAAATGTGACAATAAATATATCCGTGCAGATATGTTAGAAATGGTTATATGGGAAGAAGTAAAAAGTTTGTTAAAGAACCCAGAAAGGATTAAAAGGGAGTACCAACGTAGAGTTTCAGAAAATAAAAATGATGAATCATCAGATAAAAAATTTGCAAGAAGGGAAAGTCAAATAAAACAAGGTATCGAAAAACTAATGGAAGATTATTATAGTCAAGGCGGGGAAAAATATATAAGTGAGAAAGAATTTAAGCAGACAATGAAAAAAATGAAGGAACGTTTAGAAGAAATAGAAGAAGAGAAGAAAAAGGTTGTTGATCAAAAGACACTACAGGAGAGAATGAGCATTATTATCAATAGCATAAAGGGTTTTTATTCTAGTGTAAAATCGAACCTAGACTACCTAGATTGGCAAACTAAATGTGGTATTATTAGGACATTAATAAAACAAATTAACATTGGTCTTAATCAGGTAGAAGCGGTATTTCGGATCAGAGAACTAGCGCAGGAGGAAGGGATTTTTAATTTGCGACATTGTATTGAACGCGTTGGCGTTTTTTAAGCCTTAAACGCTGCAATTTAGCTGCTTTTAAGTGCAACTAACCTTAGCTAAAATGTTTAAGAAACTTACTGGACAGAAAAAAAAGGCAAAGAAAACCCACGGTAGCTAGTTATTACACTCTCTATTTTAAAATTTGACGTTGGGTGATGTCTTGAACGCTTTATAAGCGCGTTTCAGCTTGAAAACCTAGAAATTTTATAAAGACATACGGTGCACATAGTGCAAAAAATTAAACAATAGTACGCCAAATACAAGTTTTCTTGTCATTTTAATCCGCTGCAGAGATTGCGAAGTTAAATAAAATAGCTTCAGTACTATGATAAGAGGGCTGGCGGAGTTTGTCAAGTCATTTTTATGCCAGTTGGCTACTTGAATGACAGGAGGGGAGATTTGCATGATATATTCAGGCACTTAACTCCCTATGTCGTATCTGAAGAATCCCCCTGGCCATTCTAAAAAATTTAATGCCGAGTACACTTTACTTTTAGCTTCCTCTATAGTATTCCCTTCTCCTACTATATTGAGCACTCTTCCACCATCGGAAACCCAATTACCGCTTTCATCCAATTTAGTACCAGCATGAAATACCAATATACCAGGAATGCCTTCCATTTTATCCAATCCTTTAATTACCTCTCCCTTTTGATAATCACCCGGATAGCCTTTACTTGCCACAACTACACAAACTGTGGATTTGTTGTTAAGTTCCACTGTCTTGGCATTTAACTTTCCTTCTGCAGCCGACAACATCAATTTTAATAAGTCACAATTTGCATCAAATCTAGGTAGCATGGATTGTGTTTCTGGATCACCAAATCTCACATTATACTCAAGAAGTTTTGGACTATCTTTGCAAATCATTAACCCAGCAAAAAGCACTCCTCGATAAGGTGTTCCCATGTTAGTCAATGCTTGAATTGTAGGGTATATTATTCTTTGGATAATTTTTTGTTCCATATCCTTACTTATAATTGAAGGCGATGAGTATGACCCCATACCTCCGGTATTTTGACTCTCATTATTCTCATCAGCTCTCTTGTAATCTTTTGCACATCCAAGGGTTACCACTTTCAACCCATCAACAAGCGCAAAAAAACTCACTTCCTCTCCCATTAAAAATTCTTCTATAATTATTTCTTCACCTGATTCACCAAATTTTTTCTCCACCAACATTGAATCTATTGCTGAAAAAGCTTCGTTTTCTGTATTGCATATTATTACGCCTTTCCCTGCTGCGATTCCATTTGCTTTCACTACAAGTGGAAATTTTATTTTATTGCTGCGCACAAAGTTTTTAGCTAACCCCTCATCAACAAAACACTCATACTTGGCAGTTGGTATGCCATATTGTTTACATAGTCCCTTGGTAAAAGATTTTGATGCCTCGAGTTTTGCAGCTGCTCGACCTGGAGCAAAAACATTTATTCCTTCTGCAACTAGATTGTCAGCAAGCCCATCGATTATTGGTTGTTCTGGACCAATAACAACCAGCTCTATATTTTCTCTCTTGCAAAATTGTGTAACATCAATTGAATTTTGAATATTTATATTCACAAGAACTCCCAAATTTCCCATAGCCTGACGGCCAGGAGTAACATACAACTTAGTTAACGTAGGAGATTTTTTTAGAGCCCAAAGTAAAGCATGCTCACGTCCACCAGAACCTATAACCAGAACCTTCATCTTTATTTCCTCGCTTTTTTGTATGTCAAAATTATTATTTGCTTATAACAGTATCATTACTCATGTATTTTTGCAACACGTTTGGTATTGTAACCGACCCGTCAGAATTTTGATAATTCTCCATTATGGCAATAATCGTTCTTCCTATAGCTAAAGCTGAGCCGTTTAAAGTGTGAACGTGTTTTTTTATCTTTTTATCAGTTTCTGAAGAATATTTAGTATTCATTCTTCTTGCCTGAAATGTACCACAATTTGAGCAGCTTGATATTTCTCTGTATTTATTTTGCTCAGGTAACCACACTTCTATGTCATAAGTCTTTTGTGCAGCAAAGCCCATATCACCGCTGCAAAGCAGCATCACTCTATACGATAACTCCAGTTTTTTTAATATCTCTTCAGCAACATTTGTCATGCGCTCAAGTTCATCGTTTGATTGGCTTTCAGTTGTGATACTCACCAACTCCACTTTACCAAATTGGTGTTGTCTTATCATGCCTCTCGTGTCTCGTCCTGCGCTGCCGGCTTCTTTACGAAAACACTCTGAATATGCAGTAAAACGAATGGGTAGTTCTTTTTCTTCCACTATTTTATCAGCAACCAAATTTATTAAAACCACTTCACCTGTAGGAATTAATCTTAATTCGTCGGTAGTTAGATATGAATCATTAGAAAATTTCGGTAGCTGACCAACGTTATACATAGCCTCGTTTTTCACCAAAGCTGGGTGATACACTTCAGTATAACCAAATTCGTTTATATGGATATCAAGCATGAAATTTATTAGCGCCCGTCCAAGCTTAGCCAACTGCCCTTTTAATATTGCAAATCTTGAGCCAGAAATTTTTGCCGCTTGTTCGAAATCCATTAAACCTAATCTTTCCCCGAGCTCATAATGAGATTTTGCTGTAAAATCAAATTGTCTTTTTTCTCCATATTTTCTCACTTCTACATTCGAGTTCTCATCTGCGCCTATTGGCACATCTTGTGCAGGAATATTCGGCAAGTTAGATAAAACATTCACTAACTTATCCTTTTCCGCTTGTTCTTTTAAGCTGATTGCCTCTATCTCATTTGTGATGTTTTTTGACAACTCCATTTGCTCTTCACAGGGGCTCTTGCTTATTTTAAGCTTCTTTATCTCTTCTGTGATTTCATTGCGCTGCCTATTTAAATCTTGCAATTTAGTGATCAATGACCTTTTCTCGTGATCAATTTCCAATATCTCTTTCGCAGTAAACTCTCTAATTCCCCTGCTTTTCATTGCCTTCTCAAATTCTTCGGAGTTCTTACGTATATATTCTATATCATGCATATATTGTGCTATTACTAACATTGTTACTGTACTTCAAAAGCTCTTAATATTCAATATATTCTCAGTATATACCAAAATTATTATGATTGACTTTACCCTTAAATTTTGTTAAAATTCAGTTAATTTGGCATTCATAGATATAACATGTTAGGCACTACAGAAGAGAATACTTACTTTACCAGACTCAAAGCTGGTGGAAGGTTTTCTATTTACGCCTTTGGTATATATCTGGCAGCTACATTTACTGTTGGCTGTTTAGGGTTAATGATAGGATTTCCTTTATTGACCTTCCCACTTGCTATGCTAATTTCTCATCCTGTGATTTGGATTGCGATGGGAGTAGTTCTTACAGTAGCATACAAAATAGCCGCTGAGCCTTTATTTCGCTTAGCAAAGGGTTATATTAATGGGAAAAGAGCTTTAAAGGGAGAAGAGGTTAAGCCACAAGAATTACAAGAACGACCTGATGAAAATTTGCAAACCCTTGCACATCAGACAAATAGAGGAAATTATACTTACTGGCTACAGCAACATGATATTGCTCATATTGCAAGAGTTAAATATGGGTATTCAGAAAACTCGACAAACGGTGTATTCTTCTGTATTCCCGGCAATCTCGAAGCTTTGAATGAAAGACTGATAGAATACAAAAATAAGGTAGAGCAGGAAAATCGAAAAGTAACATTCACTTCAGTGGTAAACTTAGGAAATCGTCATTGGACTACATTAGTTGTTGCATACAATTCAGGTAGTAAACAATTTAGGGCTTATTATTGTGATTCTTTTAGTGCTGATTTACCAAGCCCTGGTAGCCAGCGTAAGAACATAGAACTTGCAAATGAAATTAAAAATGAATTGGTTACACCTCTTAACAATCAAGTTAGGGAATTAACTGTGCAAGGAAGAGAAGGAATGAGTAAAGATGTTCAAAAAACAGCACAGACGTGTCGAGACAAGAAAGACGAATTAGTTAATATCCTAATAAATACCGATACTATAGTGAGTGCACTGGAAGCAATTTTGGAAATAGGGAATGATAACATAAGAAGCTCTAAAACTAAGCAGCAAAACGATGGCCATAACTGTGGAATATTTGCGTTAGAAAATGCTCATAAAATTACACAAATGCTTAACAAAGGCAAATCATTTGATGAAATTGACAAGGAGTTATCAGAATATAAACTTGACTTGAATAAGAAAAGAAGAGAGTTTGCAGAAGTACTCATGAATGATAAGAAATGGAGGAAAGATCTAGAAAGTGGGCTGTTGTGTAATCTTCCGCCAAGGACGGAAACATCTCAGTCTTCTACTTCAAAGGCACCGACAGGTTGGTGTAGCACTGTGTAGTTTACAATGGAGAATTATCATTAACCTAATGCCCCTTCAAATAGGAAATTTGACGATTGACTCCCCGGTAATCTTAGCGCCGATGTCTGGAGTAACTGATTATCCATTCAGAAATATTGTGAAGAAGCTTGGTGCAAGTTTGTTAGTCTCGGAAATGATTGCAAGCAGAGCTATGATTATGCAAACTCGCCAGAGCATGCAAAAAGCAAAAGTCGATGAATTGACTGCTGTGCAGCTTGCTGGATGCGAGCCGGATGTAATGGCAGAAGCTGCAAAACTAAATGAGGACATGGGAGCTAAAATCATAGATATAAATTTTGGTTGTCCTGTTAAAAAAGTTGTAAATGGTTATGCAGGATCAGCACTAATGCGTGATGAAAAAAAGGCTGCTGAAATAATTGAAGCTGTAGTCAAGGCAGTGAATGTACCAGTTACAGTGAAAATGCGTACTGGATGGAATGATGAAAATCGCAATGCTCCACGTTTAGCAAAAATTGCAGAGGATCTTGGAGCAAAAATGATCACTGTGCATGGAAGAACGAGGGCACAGCTTTATAATGGTCAAGCAGATTGGAAATTCATTAGAAATGTTAAAGAGCAAGTAAAAATTCCAGTGATAGTAAATGGTGACATTAAAAATTTGAACGATATTCAGAATGCCCTCAAAGAATCTGGAGCAGATGGAGTGATGATAGGTCGTGGTGCTTACGGCAAACCTTGGCTGATTAATCAAGCAATGAACTTTCTCAGTGGCAGTGAAATTTCTGAGCCAACAGCTTCAGAGAAATTAAGCATAATACTAGAGCATTACGACAATATTCTTGAGTACTATGGGAATGATGCAGGGATAAAGATGGCCCGCAAACACATAGGCTGGTATAGTAGCGGGTTTAAGGACTCATCTGAATTTCGTGTGAGAGTAAATAATATGACAGATAGCATGGAAGTGAAAGAAAATATTGTTGGCTTTTTTGGTCAAGGATAATACCTCAAAATTCCTCCGGTATTTTCACACACTAGATTGACTATAGCACCTGATTCTTTTTGGATTTCCTCTTCAGTTAAAGTGTGAGTTGGAGAGCAGAAAGTGACTGACAATGCTATAGACATTTTATTCGGCTCTATATTATTCCCATGGTATATGTCAAATACTAAAACTTCTGTGATGAGCTCTGAGCTTCTTTTCACTACATTAATTATGCTGCCTACTTCTATTTCTTTATTTACAATAAATGCAAAATCGCGCTTCACGCTTTGATATTTATAATCAACAAATTTCTTTCTATTGGTAGGTAAATTTCCAATATTTTCTAATATCACCTCAAAACCTACAACTTTTTGTTTGATATTAAAAAAATCTAACATGCTTGGATGCAACTCTCCAAAATAACCCACTATTTTACTTTTGAAAGAGAAGGTACCTGACTTTCCTGGATGGTAATATTTTTTTTCTGCTCTCTCTATCGTTAAATTATCACAATTGACGTTGAAAAACTCCAAAGCTGTTATGAAATCAGCCTTTGCGTCAAAGACATCTACTTTCCTATCAGTATTATAATGATTTCGTGGCAAATTATTTCCTGTCCTTATTCCACTTAAAACGTATTTAGGTTGATTGAGAATACCTTCATTATCATAAATCGGTCCAATTTCAAAGATTGCAAGATCAGATATTCCATGAGCAATATTATCGGCAGTAACTTGCAACAAATTTGGTATAATACTTGGCCTCATTATATTAAAGTTATTATTAAACGGATTGTCGATGATAAATAACTTATTCGAGTAACCAAATTTTTCAGCCGTTGATCCATTCATAAATGACCAGGTTAGCACTTCATGAAACCCTCTGCTTGCCATTGAAATACGCAAATCATCTTGCGTATTGGTTTCTACCTCAACGTTGCCTGTTAGCGGCTCTTCCTTTATTTTATCATAGCCATATATTCTTGCTACCTCTTCAACTAGGTCAGCAGGTATAGTTACGTCCGGTCTCCAGCTTGGTACTTGCACATTCCAATTACCTTCGGTTTTTTTATCGATACTGAACCCTAGTTTCGTTAAGATATCGAACGTCTCATCAGGTGATACAGAAACACTTCCAAACTTGTTCACATTCTGATAGTCGAAATTAATTAGGTTATTTTTTTTGTCTAAGCTGCTAGCAGATACTACATTTGAGGCTTCTCCACCACATAAATCCAAAATCATTTTAGCTGCAAGGTTTAGTCCATCAAGAGCAAATCCAGGATCAACTAAACGTGCAAATCTGTAACTAGATTCTGTGGAAATGTTGAGCTCCCTTGAGGATTTAGCAATAGAGATTGGATCGAGCAAAGCTAATTCCAAAAAAATATTGGTAGTTTCAAGAGTACATTCACTGCACTTTCCACCTATAATTCCAGCAACTCCATGAATATTTTTACTATCAGAATAAATATTCATATTATTGTTCAGTAAATATTCCTTACCATTTAAAGCAAAGAAGCTTTCTCCATCATTTGCTTTTCTTATTGTAAGTTTGCCATCTACTTTGTTTGCATCAAACGCATGCATTGGACGATTAAAAGATATCGTAATATAGTTCGTGATATCGACTATTGCAGAAATGGAGCGCATTCCTATTGATTCCAACCTATCTTTTAACCATTCTGGGCTCTCTCTGTTTTTTACATTGGCAATGTACATTCCACTAATAAAACTTTTTCCGTCAGTAACTTCAACATCGATTGGTGAATTTATGGAGCTGGTAAGTTGTGGAATGCTTAAAGTCTTTAATGTCCCAATTCCAGTTGCAGCAAGGTCACGAGCTATTCCATAAACGCCTAAGCAGTCTCCACGGTTTGGAGTAACGTTTATATCAATTACAGGGTCACAATTGAAAAATTTATCCCCTACTTCATAACCATCAGAAAGCTCGATTATTCCTTCACTTTCTTCTTGAGTGAGTGCAAGTTCAGAAGCAGAGCAGAGCATCCCCTCACTTAGCACTCCTCGTATTTTTGTAGGCTTAATTGTAAAATCACTTTCTGGCAATGTGCTACCAAGAGATGCAAGTACAGTCTTCATACCTTCTCTAACGTTGTTTGCCCCACAGACTATTTGCAGAGTTTTACTTCTGTCATTTACTTTACATAGCTTCAATTTATCAGCATTGGGATGAGGTATGATTTCTAATACTTCTGCAACAATAAAACCAGCTAATTTGGCATTATCAACAACATCTTCTACTTCTAACCCTATATGAGTTAATTTATCGGTGATTTCTTCTAAACTAGCATTGGTTTCTAAGTGCTCTAATAACCAAGATAACGTGAATTTCATGAATTCAAAAAGAAACAAAAAAGTTATTGTAATATAAAATATAGTGCTTTTAAAGTTTGTTGTAGTAAATAGACTTCTTGCATAACAAACTTTTAGCAGCACGTTGGAAAAACTTACTTGACAAACTCCGCCAGTCCTCTTATCATGGAAGTGAAGCTATTGTATTTGCTTTCGCCAATCTGCAGATTAAAAGGTAAGGATTACTTAAGGTATCGGCGTCTTATGTTCAATTTTTTGCAGTACATAGGTACTGTATGTCTTTACAAAACTTCATCTACATCTAGGTTTTTACCTAAATAAGCTGAACGCGCTTACAAAGCGTTACAAGACATCAAAAAATGCCAATACTCGACAGAGATAGTAAAGGACTAGCTAACTCGGGTTTTCTTTGTCTTTTTTTCTGCTTGGTAAACTTCTTAAACACTTGCAGCGTAGGTTAGTTGCGATTAAAAGCGGCTGAATCTCGCTTGTCAGGCGTTTAAAACATAAAAAACGCCAGTACTTTAAAGCGGACAATAATCACAGGGTTCCTTTTGCCTTTTTTTTAGATTGGTAAGTTTCTTAAATATTTTCTTAAATTTTATAGCTAAACGACAACCGTCATTCCGTTACGTGTTAGCGGAATCTATGATGAGATACCGCGGCGGTATGACGTAGGGGTTCCAGCGCGTGACACTGGAACCTAGATGCAGCCACTTGGTTAAAATTAAGTTTTCTGGATTCCAGACTGGAATGACATGGTGGGGTGGTTATCCAAGTAGCTTAAATCCAATCCCAATCAAGCGGAGCATTATCTGACCTTACCCAGAAAAAGTAGAGAGGAAGTTAAGCCATTTTTGAAGTAAAATAAAACATGATTATGAGGGCTTATTATGGTAAAGAACAGAAAAAATTACACAGTGGAATTTAAATTAGAGGCAATAAAGTTGGTAAAGGAAACGGGGCAGTCAGCAAGCAAAATAGCTAAAGATTTAGGAATAGATAACAGTACACTAAGTGACTGGATAAAAAAATATAACGAAAAAGGATCAATAGAAGAAGCATTTCCTGGTAAGGGAAAGTTGGCACCATGTGATAAAGAAAAGTTTGAATTAAAGAAAGAACTAACAAGAGTTACTAGAGAAAGAGACATTTAAAAAAAAGCCCTGGGATATTTTGCAAGTCACAAAGAGTAAAATATTTATTTATCAAAAAGCATGGAAACTACTATAAAGTACAGGAGTTATGCAGGATTTTGAAAGTATCTGCTAGCGGCTACTACAAATGGACTAGTAAGAAGAAAAGCAGCAAAGAATTAACAAGGGAGCAGCTTCTAGCAGACATTCAAAAAATATACCAAGCATCTAATTGTAGATATGGGGCACCTAAGATTCATGCTGAACTAAAGGCTTTAGGTAAAAATTGCAACATCAAAACAGTGCAGGATATCATGCAAAAAAATGGTATTCAAGCTAGACTGAGGCGAAGATTCAAAAGCAAAAAACAGCAGACTGACAATAGGGTTATAACTCCCAATATATTGGACCAAAACTTTACTACTAGTCAGCCAAATAAAGTATGGGTAACTGATATTACTGACCTTACCCAGAAAAAGTAGAGAGGAAGTTAAGCCATTTTTATTATGAAAATGATGAATCAAATTTCTCAGGAATGCAATAATTAATAGTAGAATGTCTACGCTGTTTGTTATAAAAAATTTCTATGTACTCAAATATAGCAGTTCTAGTTTGCTGAGCAGAGTGTTGCGAAGTATCAATAAGAAGCTCCCGTTTGAGTGAGCTGAAAAAGCTTTCAACAACAGAGTTGTCATAACAACAGCCTGTGTGACTCATGCTGGAAATGATGTTTTTTGTGTTCAGCAAAAACTGATAATTTTTAGAGGTATATTGTGAACCTTGATCACTATGAAATAGCAGATCTTTGGCTGGTTTGCGCTTATCAACAGCCATCAATAAAGCATCTATAACTAATCGCTTAGTTATTGTACTACTCATTGACCAGCCAACTACCATACGTGAATATAGATCAATTATTGCTGCCAAATATAGCCATCCATCCTTAGTTTTTATGTATGTAATATCAGTTACCCATACTTTATTTGGCTGACTAGTAGTAAAGTTTTGGTCCAATATATTGGGAGTTATAACCCTATTGTCAGTCTGCTGTTTTTTGCTTTTGAATCTTCGCCTCAGTCTAGCTTGAATACCATTTTTTTGCATGATATCCTGCACTGTTTTGATGTTGCAATTTTTACCTAAAGCCTTTAGTTCAGCATGAATCTTAGGTGCCCCATATCTACAATTAGATGCTTGGTATATTTTTTGAATGTCTGCTAGAAGCTGCTCCCTTGTTAATTCTTTGCTGCTTTTCTTCTTACTAGTCCATTTGTAGTAGCCGCTAGCAGATACTTTCAAAATCCTGCATAACTCCTGTACTTTATAGTAGTTTCCATGCTTTTTGATAAATAAATATTTTACTCTTTGTGACTTGCAAAATATCCCAGGGCTTTTTTTTAAATGTCTCTTTCTCTAGTAACTCTTGTTAGTTCTTTCTTTAATTCAAACTTTTCTTTATCACATGGTGCCAACTTTCCCTTACCAGGAAATGCTTCTTCTATTGATCCTTTTTCGTTATATTTTTTTATCCAGTCACTTAGTGTACTGTTATCTATTCCTAAATCTTTAGCTATTTTGCTTGCTGACTGCCCCGTTTCCTTTACCAACTTTATTGCCTCTAATTTAAATTCCACTGTGTAATTTTTTCTGTTCTTTACCATAATAAGCCCTCATAATCATGTTTTATTTTACTTCAAAAATGGCTTAACTTCCTCTCTACTTTTTCTGGGTAAGGTCATCTAACTTAGCCTTTAAATTAGTATCACTAACAGCAGTGTTTATTGTAGTTAACTTACCTAGCTCAGTTCCTAGGTTATCAGGGATTTTGCTAGCCTTAGTTTGTATTGCATCTAGCTTAGTCTTTAAATTAGCATAACTAACAGCAGTGTCTATTGTAGTTAACTTACCTAGCTCAGTTCCTAAGGTATCTGGGATCTTATTAGTCTTAGTGCTTATTGTATCTACCTTGGTTCCAATACCTAATAATGTAGTAGCTATACCATCAGTCATGAATAGACTTCTTTCAAAATTCACGTAAGGAGCTCAAAATTGTGGATAGCAGCAATCAAATTAAATCTTAAACCAAAACGTTTTCGTCGGTTTCTATATCTATCGGAAATGATTTTAAACCTTTTTAATAAGCCAATTACGTTTTCAACAATTGCCCTTTGGCTCATAAGTGTTCTGTTCTCTTTTTTTTGTTCTTTGCTTAACGGATTCTTTTTCGTTTTCCTGTGAGGTAATACAACATTTTTATGTATTTTTTGCATTCCTCTGTAGCCGGCATCAGCTAAGATTTTAGTTTCCGGCAATATTGCTACCTTTGATTCCCTAAATATCCGAAAATCGTGTTTCCTACCTTTCGAGAAAGATGTACATATTACTTTTTTACTCTTCTTCTCTGCTACTACTTGCGTTTTTATAGTATGCCTTTTTTTCTTTCCAGAGTAGAAGCATTTTTGCTTTTTTTTGGCCTCTCTACTGGTGTTTCAGTTCCATCTATTACCAAAACTTCATATTCTACATTACCCTTTAATAGCTCTTTTTTTCCCGGTAATGAAAAATCTGGATGTTTTATTAGCGTGTCTTCTACCCATCTTATTATTTTGAAACAGTTACTTTCACTCATGCCATAACTTTGACCAATGTGGAAATACGTTCGATATTCCCTCATATATTCTAATGCCATAAGCAACCTATCTTCTACGCAAAGTTTGCTTTTTCTTCCACTTCTAGCTTTTTTTCTTTTATCCTCCTCATCCAAAATTTCCACCATTCGCTTAAATGTTCCCTTTTTTTCCCCTGTTAAGCGCCTAAATTTCTTTCCTTCCAACTTTTCTATTTCTTTATATCTCATACCTTAAAATATCTGATTTTATACTTCTTTTCCCTTGTTTGCCAATTTTGAAAGAAGTCTAATTTTGTTGCTATAGTACTATAATCTACTGCATCAGCAACACCATTAGCATGATACTTAAAAGTGTTAAAAACATTACCACTATCTACACCAAAAGTATACTTGTTTCCGGTACTATCTGTATAAACTATAACTTTAGCATCATTAATATTTGTTGCATTGTCTGTTCCATTTTGTTGTTTAAAACTCAAACTAGCCGCCATGCCACTCTCCATTAATTATAAAAACCGTAGGATGCATGAAAATAGTATAGATTTCGTAAATGCTAGATTTTACATAAACTTACTTGAAGCTTGTCATTTCAGCTAGGGACTCGTTTTATGACTGAGGGTTTCCAGTGTCACGCACTGGAGTGACAGGAAGGAGAGCGCTGGGATTGACAATAAAAAGACACTGGAACAACATAACTGTTTTTTCTTAACGTATAGTTGATTATACACAAACGTTATATCTTATATTCATTTTATTGTTAAACTAGGCGTTTGTGCATTTAGCCATAGCAGAGTTGCCTCTGGAACACGATGTGCGTATAGTTGTGCATAGGGTACATAGAAGAGATCTAATGTGAAAGAACAAAAATGCTTATTCGTTACTATAGCTGGTTTACCAAATGCTGGAAAATCCACGTTAATTAACAGCATCATAGGTAAGAAGATTGCAATTGTTACTCCCAAAGTGCAAACAACAAGGACACAAATAAGGGGTATTGCAATATGTAATGAAACACAAATTGTCTTTACTGATTCTCCGGGAATCTTTTCAGCAGAAACAAAACTTGAGAAAGCTTTAGTCAAATCTGCATGGTCAGCAATCAAGGGTGATGACGTCACTTTGTTGATTGTTGATGCGAGCAATTATTTAAAAAACATAGAGAGAATCAAAACCATATTCGCGCGGCTGCAGCGTACAAAAGGCAGATGTATTTTGGTTATCAATAAGATTGATTTGGTAAAAAAGCCTGAACTGAAGATGGCGTATGAACATCTAAATTTGCTTTATAAGTTTGAAAAGATTTTTATAATATCAGCATTAAAGAGTGATGGACTTTCTGATTTGATGAATTACTTATCTGAAATTGCGCCGGTAAGTCCTTGGTTTTATGGGAAAGATCAAATAACCGATTCCTCGACGAATTTTTTATCAGCGGAAATTACGAGGGAAAAATTATTCTTGAACTTGCGTGAAGAATTGCCATATTCTACAGCTGTTATAACTGAACAATTTGAGGAGAAAAAAGATAAGAGTTTGGTCATAAAACAGGTTATATTTGTGTTGAGAGATAGTCATAAGAAAATAGTGTTAGGAAAGGGTGGCAGTAATATTAAGAAAATTAATATCGAAGCACGTGCTGAATTAGAAAAATTGTTTGAGTGCAAAGTTCACCTCTTTTTGTTTGTAAAAGTGCGACCTTGGACTGATCGTCCTGAGGAGTATATAGGCGATGCTTAATTCTTTATTGGTATTTGATATTGAGACTATACCAGACGTAAACTCCTGCAAGAATTTACTCAATATTAGTGATAACAGTAGTATAGAAGAGAAGAGAGACGCGTTAACAAAATATCACCTCGAGATAACAAACGGGCAAAACCCTTTTCTGCGTCAGCCCTTCCACCAAATTGTAGCTATCAGTTTTTTACTCTGTAATATAAGCTGCAGAAGTGGTTACGAGGTGTTCACACTGCAAGAAATTAGATCTGGAGGCACACTAGATTCCAGTGAAAAGGAGCTAGTGAAGGGGTTTTTCAATTACATGTCGGAAAAAAGACCGAGGTTGGTCTCTTTCAACGGTCGCACTTTTGATATACCGGTGCTGAAGTATCGTGCTATGGTCCATGGCATTCAAGCGGAATATTTTCATAAAGCTGGCGATAAGTGGAATAGCTATAATCAAAGATATAGTAGTGATTGGCATTGTGATTTACTTGAATCCCTCTCTGATTTTGGAGCTTCTGCGAGAGTAAAAATGAACGAAGTTTGTGCAGCATTTAATCTTCCTGGTAAAATTGGAGTTGATGGATCACAAGTTATGGGCTTATACGATAGCGGCAAGTTACAAGAAATTAGGGATTATTGTGAAACGGATGTAATTAACACTTATTTGATTTATTTGAGATTCATGCATCATCAGGGAAGAATCACTACTGAAAGTTACAACAAAAGTGTAGAAGAGCTACTTTTGGAATGCGAAAAAAAAGAACACCTAAAAAAATTTAAAGAAGAGTGGGAAACAACTTGTGGTGGAAGGTTTTATATTGAATTTAAAGGTAATTAAAATTATGCTCTTTTAGCGTAATTTTATCCATAATATATAGCTAAAGTAACTTAGATTTACCAACAATCGTCATCCGAGTGGCTGACACACAACTGCACGAACATTGTGATTTATCTCCATCGGTAGGGTGTCATTCTCTCTTAAGTCTTTAGCTCCTCAAACACTTCACTTGCTCTATTTAAAACAGAATCAGGAAAACCAGCAAGTTTTGCTATATGTATTCCATATGACTCATCTGCAACACCCTCAATTACTTCGTGTAGAAAAACAACCTCTCCGTTCCATTCTTTTATTTTCACACAAAAACATTTCACATTTTTTAAGTATTCACTTACTTTAGTCAATTCATGATAATGAGTTGCAAAAATGGCGCGGCACTTATTGACATTGTGAATATGCTCAATCACTGCCTGGGCAATAGATAAGCCATCGTACACTCCTGTGCCCCTACCAATTTCATCAAGTATCACCAAGGAACGATCTGTTGCCTGATTGACTATCGTTGCTGTCTCAATCATTTCTACCATGAAGGTAGAATAACCGGCTGTTATATTATCTGTTGCACCAACTCTGCTGAATATTTTATCGATCACTCCAATATGTGCACTATCTGCTGGCACAAATGATCCCATATGAGCTAAAATTGCAATGAGAGCGTTTTGCCTCAAGAAAGTGCTTTTTCCAGCCATATTAGGACCAGTAATTAGATGTATACCAGCTAAATCAATGCTATTTGCAATGAATTTATCGTTCACTTCAACCACTGGATGTCTTCCGTTACAGATATTGAATTCTTTGCTGTCATCGATAATAGGTTTTACGTAATTATTTTGCACCGCAAGCTCTGCAAACGCGGTTCTGATATCAAGTTTTGCCAAAGCATTTGCAGCAAGAGCAATTTTTTCAGATTCTTTAGCGATTTCACTACACAGTTCACTAAAAATCTTTATTTCTAAGCTGATCAAAGCATCACGTGCCGTAAGAATTTTATTTTCTAATTCTTTCAATTCATTAGTAGTATAGCGCATGCTATTTGCCAAGCTTTGTCTGTGAATAAATATATCCGAAGTTATTTTGTGATTCGCTGACACTTCGACGTAATAACCAAGTATGTTGTTGTGTAGTATTTTCAGCGCAGCAATGCCAGTAAGATTGCGATAAGATTCACGGAGTTTGGTTATCAGTTTATTACTGTTATTTAATACATAAGATAACTCAGATAGTTCTTGGTCATATTTTGGATTGATAAACCCTCCTTCTTTTACGGAACTGAGGTTATTGTCAAGTACAGCATTATTCAGTAGTTCAAATAAGTCCTTATGATTGCCAAAACTTTTATGTATTGTGCTTAATTCACTCTCTTCATCGCTTATCATCTGAGTAGTGGACACTGGTTCTTTTTCTCTAGTCAAGCACTGGAATGACATCTGAGAGTTAGTTGCTGGTTTTTCACTTAAACAATAATTATGCAAGGTAGACAGAAGCTCAGATAACTCTAACGTTTTTTCAAGACCCACTTTTAATAAAGTAATATCTTTTGGTGAACCACGCCCTAGCATTAAGCGTGATAACGATCTCTCAATATCTGGAATACTAGAAAGTATTTCCCGTATTTTTCTGCGTAACTCATGGTTATTTATAAAAAATTTAACAGTGCTGATCCTCAAATTAATTGCCTTAGAGCAAGCAAGTGGTGAAGCGAGCATTTGTTTTAACAGGCGTCCACCAGAGGCTGTTACTGTGTGATCAATAACTGAGATTAGCGAGCCTTTCTTTTCACCAAATTGAGTTGAAAATAACTCAAGATTTCTCCTTGCTGAAGCGTCAATAAGCATGAAATTTTGTTGCTTATAGGGCTTTGGCAACTCAAGTCTTGGAATGGAGCCCCTTTGTGTTACCCTAACATATTCAAGCAGCGCACCACACGCCATAATTTCCACTTTGCTGAAATTTCCTATAGCCCCAAGTTCTCTGATTTTATAAAATTCGCATAACGTTCTGTGAGATTTATTATATTCAAAAAAGCTCTGTGCATGCTGCGTAATTGACATTTTGTAATTTTTCAAAATTGATCTGATTTTTTCGTCTTCAGTGAGCTTTTCAGAAATTAATAATTCTTTTGGTGAAATACGTAATAAATCACTATCTAGAGCTTTTAAATTTGTTAAAGTGTGAAAAAATTTTCCCGTTGATAATTCAAGCCAACCAATAGCATACTCCTCATTTTGTTCAACTATTGATGCAAGATAATTATTGCTTTTATCCTCTAATAACGAATCTTCGATAATTGTGCCCGGAGTTACAATTCGCACTACATCACGTTTTACTATGGATTTATAGCCCCTCCTTTTTGCTTCATCAGCAGTTTCTAATTGGTCACAGATTGCTACTTTGAATCCTAAATCTATTAGCTTATGTAGGTAAGATTCACTACTATGTGCTGGCACTCCACACATTGGTATTTCTTGCCCACACGAATTACCTCTCTTGGTTAGCACTATATTCAGCAACTTCGCAGCTTTAATAGCATCATCAAAAAACAACTCATAAAAATCTCCCAGTCTATAAAACAACAGATGATCTTTATATTGAGCTTTCAGGTTCAGATATTGCTCCATTACAGGAGTGTTTTTTTCTCTTACAAAATTCATAATGTTTTTAAATATGCTGCATTAGTAATAGCTTCAACTTTATTATTACACGACATAAGATTTTAATAGAGGCATCCTACACTACGCAAAACTGCTCGTTTTTTAGAAAATTGTGCATATGTAATGGGTCTTTTGTAGCCTCTACCATAAGCTATATCAACTATAACTTATAAGTAAAATTATATGAAATTCCGACTCTTTGAAAAGTCTAAAATAGACTTCTTGCACAACAAACTTTTGGCAACGTGTTGGAAAAACTTACTTGACAAACTCCGCCAGTCCTCTTATCATAGCATTGAAGCTATTCATTTAGCTTCAATCTGTGCAGATTAAAACGACAAAAAAGTATTATAATTGGCGTCTTATATTCGATTTTTTGCACTATGTGCACCCTATGTCTTCACAACATTTTTAGGTTTCTACCTATACAAGCTGAAACGGGCTTATAAAACGTTTAAGACAGTAGAGAACGCTAGTTTGCAGGATTAGAGAGTAAGTACTATCTAACACGGGATTTCTTTTGCTTTTTTTCTGCTTAGTAAATTTCTTAGCATTTAAGCTAAGGGTCTGTTGCAGTTTAAAAGTCGCTAAATTGCAGCGTTTAAGACTTAAAAACGCCAATACAGAAAATAGACAGTGACTAGGATTCCTTTTGCCTTTTTTTAGGTTATGCAAGAAGTCTATTTTTTGAGTGCTCTGTATTTGACTTGGAAGCGAAAGAGATAAAACCCTTTTCACAATCTCCTATCTATTGTTTCTTAAGCCACCCTGCTGAATGGATACAACTATGTACGTAATTAACCAAATCAAGGAAAGTGCAAACCAAGTTATCGCATATTCCAAGTGTTTCATTGGCTGTATGGTTAGTTTACCGCCGAAACCTTTCTGCCACAATACACACTTCTCTAGCTCAATACCTAATTCATTGGAGATTTCTTCTGTATTAAAGGTAAACCACGTATTTGAAGCAACATCATTCTTGATAAACCAATTTTTGCTTTTATTGCTATCACAATATAAAACTCCATTAGCAGCTACTTTTTCAATTTTTGCTTTTTCCTCTTTTTTTTCTCTGACTATTCCTTTATTCACTAACATATAATGTCCAGTAGCAATCAGCATAGGAGATAATACATGATAACCACGTTGTCCTGCAAAAACATATAGTTCTATGTCACTTAGAATCCCATCAATCTTGACATGTCTGTAGTTAAATTGCGCAAGATCATCATTGGGCAATAGATGAATAACTGGAAGACTCATACTTTTAATAATATTATTCTTCCAGTTCAACCTGGATAATTGCCACAATCCTAGCGAAAAAAGGAGTAAGCAAGGTATAATTAAAATAAATACTGTTTTTTTTAACACTCTATACTTGTGTTTTTAAGTAGTTTTCGATACCCATAAGCTCAATAAGGCCAATCTGCTCCTCAATCCAATGGAAGTGCTCTTCTTCATTTTTTAATAGCTCTTCTAATAATATTACACTAACAAAATCCTTTTCTTTCTCAGCAACAGAAATTGCCTCTCTGATATCTTTGATACCCTTTTCTTCTAATTTTAAATTATCTTCCAAGATTTTTCGCATAGTACCTTTTGTGAACTTTTCGTCATACTTTGAGATCTCATTTGTATCTTGAAAGTTTGGTATACCTTTAAGCAATAAAATCCTTTCTGCCAACTTGCTTGCATGTTCAAGTTCTTCGTTAAGCTCATTTTTTACCTTTTCTGCAAGTCTATTAATTCCGTTGTTTTTGAGAATTGCAAAATGTAAAAGGTACTGGCGTACAGAAGTTAACTCATTAGTCAGTAAGTTATTCAAATGCTTTACTATCTCTTCACTCATAATCTTCCTTTAGTTTAATCTAAAAATATAATCTATATGACAATGATGGTTATAGCAACAAACTTTGTACTGCTCATTATTAATTAATATTTTATGTACAATAGATGATGTTAGTTGACATTTTAAAGTTTATAGTATATATTTAATTAATACATGTGGGAAATTATGTTGGGCACAAATAAAGAACAAAGTATACAAATATTGGAAAAGCATTTTCATGATAGGACAGTCCAGCCTCTCAGTGATTTTCCCAAAGTAAAAAAGAAAGAAGCAGGTTGTAGTTCTGGGTTTCAAGCAGAACACCAGTATAGTAATGATGAAAAAGATAAGGCAACTTTCATGATGAAGTCTGTTTTAAATCGCACACTGACAGGAAAAGATAAACAATCTAAATTGGGGCAGTTTAAAGAATCTTTTTATAAATCATCAAGAAAAGCTATAAAGTTACAAGATCCTAGTTTAACAGACAGCACCGTAGATGCTTTACTAGCTCCAATGTGGCAGCAAACAGAAAGTAATATATGCTATGATGATCTCAATATTGCAGATTTTATTCGAGAATATGTTGCTGGTGATTTATATAAGCTACTTTTACAGGATAGGGCTCCAATTGTTGAATTAGTCACAAACAATGATTTACCGAAAAAAAGGTTTGTAAAAAATGAAGTACAAAATAGTGAAGATCATAAAAAGTATGAAAAGGGGAAATACAAATTTAATGATCAATTTAAAGAGCAAGTCAAAGAAGAAAAAGTTCAAGAGGAACTTCATTTGAGATCAAAATTTTTGGTTGGAAAATCACTCAATAATAATGAGAATAATGAATTTACTACATTAGCAGACCTTAGAGGAAAGGGTAAAGAATATCAAAATTCAACAGGTTTTGAGAAAATATTAGCTGCTCAAATATTACTAGGAGAAGCTGATACTATACAAGCAGAAAACTTTGGAGTAATAGAAAAAGAATATGAGAATGCAAAAGGTAGGACAGTTAAAGAAAAACTGTGGGCAAAAATTGATCATGGTAGGTCACTTTATTCCTGTGTTAAACACTGGAGCCAAATATTACTGTATGATTTTAACGCTTTATACGGAGTTGGAGTAGATTATAAAGTTTTGGCGTCTGAATTGAGTAACTATGTAAAGCTGTTTTCTGAAAATGATGAATTGATTGATAGATTAATAGATAAAAAAGTTAGTAATTTAAATCAGATTTTTAATCCTAAAATGACATTTACTTTAAGATATTTATCCAGTAGAATGCCTGCTATTCTCTGTGAAGAAGTTTTTAGTTATTCAGATCAGTCTCAAGAATTTATTTCTGATAAAGGTAGTAGTTTAAATCAATATTTTAAACAAAGGTTAAAGAACCAGGTTAAGGTAATGACAAAATATTCAGAAGTATTGCTTGTTACATCAGCAATGAGTAATAATTTTCAAAATATTATCACATTGTCACAAGAATTCTTTATTTCCCAACATACAGACCCACTGATTTGGGCAATAGAAGCAGGTAAAAAACTTGATGGCAAAGATCCTATAATCTGGGCAATAGATAATAGTAAAAAAATTGATAATCAAAATTCTATAGTTTGGGCAATAGAAGCAGGTAAAAAACTTGATGGCAAAGATCCTATAATCTGGGCAATAGATAGTAGTAAAAAAATTGATAATCAAAATTCTATAGTTTGGGCAATAGATAATAGTAAAAAAATTGACAATCAAAATCCTATAGTTTGGGCAATAAATACCGGTGAAGATATTAAAGAAAAGAAACCTATAGAATGGGCAAAAGAACATAATCTATTAATTAACGGCAAAAATCCTGAAATTTTTGCAAGCAAGGTGCAGTTAACAAAATTTGTAAATAAAGCTTCGCTTCCGATTGCCGTGGTTGCAGCTGCTGTTTGTATTGGTTTTTTTATTGCAAATTTGAGTATAGCACTAATTATTTCTGTAGCTGTAGTTGCGTTAGCTGCACTTATTACTAAGCCGATTGCTTCATATGTGCAAAAAGGCCTACTAGAAAATAGCGTTGTAAGCAAAAATCTTGATAACCTGGACACTGAACAGCATCAAGCGCAAGCAGCTGGTCAAGCTCCTAGCTAAATCAATTTACATAGGCTCTAGTGGGCCTATGTATTTTTTTTTCTAGCTAATTTAAGATTTCAATTCTTAATTGCTCCTTTCACAACAATCGTACCAAATAGCATATCATGATATGTCTGTTTCTTTTTAGAAAAACAAGCAACTAGATACCAATAGAGGGTGAGCAGCACTATAATTACTTTCAATGCACTCAAAACATTCACTAATACTTCCTGATCTTGCAAAAATTCAGTAAGGACAACTACTACACTGTTTAATAAAGGAAGAAAAAACTGGGAAGCGCTTCTGTCAAATGCTAAATTCAAGTCTATTTTAGAATTATCTAAATTGATAGTACATATATTCATTAACTGTTGACCTGGAGTTGCTTGGGCCTTTGAAGATATAAAATATGTGAAGTAACTACAATTTACACACATGTATGATAGATGTAAGATCAACGGAGAATCCTCTAATAGTAGTACAATTAATAAAGTTGGAATTAATAAAGTTGGAATTAATAAAATTGCTACATCTATTAAATGTGCACAAAAGCGTCTTTTTATGCTGGCAATCTCTGTAACAGTTGTCATTATCTGTCTTTTAAATACTTTATTATAAAATCTGTAAGTTTATCAAAATGTTGAAAACATAACAAATCTTCATAACCGCTTATTGATTGACCGTATATAATAGGTAAACAATTGGCATTTTGTGCACACAGAACATCTGTGATGCTATCACCAACGAAAAACACATTTTCTCTATTTATAGGCAACGTACTCTCTTCTAGTGCAAATAGCAGTGGGGTTGCAGATGGTTTATCTTCTGTAGTATCGCATGAACCAACTACCCTTTCAAAGTAAGAGTCTAGTTTAAAATAGGTAACTTCTTTACGTAGATTAGTATTTTTCTTATTACTTACTATTGCTAGATAAATATTGTGGCTTTTCAACGTCTGCAACATTTTCTCTACTCCTTGATTCAGAGTAATGTTTTGCAATAGTGCATTATCTAAGTATTGTTGATATATCTGATTCGCTTTTTTCCACTGATCACCAAATAAATTGACCATGTAGCTCTTTCTTGACTCATGGGAATTTCTATCGGCAGCTTTATTACTATACCCCATTGAGTCTATGGTATGCTTAATAGCATTAAAAATATTATCTTGAGTGTCAACTAAGGTATTATCCCAGTCGAATACTACTGCTAATGGGCTATTTTTCATTTCTATATTGTTATATATTTTAACTTAATAAGTAAATAACATTTTAATGAAAGAAATGTAAATAAGACGCTCTTGGTAAAACACCCTTTATCTAATACTATGTTGATTATACAGCTTAAATGATTAATATCTTGTAGATTGTTATACAATAACCCTGCAAGTTACATGCCGTAATAAATATAATGATATTAATTTTTGGGCTTGAAAGATCGTAATTCAATACTTAAATCTATTAGGGTAGTAGGCAAATAATGGAGCTCGAAATGCATAACGTACAAGAAACTGAAAATTTAAAATTTGATGCTGAAGTAGGGAAAGTACTGAATATAGTAATTCATTCACTTTATACTAATAAAGACATCTTTCTACGTGAGTTAGTGTCAAATGCATCGGATGCATGTGATAAATTGCGCTACGAATCTCAACTAAATCCTAATTTGCTAGATTCAAGTGATGAATTAAAAATCACTATTAGATCCAATAAAGATAAGAATGAGCTATATATCACTGATAATGGCATCGGAATGAACAGGCAGGATTTAATAGACAACCTTGGTACAATTGCAAGCTCTGGTACACAAAAATTCTTGGACGCGATTAAGAATAACAAAGATTCAAACCAAGCTGTGGAGTTAATTGGAAAATTTGGTGTTGGTTTTTACTCAAGCTTTATGGTTGCGTCAGAAGTGATAGTGGAATCAAGAAAAGCTGGAGAAGAAGAGTCTTGGACTTGGAGATCAAAAGGAGATGGAGAGTATTCGATAAGTAAACTAGATAATCAAATCCCTTGTGGAACTAAAATTACACTCATTATGCGCCCTGAAGAAAACGAGTTTTTAGACAAGTTTCGCATTGAAAATATCGTCACTACTTATTCGGATCACATCAATTTTCCCGTTGAATTTATAGATGAAGAAGGAAAAAGTGAAAAGTTAAACAGCAAGGCTGCAATTTGGACTAAGCCGAAAAATGACGTTACTCAAGAGGAGCATAGTGATTTTTTCCGCGGCGTTGCACATGTTGGCGGGGAACCTTGGATGATATTACATAATAAAAATGAAGGTGCAATAGAATATACAAATCTGCTTTATGTTCCTTCCATTAAACCTTTTGATTTATTTCATCCAGATAGACGTTGCTCTGTAAAATTGTATGTAAATAAAGTATTTATTACTGAAGATAATGTACAAATCATACCGCAATACTTGCGTTTCCTAAAAGGTGTTGTTGATTCGCCGGATTTGCCTCTCAATATCAGCAGAGAAACGCTGCAGAACAATCGAGTTGTTGAACAAATTAGGAAATCCCTAACTAAGCGTGTGATATCAGAGCTTGGTAAAAAGGCAAAAGAGAATTTAGAGGAATACACAAAATTTTGGACCAATTTTGGTGCAGTATTGAAAGAGGGTCTTTGTGAAGCTATGCCAACTGATGAAAGAGAAGCACTGCTCTCGATTTGCAGATTTAATAGCACCGGTGATGAGAAGTTGGTCAGCATTGACGACTATATAAGCAGGATGAAGCCTGAGCAAGAACATATCTATTATCTCACTGGAAATAGCCTGGATTCAGTGAAAAACAGTCCACAACTTGAGGGATTTGTCAGTAAAGGACTAGAAGTACTCCTATTTGTTGATCCAGTTGATGATTTCTGGACTAGCGTAATTCATGAATATAAAGATAAAAAATTTAAGTCTGTGACTCGTGCTGATGTTGATCTGGAAAAATTCTCTTCCGAAGAAGATAAGAAAGATGAAGAAAATAAATCAGATCAAGAAAAGACCGAAGAAAATACAGATTCTATATTGCAGTATTTCACCAAAGCTCTTGGTGATTCAGTCAAAAGTGTAAAAATTTCCAAAAAATTGACTGATAGTCCTGTATGTCTAGCAGTTGATGAAGGTGCTATGGATCTTCGCATGGAGCGTTTTTTGCGTGAACAAAAGCAGCTAAGTTACCGCACGCCAAAGGTGCTCGAAATCAACACTAAACATCCTGTAATAAAAAGTATAATGAAATCTCACGCTGAAAATGGTGAAAATCCAACATTGGAGGACATGATTCACTTACTGTTCTATCAAGCTTGTATCGTGGAAGGCGAAGAGATGGATGATGCAAGTCTGTTTGCTAAGAGATTAAACAATTTGCTTGGCAAAATTCCTGTTTGATGCTATACTTAGCTTAGCTAGTTATTAAATTGATCTAAACGACAGTTTAGTTATAGGAGATAAGATATGCTTGGTTTCAAGCTTAGAGACTTTGTATCACAAAAAGTAGATACTGATGCTGCAAAAAATAGTAAAATTAAAAGTAGGAGTAATTCTGGGGATTCAGGAATTGAAGAATTTGAGTATATATTAGACCTTACTGAAATAACGAACATTCTAAGTAAAGCAATAAACGAGAATAATTATGAAGAACTAGAGAAAATTGTAAGTGATATTGAGAGTTATGAAGGTCAATCTGTTTCCATAAACATGGAAGCGCTGAAGACATTCTGCTTGGAATGGCTAAATTTAGATTTGAATGCACAGGAGAATGGTACCTTTTTTACGATATTTTCATTATATAAAATGAACGAACTGGGAGAATATGAATACTCAGTAAAAGAGCTTGTATTATTAGCAATTGCAGCCAATGATGAGCTTGCAAAGAAATATAAGGATGTACTTGTATCTTGAAGAAAGCATCTAATGTTTTAAGCTTAAGCGTTAGATGGAGAAGGGAGGAACTCTGAGTGCGTACTTAGATATAAAATCTGTAAAAAAGATAAGAGCTCCCTTCTCAAAAGTATAGGCTGAACGGTATCGTAGAAAGACCTAAATGGTTCTAATTCTGTATTCACAAGACTAGCCTTACTTTTCACTTTAAATGGTAATGTATGGAGTTATATATGATCAACAACTTTTTAGGCATAGACGTATCGAAAGATCGCTTTGATGTCTTTCTCTCATTTATAAGTAAAAAAGGGAAACGTGAAACTAGAAAAAGGAGTTTTAAAAATGATGATCATGGATTTCAAGGTCTGCTGAGTTTTCTACAAAAGCATAACGTAGAAGAAGTAAAGGCATGTATGGAATCCACTGGTTGCTACAGTGAAGCTTTAGCTGAATTTATACACAATGCTGGACATTTTGTTAGTGTAGTAAATCCTTATTGCATAAAATCTTATGCAAGGAGTAAACTTGTACGACAAAAGAATGATCAAACTGATGCAGAAATTATTGCTGATTATTGCCAAAGGCAGGAACCAACTCGCTGGGCACCACCTTCTCCTGAAAAGAAAAAATTAAAACATCTTTATCGTTGCTCGGCTGCGTTAAAAGATGAATTGACATCAGTAAATAACCACTTAGAAAAAAAAGAGAGACTGCCCAAAGAAGTCGCAACTGCTTGGGAAAACCTTGCAATAAATATAACACAAAAAATAGAAACAATAAAAAGCTCCATACGTGAACTATTAAAGCAACACAAAGAGTTGTTAAAAAATTTTCAACTTTTATTAACTATTCCAGGAATAGGAGAGGAATCAGCAATAGCTATTTTAGCTGAACTTCCTTACATAAAGGATTTTAGAGATGCCAGGCAATTGGCAGCATATGCAGGAGTTATACCACGAAATATGACGTCAGGTTCATCTGTATATGCCAAACCCAGATTAAGTAAATCAGGTTCACAAACATTACGTAAGGCACTTTTCTTTCCTGCTATAGTAGCTAAGAATCACAATCCTATCATTATTAGTTTCTGCCAGAGATTAAAGGAAAAGGGTAAACATAATATGGCTATCGTTGGTGCTGCAATGCGTAAGTTGCTCCATATCGTTTTTGGTATTCTTAAATCCAGAAGTGCTTTTAATCCTGACCATATTAAAAACTACAGGACTAAGAAATTGAGCGAAGGTTTAATGGTTTAAAGTCAAAAAATGCTACCATCCGATCTTATATAAAATAGTATTTTATATAAATTTATTTAATATAGTTGGTTAGTGTATATGTTGATAAGTAAATTAGTTATAGCCCTTCTTATAATAGTCCGAACGGGGGTGAAAACGTCTTTATAGCTATTATAAGCCAGGAGGACAGCAGTGTATTATTATGATCTGTTCGGATTATTGTAGAAAGAGCTATATTTATATATACAAGCAGAAACTTACTTATCAACATATACTTTAACTATACCGCTACAAAGTTGGAAGTACTTTTTGATTTTACAATACAGCTTTTGAGATTCAGTTTTTATAATTTTCTTGTTGACTGGCGAGACGGTATCTTTTCTACGCTTATTTTTTATCTATGAAATCTAAAAAACCTTCTATCTTCTTACATTCTGATGATGGTGATATAGTGGTTAGTAATTCGCAATGTCGTTAATGTGGCAGATCAGCTTCTTGAATGAGAATGTGATAATTAAATTATATTGTTTTTGAACAGGAGAAAATTATGACTTTAGAGTGGGAAGAAATATTAAGTGCAGTAAACGTTTATAGTGATTTAAACAAGGATACTGTACTTGACAAAATATTAGAGGGGTTAAGACAAGGAGATTTAAAAACATACGAAGAGTGGGAGAAGAATCGGTTTGACATAAATTACCTATTTTCCCCACAAGATGGTGCAGATGATACATATAATTGTACATTGTTACATATGGCTGCTAAATATAAGTGTGAAAAGTTAGTAAAAGCCCTATTGGAAGCAAGGGCTAATGTTAATGCGAAGGATAGTCATGAGTGGACTCCTTTACATTTAGCTGCTGAACTTGGCTATAAAGATATAGTAAAGCTCCTAATTGAAAATGGAGCAAATCCTTTATTAACAGATTCCCAGGATAGAACGCCAAAATATCTTTGCGGTTACGGTGACTATGGCAACTATATACCCGATGAAGATCAGAAAGCTATAGTGGAACTTTTAGAAGAAGCAGAAAAAAATCAGGAAGAACTAAAATGTGCTGTTGAAGCAGGAGATGCAAATCAGGTTAGGGAGTTAATAAAAACGGGAACAAGTGTTAATTTAGTGAATGAACGCGGATCTACTCTATTACATTTGGCTGCTAAATATGGCCATAAAGAGGTGGTAGAGCTTTTACTTGAAAAAGGAGCAAAGGTTGATGCAAAAGATAATAATGGATGTACTCCTTTACACTTTGCTGCTGAAAATGGTCGCTTAGATATAGTTAAATACCTTATAGAGGACAAAAAGGCTGATTGGAATGTTAAGGATAATTATGGCAGGACTCTTTTACACTTTGCTGCTAAAAGTAGAAATTTAGATACAGTTAAATACCTTATAGAGGACAAAAAGGCTGATTGGAATGTTAAGGGAAATGATGGCATGACTCCTTTACACTTTGCTGCTGAAAATGGTTGCTTAGATATAGTTAAATACCTTATAGAGGACAAAAAGGCTGATTGGAATGTTAAGGATAATTATGGCAGGACTCTTTTACACTTTGCTGCTAAAAGTAGAAATTTAGATACAGTTAGATACCTTATAGAGGACAAAAAGGCTGATTGGAATGTTAAGGGAAATGATGGCATGACTCCTTTACACTTTGCTGCTGAAAATGGTTGCTTAGATATAGTTAAATACCTTATAGAGGACAAAAAGGCTGATTGGAATGTTAAGGATAATTATGGCAGGACTCTTTTACACTTTGCTGCTAAAAGTAGAAATTTAGATACAGTTAAATACCTTATAGAGGACAAAAAGGCTGATTGGAATGTTAAGAGTAAAGATTACAAAACACCTCTACACTTGGCTGCTCAAGAAGGAAAATTGGAAGTAGTAGAATATCTCGTAGGTCAAGGTGCTGATATTGATGCTAGAACTGATATTGGAGAAACATCTTTACATTTGGCCGCTAGAGCAGGAAATACAGAAGTAGTACAGCTATTATTAGATAAAGGTGCTGGTGCTGCTGTTAGAAATGATCATGGTCAAACGCCTTTTCATGAAGCTGCAAGGGCAGGTAAAAAAGAGATAGTTGCGCTACTGTTTGACCTTGACCCTGGAGCTATAAATGATATGACATCTTTTTGTAATACAGCATTACACAATGCTGCAACAAATGGACATTTGGAAGTGGTTGAATTTTTATTGAAAAAAGGGGCTGGTATTGAAGATAGAAATATATATGGTAAGACACCTTTACATTTAGCTTCTAGTTTAGGAAATAAAGAAGTAGTTGAATTTTTACGGGAAAAAGGGGCTGATATTGAAGCTAGAGATTGTAAAGGTAATACACCTTTACATATTGCTGCAATGAACGGAGAGAAGAAAGTAGTTAAATACCTTTTAGACAAGGGTGCTAAGGTTAATTCACAAAGTTTTAATGATAAAACGCCTTTACATTTGGCTGCTAAAAATGGCTATGATGAGGTGGTAGGCCTTTTACTTGAAAGAGGAGCAGATGTTAATGCCGAAGATTCACCACCTGGAACTCATTTAAGTGAAAGTAACACCAAGAAGGTATCTGTTCAGGGGAGCAGAAAATAGGAAGATAAAGCACGACAAAAAGATAATCATAAATGTGTGTGATTCATAATGCTGTAAACCATAAGCTTAGGTTAAAAGAAAATGACAGAAGTGTGAAGGGAGGTGTGCTGGTTAATGATTTAAGTGCTTCTCTAAAGAAATTATCTCATTCTGCTTTCTTGCTGCTTATGGTTTTTTGGACATAGCCTTTTATGATAGATTCAAAGAAGACTGAATTGTAGGCTGCTCGACACTTTCTACTTTTTCGAGTTTTGTGTTGGGCTTTAGGACATCATACAGCGCAAAATTTATACACGCTAATCCAACAATCACGCCAACTACCGCTATAACATGCATTTTTAGGATATAGCTTAACTCATAAAGGCAGAAACATTCTTAGGAACAAAGAACATGTGAGCTATTTTTCGAATATTGTGCTTAAACCAATAATGCTCAATGGGAGGTTATGAAAATTTTGCAAGCATCAATACCAAAGTCTTTCTTAAAAATTTGCTTAGCTTAATAACAAGAAAGTATTGAATCTGATCAACTATTGCATTTTTTGTATTAAATAGGACTTGATCTGACAAGTCAGTTGTAATAACCTCTATGAATCACACACCTCATTTTTATGTAAAATGTTCTCACAAAGGTAGGTACTATTTTTGGAGAAAGTAAATAATTAAAAACTTTGTTATGCTAATTGGTATGATATTTTAGCTAAAATATTTTTTGAAAAAAGTAGTTGACTCGCTATATCAATTTCATTATACATAATAATTTCATTAGATAATGCTGTCAATGGTAGGGGAGAAATCATATCTTCACAGATTAGTACTATATCTGAGCAGAGACAAATGATAGCACGGTTAGAAACTGTGAATAAACAAATGTCAGAAGATTTTAAAGAGCAGATGAAGGCAATCGACGACAAATTCTCTTCTCAATTAGAAAAAAGTACTAAAGAGAAAGAAAAGCTCGAAAAAGAAAAGATGGAACTTGAGAAAGATAAAGTAAAGTTGATTAAAGAATCTAATGAAAATCAAGAAAAGATAAAGAGTTTAGTAGAAGACATGGTTAAGGTAGAGGAAGAAGCAGAGAAAAGACATCAAGAAGCGATTAGTCAAAAGGAGCGGGAAATAGAGAGAGCAGAGAGAATACATCAAGAATTAATGAACCAGAAGGAGCAAGAAATGGAGAGAACAGAGAAAAGACATCAAGAATTAATGAACCAGAAGGAGCAAGAAATGAAAAAAAACAGCTAAAGAAAAAGAGGAAGTAGAGAAAAAACATGAAGCATTAATTGATAAATTGGACGCAGTTCTTAAATTACCTGGCATAAATGCTGCAATACAAAATTTGCGAGAAGCAGATAAATCTAAATGTAATGAACCAACTGTAACAGAAAGTCTGCAAGAAGTGAATAAACATAGCCATAGTGGCACTACTGTACAGTACCATGTACATGAATCTCATTTCTCTCAAGCCTCTAATATAGCAGATGAGTTTTCTGATGAAATTGGAAGTGATATACCTGCTCCAAGCTCTAACATAGCTGTGCCTACATTATCTAATCACGTAAGTAATAACCGCAGTAGATGATTTATGATGTTGTAAGGGATTTTTGTGAAGAATAAGGCTTTTGTAATCTTCTTATCAATTGTAGCATTAGCAGTTCTTTTGCTTATTTTAGTATTAATGTATTTTTTTAAATGGAAAAAGGAGGGTAGTAAAATGTTGCCAGATAAAAGTGATGGTGCTAGTAGCGCTAATATGGAAAGTGTAGAACATATTGATAGGAAGGATAAAGAAATTCCTACTGCACCATTTAATTCTCAAAAGGAACAAGAGGAGAATGATTTAACAGTAATAAACCATATGACTTTAGAAGATACACTCAGGGTACTTAAATCTGATAGCTTGCTGTCTGATCTTGACAATGATTTGAAGAATGTTAAGGAAGGAAGAAATACTATACAAGATCACAAGGAATATTTTCAAACACAAGTTGACAAGAAACTTAAACAGCTTTCTCTTGTGTATAGTCCTAACTCGTCAGAATGGAGTGATATACCTGAAAAAGAAAGGCCAAAGGCTCAAGCAATACAGGCGAAATTAAATGACATGCGAAGCATACTAAAGTACTTTAATGAAAATTTTTCTCAAGAGCATGATTTTAAGTATAGCTATTTTAGCAAAGTACGGGTTGATCTTTTAGGTAACGAGAAAACATTAGAAAGCACAACTTACGCAGTGCTAAATGAGCTAGGTAAGTTGTCTTATATTGAGTACAATAGGTTGGTACCTAGTCTCAATGAATTTTTAAAGTCAAGTCAAGCTAGCATAAAAGGTTTTATCTTAAATGATGAAGATCTCTTCCAAAAAGAAAAAAATAATGCTGAATGTTATTTTCAAATTTATCTAATTGGCCATGAAGAATTACTTGCTAATCTAGAGTCGTTTTGTGATTTATGTAAAGAAGATGATCACATAAAACCCATTGCTACTCAGATGTTAAACGAGTGCAAAACCCAGAGCAAAATATTAAATAAAGTTAATGGTTTCTTAAATCAGAGTCAACTTAATTTTGATATCTTAAATTGTCAATATCCTTATTGCGTTAACGATAAACAAAATTATGAGCAAGCGGACAAGGATTTTACTTTGCCGTTTATAGAATATATTAACATTTTAGCTATATGCAATGAGATAATTAATGGATCAAAGGTGCCATTGTGGAAGAAATGTGTTAATACTTTTAATCGTTTTATAAACAATAAATATGAAATTGTAGCTGGTCACGAAGTTATTAGAAATTTAGGTGATCTTCTATCATTGCATAAATTTTGCCATCGCCTTTTAACATATTATTGCTATGGAAATAAGGAAAATGAGAAGTTAGCTGCTGAGCTTTTGAATATTAACTCATTTGGTAAAGAACATACACTACGGTTACTTGTTCAGGTAGTCAATGTATATTCAAATTATCTAGAAAAGGAATTTCAGCCTGAAAAGAGTTTTTATGAAAAAATTGCAGAAGTGCAGATGAAGTTTCTTGGAACAATAAAAGGTTTGTGTGACGAATTCTGCAAAAAACTGAGTCAACACCATGAACAGTTTCTTGAAACAGAATCAGAGCTACATAAAACAGAATTAGAGCTGCATGAGACAAAATTAGAGATATACGAACAAGTTTACAAGCAAGATTCAGAGTTTTATAAACAAACTTCAGAGTTTTTAATAAGACGTTTAGAACGTAGAAAAGCAAACATCGCGCAAATGGACGAAACGTTAAATAAAAAAGTGTCTGAAGGTGTTATGGAGGAACAACAAAACAAACCTAGTTGTAGCTCATCTAGCCAGCAACAGCCTGCAAACCAAGCGGATGATCAGCCAGGTCCAAGTAGTAAGTTAGGTGAAGTACCGCCAATATTGCGTAGTCAGTCACTGAACCCTTTACATTCTGATGATAAGGATATTAGTAGACCACAATGTTCTTAACCTGGCAGACTTTGTTGCATAGCAACTTATGAAGAGTGCAGATAGAAGGGCTCATGTAGCATTTAGAGTATCTTAGTGAAAAAATTATGCTTGCGTTGGAATGGCATACATTGTACACTATATATGATATCTTTTCTTTATAGTCGGGGTAAATGTGTTATCGGTTGTTAAGCAGGTTACCAATAAGAGAATGTCCGTTTTTGCTAAACCTTTAGGAGGGGTTTTGTCAAAGCTAGGTGATTACATACAGAGTACGGCAGAAACTTTGCCATCAGAGGTTTCTCCTAAACAAAATACTGGAATGCCAAAGCCTTTTCCAGGTAATAGGACTCCAGCAGGTAAAAATAGTGAAGTTACAAGACTGCTTCTAGGTAGCAGAATTTTTCCTACTATAGAACTCATTGGGTTTGGAAATACAACTTCTACTCCGTTTGGAAAGCTTAGAGATATTGCTAAATTAAATCCAACTTTAGGCGCTGGTGAAGACAAATCTGTAAGTTCTAGCGCTAGCCAACAGGTAGAAGAAAAAGGGGGGAAAGAAAATGTTCTTGAAAAAAAAGGAAAAAGTGGTATCTTGAATAGTATATGGGGTTCAACATTGGGGTCCATAAGCAATGATTTAGAGGGGGATAAAATGTTCGGCAATGCGCAAGATGCTACAGTTTTGAATGGTGATAATGGAGATCAACAGCTGAAAGCATTTAAAAGTGAAAATAACGACCTGGAGACAGAGCTGCAGAAATCTAAAAGCACAAGTAAAAAGCTTAAGGAAAAATTGGATAAAAAAGCTAGTGAAGTAAATCGACTTACTTTGGATAAAAAAGCTAGTGAAGTAAATCGACTTACTGAAGAAAAAAGTCAACTAGAAGGGAAGCTAAATAGTATACAGCAAGACTTGGATGCAAAAACTAATGAACTTGAGAACGTAAAATCTCAGGTTGCAAAGAGGGAGAAAGAGCTAAAGCAAGACTTGGCTAACAAAACTAAGGAACTTGATAGGACAAAAGCTCAACTTACAGAAAAAGAGCAAGAGCTGAATGATGTGAATCAAAAGGTTTCGCAGTTAGAACAGGAGCGGGATACTGCACAGAAAGACTTGGATACAAAAACTTACGAACTTGGGAATACACAAGTTCAGCTTGCGGAGAAGGAAAAAGAGATTAGCAGACTAAGTAATGAAGTAACTAAAATTACTCAAGAAAAAAGTCAACTTGAAAACATTAGAGATGAATGTGATATAACAAAAGCTCAATTTACGGAAAAGGATAAAGCTCTGGGTGTTGCAAATGAACGTGTTTCACAATTGCAAGAGGAACTTGAGAGCACACAAGCTAAGTTAAAACAGGAGCGGAATAGTACAAAGCAAGACTTGGTTAACAGAACTGAAGAACTTAATGGAACAAGGGATCAACTTGCAGAAAAGGAGGGAGAGATTAGCAAGCTAAATGATCAAGTGACTCAACTTGAAAATGTTAAAGAGGAGCATGATAGAACAAAAACTCAACTCATAGAAAAGAAGAAAGAGCTGGGTGTTGCAAATGAACGTGTTTCACAATTAGAACAAAGGATTGATGATCTTAATAATAAAAACAAAAAACTCTCAGCAGTAAATGCTCAGAGTACAAGGCAGGGTAATTATGCCTCTGCTTCTTTTATATTATCTGGGATGTTTGCTGCTGGTGCAAGTTTAACAATACCTTATTTAGCGATATGTATTACACTTGCTGCAGTTGCATTGGCTTCTCTAGCAGTAGGGTGTTGCTATTTATATAAAGCAAATACAGCACTTAACAATGTTGAAACTAATCAAATCGCAAGTGGTGCTGATCATGCAGTTGCTTAAAATAGTCTTTAGGGTTTTAAATTTTTATCCATTCGGCTTTTTGCGAGCTTAGAGATATGTAGGAGAGTATTCTGTAAACCATAAGCTCAAGTTGAGGGGGGGTAGGAGATAAATATTGAGTTAATAATTTATAGATTCTTCTAAAGAAATTATTTTATTTTCTTCAGCTTAGCTTTAAGGTCGTGTGCCAGTTGCTTGATGTACTATATCAATAGGAATACCCACTTCAAGTAGGTTCTTTTCCACTTCTATTTCCCCTATTTTTTTACCTTTTTCTTTATTAATCTGTATTCTTTTAGATACAGACATAATTAATGAATAAAATTTATCACGTATTTTTTCATCCTCAATTTTGTTAAACTCTCTTACTAAATCTAGTAATCCATTTTCTCCTTCTCTATCCTCATTACTTCTTTCAATTTCAACGTTGCCTTTTTCTATTAGTTCACTAATTTTTGGCAGTAGAGTTTTTATATTCACTAATAATGCTTCTGCTATAGCATGTAGTCTTTTTGTTGTAATGAGATGAGTCCCCTGTTCATAGTGGTATATTTGCGCAGCCGTTAAACCAACTTTATTTCCTAAATCTTCCCTACTATATCCTCTTGCTAGCCTCCATTCTTTTATCTTTTCTCCTATTTTGTAGGCTATAAAATTAACTATCTCTTTTCTACAATATTTCTTAAGTTCATCTGTAAACAAGCCCGTTGTTTGGAAGATAATATCAAGAGAAACACCCGCTTTAAGTAGATTTTTTGCTACTTTAATCTTTCCTACTTTTTTACCCTCTTCCTTACCTATCTGCATAGACTTATTTAATGCAGAGGCCATCTTATATAATTCATAATTCCTAAATTTTTTACATTCTCTAACTAGACTTAATGTTTCTTTTGCTTCAGTTCCCTCTGGTACTGTTGATTCAGGTAGCACTCTTGCACTATCAATCCCTAGTTTTTCTGCTATTTCTAATATTGTGATGATTAGAGTGGAATTTTCTCCTCGCTCATACCTGGACATTTGCTTCTCTGATACTCCGACTTTACTCCCTAGACCTGCCTGAGTATCTTCTTGTATTTCTCTCTCATATTTTAACTTTTTCCCGACTTCGTAGTCTATTAACTTTGTGTCAGTAGTCATGTCTCTTTAATAGAATCTCAAGAAAAGATATACTCTTTTACCTAAGATTCTATTAAATCTCCTACCTTACACTAGAGATAGGAGAAAAGAGGTTTTTACTTTCTCTAAATACGTGCACCATGACTGATAAGGTACTCCTTCACGTCCTCTTTATATCTTTTATCTTGATATTCACTATCTTGAATAGCCAAGCGCAGTGGTGTATTGCCTTTCTTGTCTCTGACATTTATATTTGCCCCATTTACTATAAGACATCTGACTATGTCAAAGTTGCAATCTTCAGCGGCTATGTGTAGTCCTGTGGTGCCGCTTTCATCTGTAACATTTACGTAGGCTCCCATCTCTATTAGATATTTTACTATTTCAATATAATCTCGCTCAACAGCGTAGAGTAAAGGTGTCCAGCCGTTTTCTCCAACAAAATTTACATCAACTCCTTTCTCCTCTATCAAATATTCAACAACATCCAAGTGGCCATTTAATATCGCTATTTCCAATAGATCATTGCAGTCATAAGTGACATCTTTTCGGCTCATCAGATACTCTATAGTATCCAAGTCACCACCTACAATAGCTTCACCAAATAAAGTACTACCATATTTATCAATTGGTGCCATAGGATCAATACCCTTCTCTTCTACAAAATATTTGACTAATTCAATATAGCCGTATTGAAATGCATAATATACGGGAGTACCTTCACTGTCAGTAATATTGTAATCGGCACCCTGATCTATTAAAAATCTTACTACATCAATATTTCCTGAATAGACAGCGTAATGCAAAGGAGTACAACCATGTTTATCTGGAGCATTTAAATCAGCTCCTTTACTTAGAATATATAAAGTTAGATAAAAGTTACCTTTTTCAGCGGCTGAATGCAAAGTATCAGACTTACCATACAGATGTCTTGCCATGGCATATAGCCTTGCATCTCGATTAGACGTTCTTTTAGCATTATTCTTTTTTTAACATATTCTTTTGTCATAATGACCTCACTAAATTAACAAAACTATTCCAGTCTACAGCTACAAACATTATTTTTTTATTAACTGCGGAACCCGTATATATTTCTATACTCATGACCAACTCTCTTGATGAGGACACTCTCCCAATCGTGTTAATATCTTATGTATATTAATTAATAAGCTCACTTCCTTCCCTCTTCTCTTCATCTTTGTATGGCCTCTTCTATGACAGCAGCTATTTCGTTCAGTTTCTTCACCTGATTAATTTCCGGGTTTTTACGCATTTCCTTCAGCACCTTTTGATAAAGATCTTGCCTTTTTTCATTATCGAGCAGTTCGCAATATTGTTTCATCTGCTCAGGAGTGCTGAATAGAAGCCGTTCTATTATGTTGTTTCTTCTTGATTCTAATTTTTTACGTTTATTGTTATTACTCATCCACTCATTAAAGACTCTATTCTTTTAAATGTTTACTACTGTTTCTTTAGTAGTATTGGCATAAAGCCATCTATTTTAGCGGAAGTCAAGTCAATTTTTAAATATTTATTTATTATTAATAATAGTAAATATATTATCTTCGATACCTTCACAAACTCGGGCTAGGAAGATCTAGTTGCTCTATCTTCTCTACTTTTTCGAGCTTCGTATTGGGATTTAGAGTATTATACAATGCACAACCTATAAACGCTAATCCAACTATTCCCGCAACCACTGCTATGATATGCATTTTCAGAATATAAGATACGACACTACTCACCAATAACATTACTCCAGCACTACCAGCTACGATTGCTCGTCTTTGTTGCGTTGCTTTTGTTAATGGATTTTCTTCTTTGCCTGCAGCATCACTATCAAAACATAGTTCTATTTCAGCGGGAGAGGGGCTTTCAGAGGCATTTAGCTCTTGCTCTGTTAAAACCTTATTTTTATTACATAATTGAGTGTCAGTTCCTGTAGCTTTATCAACTATATTAGCGGTCTCTTTTTGCTCTTTTACCTCAAGAACTCCCTCAGCACCTTCTTGCATATTAGAAGCCCTTGATTCCTCTGTATCAGCTCCTTTTGCAACAGAGGTACCTTCCTTCCTTTTAAGTTTTTTAGCAATAACTTGCAATAGCTTTGGTATTCTCATAATGTTTTTCTCTCTATTAAAATTTGTTGATTTAGTTGTGGTAGTTGAAGTGTTCTAGTTGCACACTCCATAAATTTGGTACTCGCTTTCAATCAACGGTGCCTTGCTATTTAAAATATCTTCCTTGTAAAATTTAGCTTATCTTTTACATCTAAACAGCATTAACACGATTTGGCTTTTTATAGATGAGCAATTCTCTAGGGATTATCCTATTGAATTCTATGATATTATTTTTTGTAACATTGTTATAGACGTCAATACAGAAAATAGATATTAATCGGGGCTTCTTTTGCCTTTTTTTCGCTTGGTAAATTTCTTAATGTTTGTAGCTAAACGACAACCGCTGCTTGTTAGCGGTATTATAATGCACCCATTTGTCTAGACCATTTTTTTCAAAGTAATCCGATTTTTTATAAAGCATTTATTGTCTATGATAATAGAGATCAGCAGGGACTTTATAATGTAAAGACTGATGTCGCCTTCTATAATTATACCAACCAACAAAATCCTTTATTACAACATCCAAATCTCTGATACTGTTTGGTCTATAATAATATATGGCTTCTTGTTTTAAAGTTCTCCATAAGCGTTCAATAAATAAAGCAACGTCCTTTATGGTCCATACTGATTTTAATGTTAGCACGCTCTAATTCCATAATAAAGTTGTAGCTAGTCTCCTTGATCACTATTCAGGTTTACCTTGTTTTAGAGCTTCTTTGAGAGTAAAATCCAGCATCAAGATATGGTGATAATGAATGAGCAATAATATAGCGACTATACAAGTCCATTATTGCTACAAAATAGACAAACTTACCTTCTATCATAATGTATGTTATATCAGTGGCCCATACCTGATTAACTCTACAAATAATCAAATCTTTAAGTAAATAAGGGTATATTTTATGCTTTTTCTCTTTAATACTAGTATTACATCTTTTTCTACAATATAGCCCCGTAATTCCCATCTTTTTCATTATTCTCAAAACTTTCTTATGCCAGTCGATTTGCTCCAATTTCAGCAGTAATTTTACGATATCCATAACGGCAATCAGAAGCCAAATATATTTCTTGTATTAAATTTGCTATCTCACTTTCATCATTAATTATAGGACTATAATATAAGCTAGATCTGCAAATCCCCAGTAAGTCAGCTTGTTTTCTAATTGATAAATCAGAATCTTTTTCTATAAACTTTACTCTATCTTTTTTGCTTATTTCAGTAATTTTTTTTTCAAATAACTATTTTCTACTGTTAATTCTCCTATAACCTTATGGAAATTTTCTATTTCTTGTCCTAATATCCTTTGTTTCTTATACTCTCACTTTCTTCTATAAATAGATCTTTCAATCTTGCTAATACTCTATCACGCCAATCATATAAATTTGTTGATGGTATTTTATATTCACTACATATCTCTGCTGTGCTTTTTTATTGCTTCCAAAGCTATCTTTGCTTTTAACTCTGGTTCATACTTTTTTGTTCTCATACTACACTCCATTCTTTACTTTTCCCTTTTTACTCGGATTAACCAATTTTTTTTGGTCTAATTTATGGGGTGCATTATAAGTAAAGGAAAGTGTCCAAAAGTCGTAGTTTTAGCCTTGATGAGAAAACTGATGCATGTCTTTTTTGGTATTCTTAAAAACAATCAGCTTGCATGACATTAACCTCTTGCTCAAATATGCAAAAAGTCTCATAATGAAAATTAGTTAATTTTTTAACCAAGCGAAAAAAAGGCAAAAGAAGCCCCATGGTGGCCAGTTATTTACTTTTGTGTCGAAATATCGGCGTTTTTTTATTCTAAAACGCTTAATAAGTGCGACTTAGCTGCCTTTTAATTGCAACTAACCTTAGCGATAAACGTTTAAGAAGTTTACTAAGCAGAAAAAAAGGCAAAAGAAATCCCGTGTTAGATAGTACTTACTCTCTAATCCTGCAAATTGGCGTACTATACTGTCTTAAACGCTTTATAAGCGCGTTTCAGCTTGAAAACCTAGAAGTTTTAAAAGACATACGGTGCACATAGTGCAAAAAATTAAAAATAAGACGCCAACTACGTTACACTCCTTCCTTTAATCTGCACAGATGAAGATAACTGAATACCTTCAGTACCATGATAAAAGGGCTGGCGGAGTTTGTCAAGTCGTTTCTCAACGCGCTGCCAAAAGTTTGTTATGCAAGAGATCTATTGTGTGTAAAGTTCGCATTTGAGGCAAAACTGGCTATAAAATACACTTGATATAAATGTTTTTATATATTAACATTAGGTGCTTCTTTCATGATATAGGTAAATGTGTACTAAAAATTCCTATTGTAGGTCCTTTAATAAATAATAAATTATGTCTAGGGTATTGTTTTTATCGATTTTAATAGTAGTAATAGCAAGTTTACCAATAATGAATAATTGGCTTGCGAATCGCAGTCAAATTCTAAATGATGATTACATAGGCAAGAAATTAGATGATTATATAAATAGAAATTTTGACAAGATTATAAACACTCTCAAAGAGCAGTCGATTAAAAGTAGCTATGCTGCTCGAGATAACGCGACTAAAGGTAAAATTTTACAGTACAAAAATGAGATATTCGACCCCGCTTATCCTTACTCCGGAAATGAAAATAGTAGTGTTATAGCTGTAGGTTTCTTTGACTATTCTTGTGGATATTGCAAGGTCATAAAAGATGATATAAAACAGTTAATCAATGATGGCAAAATTAAGTATATCTTTAGAGATGCTCCAATACTTGGTAACAACTCTTTAAAGGCAGCAAAAAGTGCTTTAGCTGTCTACTTTATTGATAAAGAAAAATATTTCGATTTTCACTACGCTGCTCTAGATTACAAAGGAGAATTTTCAGATGAAAATATATTAAGTATAGTAAGAAGTATAGGAGTTAACGAGGATGATTTTAATAATTCTATGAAAAATAATGCAGATAAAATTGAGCAAATGATAAATGGCAGCAAACTCTTAGTAAGGGAACTAGGAGTAGGCGGTACACCTTTTTTAATAATCGGGGATAGTCTATTCGTAGGAGCAACTGATTTGGATGTACTACGCAAGAAAGTAGATGAATTAAGTCACAAGCAAAAACTAGCTTCAGCGATTAATTTGCTATAAAATTTTTATTTTTATGCTTGACAGCTCAAGTGAGCCTAAGTATAGTAAGCATGGGTGTGATAAGTAACGGTATGTAGCAGTAGCTTAAGGTACGATCTCAGTGATTGTGCTGTTTTCATAACGCCGTTTGCTATCTTCAAATTACAACATTTGTACACCTTCTTCAGCCAAACTATCTAAATTTTATTTTTCAGGAGGACATATGTCATTCACAGAAATCAGATTTCCAGAAAATATATCTTATGGTTCCACTGGAGAACCGGAATTTTCCACTGATGTTGTAACAACTCATAACGGCCGTGAACAGCGCAACATCAATTGGTCTCATGCACGTACTAAATACAACATAGCTTATGGGGTCAGATCAAACGAGCAGCTACTAGAATTAATAACATTTTTTCATGCACGAAAAGGTAAAGCAATAGGATTTCGTTTTAAAGATTGGTCAGATTTTACAGTCACCAATCAAGAAATTGGAATAGGAGACAACGAAAAAACGACTTTTCAACTGATCAAAATTTATGTAAGCGGAAAAGATAAGCATACACGTATGATTAAAAAGCCAGTAAATGGCACAGTAAAGATCTATTTAAACGGCAAAGAAGAGAGTGAATATTCAGTGAATTATTCAACAGGAGAAATAACATTTATGAAACCACCAGTGAAAGATACAATAATCACTGCAAGCTTCGAATTTGATGTACCTGTACGCTTTGACACAGATTACTTAAACGCTTCTATCGATAACTATGGAAGTAATAGCTGGAATAATATTCCACTAGTAGAGGTAAAGTTTAGTTAAGCTGCTTCAAAATTTCCTCTTGTTGCTGAGCGTGAACACTAGCATACCCACACGCAGGAGATGCAGCAGCAGGTCTTGCAATACACTTAGGTCTTTTTGCTTGAATATTGAGGTCAGATAACACCTCGTCTATCAATGGGTTAAAAAAGACCCTTTGAATATTGAGGCCAGGTAATACTTCCTCTATCAATGGGTTGACAAAAAACCATCCTCCCATATTTTTTGGTTCTTCTTGACACCATACAATTTCAGCGCTTTTGTATTTTTCAAGTTCAATACTTAGTTTATCGGCAGGAAATGGATAGAATTGTTCTAAACGTATCACTGCTATATCGTTTATTTTTTGTGTTTCAAGCATTTCAATTATATCATAATAAACTTTACCACTGCATATTACAGCTTTTCGTACTTTGTCACTTGACACTAAATTTGTCCTACATTCTGGAATTATTGTAAGGAATTTTCCTTCAAAGTCAGATAAATTAGAAACTGCTTTTTTATGGCGTAATAAAGATTTAGGTGTAAACACCACCAAAGGTTTACGAAAGTCTCGATGGATTTGCCTGCGTAAGACATGGAAGTAATTTGCCGGAGTGGAACAATTAACTACCTGCATATTATCTTCTGCGCAGAGTTGCAAAAATCTCTCTATACGAGCAGAACTGTGTTCAGGCCCCTGCCCTTCATAACCATGAGGTAACAATAAAACCAGACCGCTTGATCGCAGCCACTTTGTTTCTGCAGATGCAATAAATTGGTCGATCATAATTTGCGCACCATTTGCAAAATCACCAAATTGTCCTTCCCAGAGCACCAGTGAATACGGAGAATCAAGGCTATATCCATATTCAAAGCCCATTACAGCATACTCTGATAAAGCGCTATCTATGACCTCAAAGTGAGCCTGTTCTTTGTTTATATTGTTTAGCGGAATAAACTCTTCTTCTGTTACCTGATCAACAAGCCTTGAATGACGGTGCGAGAAAGTTCCACGTCCAGAATCTTGTCCTGATAAACGCACTTCTATTCCTTCTGTGAGCAGTGACGCAAATGCAAGACTTTCAGCAGTTGCCCAGTCTACATTACTACCAGAATTTATACCGTCTATTCTGCCATCAAGTATTTTTCTAACCTTATTATTAATGTTAAAGCTACTTGGAATATTGCTATTTATATGCACAGCCAATTTTTTCAGCTCACTTTGCGAGACACCAGAATCCGTATAGTATTCGCTCAAATCGTTCAACTTTGCTCTTCTTAATTTTGACCACACTCCACCGAACCAGTCAGCTTTTTTTGGAGCATAAGCCGCTGATTCAGCAAGACTTTTATCCAACCTTGCCCTGAATTCGCTGCGCAATTTACTTACCTCATCATCACTTAATACTTTTTCTGCAATCAACTTCTCTTCATACAATGTTCCAGGAGTTTTATGTTTTGATATGGTCTTATACATGAGCGGCTGAGTGAAATTTGGCTCATCACCCTCATTATGGCCATATTTGCGATAGCACATTATGTCAATCACTACGTCCTTTTTAAATTTCTGCCTATATTCCATCGCCAGACTTGTAGCAAAACTCACAGCTTCTGGGTTATCTCCATTAACGTGGAATATTGGGGCTTCTATTGATTTTGCTACATCAGTGCAATAAAAAGAGGATCGCGTGCAGCATGGGTTAGCAGTAAAACCAACTTGATTATTAATAACAATGTGCGCAATGCCATCCACCTTATAACCTTCAATGTTGCTTAAGGTTAGGGTCTCAGCAACAACACCTTGACCGATGAAAGCCGCATCACCATGAATTGATATTCCAAGCACAGATCTTATATTCTGTTTTGCCCTCACCCTTCCAGCTAATACTGGATTTACCGCTTCAAGGTGAGATGGATTAGGGCATAAACTTAAGTGCATTTTTTTGCCACCAGCAAGTGTTCGATCAGAAGAGTAACCAAGGTGATATTTAACATCACCGGACACCTCAAGACCACTTGGATATGCGAGATTGCCTTGAAATTCAGATAGCATTGCCGCATATTCTTTTCCCATCACTTTGGTCAGAACATTAAGTCGTCCGCGGTGAGCCATGCCAAGAACTATTTCTTCAATACTAAAAGCTGCGGAATCACTAATAATTCTCTCAATTGCAACAATAGCTGATTCCCCACCTTCGATAGAGAAACGCTTATACCCAGGGAATTTCATATGGAGAAATTGCTCAAACATCTCAGATTCGACCAAGTGTCTCAGTATTTCTTTTTTGTTTTGTGAGCTCAGCGTATAGGTTTGATTTTCAATTTTCTCCTGCAGCCACATTTTTTCCTCGTGAGAGGAAATATGCATAAATTCAAAACCGATATTCTTGCAATAAATATCTCTATAGATTCCAGCGTCATGCGTTGGAGAGAGATTTGAATATTTCTGATAATCTACTTCCTTATTCACATTTGGTGATAATGGATTTAAGTCTGCAAAAAAGTGACCATAAGATCTGAAAAAATTTGCTACCGAATCATCCGCCTTAGTTGCATTGCAGGGCTCCGTTTTATTAACTTCTAAATTGCTTGAAAAAATCCTATACCAATCCTCCCCGATTGATTTATCACCCTGCAGATAACGGCTATACATTTCTTCCACAAATTCTGCATTATCACCATGAAGGCAGCTTAAACTTGGCATAATCACTATATAAGATATCAAACACTTATAAGTATAACTTAAGTTTTTTAAAAAAGAACTTTTTTAGTTTCTATACCACGATTCATTCGCGGGCGCTAACAAGTAGCGGAATGACGGTAAACCTAGATTACCTTAGCTATAATTATTAAGCTGCACCTGCTAATTTTTGACTATTAAGAAACTCTACCCTAGCTTCAGCAAACTCAGGATAAGGCTCTTTTGTTTTTGCGAAAAACGCAGCCTGTACAGCATTTTTAATGAAAAAACATGCAGCAAGTGCAAACACTGCTGTTGGTACATAGCACCAAGGAGATGCTATGCTAAACAAAGTAGCAGAAGCTACTATCAAGCAACAACAAGCAAGTCCTGCTTGGCTAATGAGATAACGTCTATCAACTCCACCATACTCAGCCATCAACCTTTTAACTTTATCATCGCTACCGTATGACAAAACAAGTGTCTTAATGCAATTTATTATACCATTATTAGTAAAATATGGAGTACGTTCTATGAATCTCCTCATGTAGTAATCTTTTGCATGAGGATCTGTTGCATTAGGATCTGCACCATACTTCAAAAACAACGCTAAAGTTTTTTCTTTTTCACATTCATACTCACTACAATGCACTGCTTCATACAATGGAGTGTGATCAAATATATTTCGTATATTAAGATCAGCGCCACATTTTAAAAGTAATTCTGCAATTCTATAGTGTTTGTATGCTCTATGTAATGTAGTATTACCAAACTCATCTTGTGCATTAGGGGCAGCTCTATATTTTAAAAGTAATTCTGCAACTTCATAGAACTTATCATGTGCGGCTACATCCAGTGGAGCAAGACCATATACTCGTGTATTAGGGTCAGCACCATTCTCTAAAAGTAGTTTGACAATGTTACCACATGTGACAACTCCAGGATAACATAATGAAGTATACTCACGGAATATTTTTATGTTAGGGTTAGCACCATTGTCTAAGAGCAGGCTTACAAGATCAATATTGTACGAATTGATAGCAGCACCCAATGGCAAGCGATCTTGTACACACATTTCATTGATGTAATCACCAAATTTTTCATCTTTACTGCTCTTGAATTTGGAAAAAAGTTTTTTCAAAAATGTTGTATCTTGATTGAAGAGAGCCGTATATAAGCAAAATTTTAAATCCTCAATACAGCTAACTTTATCTAAGTCTTCATCATGGAGTACCATAGCTTCTTTTGCACCTGTTCCATCAAGAAGCTCATATGCAGCTTGTAACTGTTTAAATTTCTCTTCAGCTTCTTCCTGTTCTTTATCCAAGTTTTTGTCTGGATGGAACTCGAGGGCTAATTTTCTATACGCTGTTTTAATTTCCCGTTCACTGGGATTCGCATTTAAGCCCAATATTTCTAAAGCTTCCTTTCTATTCACAATAAACCCCTACTGAAATAGCTTAAGTTAAGTATAACTCAAAAATCCCAAAAAGCAAAGCTTTTTATGTCAAACTGTGCCTGTTGCACAATTCCATAACTATACAAACATTGTCTACAAGGAGGGTGTCATTCCAGCGTGTGACGCTGGCGACCCCTACCGTCATACCGCTAACAAGCAGCGGTTGTCGCTTAGCTATAAAATTTAAGAAAATATTTAGGAAATTTACTAAGTGGGAAAAAAGGCAAAAGGAGCCCTGTGATTATTGTCCGCTTTAAAGTACTGGCGTTTTTTATGTTTTAAACCCCTGACAAGGGAGATTCAGCCGCTTTTAATCGCAACTAACCTACGCTGCAAGTGTTTAAGAAGTTTACCAAGCAGAAAAAAAGACAAAGAAAACCCGAGTTAGCTAGTCCTTTACTATCTCTGTCGAGTATTGGCATTTTTTGATGTCTTGTAACGCTTTATAAGCGCGTTCAGCTTATTTAGGTATAAACCTAGATGTAGATGAAGTTTTGTAAAGACATACAGTACCTATGTACTGCAAAAAATTGAACATAAGACGCCGATACATTAAGTAATCCTTACCTTTTAATCTGCAGATTGGCGAAAGCAAATACAATAGCTTCACTTCCATGATAAGATGACTGGCGGAGTTTGTCAAGTAAGTTTTTCCAACGCGTTGCCGAAAGTTTGTTATGCAAGAAGTCTAATGTCACTTATTTGTCTCTTTAATAATGATAATTGGTATGAAAACTACAAATAAAGTAAAAATAAATTTATTTACCAACATAGAGTTGTCTTGGTCTACAGATCTTAGTTTCTTTGTCATTTATCATTTCATACCACTGAGTAACCCAACCAGTGGTTCTTGCAAGTGCAAAAATAGGCGTGAACATATTTGAGGGAATATCGATAGCATTCATTATTATACCTGAGTAAAAATCAACATTTGGATATAACTTACGCACGATAAAATATTCATCCTTTAGAGCTATTTCTTCAAGTTCTTTTGCAATCTTGAGCAGTTCATTATTTTGTTCTAGTTTACTTAAAACCTCATGACAAGCGTCTTTCAATATGCGCGCGCGCGGATCATAATTTTTATAAACACGATGTCCAAACCCCATCAATTTAAATGGATCTTTATCATCTTTAGCTTTTTCAATGAATTTATCTACATCTCCACTTTGCTCTATCTCCTTTAACATATTTATAACTGCCTCATTAGCTCCACCATGCGCTGGTCCCCAAAGCGTAGCAACTCCTGCAGATAGGCTTGCGAACAAATTAGAACCAGCCGATCCCACCAATCTGACAGCTGCCGTAGAAGCATTCTGTTCATGGTCAGCATGGAGAGTAAATATTTTATCCAGAGCTTTTGCAAAAAGAGTGCTTTTATCGTTATCAAAAGCATCGCCAAACATCATCCTTAGGAAATTTTCGCTATAGCTCAATTCATTGTTAGCATTTATGAACTCCTGATTGTTGATATGCCTATAGATCATCGCAATAATTGCAGGAACTTGTGCTATCGCAGAAATTCCAAAATCCAGATCTTCATTATCGACACTGTTGCCATATCTCTCATGGTAAAATGCTGACAAACTTGCAAAACATGCAATCGAAATTGACATAGGGTGAGCAGTTTTTGGAAATGCTTTAATCACATTTATAATCTGCTCTGATACTTTGGATAATTCTTGTATTTTCAGAAGAAACTTTTTGTGTTGCTCTAAATTAGGCAACTCACCGTAGAGTAATAGATAAATTACAGCAGTAAAATTATTATTCTCTGCCAAATCAGCTATATCATGTCCCCTATATTTAAGGACTCCTTCATCTCCATCAATAAATGTAATTGCAGAAGAACATGAAGCCGTGGAAACAAAACCTGGATCGTAAGTGAACAACCCTGTTGTCTTATACAAATCCTTAATATTTAACACATCAGAACCTATTGTTCCGCTTAATATGGGTAGCTCAATTTTTAATCCATTGCTTAGTTCTAATAATGCTTTTTTATCCATCACTTAAGCTACTTAAATCCTATACAAAGCATACAAACTGAAGAGTATATATTAACCTGGTTAATTTTAGATTGACCACACTAAGCAGTCATCAATGCTTTTACTTTTGCATTTAAGCTACTTATTTTACGTGCAGCAGTGTTTTTATGAATAACACCTTTATTCACACACTTGTGTAAATTAGATTCAGCATTTCGAAATGCTAAAATGACATTTTCTTTGTCGCCAGACTTAATTATATCAACCAAATTCCTAACAGCAGTGCGAGTTTTACTTTTGCGCATTTTATTTATTAAAGTACGCTTTGCTATTACCTTTATCATTTTTTTAGCACTCTTATGATTTGCCATATATTAATACCTAAAACACTGTACTCTTTTCTTATTATAAAATTTTTTCACTAATTTGCAATACTAGTTTTTTCTGCAGTTAATTTGCTACTTTTCTCTTCAATAGTTTTTTCTAAATTTTTCAAGAATTCATCCTTGCTTAATCCAGGATATATTGGAGGCAATATCTCTATTATCGCCTTTCCTGGATTCTTTCTTAGGGAAAGTATACTTTTGGGCCAAAACAAACCAGTGTTTAAAGCTACCGGTGATACGGGAACAGATAATACGCTATATAAAGCAGCAATACCTGGTTGATATTTTATATTTTGGTTTATAGCTGTTCTTGTGCCTTCAGGAAATATTATTATGCTTCTATTTTCTTTTATACGCATTTTTGCTGATTTAATGATATGGCGTATAGAACTGATACCATCTGAGCGGTTAATAAAAATCATTCTGAGCGCCATGAGATGCAAGCCAACGAATGGAATCCACTTCAGCTCACGTTTTAAAATAAAAACTGCGTTTCTAAATAAAAGTATAAAAATAAATGTTTCAAATGGAGATTGGTGTTTAGAGGCAATTACAAAGGGTTGCTTTGGAATATTTTCCATCCCCCTAACTTCATATTCAACTCCACATAATAAACGAAGCATGAGCAATACAACCCTTACTGAACAGACGAGGAAGATAGTTACTATGCGTGCAGGAAAGAGGATTACAGGAAGAACAATTAAAGTATAGAAAACTTCCCACAATATAAGAAATAAATTAAACAATAAACTTGAAATCACAAACCCAGATAAACTTACTTGAGTTTAACTTTACTACAAATTAAAAACAATAAGTTTAATTATTGATCATCTGAGTGACAGGATGTGAATCAGCTAATTTGTCCTTTAATTTCTTGTTGGCAACATGAGTATATATTTGTGTTGTAGAAAGGCTAGTATGGCCAAGAACTTTCTGTATCAGCACAATACTTGCCCCACTATCCAGTAGGTGAGTAGCAAAAGAATGTCTAATCACATGTGGAGAGATTTTATTTTCATCAATATTGCATTTTTTCGCTAATTCCTTAATTAATTGGCCGATTCTCTGCCTTGTAATCGGCTTATTAGGCTTATTACCCGGAAATAACCAATCAGACTCCTTCCCGTCAAAAATTAGGTTATCACGGATCGATAAATAATTTCTAAGGCTTTGTAGTGCTTGCTCATTAAAAAGGATTTGCCTTTCTTTACCACTTTTCCCTTTTATTATTATATAACATTCTTTGTCATTACTGTTCACTAAATGTGACACTTCACACAACTTCATACTGATTAGTTCAGAAATACGCATGCCAGAAGAGTAAAGGATATCTAAAATAGCGCATAGCCTTTTACTGTTTATCTCTTTATTCGATTCGCTCGCTGATTTTCTAACCGTGTCCATCAACAAAAGCATTTCTTTAACGCTTAAATACCTGGGCAAAGGACGAGAAACTTTTGGGTTTTTTAATTCATCATCATTAGCTGGGGCTGGATTAAAATCTATTATTCCATCATTAAGTAGGCACTTATAAAAATTTTTCACAGCAGATATTTTTCTTGATATAGAACTACTTTTATATTTTTTTTGTGTGCATAGAAATCTCATATAATCTTTAATATTAGTTTTGCTTGCACCAACTAAGGTAGTACCGCTTTCTAATAAAAAACCTTCCAGTTGATGTAAATCTGAACAATAACTTTCTAAAGTATTTTGCGTAGCAGACCTTTCTGACACCAAAGTATCTATGTAATATGTTATGTAAAGATTTTCTTTTTTATCTTGTAACTGCTTATTTTTCATTATCAGCTCCTATATTTATTTCTTTGACTATAATTTGATTGGAAATGTCACTCGTCTTCCTTATTAAAAAATATGAGATAAATAAAACATTTACCAATACGATAAGTATAATAAACCTTCGCTTTAACTTTTTTTTTAGATTTGATCTCATGGTTAAATTATAACACCAAATCTATAGAAAACATCTTACAAAGTGCACTCTACTATAATATACCACTTCTTAGTTGCATTTAATTATACCTATTATAACATAACATTTTTATAGCTCTAGCATAAATAAGCGGAGATTTCAGTTATATCAGTGTTATAGATGTTAATAAATTTTTAGTATATACAATAGACCTCTTGCATAACAAACTTTTGGCAACGCGTTGGAAAAACGACTTGACAAACTCCGCCAGTCCTCTTATTATAGTACTGAAGCTATTTATTTATCTTCAGTCTGTGCAGATAAAACGACAAAAAAACTTAGTATATCTGGCGTGTCATGTTTAATTTTTTGCACTATGTGCATCTTATGTCTTTATAAAACTTCTAGGTTTTTACCTAATATAAGCTAAAATGCGCTTAAAAGCGTTACAAGACATTAAAAAACGCCAACTTATAAAATAGGTAGTGAATAACTAGCTACTTAGGGTTTTATTTGCCTTTTTTTCTGCTTAGTAAATTTCTTAAACGTTTATCGCTAAGGTTAGTTGCACTTAAAAGGCAGCTAAGTCGCACTTATTAAGCGTTTTAGAATAAAAAAACGCCGATATTTCGACACAAAAGTAAATAACTGGCCACCACGGGGTTTCTTTTGCTTTTTTTTAGGTTATGCAAGAGGTCTAAGAACCTGTTTAAAATCTTCGCAATAAGAGAGAAACGAAGGAAAGAACGACCATTTGTAGGCTAGTATTGAGTTTTCGCTCACAGTTTTTCCACAATCGCCTGCATTTTTCCAACCAAGCAAAAGACCGCTCAACAACCCATCTTTTTGGCAATACAGCAAAGGTATGTAATTCGCTTCGTTTTATTACCTCAACAGCTGCACCAATAGTTACTTTTATTTGTGTTGCAAAATTTTCTCCTGTATAGCCAGCATCAACGAGTATATTTTTGACTTCAGAGAGGTTTTCTTTAGCATTTCCCACCATTTTTACAGCACTGCTACGATCAGTTGCTTCTGCCGTTGTTATATGAATTGCATGTGGCAAGCCCTGTGTATCAACTGCGATATGACGCTTTATACCTGAAATCTTTTTACCTGCATCATAACCCTTTCTTTCAGCAGTATCTGCGTTTTTAACGCTTTGAGCATCAATTATGCAGAAACTGGTTTTCTCTTTCCGACCATTGTTGATACGGACCTCTCCAACTAATTTTTTTTAAAACTAATTCCAACAAACTTGGTTCTTCTCCATCCTTTTTATTCCACATTTGAAAATAATAATATATGCTCTCCCACCTTGGAAAATCTTTTGGCAACATCCTCCACTGGCAACCACTTTTTAGGACGTATAATACTGTACAAAATACATCATATAAATCAAGTTTTCTTGGTTTTGTTTTCCTCCTGCTACTCTCCAGAATTGGTTTGATTTTTTCAAATTGCTCTCGACTTATATCACTTGGATAACTTTTTCGCATAGATATACCTCATTCTTAATCTACCCCTATTTTACCTTATCCTTTCGAGATTTTAAACAGGTTCTTAGAAATACTCTGCAAAAAAAGGAATCACATAGTATCTTTTTTTAATAGAGTGCTGATAAAAGGAATGGTAATATTTGATCCCATAGATTCGTCATCTATTTTCTCTATAATTTTATTAACGCTGCAAAAAGAACGCTCTATTCTTGCTAAAATGTAATTAATCACTTTCAAATCAATTTTCAACTGTTTATCTGAAAATCGTTTTATTAACATAATTCTCAATAATTCCTCACTTGCAGGTGGAATTTTTACGCTGACGGTTGATAATATGCGAGAACTTAAATCTTTCAATTTAAAATTAAGCCTTTTTGGTGAAGTTGAAGAAGTAATTAGCAATCTCTTGTCATTTTCTCTCATGTAGTTGTAACAATGTAATAACATTTCTTCATCTTGAACATTTTGTATATCTTCCAAAATAAAAGCGTTGCTATACCTAATCTCGCTTATAAAGTTGTTTACATTGATAAAAATTGCATTGTTTATCGATTGCCAAATGTGAGCAAGATGAGTTTTACCAGAGCCTTTAGGCCCAAAGAGAATCAGACATTTCCAAGATAAATCATCAATTACTGAATTGTATACATTCTTATTTTCATCTAAAATGATATAGTTTTGCCAACAATAATCAGCTTGATTATTGTTAAATAAATTTAATTGTACATTAAACATCTTGCGTCTTTGACAGTAATTTTTGTGCTAAAATTTTCTCACTTTTTGCAAGTACACAGGACATTCTACAATTCACTTCTCCTTATCATAAATTGGTCATGCAAAAAATCTGTTAGCCATTTTTATAAAACTCACTTTTAAGATATTTATCGATTGCATATCCTACTGATACATTAAACATTGCTATTATTGGAACAAAAAGTAATACACCCGTAAATCCAAAGTATGAAGCACATATAGTAATTCCAAGAATAATTATAGCTGGATGTATATGAACTTTTTTTCCTATTAATAAAGGAACCAGTATATTTGCATCTATTAACTGTCCAACACAAAATAATAGTAAAACAGCAGTGCTTTCAGACCATCCACTAAATTGAGTTACAGCGCTCAAAAATCCAATAATAGTATATAATAACGGTCCTATATAAGGTATAAATGTTAGTGTCCCCGATAAAACTCCAATAGCAACAGAATGTTTTAATCCGATTATACTAAGGCCCACAGAATAAAAGATTATCATGACAATGCACACATTCACCTGTCCCTTTAGATAATTAGATATAATAAAATCCACTTTTGAGAAATAATCTGCAACTCCTTCTCTATAAGGAACAGGAACTAATCTACTAGCTTTTGCTACAATTAGAGGCCAATCACGCAATATATAGAAGAACATTACCGGAGTGATCACCACTAATGATACTACATGAATTAAGCTAAAGCTCGAGCTTAACACTTGGATTATAAAATTACTGGCAATATTAAGAGCATTTGTGAAATAAGATATATAATCGCCGTAATTTTCTGCTAGGTTTTTGGATAAGTGATCAAACAAACCATCTCCTATTTTTATATTAAGAAATTCTAATACGGATGGAATAACTTTAAGGTTTAATGAAGGTGCTTTGCTTACTAAAAAATTTAATATCGAGGTAACTTGAACATATATAATAGGTAAAACAAATGTAACAGCTAATACAAAAACCATCAGCAGAACAAATATTATAAAAATTACAGAATATAAGCGCGGTATTTTATATTTTTCAAACTTTACTACTAGTGGATTAAATAAATATGCAACAACGATAGATATTAAGCACTGAAAAATCATAGGGCGCACCAAAAATAGTGTGCCGATTATAAGAAGCAGTATAAGACAAATAGTTATATGACGTTTTTGCATACTTTTAGCATAGTCAATTTATTGAAAAATACACAGTTTATTTTGCCTATGTTAAAGGTATTTTATAATAGACTTCTTGCATAACAAACTTTTGGCAGCGCGTTGGAAAAACTTACTTGACAAACTCCGCCAGTCCTTTTATCATGGAAGTGAAGCTATTGTATTTGCTTTCGCCAATCTGCAGATTAAAAGGTAAGGATTACTTAAGGTATCGGCGTCTTATGTTCAATTTTTTGCAGTACATAGGTACTGTATGTCTTTACAAAACTTCATCTACATCTAGGTTTATACCTAAATAAGCTGAACGCGCTTACAAAGCGTTACAAGACATCAAAAAATGCCAATACTCGACAGAGATAGTAAAGGACTAGCTAACTCGGGTTTTCTTTGTCTTTTTTTCTGCTTGGTAAACTTCTTAAACACTTGCAGCGTAGGTTAGTAGCGATTAAAAGCGGCTGAATCTCTCTTGTCAGGGGTTTAAAACATAAAAAACGCCAGTACTTTAAAGCGGAAAATAATCACAGGGTTCCTTTTGCCTTTTTTTAGGTTATGCAAGAAGTCTACTTTTGTATTCGGTAAACTTAAATTATTTTAGTTACATTTTAATGCTTTAGTGTTTCTAACTCAGGAAAATTATCGTCTTTATTTTTTATAGAGGAAGATGGTGTACTGCTTTTACTATCGCTTTCGATTGGAATAGTAGGTTGTATCAAAGCAACTTTTATAACTTCATCAATGTTCTTGACAAAAATTACATTGATCCTTTCTTTAATATTTGCTGGGATTTCTTGCATATCCTTTTCATTTTCGCTAGGTATAATAACAGTTTTGATTGATCCTCTGAGCGCTGCTAGTAGCTTTTCTCTCAAGCCCCCAATAGCTAGAACTCTACCACGCAATGTCACTTCACCTGTCATAGCAACACTTTTGTTGACTGATATATTTGTCATGAGAGAAACAATGGATGTACATACCGCACCGCCAGCAGAAGGGCCATCTTTTGGCACAGCGCCCTCAAGTACATGCAAATGTATATCATTATTTTGAAATTTTTCAGGTTTTATACCAAAAAATAGACAATTTGATCGAATATAACTATACGCAGCCTTTATAGATTCTTGCATAACCTCTCCAAGCTTTCCTGTATATTTTATTTCCCCCTTGCCTGGAATCAGGACTGATTCTATCATTAAAATATCACCACCTGTTTCAGTATAGGCGAGTCCAGTTACTACCCCTACTAAACTCTCATTTTCTGCAATACCAAAGGTATATTTACGCACCCCTAAATAGTCTTGTAAATTGTCAACCCCTACGGATATTTTCTTATTTTTATCGGTCAATATTTCTTTAACTGCTTTTCTCATGAGCTTTGCAAGCTCCCTTTCCATACTACGGACGCCACTTTCACGCGTGTATAAGCGTATCAACTCATACAGTGCATCATTAGTTATATTCCATTCTTTCTGACGTAAACCATGCTCTTTTTTTAATTTGGGAATGAGGTGATGTGTAGCAATACTAATTTTTTCATCTTCAGTATAACCAGATAATTGTATAATTTCCATCCTATCACGCAAAGGGTGTGGCAAATTTAAGCTGTTTGCCGTAGCTACAAACATTACACTTGAAAGATCAAATTCAACTTCTAAGTAATGGTCTGTAAAGTGCTTATTGTGCTCAGTATCCAAAACCTCAAGTAATGCAGATGCAGGGTCACCACGTGAATCAGAACCCATCTTATCTATTTCATCAAGTAAAAAAAGTGGGTTGCACGAATTAGCTTTTTTCATGTGTTGAATAATTTTACCAGGCATTGAACCAATATATGTTTTCCTATGGCCACGTATTTCAGATTCATCACGCACACCACCAAGAGCTATGCGAACAAAATCTCTCCCTACTGCTCTCGCCATAGACTTAGCTAAAGAAGTTTTACCAACACCAGGTGGTCCAACTAAGCAAAGTATAGGACCTTTTATCTCTTTTACTCTCTTTAATACTGCTAAAAATTCTATTATTCTATCTTTTACTTTCTCTATACCATAATGGTTTTCATCTAAGATTTTTTTAGCTGCATTTAAATTAATTTTTGCATCTTTGTACTTTCCCCATGGTAAATCAAGTAACCAATGCAGGTAACTAGATATAACTGTAGCTTCAGGTGAAATGGGATTCATTTTCTTGTATCTCTTCAGATCAGTCATAGCTTTCTCTCTTGCTTCCTGAGAAAGTTTTGTTTCATTTATCTTTTTTTCAAATTCATTAAGTATATTTCCCTCATCTCCATTCTCAAATTCGCCTAATTCTTTCTGTATAGCTTTCAATTGCTCATTAAGGTAATAAACTTTCTGAGTGCTTTCAACTTGTGATTTAATTGTTTTATATAAACGGTTTTGTGCGTTCAAAATGCTTATTTCTCTCTCAATAAAAGCAAAAGTTTTTCTTAAACGCTCTCCTTGGCCATAAGTCTCAAGTATGCTTTGTTTATCTGATGCTTTTATATTTAAATATGAAATTACCGTGTCTACAAGTTGATCAATTTCTTTGATTTGCTCAATGGGATTAATAATAATCTCAGGCTGATTTTTTTTGTTCAATTTACACCAGTTATCAAACGCATTTATAACAGCTCGCCTTAAAGCTTCCAGATCAACATTATCCTCATCTTCCTCATATTCATGATGATTATCTAACTCTACCCTAGCCTGTAATAAAGTATGAGAGTTAATATACTCTACAACTTTTCCTCTGCTTACTCCTTGGATTACAACTTTTACTGCATTGTCAGGTAATTTTATTAATGGTTGCACAATATTTGCTAGCACACCTACTTCATAAAGATCTTTTGGCTCTGGGTTATCAATAGAGCCATCTTGCTGTGCCACAAGAAAAATCTCGTTTCGATGACTATTATTATTCATTGCACACTCTAGTGCATTAATAGATTTTTCTCTACCTATAAATAAGGGCACTATTATATTTGGAAAAATTACTACATCCCTTAAAGGTAATACTGGTAATGTAGCAAAACTAGAGTCTACAGCACATTCAATGTTCATAATACATGCCTAAAATTAATCATTAACTGTTATAACATCACCCTTGTTACTATGATTAATCACTGCTTTTCCTAACTCTACCATTTCCTTAGTGATTACTATTGTACTACCCTCAAAACCTCCGTTTCCAGCTGTATACATAACATCAAGCAAAAGTGACTCTAAAACAGCACGTAACATCCTTGCGCCTGTTTTGTAACTCATAGCCTTTTCAGCAATAGCCGATATTGCTTCATCTGAAAACTCAAGATTTACTTTGCTAAATGCAAGCAACGCTTTGTATTGTTTTATTAGTGCATTTCTTGGCTCTATCAATACATGTACTAAATCTTCATGATCTAACTCATCTAAAACAGCAGTTATTGGAACCCGCCCTACGAATTCTGGTATTAAACCAAATTTGATTAAATCTTCAGGTTGAACATCATGTAAAGCATTTTTTTTCCTTTGCTCTTTAGATTGACTTATATCTGCTCCAAAACCAACTGATGTTCCCTTCTTTCTTGCTTCAATGATCTTATCTAGGCCTTCAAAAGCTCCTCCACAAATAAACAGTATGTTATTAGTATCTACTTGTATAAATTCTTGTTGTGGGTGTTTCCGCCCACCTTGTGGCGGAACATAAGCAACTGTGCCTTCCATAATCTTAAGCAGAGCTTGCTGGACTCCTTCACCTGAAACGTCACGGGTTATCGAAGTGCTTTCAGATTTTCTTGTGATTTTGTCTATTTCATCTATAAACACTATACCACGCTGTGCCTTTGCGACATCATAATTTGCAGCTTGCAATAGACGTGACAATACGCTCTCCACATCATCACCCACATAACCTGCTTCAGTCAAAGTTGTCGCATCAGCCATAGCAAACGGCACATCTGAAACTTTAGCAAGTGTTTTGGCTAGCAAAGTTTTACCAGAACCAGTGGGACCAATGAGCATTACATTCGATTTTTCGATTTCAACATCACTTATAGCATGAAATTGTGCCATGGATTGACAATGGTTATACATAGCTACAGATAAAACGTGTTGTGCATGTTCTTGACCTACAACATGCTTGCTAAGAAAATTTCTTATATCCTCAGGCTTCTTTAGTAACAACTTCACATCAGATATATAATCTGAATTAAAAGATCCACCTTTCTTTTGACTTATCGCTTTATGAGATAACTCTATGCACTCGTTACAGATAAACACCTTCAAACCATCTGAAGAATTAGTAATCAATTTATCTACTTCATTTTGTGCTTTGTTGCAAAAAGAACAGTAGTGCAAATCATCATTGTTATCCATTAACTCACCTTTCGTTCAACTTTTAATTTTCAATCTTAATATCTTTACGCTCAGCTATTACTCTGTCAATTAAGCCAGTTTTTCTTGCTTCTTCAGGATCCATGAATTTATCTCTTTCCATCATTGTTTTAATTGTCTTCAGTGGATTCCCAGTATGTTTCCAATAAATCTGATTTAGTTCTTTCTTAACTCGCAAAATTTCATTAGCATGTATTTCTATATCAGTTGCCTGACCTTGATAACCACCAGATGGCTGATGTACCATAATTCTTGAATGAGGTAGAGAGTAACGCTTACCTTCTGTACCGGCTGCAAGTAATAAAGAGCCCATAGATGCAGCTTGACCTATACATAAAGTTGAAACATCTGGCTTTATGTACTGCATTGTATCATAGATCGATAAACCAGCAGTTACAACACCACCTGGTGAGTTAATATACATATAAATGTCTTTATCAGGGTTTTCCGATTCTAAATATAAAAGCTGTGCTACTATTACACTGGCCATGTTGTCCTCAATAGGACCAGTTACAAAAATTATTCTTTCTTTTACTAATCTCGAATATATGTCATAAGCACGTTCACCGCGACTAGTTTGCTCAATTACAATTGGTATAAGAGTCATACCTTTTCCTACTAAATATTATTAAATAATTCCTTTAACTCTTTTACAGAAATAATCTGCTCTTCTTTATTAACTTTTTCTATTATATAATCTGTAACTTTATGTTCAAGAGCTTGCCCTCTAACTAACTCTTGAAATTGTCTGTCTGACTGAAAATGTTTTAATACTCTATCAAGTGGCACACTTCTACTGACATATTGATTTACAATAACATTTAAAATATCATTTTGAGTTAATGATATTTTATGTTCTGCACTAAACTTCATAAATAACATTGCAAGCTTTACACGTCTTTCAGCCTCTTTACAAGGGTCATTTTGAGAGTTCAACTCCCTTTCCACTCTCTGTTGTTCCTGTTTTACTAAGTCTGTGGGTAAATCAAAACTATAACTAGCATCTAAATAATCAAATAGCTCCTTCTTAATTAAGAGATCTCTCATTTCTTTACACTGATCACCAATCATTTTTTTTGCATGATTTATTAGCGAAGAACAATCTTCAAACCCAATTCTCTTAGCTACTTCATCATCACTTCCAAAATCTTTGGCAACCTTAATATTATTAACTCGAACAAAAAAATTAGCTTCCTGTCCTGCAAGGGAAATGGCTTGGTAGTCTTCAGGAAATTTCAACTTAAAACTTTTTGTTTCTCCTTTTTTCATGCCAATTAGTTGATCTTCGAAACCATTAATAAATGTGCCAGATCCTAAAGTAACTTCAAAGTTTTTATCACTTCCACCTTGAAAAAGCTTATTCCTAATCCGCCCTTCAAAGTCAACTATTAATTTATCTCCATTTTTTGCTTGATAAGAAGTATCATCAACAGAGACAAAATTAGGAAATTTTGCTTTTATAGAATCAATAAATTCTTTTATGTCTCCTTCTTCAATCTTTGCTTCAACTCTCTTCAGATTTATTTTATCAAGATCTATTACTGACACTTCCGGCATCGATTCAAAAGATAGTTTGTATACAAAATTACCCTTTTCATCCTCTTTATCCAGATCTGGTAATGATATAACATCAACCTTAGGATAAATGTGAGACTTGACTTCAATTTTTTTCATTAAATCGCTTGAGCAATAGTCAATTGTACTATTTACCACATATTCTAAAGCTTCGTTTTTATAATTTGTAACAACAAGATCGTAGGGCATCTTTCCAGACCTAAATCCAGGCAATTTTGCATTTTTTGCCACTTCTTGTAATCTAGAATTTACCTTTTGTTCTATATAATCACTACTAACTGTGATTTCATATTCATGCTTTAGTTTATCTATACTAAGCTCTCTGTAGGTATATATGCTACTTGACGTATCTACTTCGACTATATTTTGAGGTATATTATTAGACATTACAATCCATTCATCAATATTTTAATTCATATCTTAATAAAGCCATTCTACCAGAATTCAAGTTAAATACAATCCTTAAGAACGGGTTTTTTACACAAACAAAAGTCTATTAAGTGATTATAAATTTTTCCTTAAAACCTAAGTTATATGACTTTAAGTGCGGATAGAGGGACTTGAACCCCCACGAGCAAGCTCACCAGGACCTAAACCTGGCACGTCTACCAATTTCGCCATATCCGCAAAAAATCTTCAGTACCCCATTATAGGTATCCTATTAAAATATTCAAGGTTTAAAGTCTTAGAACCTGTTCATAATCTTTTAAGGAGTAAAGAAGTGAAAGCAAGAACGACCATTTGTAAGCTAGTGTTGAGTTTCCGCTCACAGTTTTTCCACAATCGCCTGCATTTTTCCAACCAAGCAAAAGAGCGCTCAACAACCCATCTTTTTGGCAGTACAACAAAGGTGTGTAATTCACTTCGCTTTATTACTTCGACAGTCGAACCAATAGTTGCTTTTATTTGTGTTGCAAAATTTTCTCCAGTGTAGCCTGCATCAACAAGTATGTTTTTAACCTCAGAGAGGTTTTCTTTAGCATTTTCGACCATTCTCACGGCACTGCTGCGGTCGGTTGCTTCTGCCGTTGTTACATAAATCGCGTGTGGTAAACCTTGTGTATCTACTGCAATATGGCCCTGAAATTTTTTTACCTGCATCGTAGCCCTTATTTTCAGCAGTATCTGCATTTTTTACGCTCTGAGCATCAATTATACAAAAACTAGTTCTTTCTTTCCGACCATTGCTGATACGTGTCTCTCCAACTAATTTTTTTTAATACACGTTCCAAAGTACTTTCTGTATCTTCGCTTGGTTTTTCACTCCATTTTTTAAAATAGTCGTAACAACTTCGCCATTTTGGAAAATCTTTTGGCAGACTGGCAGCCACTTTTTAGGACGTACAGCACTGCACAAAACACATCATACAAATCAAGTTTTCTTGGTTTTGTTTTCTTCCTGCTACTCTCCAGAATTGGTATGAAATTGTTCTCGACTTATGTCACTTGGGTATAAATTTCTCATATATTCTTATTCATATATATCATCTCACAGTTTATCACTTTTTTGAGATTATGAACAGGTTCTTACTGAACTTATGGTATTTACACAATCAAAAAAGCTTATTAACATTTCTTAATGAAAGCTCTAAACCCTGAAAATCAATGATGAGACTAATAACAAGCCTCTTACTCGCAATTTTTTTGATTACACAAAGTGGATGCACGCCTCTTATAATAGGTAGTGTAGTGGCTACAGCAACGGCTACAGCAATAACAATGCAAGATAAATCCTTGGGAAATATTGTCGATGATACAACTATGGTAATCAGAATCAATAAGGGGCTCTTAAAACATGGACTATTTTCATCTATAATGGTTAAAATAAGTGAAGGAAGAGTATTGCTTATCGGAAACGTTGATACTCCCGAAAAACAACTCACAGCAGAAAAAATAGCTTGGCAGCAAAAAGAAGTTAAAGAAGTGATAAATGAAATAAGAGTAACACCAATTCAAACGACTTCCATGCTCGACACCACTATAGATGGCATGATAACAGCGGAAATAAGAACAAGACTTCTGGGGAAAAGAAATATCAAATCAATTAATTATAGCGTTAATACGGTTGATAGAGTTGTTTATTTGATGGGTATAGCTCAAAATAAAGCGGAACTAAAAGCTGTAATATCAATTGCAAGAAAAGTAAAGGGAGTAAAACAAGTTGTAAGTTATGTGCGATATAGACACAGCAAGTTACGTCATTAATGAAAACTGAGTTTCTAATGGCAATTTTTGTGTAAAAGAGGATATGCAAATGAGAGTAGCTTTTCAAATGGATGAAAATATAAACTTTGAAACTGACACTACATTTGCATTAATAAAAGAGGCACAAAGGAGGAAGTACGAAGTTTTCGTCTATGCTCCTAGCAATTTAGCACTAAAGTTAAACCAGCCAATCACTCTTGCCCAGAAAGTCAGTGTTGATGATCATAGTTTCATTTCCAAAAAAGATGTAGCTATCAATTTGAACGAAATGGACATCATATTTATCAGACAGGATCCACCTTTTGATATGCGTTACATTACAACAACCTATATTTTAGAAAAAACTAGCGCATTGGTAATTAACAATCCAACAGAAATAAGAAATTGTCCTGAAAAATTAATCACTTCATTATTTCCAGAGCTAACTCCACCGACTTTGATTACTGAGAATATATCGATGATTAGAGATTTTTACCATAACTATAAAGATATTATTCTGAAGCCATTGTATAGCTATGGAGGAAACGATGTGATAAGAATGCAAGACGAGAATAGTATTCAAGTAGTAGTCGAACTTATGATTGCAAAATATGAATGTCCTGTAATTGCACAAGCATTTTGTAAAAACATAGATAAAGATAAAAGAATATTGTTACTAGATGGTCAACCAATTGGAATAATGAAGAGAGTTCCAAAAGTTAGTGGAGAGATCAGAACAAATGTGCGACTTGGAGCAAGTTTTGAGCCCGCTCGAATGAACGATAGAGACAATGAAATATGTAATAAAATTGGTCCTGAATTAAAGAAAAGAGGGCTAATATTTGTTGGTATTGATATTATAGATGACTTCCTTCTCGAAATTAACACAACTTCACCTACAGGAGTAGTTTATATCAATAAACTATATAATATATCACTAGAAAAAGACCTGTGGGATGTATTTGAAGAAAAAGCAAGCAGCCATATTCGTCAACTAAGTTCGTGAGCTATTACCTTAATAAACTTAGTAACCCCATTTTTTATCCTTGTTTTCTTAGTATTACTGGCCATATCACGCAATTTTTGAGAATTTTCTAACAAATCAACCAGCGACCCTGTCAGATTTTTTTTTGCTTCACTATTTTGCTCAACTATTACAGCTGCTCTCGAATCTTCAATATATCTTGCATTATAAAATTGATGATTATCTTTTGAGTGTGGATAAGGAATATATATAGCAGGGCGTTTAGCAAGAGTGATCTCTGCTATTGAAGTTGCTCCTGCTCTGCTAATTACCAAGTGAGCACTGGTTAATCTACTTTTTATATCATCAAAAAATTCACTTAATTCATAATTGATTTTTTCTTTTTTATATTGATTCTCAATCATGTTTATATTTTTTTTCGTGCATTGCTGCACTACTCTAATTTTCTTTTTTATTTCGATGGGTAAATTATAAATTACGCTGCTCACTACATCATCAAAAAAATTTGCACCTTGGCTGCCCGCTACAATTAATATGCAGATTCCAGCGTCACGCGCTGGAACGACAGGGAAAAGAAGCATAGAATACTCTTGTGCCTTTATATTAACAAAATTTCCTGTAAAAATACATTTATTGCCCTTTACATATTTAGTCTCTGGAAAGCTAGTTGCAACTAATTTTGCACTTTTGAAAAAGAATCTATTTACTCTCCCTAAAACTGTATTTTGTTCATGCAAAATTATAGGTATAGAGAGCATCTTTGCTGCAAGAAGAGTTGGAAAAGAAGCATAACTACCAAAACCAATGACTAGTTTTGGTTTTAATTTCCTTATTTGATATAGTGCTAATACACAGCTATATGTTAACAAAAGGAAAAACTTAAATTTGCTGCTGCTTGGTTTATGTAATGGTAAGGTATAGCTTTCTACGTCGGTATTTTTATTTGTTTTTTTATCAATGAATAATATGCAACTGTATCCTTGTGTCTTTAATGCTTTCGCTAAGGTGATAGCTGGAAAAATGTGTCCACCCGTGCCACCTGTTGCTAGAATAATATCCATTCACAAAATAACAAATTAATGCTAGATTATTAATCATTACTTAATAATTTGCACGTAGAATTTTATCAAGCTTTGTAACAGTTGAGTTGAAAATGCCTAAAAGTAACGAAAAAGAATCTGAGATGGAAAATGAACTTCACAAGCAAAAAGTTTCTATTAAAGCTGAAGTAGATCAAGGACAAGAAGCAGGAAGAAGTGGTAGAGGATTATTAAAAGATATTGTTAATTTCATTAAAGGTATTGCCTATGCGATTTTTGATATGCTTCAGCAAGGGCATAGAGGAAAAGAAACCGATCAACGAGGAAGTGACCTACAGAACGAATGGCTAAATTCATCGGGTAATCAAGGAACAGGAGTAGAACAAGTTACTGAAAAAGACCAGAAGATCTTTCTCCAAAGGCAAAGCAGGAAGTGAAAGAAGCAGCTAAGGGATTGCAAGAATTGGGACAGAAGCCTGATGCTGGCAATCAATCTATTGGAATTAATACTCCAGGTTACACTCCATCTGGAGCTGAGCAAGAAAAAGATGGGCCACAGATTGGTGGTTAACTATTCAACGATTCATCATTCGACGCAAGGACTGATTCGTGTATCATCTCTGAAATGGTTGGGTGAGGAAAGATTGTAGATTTTATGTCAGAGTCTGTTCCTTCTAGTTGCTTTGCGAGAGCGAAATTGCTAATTAACTCCGTTACTTCTGCTCCTATCATGTGGCTACCCAGAATCTCTCCGGTTTTCTTATCTATAATCGTTTTCACTAAGCCTTCGGTTTCGCTGAGTGCAATAGATTTACCATTAAAGTTAGAGTGAAACTTTCCTATTTTTATATCATATCCATTTTTTATTGCCTGTTCCTCAGTAAGGCCAATGCTTGCTATTTGTGGGTGTGAATAGGTGCAGTTTGGTATGCATTCTTTTTTTAACACATGGACATTTTTACCAGCAATCTTTTCAATGCAGATCACAGCTTCATGACTTGCTTTATGTGCTAAACATGGTGGACCAGCTACATCACCTATTGCATATACATTTGATTCACCTGTTTCATACCACTCATTTGTCTCAATAAAACCAGAGGAATTTAGTTTAATTTTTGTATTTTCGAGTCCTATATTTTCAGTGTTTGCTTGAATGCCAACGGCAACAATTACTCTATCAAATTCTTTGCTCTCACCACTACTTAGTAGCACTTGAGCAGAGTCTTTACTTTTAGTAAGAGCTTTTACGCTACTGTTTGTATATATTTTTATTCCCTGCTTTGTGAATATTTCTTCTGCTAAGCCTGAAATGTCTTTATCTTCCAGCGGCAAAATAGTGTCTTTTATCTCTATGATTGTTACATCAACCCCCAAAGTACTATAAAAACTTGCAAATTCTATTCCAATCGCACCAGAGCCTATAATTAGTAGCGATTTTGGTAATTTGTCTGGCATCATAGCATGCTGCGCATTCCATATTAAACCTCCATCTGCCTCTATTCCAGGCAGATTTCGCGCCCTAACGCCTGTTGCTAAAATAATATGCTTGGAAACAATTTCTTGTTCTTCCTTATCGCTAACAACTTTTATAGTGCTATTGCCTGCAAGTTTACCGAAGCCTTGATGAACTTTGATGTTGTTTTTTTTCATTAAATACGCAACACCACTTGATAATTTACCAACAACGTTTCTTGAATATTTCACTATTGATTGTATATCAAAACTTGCATCTTTTACTTTTATACCAAATCCCTCTGATCTTTTTATTAGACCATAAACCTCAGACGCCCTAAGTAGCGACTTTGTTGGTATACATCCCCAATTTAAGCATATACCGCCTAAATTTTTCTCTTTTTCAACAATTGCAGTTTTAAACCCAAGCTGTGCCGCTCTAATTGCTGCTATATAACCACCAGGACCGCTACCTACAACTGTAATATCATACTCACTCATCAGTTTTCTTCGTATTCAAAAAGATTATATATAGCAGAAGGAACCCGTATGATCAATGGCCTGTCATCCAAGTGGCATCTAAGCCATAAAAACAGGAAAATCTGAATGCAAAAACCGCTTGACAAACTCCGCCAGTCCTCTTATCATGGAAGTGAAGCTATTTTATTTAACTTCGCAATCTGCAGATTAAAACGACAAGGAAACTTGTATTTGGCGTACTATTGTTTAATTTTTGTATCCGTTCAGGGGAGTGGTTCAAGAAACAATAGATAGGAGGTTTTGGAAAGGCCTTTTGTTTCCACGTTAAGTATAACGAAATTATTCGCTCAAGAAATGCATTTCCCCGCTTTGATTGTGTAAAATATGAGTTTTTACGGTAAACGACATAATGCCGAATTTGCCGTTCAGCATGGTTGTTAGTTAGTGGAATGTTCTCTGGATCATTCAAAAAATTCCACATCATTCTTTCAGATTTTAAAATATTTTTTGCAACTCGAGACGCTCCAATTGCTTCAGGTAAGTGGGATACCTCCTTCAAGTAATACCTTGTACGTTTTCGCAACTTTCTGGCACGTCTGGCAAATCTTAAAACATCCATCTCGCTTTTTAGTAAAGCTTTTTTTAGTGCAAACAACTCGGCAGCAACATCTTTTAAATAACAGCCCAAGACTTTAACTTCAATATTCCAACTATACGCTAATCTTTCAAAATCCCTTGATAAATGTGCCCAACAGATTTGCCTTTTTTCATCAGCAAAATAATTATATGCTGCGTACCTGTCAGTTATTACCAAGCTATTACGATCGCAGCATACACTATTTTGTAAAACCTTCATTCCTCTTGACTCTGTTAATTTTACAAAACTTGCCTTATTGCTTGCGAACATCCAGCACCAGCCAAGTTTACCTTTGTTGTAATGGCCAGTTTCGTCGATATGCAAAACCCTACTTCTGCTTATTTCTTGTTCGATTTGCTCATACGTTTTTTTACATTTTGATGCAACTCTATGCTCACTGTTTGATATGCTCCCAACACTTATGTTCAAATTAAAAATGTCATTTATGATGCCAGCCACTTCACGCTTTGAATTCTTGTAAAACCCACTTAATGCTGCAACTACTGACTTAACTCTTGGACCAAATGTATCTGGCGTAACACCTTCTGGTAACTTGCTGCTTCTTCTTTTTCCGCATTTCCTACAGCGTCCTTGTTCCAGTTGATATTCTACTACATAAGGCTTCATTTCTGGCAGATCTACTTTCTGATGAATGTATGGTTTCTCACATATTGCAATCTCTCCTCCGCATTCGCAAGTAGATGATAACTCTACCCTTATCACCTCATTTGCTCCCATTCTAGCTCGATAATTGCCTTTGTGCCCTACCTGACCGCCAATGTTCCTTTTGCTTTTTGGCTTATTCTTTTTTATTTTTTTTAATTCTTTAGAGCTTGGCAGAGATGAATTTTTTGAATTTAAACCTAGCCTCTCTTTCAACTCAGCGTTCTCTATCTTTGAAGCCTTATTCTCCGCTTTTAGACTTTCATTCTCTCTTTCCAATCTTTCTATCTTTGCTTCTAGCTTTTCTATTTTCGGCTCTAGATTTTTGCAAAGTTCTACAAGATTAACCATATTGCATCACGTTTCCTCTATGATTATCTTTTTATCACGCCTTGTCTATCTGTTTTGCCGCTCTCCTGAACGGACAATGGCATCAACTTAAGGAAAATGTCAGTGATTGTATATAAAAATTCTCTCTAAAATTTTTACCATTAAATTACCCAAAAGCTGCAATAAAGAGCACTTTTGTTTCTGTTTTATTTCAACAAAGAAGTCTAAAATGTGTCCTTTTTAGGTGAAACATGCAAAAAGGAAAAAGTCTTATTCTACAAATTAAAAATATAATATACTCGAAAACTTTTCAGAGAATCCATTGTGTTGAAAAAAACAGTTTCACACGAACAAGAAAACTTCCTTTTCCGACAGTATTTTCTATGATTTTAAAGTTAATTAAAAAAAGTTTAGGGATAGAATGTGAGCTTATGGATCCATTAAGTTCCACCTTCAAAACAAGCCTTTTCTAAAGCGAGATATAAATACAGGTTTTAAAGAATTATTGGAGCTAAGCATCCAAATAGCCTATCAAGATGAGCCTGAGTATGGAACCTGGAGAGGCTATAGACTTATTGCAGCAGATGGCTCTGGTATTCGATTACCCAACTCTGAAGAAATTGTATCCGAGTTTGGCCGTTTTAAACCAAATGGAACAACAGGCACAATGCCACCATTGGCAAGAGTGTCTTTGTTTGTTGATTTGTGTACTTCACTGATTTGCAGTGCTCGTCTTGCAGCTTGGAATATAGGCGAACAAACGTTGGCGGAAGAGCAATTACCCGAAGTTGTCACTCAAATGCGTTCATTAAATCAAGAGAGACTATTATTTATCTATGATCGTGGTTATCCTTCAGTAAAATTCATTCAGCAGCATTATGATTTGAAAGTAGACTTTATTTTTCGCTTGCAAAAAAGAAATTATAGCAAGCTATGGGAACGGATCTTATCTGGCGAACTAGATTTTGATTTTATACTAGAAAACAAAAAGCTAGAAAATAAAATGAAAGGACAAAAAGTAAGGGTTATAGTACTTACATTAGCCAATGGAGAAACAGAAGTGCTGATTACCTCACTTTTTGACCGAGAAAAATTTACTTTGGAAGATATCAGCAAAGCTTATGTATTAAGGTGGCACATAGAGGAAACGACTCAAAATAGGTGCAGAATTAGAGAATTTTTCTGGGGTAAATTTAGAGGCTGTATTACAAGAATTTTGGGCGAACTTAGTTATGTGTATCGCTTCATATGTGTGATGCACAAGGGCCTTGGAACCCAGATCAAATTACTGAGTATCGTTTAAATTTTTCAGTTTTATTTGGTGTGATGAGGCAGAAACTCTATCAAGTACTTATTGGGAATTGTTCGCCAAAAAGCTTTCAAGCTCTTTTTAATAGAGCAAGTATACGCGCTAAAGTTAAGGTCCGACCAGGGCGGTTGTATAGCCGCAATAAAGTGGATAAGCCTAAACGCCATCACGTCTTTAGGAGAGTTTGCTAATGAAGGCTCTTAAGTTGACGCCATTGCCTGAACGGATACTAATTTTTTGCACTATGTGCACCGTATGTCTTTATAAAATTTCTAGGTTTTTAAGCTGAAACGCGCTTATAAAGCGTTTAAGACAGTATAGTAAGCCAATTTGCAGGATTAGAGAGTAAGTACTATCTAACACGGGATTTCTTTTGCCTTTTTTCTGCTTAGTAAATTTCTTAGCATTTAAGCTAAGGGTCTGTTGCAGTTTAAAAGTCGCTAAATTGCAGCGTTTAAGACTTAAAAAACGCCAATACTGAAAATAGACAGTGACTAGGGCTTCTTTTGCCTTTTTTTAGGTTACGCAAAAAGTCTACTGTTTACTTCTTGTAAAAAACATGTTACTAGTAAATTGAAATTTATAGTAGAATGGAGGAAGTCTTGGCAGTTCCAAAAAGAAAGAAGTCAAAATCAAGGCGTAATATGCATCGTTCTCATCATGCTATTGAGTCTAAGAATATTGTGGTATGTATGACAACTGGGGAATTTATGTTGCCTCATAATATGGCAGTTGATGGCAGTTACAAAGGAAAACGGGTTTTCCTTAAACAACAGGCAGAATAACTATTATGGTATGTTACCCACGGTCAACAATAACATAGTCATTGCACTTGACGCTATGGGGGGTGATTTTGCACCTCTTTCAGTGATTCATGGTGCTAGTTTTTTTTTGGATAACCTTGTTGATCCAGGCATTAAAGTTTTTTTTCATATTTATGGAGATCAGAAAGAAGTATCGCCTTTGCTTTCGAAATATAAAAAAGTAAGTGATAATTCTGAGTTTACCCACTGCTCTGACAATGTTCTTGCAAATGATAAGCCATCTTTTGCACTGAGACATCGTAAAGACTCAAGTATGAAAGCTGCTATTGAAGCAGTGAAAAAAGGTAAAGCTTCTGGAGTGGTATCTTCAGGCAACACCGGGGCATTGATGGCAATTTCCAGATTTATTCTAGGAACATTACCAAACATTTATCGCCCTGCTATTGTGTCTATCTGTCCAACTAAGAAAAAAAGCTTTGTGTTGCTTGACCTTGGTGCAAATGTTGATTGTAACGCTGATTCATTATTTCAATTTGCATTAATGGGGAGTATATTTGCAAAAATAGCATTAAAAATTGACAATCCTGAAGTCGCTTTGCTAAATATTGGAACAGAGGAAGTTAAAGGTACTGACTCAGTACGAGGAGCTTTTGAGTTACTCAAAAATGCTCCAAGTATTAATTTCAAGGGGTATATAGAGGCAAGTGAATTTTTAGAGGGTAATATAGACGTCATTGTTGCTGATGGTTTTGTGGGCAATGTTATGTTAAAAACAGCTGAAGCTACTGCAAGTACTTTTATCAATCTAATAAAGCAGGAAGTATTCAATTCGTGGGCAATGCTTGTTGGTGTATTGTTAAAACCCAAACTAAATAAAGCATTAACACGTTTTAATCCCAAAATTAGAAGTGGAGCTATGTTTTTAGGGCTGAATGGTATCATCATTAAAAGTCATGGAAATTCTGATGCTGTTTCTTTTGCCCATGCTATAAAATTTGCAGTAAATTCTATTAGCGAAAATTTAAACCAGAGGATAATTAGTGAGATTGAATAAAAGTTTTATATTAAGCACTGGATCTTACCTACCAAAAAAAACATTGAGTAATGACGAAATTGCATTAATGGTTGAGACAAATGATGAATGGATTAGACAGAGAACAGGAATAACTCAAAGGCATATAGCAGATGAAGAAGAATTAACGTCAGACTTAGCTGTAAATGCAGCAAAAAATGCTATAGAAAAAGCTAAAATTTCAGTAGATGAAATTGGTTTAATCATAGTTGCAACAACAACGCCTGATAAAACTTTGCCTAGCTGTGCAACGATTGTGCAAAATAAGTTAAAATGTAAAAATGCTTTTTCTTTTGACGTGCAAGCAGCATGCTCTGGTTTTATATATGCAGTTACAGCTGCTGATTCGCTCATAAAATCTAACAATAGAATTAAATATGCGCTCGTTATTGGTGCTGAAATAATGTCTAGGATTGTTAACTGGAAAGATAGGTCAACTTGTGTACTCTTTGGTGATGGTGCTGGTGCAGTAATAATGAAATCGGCGTTTCGTTCTGGTGTTATTCCAGAAAATGGCACTGATGCCCCGGTGGAGGGTTTTACGGGAGATATAATTTCAACTAGCCTATATTCTGGTGGTAATGTAGACATATTATGTACGAATGGAGGGATATCTTCCACTGGTGATTCTGGAAAAATATTCATGAATGGAAGAGAAGTGTTTAAGCATGCAGTGGATAAGTTAACAGCCTTAATAGAGGAAACACTGAAATGCAATAATTTGAAGATTACCGATATTGACTGGTTAGTCCCTCATCAAGCAAACATTCGTATTATTGAAGCAGTGGTAAAGAAATTAAATTTTCCTATAGAGAAAACGATTAATACAGTTGATCAACATGCAAATACCTCAGCAGCGTCGATTCCACTAGCACTTGATTATGCAATAAAAAAATCAAAAATAAAACCAGGAAACCTGGGACTATTGATTGCAATAGGTGCAGGCCTAACCTGGGGGTCTGTGTTGCTGCGTTATTAATAACTCTAACTATTACTTTCGATCTTTTCTATCAATTTTTTGACCAAGCCTCTTAGTTTTTTACTTGATTCATCAAGCTCTTGAATTTGCGAGCTATCCTTTTTCATGAGCTCCTTATAATTGCCTTTTATGTAGTCAATCATTTCTTTCATCTGAGCAATCATCTTGTTGATATCCATACCGCCCAAATTAGTTATCATGTCGGGCATAGCCCCTTCTAACATACCACCAGCCACAAGCTGCTGAGACATCTGCATAAATGGTTTTAAAGTCTGATTAAGTAATTCAGGATCCCTGGCCAATTTTTCTATTTGCTCTTTGCAAGTATCCATATACTGCTTCATAAGTTCGTCTTCTTGTCCTTTGTCTGTCATAATCATACCTAATCTAAAAATATGTATTCTCTATTATATATTGTTTTTAAATTAAAAACAATACAAAATACCCACTACAACTGTATTAATACTTTGTTAAACGATAAAAAAGCTGCTCTTTTGCTTATAAAGGGTCGCATGCTTTCTTTAACCATTCCTTATCTTTGACATTGTTCTTTAAGTTTTTATAGACAAATTGATGATAGCTATTTATCCATTCAATTTCATCTTTAGTAAGCATTTGCACATCTATTAGTCTTCTGTCATATGGAATGGAGGTCAGTTGTTTAAAGTTTAAGAAGCCATTTTCCTGCCTGTCAACATACATCAGATTTTCAATCCTTATTCCATATTTTCCTGGAGTGTAATAGCCAGGTTCGTTAGAAAGTATCATTCCTGGCATGAGTTTCACTTTATTTCCTTTTGATATTGCTTGCGGCCCTTCGTGTACTGATAGATAACTTCCTACTCCGTGCCCTGTACCATGCATATAGTCCATTCCAAATTTCCATAGGTGAGTACGTGCTAATATATCCAATTCTCCGCCAGTAGTGCCTGTAGGAAGGACGACACTTGCTACAGCAATGTGAGCTTTTAATACTATTGTATAGTGGGTTATTTGTTCATTGATTGGATTGCCAATAGTTACAGTTCTTGTTACATCAGTTGTGCCGTCAAGGTATTGGCCACCAGAGTCAATTAAATATAGTCCATCTTTCTGAATTACTTTGTTCGTCTTACTGCTTGCACGGTAATGAATGATTGCTCCATTTTCATTAAATGCGGAAATTGTTGGAAAGCTTGGTTGCTTAAACAAGTCCTGCTCTTTTCTATATTCTAAAATCTTTTCTTCGGCTTCAAGTTCTGTGCAAACATTATTTTCAAGCCAATATAGAAAGTTTGTAACTGCTATTCCATCTCTGATGTGCGCATTTATAGCCCCAGCTATTTCAGTTTGATTTTTTACTGCTTTATGAATTAAACAAGGATCCTCTTTTTCAACTACCTGCTTGTTTTTTATCATAGCCATAATACTCATTGGAGTTGTGCTTGGATCTATAACTACTGAATTTAGCTTACACAGCGAACTTTCTAGCTCACTAATATCAAAAATATTTACATGGTTATCTAAATTTGCTTCTATAGTCGAATGTTCTTTATCTTGAATAAACAGATCAACACTGCTGTTCTTATGCAATATAGCACGACCCAATATACATGGAGTATATTTAGCATTTTCATTTCTTAAATTTAATAACCATGAAATTGAATTTGGATCAGTCAGAAGCATTGCTTCAGCTTCTTTATCTAGGCTTTTAGCTACTCTTTCACATTTACTCTTACTACTTTCACCAGAATACCCAGTTGCATGTAAAACTATTGCTTGTTCTTTATGGCTACTTTCTTTTGTAATTGAATAGGGTGCTAATTTACAAATATCTTCATATTTTCTTATCTCTTTTACGGTAAAATATTGCAAATAATAACTTAGTGAGGTGGTCAATGTTAAGTTTGCTTTTACCCATTCGCGTGGATCCTTTTCTTGTATATTATATACTTGAAAATTGCCCTGATCGAGCTGATTGCGAGCTTGTGTGATATAACGTCCATCTGTAAAAAATGGGCACTTGTTGTTTTTTGTAACAATAAGCAGCCCATTTGTTCCTGTGAAGCCACACAACTTAGTTAACTCGTCTGAATATTCATTTAAATATTCGTCTTTAGTATGCAACATAAACGCATCGACATTTATTTCACGCATAAAGGAACGAAATTCTTCGAGTTTTGACATAGAACACCTCACACAGAATTAGCAGCTACTTTCGGTTTCTTGTTTCTCAAATACACCAGTATGCTAACTATCGCTGCTGGAGTGATGCCTTGTGTTTGTTTTGCAATGCCAATTGTAGCTGGTTTTATTTTTTGTAGTTTTTCTATTACCTCACTTGACAGGCCTTTAACTTGTGAATAGTTGAAATTAATTGGAATTTGAGTGTTAATTTCCTCTCGTAAAAACTTCATATCTGCTTCTTGTCTTATTAGGTAGGGTTTATATTTTGCTTCGATTTCGATTATTTCACGTGGTTCATTCTGAATTACATTTAACTCCGGCCATATTTCTTGTAATTTACTCCAGTCGATGTTTGGGTAGCTAAGTAGATCTAGTGCCGTTTTTCTTATTCCATCATAAGATATTTTAATGCCATAAGACCTAAGCTGCTCAGGAGTAATTTTCAGACTCTCTAACTTCTCTTTAAGCTGCTTAATAGATTTAAGTTTATTCTGTAAAACAGAGTATCTCTCATGCGACACAAGGGAAATATCATAACCTTTTTGTGTTAATCTCCTATCTGCATTATCTGACCTGATCGTTAGCCTATATTCTGCACGTGAGGTAAATAATCTATAAGGCTCGATCACCCCTTTGGTGACCAGGTCGTCTATCATTACGCCAATATACGAGTCTGTACGGTGAAGAACAAAACTTTCTTTTTTTTCAGATGCAGAGAGTGCTGCATTGATTCCGGCGATAATTCCTTGCCCTGCTGCTTCTTCATATCCGGTGGTGCCATTAACTTGGCCGGCGAAATACAGACCTTTAACTTTCTTAGTTTCAAGGGTATGAAACAGCTCTCGTGGATCAATATAGTCATACTCAACTGCATATCCAGGTCTTAATATTTTTGCATTTTCAAGTCCTTTGATGCTCTTTATCATTTCACACTGCACTTCGATGGGCAATGAATTTGAAATTCCATTTGGATATACAGTGTTATCGTCGAGTCCTTCTGGTTCTAAAAATATTTGATGACTATTTTTCTCTGCAAATTTTTTAACTTTAATTTCAATGGATGGACAATATCTTGGTGCAACAATATCGTTCAGATATGAAGAAGCTGACCTGTGAAGATTCTTTCGAATTATTCTGTGTGTGTCCTCATTAGTATAGGTAATGAAACATGAAATCTGAGGTTGGTTAATTTTTTCTGTTAAGTAAGAAAACGGCGTAGGTGGATTATCACCTACTTGCTCTTGCAATATTGACCAATTTATAGTGCCACGATCAAGCCTTGGTGGAGTTCCGGTACGTAATCTGCCTAATTTAAAATTGTATTTCTTCAACGTATTTGCAAGTTCCACTGCAGACTTATCTCCCATTCTTCCTGAAGGAGTTGTTTGTTCTCCTATATGAATTACACCTTGCAGAAAAGTTCCTGTAGTTAAAACGACTTTACTTGTTGATATATGTTCACCTGAGCTTGTGATCACTGCTTTTATGTAGGATTCTCCATTGTTATTATCCTCTATAAGAAAATCGTCAACTGACTCTTCTTTTACCGTCAGATTGTTATAATTTAGAATAATTTCCTGTATTGCTTGCTTATATAGCTTTCGGTCTGCCTGTGCACGTGGTCCCCACACTGCTGCACCTCTACTGCTATTTAAAATAACTGAATGTATGCTTGCTTGGTCAATTGCTCTTCCCATTATTCCATCAAGAGCGTCAACTTCTCTGACCACAACACCCTTTGCAACTCCTCCAATTGCTGGATTGCAGGACATTTCCCCTATAGTTGAAATTTTATGAGTTATAAGCAGCGTGTTTGCACCAAGGCGAGCTGCCGCAGCAGCAGCTTCGCACCCTGCATGACCGCCACCTACCACCACTACATCATATTTATGCATGCTTTTTAAGTAATTCGTACCCTACTAATATTCCGACTATTAGCAATTAATGTCAAATTTTACAGTTAAACAAGGTGCTACTCAGCATTATCTACCCAGTTCATGAATTTTTAGCTGTAAATATTTAAGAAATTTACCAAATGTAAAAAAAGGCAAAAGAAGCCCTAGTCACTATCTATTTTCTGTATTGGCGTTTTTTTAGTCTTAAACGCTGCAATTTAGCGACTTTTAAACTGCAACAGACCCTTAGCTTAAATGCTAAGAAATTTACTAAGCAGAAAAAAGGCAAAAGAAATCCCGCGTTAGATAGTACTTACTCTCTAATCCTGCAAATTGGCGTACTATACTGTCTTAAACGCTTTATAAGCGCGTTTCAGCTTATATAGGTAAAAACCTAGACAATGTTGTGAAGACATACGGTGCACATAGTGCAAAAAATTAAAAATAAGACGCCAACTACGTTATACTCCTTCGTTTAATCTGCACAGATGAAGATAACTGAATACCTTCAGTACCATAATAAGGGGACTGGCGGAGTTTGTCAAGTGGTTTTTGCATTCAATTTCTCCTGTTTTTATGAGCTACTGGAATGACAGGTAGTTGTGCAAGAGGTCTATCCATTACACAATCAACGAACTACCTGTCATTTCGTTTGGTTTCTTAATTCCAAGTAGCTGTAAAATAGTAGGAGCGATGTCAGATAACCTTCCGTCTCTTAGTTTTAGATTGTTACAAGATACGATGAATGGAACTTTATTTAAAGTATGTGCTGTATGGGGTGTATTGTTTGCTTCATCAAACATACATTCTACATTACCATGGTCTGCAGTAACAATTAACGCGGTGTTGCCTACTTCTTTGAGGGCGTTCAACACTTTTGCAAGACAATTATCTACAGCTAGCACAGCTTTCTCGGCTGCTTTTATATTACCTGTATGCCCCACCATATCAGGATTAGCGTAATTTACAACTATCAGTGCAAATTCTTGGGAGTGAATTTTTTCTACAAGCTTTTCTGTAAGTTCAAAGGCAGACATTTCGGGCTGTAAGTCGTAAGTTTTAACTTTTGGTGAAGGAATGAGTATTCTTTCTTCACCGTAGAAAGGTTCTTCTTTTCCACAATTGAAAAAGAAAGTCACATGGGCATATTTTTCAGTTTCAGCAATACGTAATTGCTGCAATTTATTGTCTGCTATTACCTGTCCTAAAGTGTTAGCAAAAGATGTAGGAGGAAAAATATAAGGAATTTCAAGATCTTCTTTATACTTCATCATACTTAAAATTGAAGAGAATTTTGCTACCTCAATATAGTCTGTTTTGCCTAGCAAAATACTTGCTAATTGTATCATTCGATCAGCACGGAAGTTAGCTAATAACACACCATATTCTGGCTTTATACCTTGATAATCACCTATTACTGCAGGTCTAATAAACTCATCAGTTATATTGTTTTGATAGTTATTCTCAATCAACGATATTGCATCATTATGGCGAGGTGCCTTTGCAAATGCGATAGCCTCATAAGCTTCAATTGTCCTTTCCCACCTATTATCACGATCCATAGCATAATAACGCCCAGAGACAGTAGCAATCCTTATGTCATTACTCTTTATACTCTCTTCGAATTCTTGAATGCATTTTTTTCCTGAATTTGGCAACGTGTCTCTGCCATCCAAAAATGCATGTACCAACACTTTAACTCCGTGTTGCGATATTTTATTTGCTAAAGTTGAAATGTGTTTTTGATGCGAGTGAACACCACCATCGGACACTAACCCCACCAGATGGCATATACCATTCTCACTTTTTAGATCATTAATAAACCTCTGCAGATTTGCATTGTTTTCTATCGTTTCAATTTCTTGATTAATACGCTGAAGGCTCTGCATCACGACTCTACCACTGCCAATATTCATATGGCCAACTTCCGAATTACCTATCTGACCACCCGGTAACCCAACATCAGCTCCACAGGCAGATAAACTGCACTTTGGATAATTAGAGCTAATATACTGCCAACAAGGTGGATTTGCGTTGCTAATAGCGTTATATTTGCTATTCTTTGCTCCATTTCCCCAGCCATCTAGTATACATAAAACGACTGATTTAATGTTCATATAAAATCAACACTAGAATTTCACAGAGAAAAGCTCCCCGGGCCGGATTCGAACCAGCGACCAATTGGTTAACAGCCAACTGCTCTACCACTGAGCTACCGAGGAATAAGCTGTTTTCAATTTATCATGTTGAGCATTGATTGTAAACGTTTTTTGTTTGCTATTATAGGGAGAGCAATGTTGAATTTTCAGGAATATTTCCCTACATTAAGCTTCTTGCACAACTACCTGTCATTCCAGTAGCTCAAAACGGGGCTAAAAACGACTTGACAAACTCCGCCAGCCCTCTTATCATGGTACTGAAGCTATTTATTTATCTTCAGTCTGTGCAGATAAAACGACAAAAAAACTTAGTATATCTGGCGTGTCATGTTTAATTTTTTGCACTATGTGCACCTTATGTCTTTATAAAACTTCTAGGTTTTTACCTAATATAAGCTAAAATGCGCTTAAAAGCGTTACAAGACATTAAAAAACGCCAACTTATAAAATAGGTAGTGAATAACTAGCTACTCAGGGTTTTATTTGCCTTTTTTTCTGCTTAGTAAATTTCTTAAACGTTTATCGCTAAGGTTAGTTGCAATTAAAAGGCAGCTAAGTCGCACTTATTAAGCGTTTTAGAATAAAAAAACGCCGATATTTCGACACAAAAGTAAATACCACGGGGCTTCTTTTGCCTTTTTTTTATTTGGTAAATTTCTTAAATATTTTCTTAAATCTTATAGCTAAACGACAACCGCTGCTTGTTAGCGGGATCTAGAGATACCGCGGCGGTATGACGTAGGGGTTCCAGCGCGTGACGCTGGAACCTAGATGCAGCCACTTGGTTAAAATTAAGTTTTCTGGATTCCAGACTGGAATGACATCTAGGGGCACTGGGATCCAGATTAGAGATTAAGTTGGTGAGCACGAAAGTGACTAACCTTATATTAAAAATAACATCTTTAACAGTGAAAGGCTGGATTCCAGACTGGAATGACATCATAAGGGCTCTTGGTAGCGTAACGTTCGTACAGCTGTACCTAAGGGGTCAGAGTCGCCTTTCTTAAAGGTATTTTAAGTATACTAGATGTATTATTAATACGTGATAATAAAACTGGGGGTTTTTATGGAAACATCTGAATTAACTTTACTCGACTTGCAGAACTTTTTTGAAAAATTAAAAGGGCATGTACGTAGTGAAGTAGAAAAATATGTAGATGAAAAGGCAAAAGAAATTAAGGACAAAGCAGCAACTTATATAACAAATAAGCCTAAAAAAGTTAGGGTAGCTGAGAATCAATATACTGGAGCACAAAATAAAGAGGTCATCAAAGCTCTATTTATAGGGAAAATACTTGTATGGGATCGCTCAAATAGTGGCCAGAAATACGAAATTAAAGTTGAGGGAGTGGAAGAGTTTGTAGATAACAAAACTGGAAAAGTGATTAAGGCTAAGTCTCTATCCGGAGTGTGTATAGCATTGGTTGGTGGTGGAAGTTATAGTGGTTGGGAAGAATTGGAAGTATGTCTTAACCCTAAAGAGGGGCTGCAACTTCTGAAGTACCACCGTAAAAAGTTCTTCTTAGACCAATTCTCATTATTAGTGAATCAAATAAGAGACATTGCAGAGTTGTTTAATTGTGGAGTGAGAAAGAGAGGTAATAAATTTGCACAAAGCGCTCTCAAGCAGAGCAATTGTATCATAGACCTTGTTACGCAAAATGTTCTGTTTTATATACAACCAAAGTCTCTCAACGGGATTGAGCTCAGGTGAGTATGGTGGTAGATATATAATCTCGATATTTTTAGGTACCTTTAAATTTTTTGACTTATGCCAACTAGCACAATCCACCACAAGAAAAGCCTCTCGTGTTCCTAAATATTGTGATATCTGCTCAAGGAATACAATCAGTATTGACATTTGGTGCAAACAAGCTAGAACTCTCTCCATTTCTAGGATTAACCGCACTATAGAGATAAAAATTTTGCCTACCTAATTTTATTTTGACCTGCGTTCTAATGCCTTTTTTAAACCACCCATGTCCAACTTTTGAATGTGTACCAAACCGCGATTCATCAAAGAAAAATAACTCTTTTTCAGGGTACTTGCTAATAGCTTCATTGATGTTTTTTTTTAAATTCCTCTTGTTTACTTTTATTTTGTACATTGTGTTGGTGTGATATATGAGAATTTCATTCTTTGCATATTACGGTGTACTGTAGACTTACTGATATTCAAACCAAGTTTTTCCTGGATTCTTATTCTCATTTCTTTAATGGTAATGTTAGGATTTTCTTCTATCCACATCTCAACTTGTTCACGTTGACTTTGATTCAATTTAGCCTTTCTACGGCGTTGAGGAGGGGCAAACAATTTTTCTTCTCTTCCAAATTTTAGGTGCTTTATCCATGCAGTCAGTGCAGTTCTTGAGATGCTACATATTTTTGCCACAGCTGTTATACTGTGCTTTTTTGCCGCAATTACAGCATTTAGTTTCTTTGCAACGTATGCGTTATTTCTTACTTTATTCAGCATTTCCTTTGCTGATTCCACCACTTTTTCATCCAATAACTTTGATTTTAATGCCATTTATACCTCGCTATTTCACTTACCTTAGTATGGCTTTTTTTCTATTATTGTCTATCCGTTTATTATGCAGTGGGAATTGGTATTAGATAAAAATAAATCATAGCCAACCCACGCCATCCGTCAAAGTTTTAAGCAGGTCTTGGTTTACTTACTCCATTATTTTCTTTATTATCAGATATTGCTTTAAATAATATGGAGGAGTAAGTTGTCAGCAATTGTCATTATTGATTTTGGTTCACAGTTTACGCAGCTTATTGCAAGACAAGTCAGGGAAATGGGCGTTTATTGTGAGATATTTCCAAGCAACATCAGTTTTGAAACAATATCAAAATTCAATGGGTTTATTTTCTCTGGAGGACCACAATCTGTAAATGATAGTTGCTCTGAAACAAGCGAAGTAGCACATGAAATTATAAAACTTAATGAAGCAACAAACGTTCCTATACTTGGAATATGCTACGGACAACAACTCATTTGTCATTATTTTGGGGCAAAAGTAAAAAAGGGGTTCAAACAGGAATTTGGCAAAACTAAGATTAAGATACTAAAAGAGTCCCCCATTATAAAGGATACGTGGGATGTTAATTCCGAAGTGGATGTATTGATGAATCATGCAGACAGTGTTGACACTATACCACAAGGATTTGCTGTTATTGCATCAGGTGTGATAAATCAAACAATTGCAATAATTGTCAACGAACAACGTAAGATATACTGCACTCAGTTCCATCCTGAGGTTAAACCTACGACAAATGGTAGTAAGTTGCTCTCTAATTTCTTGGATATTGTGGGTTGTGAAAGAGACTGGACAATGAAGTCACTTATTGAGAAGCAGAAGGAAAAAATCAAAAATGTAGTAGGAGAGAAAAAAGTAATTGCCGCAGTAAGTGGCGGGGTTGATTCAAGTGTTGCAGCGGCTCTTACATATAAAGCTATAGGAAAGCAATTAAACTGTATTTTTATTGATACTGGGTTGTTACGCAAAAACCAGACCATTACTATGCTGAAAGAGATTCCGGTAAATTATGTTGATAAATCAAATTTATTTTTGAGTAGGTTAAAAGGAATAACTGATCCAGAAGAAAAGCGAAAAATTATCGGTAACACTTTCATTGAAGTATTTGAAGAAGAGGCGAAAAAAATAGGTGATGTAGATTTTTTAATGCAAGGTACCATTTACTCTGATGTGGTTGAATCAGGCCATGCTTCAGGAAATACCAGTACAATTAAATCTCATCATAATGTTGGTGGGTTGCCAGAAAAAATGAATCTGAAGCTAGTGGAGCCCTTGCGCTACCTCTTTAAAGATGAAGTAAGGCTACTTGGAAAAGAAATTGGGCTTCCAGACGAGATAATATTTCAACATCCGTTTCCTGGACCTGGGCTTGCAGTAAGGATCATAGGTGAAGTTGATGAGGAAAAGGTGCGAATATTGCAAGAAGTAGATGAAATATATATTAATACAATGAAAAATTACGATCTATATGATAAGATATGGCAGGCTTTTGCTGTACTTTTACCAACAAAAACTGTAGGCGTCATGGGAGATGGTCGTACGTACGGATATGTTTGTGCTTTGAGAGCTGTAACATCATCTGATGGTATGACGGCTGATGCGTTTCCATTTGAGAATAAAAGTCAACATTCGTTAGTATTTTGGGATTTTTTACAGAATGTTGGCAGCATAATTGTTAATAATGTTTCCGGAGTGAATAGAGTTGTATATGACTTAACTTCCAAACCACCAGCAACTATTGAGTGGGAATAATTTAGGGCTGTTTTTTCTTCTTCGTACACTGCACTTTTTTCTTTGTGTTACTTATAACTTCTATAATCAATGCAAATATCAATGAAGAATACAAATATTCTTTTGGTAATTCTATGTGAAGTCCATCAAGTATTAGGTATACACCAACAAGTGAAATAAATAAAATGGCAATTGTTTTTAAACTCGGGCTAGATTTAATCAACCGAGCGGTATAACTTGATAAAAACAGCATTGCTAACATGGAAAGCGTAAATGCTGTAGCAATTATTACCATGTTATGAGTTAATGCTATAGCAGTTAGTATTGAATCAACCGAGAAAACTAAATCTATTAATATAATTTGCAGTATAACTAAAAACAATTGCGATTTAGTATCTGTTTTTTTTTCGATTTGCTTGTGTAAAAAAATGTTGTTCCATAACTCTGTAGAGCTTTTAACAATGAGAAATAATCCTCCTGCTATCATAAGTAAATCTTTTACTGAAATGTTGAGCGATGCGGCGTGAAATATAGGTCTTTGCATTGATAATATATATGATGTAAAAAATAGTGTTACAAAACGCATTAATAGCGCTAGTCCAAGACCCATAAGGCGCACTCTTTCTTTCAGCGCATTTGGTACCTTATCTATCGCTAGAGAAATAAAGATTAAATTATCTACGTTAAGTATAGTTTCAAGTAGTGTAAGTATCAGTAAAGTCCAAGCTTCAGCTAACATTTTTGCTCCTGGTTCAGCTTTTTTTACTCTACAATAGATGTGTAAAAATTAAGTAACTTCGCTTAGGTGAAGTATAGAAAAGCTCATGCAATCATGAGCGGTATGATGTAAGGCACTATCTAGTGCTGCACATCAACTCGGTATGTAAATCTCTCACTAGAGCTTCGGCATATTCTCTTTGAACAATTACGCTGATTTTTGTTTCAGATGCTGTGATAGCAAGTATTTCTATCTTTTTTTCGCTTAAGACCTTGAGTGTGCGATGCATCACTTCAGTGTTAGACATAACGCCAATACCAATTATTGAAATTTTAGCTATATTATTGTTTATAACATAATTTTCATTCTCATTTAGTAACTCTTTCATTAAATCGATATCAAGTTCGGAAATTACAAGACTTGATCCATTTATTATATCAGTTTTAATGTTTGTCCCTGCCATATCTGTTAAAATACGCAAGGTATTTGCAAGGTTAGTAAAAGTTATAAGAGCTTTATTAGTGTTATAAGTTATTCCAGTAATTGTGTATCTCTCCAGTACATCTTTTTCGTGTAGTACTGTAGTGCCTTCTACCTCTTTAAAAGTGGACAGCACTTGTACTTTAATGTTATGTTTCATTGCAAGCTGTACTGAACGATTATGCAGTATTTTAGCACCAGATGATGACATCTCCAACATTTCATTATAAGAGATAGATTTGAGCTTGCGTGCTTTTGGAACAATTTTCGGGTCAGCTGTATATATTCCATCGATATCAGTGAAAATCTCACAAACCTTGACATTAAAAGCTACTGCAAAGGCAACTGCTGATATATCAGAACCTCCTCTTCCAAAAGTAGTGATTCTATCATCATGTATACCTTGAAAACCAGCAATGATCGCAACAGTATAACCTTCGGCAAAAGATCTTTTCAAATGATCAATCTTTATTGTTTTGATTTTAGACTCAGAGTAAAGATCGTCGGTTATAATTGGTAACTGCCAGGCAAGCCATGATTTAGCATTTACTCCGATAGATTGGAGAGTAATCGCTAATAAGCCGCAAGAGATCTGCTCTCCCGCTGAAAGTACAACATCATATTCTGATAGCTCTTGTCTGCAGCTAAAATTTGAGATTTGCCTAGCCTGAAAAGCCATTTGATCAGTAAATCCTGCAGCAGCAGATACAACAACAATTACATGATAGCCTTTCTCAACATCTTTTTTTATCAAATTTGCAACTCGGTTTAAATCAGTTAATGAAGTCCCGCCAAATTTTTTTACGATTATGTTATCCATAGTTATAATATAACTTTCCTGCGGAGAAAAATATAGCGCTAGTTGATATAAATTTTAAAAGGCTTAATTATTCTCCATAGCAAGGTCTCTGGCTAGAAATAACGAGCCACAGATTAGTATGGTTTTGACACTTTGAATAGGGGCTTTTAATATGTGATTTGATATTGCATCGCCGATCGATTCGCATTCAACTACTTTTATCCCTATATTATTAGCCCCCTCTCTGATTAAGCCTGTATTTGTTGCTTTAGGTTCAGATTTAACACAAACCGCACATAGTAACTTGATATATGGTTTTAGGTGTTCCAAAAATTCTTCCACATTTCTGTTACGAGTAACACCAAAAATCACATAGATACCTTCAGCAAAATTATCTTTTACCCACTCAGACAATACTTTAGCACCGTCATTGTTGTGCGCACCATCTAAAAATAATTGCCAATCTTTCGGTAATAAAGAAATTAAATTGCCCTCTTTTATAAGCTCCAGTCGTGCAGGCCAATAGGTATGCTGTAAACCTGAAGTGATGTCCTTTTCTCCAATGTCAAATCCATACTTCCCACTCAAAATGCTACATGCTGCAACAGCGTTTCCCGCATTAATTATTTGATGATTGCCCTTTAAAGATGGCAAAGGAAATTCTATTGATTGAATAGCTGATTGAAAAACCATTTTGCTGCTCTGTTTTTTACAATGCCACTCAAAGCCCCCTCTATATAAAGGAGATTTCTTATTTATTGCATAATGTTCTAGCATATTCATTATAGATTTTTCTTGTGGTGCTATTACGCAAGGAACATTATGTTTCATTATTCCGGCCTTTTCACCTGCTATGGTCTCTACAGTAGGGCCAAGGTATTCCGTATGATCAAGTGCAATGGAAGTAATGATTGTTAAAATAGGATTATCTATAACATTTGTTGCATCAAGTCTTCCACCCATGCCCACCTCGATTAAAGCGACATCGGCTTTATGACGAGAAAAAGCTAAAAAAGCTGTCACAGTTGCAGCTTCAAACAAAGTGATAGGCTGATCTGCAATTGCAGTGCGGCATTCTTCTAATAAGTTATATAATTCATTATCGTCGATATAACTGCCTGCAATAACTATTCTCTCATTAAAATTCACTAAATGTGGAGAAGTGTATGCATGAACCTTATACCCTGCTGCATGCATTATGCATCTTATGAATGATAATGTTGAACCTTTTCCATTAGTTCCAGCTATATGAATTATGGGTGGTATTTTTTTTTCAGGATTATCTAGTTTGCCAAGAAAGCTTTTTATGCGATCAAGAGAAAAATCTTTTGGCCTGCTACCAAGCGGCTTAGGCCAATGAGGCATGTATATCATAGATTATTATTGCATTTTAATTCATCTATAACACTCGCTATACCATCCATATCAATTTTTTCACTGAATTGAGAGCGTTGATTAATAGAAATACTTATCCCATTCATTACAACGTCGCTTATTAAAAAAGAACTGTTATTTTTAGTAACTTTAAAATCAATATTTGTGAATTCTTCGTCACCGTAAGAAAATCTTGTACTGATCAAACAAGTTTCATCGTCAGCTGCTCTTGAGCTCATTATGATCATTTCGCTGCCATTCATGTACTTATATAAAATTTTAGCGCATAAACGCATAAGGTATACTTCGTATTCTCTTAAGAAATTTTCTCTTTCTTTCTGGGTAGTCAAAATCCAATGTTTTCCCATAACAAATCGAGATATTTCTTTGAGATTAACATTATTTTGAATGATCTCCTGAAGCTTTTTATATACATATTCCCGATTTTTTTTATTCTCCTTCGCAGATGTGCTATCCACTTGCTGCTTCATAGCATGCACAAAAATTTTGTGATCTGTACAATTAGTGTAAGCACTTGAAGAAATTGCAATAAAAACAATGATGATTAAAACTTTAGTAATATTCATAAGATAAACTGTAACACTTAAAACACGAAATTGAATAATAGTTAATTTTGTTGTCAACAGCAATATACCTATAGACACGACTCGTGTAAATCAGCTATAATTATAAGGGTCTGTTCTATACGTTATGAGTTAAGTTAAATTTCCCGAGCGATAATCTCTAGACAAGGGAATTGCCTCTATTAATTTCATTGAAATTAATACGTGATGCCCACTTTAACTTCAGGTCTCAGGAATCTACTAAGGCTAACGGTAGATACGGATCCTATTCCAGTTAGTTTAAATTTATGCTCCATCAATACAAAGAACAGGGTATTTTCCTCTGTTCACCTAACGAGGTATTCCAGGTTGTAATTGATGTTGAGAAGTATCCTGATTTTGTCCCTTGGTGCAAAGCTGTTTATATAAAAGAAAAAATTGATAGCCAAATGATTGTGGATCTCCTAGCAGCTTTTCATGGGATTAAAGGAAGATATACATCAGAAGTAACCTTTCTTTCTCCAAGTGGAACAAATGAAGGTTGGATAAAAGCTGCATCATCAAATGGAATATTTAAACATTTATATAATGAATGGAAATTCATTCCTATAGATGAGAGTAAAACTATGGTGGAGTTTTATATAGAGTTTGAGTTTAAATCCAGCTCGTTTTCCACTCTATTAAACTCAGTCTATAAATATACACAAAGTAAAATAATTGCTGCATTCAAAGACAGAGTTGAAAGCCTTGCTGAATAAAAGTTATCTTGACATTATTTATATAAATGCATAATTTTTTTAATAAGTTAAGTATTTATATTGTAATGATTTTTAGATTATTGCTTTTACTAATTTTTATAAGTGTTGATTCTTATGCAGTTGTTAAGGAAGACTTATCTAACAACCAGCACTCTCAAAAAACTGATGAAATAACACCAAGAGAATTACTATCACCATTACCTGATGATAAATTATTAGGAGATCCCAAAGCACCAATTCTAATGATAGAATATGCTTCACTCACTTGTTACCACTGCTCTCTTTTTCATAAGAAAGTTTTTCCTGAAATTAAAAAGAAATATATAGATACAGGTAAAATGCTATATATATTCCGTCACTTTCCTTTAGATTATAGAGGATTAAAAGCTGCAATGCTAAGCTATTGCTACGAGAAAGAAGAAGACTATTTTAATTTTAACAAAGCTGTTTTTAATTCAATAGACTCGTGGAACTACTCTAATTTAAGCGATTTAACTGTATTACAAAGAGTTGCTGCACTAAGCAATTTAAAGCAAGAGACATTTAACCAATGTATCGATGAAGAGAAAAACAAGGAAGTGTTTAACAAAATTATAAATGATAAATCACTGGCAATTAATAAGCTTGGTATTATGGCCACTCCAATATTTTTCATCAAGCTTAACAACGATAAACCGTACGCAGAGTATAATAAAATTAAACATGAAGGGTATAGAACTCTAGAATACTTTACTAATGTGATAGATGAACTATATGAAAAGCTATAGTGAAGTAATACCACTGTAGCTTATCACACAAAAAACTCTATGCTGAGGCATCGTTTTTTATCATTGCTTGTTGTTTTTTACGCTCAAACTCTCTTTTTTTTCTGTGCCAACTGAAGTAATACATAGCAATTTTACTTTCTATTAATATTATTGTTCCATCGTAAAGCTGAACCATATCCATAACTTTTTTCTGAGCTTCATAAAAACGTTCCATATACTTTTCACGATAAGCTGGGTTATGTAGTAATGTAACCCCTTCATCCTTGTTAGATTTTTTATTTAACGTTTCAACTTCACCAGCAATATTACCAGACATATAACCCCCTCTAGTTGATTATGAAAATTATATTTTAAAAAGAGAAATGTACATAAACAGTCCCTTTAACTCTAGTATGATAGTCGATCAACTATTATACTAGTTAATTATAATATTATATATAACAATTTTTGTCACTTAAAATTTTATACTATATAATAATAACCTAAAATAAATGTTCCTATTATTTTAATCTATATTATTATATTCATAAATTTTATATGAATCAAACCTTCTTATAATAAAAAACATGACACGTAATAACTCTAGCACAAAATTGTCATATATAAGAGATTTATTTGCAAAAGAATATAAAAAAATAAAAGAATATTGTATTCTTGGAAAAAAGCAACACATTCAAATTAGCTCTGAAGAAGGAAAGCTGTTAAGTTTTTTTATAAAAATTCATAAAGTAGAGAGTATCGTTGAAATTGGCACGTTATATGGTTACTCATCGATTTGTATGGCAAAAGCTCTACCTGAGTATGGCCATATATATACAATAGAAAACAATCCTGAACACTTAAGAATAGCAAAAAAAAATTTTAGTGCTTTTAATCTGAATAATAAAATTACTTTAATAGGAGGCAATGCATTGGAAAAATTGAATGAATTGTCAGCAAAAGCGCCATTTGACATGATATTCATCGATGCTGATAAAGGTGGTTATCCTAAATATTTAGATTGGGCAGAGTCATACATTAAACAAGACGGGCTAATTGTTGCAGATAATACTCTATTATTTAACACAGTATTTTTGGAATCACCTCCAAAAGAAGTATCAGAAAAATCATGGCATTCTATGAGAGAATTTAATTATAGATTATCAGACGAAAAAAAATATTACTCTATATTGATTTCAACTGATGAAGGAATGACTATAGCTTTAAAGTTAACATAAGTAGACTTCTTGCATAACCTAAAAAAAGGCAAAAGGAATCCCGGTCAACATCTATTTAAAAACATTGGCGTTTTTTTATCTTTTAAACGTTTAATAACCGCGACTTAGCTGCTTTTTAACGCAACTAACCTTGAGCTATAAATGTCTAAAAAATTTTCTAAGCAGAAAAAAAGGCAAAAAAGTCCCGTGTTAGATAGTGCTTACTCTCTAATCCTGCAAACTGGCGTTCTCTACTGTCTTAAACGTTTTATAAGCCCGTTTCAGCTTGTATAGGTAAAAACCTAAAAATGTTGTGAAGACGTAGGGTGCACATAGTGCAAAAAATCGAATATAAGACGCCAATTATAATACTTTTTTGTCGTTTTAATCTGCACAGATTGAAGCTAAATGAATAACTCCACTAGCATAATAAGAGGATTGGCGGAATTTGTCAAGTGGTTTTTCCAACGTGCTGCCAAAAGTTTGTTATGCAAGAAGTCTAGTTAAAAATCAAGGTCAGCATAATGTCTCGGAGGAGTTAAACCAGAAACTCTCTCTAATAATATCTCGCGAAAACAAGGCCTTGACTTAACAATAGAGTACCATTCTTTTAAAATTTTACTTTTTTCCCATGGAAAACTATTTACGTAGTCCATCACAGAAATATGCGATGCTAAGGTAATATCAGCTAAAGTGAACTTATCGGTTGCAAGCCAAACGTTCTTGTTAATCAAGTGTTCAATGTATTCTATATGGCAAGACAGGTTATGTTGAGCTGCATGAAGAAACCTAGAGTCAGGACTGCGGTTAATTATCACTTTCTCATTTATAATATATTTAGTAATTTCATTATAAAATTTATTATCAAACCAATTAATTAAAGCGCGTATTTTAGACTTAACAACAGTAGACGAATCAAGCAATTTGATATCGCTGTTGTAAGTTTCTTCTAGATATTCACAAATAGCGTTACTGTCTGCTATAATAAAGTTATTATCTATAAGAACTGGTACCTGCCCAGTTAGGTTGATCTTCATAAATTCATTCCGCTTCTCCCACGGGTTCTCGTGTACTAAATCGCAACTCAACTTTTTTTCTTTTAGAAGAGCTCTAACTTTTCGTGAAAACGGACAAAGAGGGAAGTGATATAAGATCATAACACCTCTCCTTTGTCATCCCAGTACTCTTTGTTTGTCATCCTATGGCTTGACCCACAACTGTACGAACATTTATTTTTGAAGGTAAATTGCACAGCAAATGATGTCATGCAAGTAGCTGACACTGGAATCCAGTTCTTATTATACAGCCACCTGGAGTACTCATTTAAAATTAAGTTTTCTGGATCCAAGTAGTCAAGCACTGGGATGACAGAAAAAGAGTATTTTGGGTAACAGTTATTTACTCCAAAGTAGTGTTGCAAGAGATCTAACATATCAAATTATAAGGCTAATATAGGATATACCTTGCTAAATAAAAAAAAAAGTATAATATTTTATAAGGTATGCAGGCAAAAACTCTGTAACTTGGTCAGGTCAGAAATGAAGCAGCTATATCAGAATCTTTTTGGGTTGCATACCTATTTCATTGTTTATTTTATTCTGAGCTGTGAACATAGCATTAAAATATCGTCCTGGTAGCTTCAAAGATCTAGTAGGTCAAGATATATTAGTGCGTATATTAGAAAACGCTTTTACTCTCAACAAAATCCCACAAGCTATACTGCTCTCTGGCAGTAGTGGAGTTGGTAAAACTACCACAGCAAGAATAATAGCTTTATGTTTGAATTGTTCCTTGGGACCAACTTTTGAGCCTTGTGGATCATGTAAAAATTGTCTAGCGATAAAAAATTCAAGTCATCCAGATGTGATTGAAATCGATGCAGCAAGTCACACTAGCGTTGAAGATATCAAAGTAATCCTAGGAGATATTTGCTATTCACCTATAAATTCTAAATTCAAAGTTTACATTATAGATGAAGTACACATGTTATCGAGTAGTGCATTTAATGCATTACTTAAAACCCTAGAGGAGCCACCATCAAGTGTAAAGTTTATTTTGGCAACTACAGAAATAAAAAAGATACCAATAACTATCATTGCACGTTGTCAAAGATTTGATTTGCACAACATTCCTGTAGCTAAGATAGTAGAGCGTTTGAATTACATTGCACAAAAAGAAAATTATTTCATTGAAAAGGGAGCGTCAGAATTAATTGCACACCATTCTGGCAATTCAATGCGTAACGCCTTGTTTTTGATGAATCAAGCAGTGCTATATAGTAAAGATGGTACAATATCTACTACAAATGTGATAGACATACTTGGCTTAGTGGATAAAGATATTATATTTGATCTATTAGGAGCAATATTAGATGGTGATTTACAGAAGGCTCTATCAGTGTTTGACAAGGCGGTAAAGACAGCAAACCCACTTAGTATTTTTGAAGGCCTGTTACAAACAATCCAGTTAATATGCCGTTTTTTAATTACAAAAGAGATTGATAGTTCAGTTACAGAATGTGAAAAGAACAGGATAAAAGACTTAAGTATAAAGAAGTCCTTAATATTTTTCTCGAGATTGTGGAAGGTATTGCTCAAGGGAGTTCAAGATATAAAAGCTTCAACATGTAATGATGTTGCTGCTGAAATGATGTTAATTGGCCTCTGTTATCTTTCTGATTTACCCTCTCCGGAACAGATGGTCAAAAAAATTCTTACGCAGAATACACAGCAAAGGAATATGCGCAACGCAGAGAACGCACAGCAAAAAAATTATGATTTTAATAAGATTTTGCAACTATTACGACAGAATAACCAAATTTATCTTTACAAACAGCTATGTAGTAATCTACAATTAACGGATTGCAAACCTGGGTATTTAAAATTAAAAGCTGTATCTCAGTTGGATAGTAATTTTTGTAATGACTTAAAAAATTACTTAAACCAAGCCACTAAGCAAGAGTGGGTTGTTACAGTTGATGCAGGTTATATAAACAGGGAAGTAAGTAATTTAAGTTATGCACCTGCAGTTAAGGACATACTTGATACGTTTAAAGGTGCAAAAGTAGTTAATATAGAGAATAAGGAGTAAGTTGTGGATTTTAGTCAAATAATGAAGCAAGCGCAAGAGATGCAAAAAAAGCTTGCAGAAGCTCAAGAAAAATACATTGGACAAGAGTTTCAAGGTATTTCTGGTGGTGGTCAAGTTGTTGTGACGGTAGTGGTTGTAAAAATAGGCAGTTATAAAGTTAAAAAGGTAAACATAGACTTAGAGCTTATGAGAAATGAGGAGAAGGATATAGTAGAGGATTTAGTAACAGCAGCGTTCAACGATGCCATTAAGAAGGCAGAGGAAGATATTGCAAATGCAACCTCTGATCTTGCAGGTATGATGGGTTTACCACCTGGGTTTAAGCTTCCCTTTTAAATTTTTTCTATAATTATTATTTCTTTTCTGGTATTTCTAACGCTGGCGCTTCTTTATATATCCACCTACAAGATTACACAAAGGTGGAAGAAGCTGCAGCATTGAGGATGGTGCAGAGAATAAAGAAATACTAGAGCTAGTGAGAGTAATAGACCTCTTGCATAACAAACTTTCGGCAGCGCGTTGGAAGAAATTTCTTGACAAACTCCGCCAGCCCCCTTATCATGGTGCTAAGGGTATTTCTGACTCAAAACTTGTTTTTGACCTGCAGGCTCAATGACAAAATTCAGTAAAAAAACTCAGGGTATTTTTTGGCGGATTACATAAAATTATGGCGGCTGCATGTCTTTTAAATTTTTTCTACATTCAGCCAAATCGCGCTTATATTAAGCGTTAGCACATTATTACAGCGCCACTTACAGTAATAGAGAGTCAAAACTCGCACCACGGGGTTTCTTTTGCCTTTTTTTAGGTTATGCAAGAAGTCTATCAAGAGTAAAAAGTCATATAATTCTGCCTTTTCATTAATAAAATCTTTACCTTCCCCTAAAAATTAGTTTAAATGTCAAATATTTTATGTTATTTAAGTTAGTACTTGACTTAACTTTAGTTTTTGCTTAAATTGCTAAAGTGGAATTTTAATTTTTTTAACGAGGACAATTATGCATTATAAAAAGTTTTTTTCAGCAACCGCTTTAGTAACGTTGCTAAGTTTATCACACTCTGCTTTTTCAGACCCTATTGGTCCAATAGATGATGAAGAAACCAGTTACTATTTTCGTGCGCAATACAACGGTGAATTTTTACCTATTAAGACAAGCATTGCTGGTATTGACTACAAAAAGGACACTGAAGCTCAAGATCCTTTGAAAGCATCCTTTATAGCTGGTAGTGGTGCATTTGGTTGCAGAATGGATGGCGTCAGAGTTGAGTTTGAGGGGGGCTATTCGCAACTAGACAAGAATACCGTTACAGATGCAATATTTACACCAAGTGTTGCAGATAAGTTATCAGTAATTTCGGGGCTGGTTAACGTTCATTACGATGTACAAATCGCAGATATGTCTGTTATTCCATATGTTGGTGTTGGTGTTGGTGTAGCGTATATCAGCAATCCTGCAAAAGAAAAAATTGTTGCGGATCAAAAGCATGGATTCGGTTTTGCTTATCAAGCAAAAGCTGGTGTTAGCTATCCTTTAACTACAGGTATCGATCTTGTTGCTGGAGGTCGTTATTTCGGTGCTTATGGTGCTAAATTCGATAAAAAAGATGCGAACAATGCAGTTACTAAAGACGCATATAAAGTTCTTTACAGTACTGTTGGTGTAGAAGCTGGAGTGGCGTTTAATTTCTAGTCTGCTCTCCTATCACCTCCCAGTGACTTTTGCTTGTCATCCTGGTGGTTCTTTCTTGTCATCCCAGTGTGTGACACTGGGATCTAGAAAAAAGAAATGTGGATTCCAGTGCCAAGCACTGGAATGGCACTATTTGCTATGTGGGCTGCTTTAAGCTATAATATTTGTGCAGTTGTATGTTACGTGCTAGCAGCCAGCGTCAAGATATCTAAGAAATTTAGAGATATACAGTAGGTTTGTGCTTTCTTAAAATTAAAGCTTGAATTTTTGCTAGAAAATCAATATATTATATGCATAGAGTTTTAATGAAGTTGTTATGTTAGTCCCAACGGTGAGCCTATGTATTAATAGTAGCACTAATCTTATGCAATATGTTGCTAAAGTGCAAAAGTTTCCTATGTTGTCTCAAGAGGAAGAAGTACAACTAGCAAAAAATTGGAATGACTACAAGGATATTTCTTCTGCTCATAAATTAATTACCAGCCATTTGAATTTGGTAGTGAAAATTGCAATGAAGTTCAAAAATTATGGACTATTGCTAATGGACCTGATCATGGAAGGAAATATGGGTTTAATGCATGCAGTGAAAAAGTTTAATCCTGATTTAGGGTTTCGCTTTTCAACTTATGCGGTATGGTGGATTAAAGCTTCAATAAAGGACTTCATATTGAAATCTTGGTCATTTGTAAAAATAGGCACAACGCAAGCACAAAGGAGATTATTTTTTAGTTTGCGTAAAATAAAAAAGAGAATTTTACAATATACAAACAGAGAAACTTTAAGTAATGAAGAAATAAAAGCAATATCCAATGAGCTTTCTGTATCCGAAGGAGACGTTGTACAGATGAATTACCGTTTAGCTTGTAAGGATCAGTCGCTAAATAATTGCATAAAAATAGGTGATGACTCTAAAAAGGAGCTACAAGATATGATCCCGTGTAACTCGGTCAGTCAAGAAGTAACCTATCAGAATCATGAAGAGAAAGAATTAAAAGAAACAATTTTAAACAACGCGCTAGCAAACCTCAACGAAAGGGCAAGAGACATTTTTATTAGCAGATATTTGTCTGAGAATACTCAAACTCTAGATGAGCTGAGTAAAAAATATTGTGTTTCAAGAGAAAGAATAAGGCAGCTAGCTGAACAAGCGATGAGTAAGGTAAAACAATATATACAATCGGAAAGTTTGAAATTTGGTTTGCATGCGTAGTTTTTTCGTATTTCTAATATTTTTTTCAATAGGTGCTTTTGCATCGGTTAGTAATGTTCAATTGAAGGAAAAATACAAAGATTGGCTTGTATATACTGCATTGGAAGATGGAGAGAAAGTGTGTTACATCGTATCTTACCCTAAGAAAAAAAGCGAGCATTATACAACCAATCGCAAGCCATATGTAATGGTCAGTTATGTTGATAAAAAGGCAGATGAGATCAGCGTCACTTCTGATTTTCAATATGATAAAGAGCCTGTAACTCTCAATATTGATAAAAAAATTAAATATACGTTGCCCATAATACAGGGAAATTTTGCGTGGGCAGAGCATACAAAAACAGATCAAGATCTCATTCTAAAAATGAAGCAAGGATTATCAATGGTAGTGAATGGAAAAATAAAAACAGCAACTATTGATGATACTTATTCCCTATTGGGTTTTCAAAAAGCATATCAAAAAATGCATCATTTGTGCCACACAAAGTAAACTATCTTTGCTGTGTTATGTTCATAACTTACCCCTAGCATATTAATATAATTTGACATAAATATAAAACGCCTATTGACAATTCCAATATGTTCAGCAATAAATTCCAAGCTTTCAATCTAACTGATCGCCACCCGGTAATGGTGGCAGGCCAAACGCTTCCCTTTTTTCATTGAGTGTCATGAAGCTTGCATTTTCTACGTATTTCGACAATTTTTGCCTCTTTTCCATGAGAATTTCTATTGCATCTTTGTCGTATGACAAACATAGATCCTCGCCAAATTTTGGTGTTAGCCAAGAATTCAGGTGACGGACAATATTTTCTAGCGTTGGTAAAACCGTTTGTTCCCATAGGGACAAGCGCGCTTCAACTAAATTGCTGTAAGTATTATCACCTGGTATGCCAAGCAACTGCGGTGGAACACCAAAAGCCAGGGCAATATCACGAGCTGAGCTGTGTTTGGACTCAATAAAATCCATATCCCTTGGTGATAGACTCATTTCCTTCCACTCCAATCCTCCTTCAAGCAATATCGGTCTTCCAGCGTTGACGGGACCTGAATAATGATCATTTATCTGCTCTTTCAAGCGTTGGTATTGCTCTTGACTTAAATTTCCGCCACTCCCATCTTTCGCTGATTTCACAACTATTGCACCACTTGGTCTTGCCCCATTTTGCAACATCGCTTGATTCCAAGCACCCGCCTGATTATGCTGATCTATACTATATGCGGCTGCTTCAATTGGTGACAGTCCATACCAATCACTCAAAGGGTTGAAGGTTTTAAGATGCAACACTGCTGAACGTCCAGTTAGCTTATTAACTTTAAAGTCATAACTGTTATTATTCACAGTATAGCGATATGTATAAGGAACGTTATTTCTTCCAGGAACAATCTCAACCCTATCTGGGCGCAGAAGATAAAGCTCTGTTGGTGGTTTCCTATTCGACTCAATCATTAGCACATAAGCATTACCGCTAATTAATCGATAAGTTACAATTCCTTCAACAAATTCTGATTTTGATGTTATTGGGTTAGGAGAATAAAGTAACTTTAATAATGGATGGACTTTTAGTTGTGACTTTCCCTGCTCAGTAAGCCGATAGAGAATAAAAGGTACTGAAGATGCAGCATTTGCAATCATATTGATTGCTCGAAAGGCAATAACATTTTTGACGTAACCTTCCTCAGCAAAACTTACATAATTACGCTCACTCCAACTTGGCTCCATTATGAGCTGCAGAGCAGAATATTTATGTATTTTTCTTCTTTGAAAAATATTGAAATTCATGTTTGCCTCTTGTTTGTTGGAAAATAAAAATCATTAAAACTGGAAATGTATTTGATTTGAAATTCTGTATTTAAGAAAGTGAAAGTGGTGTCATTGAGTTAGACACCACTTAAAAAAACTCTATGTTATTATTTTATTTATTTCTGATGCTCGGGGAATGAGCGCTCAGTTTGTAAAACGGAGGAAAATTTAGAATCAGGTTCACGATCAAGGTACTTGCCATGACGCCTCGTCTCTCTAGGTAGCACACTGTCATTAGAACCAGGACCAAGATATTTGCCATGACGCCTCGTTTCTCTAGGTGGCTCCCTGTTAATAGCATCCTGAGGCTCTGTATAAGGTTCTCCCTCATCAGAAGTTGGACGGTGGTCAACTGGTTGTTGGGAGCGTCTAAGTTCAACAGGTCCTTTTGGTGGCTCAGGTGCAAGGATATTTTCAACAGAAGCTTGATCTATTGATGTAATTGCAGGTGCTTCTTTCTTGCCATTTTTGTTATTAGGCATATTACCTCCTATGTTAATCAACAAATTAACATTCTACACCATTATTATTAAATGAATCGATATGCTCTTTTTAGTATTTTTAATACTTTGTATAAAAGTTAAGAAAGTGATATATAAAATGCGACAATAGCACGCACTTAAGTTTATTCTACAGAATAAGGGGGGAAAAAATTAAACATGACAGAATGGCTAATATCTGATCAGCTTATTGATTATAACTATGCTGTAAAATTCATGGAAGAGAAAGTTCGACAAATTTATAATAATTCATCTGATGAATTGGTATGGCTACTCCAGCACCCTCCACTTTATACTGCAGGGACCGGTGCAGCAGATGACGACATTGTTGAAAAACTATTTCCTATATATAAGACAGGTAGGGGTGGCAAACACACATATCACGGTCCAGGGCAGCGCATTATATATTTAATGCTAAACCTCAAAAAAAGAAATAAATGTGATATAAAGCTATATATTAGAGACCTAAGTAATTGGATAATAAATGTTTTAAAACACTTTAATATACTTGGAGAATTCAAAGAAGATAGAATAGGCATTTGGGTGAACAATAATGGAGTAGAAGAAAAAATAGCAGCTTTTGGCATTCGCTTAAGAAAATGGGTAACTTATCATGGCATAGCGCTTAACGTCTTTCCAGATCTCTCTCACTATAAGGGTATTATTCCTTGCGGGCTGAAAGATTATGGTGTTACATCAATGAAAGAATTAAGAGTTGAAGCTTCACTTTCTGAATTGGACGATATACTAAAAAAAGAGTTTTATAAGATATTTTAATGATCATTTACCTTTTCTATTTCATTCTCACTTTATGTGCTAATACAGGCACTCATGCAATCGACCAAGTTGATGTCATTGCTCCTTCCTCCAAGGGAAAAGAATCAGATCTGACTGCCATGAAAGAATATGTAGAAGCTTTAGATTTTAATCCCCATATTTCGGAGAAAATATACAGCAATGATAATCCATTCTACTCTAACTCTGATGAATTTAGAGCAAATGATTTGATTAGCGCCCTAACCGATGATAGCAGAATAATTTGGTGCATTAGAGGAGGAGAAGGGGCTTCTCGGTTAATTCCTTACTTAGAAAAATTGCCCAATGATAAAAAAGAAAGAATTGCTCAAAATAAAAACAAGAAAATTTTTATAGGCTACAGCGATATAACTGCTTTGCACATCTATCTACAAGTCAAATACGATTGGCAAACTCTTCACGGTACCATGTTGGAAATGACAGTAAATAACTCCGTTTCTGAAAGTTCTGTTGAAAAATTAAAAGGACTAATTCTAGGTCAGCGGAGTTCTATTAGATTTGATAACTTAAAAATAATTAACAATGGTACTAAACTAAAAAGTGGCAGGTTAGAATCCAAAATCGTTGGTGGTAATATGACTCTAGTTGAAAATAGTATAGGAACTGCTTGGCAAGTGAATGCAAAAGGGAAAATTTTATTTTTAGAAGATACAAGGGTCTACCCATATGCAATCGAGCGCAGTTTAGATCACCTAAAACAAGCTCATATTTTCAATGAAGTACATGCAGTAATTTTTGGAAACTTTGTTAACTCCGGTAATGATAATCTTGTTGAAGTTGTAAAAGAGAGATTTGCAAAAAGCGTAAACTTTCCAGTGTTTACAGTTCAAGGAATAGGCCATGGACATATAAATGACCCTTTACCTCTTAACACTCACTCTATTATTAGCGTTCAAGACGAGAAAGAAGGTTTGTTTTTTATGGATGTGCAGAATGTTAGGCTTACGGATTCTGTACTATAGCTAAACTGACTTAGGTTTACCGACAACCGTTACTCGTTAGCGCCGCACGCAGCTTAGCTATAGGCCAAGATCACAATGTTCGTATAGCTGCAACCCTGGAGGTACTGCTTCTCACCCACTGCAAATATTATAATGCACCCATTTGTCTATAGCTAAAGTGGCTTAGGTTTACCTACAATTTGAAAAACAACAAATTCGTCATTCCGCTACTCGTTAGCGGAATCTATGCTGATACCAATTCTCATTACTAGTGAATCAAATAAGCAGCATTACAGAGTTTTTTAATTGCGGAGTGAGAAAGAGAGGCAATAAATTTACACAAAGCGCTCTCAAGCAGAGCAATTGTATCGTAGATTTTATTGCGCAAAACGTTCTGTTTTATATATAACCAAAACCTCTCAACAGTCAGGTGAGTATGGTGGTAGGTATATAATGACCTTACCCAGAAAAAGTAGAGAGGAAGTTAAGCCATTTTTGAAGTAAAATAAAACATGATTATGAGGGCTTATTATGGTAAAGAACAGAAAAAATTACACAGTGGAATTTAAATTAGAGGCAATAAAGTTGGTAAAGGAAACGGGGCAGTCAGCAAGCAAAATAGCTAAAGATTTAGGAATAGATAACAGTACACTAAGTGACTGGATAAAAAAATATAACGAAAAAGGATCAATAGAAGAAGCATTTCCTGGTAAGGGAAAGTTGGCACCATGTGATAAAGAAAAGTTTGAATTAAAGAAAGAACTAACAAGAGTTACTAGAGAAAGAGACATTTAAAAAAAAGCCCTGGGATATTTTGCAAGTCACAAAGAGTAAAATATTTATTTATCAAAAAGCATGGAAACTACTATAAAGTACAGGAGTTATGCAGGATTTTGAAAGTATCTGCTAGCGGCTACTACAAATGGACTAGTAAGAAGAAAAGCAGCAAAGAATTAACAAGGGAGCAGCTTCTAGCAGACATTCAAAAAATATACCAAGCATCTAATTGTAGATATGGGGCACCTAAGATTCATGCTGAACTAAAGGCTTTAGGTAAAAATTGCAACATCAAAACAGTGCAGGATATCATGCAAAAAAATGGTATTCAAGCTAGACTGAGGCGAAGATTCAAAAGCAAAAAACAGCAGACTGACAATAGGGTTATAACTCCCAATATATTGGACCAAAACTTTACTACTAGTCAGCCAAATAAAGTATGGGTAACTGATATTACATACATAAAAACTAAGGATGGATGGCTATATTTGGCAGCAATAATTGATCTATATTCACGTATGGTAGTTGGCTGGTCAATGAGTAGTACAATAACTAAGCGATTAGTTATAGATGCTTTATTGATGGCTGTTGATAAGCGCAAACCAGCCAAAGATCTGCTATTTCATAGTGATCAAGGTTCACAATATACCTCTAAAAATTATCAGTTTTTGCTGAACACAAAAAACATCATTTCCAGCATGAGTCACACAGGCTGTTGTTATGACAACTCTGTTGTTGAAAGCTTTTTCAGCTCACTCAAACGGGAGCTTCTTATTGATACTTCGCAACACTCTGCTCAGCAAACTAGAACTGCTATATTTGAGTACATAGAAATTTTTTATAACAAACAGCGTAGACATTCTACTATTAATTATTGCATTCCTGAGAAATTTGATTCATCATTTTCATAATAAAAATGGCTTAACTTCCTCTCTACTTTTTCTGGGTAAGGTCAGGCTTGTTTTGAAGGTGGAACTTAATGGATCCATAAGCTCACATTCTATCCCTAAACTTTTTTTAATTAACTTTAAAATCATAGAAAATACTGTCGGAAAAGGAAGTTTTCTTGTTCGTGTGAAACTGTTTTTTTCAACACAATGGATTTTCTGAAAAGTTTTCAAGTATATTGTATTTTTAATCCGTAAAATAAGATTCTTTCCTTTCTGCATGTATCACCTAAAAAGGACACATTTTAAACTTCTTTGTTGAAATAAAATAGAAACAAAAGTGCTGTTTCTTGGAGTTTTTGGATAATTTAATGGTAAAAATTTTAGAGAGAAATTTTATACACAATCACTAACATTTTTCCTTAAGTTGACGCCATTGCGTGAACGGTTACGAATAAAGCTCTTACATAGCCAATTTATAGTAGTACGAGAAATACAGATTAGCAATGTAACCTGTTTAATAAACATACACAAAGTCAACTGAAGTTTAGACTGTTATGTCCTGGCGGTTTTGTGGTGGAATAAGTTTTTTTATGTTACTAACAATACAGTTAGTTGTAGTTTTAGCTATTTCATCGAATTTGTCTTTTATATTTCCACCTATTTTTCCTTCAAAACACTCGTATAGAACTAAAGCAGCTACAGCTGCACATGCTGCAGTTAAACCAGTTTGTGCTATGATGAGCAGTGATAGCCCGCCTGCAAATATAGATATTAGTCCAATAGCTAGGTTTATAATTTTACTTTGTGTTGTTTGTTGCGTTGCTTGATTTTGATCTGCCTGTTTATCCTCTAAAACATTTGATATTGTTTTTGAGGCAATTTTTATCGCTATTGCTGCAACCGGGACCATAATTAGCCCTATAGCTATTTTTGCTAAAAGAAGAATTGACGGTAGCATCATTATAAACAATAGCGATCCAGCTCCTATAGCTAACCACTTCTCATTTATTTTTTTAGGTTGATTCTCATTAGTATGCATTGTAACCCTCCACTTCACTTAATAATTTATTCATGTTTAATACAAAATGTGAAGGTAGTCAACAATATGTTTTATAGCTCTTTCTACAACAATTCAACTGCAATTTACAACAGCCATAAACACGCATCTTACTTCATTTATGTGAAAGGCTATAAATTACTTTAGCTACAAACATTAAGAAATTTACCAAATGGGAAGAAAAGGCAAAAGGAAACCCGGTCAACATCTATTTAAAAACATTGGCGTTTTTTTATGTTTTAAACGTTTAATAACCGCGACTTAGCTGCTTTTTAACGCAATTAATCTTGAGCTATAAATGTCTAAAAAATTTTCTAAGCAGAAAAAAAGGCAAAAAAGTCCCGTGTTAGATAGTGCTTACTCTCTAATCCTGCAAACTGGCGTTCTCTACTGTCTTAAACGCTTTATAAGCCCGTTTCAGCTTTTATAGGTAAAAACCTAAAAATGTTGTGAAGACATAGGGTGCACATAGTGCAAAAAATCGAATATAAGACGCCAATTATAATACTTTTTTGTCGTTTTAATCTGCACAGATTGAAGCTAAATGAATAACTCCACTAGCATGATAAGAGGATTGGCGGAGTTTGTCAAGTAATCTTTACATTGAGGGAAAAGTTTTTTTATATTATTCTTTGCCGATTCGTGGTTAAGTTTACAATTTTAGAAAGAGTTACGTATTATTTGAAATCCTTATATACTGTTTTGAATCAGTTAGAGAGAATTGAGTGCAGGATGCGGTTTTAGTTTTACAAGATGGTAAGTGCTTTTTGGGAAAATCAATAGGTAAAAAAGGCAAGTGCATAGGTGAAATCTGTTTTACCACTGGTATGACTGGTTATCAGCACACTATAACTGACCCTTCTTTTGCTGATCAGATTATAACATTCACTTTTCCTCATGTTGGTAATGTCGGAATAAACTACAAGGATAATGAAGGTGAGAGAATTTTTGCAAGTGGTGTGATTATGCGTGAACTTTCTCCTGTGTCTCATCATTCTTCATATATTAGTTTAAATGATTGGTTAGAGAGGAATAATGTAGTTGGGATATCAGGAATTGATACTAGAGCCTTGACGAGACATTTGAGAAAACATGGATTTCAAAATGGAATGATATGCTCATCGAGCGAGATGCATGCGTTGGATGAATTGAAGAAATACAAACCTATAAATGGAATAGATATAATCAATAAAGTCAGTTTAAATAATAATTTTAAAAACGATCTTAATGCAAAATATAAAGTTGTGGTGGTTGATTTCGGTGCAAAGGCTAGTATAGTTTCGCGCTTAATAGAACTTGGTTGTGCAATTGAATTAATCAAGCCAGATAGAGGTTTTGCTCAAAAAATATTAAGCATGGGTCCAGATGGTATAGTGTTTTCAAATGGTCCTGGTGATCCGCAAGAAATAGGGGAGAGTGTAGTTCCAGAAATAGATGTTATTGTAAAGTCTAAAATACCAGTTTTTGGCATATGCATGGGTCATCAATTACTTGCGATTACTTTGGGGGCAAAAACCATCAAGATGAATGTTGGTCACCGAGGAAGCAACCATCCAGTTTATAATGTAAATAGCGGAAAAGTTGAGATCACCAGCCAAAATCATGGCTTTGTTGTTGATTCATCTTCTCTACCAAGTAACGTTGAAGTTACTCATATTTCTCTATTTGATAATAGTGTAGAGGGAATAATGATGAAGAATTACCCAGTCTTTTCTGTGCAATACCACCCAGAAGAAGCGCCAGGTACGCACGATTCACATTATCTATTTAGGCACTTTATTAACAATATTGAGTTATATAAAATGAAGTCCGCCTAATCTTAGTCAAACAAGGTTTTATTGCTTGATTTTTTAGTTTTAGGCATTTAGTATTAAATAATATATAGTAAAAGCTTAAGTTAAGATACTAGAATAGTACTCTCTTAACAAATTTTGTGGAGGAGTGACCGAGTGGTTAAAGGTAACAGACTGTAAATCTGTCCGCATTGCGTACGTAGGTTCGAATCCTACCTCCTCCATTGTGCGGGTATAGCTTAATTGGTAGAGCTCTAGCCTTCCAAGCTAGTGGAGTGGGTTCGAATCCCACTATCCGCTCTTTTTTTTTGTTGTATTTTTATAAAATCAACATATTATTTATTGATGTATTTGTATTTTAGGTAGAAAAGTTTAAATTATGACACAAATAGTAGAAGCATTTGGTAAGCCGCACATAAACGTGGGAACAATAGGGCATGTTGACCATGGAAAGACAACATTGACGGCGGCGATAACGAAGTATTATGGGAGTTTTGTAGCGTATGATCAAATAGATAAGGCACCAGAAGAAAGGAAAAGAGGAATAACGATAGCAACAGCGCATGTTGAGTATGAAACGGAAGAAAAGCATTATGCGCATGTTGATTGTCCTGGACATGCTGATTATGTAAAAAACATGATAGTAGGTGCAGCGCAGATGGATGCGGCAATATTGGTAGTGTCTGGAGTTGACGGGCCAATGCCGCAAACGAGAGAGCATATATTGCTTGCTAAGCAAGTTGGTGTTGGATATATCGTGGTGTATATAAATAAAGCTGATGTAGCTGATCATGATATGATAGGTTTGGTTGAGATGGAAATTAGAGAGTTGCTAAGTAAATACGGGTATCCAGGTGATGATGTGCCAGTTATTGTGGGTTCAGCATTGAAGGCGCTGGAAGATGAGGATAGCGAATATGGTAAGAAATCAATAGATAAGTTGATGAAAAAGTTGGACGGGTATGTGCCAATTCCACCAAGGCCTGTGGATTTACCATTTTTACTGCCAATTGAGGATGTATTTTCAATATCGGGGCGTGGAACGGTAATAACAGGAAGAATAGAGAAGGGAGAAATAAAGGCGGGTGATGAGATAGAGATGATAGGTCTGAAAGCGACGCAGAAGACGATATGTACTGGTGTTGAGATGTTTAAGAAGTTGCTAGATAAGGGAAGTGCAGGACTCAATGTAGGGATATTGCTAAGAGGAACAAAAAGAGAAGAAGTGGAGAGAGGGCAAGTATTAGCAAAGCCAGGGACAATAACGCCGCACAAGAAATTTAAGGCGGAGGTCTACATATTAAAGAAAGAAGAAGGAGGGAGGCATACGCCATTTTTTGTGAATTACCAGCCACAGTTTTATTTTAGGACCACGGATGTAACGGGAAGTATAAAATTGCTGGACGGAAAAGAGATGGTAATGCCTGGAGATAATGTAAGTATAGAAGTAGAATTGCAAGTATCGGTAGCGATGGATAAGGGATTGCGTTTTGCGATAAGAGAAGGCGGTAGGACTGTTGGTTCTGGTGTTATTTCTGAAATTTTAGAGTAGAAAGTTTGAGTCATAGGAGTGTAGCTCAATTGGTAGAGCGCTGGTCTCCAAAACCAGAGGTTGTAGGTTCAATTCCTATCGCTCCTGCATTAATATTGTGATGGAAATGTTAAAAAGTTTGAGTGGTTTTTTTTGTGATATAAAGCAAGAAATACGAAGAATTGCCTGGGTGAAGAAGCAGGAAGTGTTATCATCTCTATTTATTGTAATAGTTGTTATATTATGCTTTTCGGTTTTCTTTTGTTTTGTAGATTTTATATCTCTTTACGCAATTAAGGCTTTATTTGGAATTGTTTATGGCATATGAATATAAATGGTACATCATTAAAGTTGATCATGGATATGAGGGGCATATCCGTGAATTGGTAAGCAATGCTGTCTACTTTAAGGAAGTATTTATTCCTTATCAAACGGTATGTAATCCAAAATTTGATACAAAAGAGTTATATGAAGTGTATGTATGCATGCATCTATGCGATGAGAGTAGGAATATTTTGAGTCAAATACCCGGGGTTTGCAGTGGTGAATCTAGCAATTTCAAAATAGTTTCAGATGATGAGATAGAATTAAAGCGCAGGGAATTCAATAAATACAAGTGGTATATCTTGAGAGTTGCTTCCAATTATGAAGAGAAAGTGTGCCAACACGTATTAGAAAATTCTATAAGATTGGGAGTTAATGATTATTTTAAGGAAGTTTTTATCCCGTATGAAGAGCCAAGTGAAGTGGAATTAAGATCTAAAAAAGTTGCTACACGAAGGAAATGCTTTCCTGGCTATGTCTTTTTATACGTGAATTTGTGTGATGGAGTATTAAATTTTGTCAATAATATACCAAAGTCTCTTAAAGTCTATGGATTCTTAAAAAATGGTAATGTGCCAAAAGTGATTTCGGATGATGAGATTCACTCAATGTGTAATGCGCTTTATGATGCTCAAGAGACGAAAAAGCTAAGTCATGGTTATGAAAAGGGTGAAAAAGTGAAAATTAACGATGGTCTCTTTCAAAACTTTACTGGTAAGGTAGATATGATTAATGATGAGAAAAAAATTGTTAATGTAGAAGTGTCGATTCTAGGTAAGCCAACAATAATAGAGTTAGATCTAGCTCAGGTAGAGAAAATAGAGGATTAATTATGAGTGTTATAATTGCCAAGATTAACTTACTAATGGAAGCGGGGAAAGCAGTTCCCGGGCCAAAAATTGCTTCAGTGCTTGGTCCACGTGGTATACCTGTTCCTAAGTTCTGCGAGGCTTTTAATAAAGTGACTAGCGCAGCTAATGCTAACTATAAAGTGGGTGATTTAGTAACAGTGCGGATTTCTATAAAGGATGATCGCTCTCACGATTTTACTGTTAGTGGCCCACCTGTGACTTACTTACTTAAGCAGGAGGCTAAATTGAGCAAAAGTTCTAGTAATCCAGGTAAAGAATTGGTGGCTAAATTGCCTATGTCTGCTATAATTAAGATAGCAAGGTATAAAATGGTTGACATGAAAGTGGATAATGAAGATTCAGCAGTGAAAATGGTTATAGGTACTGCTAAGTCTATGGGTATAGAAGTTATAGAAGGTTAGGCACATGATTACATATAATGATAATCCTAAACAATGTTTAGAAAAGATTATTAAGTCTGCTTCAGCAAAGTTTAATGAATCAATTGATGTTGCAGTCAATTTAGGCGTAGATTCACATAAATCTGAGGAGCAGGTGCGTGGTACAGTAGTCTTGCCTAAAGGTATCGGGAAGGATATTAAAGTAGCTGTTTTTGCTCAAGATAAGCATTTATCAGAAGCTGAAAAAGCTGGTGCTTATATTGTGGGAGGAGAGGATTTAGTTGAAGAGATAAAAAAGGGTAGAAAGCTGGATGTTGATTGGTGTATTACTACTCCTGATTTTATAGCAAAAGTCACTCCTATTGCAAAAGTGTTAGGTGCTAAAGGATTGATGCCTAATCCTAAATTTGGCACTGTGACTTCTAATGTTGCAGAAGCTATTAAAACCATTAAGTCTGGTCAAATAAAATTTAGGACGGATAAAAATGGTATTATTCACAGTAAATTAGGAAACATCAAGTTTAGCGTTGATGATTTGCTAGAAAATTTGAAAGCCTTTCTTAAAGTAATTAAAAATAATAAACCTATTTCTGTAAAAGGAGTGTACTTTAAGAGTGTCTTTTTAAATTCAACTATGGGCAAAGCTTATAAGATAAACAAAGTGGAAGATATAATTTAAGGGAGTAATACCGTGAAGCGTGAAAGTAAGGATGAGTTTATACAGAACATAATAAACGTGTTTGTAAATAATGATTTCTTAATACTGGTAAATTTTAAATCCATAAATGCCAATGATTCATTAATCCTCAGGAATAGCCTAAAGTCTGTGACGGGTGGTATATTAGTAGTTAAAAACACTCTAGCTCGCTTGGCTTTGGAAAAAACTGGCAGATTTTCTTATTTATCAGGCAAGTTTTCTGGTCCTGTTGCTATTATATACTCTAGTGGTATAGTAGAGGCTGCAAAGCTAATAGTTGATTTCATTAATGCTAATAAAGAAAAAATGTCTGTGATTTGCGCAGCTCATTTAAATCAAGTGCTCACAGTGGAGGATGTTAACAAACTAGCTAAATTGCCTTCTCTGGATGAGTTGCGTATTAAAATTATGCGTTTAATATCTTATAATATCCCTGCTCGGTTAGCGTTATCTATTAACTCACTTTCTATGAGGCTTATGAGAGTGTTGGATCATTATAGTTCTGAAAAGTAAATTTGTTGTTAAGTAAGGTAGTAATTATGAGTAATGTAACAAACGATTTGGTTGATAAAATATTATCTTTAAATCTATTAGAGGCCTCTGAACTTGTAAAAGTTCTAGAAGAAAAAATAGGGTTACCTGCTGGTTCTTATATTGGTGGAGCTGCTGGTAATAACCCACCTCCTGATGGTGAGGATGGTGGTTCTGCTGTTCAAAAGAAAACTGAATGCAGAGTTAGAATTCAAGAATTTGATACAGGAAAAAAAATGCTGATTATTAAAACGGTCAGAGAGATTTATTCTGAATTTGATTGCCAATTAGGCTTAAAAGAAGCAAAAGAATTAGTTGAATCCTCGCCTAAATGCGTGATTGATATTGACATTCCTAGAGATAGAGCAGAAGAAATAAAGAAGCTACTCATTGAAGCGGGTGCAACCAAAGTGGAACTCGAATAGGATGTTTATATTTAATATATTAATTTTATATTGATATAGCTCTTTTAGTTAGTTTGAGGTATTTTAATGGTTGATTCTTCTTATATGTGTGCTTCTGGTGCTTTTATCCCTAGGGTTTCTTATTCTAGGTCGATTGATTTAAAAGATTCTTTATTGGATTTGGTTAAAGTTCAAAAAGAGTCATACAAGTCATTTACTCCTGGAAATAATGGTAATGAAAGACTTGAATCTATTTTTCATTCAGTCTTTCCAGTAAATGATCCTTTGCACAGGGCTACTATTGAGTTTATAAGTTGTAGGATAGATAATCCTAAGTATGATGAGTCTGAGTGTGTAAAGCGCGGCATAACTTTTTCTGCTCGAGTGATTGCCTCTATACGTCTTGTTATTATGCAGGATGGTATTTCTCTTGATGAATATAAATCGATTAAAGAGAGTGGAGATCATTCTAAACTTGCAACCGTTGTAAAATTTATAGGGGAACAGGAAGTTCACTTTTGTGAGTTGCCGCTAATGACCGATAAAGGCACTTTCATCATTAATGGTGTAGAAAAAGTCATCGTTTCACAAATGCATAGGTCCCCTGGTGTATTTTTTGATAGCGATAAGGGAAAAACTTATAATTCCGGTAAACTAATCTATTCTGCTAGAATTATTCCCTATAGAGGTTCTTGGCTTGACATTGAATTTGATGTTAAAGACCATTTATACTTTCGTATTGATAGGAAAAGAAAATTACCAATCTCAGTTTTATTAAAAGCATTGGGCCTATCAAATAATGACATACTCAATAGATTTTATGAAAAGATAAAGTATGTAAAATATAGGGATGGTTGGAAAGTACCTTTCACTCCTGACAAATTTAAGGGGGTTAGGCTACCTTTTGATTTAACGGATGTTGAAGGTAATGTGCTGCTTAAGGCTAACGTTCGTATTACCTCAAGATTAGCTAAAAAGCTACATGACGATGGATTGAAAGAGTATCTAGTGCCTTTTGATTCTATATGTGGCTTATTTCTCGCAAAAGATTTAATAGATAGTGCTAGCTCTACGAAAATTTTATCTGCTGGTGAGCCTATAAAGGTGGAAGACGTAAAAAAGCTTGAGTTATTATCTACAGATAAAATATCAGTATTAAACATCGATAATTTGTCTGTTGGGCCTTATATATTAAATACACTTTTCCTAGGTGAGAACATATCTTATCAGGATGCGCTGTATGAAATATATAGAGTCTTGCGTCCTGGCGAAGTTCCTGTTTTAGAGATAGTAGAGGAGTTTTTTCATAATCTTTTCTTCAATCCTGAGTATTATGACCTGTCTAACATTGGTAGATTGAAACTTAACTCTTACCTTGGGTTAAACTATGACGAGGACTTAACTGTTTTAACGCATGAAGATATTATTGAAATTGTAAGAAAAATAGTATTATTACGTGACGGTCAAGGATCTGTGGATGACATTGATCACTTGGGGAATAGAAGAGTAAGGTCAGTTGGAGAGTTTATAGAAAATCAGTTTAGATCTGGGTTGTTAAAATTAGAACGTGCAATAATTGATTCTATGTCTACTTCTAGTTTAGATAAAGTTTCTCCATCCGATTTTATTAATCCAAAAGTGTTAACTAATGTCTTAAGAGATTTCTTCAATTCTTCTCAATTATCTCAGTTTATGGATCAAACTAATCCATTATCTGAAATAACGCATAAAAGAAGGCTCTCAGCATTAGGTCCTGGCGGTTTAACGAGAGATCGTGCAGGGTTTGAAGTACGTGATGTTCATCCAACTCATTATGGAAGAATTTGCCCTATTGAAACTCCTGAAGGGCAAAATATAGGGTTAATCAACAGTTTAGCTATATACGCACGCGTTAATAAATATGGTTTTATTGAAAGCCCTTATAGAAAAGTAGTTAATAGGGTTGTCACTGATCAAATTGAATATCTATCTGCGATAGATGAAGGTTCATATTATATAGCTGATACCAGTGTAAAGCTTGATAAAAGTAACTGTTTTGTCGATGACATGTTATATTGCAGATATGGCGGTAGTTTCGTCATGGTAAGTAGTGATCAAGTGAGTTACATTGACGTATCCCCTAAACAGGTAATATCAGTTGCAGCCTCTTTAATACCATTTTTAGAAAATGATGATGCCAATAGAGCATTAATGGGTTCAAACATGCAACGTCAAGCTGTACCTTTATTAAAGCCTACTGCTCCTCTGGTTGCAACTGGTATGGAGTCTTTTGTAGCTTCTGGTTCTGGTGCTGTAGTTTTGGCAAAACGCGATGGCATAGTTGATAGCTCTGATAGTAACTCTATAGTTATACGTGCTTTTGATGAAGAAAGGGTTAACTACTTGGGTGTGGATATTTATCATTTAAAGAAATTTCAACGTTCTAACCATAATACTTGTATTAATCAAAGACCGCTGGTACGTGTAGGTGATTATGTTAAAGAGGGTGATGTAATAGCTGATGGCCCTGCAATTAATAGTGGTGAGCTAGCACTTGGTAAAAATTTGCTGGTCGCTTTTATGTCTTGGCAAGGTTATAATTTTGAAGACTCTATTATTATTTCCAGTGAAGTTGTTAAAAAAGATCTATTTACTTCTATCCATATAGAAGAATTCGAATGTGTTGTGCATGATACTCCTTTAGGATCAGAAAAAATAACTCGTGCTATACCTGGTGTTAATGAAGAAAATTTATATCACTTGGATGATAGTGGTATAGTAAAAGCTGGTACAAGGGTAGGTCCAGGCTATATTCTGGTAGGTAAAGTTACACCTAAACCTTCTCTTTCATTACCTCCTGAAACAAAATTGTTAATGACGATTTTTGGTGAAAAGTCATTTGATTGCGCGGATTCTTCTTTATATACATCTCCGGATATCGAAGGAATAGTGATTAATGTACAGGTCTTTACACGCAGGGGGGTTGAAGAAAACGAAAGGGCATTGCTTATTAAGCAAAAAGAAATGGATGACTTAAAAAAAGAGCGAGATTATATAATCAATGTTACTAGTGAATATTTCTATGACGAACTAAAAAAGCTTCTCGTTCATTCTTGCTCTCAAGATCAAGAAAAACTTGATGCTATTGAACGTGAACAATGGTGGGGTATAGGATTAAAAAGTCGATCTATTTCTGAACAAGTTAAGAGCTTAAAGAAAGATTTTGATGAGAAAGTATTAAATGCAATAACACAGTTTAAGCAAAAAATAGAAAAATTAGACGAAGGTTATGACCTACCTCAAGGTGTGTCGATGTCAGTAAAAGTTTTCATTGCTGTGAAGCATAGTCTACAGCCAGGGGATAAAATGGCCGGTAGACATGGAAACAAAGGTGTGATTTCTCGAGTTGTACCAGTGGAAGATATGCCTTATTTGGAAGACGGTACTCCTGTTGATATTATCCTTAACCCTCTTGGTGTTCCATCAAGAATGAATGTGGGGCAAATACTGGAAACTCATGTAGGTTGGGCTTGCAAAAAATTAGGAGAAAAAATAGGTAACATCCTTGATAAAATCAATAAGATTAAAAGTACTTTCTGTAAGGAAGTTAGATCCCTTGGCGATGATAACTTTGCAGAATTTGTAGCAGCGTATCTTGATAATAAAAAAATTGAAGAAGTTAGTGATGACGAAATAACAGCTTCTATTTTTAATATATCTAATAAAGATGCATTAAATGATGAACTAAACGCGCTAGTGGAAAATTATTTAAACTCTTGTAAAAGCGCGTACGACAATTTACGTAACTTCCTTGTTGAGGTTTATAGCTGTGATAGTGACGTATCTATCTGCAATAATATTCGTGATATTAGTGACAATAACTTAATTGAGTTTGCACATAAATTACGTGATGGCGTTCCTGTTGCTGCACCTGTATTTGAAGGTCCAAAAGATGAGCAAATAACAAAATCCTTTGCACTTGCTGGTTTGGATAACTCTGGACAAACTGTATTGTATGACGGTTGCACTGGTGAAAAATTTGACCGTAAGGTTACGGTTGGTTATATGTACATGCTTAAATTGCACCATTTGGTTGATGATAAAATTCATGCGCGTTCAGTAGGACCTTATAGTTTGGTTACTCAGCAACCTCTCGGAGGGAAATCCCATTTTGGTGGTCAGCGTTTTGGTGAAATGGAATGTTGGGCATTGCAAGCCTATGGTGCTGCCTATACTTTACAGGAAATGTTAACTGTGAAGTCTGATGACATTAATGGTAGGATTAAGATTTATGAATCGATAATAAAAGGTGACAGTAATTTTGAATGTGGAACTCCTGAATCTTTTAATGTGATGATAAAAGAGCTACGTTCTTTATGTTTAAACGTAGCTTTAAAGCAAAACGATGTAGTTATTGAAAATATATCTCACACTAATATTGCACAGTCCTTTGATAAGATTAGCATATCGGTTGCTAGTCCTGAAAGTATTAAATCTATGTCTTATGGTGAAATAAAAGACGTCTCAACTGCAAATTATCGTACATTCAAAGTTGAGAAAGGTGGATTATTTTGCCCTAAGATCTTTGGCCCTGTCAATGATGACGAGTGTTTATGTGGAAAATACAAAAAAAGAAGACACAGAGGTCGCATATGTGAAAAGTGCGGAGTGGAAGTTACATCTTCTAAAGTAAGAAGAGAAAGGATGGGTCATATAGAGCTTGCGTCTCCTGTTGCTCATATATGGTTTTTGAAGTCACTTCCTTCAAGGATTGGAGCATTATTAGATATATCTCTCAGAGATATTGAGAATATTTTATATAGTGATAATTATATTGTAATAGATCCTCTTGTTGCTCCTTTTGAAAAAGGTGAGATTATCAGTGAAAAAGCCTACAATGAAGCTAAAGATAGCTATGGAATTGATAGCTTTGTAGCTATGCAAGGTGTTGAAGCTATAAGAGAATTGCTAACTCGTCTTGATTTACATGAAACTAGAAAGAATTTAAGGCTGGAGTTAGAGTCTGTTACTTCAGAAATAAGAAGAAAGAAAATTATAAAGAGATTGCGTATTATTGAAAACTTTATAAAATCTGGAAATAGACCTGAGTGGATGATACTTACTACTATACCTATCTTACCACCTGATTTGCGTCCTTTAGTATCGCTTGAAAGTGGTCGTCCTGCAGTTTCTGATCTGAATCATCATTATAGGACTATTATCAATAGGAATAATAGATTGAGGAAACTATTAAGTTTAAATCCTCCTGAAATTATGATTCGCAACGAAAAAAGGATGTTACAAGAAGCAGTTGATTCTCTTTTTGATAATAGCCGTCGTAATGCTCTGGCAAATAAAGCTGGTGCTGTTGGATATAAAAAATCTATTAGCGATATGCTAAAGGGAAAACAAGGCCGTTTTCGCCAGAACCTCTTAGGAAAGAGGGTGGACTACTCTGGACGTTCCGTAATAGTTGTTGGTCCAACTCTGAAATTAAATCAGTGTGGATTACCAAAAAGAATGGCTCTTGAACTATTCAAGCCTTTCGTTTACTCAAAGCTTAAGATGTATGGTATGGCTCCAACTATTAAGTTTGCTAGTAAACTGATAAGAGCAGAAAAACCAGAAGTTTGGGATATGCTTGAAGAGGTAATAAAAGAGCATCCTGTTTTGCTAAATAGAGCACCTACTCTACATAGACTTGGTATCCAGGCTTTTGAACCAATCCTTATTGAAGGCAAAGCAATACAACTTCATCCGCTTGTTTGCACAGCATTTAACGCTGATTTTGATGGTGATCAAATGGCAGTGCACGTACCTATTTCGTTAGAAGCTCAGCTTGAAGCTAGAGTGTTGATGATGTCAACTAACAATGTTTTAAGTCCTTCTAATGGTAGACCGATTATAGTTCCTAGCAAAGATATAGTACTTGGTATATACTACCTAACTTTGCAGGAACCAATTGATAAAAAAGAGGATTTACCATCTTTTGGTGCTTTTTGTGAAATTGAGCATTCCTTAAGTGATGGTATTTTACATATCCATTCTAGTATAAAATATAGGATGGAACATATTAATGGAGATGGCGAGACTTACTATAAAACTGTTTGTACAACTCCTGGTCGTTTAGTGTTATGGCAGATTTTCCCTAAACATGAAAATTTGAGCTTTGATCTAATAAATCAGGTATTAACAGTTAAAGAAGTGACTAATATAGTTGATTTAGTATATCGTAATTGCGGTCAAAGTGCCACAGTGGAATTTTCTGATAGATTAATGGTATTAGGCTTCGAGTATGCCACGTTTTCTGGGGCCTCTTTTGGTCGTTGTGATTTGGTTATACCTGAAACTAAAGCTATGCATGTTGATCACGCAAGGGGTGAAATTAAGAAATTTTCTATACAATATCAGGATGGACTAATCACTAGAAGTGAAAGGTATAACAAGGTTATAGACGAATGGTCTAAATGTACAGACATGATAGCTAATGATATGTTAAAGGCAATATCTGTATATAACGCTAATAGTAAGTATAACTCAGTATATATGATGATGAGCTCTGGGGCGAGAGGTTCTACTTCACAGATGAAACAACTAGCAGGAATGCGAGGGCTCATGACTAAACCTTCTGGTGAAATTATAGAAACGCCTATAATTTCTAACTTCCGTGAAGGGTTAAACGTGTTTGAGTATTTCAATTCTACTCATGGTGCGCGTAAAGGTCTGGCTGACACTGCACTTAAAACTGCAAATTCGGGATACTTAACTCGTCGTTTAGTTGATGTATCTCAAAACTGCATAGTTACGAAGCATGACTGTAAAACAAAAGACGGTCTTGTTGTCAGGGCTACAGTTGAGGGTAGTACTATCGTTGCATCTTTAGAGAGTGTTGTACTAGGTAGAACAGCTGCAAATGATATATATAATCCAGTAACAAAAGAATTATTGGTGAATGCAGGGGAATTAATTGATGAGGATAAAGTAAAGCAAATCAATATTGCAGGACTTGATGCTGTAAAAATTAGATCACCTTTAACTTGTGGAATGAGCCCTGGTGTATGCTCTCTGTGTTATGGAAGAGATCTTGCAGCTGGTAAAGTTGTTTCAATAGGTGAAGCAGTCGGTGTAATAGCTGCTCAATCTGTTGGGGAACCAGGTACTCAGTTAACTATGCGTACTTTCCATATAGGGGGAGTAATGACAAGAGGTGTTGAATCCTCAAATATTATTGCTTCTATTAATGCTAAAATAAAACTAAACAATAGTAACATAATTATAGACAAAAACGGGAATAAAATTGTGATAAGCCGTTCTTGTGAAGTTGTACTGGTTGATAGTCTTGGTAGTGAAAAGTTAAGGCACAGTGTACCTTATGGTGCTAAACTTCATGTAGGTGAAGGTGAGCCAGTGAAAATTGGTGATAAAGTAGCAGAATGGGATCCTTATACATTGCCTATTATTACGGAAAAGACTGGTACAGTATCTTATCAAGATTTAAAAGATGGGATTTCAATCACTGAAGTGATGGATGAATCTACTGGAATATCAAGCAAAGTAGTAAAAGATTGGAAATTGCACTCTGGTGGAGCTAATTTACGTCCTCGTATAGTGCTACTTGACGATAATGGTGAAGTGATGACACTCGCAAGTGGCGTTGAAGCATGTTATTTCATACCAATCGGTGCAGTACTCAATGTACAAGATGGCCAGAAGGTTCATGCAGGTGACGTTATTACAAGAACACCAAGGGAGTCAGTTAAAACTCGTGATATTACTGGTGGTTTACCGAGAGTTATAGAGTTGTTTGAAGCACGACGTCCTAGGGAGCATGCTATTGTTAGTGAAATAGATGGTCATGTAGCGTTTTCTGAGAAAGATCGGAGAGGAAAACGTAGTATATTAATTAAACCTGTGGATGAACAGGTTTCTCCAATTGAATATCTGGTATCAAGAAGCAAGCACGTAATAGTCAATGAGGGTGATTTTGTGCGTAAAGGTGATCTGTTGATGGATGGTGACCCTGATCTTCATGATATTTTGCGTGTACTTGGGTTAGAAGCTTTAGCGCACTATATGATTTCTGAAATACAACAAGTTTACAGATTGCAGGGTGTTCGTATAGACAACAAGCATTTAGAGGTGATATTAAAACAAATGTTGCAAAAAGTAGAAATTACTGATCCTGGTGATACTATGTACTTGGTTGGCGAAAATATTGATAAGCTGGAAGTTGATAGAGAAAATAATGCTATGAATAACTCCGGTAAGCGGCCTGCTAATTATCTTCCTATCTTGCAGGGTATTACTAGAGCAAGTCTTGAAACTAACTCCTTTATTTCTGCTGCCTCTTTCCAAGAGACAACAAAAGTGCTGACAGAAGCAGCATTCTGTGGAAAGGAAGACCCTTTAAGTGGATTAAAAGAAAATGTTATAGTAGGAAGATTAATTCCTGCTGGTACAGGTTTGATTATGAGCAAGATCAGAGCACTTTCACTTCGCGATGATATAGATAAATATGAGAAATATTTTGATATTGAAACTTATGACGAGAAATTGTTAAGGGGTAATAGTTGTCACTCACATTCTGGTGAGAAAGAAAGTGTAGTAGCATCACATTATGATCAGCCAAATTGAGTGTAATATAGCTAAAGCAATTTATGGTCTCTAATTGCACAGGAGTAAACAATAATTTTCCATAAATTAAAATAGCATATTTCTTCCACAGTTCTTGGTGTTTTGTTTAGATTAAAAGTAGCATACTTTGTTCGGTAGAAGTCATAGAGTCCTCTTGATTGAGTTTTATTTCTATAACCTACCCGCAAGAATCGTGCGTGCAGATTTTTGTATGGTCCCAGAGTATAATGGTGTAATATATATAGCTATAGACAAAAACGAACATCACCCAAGTGACTGACATTGAGACTTTTTCTGGTCACAAATTGGGATAACAGGAAGAAAGTTGCAGAAATAATCATTCATCCATATCACTGCTAATATCCTTTATCATACTATAATTACCTTTCCTAAATTTACTCTTTAAAGATGAAACTCCACTTTCGCTAATTCCACTTAAGCTCAATGCTGCTCCACCTAACTGCAACCCTATTTCAGATGTTTCAGGAATAATTTTACTAGCCCCTAGATTTTTATAAACCTCTACATTACTTAGATCTGGTAAGCGTATTATAATATTCACATGCGGAAAATTTGTTGCAACTAGAGAAACAATTTTCTTTATAGTAACTTCGTTCTTGATTGAGATCACGAGAGCTTGAGCTCTTTCTATTCCTACTGATTTTAAAATTTCATATCTTGTAGCATCTCCAAGATATATAGGAAAACTGTCACTTTTTCCCTCCTTGACTATTTTTGATTGAATATCTACAACAACGTAACTTAAATGCTCTGCAGTAAGCATTTTTGTTACCATATATCCCACCCTACCAAATCCAGCAACTATTACATGGTTATAAAGATCTTGTGTATCTGTCTCAACAGCTTCATCATCTAGTATTACTTTCTCAGTGCTAAATGAATTTGCTATCCAATCTCCAAGTCCTGATAAAAGAGGAGTGAAAGCCATAGTTACTGTAGTTACCATCATAAGTACTTGAGCGATTTCACTTGGTAGTACGTCTAGCTCATCTGCTAAGCGAAATAGAATAAATGCAAATTCACCGCCTTGTGCAAGCAGCAACCCAGCTTGTATGGCAGGTGCACTCTTAAACCCAAAAAATCTACACAATATGTATATGATAGATGTTTTTAAAACGATAAGGATGATCGACAATAAAGTAATTAGTGGTAACTTATTGAGTAAGAGTTCGGTATCGATAGACATACCAACAGTCATGAAAAATAAGCCAAGAAACAAATCTTTAAACGGTAATACTGCGTGTTCTACCGAGTGTCTATGTTCTGTTTCTGCAACTAATAATCCAGCAACAAATGCGCCTAGTGCCATCGATAAATGAAATTGCTCAGTAATAAATGCTGCTCCTAATATTATTAAGAGTGTCGTTGATATAAAGACCTCATTACTTTCCATTTTAGCAATAACCGAAAATAAAGGCCTAAGCAACAACCTACCAGTTATAAATATCAGCACTAATGCAATAGCTGCTTGCACTAATGAACCCGCCAATGAGCTTATCAGACTGTTCTCAGAATTGCCAGTAAGTAGGGGCACTAATACTATCAACGGTACCACTGCAAAATCCTGCATTAATAGTACTGCTATCGACAACCTACCAACCTGACTTGCTTGAGAACCTTTTTCCTGCAGAACCTGCAATACTATTGCTGTTGAGGATAATGCAAGCCCACCACCAATAATTACCGCTATATTTGTATTCACCCCAAAAGCAAGGGCGATGCACCATATTGCTACCATAGTAACTATAACTTGAAGAGAACCAAACCCAAATACATGAATACGCATGGCGATAAGGCGTTCAAATGTCAATTCAAGACCTATAATGAATAATAGAAAAACTACGCCAAATTCTGCAAAATTATCCATTACTTCAGCTGAATGTATCAGATTAAATCCATGAGAACCAATCAATGCGCCTGCAACGAAGTAACCGAGTACTGGGCTGATATTCATTTTCCAAAACGCTATGACTATAAACACAGCAGCGGAAAGTAAAATTATAATATCAAACAAATGCTGAGAGCTGCTGTGCATGATATTTAACCTGTAGAATTAGACCATTTAATTGAGCAACCAATACTTGATTTTTGGTCAGCTGGAGAATTGCCAGTTTCTGCAATAAATTTCATAGCCTGGAACAAATCACTACTTCCTATTTTGTAGTTTTGAACTTTTTCTTTTTTTGCATCGTTAAAACGTCCACGATAGCAGAGATTTAAACCAGCATTAAAGCCAAAAAAGTCGGGAGTACAAACAGCACCGTACTCTTCAGTTACTTTCTGTGTATTATCAATCAAATATGGAAATGTAAACTTATTTTTCTTGGCAAAATTAATCATATTTTCAAAGGAATCTTCTTGGTATTCATTTACATCATTTGGCATTATTGCAACAGTATTTACCTGATAATCTTTTTTTAATAAATCAACATCGCTTACCAGATTACTAATAATTGATTGAACATAAGGACAGTGATTGCATATAAACATTATAATAAGACCATTTTTTCCACAGCAGTCACTTAATGTATAGTATTTGTTATCTACCCCCAAAAGATTGAAGTCCTTTGCAGTGAAGTTAAAATCTACTTTAGGAGTATTCAGTGCAACCATAGCTTACAGAGAATTATGTACCACATATAATTTATTATCTTATTACTTAAATGTCAAATAGTTCCTGTGTATACTGTTTGCATATTCTTTTTTAGCATTACAATTATAAAACTTATGTTCATAACTTTCGAAGGAATAGATGGCTCTGGTAAAACAACGCAGTCTGAGTTACTTGCAAATCATTTTAAGCAAATTCACGGCGAAAATAATGTGGTATTGACTCGAGAACCAGGTGGCACTGACTTTGCAGAGAAGATAAGAGGGATACTGCTGAAGGACAATATTGATCCCATCTCTGAACTTTTGCTACTCATCTCAATGAGATATGAACATGTGAAAAAATTAATATTACCAGCTTTAAAAGAAGGAAAGATAGTGATTTGCGATCGGTTTATCGATTCAACTATTGCATATCAAGGATATGGGCTTAGTGTTGATTTAGGGCTAATAAGAGACCTACATAAGTTAGTAAAAATTAAACGTCCAGATGTCACATTCATCCTAGATATTGATATTAAAGTTGGGCTGAGTAGAGCAAAGGATAAGAACAAATATGAAGAGATGAACATTCACTTTTACGATAAGGTTCGAAAAGGATTTCAGGAAATAGCTATAGAAGAGCCCGATAGATGCAGTGTTATCACTGAAATTGAAGCTAAAGACAACAATCAAGTGTATAGTGAAATTATTAGGCTTCTTGCGTAACAAACTTTTGGCAGCGCGTTGGAAAAACTTACTTGACAAACTCCGTCAGCCCTCTTATCATAAAACTGAAGCTATTTTATTTAACTTCGCAATCTCTGCAGCGGATTAAAATGACAAGAAAACTTGTATTTGGCGTACTATTGTTTAATTTTTTGCACTATGTGCACCGTATGTCTTTATAAAATTTCTAGGTTTTTACCTATACAAGCTGAAACGCGCTTATAAAGCGTTCAAGACATCACCCAACGTCAAATTTTAAAATAGAGAGTGTAATAACTAGCTACCACGGGTTTTCTTTGCCTTTTTTTTCTGCTTGGTAAATTTCTTAAATATTTTAGCTAAGGTTAGTTGCACTTAAAAGCAGCTAAATTGCAGCGTTTAAGGCTTAAAAACGCCAATACTGGAAATAGACAGTGACTAGGGTATCTTTTGCCTTTTTTTAGGTTATGTAAGAAGTCTAGTAGTTAACCTCTCTAATTAAAGAGAGGATTTTCTCACTTTTTCTTTGCTTTCATTTTCATCTCTAACAATCTTTTTCCCATTTAATATATCCTTGATTTCATCTCCTGTTAAAGTTTCAAACTCCAGTAAGTTTTCAGCAACAAGATCTAAATTCTTCCTATTTTCTTTGAGAATATTTTTTGCATTTTCATAGCAAGAATACACAATTTGTTTTACTTCTTCATCTATAAGCTTTAATGTATCTTCAGAAATTATGTCAGAGCCCTGAATAGTCTGTTCACGAGTGTGATACACCGGGCCGATTTTATCACTCATTCCCCATTTTGTTACCATAGCACGCGACAGATCCGATGCTTGTTTTATGTCTGAAGATGCTCCACTTGTAACTTTATCATAACCAAAAATCAGCTCTTCTGCCACACGCCCACCCATTGCAACGGTTATATCTGCTATCATCTTTTCCCTTGTGAGAGATACTCTGTCTGTTTCCGGCAACCTCATGACTAAACCTAGGGCTCTACCCCTTGGAATAATAGTTGCTTTATGTATCGGATCGGAGGCAGGCATGTTAACAGCAACTATTGCATGACCAGCTTCATGGTACGCAGTGAGCTTTCTTTCCTCTTCTGTCATAATTAGGGACCGTCTTTCCACGCCCATCATCACTTTATCACGAGCATATTCAAAATCATCCATGGTAACAATCTTCTTGTTTCTTCTTGCGGCAATAAGCGCAGATTCATTCACCAAATTTGCTAAATCAGCCCCTGAAAAACCCGGTGTTCCTCTTGCAACTGTTTTCACATTTACATCGGGTGCCATGGATATTTTCTTTATATGCGTATTTAATATCCTTTCACGCCCATTTATATCGGGTAAAGAAATAGTAATCTGCCGGTCAAAACGACCAGGTCTAAGCAGTGCTGGATCTAAAACATCCGGACGGTTAGTCGCAGCAACTATTATCACACCTTCATTAGACTCAAAGCCATCCATTTCAACTAATAACTGATTTAATGTTTGTTCTCTCTCGTCATTGCCACCACCAAGACCAATTCCACGATGTCTACCCACCGCATCTATCTCATCTATAAAAATTATACAAGGAGCATTTTTCTTGCCTTGATCAAACATATCACGAACACGACTTGCACCAACGCCAACGAACATTTCGACAAAATCAGATCCAGAAATGCTAAAGAATGGCACATTAGCTTCACCAGCAATTGCACGAGCAAGGAGTGTTTTACCGGTCCCAGGAGAACCAATTAAAAGACAGCCTTTTGGTATTTTTCCACCTAATGCTTGAAATTTTTGTCTCTGCTTCAGAAAATCAACAATTTCTACCAACTCTTCCTTTGCTTCATCAATTCCAGCAACATCATCAAATGTCACTTTTTTTCCACTAGTCATAAGCCTAGCTTTTGACTTGCCAAAGCTTATAGTTCTATTGCCTCCTGCTTGTGTTTGCTTTAAAAGGAATAGCAATAAGCCGATAAAGATAAATGTTGGGATCCATTGGATAAGTAACCCACCAATGATACTCATAGCAGAATCTCCAGTTGAAAAGGAGAATTTCACTTTTCTATCATGCAAGCTTTTTATTAAGTCACTATATATAACACCACTTGAGTTAAAGCTTGACCCATCCCTGAACTTGCCTTCAATGCTTTGGTTTTTTATGACAACATTTTCTATATCACTGTCTTCCAGTCTAGTTAAAAATTCTGAAAAAGGTATAGTTGTTTTACTTTTACCTACATTTCCACTAAACTGAATATAAGCAACCGAAATAAGCACAATAATTACTAACCAAATCAATAAGCCTTCTAAAAATTTTTTCATTGTTACTTTTAACTAAATATCAATTAAGCTTACCAAATTTTGTTTTATTATGCTATTAATAAAGCACTGAACCTTATTACTATTGATGCCCTTTCCATTATGATTTACATGAGGGTAAGCAATCACCTTTCCATCTTTTTGTACTGTAGGCAAAGAATAGAAAACTTCAGGGCAGCAATTATAATCTTTTAAAAATTTAGGAATCTTCTGTGTTTTCTTTAACGGAGCAATAGTTACTGAACACTCCTGATTTCCGAATATTGTGCAGCTAAACCTGTTATCCCATTCAATAGGACCATTTAATGGCAAATTTACAGATATTTCTTGTATCTTTGATGGCTCTCTAGTTACCAATATGCTCTCTCCATATTTTCTTATTTTACATTCAGAAAGCGTGCAATGAACATCGTTATCCTTTTGCAATATTTTGTTAAATATTGCAATAAGACTGTTGTATCTTGGTCTATAGTGTTTACTGCTGATTATCATTATAGAGTAAAGAAGAAGCCTCAAAGCTATTTCCTCTGGCAATTTATAAAATTCACTCAGTTTAATTTCAATATAACCAAGATCATGAATATTAACACAGTCATTAAACGCAAGGCGTGTGTAGTGCATCAACGCTTTTGCAGCTCTTTTCATATGAAGGGCTGTGAGGCATATTCGCTCTGTTAAAGTCTCTTGATTATCACTTGCTTTAAGCAAGTTGCGGTATAAAGTGCGCCTATATTTCAAATCTTGATTACTTCTATCTTCAATCCATTTTAGCTGATAAAAATTTGCATACCTTTCTATTTTACTACGACTAAAATTTAACAATGGTCTAAATATATAAATACCATTTAGGAAAGACTTGTAGTCCATTGATGATAATCCATCTATGCCACTACCGCGCTCAAGTCTCAATAGAAATGTTTCTGCTTGATCATCTTTGTGATGAGCAACAAACAAATATTTAACATTATTGTTTTTACACCATTCCGTTAATAGCTTATATCGTGCTTTTCGTGCTTGTGACTGGACGTTACCTTTGATATTTTGCTTCTCCCAGTTTAATATGAACGACTCCTTTACTCCAAGTTCTCTTACATAATTTACAACAAATTCAGCTTCTTTCTGAGACTCTGGACGTAATCCATGATTTACTGTTAATGCTATGGGAAGTGGGTGCTGTGTTTTTTTTGCCCAATTCGTCACTAAATGCAATAAAGTTACACTGTCTACACCACCTGATACTGCAACTGCAACTTTATTGTTGTGGATAGCAAAATCATTGATTACATTTTGAAATAATAACTCTAACTCCATTATGTCTCTTGATGGCCAGGTAGTCTCTACGTCATACCACCCGCGGCGCTAACAAGCAGCGGAATGATGAGTTTTGCCCCCTTTTGTTATCCCAGTACCCTTTCTTTATGTCATCCCAGTGCTTGACACTGGGATCCAGGATTTTTAACGCAAGAAACTATTTCTTTATTCCAGAAAATGAAAATTCCACTCTACGATTTTTGGCATGTTCTTTTTCATACTTAGAATTCTTAGAATCATCTTGTACATAAACCAAAGGCTCAGTTTCACCTCTAGAAGCGGTTTTTATTCTATCTTCTAGGTAAGGTATGCAATTAACCATAAATTTTTTAGCTGCATCTGCCCTTCTAGCACCTAGTGCCACATTGTATTCATAAGAACCACGATTATCAGTATGACCAGTTAAGGTAACCTTCGCGTTAGGGTTATCTTGCAACACTTCCATTACATCAAGTAATGCATCTGCACTTGCTTCAGTGATATTAGATTTATCATAATCAAAGAAAGCTCTTTTTTCACTTATCTGTTTAACAACAGAGTGCATTTTATTTGCCGTATTTACCCTTTTTTTTGGTGGGCAAGAACTTACACCAGTAAGTAGTAAACAAAAACAGCACATTATAACCAGTCTACTCAACATTACTAAACCTCCATAAATTTTAAAATAGTGCGTAACTTTAATTTGTAGCTAATAATCTCTCTATATTGTAATATAGTCAAGAAAAATAAAATACTAAATACTTTTTTACAACCTTACAATTAATTTTCTAATAAGATGCTAGATTTTTGGTGGAAAAATCTAGTTAAAGACATAGAATGTATAATTTTTTATTGTACTTTAAGTAAATATACTTTTAACTTTATTATTAATCTATTGTGATATTAAACAGATGTTTTCTAAAATAATGAACAAATATGAAATCTTATAAGTTTTTAGAGGAAGTATTATATAGGGTAAAGAATATCGAGAATACGCTAAAAGTACTAAACCAAAGCCAATTAAATGTAGAGGATAAAGTCGAACAAATGGGTCTTCTAGAAGAGATTAGACATGAAATTATTTCTCATGACATAATAAAGGAATCATTAGCAGAAGCAGATGCTCCTGACAACAAAAAGAGTGCAAACAGTTGGCAGCTAAAGTTAATAGAGAGAATGCATAAGAGCAACAGTGCTATTCCCATTGATTTAGTAAAATCTTTATCCAAAGCTAAAGTTGAGTGCCAAAATTTATGGAAGCTATCTCATTCTGAAACCAGTAACTTAGAAAAACTAAAAGAACGCTTTGCTGATTTGGTCAAGCTCGTTCGCGAAGTGGCCTCTATAAAATCGCAGCAATTAAAATGCTCAAAATATGACTCACTACTTGCTGACTATGATTCTGATATCACAGAAAAAAATATAAAGGAAATATTTCCTAAAGTAGGCAAATTTTTTAGCGAAAATGTAGGTAAAATAATTGAAAAGCAGACGAGAGACAAAGTTACAAATATACAGAAGGTTGCTACTCAAAAGCAGATTGAACTTGGCTCGTTATGTTTACAGCAAATGGGTGTTACATTACACCGTACTTCTTATCACCAGCCTATATATGACGAATCTGATTTTTGTTGCGGGTTATTTTTACTTTTACGGCATAGTGGTTATGAAATTTATCAAAAATGTTTAGCACAAAATTCTGTAAGTAGCCCAATTACAAAACACGTTATGTATGAAACTCAAGGATTATTCATGGAGAGGATGATTGGAACATCCAGAGAATTTATTGAGTTCATTCAACCGCACATAAAAGAGAAGTTTACTATAAAAGGCAAAACTAGTGCAAAAGTCAGCAGTGTTGAAAATTTATACTTGATTTTCAATAAAATAAATCTTGCCTCTTCTTTGAAGAATGCAGATGAATTTAGTCTGTTAGCTCACATCATGCTGAGAACCAGATTAGAACAGAATATAATAAATGGTACGTTAGAGGTCCAAGATCTGCACGATGCATGGCTGGAAGGCATGGAGCATTATAAAATTCCAGTAAAAGCTAAAAATGAGCTAGACACTTATTTTCAAGATGAATACTGGGCAAACGGGGTTATGGGTTGTTTTCCCATTAAAATTATGGCTTTAATTACTGCTGTACAGATTTTTTCTTTCATCAAAAATAATCATTACGAATTTTTAGGTGCTATAATAAAAGGAGATTTTAGTTTACTTATCAGTTGGTTATCCCAAAATATATACAGTGCAAAGTGTGGTTTTTTGGATCTGCTAAAAAAAGTAACAGGCAAGGGGTTAGACATTGAGTGCTGTACTAGTTACTTGTCTGAAAAGTATAATTTATCTCAATAAAATGGTTTTCTTGGGTTGTGTATGAATTTTCTTCAAAAATCAACGAGAAAGTTTTGTAACCTTTTCACTTTCAAAGGTTTATTTGCTAGCGATATTGCTATAGACCTTGGCACTGCAAACACTTTAGTTTATCAAAAAAATCAAGGAATAGTGCTTGATGAGCCTTCGGTTGTAGCAAGAATAAAGGAAAAAGGAAGTTATGTTCCTTATGCTTTTGGTAAAAAAGCTAAAATGATGCTCGGAAAAACGCCTGGAGAAATAGAGGCAATCAGGCCATTGAAAGATGGTGTCATTGCCGATTTTAAAAGTGCAGAAGAGATGCTAAAATATTTCATACGCAGTGCAAATACAAAACTTACTGTTAATAAACCTAATATTATCATATGTGTTCCATCCGGATCAACTCCAGTTGAAAGGCGTGCTATACAAGATGCAGCAGAAAGTGCTGGTGCAAATGAAGTATTTTTAATTGAAGAACCAATGGCTGCAGCCATTGGAGCTGGGCTTCCGGTTACCGAACCTGAAGGTTCCATGGTTGTTGATATAGGAGGCGGTACAACTGAAGTTGCTATTATTTCTTTAGGCGGAATTGTTTATTCACGTTCTGCCAGAGTAGGTGGCGATATTATGGATGAAGCGATAAAATCATATATCCGTGAAAACCATAAGTTATTGATTGGTGAAACAACATCTGAAAAAATTAAGAAAAGCATAGGTTCAGCTAGTCTTCCAAATGAAAATAATAAAGAGGGGATGATGGTGAAAGGCAGGGACTTAGTGAGTGGTATGCCAAAAGAAATGCTTTTGTCGGAATATCAGGTTGCAGAAAGTTTAATAGAGCCTGTGCATCAAATAATTTCTGCTATTAAGACAGCATTAGAGAGCACTCCTCCTGAACTTTCTTCTGACATAGTCGATAAAGGAATAGTTTTATCTGGCGGTGGTGGATTATTACGCAATTTAGGTAAAGTTATTAGTGAAACAACAAGACTGCCAGTGCGTGTTGCAGATGATCCACTTTGTTGCGTTGCCCTAGGTAGCGGTAAAGTGCTTGAAAACATGGATTACTTCAGTCATGTTTTATTTAAGCAAGATTAATTACGGTTTGGGTTGTTGAAATCTTTCAATCTTAAGGTTCTCAAAAAATTTCCTATTGTAAAATCGTACATAAATTGTGCTAACTCTTTCAATTTTCGTATTAGATTTCTTGCATAATCTAAACTAAGCAGAAAAGAGGCAAAAGAAACTCCATGGTATTTATATTTACTTTAAAATATCGACGCGTTTTTTATTCTATAGCTAACTAAAATAGGGTTTCCCCGAATGCTAAAAAATAAAATCAATAGCAGAATTAATATCAGGCCAAAAGTTTGGCAGCACTTTTCTTATGTCATGCTTGACCGCAAACCAAAAATTCTCAATTGGATTCAAATCAGGTGAGTATGGCGGCAAAAATAGCACTTTGCATCCAACGTTTTCTATTAATTATTTCATTTTACAGATTTATGGAAGCTTAAGAATGACAGTTTGCCCAGATTGGAATAAGAATGTTTTCAACATAAGCCTCAAAAAGCTCGCTGTTGCAATAGCCTTCAAATACACATGGTGCCTTAACTTTCCTTTCACCGAGTGCTCCAATTATACTGATCCTTTTTCTTTTGAATCCAGGCAAATAACCTTTTGCCTTTTGTAGCCCAACCATATGCATAAAATTCATTATCTTCTATGCCAGACTCATCTATGAATATCAAGTTTTCTTTGTTTATTTTTGCTATTTTTTCTATGAACTCTTTGCGTTTTTCTTCATTCCTTTCCTGATATAGCTAACCCAAGCAAGGTTTCCCCGAGTGCTGAAAAACAAAATCAATAGCCGAATTGATATCGGGCCAAAAGTTCTGCAGAGCTTTTCTTATGGCATGCTTGATGGCAAACCATAACTTTTCAATTGGATTTAAATCCGGCGAATATGGAGGCAAAAATAAAACTTTGCATCCAGCATTTTCAATTAATTTCCTCGTTTTTCAGACTTATGAAAGCTCGCATTGTCAAGAATCATTGTCTGTCCTGGTATCAGTATTGGCACAAGTCAACATAAGCCTCAAAAAGCTCGCTGTTGCTCAAATACCCACGGTGCCTTAACTTTCCTTTCACCAAGTGCTCCAATTATGCTGATCCTTTTTCTTTTGAATCCAGGCAAATAACCTTTTCCCCTTTTTAGCCCATCCATATTCATAAAATTCGTTATCTTCTATACCTGATTCATCTATGAATACTAAATTTTCTTCATTTATTTCTGCTACCTTTTGTATGAATTCCTTTCGTTTTCCTTCATCCCTTTCCTGGTAAAGAAAAGTTTTTTTTATACGTATAGTTCACTTTTTTAAGGTAGTTATATACTGTGTCTTTGCACATATTGCCAAATTTTTCAATTATCTTTTCAACTCTGATTTCCATCTAGAAATTCGACAAAGCTATCTAAGTCTTTAATTTTATGACTATGCCCCTTTTGATAACCTGAAGATGGTTTTATGCTTCCTGTTTCTTCTCTTCTTTTCCTCCACCAATATATTGTTTTTCTATCAATTTTGAACATCTTCCTCCATACTCATTTTTTTCTCATCTACTACTTTCAAAACACGTTCCCTCAGATCCTCACTATATGGCCTTGGCATCATTCTACCTTATCTAGACCCATTTTATACCTTTTTATCCCTTCTGGGGAAACCTTTTTTCAGTTAGCTATAGAGTGAACCAGTGTCAGCTACTCGGATGACAAAAGGAAGGAGCACTAGGATGACAGGAGAAGGAGGCTACTCGGATGATGAGAAAGAGGCTTGTATCTTGTAAAAAACATAGTTGATTAAACGCTTCTTTCAAGATACAAGCAATTTTTTGTATTTATTTTAAATTAAAAAAAGCTCAAAAAAACAAAGTCAATTTTTGATGTTCCAAAAATTATAGAACGTAGTCTGTTTAATTGAGTGAAAACCAGTGAACGGTTTTATCGTGAACAAATTTTGCTACTTAGCAGCCAGAGCTACAAAATATTGATTCCCTTCCCGTTTGGGTGCTAATTCTATTTTCGCAATATCTTCGGTATCTCTAATTAGCCGTTCTAATTTTTCCAGCCCAACTTCAGTGTTTATAAGTTCTCTGCCTCTAAATCTCATTGTGACTTTGATTTTATGTCCATGTGCAAGAAAATCCCTTGTTTGACGTAATTTCGTTTCGTAGTCATGATCACCAATATTGGGACCCAGCTTAATTTCTTTTGTAGTTAATGTTTTTTGTTTCTTTTTTGCTTCACTTGCCTTCTTCTTCGCATCATACTTTTGTTTGCTATAATCAAGAATTTTACATACTGGAGGAGTTGAATCAGGTGCAATCTCCACCAAGTCTAAACCAACACCCTGCGCAAATTCCAAAGCTCGTCCTATTGGTACGATTCCGACCATTTCACCATTATGATCAACTAAGCGTACTTCTTTAACTGTAATGAATTCATTAATTCTGTTTTTATTGTTCTTTTTAACTTGCAAATTTTAACTCCCTTGACTCGAATTAATATTTTGTAATAACAATTCAGCAGCTTCTTCAAAAGAAAAATACTCCTGTTTTTCCGATCCTAAATTCCTCACTGACACAGTTTTACTTGCAACTTCATTTTTGCCCACAATCCATAATATAGGAACCTTGTTTGAACTATACAAGCGTATCTTATAACTAATTTTTTCATTGGTCAAATCGATCTTAACTCTCACACCTTGTTCTTTTAAAACGTTGCTAATTTCTGTAACATAACCGTCAGCTTCATTTGTGATAGTAAGAATAGCAAGTTGCGTTGGAGCAAGCCACAGTGGAAATTTTCCTGCATAATGCTCTATGAGAATTCCGATAAAACGTTCAAAAGTTCCAAGAATTGCCCTATGTAGCATAACAGGATGATGTTTTCGTCCATCTGCTCCTACATAAAAAGCTCCCAGACGTTCTGGCAAAATAAAATCAACTTGCAACGTTCCACATTGCCAATTTCTGCCTATTGCATCTTTCAAAACAAACTCTAGCTTTGGACCATAAAACGCACCTTCACCAGGGTTAAGTTCGTAACTTAAACCCGCTTCTTTAACGGCTTCAAGCAGCGCTTTTTCAGCTCTATCCCACACTTCATCGTCCCCTGCTCTAATATTTGGACGGTCTGAAAATTTCACAGAAACTTCATTGAATCCAAGCTCTGAATATACTTCTTTTAAAAGATCACAAAATTTTACAGTCTCAGAATTGACTTGTTCTTCCATACAAAAAATGTGTGCATCATCTTGCGTAAAACCACGCACTCGCATCAGTCCATGTAACGAACCTGAGCTTTCATTCCTATGGCACATACCAAATTCTGCCATACGTATCGGTAAATCGCGATAGCTTCTAGTATGAGAGTTGAAAATCTGCACATGACAAGGACAATTCATGGGTTTTATTGCTAGTTTTTTACCCTCAGATTCATCAACGATAAACATGTTTTCGCGGAACTTATCCCAATGTCCCGATTTTTCCCACAGCTCCTTGCTTACTAAAATAGGGGTTTTTACCTCAAAATAGCCATTATTTATCAATTTCTTTCTTATATGAGACTCAAGAACATTATATAAGGTATATCCCTGTTCATGCCAAAAAATTTGTCCTACGGCTTCATCTTGAATGTGAAACAAGTCCATATCTTTAGCGATTTTGCGGTGGTCGCGTTTTTCTGCTTCCTTCAGACGTTCAAGGTAAGTATTTAATTCATCCTTATTTCTCCATGCGGTACCATATATTCGCTGCAACATTGGGCCTTTAGAATTACCACGCCAGTATGCTCCTGCAACTTTCATAAGCTTAAACGCTTTAATTCTGCCTGTTGAAGGAGAGTGTGGACCGCGACATAAGTCAACAAAATCACCTTGTCTATAAACAGTTAGATCTTCACTCTCTGGTATAGAGAAGATAATATCAACTTTATATTTTTCACCTATACTACTAAAAAAATCAATTGCTTGCTTACGAGTCCAAACTTCTCGAACAAATCTGTGGTTACTCTTTACAATTTCTTTCATTTTCTTTTCTATTGAAGCAAGATCGTCCATGGTAAAGGCACGATCTGTAGCAAAATCATAGTAGAAACCATCCTGAATTGTTGGACCAATAGTAATCTGAGCATTAGGAAATAGCTCTTTCACCGCCTGTGCCATTATATGAGCAGCATCATGCCTTATTATATCCAAACCCACCTCGTCACTCAGTTGTATCACCTCTATCTCTGTGTCAGATTCAATTTCACGTGAGAGGTCATATAACTCACCATTTACCTTTAGGGCAACTGCTTCTTTTAAAACATCTGGTTGTAATATATCAAAACCAGTAACTCTACCACTGTATTCTTCTACTTTTTGTTCGGCTGAAAAAGTAATCCTAATCATTCATCAGACCTTCTGTCATCCAAGTGATTATTCAAACGTTCCATAAGGCAATAGAATAAATGTAAGACGTTAACGATTGATGTCATTCCAGTGCGTGACGCCGGAATCCAGGATTTTACTAAGTTGGTGAGTATAAAAGCAGCTAACCTTATGTAAAAATGAACATCTTTGATGAGATTGTAGGGAACCAGTGTCAAGCACTGGGATGACACGAAAGGACACTGGAACGACAGAGGTTTAATATTGTAAATTTTTAACATTAGTAATACGGTCTATTCTTTTTTAATCTGAGTGCAATTGCGTCTTCCCAGATATCACCATTACGCAAAAGCTTTTCTTTATTGTACATTAGCTCCTCTCTTGTTTCTGTTGCAAACTCAAAATTAGGCCCCTCCACAATTGCATCAACTGGACATGCTTCTTGGCAAAGTCCGCAATATATACACTTTGTCATGTCAATATCATAACGCGTAGTACGGCGACTGCCATCTTCTCTTTCCTCTGCTTCAATAACTATTGCTTGAGCAGGACAAATAACTTCACACAACTTACAAGCTATGCATCGTTCTTCACCGTTTGAATATCTGCGCAACGCATGCTCACCACGAAATCTTGGACTTAGAAGACCCTTCTCCATAGGATATCTCAAAGTGACCTTCGGCTTAAACATATATTTCAACGTAATAATAAACCCTTTAATCAATTCTACAAAGAACCAATACCTAGCTAGAGGATATCTCAAAATGACCTTCGGCTTAAACATATATTTCAACGTAATAATAAACCTTTTAATCAATTCCACAAAGGAGCAATACCAAGCTAGTTTTTTGAGCATAAAGTATTTAAAATTTATGTCGGTAATTATAAATCATATTACCAGTTTTCAAAAGGTTTTTTTCTCGCACTCAACTTTGAACTATATTTGAGCCAATTACCTTCATCCCTACCACATTATACCCTGAATCAACGTGTAATATCTCTCCAGTAGTTCCGCTACTTAAGTCACTTAATAAGTACAGTGCCGCTTTTCCAACATCTTCTATTGTGGTATTGCGTCTAAGCGGAGAATTATTTCTATTCCATTCTGATATGAAGTGAAAATCGCTTATTCCAGAAGACGCTAAAGTTCTAATCGGGCCAGCGGAAATGGCATTTACTCTGATATTTTGTGGTCCAAGGTCACATGCTATATATTTTACACTCGCTTCAAGTGCTGCTTTACACAAACCCATAACGTTGTAATTTGGCATAACTTTTTCAGCGCCATAATAAGATAAAGTAAGTAAACTACTGCCATCTGGCATCATTTTTTCAGCCCTTTGCGCTAAAGCAGTAAAAGAATAGCACGATATATGCATTGCATTGAGAAAGTTACTTAACGAAGTATTAACATATTTACCACTCAATTCACTTTTATCGGAGAATGCTATTGCATGCACCAAAAAGTCAAGAGTACCCCATTTTTTTTCTATTATCTTGAAAACATCATCTATGCTTTCTTCACTTGCAACATCGCACTTGAGTAACAGCTTTTCATCAATTTGAAATTCTTCTGCTATAGGTGATAATCTCTCTTTTACCATTCCATTTTGGTAGGTAATTGCAAATTCTGCCCCGTGCTCTGAGAGAGTTTTTGCTATACCATACGCTATTGATCTCTTGTTCGTTATTCCAGTTATTAACCCCTTTTTGCCTTGTAATAGACCCGTTGCCATAGAACCATCTGTTTTTTACAATTTGAAATATTAACTAGACAAAGTCAAGGTGTTAACTATGTCTAAAAATAATTTTTTGAAGTCAAATTGAATATATATCAACCTTATAGTTAGGTATGAATTTTGGGTGAATAAAAGAGCTAAAATCTCTCAAGGTTCTTTTTTTCTCCTTAAGATTATATAAAAGCAACAAACTCCTTTATTTAAAACCGAAGTTTTGCTATCCTCACATTTTAATAATTTAAAATTAATGAATACAAACAAAAACGAGTTTTTATTTCTTCCACTTGGAGGAGTAGGCAGAATCGGGATGAACGTTAGCCTATATCATTACCAAGGCAAATGGATTATGATTGACCTTGGTATTGGTTTTGCAGATGAAACTATGCCAGGCATTGAACTGTTAATTGCTGATATAGATTTTATTGCTCAAAGAAAAAAAGATTTGCTTGGAATAATAATTACACATGCACACGAAGACCACTGTGGTGCAGTTCCTTACTTGTGGGAAGAGTTGCAGTGCCCCATATATACAACAAAGTTTACGATTAATTTTCTCAAGGAGAAACTAAAGGAATTCCGACTGGAAGGTACAGTACCTGTGAAAGAGGTAGATATAAATGGCAGCGTAAATTTAGGTCCTTTTACTGTTGAATTTATAAACATAACTCACTCAATTCCTGAAGCAAATTCAATATTAATTAGCACTGAAGTAGGTAGTTCACTCCATACCGGAGACTGGAAATTTGACCCAAAACCTGTTGTTGGATTAACTTCCAATATAGAGCGTTTAAAAGAAATTGGCGACAAAGGTGATTTGCTTGCAGCAATTTGTGATTCAACAAATATATTGAGCAAACATAATCCTGAGTCAGAAGGTGAAATTTATAATAACATTTATAACATAATAAAGCGGTCTAAAAAGTTAGTTGCTGTGTCGCTATTTGCTTCAAATGTAGCGCGAATTGAGACTATCGCTAAAGCTGCACAAGCACTAAATAGGAAGGTGGTTTTACTTGGTAGATCCTTATGGAGAATTGTGAAAGTTGCGCAAGATAGTGGTTATTTAACTGATTCTCCTGAGTTTCTAGAAGCAAAGGAAGCAGTAAATTTTCCAAGGGAAAAACTGGTGCTACTCTGCACAGGTTGTCAAGGTGAGCCACTAGCAGCTACCGCAAGACTTGCCAATAAGAGTCATCAAGCATTTAAAATGCAACAAGGTGATACAATGATCTTTTCATCAAAAATCATTCCTGGAAATGAAACTCGTGCGCATAACGTGCTCAATGCCTTTATTGAGATGGGGGTGGAAGTTATTACTGAAAAAACAGAACATGTTCATGCTTCTGGACATCCAGTAAGAGCAGAGCTAAAGGAAATGTATTCTTTAATAAAACCAAAGATGTCTATTCCAGTTCATGGCGAATATATTCACACGCATGCACATGTAAAATTTGCTAAAGAGTGTGGTGTAGAAAAAGCAATAATGATTGCACCAGGTGATATAATTAATTTGGAGAACGGAGAAAAAGTTGATTCAATTGATGTTGACTACTTTGGTGTTGACGGCATGTTGCTACGTTATCCGGAGAGTAGTGTTATAAAAATGCGTAAGAAGATGAGGGATGCTGGAGCTATCGTAGTAACAGCAGTTGTAAATAAGAAAAATAAGTTGCTTGCTAAGCCAAAAATACTTACACCTGGTGTTTTCGATGTGTCAGAAGATGCAGCTATAATACAAAGGATAATAAAGACAGTTGAGTCAGCGTTTAGTTTACAGTCGACAAAAAAAATAAGAAACAAGATTGAAAGCTCAATATCTAGTATCTTAAAGGAATATTTACTAAAAAGACCTATAATCGAGGTTCAAATAGAACAGGTATGAAATGAATGAAGTTGCTCGTTCGGCTAATATTACTTCTTTCGTTATTTATTCCTTATTTTACTAAAGCTGCTTTATATGTTGACGTAAAAAAGAACAGTGTTGGTAATATCAATCTTGTTGTATCTCAGTGTGCGTGTAAGACAGAGTTAGAAAGTGAATTAAGCGAAAGCATTACAAAAATAATTGAGACAAATTTATCCAATTGTGGCTTATTTTATGTAAAACGTGGCACGGAAACTACATCGTCCAAACCTTGGAAAAGCGATACACTAGTTACAGTAAGTTTAAGCGAAGTATCAAGTAGAGCATTAGAGCTATCATTTCATTTGTTTGATACTTTTACAAAAAGGGAGTTATTTACTCAGTCAGTTGTTTTTCCAGCAAAAGACTGGAGAAAAATTGGCCATCTTATTTCAGATGCGATACATGATAGATTAATTGGTGAGAAGGGGCATTTTAACACAAAAATAGCGTACATTGCCGAAGAGAAAGATAGTGATTACAAATCCATACGCAAAATCGCTGTTATGAATCAAGATGGAAGTGATATAAAATACTTAACAAACGGCGATCAATTTGTGTCAACACCGAGGTTTTCGCCGAATGGGGAGAGTATAGTTTATATCTCATATCTGGATGGCAGAAGCTACATAATATTGAAGAATTTGAAAGACAATACGGAATCAATAGTTAACGTATTTGAAGGAGTTATTTCTGCTCCGAGATTTTCTCCTGATGGTAAATCTCTTTTAATCTCTCACTCATCTAATGGTGAAACGAATATATTATCTTTAGATTTAAATAGTAAACGCACGAAAAAAATTACTAAAAGTTCAGCGATAAGCACTTCTCCTTCTTTTTCTCCAGATCAGAAATACATTGTTTTTAGTTCTGATATAAGTGGAAGTCAGCAATTATACATCATTGATTTTACTAAAAAAAGTAAAAAACCTAAGAGAATTAGTTTTGGAAATGGAAAATATGCTACGCCTGTTTGGTCGCCAAAAGGGGATCTTATAGCTTTTACAAAGATCCAGTTGGGGAAATTTTACATAGGAGTTATGAAACCAGATGGCAAAGAAGAACGTCTGCTTTCAGAGGGACATAAAATTGAATCTCCAGCATGGCTACCAAATGGTAGAGGAATCATTTTTACAAAAACAGAATCACTGAGCAACTCTAAATTATATTTAGTAGATTTAGTAAAGAAAAATCAAAAAATGGTTTCTACCCCCACAAATGCCTATTTACCAGATTGGTCTTACTTTTGAAATAGGTACCTACTAAGCTACAGGTTGCTGATTAACTGTGTTACCACAGCATTGATTTACTGCCACATCAACAAGATATCCCGCTACGCCACCTACTAGAGCACCAACAATTCCTGATAATACGGCAGTTGCAATCACCCCAATAGCAGCAATTTCAGTCATTGCAGCCAATGTAGCTCCTATAGCACTGAATAATAATGCTAAGCCTATAACTCTTGGGGAAATTCCTGAAGATTGTTTTTGTGGAGAATTACGTTTTGTATTATCTGTTGTAGGTAGCTGAACACAATGTAAATTATTGTTAATAGCGTTTTCTTTGTGCTCATTAAATAAGTTTATAAGCTTGCTTTTCCCTTTTGACTCGGCCCAATATGATGCACTGACATTCACAAACATTGTTTCTGTATCACAAAACTTAGGATCAGCGCCTGCCTCCAATAGTGATTTTATAATTTTAATATTATGGTCAGTTTCCTCATCCTCACTGAGAACAATACACTGTAATATCCTACTTTTTTGCACATCAGATGCATGCGATAAAAGCGTTTCTACTGTACTCTGACTATATTTTGTAATATCGCTTATAATTAACTTTTCTTCTACATAACCTACGTCAATTTTAGCACCTTGTTCAAACAGTACCTTAGCAACATCATTTTTGCTTTTTCTTAGAGCGTAATACAGTGGTGTATATTTCAAGTTACGATGTGCATTAGGATCTGCTCTGTATTTTAGAAGCATACTTATAACATTAAGGTTACCTAGCTCACATGCAACATGCAAAGGAGTGCCAGCATCTTCCCAAATATTAACATCTATTATGTTAAGTTGTGAACATGGCTCGACACTGCTATTATGAGCTGGTGTTGAATTGTTAGCGCTATACTTTGATAAAACTTCTTCGAGGAGTTCTCTCCAACCAGATTCAGGATAATTACAAGAATTTTCTACAATATAGTGCAATATTGACTTTCCAGTCCACATATTAAAAGGTTTGGTTTGTACGTTAATGTTTTGAACTTTTCCTAACAAAGCTTTTGTTTTGGCTAGATCTCTATTGTCAAGAGCCCCAAATAAATCAACCTCTTCTCCACTTAAATTTGAACCATAGCATTCTTTACGGAGTTCTTTTGCCCGGTTTTTAAAATATTCAGCTAATTGATCAACCCAATCATCATTATGCTGTTTGCTAATAAATTCTTCCTTGATCTCGCCTGTTAATATTTCATATGCTACTGATATTTCCTTAAACTTTTCTGTTGCTGTCTTTTGCTCTTCTTGGCTTTTATCTGACCATCTGTCAGGATGCCATTTCAATGCAAGCTTGTAATATGCCTTCTTAATATCTTCTGTGCTTGCGCCTTCTGGTAATCCTAGTACTTTAAATTCATCTTCATGTGTTTTTGGAACCATATCTCCCCCTTGGCTAAATTAACGTAATATGTTATTATTCTAGCAAATTCACTCAAGAAACCAAAGTAAAAAATGAGAACTAATTTCTTACTTCACCAAGAAGCAAACTTGTATCTTCATTTCACTTTATGGCTCCCTATCCAGTGCCCCTATGATGTCATTCCAGCGTCACGCGCTACCCTTCACGGGCTCTTAAATTGCTTTAGCTACAAACATTAAGAAATTTACCAAGCAAAAAAAAGGCAAAAGAAACCCTGTGATTATTATCCGCTTTAAAGTACTGGCGTTTTTTATGTTTTAAACCCCTGACAAGAGAGATTCAGCCGCTTTTAATCGCTACTAACCTACGCTGCAAGTGTTTAAGAAGTTTACCAAGCAGAAAAAAAGACAAAGAAAACCCGAGTTAGCTAGTCCTTTACTATCTCTGTCGAGTATTGGCATTTTTTGATGTCTTGTAACGCTTTGTAAGCGCGTTCAGCTTATTTAGGTAAAAACCTAGATGTAGATGAAGTTTTGTAAAGACATACAGTACCTATGTACTGCAAAAAATTGAACATAAGACGCCGATACATTAAGTAATCCTTACCTTTTAATCTGCAGATTGGCGAAAGCAAATACAATAGCTTCACTTCCATGGTAAGAGGATTGGCGGAGTTTGTCAAGTGATTTTTATGCCAGTTGGATGACACCCTTTTCCGGTCTACAAGCAATTGCGTAATCCAAATTACTTTGGCTACAACAGACCTTGCTTTAGCCACGTATTCATATAGAATTAAAAAAATCAGAGCCACAAAATAAATGTTAACAAGATTCGCTCCAAGCCCAACTGGCTATCTTCATGTAGGAAACGTACGAACTGCCCTAGTTTGCTGGATGTACACACGTAATCAAAACGGGAAGTTTCTACTTCGTTTCGACGATACTGACCTTCAGCGTTCAGACATCAAATACATAGATAGCATTATACAAGACTTGAAATGGATTGGTATAGATTGGGATGCAAGTTTTAAGCAATCAGAGCGCTTTGAGCGTTACAACGAGGTGTTTTTGCAGTTAATAAAAGAAGGACATATTTATGCATGCTATGAAACAAGAGAAGAGTTAGACATTAAGCGAAAATTGCAGTTAAAACAGGGACTTCCTCCTGTTTATGATAGAGGCGCTTTACTTCTAACTGAGCAAGAAAAAACTCGTTATGAGCAAGAAGGGCGAAGACCACATTTTAGATTTAAGTTGGATAGAAATGAAATTGTTAAATGGAATGATGAAGTTAAAGGTGAAATAAATATTGCAACCAGCAGCATCAGTGACCCCGTGGTAAAAAGAGAAGATGGAATTTATACATACATGTTACCCTCTGTTATTGATGATGTTGACTTTAATGTAACCCATGTTGTACGCGGGGAAGATCATGTGACTAACACTGCAGTACAGATACAAATGATTCAGGCATTAAAAGCGAAAGTTCCTATGTTTGCTCACCTTCCTCTGCTACATTTTGATGATAATAAGATATCGAAACGAAAAGGTGGGCTGGATATCAAATCTATAAAAGAAGATAAGATTGAACCAATGGCGCTAACTAGTTATTTAGCGAAGCTTGGAACATCCAATCCAATTGAAGCTCATGTTGACATGCAATCTTTGATTGACTCATTTGACATTAAAAAATTTAGTTCAGCATCCACACAATTTAGCTTGAGTGAAGTATATAAGCTAAATAGCAAAGTTCTGCAACAAATGCCATTTGAGGCGGTAAAAGAACGTTTAAACCAAATTGGGGTAAACTCTAAAGAATTTTGGTATTTTATAAGGAACAATATAGAAAGATTTTCGGAGGTGGCTAAGTGGTGGCAAATATGCAAATCCAATACAGAGCCTGTGGTTCTTGATAAGGAGTTTATAAAAGTCGCGCTCAATGCACTGCCTCAAGGTGATTGCAATGAAAACACATTGTCAGAGTGGGTCAAAGCTATTCGACAGACAGTGGATATAAAGGCAAAAGACCTATTTATGCAATTGCGTTTAGCCCTGACAGGCACAAAAACAGGCCCAGAACTCGCTAAATTATTAATTTTTATCGGCAAAGAAAATATCATTGCAAGGCTGAAGGAGTATTGATAGCCAAGTTAGGCATGTGTGATTCATATAAGGAAGTCTAAACTACTACAACTTAAGGTTTCAGGCAAGTGAAAGGGTTTTTTCGACGAATAAAGGAAGGTGAGAACTATTTAAAGGATAATGAGTGGCAAAAATTATAGGAAAAGAATATACGGAATTTTTAGAGCAGCTAAAGGATCGTATTGCAACAAGCCGTTATAAAGCAGCGCTTGCGGTAGCTTATTTTGCTTTACCACTATATTGGTATAGAGATCTTAAAACGCCGAAAAGAACACGGTTGGGGAGCAAAAGTTATTGATCAATTAAGTAAGAATTTAAAAAGCGCATTTCCAGAAATGCAAGGTTTTAGTACGAGAAATCTGAAATATATGCGTAAGTTTGCTGAACTGATGTTGAATTTGTGCAGCAGGTTGCTGCACAATTGCCTTGGTTTCATATTGTAGTGATTATCGATAAGATAAAAGACTCACAAGAGAGACTTTTCTACTTTCAAAAAGCTATAGAACACGGCTGGTCACGTAATATTATGGTGATGCAGATGGAGCGAGGGTTACATAAACGTCAGGGAAAAGCAATTACCAATTTTAAAGATAAGCTACCATCTTTCCAATCAGATCTAGCACATTATACATTAAAAGACCCATATATTTTTGATTTTTTAAGTATAGGCAAAGATGCTCATGAGAGAGAAGTGGAAAAAGGGCTTGTAAAGCATATGGAGAAGTTCCTGCTAGAGCTAATACCAATTCCCGCTACACAAGTAACGTATAGACAATAATGGAAAAAAAGCCATACTGAAGTAAGTAAAATAGCGAGGTTTAAATGGCATTAAAATCAAAATTATTGGATGAAAAAGTGAGCAAAAATAATGCTGAAGAAAGTAAGAAATAACGCATATGTTGCAAAAAAACTAAATGCTGTAATTGCAGCAAGAAAGCACAGTATGTAGCAAAAATATGTTGCATTTCAAGGAAGGCACTTACTGCATGACCTAAAATTTGGAAGAGAAGAAAAATTCACCTCAACGCCGTAGAAAAACTATATTGAATCAAAGTCAACTTGAACAAATTGAGGTGTGGATAGAGGAAAACCCCAATATTGCTATTAAAGAAATGAGAATAAGAATCCAGGAAAAATTTGGTTTAGCAAGTCTACAGTACACCGTAATATGCAAAGAATGAAGTTTTCGTACATTACACCAAGGCCAGTGCATAATGCGCAAGATAAAAGCAAACAAGAGGAATTTAAAAAAAAATCTCAATGAAACTATTGTCATGTATCCTGAAAAAGAGCTATTTTTCTTCGATGAATCGCGGTTTGGCGCACATTCAAAGATTGGACACGAAAAAAGGCATTAGGACACAGGTTAAGAGGTAGGCAAAATTTTTATCTCTATAGTGCACTAGAAATGGAGAGAGTTCTAGCTCAAACGTCAATACTGATTGTATTCCTTGAGCAGATGTCGCAATATTTAGGAACAAGAGAGACTTTTCTTATCATGGATTGTGCTAGTTGGAAAAAATTTAAAGGTACCTAAAAATATCGACATTATATACCTACCACCATACTCACCTGACTGTTGAGAGGTTTTGGTTATATATAAAACAGAACATTTTGCGCAATAAAATCTACGATACAATTGCTCTGCTTGAGAGCGCTTTGTGTAAATTTATTGCCTCTCTTTCTCACTCCATAATTAAAAAACTCTGCTGTGTTACTTATTTGATTCATTAGTAATGAGAATTGGTATGAGGATCTGAGGGAACGTGTTTTGAAAGTAGTAGATGAGAAAAAAATGAGTATGGAGGAAGATGTTCAAAATTGATAGAAAAACAATATATTGGTGGAGGAAAAGAAGAGAAGAAACAGGAAGCATAAAACCATCTTCAGGTTATCAAAAGGGGCATAGTCATAAAATTAAAGACTTAGATAGCTTTGTCGAATTTCTAGATGGAAATCAGAGCTGAAAAGATAATTGAAAAATTTGGCAATATGTGCAAAGACACAGTATATAACTACCTTAAAAAAGTGAACTATACGTATAAAAAAAACTTTTCTTTACCAGGAAAGGGATGAAGGAAAACGAAAGGAATTCATACAAAAGGTAGCAGAAATAAATGAAGAAAATTTAGTATTCATAGATGAATCAGGTATAGAAGATAACGAATTTTATGAATATGGATGGGCTAAAAAGGGGAAAAGGTTATTTGCCTGGATTCAAAAGAAAAAGGATCAGCATAATTGGAGCACTTGGTGAAAGGAAAGTTAAGGCACCGTGGGTATTTGAGCAACAGCGAGCTTTTTGAGGCTTATGTTGACTTGTGCCAATACTGATACCAGGACAGACAATGATTCTTGACAATGCGAGCTTTCATAAGTCTGAAAAAACGAGGAAATTAATTGAAAATGCTGGATGCAAAGTTTTATTTTTGCCTCCATATTCGCCGGATTTAAATCCAATTGAAAAGTTATGGTTTGCCATCAAACATGCCATAAGAAAAGCTCTGCAGAACTTTTGGCCCGATATCAATTCGGCTATTGATTTTGTTTTCAGCACTCGGGGAAACCTTGCTTGGGTTAGCTATAGTAATTGATGCTCTTAGGATTCACCTCAATGTAAGTATTGTAGATACGATTCTCAAAACCACCTCTCTGACCTTACCCAGAAAAAGTAGAGAGGAAGTTAAGCCATTTTTGAAGTAAAATAAAACATGATTATGAGGGCTTATTATGGTAAAGAACAGAAAAAATTACACAGTGGAATTTAAATTAGAGGCAATAAAGTTGGTAAAGGAAACGGGGCAGTCAGCAAGCAAAATAGCTAAAGATTTAGGAATAGATAACAGTACACTAAGTGACTGGATAAAAAAATATAACGAAAAAGGATCAATAGAAGAAGCATTTCCTGGTAAGGGAAAGTTGGCACCATGTGATAAAGAAAAGTTTGAATTAAAGAAAGAACTAACAAGAGTTACTAGAGAAAGAGACATTTAAAAAAAAGCCCTGGGATATTTTGCAAGTCACAAAGAGTAAAATATTTATTTATCAAAAAGCATGGAAACTACTATAAAGTACAGGAGTTATGCAGGATTTTGAAAGTATCTGCTAGCGGCTACTACAAATGGACTAGTAAGAAGAAAAGCAGCAAAGAATTAACAAGGGAGCAGCTTCTAGCAGACATTCAAAAAATATACCAAGCATCTAATTGTAGATATGGGGCACCTAAGATTCATGCTGAACTAAAGGCTTTAGGTAAAAATTGCAACATCAAAACAGTGCAGGATATCATGCAAAAAAATGGTATTCAAGCTAGACTGAGGCGAAGATTCAAAAGCAAAAAACAGCAGACTGACAATAGGGTTATAACTCCCAATATATTGGACCAAAACTTTACTACTAGTCAGCCAAATAAAGTATGGGTAACTGATATTACATACATAAAAACTAAGGATGGATGGCTATATTTGGCAGCAATAATTGATCTATATTCACGTATGGTAGTTGGCTGGTCAATGAGTAGTACAATAACTAAGCGATTAGTTATAGATGCTTTATTGATGGCTGTTGATAAGCGCAAACCAGCCAAAGATCTGCTATTTCATAGTGATCAAGGTTCACAATATACCTCTAAAAATTATCAGTTTTTGCTGAACACAAAAAACATCATTTCCAGCATGAGTCACACAGGCTGTTGTTATGACAACTCTGTTGTTGAAAGCTTTTTCAGCTCACTCAAACGGGAGCTTCTTATTGATACTTCGCAACACTCTGCTCAGCAAACTAGAACTGCTATATTTGAGTACATAGAAATTTTTTATAACAAACAGCGTAGACATTCTACTATTAATTATTGCATTCCTGAGAAATTTGATTCATCATTTTCATAATAAAAATGGCTTAACTTCCTCTCTACTTTTTCTGGGTAAGGTCACTCTCTTGTTTTTTAGAGATACGCTTCTCTTCAATTTGTTCTATTGATAGTCCACTTTCTTTGCCTAATGTATGTATGACCTCAAGTAAATCAGCTAACTCTTCAAGGTTTTCATCTGGAGTTTTAGAGGCAATAACCTCCTTTGCTTCTTCTAAAAGTTTATCTTTGAGACGTTCAATGTATTCATCTTTTTCCATCACCCTCTCATAAACAATAGACCTCTTGCATAAATTGATTTCTGAAGGCAATTTTGTCGTCAAAGCTTGTCTGCGCTCCTCAAATACATTCGAGTATTCTGTGGTGCACTTTTCCTAAAAATTTCTCATCACAAACAGGTTCTGCAAGAGGTCTAATAATTCCATGGGGACGCGTAATTTCAGGTGTATGGTCACGAACCAATTTATTAATCTTGAAATAATGTTTCCTTTGATGAATATAAGAATTTCATTCAGTAAAACTAAACTGTAACTTTTGATTTGACCCAATGGTACAATTTACTTATTTTACCATCTTGACCGAGCATTCCAGAGTTATTTTTATAAAAAGTGTCAACTATTAGCTTTATAGAGCCTATAGCAGCAGAAAATACAGGATTTTTATCGTATTCGCCATCAAGACCACTGCAAGATTCGGGACGTCCAATACGGACTTGTTTATTGAATATATAGCTAGCAATCTCTTTCATGCTCGCCAACTGACTAGTGCCACCTGTGATAACTACTTTATTAATTGGATCTTTTTGCTCCCGAAATTGCTCTCTTATCAGTTCAAGCATTTCCTCAACCCTAGGTCTTATGACGTCAACAAGCTCAGACTTGAGCACTTGAATCGGTTCATCATTTTCATTATTTTGCACTGTAATATATTCGTTCTCATCTATTGAAGTCACAATAGTGCTACCATACAGTATTTTTATGCGTTCCGCATGTTCTATACTTGTGCATAGTCGATAAGCGATATCTCGAGTGATATGGACACCACCAATCGGAATGCTGCTTGCATGTATAAGTTTGCCTCTTTTGAAAATTCCAATTGCAGTACACCCACCCCCTATATCAACAATAGCAGTTCCAAGCTCTTTTTCGTCTTCACTCAGACAGGCAAGACCAGCAGAATATGCAGAAGCAATGCAACCAGCCATATTTATCCCATTACTGTTGGTTATACAATTTTCAATGTTGGTAAGCGCTGGACGCGAAGCAGTAACAACATTAACATCAGTGGATAATCTTTTTCCATATAATCCACTGACCTCCTTTATATCAGTCATGTCATCTAAGTGATATTTTAGTGGTATATTGTGAATGATAACATTTTCTTCAATATATTTCTCAAACGTTTGAAAAACTACACGCTTTATATCTCGGTCAGAAATTTCATGATTAGCTGCAATAATTTCATTATGCACATTAAAAGATGAGAGGCTACATCCAGCAATATTAACATATATCTGGTCTATAGTTTCTTCTGATACTTGCTCGGCTAAACCTATAGTTGATGAAATAGAGTAATTTGCATGTTTTACATCAGTTATCGATCCACCGTTTATACCTTCTGCAATCTTATAACCCGTTCCTGTTATTTTATAGCTGAAGTTGCCATTTATCTTAACGATTAGACAAATAATCTTTGTTGTACCTATGTCTAAAACAGCAAAAACGTTTCTCTTTGGTTTTGCTATTACTGCAGAGTACATTAGTTAACCTTATTACGCAATTTCATTTAAATTGTAGCTTTCTTCAATAATTTATATTTCTATTATAGATATAGCAACATTTTAATATACACTAAATTCTGGACAAAAGGAAAAGCAAAACATAGAATTATAATTTTTATGTCTATATTACCAATTGTAATTGCTCCTGATGAAAGACTAATCACACGTGCCAGTGAAGTAACAGATATAAACGATAAAATTAAAGAATTAGTAAACGACATGTTCGAAACTATGTACGATGCAGAAGGGCTTGGTCTTGCTGCAGTGCAAGTTGGAGTGCTAAAGAGAGTTTTTGTCATGGATATTCAGCCAGAAAAAACTGAAGATGAACTAGCAGGATATGAATCGATTGGCAAATTTTGCATGATTAATCCTGAAATTACAGAACTATCCGATGAACAAGTCATTCTCAAAGAAGGATGCCTTTCAATCCCAGAGCAAAGCCATGAAATTAAGCGTCCAAAGTATTTAACTGTAAAATATAAAGACTTAAATAACGAGGAACAAACACTAAAGGCTAGTGGTTGGCTTGCAAGATGTATTCAGCATGAATTAGATCACTTAAATGGTATATTATACATTAGACATTTATCTAAATTGAAGTATGATATGGCCATGAAAAAAGCACAGAAGGTGAAGAGGCACTATGAGCAATGAAGATCTAGAATTATTAAAATTTTACCATGAAGTGGGCATTGATTGTATGCTAACAGAAGGTGAAGAGGAACAAAAAGCAGCAAACGAGAAAGATAACGAGCACCCTATCGTCCGAGCTGAAGTCGAGAAAAAAGAGCAGCAATCCATGTTTCCAAGTGACTGGATCATTGAAGCAAGAAAACTCGCAAGCAAATGTAATAGTGTGGATGAACTAAGAAGTGTAGTGAAGTCATTTGAAGGCTGTGAGATAAAAAAAACTGCAACTAATACTGTTTTTTCCGATGGTAATCCAAACGCAAAGATTATGCTCGTTGGTGAAGCTCCAGGAGCAAACGAAGATCTTCAAGGCATACCGTTTTGTGGTGCAAGCGGAATGTTGCTTGATAAAATGTTAAGTGCAATTAATCTTGATCGCACTAAAGTATACATAAGCAATACTGTATTTTGGCGTCCGCCTGGTAATAGAAAGCCAACCGACCTAGAGCTTGACATGTGCAGACCATTTGTAGAGAAGCATATTGCACTGGTTTCACCACAGATTTTAATTCTGGTTGGAGGGATTGCGTGTTATAGTCTTCTTGATAATACAAAAACTATATCAACCTTGCGTGGCAGGTTTCACACGTATACTAACCAATACTTATCTCATTCAATTACTACATCTGCTATATTTCATCCAGCTTACCTACTTCGTCAACCAATGCAAAAACGTTTAGCTTGGGAAGATTTAAAAAAGATTAGAGAATATCTTGATAATACTCATAACTGTACGAACGTCTAGTATTGTATATATTTCTTAATTTCAACTGCAATCTTATCAGATTGACTTTCATTCGAATTTAAGTTAGCTGCAAAGTGTGTAACATATTTTCCCCCGGGGCCAATAAGATATATTATTGAAGAATGGTTTATTTCCTCTTCTCCACCAACTTTGCTGGCGTATACTTTATAATTTGCAATTACCTCGTCTATCTTTTCTCTTTCACCAGTTAACATTTGTATTCTATGGTCAAACTGCTGCTGAAATTCTTTAAGTTTTTCCGTGTTATCGCGTTCAGGGTCAATTGTTATGAAAAATGTTTGTAGCTTGTTATTGGTTTTCTCATCTAGCTTTGCAAGTGTTTCTGAAATTATTCCAAGATTCATGGGGCAAATCTTTTTACATGAAGAAAATCCGAAAAAAATCATCATATATTGATCTTTAAAGTCACCACTGCGTATGACCTGCCCGTCTTGGTTAATCAAAGAAAAATCTCCTCCTATCTTAACTTCCGCGTTGTGAATCGCCGCTGGAGCAAATATGCCTTTTTTAGTGAAATAACAATAACCTAAAAAAATAACTGCTAATGCTACTAGTAGACTAGATAATAACCTTACAAAACTTATCATTAAAAAGCCTTGAGTAAAATAAGATCATATCTTTATTCATTGACTTGTTCAATATATTTTTTCCAAAGTGGATTGTTAATTTTATCTAACAGTTTCCTATGCTCATTAATTTCTTCATTGCTTGGTAAATGTTTCCTGCGAATTAAATTACGTATTTTATGCTGAATAAATGTAGAGTCATTATCCTGCTCACACTCATTATCAAACAGAAAAGTTTGTAGTCCCCCTGTAAGCTCAACATATACCTTTGCAAGCAACTGAGCATCAATTAGTGCTCCATGCAATTCTCTATCATCCAACGATATACCAAAACGCCCACATAATGCACTTAAAGAAACAGGTGATCCTACAAACTTTTTTCTCGCAAGTAGTAATGTATCTAGCACTCTGTCTGAAGAAATTAACCCAGCGTTCAGTTTGCCTAACTCCATATTAAGGAACTTAACATCAAATTTAGCGTTGTGAATTATCAAAATATCGCTGGATATAAAGTCAAGAAATTCAAGTACAACATCTGAAAATAATGGTTTATCTTCTAAAAATTCTTCACTAATGCCGTGAATCTTAAATGAGTGGTAAGGTATATCTCTTTCTGGATTAAGGTACCGATGGAATACTTTGCCTGTTGGGATACGGTTAATTAATTCCACACATCCTATTTCAATAATTCGATGACCAGATTCAGTGTCAAGACCGGTTGTTTCAGTATCAAGTACTATCTCACGCAGTTTATCTTCCATAATCAATTGTCAAATAAAACTAATCTTACTTGCCATTTGTCTTTTTATAGTTAATAGAAACAAGCAACCAGCTTGGGTTCGATGAAGTAACACTCTTTTTGAATTGCCACACATCCTCAATTTTATTAATAGTAGATGTGCTACCTGATGTAATGTCTCCTTTGTCATTTTTAACAAAATTAATTTGCTCTGAAAGGAAATGTACTGCAATAAACACTACGTTTTTTACTAGTTTTATTTCTAAAACCTTTTGTGAAATGATTGAAACAATTATAGATTCGTGCACCTCTTTACGATGTTTAATCTTCTCTGCAAAATTGTTATATAAATCTTTATCCAAGAGAGATTTTAACTGGGACAAATTTCCTTGGTTGAAACACTTTATTATTAACTCGAAAGCTATACTTGCACCTTCCATAAAATGGAAAATGGAGAAATCTTTGTTTTTTTGTAATATTTGTTCATAAGTAGCTTTTATTGAATTTTTGTTGTTGCTATCAATGTAATCTTCAATATTTTCCACCACATCTTCTCTACTTTGGCTTCTATCCAGTACGTTAGTCAGTTTTTTTAGGTTGAGATTTGTTGACTTTCCTAAAGAATTATACAAACGTGAAAAAACGAACGCTGCTAATAAAGCATATATTACAAGCTCTATCATAGTAACTCAACTCCTTAGCATACAAAATATCTGAACATTATTAATTATTAATGAAAACGTGCTTATCCTATATCAATCTATAATTAGGTTTGCTATTCACTTATAAATGGGTATATTGTACAAGAAAGTATTAAATACTTCAACTTAATTATAGGGGGACGTAAGAAATGTCACTGAGAATTCATGGTCAATATATTAAAGACCTATCGTTTGAAAATCCGAATTCACTATTCCTTTCTTCGAGTAAAGCTCCCAATATTAATGTAATGGTTAATATCAATTCAGTGAGATTGGAAGGAGCTGAAAATAAAGAAGGAAAGGATGAAGAAAAATCTTTCCATGAAATTACTTTGCATATAGAAGTCAAAGCAACGGTAAAAGATGAAGACATAAAAGATGGCGTAGCTTTCATTTGTGAGACGAAATATTGCGGTATTTTTTCAATAGAAAATTTTAAAGAGTTGAGTGAAGAAGAGGTAAGGCAAGCTTTATTTATTGGTGGACCTACTTTTCTTTTCCCTTTTGCAAGAGAAATAATTGCAAGGGTTACAAGTAGTGGTGGATTTCCTCCGCTTATGCTAGATCCTATAGATTTCGAAGTTATGTATAAGCAGCAAAGTCAACAACAAAAAAGTACTGTGAGCAATGAGAATTTCAACTGACACGGCACTATTCTTGTCATCCTTGTAAAGGTCAAGTAATTCGTTGACAATGTTAATTTTCTAATTTATAAGTAGACTCTTAAGATGATTACCGAAGGAGGTATAAAGTTTGATTGAAGTATCAGTTCATTATGGTGATGTAGATAGAGCTTTTCCAGTATTGAAAAAAACAATTCAAAAAGAAGGAAGAGGGGTGAAAATGAAAAAACAATATCATGAAAAAAAATCAGAAAAAAGAGCTAAAAAGAAAGCTGAAGCTAAAAAAAAGAGGCGCCAACAAGAGGGCAGAAGACAGCGTTACGGTTGGTAATTTTTTAATAGTTTATCATTGGTTGTTTTATGAATATTCACGAATATCAAGCAAAAGAGATTTTGCATAAATTTAATGTCCCAGTGCCAAAAGGTTTTGTTGCTGTGTCTGCAGAAGGAGTAGAGACTCAAATAAATCAATTGAAGTCTGACGTATTTGTAGTGAAAGCTCAAATTCATGCAGGTGGTAGGGGTAAAGCTGGTGGTGTAAAGCTAGCAAAGTCAGCTGAAGAAGCTCAACAATTTGTAAAGGGCATGCTTGGCATGACTTTAGTTACTCACCAAACAGGACCAAATGGGCAACAAGTAAAAAGAGTATACATTGAAGAAGGCTCAAGCATTAAAAAAGAGTATTACTTAAGTATAGTAGTCGATCCAAAGTTAAGTAGGCCAACATTCATATTCTCCTCAGAAGGTGGAATGGATATTGAAGAAGTGGCGAAAAGTTCTCCTACAAAAATTGTGAAATTTGATATTGATTATGCTGTTGGTTTTGCAAGTTTTGATAACAGCAAATTAAGCGGCAGTTTTAATTTAAGCCTAGAGCAAACAGAAAAAATAACGAATGTTGCAAAAAATATATATGATGCATTTATTGCAACTGACGCAAGCCAAATTGAAATCAACCCACTAGTTGAAACAAATTCTGGAGATTTTATTGCACTCGATGCTAAAATTAATTTTGATGACAATGCTTTATACCGTCATCCGGAGATTGTAGAACTCCGTGATTATGATGAAGAAGTAAAAGAAGAGATAGAAGCTTTAAAGTATGGATTAAGTTATATAAAGATGGATGGCAGTATTGGTTGCATGGTAAACGGTGCAGGTCTTGCTATGGCGACAATGGATATAATAAAATACTACGGAGCAGAACCTGCCAACTTTTTGGATGTTGGCGGTGGAGCAAGTAAAGAGACTGTAACTGAAGCATTTAAAATCATATTGTCTGATAGTAATGTAAGAGGAATTTTGGTTAACATATTTGGTGGTATAATGCGTTGTGATATTATTGCAAGTGGAATTGTTGAAGCTGCAAAAGAAATGAGCATTAAGGTTCCTCTAGTGGTTAGATTATCGGGTACTAATTTTGAAGAAGGAAAAAGAATCTTAGAAAAATCAGGATTAAATATTATTGCTGCAGATGAACTTGACGAAGCTGCACAAAAGATAGTAAAAGAGGTAGAATAAGGCATGTCCATTTTAGTAAGCAAAGATACAAGATTAATATGCCAGGGTTTTACTGGTGCACAAGGTACATTTCATTCAGAGCAAGCTATTAGCTACGGGACAAAAATGGTTGGCGGTGTAACTCCCAGAAAGGGTGGAAGCACTCACCTTAATTTACCAGTTTTTAATACTGTAGCAGAAGCTAAAGAGAAAACTGATGCGAATGCCACGGTAATATATGTGCCTGCCAAGTTTGCTGCTGATGCAATACTCGAAGCAATAGATGCAAAAATAGAGTTGATAGTTTGTATTACAGAGGGCATTCCTATACTTGACATGGTGAAAGTTAAGCGTGCGCTTATTGGTTCAAAAAGTCGATTGATTGGACCCAATTGTCCGGGGATTATTACACCTGAAGAATGCAAAATAGGAATTATGCCAGGGCATATTCACAAGCGTGGACATATAGGAATTATGTCTCGTTCTGGAACTTTAACTTATGAAGCAGTAGCGCAAACAACTGCTGTTGGCCTTGGTCAGTCAACATGTATTGGAATTGGAGGAGATCCTGTTCACGGTATGACATTTGTTGACTGTATGGAGCTATTTTTAAAAGACGATGATACTCATGGTATTGTAGTTATTGGTGAAATAGGTGGAAACGAAGAAGAGGATGTAGCACATTTTGTAAAAACAGAAAAAACTAAAAAGCCAATTGTTGGATTTGTAGCAGGCCAAACAGCACCTCCAGGGAGACGCATGGGGCACGCTGGGGCGATTATTTCTTCCAGTGGAGGAAGCGCTGGTGCAAAGCTAGAGGTTATGAAAAGTGCTGGTATTGCAATTGCAGAGACTCCTGCGGTGATTGGTAAAAAAGTTTTGGAAGTAGTAGAATTAGGTTAAAAAAATAAGAAAGTTTGCCAAAAGGCAAAGAAGCTCCGTAGTGGCTAGTTATTTACATTTTCACTTTCAAATATGGCGTTTTTTTATTCTATAGCTAACCCAAATAAGGTTTCCCCGAATGCTGAAAAATGGAATCAATAGCAGAATTAATATCAGGCCAAAAGTTTGGTAGTACTTTTCTTATGGCATGTTTGATGGCAAACCAAAAATTCTCAATTGGATTCAAATCAGGCGAGTATGGCGGCAAAAATAGCACTTTGCATCCAACGTTTTAGTATCCATTCAGGTAATGGCGTCAACTTAAGGAAAAATATTAGCGATTGTGTGTAAAATTTCTCTCTAATTTATTTCAACAAAAAAGTTTAAAATGTGTCCTTTTTAGGTGAGGCATGCAGAAAGGAAAAAGTCTTATTTTACAAATTAAAGATACAATATACCCAAAAACTTTTCAGAAAATCCATTGTGTTGGAAAAAACAGTTTCGCAAGAACAAGAAAACTTCCTTTTCCGACAGTATTTTCTATGATTTTAAAGTTACAGCATATCTCATAATAGTCCGAACATATCATAGGAAAGCAGAATCAACAGCATGACGAAAAGATTTGAATAGAGGAATGTTTTTCCTAGCTCTGTTTTTTATAGCAAACCAATGATGCTCAATTTTGTTGAAATCTGGAGAATACGGCGGCAAATACAAAATTTCTGCACCAACCCCTTTAGCGAGCTTTATCAGACTTATGAAAAGTAGCATTGTCAAGAATGACAGTCTGTCCAGGTTCCAAGATCGGTGTCAAAAATTGCTCAAACCATCCATTAAAAATATCCATGTTACAGTGGTCTTCAAAGGTTAACGGAGCAACTATTTTTCTTCCACTTAAGGCTGCAACCATGCTGATTCGTTGAGTTTTCTTCCCAGATTTTAGAGTATAAAACCGCTGTCCTCTCTGGCAATATCCATAGCTCGGTGTTATCAATGCCAGACTCATCTATATACACTAAGTTTTTAGGTTCTTTTGTCGCTATAATTTTTAAGAATTCAGCACGTTTTTCTTCGTTTCTTTCCTTGTATCCATATGTCTTTTTTTGCGCGTAAATCCAATTTTTTTAAGGGCTCTGTGGATCGTTTGGATACTAATGTTGCCCCAAAGTTTAGCCATTTCCGATAGAGTCTTTCCTCCGTGTTCTCTGGCAAATTTGGCAAAGGCATCCCAGTCGGTAATTTTGTGATTGTAACCCCCATTTCCAAGTTTTTTTGATTGAAAGTTGCCTGTTTCTTTTCTTCTTTGCTGCCACTCCCACAAAGTAGTTCGTCCAACTTTAAATCTTACTGCCACTGCTTCTCTGCTTTCTCCTTCGTCTAGTGCTTCCATTGCTTTTTTTCTTAAATCATAACTATATGCTGCTGGCATTCAACCTCCTTATCATTATCTATCCTTATCTTATCACATCCGGACTTCTATGAAAAGAGCTATAAAACTCCAACTATTGATTAGCCAAGGAAGCAAGCCGTAGAAATAGAAGGTTTTTTCAGTTTTAGAGAATAGACTTCTTGCATAACCTAAAAAAAGGCAAAAGAAACCCCGGTCAACATCTATTTAAAAACATTGGCGTTTTTTTATCTTTTAAACGTTTAATAACCGTGACTTAGCTGCTTTTTAACGCAATTAATCTTGAGCTATAAATGTCTAAAAAATTTTCTAAGCAGAAAAAAAGGCAAAAAAGTCCCGTGTTAGATAGTGCTTACTCTCTAATCCTGCAAATCGGCGTTCTCTACTGTCTTAAACGTTTTATAAGCCCGTTCCAGCTTTTATAGGTAAAAACCTAAAAATGTTGTGAAGACATAGGGTGCACATAGTGCAAAAAATCGAATATAAGACGCCAATTATAATACTTTTTTGTCGTTTTAATCTGCACAGATTGAAGCTAAATGAATAGCTCCACTAGCATGATAAGAGGACTGGCGGAGTTTGTCAAGTAAGTTTTTCCAACGCGTTGCCAAAAGTTTGTTATGCAAGAGGTCTACTTTCTTCTATGCAGTGAGCTAGGTCAAGAAAGGTGAATCTATCTCTTGTTGAAAATGCAAGATTGACCACTTTACAGTATTGTTCTTTGTTCCAACCGAGGTGCTCTGGTAAGTGTGGAATTGATAGATCTTCAAATATTTTTTGCAGGTGTTTTGCAGGTAATAAATTTTGCTTAATTAAACTGGAAATGTTGTTCCATTCTTTGCAAATAATCTCTTTAATTTTTTGCTGCATAATTTTTTTCTGTTCTAGAATTTTTATAAATTCGGTATTACCAAAGATATGTTTTTCATCTAAAGTGGTCGGTTTGATGATGGGGTTTTGTATCGATAATATCTTTTCCTGTAAGTTAGCCATGGTAACTGTTGTGACAGCAATTTTTTCGCCATGTAGTGAGGAATAATCTTTTGTTACCATCTCCATTGTGTGAGCTATCATATGCTCTCCTTGGCTTGCAGAATAGCTGCCTTTTGATATTACCATTCCAAATCCTGAAATTAGTAAGGCTTCCATAAGTAATGGGATCACTTTTTTGCTTCTTTTAGCAAGCGCTAAATACTCTCTTAGCAAAATTTGCTCCAGGTCACGAACAAGCGTAAAGGGTAATTCATTGTATTCTGTGCCAAGCAAAAGGTGAGATAGTAGCCAATCGGCTTGCACTGTTGAACGACAGATAAAATCTGCAAATCCGCTTAATGTAAGGCGCAGTGGTGCATTGATAAGTATGTCTATATCTACATATATTGCTCTTGGAAGATGTGCTTCAAATGATTTTTTATATCCATTCACTGATATTGAAACATTTGCAGAGGTATATCCATTCATAGAGGCGGCTGTTGGAAATGATATGTAATCCTTTTTCTCAAGATAACTTGCATATTTGCAGATGTCGTTAACAGTGCCGCTGCCAAGTGCAACTATTAAATCACTACTTTTTGTTTTGCTTCTTACTAAATTTACAATGTCAAGAGAAGCAATAGAATTACCCGGAATAATTAAGTGAGAAATTTTATTAAGTATGTTTTTATTTAAAAGTTTTGCTGTATTTTTATCTGCAACTAAAAAAATGTCATTGCCATATCGCGTGCATATTTCATAGATATTATCGACAAGGTGATGATCTATTGCTACTTCCTTTATAAAAGTTTGGTTGGCTTGATGTAATATTTGTTTTAAATAATGCATAGAGTGTTTACAATATAGCAATATCAGTATTTCAAAGTTAACATGAAAATTGATCCTGTAGAGCTAACTAAGAAATTGATTTCCTTTAAGAGTATAACACCAAGAGATGGCGGAGCAATAGAGCATATAGCAGCAATTCTCGAGAAAAGTGGTTTTGAATGTGAGATTTTAAAGTTTGGTGATAGTGGAACTGAAGTTAAAAATCTTTATGCGAAATATATAAATGGGGTACCAAACTTATGTTTTGCTGGCCATGTTGATGTTGTGCCACCAGGTCAGTTAAAAGATTGGACATTCGATCCGTTTAAGCCAGAGATTAGAGATGGAATGTTGTATGGAAGGGGTGCAGCTGATATGAAAAGCGGAGTAGCTGCATTTATTGCTGCTATGGTAGATTTAGTTGCAGAAAAGTTTCGATTCAATGGCTCGATAAGTGCGTTGATTACTAGTGCTGAAGAAAGCACGGAAGAGTATGGAACAAAGGCAGTTTTGGAATGGATGGAAAGTAAGCACAAGAAGATAGATTATTGTGTAGTTGCTGAACCAACCAGTGGTGAAAGACTGGGTGATACCATAAAAATAGGTAGGAGAGGTTCTGCAACATTTGAATTAATTTGCCATGGAAAACAAGGGCACGTTGCCTACCCAGACTTAGCGGATAATCCGATATATAAGGTAATGTCGATATTAAGTAAGGTGAAAAATACTACTTTTGATCATGGTAATAAATATTTTCAGCCTTCAAATTGCGAAATTACTACTATTGATGTTGGAAACAATACTGAAAATCTAATACCTAGTTCAATAACTGCAAGTTTTAACATTCGATACAGCAATATACAAACACCGGGTGGTTTATATAAGTTGATTGATGAAATATGCTCCAGTGTAACTAACGATTATAAACTCTCTATGCATAGCAGCAGGGGGGTTTTTCTCTCTACTCCCGATAGGAATACTGATATTATGCTTGATGCAATAAATAAAATTACCAATATTGATGCTGTGATGAGCACAAGTGGTGGCACATCAGACGCTGCATTTATCAAAGATATTTGTCCAGTGATTGAATTTGGTATGATCAACAAAACTGCGCATCAGACAAACGAATGCGTATTAGTAACTGATATACACAAGTTAGCAGCTATATATAAGGAATTTATAAAAAATTATTTTAACCCCACTAATAAGATATTAAGTCAGATCAATGTAATCAGTAGTATATCTGATGGTCCATTGTTAGCTTAGATGTAATTAGATCTCTTGAATAACATATTTTTAAATAACAACACGCTTCTAGGCATTATCCAAGTGGCATCTAAGCCAAAACGTGGCTAAAAATCACTTGACAAATTCCGCCAGTCCCCTTATTATGGTACTGAAGGTATTCAGTTATCTTCATCTGTGCAGATTAAACGAAGGAGTATAACGTAGTTGGCGTCTTATTTTTAATTTTTTGCACTATGTGCACCGTATGTCTTCACAACATTGTCTAGGTTTTTACCTATATAAGCTGAAACGCGCTTATAAAGCGTTTAAGACAGTATAGTACACCAATTTGCAGGATTAGAGAGTAAGTACTATCTAACACGGGATTTCTTTTGTCTTTTTTCTGCTTAGTAAATTTCTTAGCATTTAAGCTAAGGGTCTGTTGCAGTTTAAAAGTCGCTAAATTGCAGCGTTTAAGACTTAAAAAACGCCAATACAGAAAATAGATAGTGACTAGGGCTTTTTTTGCCTTTTTTTTAGATTGGTAAGTTTCTTAAATATTTTCTTAAATTTTATAGCTAAACTGGATTCCAGACTGGAATGACAGGGAGAGGCTACTCGGATGACAGGAGAAGGAGGGATGACATCCTTTCCCGGTCTATCAAATCACAATGTTCGTACAGGATATAGTCTGTTTAATTAAATGAAAGCCCGGGCTGTAGCGACTCAAGGACAGTTATGAGTATATTAATTAAGCCTTCTTGCCAATTACCACAACATTTTCACTTGGAAAAAAATAATCAGGTATAACCATATTTTTTGGTGCAGGGCCCCCAATCACTCGGCCTGATGTGTCATAATATGAACCGTGGCAAGGGCAGAACCAACCGTTACCATCTTTTGTAGCATGGTCAATCGGTACACACCCAAGGTGTGTACATATTCCAATCATAATTAACCATTCGTCTTTTCCTTTGTGTACTCTCTGTTCATCTGATTGAGGGTCCCTCAAGTTCTCTGTATTCACAGCCCTTGCAGCCTCAACCTCTTGCTTTGTACGTCTACGAATAAATACTGGTTTGCCTTGCCACTTTACTTTTTTTTCTTGTCCTTCTTGAATATCAGATAAATTAACCTCAACTGTAGACATCGCTAAAACTTCAGCAGAAGGATTCATAGACTTAACCAGTGGCCAAAGTCCACTTGCAGCTCCTATACCTACCATAGCACATGTAGTCAATGTTATAAAATCTCTCCTACTCTTATTTTTAGTAAGATCTTTAACAGAAGGTGTTTTTTTATCCTCTTTGTTTGCCAGTGGTTTTTTATTTTTAGTTAATTTTTTGTCCATCGATCTCTACTTAGCCATGAGTATATATTTTAATTTAAATAATGTGCACTAATCAACAAAAACTTGCACTTTTTGCTTTTAGCTATATTTATTACACTGCTACAGCTGAGAAGAGATAGAGTCTCCAACTTCAGAAATGCTATCTTCAGTGGAATCAGGATCTTCTATTTTTGCTACTGACACCACCTTTTCTCTACTTTCTGTTTTAAAAAGAGTGACTCCCTGAGTACTACGTCCTGCAATTCTGATATCATTTACTGAAATACGAATTAACTTTCCTTTATCTGTAATAAGCATTATGTTATCACCCTGCTCAACTGGAAAACTAGCAACAACATTGCCGTTTCTGCTGGTAGTAAGAATATTGGTAATACCAACACCGCCCCTGTTAGTTATCCTGTACTCATATGCAGAAGTTCTTTTACCAAAGCCATTTTCGGTAATAGTTAATATGAACTCCTCATTCACTGCGAGTTTTAAGAATAATTCGTTATCTATTCCTAAATCGTTCAAAGTCTTTTCTAATTTAGAATCAATGGAATTATCAATTGCAGCTCCCAGCCTTTTTGCAAGTGGAACTTTTAAGTAAAGTTCTTTTGTTTCTGTTGCAACACCTATACCATTTAGTATGGTCATGGATATCACGCTGTCATTCTTTGCAAGTTTAATACCTCTTACGCCATCTGAATTGCGGCTTTTAAATTGACGCACATCACTTACAACAAATCTGATACTTTTTCCAAGCATTGTTGAAAGTAAAACATGATCAATTTCGTTACATACCTTAACCGATACTAATTTGTCTCCTTCATCGAGCTTTATTGCTATCTTTCCATTGCTTGGAATATAGTGAAAATCCGCTAAAGAGTTACGCCTTATGTTTCCATAAGCAGTAGCAAAAACTATGTTTTGATTTTCATCGCTCTCACTTGGTAACGGCATGATATTAGTTATAGTTTCACCTTCAGCAAGAGGGAATATGTTAACAAGCGCTCTTCCACGTGCAGTTGGTTCTGCAAGAGGCAACTTATAAACCTTTAATCTATAGACTCGGCCAATATTAGAAAAGAATAAGAGGCTAGTGTGGGTATTCCCAACAAATAATTTTGTGGTTACATCCTCTTCTTTTAATCCTTGTCCTAGCTTTCCTTTTCCACCACGACGCTGAGTTCTATAGTGAGAGAGTTTCACGCGCTTAATATAGCCATTCATAGTTACAGTTACCACCATATCCTCTTGTGGGATTAGATCTTCAGCTTCAATGTCCGTATCTGATTCTTCTATTGCAGTTTTTCGTGGTACGGCAAATCTGTTCTTTATTTCTTGTAAATTATTTTTTATTTCTTTCATCAATTTCTCTTCTGAGCCAAGAAAAGCGATATATTCTTTTATCAGATTGATCATTGTATTTAACTCAGCTTCTAATTTTGCTTTTTCAAGACCTGTTAAACGTTGCAATTTCATGTCAAGAATAGCTTTCGTCTGTAGTTCAGTTAATTTGTAAACTCCGTCTTTTAAAAAGCTCGTGCTATCTGAAATTAATCCAATAATTGTGTTTATTTCATCTGAAGTTTTCCACTCCTTATTTAAAAGCTCTTTGTTTGCTTCCTCAGGATCTTTTGCACCGCGGATGATTTTTATCACTTCATCTATGCTCAAAACCGCAATGTAGAGTCCTATATAGATATGAGCTTTTTCTCTCGTTTTTCTTAGACGAAATTCTGTTCTTCGAATTAGTACTTCTTTTCTAAAATCAACAAAAGCAGCTATGATCTCTTTTAATGACATCAAAGCAGGCCTGTTGTTATTGAGCACTAAAGTATTAACACTAAAACTACTTTTTAAAGGAGTTAATCCCAATATTTGATTCAGTATAAAATCTGCTTCAGCATTTCTTCTTAGGTCAATCACTACCCTAATACCAGACTTATCAGATTCATCCCTAATCTCTGTTATGCCATCAATTCTTTTTTCTTTTACAAGTTCACCTATTTTTTCTATTAACCTAACTTTATTTACTTGATAGGGTATTTCATCAATAATTATTGCTTGTCTATCTTGTGGCAAGTCTTCTATGTGAGTTTTGCCTTGCACAACGATTGAGCCTCGACCTGTGGCAAACGCTGATCTTATTCCTGATCTGCCAAGGATTACTCCACCTGTTGGAAAGTCTGGCCCTGGTATCACTTCAAGTAATTCATCTAAAGTAACTTCAGGGTTATCTATGTATAACACACAAGCATCAATTATTTCTCCAAGATTATGAGAAGGAATATTGGTTGCCATACCAACTGCAACACCACTTGCACCGTTTACCAAGAGATTTGGAAACTCTGCAGGCAATACAACAGGCTCTGTTTCATTCCCGTCATAGTTCGGCCTAAAGTCAACTGTATCTTCATCAATATCATTCAGTAAAAAGTGCGACACTCTTTGAAGTCTTGCTTCTGTATATCGCATTGAAGCTGGTGGATCTCCGTCTATCGAACCAAAGTTACCTTGCCCATCAATAAGTGGTAAAAGAAGAGAGAAATCTTGTGCCATTCTGACCAGGGAATCATAAATAGCTGCATCACCGTGTGGGTGATATTTCCCCATTACATCCCCGACTATACGAGCAGCTTTTTTATATGGTTTACCAGCATCGTACCCGGCCCTTGACATTGCATATAATATGCGTCTATGGACAGGTTTAAATCCATCTCGCACATCGGGTATAGCCCGGCTTATGATTACACTCATTGCGTAGGAGAGATAAGAATCTTCCAGTTCTTTTACTATTGAGATTGGTACTATATTATCTTGCATTTTCTATACTTTGATCGAAGTAATTGTAATATTAACATTTAGTTAAGCAAATGGTCAATGAGAAATTAGGCTGTATTTGATTCTACTTTTTGTTTACAATAATAATATTGAGCTATAGAATTACATTAAAGGGGCAATTAGCTCAGCTGGTAGAGCATCTCGTTTACACCGAGGAGGTCGGCAGTTCAAGTCTGTCATTGCCCATGATACTAATTCTAGTATATCACAAAATCTGCCATAATAGCCCATCTATTATATGTCGTATATAATAAATCATCTATAGCTAACACAGGTAAGATTTACTATCGAAAGACCTCGTTATCCCGCTGCTCGTTAGTGGGATTTATGCTAACTGCAGTATGATGCAGAGAAATCTTATTTATTATAGCTATAACACTGAAGATTTACAGCTAGAGCAAATCACCTGGCCACGTGAGACTGATTTCAGCTCATCCGTTGAAACTTGATTTGAGCAGAATATACATTTTATTTTATCACTTGGAGTAAGTGAGTTATTAACAGCAATTCTATCATCAAAAACAAAACACTCACCTTCCCAATTGCCATTTTTATTATGAGTTTTTTCAAGGTAAGAAAGAACACCACCTTTAAGATGGTACACGTCGTTAAATCCAAGATTTTTCATGTACGCTGTAGATTTTTCGCATCTAATTCCACCAGTGCAATACATAGCCACTTTCAGGTCTTTACTCTCAGAAAATGACTCAGCCCACTGAGGAAAATCGCGAAAACGCTGAGTATGTGGATTGATTGCATTTTTAAACTTGCCTAAATTCACTTCATACTCATTTCTTGTGTCTATTACTAAAACGTCAGATTGAGAGGTAAAATCATCCCAATGTTCTGGATCAACGTATTTACCCCTAAGGGAAATATCAATATTGCTGACACCAAGATTCACAATCTCTCTTTTTAATCTTACCTTCATCTTGCTAAATGGTTGATATTCTGCTGCACTTTCTTTCCATGTCAGATCTTTCAGCCTATGATCAGAACGTAGAAAATCAAATATTTTATTAATTGCGTTTCTTCCACCAGATATTGTTGCATTAATACCCTCTTCTGCAAGGAGTATAGTACCTTTTAACTCAACGGCGTTGCATGCAGCTTTTATTTCGTTTTTCATGTCATAATAATTAGAGAGCTCTACAAAATGGTAGAAAGTTGCTATGACAAAGCTCATGATTATTAACTTATCAACTTAAAACATAATATATAAAATTATAAAGATATTCAATAGATCAGCTGTTAATTACTGGATATCTTCAATTTTTATATATAACATTTTGATATTTAATACAGATTCAAATTAATGTTTTTAAGAATATTTAAAAATATATTCTTATTTCTAGTAAGTATATTATTTATCTGCCCTATATTATCGTTAATATCGATTCTATTTACAGAATCAGCAAATTCTGGGTGGGTAATTAGTACACTTTTTCCTGAATATATACTCAATACGTTAATTTTGATGATAGGGGTTGGAAGTATATCTTTTATATTTGGAGTGATACCAGCTTGGCTCATTACATTTTTTTCATTTCCTGGGAGTAGAATTTTTGAGGTTGCTTTATTTTTTCCGATATCAATTCCTGGATATATAGTATCGTTTGTTTACGTCGACGCGCTAGAGTTTTCAGGTCCAACGCAGAGTTTGTTAAGAGAAATCTTTCACTGGAGCAAAGGTGATTATTGGTTTCCTGAGATAAAATCTCTAGGTGGTGGAATGTTAGTAATGGGATTCAGTTTATATCCGTACGTCTACATATTAGTCCGCTCAAGTCTAAAGAATGTTAGCAACTCAGTTACTATTGCATCAACACTTGGGTTCTCTTCATTACAGAGCTTATTCTCTGTCATCATACCCTCCATACGCCCATCAATTATAGCTGGGTTATCCTTGGTACTAATGGAAGTAATAACAGACTTCGGCACACCACAGTTTCTTGCTATCGATACTTTTACAACGGGAATATATCGCACCTGGTTTTTACTGCATGACAGATATTCAACTACTGTTTTAGCAGTTGCAGAATTGATTTTCGTTGCAATACTAATAGTTATCGAGAAAAAACTACAAAAAAAAGGAATATCCTACTCTTCAATCAATACCAATTCAGATTATCACAACAAACGGAATATAAGTGGTGCTATACCATTAATCTTTACCTATACTATGTGTGTGCTGCCAATATTAATAGGCTTTACTTTGCCAATTATTCCACTCATATATTGGAGTATAGAGAAAGGGTTTTTCATATACGAAGCAAGATTTTATAATATAATAGCAAATAGCATTAGTTTATCATTTATCACTGCTCTAATCTCAATTAGCATTGCAATAATGATTGGATATACGGCGCGTAAAAATAAGGTAATCAATAACATAGCGCGTCTCATTTCCCTGGGCTATGCAATTCCAAACGCAATTATCGCAATTAGTATAATAATATTTTTAAGCAAAATGTCTTCTTTTGTTACTCAATATATTGTAGAAATTAGCTTGGTAGGAACTATTGGCGCTTTGATTTACTCATATTTATTTCGTTTTTTTGCTATATCTTTCAAGGCAATAGAGTCAGGGCTCAAAAAAACACCAAATGAAATTGAGTGGACTGCATATACTATGGGTCATGGACCTATTTCCACATGTCTGAATGTTCATATTCCTCTCATCAAGAAGAGCATATTGTCAGGATTTTTGCTCGTATTTATGGACACTATCAAGGAGCTTACGGCGACACTCATTATAAGGCCATTTAATTTTGAAACTATATCAACTAGAATATATGAACTTGTGAGCGATGAGCGTTATAGAGAAGCTGCGCCGTTTTCGTTAATGATAGTTATAATCGGCTTAATATCTACAATGATTTTGTTTAAGCTTGATGATGAGAGTAAAAAATAAACTTCTTGATGACAACTGGTTGGTCTAATGTGGCCTAATGTTTACATATGGACTGTCCAAAGAAAAAGGTGGTATCGCAACCTCGAAAGTTTTTGTGCTTTCTTCATTTAGAAATTCATACTTACCTTGCATTATTCCAGATGGTACGTTTAAGTATGTTCCACTTGTATATTTAAATACCTCTCCAGGTTTTATCACAGGCTGCTCTCCAATAACACCAACTCCGATAATTTCATTTACCTTCCCTTTATAGTCTATTATTTGCCAATGGCGGCTTAACAATTGAATAGTTGATAGGCTTTTATTTTTTATCCTAACATTGTACATCCATACATAACAATTTTCATAAGGAATAGATTGCTCCTCGATATAGACTGGCAAAACTGTAACTTCAACAGAGTTAGTAGTAAGTGTGTATTCTAGAGTCATTGTAGGATATTCATGATTAAGGATATGACTCTCTAATTATATACTTTTTTATAGATTTTTCAAGCATATTATCGTACCTTAGTTAGATTTATATAGTATGAACGAACCAGATACACTTGGCAAAAAAGTAATAGGAATAATCGGTAGTGGACAATTAGGTAAAATGACCGCTATTGCTGCAACAAAACTTGGGCAAAAAACACATGTTTTTGCCAACGCTCAGGACGATCCAGCTTGCTCTGTTGCTGATGATTTAACAATAGCAGATTTTTCTGATAAGAAGGCACTTGAATCTTTTGCACAGAGTGTGGATTTAGTTACTATTGAATCTGAAAATATTCCATGTAATGCAATTGATATCGTATCACAATATGCAGATTTTTACCCAGGTAGAAAAGCGCTACACATTTCGCAAAATAGGCTTAGAGAGAAAGATTTTATTAGAAGCTTGAATATAAAAACCGCTAGTTATAAAAGTATACAAAATTATAATGAGCTATTAGAAAGCAGTAAGGCTTTTGGCTATCCAACAAGGCTGAAAACAACAGAAATGGGTTATGATGGAAAAGGACAATATGTAATCAGAAATGATTCTAAAGCAAAGCAATTTGCTTCCTTTGATTGGAATGCGCGATACATTCTCGAAGCAAGTGTTGACTTACTGAAGGAGATTTCAATAGTTGTTGCAAGAGATAAAAACGGTGGAGTAGCTTTTTTTCCCATAGCAGAAAATCACCATGTTGATGGAATACTTGATACTTCAACAGTGCCAGCTAAAATAGATAACAAGTTAGTTCAAGAGGTACAACAAGCCGCAGAGAAAATAGCAGGTGCTCTTGATGTAATAGGAATTCTAGCTATTGAATTTTTCATTACTAAAGATAATGAGCTACTAGTTAATGAGCTAGCTCCAAGACCTCACAATTCTTGCCACTGGAGCTTGGATGCGTGTAACGTTAGTCAATTTGAGCAGCTAGTTAGGGTAATATGCGGATTACCTATGCAAAAAGTAGTGTTGCGATTTCCTTGTATAACAAAAAACATAATAGGTAATGATATACATGATTTTCGCAAGTATTTGAACGATAAAAAAGCTAGCTTAACCATATATGGGAAAAAAGAGGTTAGGGATAAGCGTAAGATGGGACATGTCAATATAGATTTAAGCTGACCCTACCCGGAAAAAGTAGAGAAAAAGTTAACAAGAAAGGTTTCCCTACGTCATACCGCCGCGGTATCTCAGCATAGATTCCGCTAACGAGTAGCGGAATGACAAATTTGTTGTTTTTAAAATTGTAGGCAAACCTAAACCACTTTAGCTATAGCATTACTGTCTACACAAAATTTGAAGCGTGGTGGAGCCACCACAACACTTCTGTTTTCATTTAGAAAGCTGATCTGCCCGACGACCTTGCTGGCTCGGTCCGTACTCCACTGACTGAACCGCTTGGTGGTTCCTTAGCAGTTTCAGCACTCCGTTGCTCTAAAAGATTTACAATTTCTTCAAGACCCTTATTTTTCGGATTTTCTTCCAATTTCTCTTGAGCTAAGTCTAATGGCGTCTTATCTTCAGTTGTTTTAGCATTGACATCTATTTTACTTACTTCCAATAAAGCATTAACAACGTCTACATGATTATACCAAGCTGCCGAATGCAACGGTGTAAAATCACCTTCATCTTTAATATTAACATCAGCCCCTTTACCTATTAGAGCTTTTACTATCTCTAGGTGACCGTTTTTTGCAGCAAAATGTAATGGTGTGACTTGATGATCAGTCTCAGCATTAACATTTATTTTATCATCTTTTAGCAAGACCTGAACAACTTCAATATTACCACCTTTCGCCGCAAAATGCAAAGGCGTATACTCGCGTTTATCTGCAGCATTAACATCAGCACCTTTATCCAGTAACTTTTCAACACTTTTTAAGTGACCGTTTTGTACAGCTAAATGTAATGGTGTGAGTTGATCCTTAGTCTGAGCATTAACTTTAGCACCTTTATCCAGTAACTTTTCAACAATTTCTAAGTGACCTTTTTCTGCAGCTAAGTGTAAAGGAGTCAATTTATATTTGTTCTTGCCGTGAACGTCTGCACCTGCATCTATAAGAAGAGCCACTGTTTTTTCCTTACCTCCTCGAGCTGCACAGTGCAATAGCCCTTCTTGATCTTTATTTCTTTCATTGACGAGTTTTTTAAGTACATTAGGATTTTTAGGATCTTTACTTCTTTTTTGATCTAGTATATCTTCAACAACTTTAGGGCTACTATATTCAGCAAGTAAGTGAAGATACGTTGTATAATCTTCCTTCTTATAAATACCACAACCAATAAATCTCTCTATTAATTTATCAAATCTACTTGCATCATTCCAAAGGGATATTATAAAATCCCTATATTCTTCTGCACTATTGCGGTTTACTATACACTTTTTCAATGACCCAAGAGCTTTTTCTAAAGTTTCTTCCTCTAATTTTAAGTTTCTTACTTCTTGTAGTAATCCTTTGATATTTAATATTTCCTCTTTCGCATTAAAAGTTGACTCTGTAGCTACATGCATATTATACCCCCAATCTAAATATAAAAATTATAGTGATATTTGTTCACTATATACTAACAGGCCGTTAACCTTATCCAGAAAAAGCAGAGAGAAAGTTAAAACGTTCCTACCATGAAGATGGTAAATCAAAAAATTCAGGAATGCAACAGTTAATTGTAAAAGACAAGATGCAAGTGCAAGTAGAAATTAATGGTTTCCTACTTGGCATAACACGTGATAAGACAGCATCTTTTTGAATAAAACATTTTTAAAAGAGACATCTCCGTAGCGTCACAAAAAATTCAATCATTTACTTTTCCCAAAACCGCAAGTACCTACCTTTAGTGAGAACATTTTACATAAAAATAGGGTTAAAACGTAAAATTGTTGCAATAAAGTTAGGTAAATTAATTCGTATATAAATTTAGTGAAAATAGGCTAATATAGCGGGTTTTGTATTATATTAAACTACTATAGAGAGCGGACGGAATGGGATTCGAACCCATGGTACGCTCATCACGTACGTCAGTTTTCAAGACTGGTGCCTTAAACCGCTCGGCCATCCGTCCACCTCTTTTTTATCATAACATTTGATTTCAAGCAATCTATTACTTGCCCACACAAAAGTTATTGAATATATCATCTAATATTTCCTCAACATTAATAACTCCAGTTACCGCACCAAGTTCAAACGCAGCAAGCCTTAAGTCTTCGGATATTAATTCAATTGGATTGTCTATATTAAAACGTCGTAAATGTTCTATAGCTTTCTGCATGTAATTCCTATGTCTTTGCCGAGTAATTACAGGAGTGTCTCTATCATAGCCAAATTTTTCCTCTACTTTTTCTTTAATCATAGAGATTAGTCTCTCTGTGCCTATTCCTTTTAAAATAGAAATAGGTAAAAAATCTATGCCGTTAATTTTTATGTTGTGATCATTGATAACATCGTCAGCTTTGCTTAACACGTAAATAGTATCACTATTTATAACGTTGCAATTGATATTATAATGCTGTTCAAAAGGGAATAGTTCTATTCTTAAATCAGCTTCATAAGACCTCTTTCTCGCCCGATTTATACCTTCTGATTCTACCGGATCTGAACTTTCACGAATTCCAGCAGTATCAGAAAGAATGATAGGGTATCCGCCAATGTCAATATGAGCTTCAAGTACGTCCCTTGTTGTGCCTGCATATTCAGAAACAATGGCGATATCACGTTTGGTCAAGAAATTAAATAGCGTTGATTTGCCAACATTTGGTTCACCGGTTATTACAATATGTAAACCCTCACGCAACCTTTCACCACGTCTATTGTCATTTAAGTGCTCTTGTATCGACTGCACAAGAGCTTGCACTTCATTATTTACTTCTTCTAATTCGTTTCTTTCTGTTGCAATATCCTCTGGAAAGTCTATATATGCTTCAATTTTGGATTGCATCGTTATTAATTTCTGCCTCCAATTACTATACAGTCTCTCTAATTCCCCTGACATCTGCTTAATCGCTTGTTTAGCTTGCATTTTCGTTTCAGCATCGATTAAGTCTGCAATCCCTTCTATCTGTGTTAAGTCAAATTTACTATTTAGAAAAGCCCTAAGCGAGAATTCTCCGGGCCTAGCTATAACAAAGATTTTTGATAATTCCTCCAAGATAATCTTTATAACCGCCTTGCTTCCATGCACTTGTAACTCTATAACATCTTCGCCAGTGAAACTGTTTGGAGCAGGGAAGTAAATGACTATTCCATTGTCAATCAATTGACCAGAATCATCATATAGATCAACTAAAGTAGCAAACCTTGGTTTAATATCTTTCTTAATGTGGAAATGACTTAAGGCTTTAAGCGCATAATTACCTGAAATCCTGATGACTGCAACTCCTGACTTACCAAATACGGTTGATAGAGCGAAAATAGTTTCATCTGTGTTTGTCATACATAAGCTAGTTTATTTCTCAGCAATATTATACTAGACTTCTTACATAACCTAAAAAAAGGCAAAAGATACCCTGTGGTATTTACTTTTGTGTCGAAATATCGGCGTTCTTTTATTCTAAAACGCTTGATTAAGAGCGATTTAGCCACTTTTAATCCGCAGCTAACCTTTAACTATTATAAACATTAAGAAATTTACCAAATGGGAAAAAAGGCAAAAGAAGCCCCGTGGTGCGAGTTTTGACTCTCTATTACTGTAAGTGGCGCTGTAATAATGTGCTAACGCTTAATATAAGCGCGATTTGGCTGAATGTAGAAAAAATTTAAAAGACATGCAGCCGCCATAATTTTATGTAATCCGCCAAAAAATACCCTGAGTTTTTTACTGAATTTTGTCATTGAGCCTGCAGGTCAAAAACAAGTTTTGAGTCAGAAATACCCTTAATGCCATGATAAGAGGACTGGCGGAGTTTGTCAAGAAATTTCTTCCAACGCGTTGCCAAAAGTTTTTATGCAAGAAGTCTACTTAAGGAATCAAAATACCTAATTTGAAAATGCTCAAAATTTTTATTTACTCTATTAATTTATACTAATGTAACATCATTATGTTAATAAGTTGAAATATTTATGAATATATTATAAAAAAAATCTTTAAAGGTTACCTATTGGCTAGTATTAATTCAATATTTACTATAGAATTGATTATTAACTAAATAACTTTACTTATGCACAGAATACTAATTTTATTGTTGATAATATTGCCAATTAAGTTGTTTGCAGTCGAGATTGAAATTATTGCAGATGTAAATGGTGAGCCAATTTCAAATTTAGATATTGAAAAACGCATTAACTTGATAAATTCATTGTTTGGCACCCAAAGTGGAAAGGAACTAAAGCTTCAAATTCTTAGTCAGCTAATAGACGAAATTATCATTATCAATGAAGCGCATAGATTAAATATAAAATTGAGTGATGAAGAGTTAAATAACGCTGTTGTGTCATTCTTAACCCAAAGCTTTAAACTTAAGGATGATGAAGTTGATCAATACATAAAAAAACATAACATAGATCTTAACATTTTAAAAAAACAAATAAAATGTCAGCTTTTGTGGAGCAAAGTTATTGAAGCAAGAATCGTGCCATTTATCAATATAAGCGACAAGGAAGTAAATGATGTAAAAAGACAAATAGAAAAGCCGGATTATCTTATCACGTTCCAAGAGTTTATAATCCCCGATCCGGGAGACAAGGATGTTTATAGCGTCGCTGAAGATTTAGTGGAAAAATTACGCAATAGTAATAACGACTTCATTCCAGAATCTCCAATAAAGATGCGTAAATCAACAGTTAATTTAAATCAACTAAAAGACAATCTCAAGAGCGTTTTAGAAGGACTAGGAACTGGCGATATAGCAGGTCCAGTCAGTTCCAGCGAAGGTTACTCTATTGTAAAAGTAATAGATAAAGTACAACTTGATCATGCACTGCTAGAAAGCACTTTAAAATTAAAGCAGATTGTGGTTAAAGGCTCAGAAAGTTTATTAGACAATCTCAAAGAGCAAAAAGTTAATTGCTTAAATTTTGATAAATTAGCAGCTAATCTTAAGCTGCCACACGCAAAAGAATTTGAAATAAAAATGCGGGATTTAAATCCTGATTTACAGGTTTTATTCAGCAAAACAGGTGTGAATGAAATAGTAGAATCCAGAGAAAATAGCACTGCAAGGTTAATGATGTTGTGCGATATCAAGAGTAATGCAGCAGATACAGAACCAATTAAACAGCAGATATATCAACAAAAGATTATGATACAAAGCAACTTGTTATTGGATGATATGCGTAAACATGCAGCTATCAGTTATCGGTATAGTTAAAAATAATAGTATAAAAATAGGAGAATGGTATTTATTGGTTGATATATTTATTTTTACTAGCTGCTGTAATAATTTAATGAGAGTCCCATTTCACGGTGCTTAAATCCACTCCTTCTTGTACCATTTCCCAAAGTGGACTCATCTCCCTTAGTCGGCCAATATTTTTTACAACAAGTTCTGCTGCATATAAAACTTCTTCTTTAGTTGTAAATCGGCCAAGGCCAAATCTAATTGATGAATGCTCAAGGTCATGGCCGTTGTTTAGCGACCGTATGACATAGGAAGGCTCAAGAGATGCAGATGTGCATGCAGAACCAGAACTTACTGCTAAATCCTTGATTGCCATGATGAGAGATTCACCCTCAACATAGGGAAAACTTAAGTTTAGATTGCCAGGAATTCTATTTTCATAATCACCATTTAAAACGACATCAGGAAATGCTTCTTTTATTTTCTTATATAAAATATCCCTCAACTCTTCCATTCTAGTTGCTTCTTTTTTCATTTCCTCTTTAGCAATACGTGCTGCCTCGCCAAAACCAACTGCAAGAGGAGTTGGAACTGTGCCAGAACGCATACCCCTTTCCTGTCCACCACCACTAATCAATGGCGTTAGCCTAACACGAGGACTCTTCCTACGAACGTATAATGCACCTATTCCCATAGGTCCATAAATTTTGTGGCTGGAAAGGCTCATTAGATCAATATTCATTTCATTGACATCTATTGAAACTTTTCCAAAGCTTTGAGCTGCATCTGTATGGAAAAATATATTATGCTTTCTGCATATTTCAGCAATCTCTTTTACAGGCTGAATTACTCCGATTTCATTATTTACCATCATCACTGAAATCAGAATTGTTTTATCAGTGATTGCCTCCTTAAGCTTGGACAAGTCTATAATTCCGTTTTGCTTAACAGGCAAATATGTAACTTTAAAGCCTTCATTTTCCAGATGCCTACAAGAATCCAAAACGCACTTATGCTCTGTGCAAACAGTTATTATATGATTTCCTTTATTTTTATAAAAGTTAGCAACACCCTTGATCGCCATGTTATTTGACTCGGTTGCACCTGAGGTAAAGATAATTTCTTTGCTATCTGCGTTCACCAGATCAGCAATGTGCTTTCTTGCTTTTTCCACTGCTTCTTCAGCAGTCCAACCAAATGAATGGCTACGAGAATGTGCATTACTGAACTCACCAAAATAAGGTATCATCACCTCTAAAACGCGAGGATCTACTTTAGTAGTAGATTGATAATCAAGAAATATTGGTAATTTTACTTTAGCATTATATGTTTTCTCACTTTCCACATTCATAATTAGCATAAGGATAAGATTTACAGCTATTTAATAACACTAAAACTTAATTTTTTCAAGATATAATTCATATAACAACATTCTTTTTATAGATATTATACCAACAATCCACTATTTTCTTTATGTCTCGTGGTTTAGTTCCTGGACCTATACTGATTCTAATTGAACACTCTGCTTGCTCTTTTGCTGCCCCCATTGCAAGTAACACATGGGAAGGCTCAACTTTTCCAGAAGAGCATGCAGAACCATTGCTAACTGCAATGTTATCTAAGTCAAAATGCATGAGTTGCACATCGCTTTTTACTCTTGGCATATAAATGAGACTTGTATTTGGCAGTCTCTGAGAGTTTTTGCCAAAGATTTTTATGCCACCAACGAGATTTAATAACTCACACTCCAATTGATCATGTAATCCCTTTATTTCATCTACCTTTAATAGAAGATCTGGGATACTTTGCAATGCAGCAGAAAGACTCGCAATTGCAACAATATTTTCCGTACCACCACGAAATCCTTTTTCTTGTCCACCACCTATTATAATAGGGTCTATTACAAGGTTTTTATTGAATATTAAAACTCCACTGCCCGCTATACCGCCAAATTTATGAGCGGATAAAGTGAGTAAATCCACTCCTAAATCTTCCATATTAACTTTAATTTTCCCAACACTTTGAGCAGCGTCAGTGTGACAGATTGCCCCAAATCTGTGTGCTATTTCAGCTATTTTTTTAACAGGCTGAATAACTCCAGTTTCGTTGTTGGCCATCATAACTGAAACTATTACTTTATTTCCCCTAAGTTCGCTTAGAATCTTTTCTAGCTCTAAAAGATCAACTACACCTTCCTGATTAACGGGTATTGTGTGTGGATTACATGCAGAATTAAGAATTGAAGGATGCTCTATAGCTGAAATTACATGCAGATAGCCTACTATTCCTCTCATAGCAAGATTATTTGCTTCAGTTGCACCAGACGTAAAAACTATTTCCTTATCACTTGGAACGCCAATGACGCCACGAACGTTATCTCTTGCATCCTGAAGAATCTTTCTTGCTTCTTGTCCCTTTCTATGTAATGACGAAGGATTCAGAATTTGTTTTGATAAGATCGCAAATACACTTTTTTTTACATTTTCACTAATCGGAGCAGTTGCATTGTAATCAGCATATATATAACTGCTATCTTCTGAAGAGAATGGACTTGAAGGTTTACTTGTCACTTAATGAGTTTACCATTGACTACACACACATTAGCTTTAACACGATAAAAAGCTTGTTGCAAAAACAGTGATATTAATACATAATTAATATATGTATGAGTTACATTATTTAATACCTGTCAAGCAGGTTTTTATTAGGAGGTGCTATGGTAGAAGTTTTTTTGAATAATGCAACAAAAAAAATAGAAGGTGAGTATCACCAAAGCAGGGATGCCAATGCGCCAGTTGCGCTAATTTTACATCATCACCCTCAGTATGGTGGCAATATGGATAGTAAAATTATACATGGTATATATACATCTTTTATCGATAACAATTTTTCTGCGTTGAAAATTAACTTCCGTGGTGTGGGAAAATCTACCGGAACTTTTGATAAGGGTATAGGAGAATTAACTGACGCTGCAGTAGCTATTGATTGGCTTCAAGAACATAATCCTAGCAACGTTCCAATTTGGGTCGTAGGTTTTTCTTTTGGAGCATGGGTAGCAATGCAATTGACAATGCGCCGTCCTGAGATAGTAGGTTTTATTGCTCTTTCCCCTCAGGCAACGAAGTACGATTTCTCTTTTCTCTCTCCCTGTCCAATTCCTGGGCTTATAATACAAAGCAGTAATGATACAATCTCAGAAGAAAGCGATGTAACAGAATTAGCAAAAAGGCTGATAAACTCAGCAAAAAGTGATCACATGGAATACCACATAATAGACGATACTAACCACTTTTTAAGAGATAAAGAAGAGGAAGTGATTCAAATCATAGACGATTATATAAAACTGCGCTTGAATAGTGCAGCTATTTCTTCTCAAAAGGCAAAAAAAGAGGTAAGAATAAAAGAATATGTTTAATTAAGAAAAGGCTTTATCATGTTTAAGAAATTATTGCTATGTGTTTTAGTTACCCTTGTACTACAAGGGCAAAAGGGATGTTTAGGTAAGTCACGCAAGTTAAAAAGTCCGTGTATAAAAGGCAGTGAAAGTACTTCGTGCGAGTTATATCCTGTTAATGACCACTGGCTGGGTAAGTACAAGGTAGTAGCTCGATAGGTTCTAGTTTTACACTCGACTTCTTGCATAACAAACTTTTGGCAACGCGTTGGAAAAACGACTTGACAAACTCCGCCAGTCCTCTTATCATGGAACTGAAGCTATTTATTTATCTTCAGTCTGTGCAGATAAAACGACAAAAAAACTTAGTATATCTGGCGTGTCATATTTAATTTTTTGCACTATGTGCACCTTATGTCTTTATAAAACTTCTAGGTTTTTACCTAATATAAGCTAAAATGCGCTTAAAAGCGTTACAAGACATTAAAAAACGCCAACTTATAAAATAGGTAGTGAATAACTAGCTACTCAGGGTTTTATTTGCCTTTTTTTCTGCTTAGTAAATTTCTTAAACGTTTATCGCTAAGGTTAGTTGCAATTAAAAAACAGCTAAGTCGCACTTATTAAGCGTTTTAGAATAAAAAAACGCCGATATTTCGACACAAAAGTAAATAACTGGCCACCACGGGGCTTCTTTTGCCTTTTTAGGTTATGCAAGAAGTCTACTGTACCTATTTACAATTTCACTAGTGATTGGTCTTTTAATTGTAGAACACAGTCTGCCTTTTTTGCAAGGAGATGATTATGTGTTACTATAAGCATAGAGCTATTATTTTCCTTTACATACGAATATAACAGTAAAAACACATTCAAAGAATTTGTTGGATCCAAATTTCCTGTTGGTTCATCCGCAAGTAAAAGCTTTGGAGAATTTACAATACTTCTTGCAATTGCAACTCTTTGCCTCTCCCCACCAGAAATTTCAGATATCATACTACTTGCTTTGTTTTCCAGACCAAATTTTTCCAATATTGCTTGCGAATTTTTTATTGCTTCAGTTTTGCTTTTTTCTGCAATGAGCTGAGGAAGCATAATATTTTCCAATACCGATAACTCTTGTAACAAATAGTGAAATTGATAAACAAAGCTAAGAAAATTTCTTCTTATACAGGTTGTGTGCTTATTACTGGCTTGTGTGCAATTTACTCCATCTATCGTGACTATACCTGAAGTTGGCTTATCCAATAAGCCTGCAATTTGCAATATAGTTGTTTTTCCTGATCCCGAACTGCCAATTAATGCAACTACTTGTCCTTTTGCAACACTTAGATTGATATCTTTTATAACAGCAGAATTGCCCTCAAAGCTTTTATCTATAGAAGTTAGTTCTAGTGCTACATTACCACCCATGTTTAAAAAACCCAGTAGGCATATAACGCTCCAAATTTCTGGTAATAATTAAACTGAGAAGCTGTTGCCACACCCACACTGGGATTTAGCAAGAGCATTCTTTATTTGAAAACCAGAACCACTGAGATCCTCAGTATAATCTATAACTGAGTTATTTAAAAATTTTGCTGAACAATTATCAACCATTAATACAGGATTTCCATTTTCATCGTTGATTACTATATCCTTACCTTTTCCGCTGAAACCGGAGTGGCTTTGATGACCTTCACCATCTTCGTCATCAAACTCATCATCATCATCTTCATCTCCGCCATCAAAATCATCATCATCTTCATCGCTCAAAGATAGATTTTTATTCATCTGATCCATAAGAAAATTGTATTTGAAGCCAGAACATCCACCACCTGAAACTGCAACCCGCAAAACAGAACTCTTATCCCCTTCTTGCTCTGCGAGAGAGTGGATTTTTTGTAGTGCATTGTTAGTTAAGTTAATATTGTAATTTGTTGACATAATAACCACCATTTATTATTGATAACCTATTATAGTAGAAATTTTACATGTCAAACAATAATTTTCTATTAAGTTATGCGTGTTTTTCAAACAAAACAAAAGGGAGATACTTTAAAGAGCCAGAAGATGAAACCCGTAGCTGCTTTCAGCGTGATAGGGATCGCATTATTCACTCTAATGCGTTTAGGAAATTGGGATACAAAACACAAGTTTTTATCAATTACGAGCACGATTACTATCGCACTCGGCTTACTCATAGCCTTGAAGTTGCACAAATTGCAAGATCCATCGCACGCAGGCTCAGCTTAGATGAGGACATCACTGAATGCATAGCGCTTGCACATGATCTTGGCCATCCTCCATTTGGTCACACAGGTGAGGATGCTCTAAAGAAATCAGTTCAAGTTGATAATGAGAAGTACGAGTTTGATCATAATGTTCAGGCTATAAGGATTTTAACTTATCTTGAACAAAAACATGCTGACTTTGATGGTATGAATCTAAGTTGGGAAGTGGTTGAAGGAGTTGCAAAGCATAACGGCCCCTTGCTTGGTCAGAATGTAGTATCTCACACAAATAATCGGTTATTGCTAGAATATAATGAAAAATATGATCTAAAACTTGAGGAATTTTCAAGCATTGAAGCACAAGTTGCTTCAATTGCCGATGACATCGCTTACAGTGTTCATGATCTTGATGATGCACTCAGGGCAAATTTAGTAACTGTAGAAGATTTACTCGATGTTCCTTTAATTGGAAAAACGTTTAAAGACGTAAAAAGCGGATATTCAGAACTGCCTCAGAGCAAGCTTATACATGAGTCACTGAGTAGAACTATAGGAATTATGATAAGTGACGTTGTTTCTCAGACGAAAAAAAATATTGAAGATTACAAAATAAAAAGTGTAGAAGACGTAAGAAGTCTCAATAAAATGCTAGTTACATTTTCACCAGAAATTGCGAATGCTACAAAAGAAATGAAAAAATTCAACATGGAAAAAATATACAGAAGTTACAAGCTCAATAGAACAATGAACAAAGCAAAACGTATAGTGCAGGAGCTTTTTCAATGTTTCTATGAAAACCCAGGGTTATTGCCCACAGAGTGGAGCAAGCTTGCTTATGAATCCCAGCGTTCAGTAATAATATGTGACTATATCTCGGGTATGACAGATAGATTTGCTATACACGAGCACAGAAGAATTTTTGATACTTCATACGAAATGACTTCTTTCTAATGACTGATAACCATTTCATGTCAATTGCATTAAAGCTTGCAGAAAAAACTCTTGGAAGTGTTTCACCAAACCCTGCTGTTGGGTGTGTCATTGTAAAAGATGGTGTGATGGTTGGTGAAGGCTATACAGGAATCGGTGGACGCCCACATGCAGAAGTAGTCGCTCTGCAAAGCGCTAAAGATTCAACTCAAGGTGCAACTATGTATGTCACTCTTGAGCCATGTTGCCACTTTGGAGTTACAGAACCTTGCACTGCAGAGATCATAAGAGCCGGAATAAAAAAGGTAGTAATTGCAGCAATTGACCCTGATAAAAGAGTTTCAGGTAGGGGCATTAAAGTTTTAAAAGAAGCAGGAATTGAAGTGAAACAAGGGATTATGCAAGAGGAAGCAGAAAAACTGAATATCGGCTTTTTCACCACTCAGAAATTTCATAGACCATTCATAGCCTGTAAAATCGCAACAACTCTCGATGGAAAAATCGCAACATTTACAGGCGATAGCAAATGGATAACAAGTGAAGGCACAAGAAATTGGGTACACGAGCTTAGAGCAAAATATGACGCAATTATGATTGGCAGCAACACCCTTATTAACGATGATCCACTCTTAACTTGCAGATTACCAGGGCTTGAAGATAGATCGCCAATAAGGCTGATTATTGATAGCCAAGCAAGATTAAATGAAGAGCACAATATTACAAAGACTGCAGATAAATTAACAACTTGGGTGATTACAAACAGAGAAATAGAGAAAAAAATAAAAAACATTAACTACTTAGTGATTAATTCAAACAATACTGATAAAGTCTGCCTAAAAGACATGGCATCAAAACTTGTTTCAGAAATTGGTATAACAAGGTTATTAGTTGAAGGCGGAGGAGTATTAATCACAGAGCTATTGAAGCACGATTTAATCGATAGGTTAATAATCTGCCGTAGTGGTAAAATTTTAGGTAATGACGCCACTTCTTTTGTAGGAGATTTAGGAATTCAATCTATTAACAACTGTTACCAGTTCAAAAAAGTAGAGATAATAGAGTTTAGTGAGGACATAGTTGAGGTGTGGGATAGATTATTGTAACCTTTACATATTCAAATAAAAGAAGAAAAAAAGAGGTAGAAAAGGCTCTACCTCTTGTGCTATTTAGCTAGGTTTAGCTGCGTATTTCTTATCAAGTAATTCAGTAACTGTAGTATCTTGTAAGAGAGTAGGTAAAATTCCTTTAACTTTTTCTTTCAAATCATTGTCAGAAAGTACTGCACCTGGAGTACCGTCTTTACCCTTCTCACCTTCAGGTCCTGGTTCGCCCTTAGGTCCTTGCTCACCCTTAGCATTTTCCACTGCATTCATTTGCTTATATGAAGCCCAAGCTTGTGCAGCGAAATATACAGCGACAACCAATAGAGCTGCAATTCCAGCAGGGTTAGCAAATAGCGCTAAAGACGCAGGCCCGGCAATTACATTAGCAGCAATTAATATTGCTGTTATTGCTCCCGCTAAAGATGCAATTGCAAACCCGGCTTGCATGGTTGTTTTTGTTATATGTGCAGTGTTTTCCCACTTCCATATGCTTGGTTCTTTTACTTTATCTTCTGTCATAATAACTTCTCCAATAAAACTAATTAAAGATTAAATGTATATTAATAATGCACGTTAGTCAAGTCATTTTTTATTTAATTATTTAATAAAATAAGTTTAGGCTGAAAATCTCCTTTCTAAAGTGTTACCAATCATATATATAAATATGTATGACACATGGCTGGCTTAATCTTAATAAACCAATAGGGATCAGTTCTGCGCAAGCTGTAACCCAAGTTAAAAAGATTTTTGGGATTAAAAAAGCTGGTTATTTGGGGACACTTGATCCTTTAGCTTCAGGTGTGTTGCCAATTGCTCTTGGCGAAGCGACAAAAACTATACCGTATTTATCTTGCGATTCAAAGGCATACGATTTCACAATAAAATGGGGAGAGCAAAGAACAACGGATGATTTAGATGGTGATATCATTAAAACTAGCAATATAAAACCTGAGTATAATCAGATAAGTTGTGCAGTTAAGAATTTTGTTGGTGAGATAGCACAAACTCCTCCTCAATTTTCAGCAGTAAAAATCAAGGGAGCAAGGGCATATAAATTGGCACGAAGTGGACAAAAGGTGAATATAAAGCCGCGCTTAGTGCAAATATATGAACTGAAATTGATTTCTGTGAATACTGTAAATAATAGTGCTGGATTTTCTATGCTATGCGGTAGTGGTGTATATGTAAGGTCAATTGCTCGGGATCTTGGAATTGCATTAAATTGTTTTGGACATGTTACAAAATTAAGAAGAACTATGGTGGGTGATTTTAGAGAAGGTGAATCAGTAACGATTGAACAGCTTACAAAAAAAGATGAAATTATTCCGATCATATCAGCTTTAAAATCAATATTTAAAGTTGAAGTTTCCGCAGAAGAGGCGGGGAAAATCAGAAAAGGTCAGGAAATCGTATTAAATAACTTGCATAATTTAAAGAATTATGATATTTGTTGTGCGATAGTGGGTGATGTACCTATTGCAATCTGCAGGTTTATTTATGGTTGCGTAAAGCCTATTCGTGTTTTTAATATTTGATTTGAAATGAGGTTTAGATGTCGATAACATCCGAAAAGAAAAAAGTTTTGATAAATATATATGCAATTAAAGAAGATGATACAGGTTCATCTTTTGTACAATGCGCAATTTTAACCGAGAGGATTAGTAACTTAACTGTGCACTTTAAAAAGCACAAGCATGACCATCACTCCAAGCGCGGTTTACTTATATTGATAGGTAGAAGACGCAAGCACTTAAATTATATAAAGCGTAAATTTGGTAATGAAGCCTATCAGGAATTAATAGAGAAGTTAGGCATTAGAAAATAATCGAGGAATTTAGTATGTTTAAAATTATAAAAAAATCTATAGAGTGGGGTGGTCGTACCTTATCTTTAGAAACCGGAAAAATAGCACGCCAAGCTGATAGTTCAGTAGTTGTAAATTATGGTGATACTTCTATTTTAGTCACTGTTGTGCGCAAAAAGAAGGAAGAAAACGTTGATTTCTTGCCTCTAAATGTGCAGTTTATCGCAAAAAGCTATGCTATGGGTAAGATCCCTGGTGGCTTTTTTAAAAGAGAAGGCAAACCATCTGATAGAGAAACTCTAATTTCAAGAGTAATAGATAGAAGTATAAGACCACTATTCCCAGAGGGTTTTCATGATGAAATCAGTGTAGTGTGCAATTTATTAACTTATGATACGGTCAATCCTCCTGAAGTACCAGCATTAATTGGTACTGTTGCAGCTCTTGCAACTTCTGGTGTTCCTTTTCACTTTATTATAGCTGGAATTATGGTCGGTTGTGATGAAAATAATAACTATATACTCAACCCTTCCGCTCAAGAGATGAAAGCAAGCAGCTTAGATCTGTTTTTATCTGGTGATGAAGATTCGATTTTAATGGTTGAATCAGAAGTGAAAGAGCTCTCTGAAGAAAATGTCCTTAATGCAATAAAATTTGGTCATGAGCACCTTCAACCTGTTATTAAGCTTATAAAAGAGTTTGCTGATACAGTTGGCAATAAACCTGAGAGTTTCGTTCCTGTTGATAACTCAGACATAACAAAAGAGCTTAAGAAATACAGTAAAGATTTTGAAAAAGCATATTCACACACAGTAAAACAAGACCGAGTTCAAGCTTTGGAAGCGATTAGAAATAACATAGTGAATACTATGAAAGAAGCTAGTAAGAATGAGCATCTTGTTGCACATGCAGTAAAAAACTTTGAAAGATCTTTAGTGCGTGAAAAAATTAGTAAAGATGGTGTAAGAATAGATGGTCGTAAGTATGATGAAATACGCCAGATAGAAGTTGAAGTTGATGTTTTATCCAAGGCTCATGGTTCTGCTTTATTTACTCGTGGTAACACTCAAGCATTAGTTGTTACTGCTCTTGGTACTACACAAGATGAGCAAATTGTTGATGATATTGAAGGAGATAGACGCGAGCATTTCATGTTACATTATAACTTTCCTTCATTTGCTGTTGGGGAAACTGCTGCCTTACGAGGACCAGGAAGAAGAGAAATTGGTCATGGTAAACTTGCTTGGAAAGCAATTCATCCTGTTTTGCCTGATAAGTCTGAGTTTCCTTATACAATTAGAGCAGTATCTGAAATTATGGAATCAGATGGTTCTTCTTCTATGGCAACAGTTTGTGGAACCTCCCTTGCTTTAATGGATACAGGTGTACCAATAAAGGCTCCTGTTGCTGGAATTGCTATGGGCCTAATCAAAGATAAAGACGAGTATATAATACTCTCTGATATACTTGGTGATGAGGATTACCTTGGTGATATGGACTTTAAAGTAGCAGGAACTAGTGAAGGGGTTACGGCGCTACAAATGGACATGAAAATTTCTGGTATAAACTTTGAAGTTGTTGAAAAATCTTTAGAACAGGCAAAAGCTGGAAGATTACATATTTTAGAAAAAATGAATGCAGTGATTTCAGAACACAGTGATGATGTCAAAGATCATGCACCAAGAATGTTATCATTTTACATAGATAAAGATAAGATTTCTGCAGCTATTGGTGCTAAAGGAAAAAATATACGCAGTGTGTGTGAAAGAAGTAATGCAAAAATTGAAATAGGAGATGATGGTAAAGTTTCTGTTTTTGCCACGAGTGGCACTGAAGCTGAAATTGCAAAAAATATGATGATTGATTCAATAACAGAATTAGAGCCAGGTGCCATAGTTGCTGTCAAGGTTGCAAAAATAGATAAGTCTATTGTAGAGCTTGAGCTTCTTAATGGAAGAAAAGGAAAAATGCACATAAGTGAAGTAGCTAATCAGCATATAGATTCTATTGAGAGCATACTTAAACAGGGTGATGTTTTCAAAGCATTGGTAATTGATTTTGAAAAAGGTGGATGCCCAAAATTGTCAAGGCGTCGTGTTGATCAAGAAACAGGAGAGTTTTTTGAAGGTGAGCTTTATAATGAAGAAAGGAAAGATGGTCCAAATGACCGGGATAATTATTACAATAGCTCATTTAATAGAAAACCTGGGGGAAGTCACCATAAGAGGCCTCCTCGTTCTGGTTTCAGCAACAGAAATAAGCCAAAATTTGGTAATAATGATTCATCATCAGGTTTTTATTAAGAGTAGATTTCTTGTGTTACCTACTGTCATTCAAGTAGCTAACACTGTACGAACATTGTGATTTGATAGACCGGGGGAAAGGATGTCATCCGAGTAGCCTCCTTCGCCTGTCATTCCAGTGCTCCTTTCTTTTGTCATCCCAGTGCGTGACACTGGGATCTATAGCTAACCAAGCAAGCTACGTCATACCGCCGCGGCGCTAACGCGTAGCGGGTCATACCGTCATGGTATCTCTAGATCCTGCTAACAAGCAGCGGAATGACGAATTTGTCGTTTTGGATCCGGTAGACAATGTTCGTATAGCTGCAACCCTTGAGATACTGTTTCTCATCCACTGCAGGTATTGCACGGTGCTGTCGACTTGATCATCGTGGCGAATTTCTGGGAACATCAAAATCTCATGCTCAAAATCATTGAGCCATATTGCTTGGTGCGGCAAAACAACCCTACCAGACTCTATAATTGGAGCAATCTGATGAAATCGAGTGAGCTATGTGGCATTATTTCGATAATGGGCAAATGACTGTTTGCCTTCAGCTCTTGCACCAACTGCTGACCACTTGTTTTTGCTTCGATCAAAATCGCGTGCGGTGACCATCTTGCAGCTAGGTTGCTCTTTAAGTTTCGGGTACTCAAGCTTTGCACGATATACGTCAAGTAAATAGAATTTATTTTGCCCAGGTAGTGCAGACGCTAAAGTTACTCATGTCGCTTGTTGAAACCGCAGTATCCCAACTTTGTGTTGCACATGAGAGATTATCAGGAAAATTTCTATAGCGCTTCAGCCACTCTCGTTTCACTTGAAAGCGGCAGAGGATTTTGTTGATATTGCGCAGCAAAAGCGTAACTCCCAAGTTCAACCTTCATCATCTCAACTTCTTCTTTTCCTCCATCTAGGTGATATAGCAACTGACCTTCTTTTCTTAAGTATAGTATTTTTGCAGGTAATGCTGTTTTATTGCTGGTGTACTCATTTATAGTTGACCGAGCTATTCGGGTGACAGGAACAGGAGGTGCTGGCTTTTTGATTGAATAAGTAATCTCTTTATTTTCAGCTATTATTGGTAAACAAATATGATGCCATATATTTTTTGGTTTGGAGAGAAGATGCTCAGTTAAATCTTCCTGATGTAGCCTATGCATCACAAGCTCCTTTTTTTCTATCGTTGAGCCTGGTTACTAAAGTCTGATCGAACCAGTTTGTGGCACGCTTTCTACTCAAAGCTTGAGCGGGACGATGATCACCTTCGCCTGTCTCCAACGGACGTTGCGATTCTGTATCCTCTCTGCACTGTTTGAAATTTATATTTGGTATTCTGATCTTTGGATCTCTGGAAATAGCCCTCTGTACCAACTAGACTGCATTATACACCTTGTATCGAGCGAGTGCTTTTCGCTGAGCAGCCGATTGCAACTATTATTCTTGCAGTTGCCCAGTATCCATGCGGGCCATGCAACACTAGCGCACAGGGACTTCATTGAACGCGGAGGCATATTGAATATTATGCGTCTCACTTCACCAGTACTCGCTGCTTCTAGCCTGTCTGCTATGACTTTTATGTACCGATAATTATTATACTCACATCCCGGTACCACCGTTTGAAAGCATAATTCGATGAATTCTAAAAAGTTGATTTTGCCCATATATTTAAGTGAATGTGGTTGAAGCGTATATTTTTGAAGGTAATTCACACAACAAATGGTGTCATGCTGACACTGGTTTCCATCCAAGAGGGTGTCATCCGAGTAGCCTCCTTCTCTTGTCATCCCAGTGCGTGACACTGGGATCTATAGCTAACCAAGCAAGCTACGTCATACCGCCGCGGCGCTAACGCGTAGCGGGTCATACCGTCATGGTATCTCTAGATCCTGCTAACAAGCAGCGGTTGTCGTTTAGCTATAAAATTTAAGAAAGTATTTAAGAAATTTACCAAGCAAAAAAAAGGCAAAAGAAGCCCCGTGGTGGTTGGCTATTTACCATGTACTAAAATATCGGCGTTCTTTTTATTCTAAAACGCTTGATTAAGAGCGATTTAGCCACTTTTAATTTGCAGCTAACCTACATCGCAAGTGTTTAAGAAATTTACTAAGCAGGAAAAAAGGCAAAGAAACCCCGCGGTAGCTAGCATTCAAATTCTCCCTTGTCAATTTGACGTTTTTTGATGTCTTAAACGCTTTATAAGCCCGTTTCAGCCTGTATGGGTAAAAACCCAGAAGTTTTATAAAGACATGCGGTGCACGTAGTGCGAAAAATTAAACATGAGACGCCAAATACCCTAAGTTTTTTGTCATTAACCTGCACAGATTGCGAAGATAAATAAATAGCTTCAGTACCATGATAAGAGGATTGGCGGAGTTTGTCAAGGAGTTTTTCCAACGTGCTGCCAAAAGTTTGTTATGCAAGAGGTCTAATGAAAGAGGCCGGGACCGGAATTGAACCGGTATAAAAGGATTTGCAGTCCTCCGCATAAGCCATTCTGCCACCCAGCCGTTTTTTATGTGTAGATATCCATAATATCTTTTAGCATAGATAAAGCTTCTTCTCTTTTTCGTTGAAAAGTGTTACGTCCAATGATTGAACCATTACCGCCACCTTGCTTAATTTCTCTTGCTTCATTGCATATATCATCTACTTCCTTTGACTCGCCACCAGAAAAAACTACTATTCTTTTCCCTGCAAAGCAAGATTTTTTAACATATTCGATTCTTTTGGATAATGATACAATATTTCCTGCTTCTATTTTTTCTTTTTCCAAGTGGTTAGTTGGAAGTTTTACCTTTATTATGTTAGCACCAAGCAAAGCCGCTATGTGTGCAGCATAAGCAATAACATCAACTGCTGTTTCACCTTCTTTGGAGATTCCTTCACCGCGTGGATAAGACCATAGCACTACTGCAAGCCCGTAAGATTTAGCCTCAGCTATGATTTCACGAGCTTCTTCTATCATATCAAAACACTTAGCGGAACCAGGATATATAGTAAATCCAACAGCCGTACAGCCCAAACGCAGCGCATCTTTCACAGAAGCAGTGATTGCCTGATCAGAAGTTAGACTTTTTGAATGCAAAGAGTTAGAACTATTAAGTTTCAAAATAAGTGGCAGCATTCCAGCATAAGTGGAAGCGCCAGCTTCGATCATACCAAGCGGAGCAGCGTATGCACTTACTTCTGAATCAACTGCAAGCTGAAAATGATAATGTGGATCATAAGCATCAGGGTTAACTTCAAAGCTTTTAATCGGACCATGCTCAAACCCTTGGTCTACAGGGAGAATTACTAATTTGCCAAAACCGCCAAGCTTTCCATGCATAAGAATACGAGTGAGGCTTGCTTTTACCCCAGGATTTTCACTTTCGTAGTAGCTTAGGATTTGTTTTACTTTATCGCTTATTATCACTATGACTCAAATTAAATTTAAGTTATAAATTGTAACAAAGATGAAACTCAATACAAGGATTTTAAGTTATATCAAAAACAATTTTATTTTCTTTTTTATCCATATAAACTCTTAATTTCTTGCCTTTAATTAGTCGACGGTTCAGTATTTCTTCAGCTAAGTAACCTTTTATTTCCCTTTCAATCAGTCTCTCTGTCGGGCGTGCCCCCATTTCCTTGCTGTAACCCATTTGTGCAAGATAAGACTTTACTTCCTCTTCTACTGAACAATTTATGCCCTTTTGCATAAGTTGTTTTTTCAATTCCAGAATGAATTTATCCACAATATGTAAAATTACATTCGCATTTAAGTCAGAAAAAGAAATAACCGCATCAAGACGATTACGGAATTCAGGGCTAAAAATCTGTTCCATTGCTTTTTCGCTATCACTAATGTTAAAATTTTTATGCCCAAAGCCAATAGAGCTCTTACTGCGTTCAAACGCCCCTGCATTAGTTGTCATAATCAAAATTATATTGGAAAAGTTAACTTTACGCCCGTAGGTGTCTGTAACACAACCATAATCCATGATTTGTAGCAATATATTGTAAATATCACTGTGAGCTTTCTCAATTTCATCAAGAAGCACAACGCTATATTGATTATTAGATATAGATTCTGTGAGTAGTCCACCCTGATCATAACCTACGTATCCAGGAGGGGAACCAATCATTCTAGATATTGTATGAGATTCCATATATTCAGACATATCAAAGCGTATAAGATTCATACCCATACTTTTTGCTAACTGTTTTGCAAGTTCAGTTTTACCAACACCAGTTGGTCCTGCAAAAAGATAATTTGCCAAGGGCTTATTATAATTTCTCAACCCAGATTTAGCAATTTTAATAGAATTAACAAGGGATTCTATTGCTTGCCCTTGACCAAAAATGACCTTCTCAAGATTTTCTTTTAGAGATTTTACTTTTTGTATATCGTCAAATTCAGACCCACAAGGCACATTTGTAATTCTAGTGATAGTGTTCTTAATATCTCTACTGTTTACAATTTTATGTTTGTTTTTTAGTAACTTACAATATGCTCCTGCTTCATCTATAACATCAACTGCTTTATCAGGTAATATTCGCCCAGTAATATACTTATGTGAAAGTTCAGCTGCAGACTTGATGGCATGTTTTGTATAATACACCCCATGATACCCTTCATAGTAGTGCTTTATACCATTTAGTATCTTTATTGTCTCATTAACAGAGGACTCTTTCACATTAATTTTTTGAAACCTTCTTGCTAATGCTTTATCCTTTTCAAAGCTGCTGCTGTATTCTCTGTATGTGGTTGCACCTATACAACTCAATGTACCTCTTGCAAGTGCGGGCTTGAGCAGATTACCGGCATCAAGAAAGCTACCACTTGTTGAACCAGCTCCAATGATAGTGTGTATTTCATCAATGAAAAGAATAGCACCCGGTTTTGCCTCAATTGCTTTTATTATAGATTTTATTCTCTCTTCAAAATCACCTCTATAGCGTGTTCCTGCAAGGAGTGCTCCTAAATCCAAAGCATAAATTATGCTGGACCTCAGTGTATTGGGAACACTACCTTCAATGATCTTCAATACCAAGCCTTCAACTATTGTTGTTTTACCGACACCTGGGTCTCCTACGTATAAAGGGTTGTTTTTTCTGCGTCTTAATAATATTTCTATAGTGCGATCTAATTCATAATCACGACCAATAACGTAATCTATTTTTTTACTTCTCGCATAATCATTTAAATTTTTACAATAACTTTGTAGAACTTCCTCATCTTTTAATAATTCACCTTTACTTACTGCAGTGGAGACATCGTTATTTTTATCAAGTTTTATTTTACGATTAGTAGTGTATTCGTCTATATCGTTAGAGTATTTCATATTAGATATGTGGTAAATCAAATTGGAATCCTTTGCGTTTTGTTTCTGCAATAGATCTTCAATGTAGAAATTTTGTTCAGACAAAATTTCTACTAGGACATTTGCTCCATTTATTTCTTTTTTTCCCAAGCTGTGAGACCGTATTACGGCCCTATGTATCATGCATTGAAATAGCGAATTAGGTTTAATTCCATTGATAGTCGATTCAGAATTATCTTGTAAAAACCCTTTTATATTATTACTACAACCATCAACCTTAATATTACACCTTGATAGAATGTTATCTATATTTATGATTTCATCAACTCTGATATTACATCTTGATAAAACGTAATTTACATCCACATCTTTAGTCAACGCCAGCAATAAATGCTCTACTTTTGCATATTTAAGGTTAAAATTAGAGGCAATTAGCAATGCCCTATTTAAACTTGCCTCTAAATTTTTAGAAATCATCTTTACTCTCTTTAAAAATTGGGACTTATATATAATTGATAGCACACAATTATTAAAAAAACTGAAACCCAGCAGTTTATTATAGCTAAGCTCTGTGTAATAGGCCTATTGTAAAGGAATTAGACTTCTTGCATAACAAACTTTTAGCAGCACGTTGGAAAAACTTACTTGACAAACTCCGCCAGTCCTCTTATCATGGAAGTGAAGCTATTGTATTTGCTTTCGCCAATCTGCAGATTAAAAGGTAAGGATTACTTAAGGTATCGGCGTCTTATGTTCAATTTTTTGCAGTACATAGGTACTGTATGTCTTTACAAAACTTCATCTACATCTAGGTTTATACCTAAATAAGCTGAACGCGCTTACAAAGCGTTACAAGACATCAAAAAATGCCAATACTCGACAGAGATAGTAAAGGACTAGCTAACTCGGGTTTTCTTTGTCTTTTTTTCTGCTTGGTAAACTTCTTAAACACTTGCAGCGTAGGTTAGTAGCGATTAAAAGCGGCTAAATCTCGCTTGTCAGGGGTTTAAAACATAAAAAACGCCAGTACTTTAAAGCGGAAAATAATCACAGGGCTTCTTTTGCCTTTTTTTTAGATTAGTAAGTTTCTTAAATATTTTCTTAAATTTTATAGCTAGACTGGATTCCAGACTGGGATGACAAGAAAGGGATGCTTTAGCTATTTTAAATAGGATTAAATTTATGTAATACAAATAATAAATTGCTATTCTTAAATTTGATCAGATTGATTGCAAAAAAACAAGATTTTCAATAGGTTGCTTATAATCCTAACTATAGTTAGCCTTTCGTAGGTAGCGATGCAACAACCAGCCTAAATTAGCTTTAATGCTTAGATGTTGTACTATTTTTGCATAATATATCATTATAAGCATATATTTTTGTAATCACGTTATCATTTATTTAACAAAGTATTAGTATAATCTATGTACTGGATTAAACGGAGAAAATTGAATGAGCAAATTACCGAATAATGCAAAAGTAAGTAAATCTCAGGTTACTCAGTGGGAGGTAATAAAGAATTGTGAATATGCTGATAATTGCTTGTCAAAAATAGTAACTTTATACGTCATTAAAATGGCTCAGCTATCAGATTTTTATACGAGTAATGAACCTGAAATTAACACTATTCTGGCAAGAATAAGTGTGACGAGTGAAAATGTATTTTTAAATAAGGCTATTACTATTGAAGTTATGGAAGGTATTTTTCCGTATAAATTCAACAGTAAGAAGAAAAATAACATATCAAGGCTAGAAGATTTGTACAATTACTTATGTTCTATTGTGAATAACAGTCTTCCAAAAGAAATGCTCGAAAGTCTTATAAGAGAATACAAAGATGCTGTTAACTTATTTAAAGCAATTACCTAATGGAACGTAGTACTTTCAAGGCTTTGTTCTCTATTTCAGAAACGCCGCTCTCAAGGCTTTTATCTATCAAACACATGGTAGATAGATATATTTGTCGTTTTTTTGTAACATCGATAGTTAAAGTACCAGGAGTGATCGTGACTGAATTGGCAAACAATGCGATGCTTCCGTCGTTATGCCCTTTGTATTTTTTTAGGATAATGACTGGCTCAAGTTTAAGTTTAGTTTGTAGCACCTTTTTTGTTACATAAATGCTTGATAAAATGATTTGGTATATTAACCATGGTATATAACTTACTAACTTACAAAACTGCAGTCTATTTGTACCATTCAAGATCTGGCTGAGAGTACTTTCAGCATTTATCAATCGGTTAAAGATGAACAATGTGAATATAGAAGAAAATATCCCACAAAAAACAAAAAACGGTTCAAAATAACCAGACAATACAGTCCATAAAGAAAATAAAATGATAAATGACAGAGAAAAAAACTTAATTTTTTGCCTAAGGTTCATGGCTCGCAGTATAACTCAAATGATTTTTTAAGGAAAGATAATAATTCTAGAAAAAGTGAAGAGAAAGTTGACTACTTTTATAAAGTGAGCTACATATTATTCTCCTCACAAACTAGGTCAAAGAAAAGCATACTTATAACGCTCCTAGTTGAATAGACTTCTTGCATAACAAACTTTTGGCAGCACGTTGGAAAAACGACTTGACAAACTCCGCCAGTCCTCTTATCATAGTAGTGAAGCTATTGTATTTGCTTTCGCCAATCTGCAGATTAAAAGGTAAGGATTACTTAAGGTATCGGCGTCTTATGTTCAATTTTTTGCAGTACATAGGTACTGTATGTCTTTACAAAACTTCATCTACATCTAGGTTTATACCTAAATAAGCTGAACGCGCTTACAAAGCGTTACAAGACATCAAAAAATGCCAATACTCGACAGAGATAGTAAAGGACTAGCTAACTCGGGTTTTCTTTGTCTTTTTTTCTGCTTGGTAAACTTCTTAAACACTTGCAGCGTAGGTTAGTAGCGATTAAAAGCGGCTAAATCTCGCTTGTCAGGCGTTTAAAACATAAAAAACGCCAGTACTTTAAAGCGGAAAATAATCACAGGGTTCCTTTTGCCTTTTTTCCTATTTAGCAAATTTCTTAAATATTTTCTTAAATTTTATAGCTAAACGACAACCGCTGCTTGTTAGCGCCGCGGCGGTATGACGTAGCTTGCTTGGTTAGCTATAGATCCCAGTGTCACGCACTGGGATGACAAAAAAAAAGGGCACTGGGATGACAAAAAAAAGGGCACTGGGATGACAAAAAAAAGGGCACTGGGATGACAAAAAAAAGAGCACTGGGATGAGAAAAAAAAGAGCACTGAGATGACAGGAGAAGGAGGCACTCGGATGACATCCTTTCCCGGTCTATCAAATCACAATGTTCGTACAGTATCACACACTGAGATCTGATAGACAATGCTCGTACAAATGTGAGCTTGATCATAAATTGTGTAAAACTTAGTTTTGTGTTTTGTAGTATTATACAATCGAATTGATAAAAGCTATATTATCTCCTTGCAGCATCAAGTGTATATTTTTTGCTATTTTCTCTACTAAGGGAGTAACATTGTCAAAATTTTCAAATTTTGACAATACATAATCCGCTAGACTTCTTTGATCTTCAGGTCTACCTACTCCAAATCTCAGGCGCCAATAATTATTACCAATAGAACTATCTATAGATTTAAGTCCATTGTGTCCAGCAGAGCCACCACCTTTCTTTATTTTTATTCTTCCGAGTTCTAGATCAGCGTCATCATGTATAACAAGGATATTATCTAACAAAAATTTGTAAAAATTTCGTATTTTTGCAACAGGAACCCCTGAATTGTTCATAAATGAATAAGGCTTTAGCAATATAACTTTGTTGTCGTTAATTATGCCAGAAGTTACCAGATAATCGGCTTTTTTAGAAAATGATTGAAAACCCCAATACTTGCAAATTGCATCAACAACGATGAAGCCAACATTGTGATAAGTTAGTTCATATTGGCCACCAGGGTTACCAAGCCCAACTATCAGATACACTATTCCTCTGTTTCTGCTTTAGGTTCTTCAACATCACTATCGGCAGCAGAAATTGTAACAACGGTAAAGTTTTCTTCCTCGTGTGCTGCAAGCTTAACATCTTCTGGCAATTTTACATCATTTATGTGTATAGACTGACCAATCATTTTACCTGATAGATCGACTTCTATAGCCTGAGGTATTTTGTCAGGAGAACATTTAACAGTGATAGAACGGCATAAAACATTAAGCACTCCACCCAATTTGATTCCTGGAGATTTGCTTTCATTTACAAATGATAAAGGTATGTCTATTTTGATTTCACTACCTTTATCAACAAATTGAAAATCAACATGTTGTATAGTATCCTTCACTACATGCCATTGAATATCGCGAACAAGGGCATATTCTTTTTTGCCTGAAATATTAAGTTCCACCAAATGTGCAGAAAGAGAACCTGATTTATATTGCTTCGTGAATTCCTTTGCAGACAATGTTAAATTTACATTATCATGGCCTTTCCCATATATAACTGCAGGTATATTTCCTTTATTTCTTAGAGAATGCATTGCTTTTGTTTTTGTTACATCGCGTAACTCTGCATTAATAGTTTGTTGCGCCATTGGTTGCTCCTATTCAGCTAATCCTTTTAATATAATTTAGTAATAATATAACATAAAAATATTTATTTCAAACTTCATTCTTTCATGTTGAGCAAGAAAGCAAACTAGAATTCTTTCGAAACTTGCTTCTAGGCTGGGAGCACAAGGACGCAGTCTGTTGCATTCAAAAGAACTTATATCTTATTGTTTTTCCTGTGCATCTAATAATTATTAAGAATTATATTATAAAATATAGTAACTACTATAGAATATTTATGAGTTTAAATAAAAAAGTAAAGACTTTACCCAACACAGCACCAATTATTGTAACTTGGGTCCCAAAAGACACTGGAAAAACGTTGCCAGATGGCAAAAATAGCAAACTCAACTATGTGGATGTGTTAATTAAGCATAAACAAGGAACTAATGAAGATAGGGATATTTTTTTGGTTGTAAACGGACCAGGATTTAAATTAGGTCAAATCGAGGAATTGAGGGATAAATTCAAAGGGGTAGATGGAATACATGTTATAGATCTACATGACCCTAAATATAGCCCTTGTTGGAATGAGATTGATCAAGGGTGGAAAATAAGTGGAAAGGATGTGAGCATTCAAGATTATTTTCATGACATGTATGGCAAGAAATCTGAGGAGAGAACACATTTTGCAATTGAAATTGATACCTTCCGGTATATTGCAGCTTATTGTATGCTATGTGAACAAAAAGGATCTCAAATGGAAGCGGGAGTAGTTTATACGGATTTTGATGCTCTCGAGAGCATCAGTAATGATAAATATAAAGAACAGAGAAAAAAACTTTATGGCAGGGATGAGGAGCAAAAAGGTATAGGAAGTGACATAACAATACCTGATGGAATTTTAGTGAATAAAAATAATAATGACATAATTGCTGTTACAGATTCACTTATATTGAAAAAGATCTGTGATAAGTATAAACATAGTATGTTTAATCAGAATGAAATAAAGGCAAGATTTGAAGAAAAGCTAGGGAAAGAAAAAATTGAAGAACTAATCCAAGCTAAGCCTGGGAAAGATATAATGTGTGCAATACTTTATTCTAAGCCTGAAAAGTCGTATTTTTTTGAGCAAAATATCGCTCAGCTTACCTTTAACCGTGAATTAAAAGATATGTTTCAATCATGTGATGTTGACTTTATTAAAAATGGAGGTGAGTACCTTCCACAGGGACAGACAATTGATGATCAAAGGGTTGGTCATAATGACATTTCTTGGTGTAAAGATCTTTATATTTAGCTAATTTAATAATAATTTAACCATTGGAAATGTAAAATTATAATATATTAATTAGCTAGGGGGTAAAAAATGACAACGAATTGGCTTCATGATCTTTTTTTCGGTTCTAATGAATCGAAAATAAAAGCACTAGAAGAACTTCAAAATATGGATGCTGAGCAGTTTGAAAAAGCGTTTAATGTGTTAAAAGAATTGCAAGGAGCTCAAAATATGGATGATGAGCGGTTTAAAGAAGCGTTTAACTTGTTAAAAGAATTGCAAGGAGCTCAAAATATGGATGATGAGCGGTTTGGAATCATACAAAAGTACTTAGACGGTTTGCAAGAAAGACTCGCAGACGTGGAAGAACAAGTAGGAACACTTACAGAAACAGTAGCAGATCAAGAAAGAATAATGGCGACTTGTATCATAGTTACTGCTATTGCAGCAATAGTGGTAGCTTCTTTTGTTATATTCTGCATCTATCAGGGAGTTGAGTGTGAAAGGAAGAAAAAAGAGGATTTGTCTAAAGATACACCAGACACAAAACTTAATAATCTAGGTACTGACGAAAAACTGAGTGGTTTAGATGCTAGAAGAAGGTGTGACTAAATAACACTCTTCTTGAGGAGGTGTTACATAGCTTGTAACACCTTATTCCTTCTCTATTACAATTAAAAATCTCATACAGATAATTAATGAATTATCTGGCAAGAATTCAAGCTTTAATTTGAAAAAAGTACAATGTGCTGCTACTCAGTTGAAGTCTTACAAATTAAAACTCATTCCAAACTCAACTCCATGCAAAAGTTTATGAAATTTTTGTAACTTGTAACCAGCAAAAACACTTGTTCTCGCAGAAAGTGGAAGATTAATACCAGAACCTATCTGGTAAGAAAAAAATCCTTCTAGATCTTGATCTTGTTGTTCTTGTGAAGACAATTTAGTAACACCTCCTATGCCGAAAGTAATGTAAGGAGTAATACCCGTACTTTCAAGTTTATAATGATAATGAAGCTTTGCCATGAATCCCAGCTCTGCCAAAATTTCCTTACTAAGAACAGGTTTGACCACAGGGCCAACTGAAATTTTAACGCTATCTGTATAATGATAGCCAAGACCATAATCAGCACCAAGCCAGCCATATGATGAAGAAGTATAGATCCTATCTCTAATCCAATCAACTCCAAAACATGGTACTGACAAAGAAACAGCAGGCAATATAGCTACCAAAGCAAGTAATTTTTTCACTTTCATCCTCTAAATATTGATATACGCATGTATACACACATAAACGTTAAAAATCAAATAATTTATAGGATAAAACCGGAATTATTTTATTTTCTTAGTTACTTGTTTTTCTCTTGCTATTGCAAGACTTTTTTCTGGTACATCCTCAACTATAACACTACCTGCTGCAATTACAGATTCATCATGAATATTAAGTGGCGCAATCAATGAGCTATTGGCGCCAACAAAGCAATTGCTCCCAATATTCGTTTCATGTTTATTTTTCCCATCATAATTACAAACAACTGTACCAGCACCTATGTTACTTCCTGGCCCTACTTTAGTATTTCCTATATAACTTAAGTGCTTTATTTTAGTATTTGCACCTATATCACTTGCTTTTGCTTCGACAAAGTTTCCCATGATTGCACTATCGCCAATTGCTGTGTCTTCACATTTGGTAAATGGGCCAATTCTAGCACCAGACCCTATTTTTACTCCAGGACCAAAAAAAACGTATGGGTAGATAATCGAATCTATGCCAATTTGTGTGTCAAGAGAGAAGAAAACAGTTTCTGGAGCAACAAGCGTCACTCCGGAGTTGGTAAAAAATTTTCTTTTGTTTTCTTGAAAGTAGAACTCAGCTTTTGCAAGATCATTTCTATTATTTATGCCAATTGCTTCTTCTCCACCCGTAATAACATAACCAACATTTAAATTACTTTCCACTGCGATGGAAACTATATCGGTTAAGTAATATTCGTGGGTCAACTTATTACACTCTATTTTCTCCACCAATTCACGTAAATTTTTTGCATATGCAACCATTATTCCAGCGTTAGCAAGAAACTCTTCGTTATTATTTTTATCATTCTTTGCTTCTACGATTTCTTTTAATGAACCATCCTCAATAATTAATCTACCGTATTCTTTATTGCTTGTTTTAAAACCAAGACAAACTAGAGCCTTGTCTTCTAAGCAACTAACCATTTTAGTTATTGTGCTGCTTTTTATGAGTGGAGTATCTCCATACTGCACAATAACTATGTTAGAATCTGGCAATTCTTTCAGGTTTCTCATCGCAGTTTTGACTGCATCTCCCGTGCCGAGCGTTGATTCTTGTGTAATTAACTGTATATCCTTAAAGCACTTTAGTCTTTCAATTAAAGGCAAATCAACTACAACAGCTATATGTTCAGGATTTAACTGTTTTGCACTGTAAATGACATGCTGGAACATGGAAAAATTGCCTATTTTGTGCAGAACTTTAGGCAAATCTGAATTCATCCGCCTGCCATGCCCGGCAGCAAGTATAATGAACGTATAAGCTTTGTTTGTCACTTATCTTAAAGATGAAAAATGAAAACCATAGTGGTTAAGCCAGCTAATTTTATTGTCATAAAAGCTCCTTAAGTCGCTAATTTGGTATTTCAGCATTGCAAGCCTTTCTATGCCGATACCAAATGCAAAACCGTTGTATTTAGTATGGTCTATTCCAACATTTTGAAATACATTTGGATGCGTCATACCGCATCCCAGTACTTCTATCCATTTACTACCTTTATAACTTATGTCCACTTCTGCAGAAGGCTCAGTAAAAGGGAAAAAACTATTACGAAAACGTATCTTTAGACCTTTATCTCCAAAAAACTTATTAAGGAAATGATGAATAGTAAATTTTAACTGGCCCATATTGACATTCTCATTGACATATAACCCCTCTATCTGGTGAAACATAGGAGTGTGAGTTGCATCAAAGTCATTCCTATATACCCTACCTGCAGCTACTATTTTAATTGGGAAAGTTTTCGCTTTTTCCATCGTTCTAATCTGCGCAGATGAGGTGTGAGTGCGCAGCACCATTCTTTTATCGTTTATTTTATTCTTTAAGTAGAAGGTATCTTGCTCCTCTCGTGCAGGGTGATGACTTGGAGTATTCAGTGCATCAAATACATGAAATTCATCTTCAATGTCCGGCCCATCCACTGCTTTGAAACCCATATGTGCAAAAATGAGCTTTGCTTCATTTATAACTTTACTTAATGGATGAACCCTGCCAATTTTTTCTGGTCTGACAGGCAATGTGATATCAACTGCCTCGTTTTGCAATTTAAAGTTAACTTCTGCGGTTTTTAGTGTATTTTCTCTATTCATTATAAGCTGATCTAGCTTATTACGTAAAACGTTGATAACTTCGCCTAGATTACGCTTTTCTTCTGCGTTTTCTATCTTTTTTAAACTATCAAAATAAACTTTAACTGCTCCCTTTTTTCCCAAATATGATAGTCTAACTTTTTCTAAATCTTGCAAAGAAGAAGCACTTTCAATTTCGGAAACTGCTTTATCTTCAAGTAAAGGTATTTCATTCAGTAGCTCTTTATTCATCTTAAAAATACTAGCTTAAACTTTGATTATAGCGAAATCTTACATAGCATCAACAATCTGAAAAATTGCCACTCTAATTATTAATTTATTGACTAATATATTAATTATATTTACTATGCCCGCTAGTGATGCTGAAACTAATAAGAAGTATGAAATAGAAGATCTGCCTAAGTTCTTTGAGGATAAATCTGAAGACATAAGCACAGCATTTTCTGATGGACCAATTAATATTAGCACTATTTGCTGTGGAAAACCCAAGGACAAACGGGGTAAGAAAATTAAAGGTATACAAGAAATTTCATTTAAGCTTGAGCTATTAACAACAACAGACAAAGATATACGTAAAACAACGTTAGTACGAGTAAAATCTTTAATTAAATTTTTTAAAGCTTGCCTACATGAGAACAAAAACTTTACAGCCCATATTGAGGTAAAAAAGGCAAGTGAAGAATTATATAAAAAATATCGTGATACTAAGGTTCATAAAGATAACACTGTAGAAGGATTTATAAGCAATGTCCCACATCAAATTCTCTTAGAACCTGTTTAAAATCTTCGCAATAAGAGAGAAACGAAGGAAAGAACGACCATTTGTAGGCTAGTATTGAGTTTTCGCTCACAGTTTTTCCACAATCGCCTGCATTTTTCCAACCAAGCAAAAGACCGCTCAACAACCCATCTTTTTGGCAATACAGCAAAGGTATGTAATTCGCTTCGTTTTATTACCTCAACAGCTGCACCAATAGTTACTTTTATTTGTGTTGCAAAATTTTCTCCTGTATAGCCAGCATCAACGAGTATATTTTTGACTTCAGAGAGGTTTTCTTTAGCATTTCCCACCATTTTTACAGCACTGCTACGATCAGTTGCTTCTGCCGTTGTTATATGAATTGCATGTGGCAAGCCCTGTGTATCAACTGCGATATGACGCTTTATACCTGAAATCTTTTTACCTGCATCATAACCCTTTCTTTCAGCAGTATCTGCGTTTTTAACGCTTTGAGCATCAATTATGCAGAAACTGGTTTTCTCTTTCCGACCATTGTTGATACGGACCTCTCCAACTAATTTTTTTTAAGACTAATTCCAACAAACTTGGTTCTTCTCCATCCTTTTTATTCCACATTTGAAAATAATAATATATGCTCTCCCACCTTGGAAAATCTTTTGGCAACATCCTCCACTGGCAACCACTTTTTAGGACGTATAATACTGTACAAAATACATCATATAAATCAAGTTTTCTTGGTTTTGTTTTCCTCCTGCTACTCTCCAGAATTGGTTTGATTTTTTCAAATTGCTCTCGACTTATATCACTTGGATAACTTTTTCGCATAGATATACCTCATTCTTAATCTACCCCTATTTTACCTTATCCTTTCGAGATTTTAAACAGGTTCTTAGAAATACTGGAAATACCACAGCCAACTGGCGAGTCTTTTTTTTCAAGAGAATATTTACAAGAGCAAGTATGTAAAAAAAAGGAGCAATTGCTCAAATTAATTACAAACCCTTCACCAGCAACAAACAAACCACCAACCACTAATACTGACTTCAAATCATCGTTAAAGACTGTATTCTCCTCAAAAGAAACTTATTTCTGCTTGTTTATTATAGGAGCCTCTATATCAATACTTTGCTTATGGCATTTTCCACTCGGAAAGTTGCCAGTCTTACAAGGATTAGTGCAGCAGGACAAAAGAGAAAATATCGGATTAATGTTGAACATAGGGTTACCAATATTAATCATGTTTTGTGTTTTAAATTTTGCTCACTTTGTATATTCTGAATATTCGGTAGAATCTATTGAACAGAACAATTCTCTTTCTCGTGCTTAACAAAATATAAAAAAGCTGTTTTAAAAGATTTTTCATGATAATATTTTCACTTTATGTTTAAAGGAATTATTACAGAAATAGGAACTATAATCGATATCACCATTAACCCTAATTCTTTCCATATCAAGGCACAAAACTTATCCTTTATAAATAAAGGAGATTCAATAGCTTGCTCAGGTGTGTGTTTAACTGTTGTTGATGTAATGAGCGATACATTTACAGTTCAAGTGTCTCAAGAAACCATAAAAGTCACCAACTTAAATACATGGACAGTAGACAAAAAAATAAATCTCGAACAAGCGATGAGATTAAGTGATAGGATCGATGGCCACCTAGTGCAAGGTCATGTGGATAAGGCAGCGAAAATTTTAATAATTAAACAAAATTTAGATTCTCATGAAATTACGCTATCGTGCTCACAGGAATTAACTAAATTCATAGCAAAAAAAGGATCTATTACGCTAGATGGGGTTTCCCTCACAGTAAATTCAGTTATTAACAGACCCATTTCGAAATTTGTTTGTGGTGAGAAATTTTTAGGAGAAGTACAGGCGAGCACCGCAGAATACTTAGATGTATTTGAGGAGCATAGTCAAGCTTCGACAACAAAATTGCCATCAGAAATCGAATTTCAAAAGGGATCTGCTGAATTTACTGTAAATATCACTCCCTATACATGGAAAAATACAACTTTTCAGTATAACAAAGTGAATGATTATCTGAATTTAGAAATTGACATGATCGCTAGGTACTTAGATCAATTGATGCAGCATAAATACAATTAATTTTACAATCTTGTTATTTACAATTATTATATCTTGAAAACCATATAGATATAAAATATGCTTTTCGATAGCCTAATTATCTTCATTGTTGTTTTATGTGTAATAATCTCGTTAACTAGAGGCTTTATAAAAGAGCTATGCGCGCTAATGTTTCTATTTTTATCAGTCTTTCTGACAGCTAATCACTATGATTTTTTTACTATAAACTATAGTAAATATTTTGACTCTAAAGCTACACAGAACATACTCTCTACAATTTCCGTACTTATTATACTCAATCTTATATTTATGATAATAAATAACTGGCTAATGTATATATTATCACCCATAAGGTTGGGATTAATTGATAGAGTTACTGGAATCTTTATCGGAGTGCTCAGAGGAATATTGTTTTCTTATGTACTATTCTTTGCTGTGCACTTATATTGCTACACAGTGTATGATAAAAAAGAAGAACAGTCTAAAATAGAAGCAGAAGACATATTGCCTAATTGGATAATAAATTCGCACTCTTATCAGACTTTATTTGTGACAATAGAAGACATAGTTGATATGTATATACCAGAGTCGTTGATACTAAGAATAAAAGAAATTGGTGAAGGAATGGCTGCTCAAGAAAAACCTGAAGGTAATAAGAAAGAAGAATAATACCCATGTTTACGAGGCGATAGTTGGTGGCTTTTTGGAATTTTTTGGTTTTGCCATAACATTTCGTCTATTGCACTGTTGTTGCTTTTATAAATTAATTATGTTAACAGCGTATTAATTGCTCAGTTAAGGAGCTGATCCATAAAATTTTCTCGAAGGATTATCTTCTTGAATTCTAGAACATTATTTTTTTAGCGTTGCTGCGAGAGTCAAAAATCCTGTAGTATATTAAAGCTTGAAGAGATATCTTTAAATATGGAAGTTATTGCAGAAAATAGAAAAGCAAGGTTTGAATATTTTATCTTAGAAGAATTTGAAGCGGGTATGGTCCTATTAAGTAGCGAAGTTAAATCGCTAAGGGAAAGAAAAGCGAATATTTCTGACGCTTATGTTATCGAAAAAAACAGTGAAATATGGCTGCACAATATGCACATTGCAGAATATAAAGCTGCAAATCGAAAAAATCATAAGCCAAAAAGGGAACGTAAATTACTTCTGCATAAAAAAGAGATAAATAAATTAATTGGTCAGATCAAGACCGCTGGGATAACTGTTGTGCCACTTTCAATTTATTTTAATGACAAAGGATTAGCAAAAACTAAAATTGCCATTGTGAAAGGAAAAAAACTTTACGACAAGAGAGCAACCATAAAACAGAGAGAGTGGGATCGTGAAAAAAGTAGATTGTCCAAAAATGATTTATAGCAAAATATGTCTTTAAATCCAGTAATTTTCAGCATCGGTCCTATATCTGTATACTGGTATTCTTTGGCGTATGTTTTGGGTATAGTGTTTGCATATTGGTATTTACATAAGCTGGACGACCAAAAAATATTCACTAAGAATTGCTACGACTCGCTATTAACAGCCACTATTATAGGTATTATCCTTGGAGGCAGACTTGGCTATGTATTGATATATGATCCGGTTTATCATATAAGCAACCCTATCGAGATATTGAAGACCTGGGAAGGAGGGATGTCATTTCATGGTGGCGCTATAGGAGTTTTGCTTGCAGTAATAATCTCGTGTAAAAGACATAACACTCCTATATTTTACACGCTAGACCTAATTTCTTGTGGGATTCCCATAGGTTTATTTTTAGGTCGCATAGGCAATTTTATAAACGGAGAGTTATTTGGTAGAGTAACAAATGTGCCGTGGGGTATGGTATTTCCAGAAAGCGGTGATAATTTGCTGCGCCATCCAAGCCAGCTTTATGAGGCATTTTTTGAAGGGCTGCTACTTTTCGCAGTGGCAAATTCACTATTCTTTTTGACTAGAGTAAGGCTGTATCGCGGTGCATTAACTGGCATTGCAGTTATGTGGTACGGAATTGTACGTTTTGTGGTTGAGTTTTTTCGCGAACCAGACTATCAAGTTGGCTATTTGTGGCTTGATTTAACTATGGGGCAGTTGCTTTCTATACCTATGGTTTTGCTGGGAATGCTTGTATATCTAGGCGCATTAAATTTAAAATTTAATACGAAATCTGTTACATAGAGGAAAGGTGAGTTTAACAGAAAAATGTAGCCAGAAGCCTATCTACTCCACACCGTGCAGACTGTACGAATTTTCTGCGTTGCAGTAGAATGAATGTGAGGTCCGGTGTTATTCCAGTGCTTATACCAACCTTCGTTATTGGGAAGACAAATAAAACGCATCACGAATTTGCCTAAACCTCCAGTTGTAGGGAAAAAGCGCTCTTTTTCTATTACCATTGAGACTTGGTATTAACCTACAACTATGCGAACATTGTGATTTGATAGACCGGGAAAGGAGGAGAGTAGGCCGGCGGAACTTCCCCACCAGCCCCCATAAGTGTAGCGGGAATTGGTATAATGTATCCGTTACCAAATTCCTGCTCTAAATTTAAAGGATAATTAGTGTTAATAAAATCTATTCCGTTCATAATGTACCTCACTAAAAGATTAAATTATAGTTAAAATAAGATGTTAAGTCAAGATATTGAATAATTTAATAAGGTTGATAAATTTAAAAATACAGCGCTGACTGTAATTAGCACTCTAATTACATACTTTATTAATACGCTAATGTTATAATGGTAAAGAGTCTGATATCATCTTAACTCTTGACTTTATCCTATAAAATTCATATTTTATTTACTGTTAGATTTATAGGATTAAAATGGCGTTAAACCCGTTAGAACAGTTTAAAGTATATACAATAATGGAATTACCCAGGTTATTGGGGTATGATATAAACTTCACCAATTCGTCGCTTTTTATGATGATTTCGGTGATGTTGATGATAATCTTCTTGCTCTTTGGAATAAGAAAGGGATCAGTAATACCAGGATATTTGCAAGCTGCAGTTGAATATGTATATGATTTTGTTATTTCAATAATAGAAAATAACACTGGAAGCCAAGGCCTGAAGCACATTCCGTTTATATTCACAGTATTTATTTTTATTTTATCGTGTAATTTAGTTGGTGTCCTTCCTTATAGTTTTACAGTTACAAGTCATGTGATAGTCACCTTTGCCTTATCAATGGTGGTTTTTGCTTATACAACGATTGCTGGGTTTAAAGAAAGGGGAGTAGAATTTTTACGTATATTGCTGCCGGAAGGCACTCCGTCATGGCTTGCACCCATGATGATTTTTATTAAACTATTTGCTTATTTGGCAAGGCCTATAAGCTTATCGATAAGGCTTGCTGCTAACATGATTGCAGGTCATACAATTATCAAAGTAATAGCAGGGTTTATTATGAGTATGCACGTGACTCTAACCCCTATACCGCTTTTATTTATAACTGCATTAATAGGGTTTGAAGTGTTTGTTGCAATTCTACAAGCTTACATATTCACCTCTTTAACATGTGTATACTTGTCAGATGCAGTAAAATAATTGACTTTATCTGCAGAACATTTTATAATTAACATCGTAAGGAAATGGTTAAAGGTAATATATGGATTTAGTAGCTTTAAAATTTATAGCGATTGGTTTAAGTGTATTTGGTATGCTCGGGGCGGGTCTTGGTGTAGCAAAGATATTTTCTACTATGTTAAGTGGGCTTGCAAGAAACCCTGAATCAGAAGATAAAATGAAGAAATATGTCTACACAGGAGCAGCTCTAGTTGAAGCAATGGGATTATTTGCATTTCTACTTGCACTACTATTAATATTTGTTGTTTAATATGCCGCAACTTGATGTTTCAACTTTCTTTTCTCAAGTTTTTTGGTTTTTAGTTTTTTTCTCTTCGCTTTTTTTTGTAGTAAGTTGTTTATTTCTGCCAAAGTTAGATGAAATAATAAACACTAGAAGTAAGGAGGTATTGGATTCTTTTAATAGTTCTGTCCATCTTTTAAGACTTATAGAAAATCAGGCTATTAAATATAATGCAACCTTAAACCAAGCTAAAATACAAGCAAAAAAGGTCATAGATGATGCACTTGCCCAGGTAGAAGAAATGAGAGTGAATGTGAAGAATATATTACAAGAGGAAGACAAGAAAATGAGCAAGCTCATTGAAGGAAAAGCAGCAAGGTTTAAATCTGAATATACTGATGAGTTAAAACAAACAGCCACTAATATTGCCTTAATTTACTACAATAAATTGACCAATTCTGAAATTGAAGAGGAGTTTGTTGCTAACTTGGTGTCCAAAGAATTTTAGGGGTTTTTATGTCTACATCACTGATTGTCGGCCTTGCCTTCTTGGTAGGTTTTATCCTTTCATATAAATTACTAAAGAAAGTGATAAAAAGTGCTCTCAGCAATAAGCGTAACAAGAGCAAACTTACGAATGAAGAGATTGAAAAATTCAGAAGAGATATGTTGGAGTATTACAGAAAATCTTCCGAAAAATACAAAAAATTAGATGCTGAAGTTAATAAAATGATGAATGAGGCGCTTGATAAGGCTAATAATATCATTAAGCACAATAGACAGCAACTGGATCAGACGTTAGATGGCAATACCCGCTCTAACTTGAAAAAAGTCACTGACAAAGTCGAAAAAGCTATTGGGGATTTACAAGCCAACACAGCTAATATAGCCGCTGATGCTGTAAAAAAAATAATGCAAGAGCATAAGGATGATAAGCGTAATAGTGAGGTCATATCTTCATTTTCACGTGACTTAAACAAAAAATTGCATTAGATTTAATGCAACAGTCGCCTATACTTCAAGCTAGCAATGTAGAAGAAAATAAGCTCGATTTCAGTTTGTGTAACGAGCAAGAGAAACTCTTTTACTATAAATTTAATATAGTTCCTTGGCAAAAATTGAATAATACCACTTTTTTTATGGTTGAAGATATAAGTCGAGATATCAATCATTGGATCGAAGCTCACTATGGTATTAACTACGTATTAATAAAAGTCGACGGTGAACAGATTTTAAATTTTCTTAACTCGCACTTTGGTATTTCAGAATTTGCAAGCAACTATTTATATTACAAAAATCCTGATTTTTCAGTCAAGAATATCAAACTAAGCTCAATATTTTTCTCTTCTTTTTTCATTGTAACTTCAATTTTGACACTAACAGAGAAATATACATATTTTGCTTTGATGTTGATATTTATAGTCGGATGTTCTAGTTATTTGTTTAAGTTTATAGCTATAATTTTTAGCTTATACAAAACCCCTAATCAAAAAACAGATTATGGTAAGATGAACGAAGAAGATTTTCCTATATATACTGTTTTATTGCCTGCCTTTGAAGAAAGTGTAGTGATAGAGCAATTGATTGAAAGCATTGGAAATTTGGATTATCCAAAATCAAAATTAGATGTAAAGCTTCTGATAGAAAGTGATGACCAGGAAATACTTGCAGCTATAGAAAAGTATACTTTACCGCAACATTTTGAAGTAATAAAAGTGCCTCACTCTTTGCCTAAAACAAAGGTCAAGTCATGCAATTATGCTATGAGCCTTGCTAGAGGAAAGTATGTAGTAATATATGACGCAGATGATAAGCCAGATCCATTGCAGTTAAAAAAAGCACTGATTGAATTTGATCAGGGTGACGATAAATTAGCCTGTGTGCAGGCGAGATTAAATTACTACAATTATAATTACAGTTTTCTGACAAAATCCTTTTCTTTAGAATATATAAACTGGTTTCAATACTTATTGCCTGGATTCCAAAAAATGAATATGCCGATACCTTTGGGTGGTAGCAGTAATCATTTTTCAGTGGAAGTTTTAAGAAAAGTGTTTCTCTGGGATGCCTATAATGTTACTGAAGACGCTGACTTAGGGTTAAGACTTGCACAAATGGGATATAAAACTAAAATTATTGATTCGGAAACATTGGAAGAATCACCAATTACTGTGTTTGCTTGGATCAAGCAAAGAGCACGCTGGATCAAGGGTTATATGCAAACTTATATTGTTCATTTAAAAAATATAAAGTCACTTTATAAATACACTGGATTTAAAGGGATTTTGCTATTGAATCTTTTTGTTGGTTCTGCAGCTTTTATGTTTTTCACTACTCCATTTTTACTGCTTTCATTGGCATTGATTAATATTTTAACTAAATTATTTCTGTGTTACTTCATAGTAATCTATATTATTAATCTGATCTTTTTAATCATAGCCGTCAAACAACAAAAGATGCCTTTTTATTTTTATATAGTATCGATATTTTTTCCGGTCTATAGTCTGCTACATAGTGTTGCAGCTTTTCTTGCCTTGTGGGAATTTATTCTTTACCCTGAGCGATGGAACAAAACTCAGCATGGTTTATGGAAGCAAAACCTGTAGCTATTTGGCTTTTTCTCTGCTCAGTCATGGTAATTCTCATGGTAGGGATTGGCGGGTTTACCAGACTTACAAAAGCAGGATTGTCAATCACAGAGTGGAAACCCATTACTGGAACATTACCACCACTTAACGAACAAGACTGGCTACAAGAAAAATTAAAATATGAAGCTACACCTGAGTATAAAGCATTTAACTATGGTATGAGTATGGAAGAGTTTCGTATTATATACTTAATAGAATATGTACATAGATTAGTTGCAAGGCTAACAGGTTTGGTTTTTGTCCTACCATTCATGTATTTTATGCTAAAAAGAAAAATATCTAAAAAGGTGGCAATCAGGCTATTTATAGCATTATTATTTGGAGCTTTACAAGCTTTTGCTGGTTGGTATATGGTTAAAAGTGGTTTGGTAGCTGAACCTCATGTAAGCCACTATAGGCTTACACTTCACTTGTTATTAGCATTAATTATCTTTGCATTATTGTCATACCAATTTTTTGATTACCAAATCAGGCCAAAGCAAATAAAACTTAAGATTAGTTGTAACACCAAGTACTACGTAGGAATTATTTTGGTTCTGATCATGATACAAATAATTTTCGGGGCTTTTGTTGCAGGATTAAATGCTGGTTCAATTTACAATACTTTTCCACTAATGGACGGACAAATCGTTCCAGAAGATTTGTTTTTCTTACAGCCTGCATGGCTAAATGTCTTTGAGAACAGAGCGACAGTGCAATTTATACACCGAGCACTAGCATTACTGATATTAGTTCTGACAGTAACGCTAACAATAAAAAATGCTAGTGTAAAACCGGTATACGCTATGCTGCTCTCCGTTATCATTCAGATAATTTTAGGAGTGATCACTCTTTTGTTGCACATACCAATAGCTATGGCCATAGCTCATCAAGTGTTTTCATTTATCTTGTTTGGATCAAGTTTATACTTCTTGTGTTATTTAAGAAAGCAGACCACATCACCAATCTGCACATTTTTTCCTTCTTGAACAGGAATATTTTTTATCACCATTGCTGCTTCAGCACATATAATATTTTCCATTTTCATTGCTTCCACAACAAATAAAGATTGTCCTACTTCTACCTGGTCTCCTACATTTACGTGCAACTTAACTAATAAGCCAGATATTGGAGATTTGACAGCATCTACTGAAATTTCTTCTGTTTCATTATTTAACATTAACTTGCTTAATTCAGCCACATGAGATTTGAATACACAACATTCAGCTTTCATACCTGCCTGTCTTATGCAGTATTTGCTGCCTTGTTTTTCTACTTTAAGTGTTATATTGGTATCATCGTTAATCGTGATATTTAGCAACTTGTGACTTGATTTCCACTTGCCTACTACAGAGTATGTATTGTGGTTATATATTGTTGTTAATGTATTATCTTGGTACTTTGCGTTTACAGAATACTCATTGTTATTTACTACTACTATAAACGTTTCATCTACTGGTTGATTGTGGTACCTCTCTTCATTTTCTAAGTGAACATATAAAGAAGCAAAAATAAATATTTTAATATATTCTTCTGTAACAAAATCGCCGTGAAACCCACTAGGGTAATGGTCTGGAATGAATCTCGTGTGGAGCTTTGCTGCAATAAAATTTGGGTGATGAAAGATGGATTCTAAAAATTCTATATTGTTTGTTACTCCCCCTATATAGCATTCAGACAAAGCTTTTTGCATTCTGCTAATTGCTTCTATTCTATCTTTTCCATATGTTATAACTTTTGCAATCATTGAGTCATAGAACGTGCTAATTTCTGAACCTGCAGCAACTCCATCGTCTATTCTTACATAATCGTTTTCACTCGGTTTGTCGTAATATTTTATTCTTCCGCTAGAAGGGAAAAATTTCTTTGATGGATCTTCAGCACAAATTCTACTTTCTATTGCAGAACCAGTAAGTTTAATATCATCTTGACTGAACCTTAATTTCTCTCCACAGGAAGTTCTAATCATTTCTTCTACTATGTCTATTCCAGTTATAAATTCTGTTACTGGATGCTCAACTTGCAATCTCGTGTTTACCTCAAGAAAATAGAAGTTTTGGTCTTTATCTACAACAAACTCAACAGTGCCTGCTGAAAAATAGCCAACTTGCTTTGCTAAAGAAACACATTGGGCATACATTTTTTGTCTTACTTCTTCACTAATAAATGGACTTGGTGTTTCTTCTATTATTTTCTGGTTATTTCTTTGTATTGAGCATTCTCTCTCTCCAAGACACACTATATTGCCATATTTATCTGCTATGATTTGTATCTCAATGTGTCTTGGTAACTCTATGTATTTCTCTACAAAGATACTACCATCCTTAAAGCTTTTTTCTGCTTCATTTGTTGCTGATGTAAATGCTAGTTCAACTTCTTTTTTGGAATTTACAACTCGCATTCCTTTGCCACCACCGCCTGATGCAGCTTTGAGCATAACGGGAAAACCAATCTCTTCAGCAACGCTGGCTGCATGGATAGCATCTTTAATCTTGCCCATATATCCTGGAACTACATTCACCCCAGCTTTTTGTGCAGCTTCTTTTGCTGTTATTTTGTTGGCTGTAGCTTCTATTGTTTCTGCACTTGGCCCGATGAAATCTATATTGTGTTTTTGCAGAGCACGTGGAAAATCTGGATTCTCTGCTAAAAAACCATAGCCAGGATGAACTGCTTGCGTACCTGTTTCAACTGCTACCTCGCATATTTTTTCAATGTTTAAATAACTAAGACAAGAAGGTGAAGGGCCAATATACCTCGACTCATCTGCTCGTCTGACATGCACAGAATTTATATCCGCATCCGAATATACACATACACAAGATATACCCATCCTACGAGCAGTTCTAATAATCCTGCAGGCAATCTCTCCTCTGTTTGCTATTAAAATCTTACTGTACTTCTTTTCTATCATCGTATGAGTATACTTTCTTAAGTTAAGAAAGTAAATTTCTATATCATTGCCTGCAAGTAATTTCTAGCTTCATGTTGCAGCTAAACCATCCACTAAAAGTTTCATAACATCAGGATCTGTCACTATAGTACTTTCATCATACAAGCCGTATATCCCGTTACATGCCTTAAATAACAAACATGTAGATCCCCCAGAAGCTATTGTAGCTATTGAAGCTAGTGCAAGAGATTGAGAAACCAAAAATAAAAAGTACAAGGATAAACACAAAGCAGCAATGCACGCTATAGCCCCTACTATATATAAGCACAGATGAAATTTCCTATTACATATAAAGCCACCTTTTATACCTGCAATTTGCTTAATTTCCTTCCGTTCTGCAGCATTTAAGAAATAAAGAGGAGCTACCACTACTCTCCCATGAAGAATGCAGCTTTTATCGCAGAGTGCATCTCTAATATATTTTTTATCACATTTAAGTTTCTCTTTTAATTCTTTTACTTTTTTCCAATCTTTAGCTTCTTCTGCTTTTTTAATTTTTTCATTAGCCTCTGTTTCTAAGCAATGCACAATCTCTTTTACTGCAGACAGCAAAATCTCCTTCCTTGCTGCTTCATGAAATGGATTGTCTCCATCTTTGTTGTGCTTAGTTACAGAAGCAACATTCTTTTTGCAAATTCTGACAAATTCATCTTTATTTCCTGCTTTTGCAACTGCAAATAAGTCACACATAACGTACCTAACTACTTAACCAATACTAACTTATACCATGTAGTTTATTAAAAATAAATATAATTTAATCTCTAAAATAAAGTAAGTGACAGTAATTCTACATTGTTGCAAGTATGGATTTTAGCTATTATCGTTTACATTACTATAACAATTGAAAATGCCAAACATAGTCACTAGATTCGCTCCATCACCAACAGGATTCTTGCATATTGGTGGGGCCCGTACTGCTTTATTTAATTGGCTCTATGCAAGGCACCATGGTGGTAAGTTTTTGCTGCGAATTGAGGACACCGACAGAAAACGTTCAACACAGGAAGCAATTGATGCGATAGTAGATGGGCTGAAATGGCTTGATGTGAGCTATGATGGGGAAATAATATACCAATCAAAAAGAATAGAGCGGCACATTGAAATAGCAAATCTTCTAGTTGAAAGGGGTAAGGCATATCACTGTTATTGCCCTGAGGATGAAGTTGCAGAAAAAAAAATAAAAGCAAGAGAAGAAGGAAGAATATATAAGCACAAATGTACTAGTGTGACATCAGACGTAAAGCCTGTTGTGCGCTTTAAAGTGCCAGACTCGCAAGAGATCGTTGTTGATGACAAGATATATGGTCAAATTAAAGTAAATAGCGACCAACTTGATGATATAGTGATCTTACGCTCTAATAACACTCCAACATATATTTTTGCCGTGGTAGTTGATGATCACGATGCTGGAATAACTGATATAATACGTGGTTCTGACCATCTCACTAATACCTTTAAGCAATTGCTTATATACCAGGCTCTTAATTTTGACATTCCACGCTTTGCACATGTGCCACTTATCCATGGGGAAGATGGGAATAAACTATCTAAAAGGCATGGTGCCACAAGCGTTTGCGATTATGAAAAGATGGGAATATTGCCTGAAGCAATGCGTAATTACCTACTGAGGCTTGGTTGGAGTCATGGTAATGATGAGATTATTAGCGGTGTACAAGCAATAGAGTGGTTTAATTTGGAAAATATTGGTCGCTCGCCTGCACGGCTTGATTTTAAAAAGTTGGAGCATTTGAACAACCATTATATTAACAACATGAGCAATGAAGATATTCTGGCTCTAATACTTGGAGAAAATACTCTAACTGACAGGAAAAAGGGCTATTTACTGCAAGGGCTAACGGAGCTGAAAAAAAGAGCAAATCATATAGCTGAATTACTGGATTTAGCGAAGTTTTATATCCAAGATCCGCCACTTGATTTAAGTGAAGAAGCTCAGCAAATTGTCAAATCTAACCTTAATACAATCAAGTTACTTGCATCGTTTTTCTCAAATATCGGTGATGAAGACTGGAACAAGAGCTTTTTGTCCTCTCAAATCAAGGAATTTGCAAAGTTACATGATGTTAAAATGAGCGATGTATACCACTCATTACGTGCCCCTATAACCGGAGTAATGGATGCGCCTGGAATCATTGATATAATGGTAATTCTTGGTAAAGACGAGTGTATAAAAAGGTTGCAAGCAATTTAAATGAAATAAGAAAACTCCTTGACAAACTCCGCCAGCACTCTTATTATGGGACTGAAGCTATTTATTTATCTTCAGTCTGTGCAGATAAAACGACAAAAAAACTTAGTATATCTGGCGTGTCATGTTTAATTTTTTGCACTATGTGCACCTTATGTCTTTATAAAACTTCTAGGTTTTTACCTAATATAAGCTAAAATGCGCTTAAAAGCGTTACAAGACATTAAAAAACGCCAACTTATAAAATAGGTAGTGAATAACTAGCTACTCAGGGTTTTATTTGCCTTTTTTTCTGCTTAGTAAATTTCTTAAACGTTTATCGCTAAGGTTAGTTGCAATTAAAAGGCAGCTAAGTCGCACTTATTAAGCGTTTTAGAATAAAAAAACGCCGATATTTCGACACAAAAGTAAATACCACGGGGCTTCTTTTGCCTTTTTTCCCATTTAGTAAATTTCTTAAATATTTATGGCTAAAGTAATTTAGTGTAAGGGCCACATAAGACTACAAATGATGAATCAGCATTGCTTTAAAGAGAGTACCCATGTTTTCAGTTAACCTTAGAAATTCACTAAAGATCCTATTTTTCTGTTCATCACTTGCATTTTCCATCAAAGCCTGCGTTCTTTCTTTTATGCCGAAAAGATATAAAAATTCTCTTTGAGTTAAGATTTCGCAATCTACGTGTTTTAATGAATCTTTTAACGTTTGAAAGTTCACAAGTGCAGTAATATCGCTATTGCCAACATTTTCAAGAAAATTAGCGTATTTGTGTTGTCTTATCGATTGCAGAGTGCTCTTATACGCAGGATATACATAGCCATAATCTATGATTAAAGCAGCTCCTTTATTATTATGTATCTTCTTCTCAAGTTTTTTTAATATTTCAATTCCAGATGGACATACTTCCACTACTGCTCCATCAAAAAGTTTTCCACCTGTCATTCCAGCGCGTGATGCCAGAATCCAGTTTTTATTACACAGCCACCTGGTGTGCTCGTTTAAAGTTGAGTTTTCTGGATCCCAGTGTCTGGGCACTGGGATGACAAGGAAGGGGCACTGGGATGACACCCCATCATCTTGTTTTGTTACCCTGTTTTCATACCACTGCCCATTACGATATACAAACTGGTCAATCGGAAGAGCGTCAAAGAACTCATTTGCTAAAAAAATAGTTGGCTGCTTCGGTAGGTTATCGATATTTTCGTGCCAATTAATATCTAAGCCCTTTAATTTTTCCTTTTGTATCTTTTGCAAAGCGGGACTTATTTCAACCAGGTGAATTGACATTGAATCAAAAAAGCCGCTGTATTTTTTAGTGACTCTTATTATATCATGAATGAGTGTTCCCTTTCCTGGCCCAAGTTCAACTAGAGAAAATTTTGATGGCTTTCCTAGTTTTTCCCATGTATGCATTATCCAAACTGCAATTACTTCACCAAACAATTGACTGACCTCAGGTGCTGTAATAAAATCACCATCTTTGCCAAGTGGTAATTTACTCATATAATAGCCATATTCTTTATGATATAGAGCAGCACTCATGAAATCACTGATGGATATTGATCCTTGGCCTTTATCAATTAATTCGTGTATATAAGTGAGCATATTGTTAATAAACGTTTAACTATAGCGTGTCATACTATAAAATAGTAGCGTATTTATATATATGATATAAATTTATGAGTAATAGTGTTTCAGTCATGGACAATCAAGACATCACCCTTACGCCTCAAGATGATGGTACTGAATACGAATTTGAAGAAGCTATCAACTTTATAAAAAATAAGGTTATAAGTGCTGATGGGTTAACTTTAGCAGAAGTATTTCAAGCACTAGTTCAAATGCTAAACGGTGATCTGGAATTGGTAAAAAAAGTGCTAGCACACGCTGATATTTTGGCAGAGCATGGAATGAAGGTAGCAGAAAAGTTGAGTAGAGCTGATGTTCGCCGAGTTTTAGAAGGTAAAGGAAATATCATCAGACAAGATTTTATAAAAAAACCACCTCTTTCACCTACTGTAAAATCGATTAAAGAAAAAGGTAGAGGTCTTTAAATGGCTGAATCTATAAAAAAATTTACTGTACAATGTGACTTCAAAGGACAAAGTTCACCTTTTGCAATATATATAGGAAATCCAAAAAGTGATGCTCATCCAATTCAGCATCAAGATTCCTGGCTTGCAAAAGAACGTGGAGGAAATATCCCTAATAAAGTCAAAGAAAGCCTGCAAAAATTATACAAATTATCTCAAGAAAATGGAATCCCTTTTTCAGAGTTATGCGCGTACGCCATTACCATAGTTAATAGTGATGATAAAAAAGGTGACAACAAAAAATAGTAATGTGTTATTCCTCTCTCATCATCTAATATCTCTTTTCTATCATCTCAGTCTTACACCGAGACCATACAGTTATCTAATTCGTAAACGTTGCATTATCTGCGTTTTATCAGCATAATATAAAAGTAATGTGATGCAGATATTATGCCGATGAAGTTTATACCTAAGTACATGATTACTTCTAAGGTTGCTAGTTGTCTTATGAGGATTGAAGCAGCAAAAGAAAAAGTGTTACATTTGCCGCTCACTGTATCGATGCTTTCATCTCTGCGTGAAACTGCACGGCTTTATACTACACACTATTCTACTATGATTGAAGGAAACCGACTTGAGCCTAAACAGATTGAAGAAGTTTTAAGTGGTAAAAGTCACTTTCCAAAATATAGGAGAGACGAAAATGAGGTTAAAGGATATTATGCAGCTTTGACTCAAGTTGAACAATGGGCAGCAAGGGAAATACCTATTACTGAGAAAGCCATTCAAACACTGCATGCCCTAGTAATAGCAAGTGGAAAATCTAAAGTAAAACCAACACCTTATCGAGATGGTCAAAACGTTATTCGTGACAGTCGCACACGTGCAATAATTTATATGCCACCTGAAGCAAAGGATGTACCAAAGCTCATGAGCAGTATGGTAGATTGGATTCGTGAAAATAAGAAAGTGCCTTGCCCAATTGTTGCAGGTATTGCTCATTATCAATTTGTGACAATTCATCCGTACTATGACGGTAATGGTCGTACTGCAAGATTGCTGACTACATTAATTTTACATCTTAGTGGATATGACCTAAAGGGACTTTACTCATTGGAAGAATATTATGCTAGAAATCTAGGAGCTTATTATGAAGCAGTAAGTGTAGGTCCATCGCACAACTATTATATGGGAAGGGCTGAAGCAGATATTACTAAATGGGTGGATTATTTTGTAGAAGGTATGGCAAATTCGTTTGAGAATGTTTTACAACGTATAAATGAAGAAGAATACCAGACTGATCAGACTGATCTTATACGTAAGCTTGACCCTAAACAACGTAAAGCTCTTGAGCTTTTTCAGGAGTTTTCGACTATTACAGCAAGTCAAGTCGGTAAATTATTTAACTTTAAGCCTCGAACCAGCGCTCAACTTTGTAAAAAGTGGGTAGAGATGGGATTTACCGAGATTGTAGATTTTTCCAATAGAGGAAGAAGATACAAACTTAGTAAGCAGTATGAAGGTTTGATCTTAAACTGCAGAAGACAAGATTTTATCTGACAAACAAGAATCAACTGACAGGAGAATTGAAAACTAATATCAGAGTCTTCATCACAGGGTTCCAGTGTCAGCTACTTGCATAACACCATTCACTATATAACATAGTGTCATATTACAAATATACAGTTCAATCTCTCAGTATTTCATTTATGGAAGTTTTCGATCTCGTCTTTTCATCCACTTTTTTTACTATGACTGCACAATAGGTTGAAATGTTATTTTTAGATGGAATAGATCCTGGTACTACTACAGAATAAGGTGGCACTTCGCCGTAAAATACCTTGCTAGTTTCTCTATCAATAATCTTTGTTGATGCTCCAATAAACACACCCATGCCAAGGACTGATCCTTCTCTCACTACCACACCCTCGGCTACCTCGCTACGTGCTCCAATAAAGCAATTATCTTCTATAATAACAGGTGAAGCTTGAATAGGCTCAAGGACTCCACCTATTCCCACTCCACCGGAAATATGGCAGTTTTTTCCTATTTGTGCACAGCTACCAATCGTTGACCAGGTGTCTATCATTGTGCCTGAATTAACATATGCACCAACGTTGATAAAACTTGGCATTAAAACAACGTTTGTACCTATGTAAGCAGATCGGCGAACAAAACACCCAGGAACTGCTCTAATTTTTGACTGGCAAAATTTTTCTTCATTCCATTTACTAAATTTATTACCGATCTTGTCAAACCAGCAATTGGTATTGTCTATTATTTTGTTTTCTTCGGTGAGAAAATGTAATAATATTGCCTGCTTTATCCACGTATGTACTATCCACTCTCCATTTGATAGCTTTTCTGCTACTCTAATTTTGCCGCTATCTAAGAGCTCAATTACTTTTTTAATTGTTATTCTTGCTGTTTTTTTTAAATCAAGGTCTTTAAATTTCTCTCTATCTTTCCAAATATTTTCTACATCACTCTGTATTTTTTCTAGTTGCAGGCTTCCCATTTATTACATATTGACATTGAGTTTGCAGTTTTGTATAATTCAAGCTTGTTATTATTTCACATGTAAGAGCTGTGAAAATACAATGTAATAATTGTACTAAAACTTACTTAGTATCCTCCGAGCAAATAAGTAAATCTGGAAGAAAAGTAAAGTGTACAAACTGCAATCATACATGGTATGAATATTTACAAGAATCAGACAAGTTGCATGTTGCTAGTATACAAGAAAAAAAGGTTGGCGGAAAGAATTTTTTACAAAATTTAGTGTTTACTACTTTAGCTTTTGCTGTAGTAACAGGATTGTGTGTCGTAATAGCCAATGACATTTTTCCCAGAGAGATGAAAAAGGTATATAGAACTATCAGTACATATAAAGATTCAATAAGCTATAAATTAGGATACAAAAAAGAGCAAATTGATAGTCCGAATATAAAAAGGCTTGCTGCAAGTAAATTTTATCAAGACTACCTTTTTTTATCTAATTTAAGATCTAGTTAAATAGACGCAAGCTATCTTTAGTGTTTGATATTAGTGCCCAGTTTTTATAATATAATCTCATCATATAAACTCTCAATTCTTTGTTCGATTAGATTCATTGCATCTAGAAAACTTGTATAGATTTTTTCCACTTCTATGGTATCATAAGCCTGTAATTATAAAATAAGCAAGTATGGATAAATCAGCGTACGAGATCATAGAACATGAGTATGATATAGTGGTAGTAGGTGCAGGTGGAGCAGGGCTTAGAGCAACACTTGGAATGGCTGCAACTAATTTTTCAGTGGCTTGTATTTCTAAAATTTTCCCTACACGTAGTCATACAGTTGCAGCACAAGGTGGAATTAGTGCAGCTTTGGGTAATATTGGCGAAGACGATTGGCGCTGGCATGCGTATGATACAATAAAAGGTTCAGACTGGCTTGGCGATCAAGATGCAATAGAATACATGTGTAAAAACGCTGCTAAAGCTGTTATTGAGCTTGAAAATTTTGGCGTACCTTTTTCTCGTACGGAAAATGGCAAAATATACCAGCGTCCCTTTGGTGGAATGACAACTCACTTTGGTAAAGGAAAATCAGCTCAGCGTACCTGTGCAGCAGCAGATAAAACTGGGCATGCAATCCTTCACACTCTATACCAGCAGTGTCTTAAGTTCAATGCCGAATTCTTTGTTGAATACTTTGTAATTGATTTAATTATGGATAGCGAAACTGGAGCATGCTGCGGAGTTCTTGCTTGGTCGCTATGCGACGGCACATTACATAAATTTCGCGCACATTCGGTGGTGTTAGCAACAGGTGGATATGGACGTGTTTATTTCTCTGCAACAAGTGCACATACCTGCACAGGTGATGGTAATGGCATGGTGGTGAGAGCTGGATTACCACTTGAAGATATGGAATTTGTACAATTTCACCCAACAGGAATATATGGCTCAGGGTGCTTGATGACAGAAGGGTGCCGTGGTGAAGGGGGATATCTCGTTAATTCTCAGGGCGAAAAGTTTATGGAACGTTACGCGCCAAAAGCAAAAGATTTAGCTTCCCGTGATGTGGTAAGTCGCGCAATAACAATTGAAATTAGAGAGGGAAGAGGTGTTGGACCGAAAAAAGATCATATGTATTTAACTATAGCGCATCTTGATCCGGAAGTAATAAAACTGAGACTTCCAGGAATTAGCGAAACCGCAAAGGTCTTTGCGGGAGTTGATGTTGCTAAAGACCCGATACCTGTTATTCCAACTGTCCACTATAATATGGGTGGCATTCCAACCAATTATCATGGAGAAGTGATTACGCTGAAGAAAGGTAAGGAAGAAGTAGTAGAAGGACTATTTGCAATTGGAGAAGCTGCTTGTGTTTCTGTACATGGTGCAAATCGACTTGGCTCTAACTCACTACTTGATATTGTAGTTTTTGGAAGAGCTGCAGCTTTGAAAGTGCAAGAGACACTAAAATCTGGTACACCACATAAAAAATTGCACTCAGACTGTACAGATTGGATAATAGATAGGTTTAGTAAAATGCGATTTGCTTCCGGTGGGCTAAAAGTAGCAAAAATACGCAATGAAATGCAGCACACTATGCAAAAATATGCATCAGTATTCCGTGTTGCCGAAGTTTTAGAAGAAGGTAAAAAAGCTATAAAAGAAGTAGCAAAAATGATGCCTGACATCGCAATTGAAGATCGCAGTATGATATGGAATAGTGATTTAGTTGAAGCGCTGGAGCTTGCTAACATGATTCCACAAGCGGTTATTACTATGGAATGCGCAGCCAATCGCGAGGAAAGCAGAGGTGCCCATGCTCGTGAAGATTTTCCTGACCGTGATGATATAAATTGGATGAAGCACACTATAGCGTGGCTCGAAGAAAAGAAAGGCCAAGTCAATGTAAAAATTGATTACAAGAAAGTTGCTGAAAAAACTCTGAGCGATGAGATTGATTTCATAGCGCCAGAGAAGAGGGTTTACTAGTTACACTATCCCTACACAATTTTTCAATGAGTTCGGGAGTGTTCAAAAAAAACTGTGTCAAACTGAGAAGTAAAAGTATAATAGAAATAAAAAATGGAGGTTTGATATGTGAATCAAAGAATAGCAAAAAGAACTACCGGATTGGTAGATTATGAACAGGCTCTTAGGGACAAAGAACATGTGAGCTATTTTTCGAATATTGTGCTTAAACCAATAATGCTCAATGGGAGGTTATGAAAAGTTTGCAAGCATCAATACCAAAGTCTTTCTTAAAAATTTGCTTAGCTTAATAACAAGAAAGTATTGAATCTGATCAACTATTGCATTCCTGAATTTTTTGATTTATCATTTCCATAATAGGAACATCTTAACTTTCTCTCTACTTTTTCCGAGTAGGGTCAGTTAAAATTTTCTTGTTAATTGTATTTTTTTCAGAACAACTAGATATGAAAAAAGATGTAAATATTCAACATGCTAAGCTCAATAATGGTTTGGATGTTTATGTTGTGCCTAATTATCGCATTTCAGCAGTAGTACATGCAGTAATATATAAAGTTGGAGGAATGGACGACCCTGTTGGCAAGGCAGGATTGGCTCACTATTTTGAACATCTGCTGTTTGAAACTGCAGGGAAATTTAAGGACATAAAATCCACCATGAATAGCATCGGAGCTCAATTTAACGCGTTTACCACTAAAGAATATACCTGTTACTACGAGTTAGTCCTCAAAAAAGATTTACCACTTGCAATGGAAGTTGAAGCAGACAGGATGGGCAACTTCAATGTTACTCAAGACAAAATAGATAGAGAAAAAAACATTGTACTAGAAGAAAGGAAGATGAGATTTGATAATAATCCTAGCAACTTATTATGGGAGGAAATGAATAGTGCATTTTACCGTACTGGCTATGGCAGATCTGTTATTGGCTGGGAAGCTGATATAAATACCTTTAATCAAGATGATATAACGAGATTTCACGATAATTATTATCACCCTGGTAATGCAATACTACTTATCGTGGGTGACGTGGAATTTGACGAAGTAATAGAATTGGCAGAAGAAAAATATGGCAATATTGAATCTAAGCCCGTAATTAGGCATTACCCAAATCAGGAGCCGGTACATAACGCAAGTCTATCGGTGACTTTAAAAAGCACTGAAGTAAAAGAACCGGTATTATATTTTCGTTACGGAGTGCCTATGTGTGATTATATAAAGGAGTCTTTTGCTGTTGATTTAGTAGTTGATATGTTGGGTAAAGGAAAATCTAGCAAACTATATAAAGATTTAGTGTCAGGTAAAGACGTTGCAGTATCAGTCAATGCGTACTACCATAGTTTAACTTTTAGTGATGGATTTGTTGATGTTAGTGTGACTCCAAAAAATGGCATTGATTTAGATCAAGTAGAGAAAGAATTAGAAAATGCTATTAGTAATTTTATATATCAGGGAATAACAGATAAAGAGCTAGAAAATGCAAAATATAAATACAAAGTGGCACGATTTGATAACTTATCTAGTTTAATTCATATTGCACATTTTTATGCTGCACATCTAGCACTTAATATTCCACTTGATGAAATAGACATTTCATATAGTCAAGTAAATAGTGTTGATTTAGAAGATGTAAATACTAAAGTTCACACTATTTTTTCTGCCAATAAGTTGATTGGTCGTTTATTACCGAAAGGAGGTATAAGTAATGAGAATGAATAAAATTATGTCTTTATTTCGTTTTTGCTTCAGTTCTAATTTGCATGCAAGTGGTGATAACATAAAAGTTGAAGTAGAAGAAGTTACTACTAAGGATGGGTTTAAGTTTCTATTGGTTAAAAATCATGATTTGCCAAAGGTTTCACTAAATATCTCATTCAAAGATGCAGGTTATGTGTATGAAGATTCAAAGAAGCAAGGGCTTTCTTGGTTTACTTCTTTAGTAATTCAAGAGGGATCGGGAAAAAATGATGCTGAAAACTTTGCAAAAAAACTTGAAGATAAAGGAATAAGCCTAAATTTTAGTGATGATTTAGAAACATTTAAAATTTCATTAGATACTTTATCTGAGAACCTAGAAGATGCAACTTCGTTACTGAGCGATGCTATACTGCATCCCAAAGTTGACCCTGAAGGATTGAATAGGGTATTAGAGATTGCCAAAGTTAAGTTTAACAACCTTGAGAAAACCCCTAGCATGGTCGGTATAAAAGCATTGGAGGAATTATTATTTAAAAAGCACCCTTACTCAAAAAGTGGATATGGGACTCTTGATACTATAACAAACATTACTAGAGATGATGTTTTAACATATATAAAAAATAATTTTGCTAAAGATAACATAGCTATCAGTGTTGCAGGCTGCATAAAAAAAGAAGAAGTTATTGCATTATTAGATAAATATTTGTCTAAATTGCCATCAAAAAGATCAAAAGTGGAAGAAATACCTGTAAAAAATGATTTTGGCCCTGCAGAGAATAAGCATATTTTCATGGATATACCACAAAGCATAATACTTTTTGCTCAAAAGGGAATAGCTTATGAGGATCCCAACTATTATAACGCTGTTGTTTTAATTAATGCATTAGGTGGAATGGGCTTAAATTCAGTGCTGATGAAAGAGCTAAGACAAAACCTAGGTGTTACTTATAACATTAGTGCAAGTATTCTTAACAATAAACACGGAAATCTTATATTTGGAATCATGAATACTGATAGCTCTACTACTGAAAAAGCTATATCAGCAATAAAAGAAGTGTTAAGTAAGGTAAAAAAAGAAGGAATTGATGAACAATTGTTTAAGGATGCAAAAATTAGCGTGATGAATAATTTTATTTTTTATCTATCTAATAACACAAATACAGCGCTGCTGTTAGATAAGATGCAGGTAAATAATCGCGATATTAATCGTATAAATAATTATGCTAATGCCATTAATGCTATTGAATTAGAAACACTAAACAAACTAGCGAGTTCTTTATTAGATCCTGAAAATTTATTTTTTGTTGAAGTTGGAAGGAATAGTTAAAATAAATAATTTGAGATGTTCAAAAAGCCATACGCTCAAAGTAAGGAGAAACAGCAGGGAAATAAATATTGAGTTAATAATTTAGAGATTATTCTAAAGAAATTGTCTTGTTCTACTTATTTTCTTGCCTTTTCCACCGTTTGCTAATCCATAGTTGGGGTCTGAAGATGAGCAACGTGAAATGTTGAGTATCAGAAATTACGGGTTATTAGAGGTTGTCCGGAAACTGGTAAGTTCAAGCATAATAGACTTCTTGCATAACAAACTTTTGGCAGCACGTTGGAAAAACGACTTGACAAACTCCGCCAGTCCTTTTATCATGGAAGTGAAGCTATTGTATTTGCTTTCGCCAATCTGCAGATTAAAAGGTAAGGATTACTTAAGGTATCGGCGTCTTATGTTCAATTTTTTGCAGTACATAGGTACTGTATGTCTTTACAAAACTTCATCTACATCTAGGTTTATACCTAAATAAGCTGAACGCGCTTACAAAGCGTTACAAGACATCAAAAAATGCCAATACTCGACAGAGATAGTAAAGGACTAGCTAACTCGGGTTTTCTTTGTCTTTTTTTCTGCTTGGTAAACTTCTTAAACACTTGCAGTGTAGGTTAGTAGCGATTAAAAGCGGCTAAATCTCGCTTGTCAGGGGTTTAAAACATAAAAAACGCCAGTACTTTAAAGCGGAAAATAATCACAGGGTTCCTTTTGCTTTTTTTTCATTTGGTAAGTTTCTTAAATATTTTCTTAAATTTTATAGCTAAACAACAACCATCATTCTGCTGCTTGTTAGCACCGTGGCGGTATGACGGTTGTCGGTAAACCTAAGTCACTTTAGCTATAGGATGTATGGTCCCAGAGAGTGATGGTATAATATATGAGAAGTTACCATCAAAGGAGGATTATGGTTACACGGGTGCGCCAGAACGACAGAGGCAGTGCGTAGAACAATACAAAATAGTCAAGAGAGCATAGCGAAACTTTCTCAACGCTATAATCTCAATCCAAAAACTATTGTCAAATGGAAAAAACGTTCATTCACTAAAGATGTGAATATGGGGCCAAAACAGCCAAAGTTTTAACCAAAGAGGAAGAGGCTATAATTGTTGCATTTCGAAAACATACGCTTCTTCCTCTAGATATATGCTTTACAAGCAACAATTCCACACTTCTAGTTTACACCGTTGTTTGCAAAGGCATGAATTAGTAAATATTGATGGAGAAACTCAGCCTAAAAAGAAGTTCAAACAATATCCTATCGGCCTACTTTCATATTGATATCGCTGAAGTTAGAACTGAGGAAGGCAAATTGCATTTGTTTGTTGCTTATAGACAGAACGTCCAAGTTTGCTTATGTTGAGCTTCATGAAAGCGCTACAAAACCTATAGCTGCTGAGTTTTTACGTAATTTGATTAGCATATAAAATCCGTACCATTTTGACAGACAATGGTATACAATTAGAAGCGTCATAAGTATGCTTTTTAACATATATTTGATAGAGTTTGCGAGGAAAATGATATCGAGCATCGTTTGACAAAAGTGAGCCATCCTTGGACAAGTTGAATGTATGAACAAAACTTTAAAGAATGCTACGGTCAAACTATCAATCACATCAACAACTTAAAGAGCATCTTTATAACTTTGTTATGGCCTACAATCACGCAAAAAGACTCAAAACTCTCAATGGTCTGACTCCTTATGAATTTATATGTTATCAGTGCTCCTGAATTATTTATACTAAATCCTTACCATCACACTCTGGAACCATACATCTAAATAATCAAATTCTTTGTGACGCTAATAAGCGTTGTATTTTTTGCTGAACTAATGGATAGAATTTATTTCTATATGCTTTCCGTCTTAAATTCTTCTTAAAAAACCCATTTATATTTTTGCAATTTTTATACCAGTATCTCAATATTAACGAGTTTTATTGACAACCTATTCTGCTTGATGTATTATCGAAAACATCAACATTACGTTTTAGAGGTAAAAAATATGGGGCATTCACCTGCACAAATATTCACAAAATTCGATGACAATTCGAAAAAAGGGAACATAGAAGGGCTAAAAAGAACTTATTTTGGAGTCTTGTTGTCAATTGAATTAAATAGCAAAACCTCTGAAATTGCGAAGAACATTAAAAAAAAAATAGAAAGTCTAATAAGTAGCAATGAAGATGAAATAAAGGATAAAATAACAGTAGGTGAAAGACAAATTGATGTAACTTTAACAAAGCGAGCGGAAGGTATATACAATATTAAATTTGATGAAAGTACTTCTTCTCAGGTAGGTATTAAAGATACAAAAGATTATACTGTCGAAGATCTACTTACTTTGTGTACACAGCATGAATTAACAGTTAGTAAGGGTGAAAAAAGTAGTCACTATAGTGTAACAATCAAAGGTGAAAATCAAGGAAAAAGTGCAACAGTAGGTGGGCCTGGTAAAATTTTAATATTTCCACAGCATTTATCTTACATCAAAGAAACAATAGAGCACTTAGAAAAAGGTAAGAATCCAACCAAAGAGTTTGCACTTGCAACGGGTACAGGAAAAACATTCATAGAACTGCTTGTTGAATATCTACCAGCTAGGCTAATGGGTGTACCTTATGTGTCCCTGGCACCTAATAAAGATCTTGTAACACAGAAACGTGATGATTGGAAAAAAGTGTTATCTAATGCTGATATTGATGACATTGAACTTGGAAAAATAAGCGGTGGATGCTCTATATTGAGTAACGAGGGCCTAATAAAAAATTGGGATCAATTTTTAAGGGCAATCGGTCTTGAGCAACTTCCTGATATCATAGAAGCTCTCAACATTGGAGACAAAAAATTTGAGATAAGGAATGGAAAAATAAGTATAGATGGTAAGGATTTTGTGATTCTTATAGACAAAATTCAATTTGGAGATAAGGAATATGAAATTCAAGGTGGTAAAGTCACAATTAATAATCAAGAATTTAGGATAAATACTGAAAAATCTATATCTCTGTCTTTTGACGAAGAGCATCGAGTAGCAGAGCAGGAGTTGTATAAATATCGTATGGAGCTCTTATCTGCACTTTTTCCTACGCTATTTTTAAGTGCAACGCCTTCAATAAGAACTCATAGACACATTAAAGAAGATGGTGGGTTACTTAAAACTCTTTCTTTGAAAGATAAAATGAAGTCAGGTGTGTATGGAACTTTAGGTTTACAAGTCCACAAAAAATTGAAGAATAAAGATTTAGCCAAAGAATACTCTAATGGCGTAGAAGAATATGTAGATTTTAAGCCGGAAAAAAGCGATAAATATGGTAACGCAAATTTAACAGATGATGAGTTAAAAAAAGAAGTAGAGAATTATCTGTATAAGAATGTTCAAAGCGTAATTGGTGAACCAGCATTGATTTTAGCTGAGTCAAATAAGCAGATAGATAACCTGAAAAAGATGTTGGGATATAATAGAAATGAGACCTTACAAGAACAGTCTACTGGGTCAAAGTTTGCTGACTTCTTATGCCGAATGTTCAGTCCGGTGCCAGACTACAAGCTAATAACCAAATCAAAAAAATTTGCTCTTATAATAAAGCAGGTTGCTAAGCGGTTCAATATTACAAAAGAAAAAGCATCAGAAATCGTAAAAGAATATTATGATTTTAGTAACATTGCTGATTATTCCACGTTCCGCGTAATGCACGGAATAATTGAAAATACACTTTCGTGTTTAACAGGTCTAAGTAAACATGAGCTTGATGAAAAGAGGTCTTCAGATTTGGAAGGCTTAGTTAAAGCAGCGTTAGACAACAATTATGATTTAGAAACGTATGTTGAAAATCAAGGGGTTAAAAGCAATGAACTGAAAGATGCCCTTGTCCAACAGATGCAATCTGTAATCGATGTTTTGAACACAAATAAAGACTCTGATTTATTTACAAGATTAGTAAGAAACTGGAACCAAGATAAAAAACTTCACATTTTAATGCCGTCTAAAGGATTAAAAAGTGTTCCTAAAAAACTAGTAAATTTGCTTAGTGAGAATAATGACGCTGTAGTAAGAGACTATCTTGAATATCATGAAGTAGAAGAAAGTAAAATAGATGAATTCTGCCGGTTAGGGAAAGAAGTATGTGCTGAGAGGAGGGAATTCAAAAATTCTTTAAGCTGGTTAAGTTCTGAAGAACAAGATCGTCGCGGAAGATTTACACCCCTAGGGGAAAATGAAAAAAAGCTGCTTGAAGAGCTTGGAAAAGCGCTTGGAATGACATTACAAGGTTGTGATGACCTTACTTATAATTATCTTTGTGGGGTTACTCGTTCTTTTAATTATTATCCTCACTATGAGTACAATAAAGAAAAATACCCATTAAAAGGACTAGAAGCTTTTTGTTATGAAAATAAATACAAAGTAAAATTAAAAAATTTAGGTGATTTCCCTGCAGAAGATCTTAAAAGTAAACTTTGCGACTATATAGGTTGCCAACCATTAGAGCAATTGAAGTCTGTACAAGATAAATTGTCTTTAAAATTGCTCTCATGTAATAATCAAGGCATATATTATGAAGATCTAATTAATCTAGATACATATCAACTCAAAGAGTCAGTTAGTAAGAAGAATGAGTGGGATATCAACTATCATAAAAAAAATCTTGTAGCAGACTTAAACCAAAAACAGTTAACTAAACTGGCAATGGACCATTTATCAAAAGATGAGCTGAAAGATTTATATGAAGTTCTGTTAGAAGAAGAAAATGATTATCATGCTTTATGCCGCATGGGATTAGTTGGTAATGATATAAATCCTACCAAGGTACAGGGGTACAATGACATCAATTTACAACATGTTGGAATGCTAATAGATCTAACATCTACCGATCTTAACAAGCCTGCACAACTTATTCAAGCTCCTGGAAGGCTTAGATGCCTAAATTCTAATAGGCACTCCGCATTTTTTTGCTATTCCAATGGTGAACTGAGCTTTGACATAAGTCTACTAAAAAGAGGAGATTATATTAGCGCCTACAATAGATCAGTAGCAAAGCTATCAAATCAACAAGCTTATGGAGATAAGCTTGCAACAGAAGTAATAAATTATATTAATCAAGAAATAAAGAGCTTGAAAAGAATTGACGATTTGGCTAGTCAGAGTATTAGTATTGCTTTAAGTTCGTTTATAGAAGTTTACAATACTAATCAACATAACTTCAGTAAAAGTAAGAAAGAATTTATTGGTATATTAGAACATGCACGAAAAAAGCTTTATAACTATGAAAAAGAGTTAAGAGATAATGGCGATACTTTGGGCATAAAGATACTAAAAATGCTGCTCAAAGCTTTAATAATAGTTGGGTATCTTTATAATCGTTTCACATATTACTTGGAAACAAGAGACACTTATAATAGCTTTTTGAAGAAAGTTAATGAGTTGAAAAATGATCCAAATGTGGATACTTACGCTCATATTATAGCAGAGTATAGCATTAAAAATGTCAAGGAGATTAATTTATTAAGTAAGAGATTTTTTGAAATTTACCAGCAAAGAGAGAAACCACAAGATGAAACTGACACTAAAAGCTTCAATAATTATTTAGAGCATATCAATGCATGCCTCAAGCACCCAGTGCATCTTAACTTATTTGATAAGATAACATCACCGTTAATGAAAGGTGATTATTTGCTTAAGCTACTCAATCAGCTTTATCCAGGGGAAAACAATCAAGATAAAGTGGAGCGATTAAGAACATTTAGGAAAAATTTAAAAGACAAATCTTTTCAATTTACAAAAGATGACTTAAGTAACATAGAACAGATACAATCTTATTTGGGAAATATATTAGGGAGAATCAGTGCACTTAACGCTTATTATTACAATCAGGAAGGTTGTGATGCCTCTATTATTCCTTCTGTGTTATCGCAATATAGGGTTAATAGCATATTTGGCATTAGAGAGAGTGAAAAATCAGGTGAAAATAGACAATGCTATATAGTGTTGCAACAAGCTAGAGCTGAGGTTGCGTGTGAGAGGGACTTAAATGAGCTAGAGGTTTTATCACAAAGGGAAAATATAAAATTGGTAAAAGAAGCTGCAGATTATGTTATCTCTCCGCTTCTTGGTGATTCTTCCAAAGCAACAAAAAAGAAGCAAGGGTCAGAAGAGGACAAAGCAATTATCAATAGTGTTGTTGCTGTAGCAGGTAAAGTTAAAGATGACTTAAAAAAAGTCGAGCCTTTTATTGCTAAAGACATTATGTTACCAAGTACTGAATGTGTTAATGCTATAGTAAAATCATTGAGCAAAAAAGTACATACAGATGGAGGAGTTAGCTTTGTATACAGAGGAAAATAGTTTGATAATCATGAAGAGAGGTAAAATTCAAGGATTTCAATAATTTAATTGTGTGAGGTACGAAATAAACTGCTATTCTTGAATTTGGTCAGACTTAATTAAAAAAATCAAAGCTTTCAATGAGTTACCTAAAATCTAATCCAGAATTCAGGTAATAAGGGCATATTAGCAAATCAACTTGCTTGACGGGCAGTTTTTTTTATTATACTCTAGATGAAATTTTAATATTCCGTTTTAGAGGTAGAGTTATGGCAATAGAAATTTTAAGAAGAGATTCAAGGGTACGATGATTCCGAGAAAGGGCCTTGGGAGACAATTAAGGGAATTACTGATGCAAATTGGCAATATGTATGTCACCATCCATTGAAAACGGCTGCAGTTGTTGTTGGTACAATTTCAGCGGTAGCACTTACAGTTGCTTATTTTATTAGTCCAGCTTATGCAGGTTTTGTTAATACAACAGCAAAAGCAACGTATGCTGGTATGATAGCAGGAGGTAAGGGATTATATGCACTTGCAGTGACTAATCCGGTGTTTACTGGTCTACTAGCTGCTGTAATAGTGGTAACTATAGGTGCTCTTATATACATGAACTGTAGTAAAGCAAGCCAAATTGGGGAAATAAAGAAAAAAATACTCGATGATTATGGAGATGATGAAGGTAAGCTTGCAGTTGAGGGAGAACGTGGTAACACACAATTTGAAGAGGTTGACGGGGTTAAACCGTTAAATACCTTGCATAAAATTGCAAGAGTGCTTGAATTGGTCTAAGAGGCAGTAGCAAGGTAAAGGTATATGTCTCTCCCTTATACGTTGAAATTTGTTAATTGAGTTATAGTAGTTGTAATAGCGTATCAATTACCCATGAAACTTTTCTAATTGCCCATCTCATAAATGTCGTAGGTGTCTGGGATCTATAGCTAACCCAAGAAAGGTTTCCCTACGTCATACCGCCGCGGTATCTCAGCATAGATTCCGCTAACGAGTAGCGGAATGACGAATGTGTTGTTTGACCTTACCCAGAAAAAGTAGAGAGGAAGTTAAGCCATTTTTATTATGAAAATGATGAATCAAATTTCTCAGGAATGCAATAATTAATAGTAGAATGTCTACGCTGTTTGTTATAAAAAATTTCTATGTACTCAAATATAGCAGTTCTAGTTTGCTGAGCAGAGTGTTGCGAAGTATCAATAAGAAGCTCCCGTTTGAGTGAGCTGAAAAAGCTTTCAACAACAGAGTTGTCATAACAACAGCCTGTGTGACTCATGCTGGAAATGATGTTTTTTGTGTTCAGCAAAAACTGATAATTTTTAGAGGTATATTGTGAACCTTGATCACTATGAAATAGCAGATCTTTGGCTGGTTTGCGCTTATCAACAGCCATCAATAAAGCATCTATAACTAATCGCTTAGTTATTGTACTACTCATTGACCAGCCAACTACCATACGTGAATATAGATCAATTATTGCTGCCAAATATAGCCATCCATCCTTAGTTTTTATGTATGTAATATCAGTTACCCATACTTTATTTGGCTGACTAGTAGTAAAGTTTTGGTCCAATATATTGGGAGTTATAACCCTATTGTCAGTCTGCTGTTTTTTGCTTTTGAATCTTCGCCTCAGTCTAGCTTGAATACCATTTTTTTGCATGATATCCTGCACTGTTTTGATGTTGCAATTTTTACCTAAAGCCTTTAGTTCAGCATGAATCTTAGGTGCCCCATATCTACAATTAGATGCTTGGTATATTTTTTGAATGTCTGCTAGAAGCTGCTCCCTTGTTAATTCTTTGCTGCTTTTCTTCTTACTAGTCCATTTGTAGTAGCCGCTAGCAGATACTTTCAAAATCCTGCATAACTCCTGTACTTTATAGTAGTTTCCATGCTTTTTGATAAATAAATATTTTACTCTTTGTGACTTGCAAAATATCCCAGGGCTTTTTTTTAAATGTCTCTTTCTCTAGTAACTCTTGTTAGTTCTTTCTTTAATTCAAACTTTTCTTTATCACATGGTGCCAACTTTCCCTTACCAGGAAATGCTTCTTCTATTGATCCTTTTTCGTTATATTTTTTTATCCAGTCACTTAGTGTACTGTTATCTATTCCTAAATCTTTAGCTATTTTGCTTGCTGACTGCCCCGTTTCCTTTACCAACTTTATTGCCTCTAATTTAAATTCCACTGTGTAATTTTTTCTGTTCTTTACCATAATAAGCCCTCATAATCATGTTTTATTTTACTTCAAAAATGGCTTAACTTCCTCTCTACTTTTTCTGGGTAAGGTCAGTTTTTCAAATTGTAGGTAAACCTAAGCCACTTTAGCTATAGAAAAAAGAATGGTGTCATGCAAGTAGCCCTTCGTTGTCATTCCAGTGCCCAGGCAATGGAATCCAGGATATTACTCTTTATAGCTAACGCGAGCCCTACGTCATACCGCCGCGGTATCTCATCATAGATTTCGTTAACACATAGCGGGATGACGGTTGTCGTTTAGTTACAAATATTTAAGAAATTTACTAAATAAAAAAAAGGCAAAAGAAATCCCGTGGTGGCCAGTTATTTACTTTTGTGTCGAAATATCGGCGTTTTTTTATTCTAAAACGCTTAATAAGTGCGACTTAGCTGCCTTTTAATTGCAACTAACCTTAGCGATAAACGTTTAAGAAATTTACTAAGCAGAAAAAAAGGCAAATAAAACCCTAAGTAGCTAGTTATTCACTACCTATTTTATAAGTTGGCGTTTTTTAATGTCTTGTAACGCTTTTAAGCGCATTTTAGCTTATATTAGGTAAAAACCTAGAAGTTTTATAAAGACATAAGATGCACATAGTGCAAAAAATTAAACATGACACGCCAGATATACTAAGTTTTTTTGTCGTTTTATCTGCACAGACTGAAGATAAATAAATAGCTTCAGTACTATAATAAGAGGGCTGGCGGGGTTTGTCAAGTCGTTTTTGCATTCAAATTTCCCCCGTTTATGGCTTAGATGCCACTTGCTTCTTGGAGGCCTATGTTCGTATAGGTGTGGTGTAGGAAAATCTCTACCCATAAGACACAAAGCCTAATGAAAGAAATTACGAACGCCAGTGAAAAACATAGCAATTTTATTTTCATTTGCGGCTGCTATCACATCTTGATCTTTCAGTGAACCACCAGGCTGAATTATGGCTGTAATTCCATGTTTTGCACTTTCTACTATGCTATCTGGGAATGGAAAAAATGCATCCGAAGCAAGCACCGCACCTTTACACTCTTCACCTGCCTTTTTCACTGCAATGTTCACACTATCTATTCTGCTTGTTTGTCCTGCACCAATGCCAATAGCACAACCGCCTTTTGCTATAACTATTGCGTTGGATTTCACATGTTTACATATTTTCCAGGCAAAAATAAGATCTTCTTTTTCTTTTTCCGTTGCAGCGTGTTCTGTTACTTGGCTCATTTCTTCTGTTTTTATCTTGTGGCTATTACTTTCTTGCACCAAAAACCCACCAACAACATTTTTAATTTGGTATTTCGCATTTTGCTGAAGAGATTTATGAACAATCACTCTTAGATTTTTCTTTCCTTGTAAAATTTTTAGTGCTTCACTGTTCACCGATGGTGTTATCACTACTTCCAAAAATATCTCGCTTAATTTTTTTGCTAGCTTTAAATCTATCTCCCGATTTAAAGCGACTATGCCACCAAAGCTGCTTATTTCATCACATGATAGAGCCTTTTCATATGCCTCCAGAGCATTATTACCAACAGCAGCACCGCACGGGTTATTATGCTTTATTATCACTGCTGCAGGTTCTTTAAACTCAGAAACTATGTTAAGCGCAGATTCTATATCCACTATATTATTATAACTCAACTCTTTTCCATGTATTTTTTCCAGCGGATATCTGGTAAATTGATTGCTATAAAATGCAGCTTTTTGATGAGGATTTTCACCATACCTTAATTCTTGTGCTTTACACCCATGTAGGACAAAAAACTCCGGTAACTCATTATTTTTATTCTGGGATAAAAACCAGCCGTAAATATTAGAATCATAGTGTGCAGTGAGAGCAAATGCTTTAGTTGCTAAATATTTTCTATACTCAAGTGTCGTTCTATTGTTATTTTCTATCATCTCAGCTTTCAGTGCTCCATAGTCTTGAATGCTAGAAATGACTGAAGTAAAATGAAAGTTTTTTGCTGCAGCTCTAATTAGCGCCACTCCACCAATATCTATTTGCTCTATGATTTGCCCTTCATTTGAACCGCTATTCACTGTCTCCCAAAATGGATATAGATTAGTTATAAGCAGATCTATTGGCTCAATACCTAGATTTTGCATTTCCGTTTTGTCTTTTTCTTTATCACAAAGTATTCCTCCATGAATTTTAGGATGCAAAGTTTTCACTCTACCATTTAGTATCTCTGGAAATTGTGTGTAATTTGAGACTTCCTGTGTTTTTATTCCCGCATCAGATAGCACCTTATATGTATTTCCTGTTGAGAGAATCTCTATTTGTTGCTGTATTAAAAATGATGCAAGATCAATTATATTTGTCTTATCATATACTGATATTAAAGCTCTCTTAATCTTCACTTTTATATAGAAAATTTTTTAAGATTATACATAAGAAAAAGGAGTTTGGCTATAGCCATAATATCATACTGCCCAAAACTGTGCAAACTTCTCGCTTTTTTACATATAGTGCCACTGTTGCATCATTTTTGGCATAAAACTTAATGTTTATTAAACTTACGTGAGCAAAGTTTGATGAATGTTTTCTATTGTATTATCGCAAGCAATTATTTTTTCTTCACCTGTATCCATGTTTTTAATCTTTAAAGTTTTACTGCTTAATTCTTCATCACCAAAAATTAATGCAGCTTTAGCATTTGCTTGATTTGCTTTTTTCATTCGGGTTTTAAGCGCTCCGCTATATTCATAGATTACATATAAACCATTTCTGCGCAATTCATCCGCAAGTGTTAGAGCATATTCCTCAGCCTCTCTGCCGATCGGAATTAGGTAAATAGGTCTCTCTTCTTTCGGAGAATAATTGATTAATTCCATTATGCGTTCAATACCTCCTGCAAATCCTATTGCAGGAGTATGCTTTCCACCTACTGAGGATACTAGATTATCATATCTTCCTCCTGCAAAAACTGCCCCTTGTGCACCCAAATCTTCTGTAACGAATTCAAATACTGTGTGGCAATAATAATCCAAGCCTCGAACTAGTTTATTGTTTACGATATAAGGTATATCAAGAGCTGTTAATCCATTTAATATTTGCTCAAAGAAATTTAAGGACCCTTTCGTATAATAGTCACTGATTTTAGGTGTATTAGAGATTATAAACTTATCTTTCTCATCCTTGGAGTCTAATATTCTGAGTGGGTTTTTGACTAATCTGTTTTTGCTATCTTCTGACAGATCATTTTGAAACTTTTTAAAGTACGATATTAGAGCTTCTCTGTACCTGGTTATTGTTTCACCGTCACCCAAGGAGTTGATTTCCAGCCTTACATTTTTATTGATACCAAATTCAGTTAATAGATGTTGGGCAAGCGAAATCAATTCTATATCAGCTTTTGGGTCTTCTATACCAAAAGCTTCAAAATTTATTTGGTGAAACTGCCTTTGTCGTCCCTTTTGTGGTCTTTCATAGCGAAATGCAGGTCCTGTTGAGAATAGTTTTATCGGTGTTTGCAATTTTTTTTCAATTAATAACCTGACAATTGCTGCAGTGAACTCAGGACGTAAAGTTATGCTCTTTCCTCCTTTATCATTAAAGCTATACATTTCTTTATTTATGATGTCCGAGCTTTCACCTAAAGTTTTTGTGAAGACTTCTGTGTATTCAAATATCGGAGTTTGAGCAGGTAAAAAGCCGTATAGACTTGAGATTCTGTTTGCTGTTTGCTCAATATATTTAAATTTGTACCATTCATCAAATATAAGATCTTTCGTCCCTCTGACTGGTTGATTAGTCATAGCGTAGTCTCTATACCCGAAACTTCTGGTATGTGGTAGCTCAGCATATTCTGCACTCCTTGCTTCAAAGTAATTGCAGCACTTGGACATCCAGAGCAAGCTCCTTGCAGCTCAACATAAACTATTCCATCTTTATAGCCACGAAATTTGATATCACCACCATCTTGAGCAACTGCAGGCTTAATGTAACTTTCTATCAATTCTTTTATTCTATTTACAATTTCTATATCATTCTCATCGAAAAATCCCTCATCTGGTGCATCACTTATTCCTTCTTTATTTAGTGCTTTTCTACCAGAGGTAAAGTGATCCATAATCGTAGTTAAAACTTCTACTTTTAATATATCCCAATTAATTCCATCCAATTTTGTTACTGAAATAAAATCATGACCAAAAAATACTCTTACCACATGTTCTATTTGAAAAAGATTTGCTGCTAACTTAGAATTTTTTATTTCATCTGCATTTGAAAAATCAGCAGTTTCCCCTTCGTTTAAAATTGCAAATCCAGGAAGAAATTTTAGCGTATTTGGGTTTGGTGTTTCCTCAATCTGAATGAACATGTTATTTACCATTACGATTATAATTGTTACTATTTAATCATAAAATGATAAAAAAATATACATGTCATTCATTTTTTTCCTTTTTTTAATATTCATAGTAATCACGTTTGTTTTGCCTAGCGTTGTTGTATTTTTTCTTTTCTTGACGAAGAAAAATAACATAAGTTTTATGATGAACTCTATATTAAGTAAATTTTTGAATGAATTTAATAGCAGTGGAAGTTATACTAAAAATTATACTGGCGATAACATGTCCAAGGATGAAGCGTTAAGAATACTGGGGCTAAATCCTGAAGCAAGCCAAAATGAAATCAACAAAGCATATCAAAATTTAATGAAGTTAGTTCATCCAGATAAGGGAGGCTCGGAATATTTTGCGCAAAAGTTAAATGCAGCACGTGATAGGTTGCTGAAGAATTAATAACATTAGACTTCTTGCATAACAAATTTTTGGCAACGTGTTGGAAAAACTTACTTGACAAACTCCGCCAGTCCTTTTATCATGGTACTGAAGCTATTTATTTATCTTCGCAATCTGTACAGGTTAATGACAAAAAACTTAGGGTATTTGGCGTCTCATGTTTAATTTTTCGCACTACGTGCATCGCATGTCTTTATAAAATTTCTAGGTTTTTACCTATATAAGCTGAAACGCGCTTACAAAGCGTTTAAGACATCAAAAAACGTCAAATTGACAAGGGAGAATTTGAATACTAGCTACCCTGGGTATCTTTTGCCTTTTTTCCTGTATAGTAAATTTTTTAAAACACTTGCGGTGTAGGTTAGCTGCAAATTAAAAGTGGCTAAATCGCTCTTAATCAAGCGTTTTAGAATAAAAAGAACGCCGATATTTTAGTACATGGTAAATAGCCAACCACCACGGGGCTTCTTTTGCCTTTTTTTCTATTTAGTAAATTTTCTTAATGTTTGTAGCTAACATGAACTGGGTCAGAAGCCAGTGCCCAGACACTGGGATAGCATCATAGGAGCTGGAATGATACCTTTGTGTTTGGAGCAAAACCGGCTATAACATTTAACATACTGTCTTCGAAACAAATGTTTGTACAATTGTGCGTCATGCGCTGGAATGACAAAGAGAAGTGAGCTACTGATGTAATACCAAATCTCAATGGTAATAGAAAAAGAGCGCTTTTTGCCTACAACTTGAGGTTTAGACGAATTCGTGATGTGTTTTATTTGTCTTCCCAACAACGAAGGTTGGTATAAGCAATGGTTATGCAAGAAGTCCGATATTATTTGTATGACTCATGGGGATAACCAGATCAAGTCTTATTTAGTGCGCTTAAACAGATTGATTTCATTAGAGCCAAGACTCTTAAACCTAAGGGGCAGAATTTACAATTCTATCTAAAAGAATGCCAAAAAAGAGCAGTAGTCCTACATAGGAGTTATTTTTAAATATTGACATGCATTGACTAGGGTCATCAGGGTTGAAATTTTTGTATTGACAATGGAATATAAATCCTACAGCAAGTAGAGCAATATAAAAAATGTTATTTAGTGACGATAAGATACCAGCGTATAGCCAAGCCATAAGAGATATTAAATAAAATCTTTTCAGCCAAGATTTTGTTGTATCACCAAAATATAATGCAGTTGATTTCATTCCGAGTTTTTCATCATCTTTTTTGTCTTGATGAGCGTATATGGTGTCGTAACTCAGAGTCCAAAAGATGCATCCTGCATAAAAGAGTATAGGTTCTATACTGATCTGGTTCTTTACTGCTGCCCAGCTCATGAGCGATCCCATATTAAAAGTAAATCCTAAAAACAATTGTGGCCACCAGACATAGCGCTTTAGTAAAGGGTAAATAGTTATCATACACATTGAGATTATTCCAAGTATAAGTGTAGTTTTATTAGTTAGCAATAGGATTACTAGGGCAATAGACAGTAATAGAGAAAGTAAAATCAAAGCCTGCTTTATGTTTAATGCACCACTTGCAAGTGGTCTATATTTTGTTCGTTCAACATGTGCATCTATTTCTCTATCGAAAATATCATTGATTATGCAACCTGCAGGTCTCATTAAAAATGCACCTATAGTAAACAAAATAAGAAGAAAAAAAGTCTGCAAAGATAGGGAAGTTGAGGCTAGAATAATACCACTTAAACTAGGAAATAACACAAGCCACAAACCTGTTAAACTGTGCAACCTCATTAATGAAGAGTGATAATAAAAATGCATCTATTAAGTATGATTACGTAGTATCTTGCTTACATTAATAAAATTATCGAACGCTAAATCAGGTTTGAAAACTAACTTAGGTATAAATCGCAAATCAACATAACACAATATGGATTTGCGTATTAACCATGCGGATTGATTGATTTCATTAACAATAGTGTTAATATCACGATTATTCTCAGAACGATCTCCAGTGCTTAACGCTGGAATCTGCATCCCAGTGTCAGCTACTTGGATATTCAATGAAGATAATACAATATATACATCTGCTTTTTTCAAATCTTTACTTAATGTGACGTTAGATATCACTACATTTTTATTGAACACCTTACCTTCCATTAGGACTCTGGATATTGCTCTATGTAACACCGATGCTATTTTTAGGCTTCTAATTTCCTTTTTCATATTCCACTACTATAATACCCTTTCTTCTTGTACTAATTGATAAGCTTCCAGAATATCTCCAACTTTAATATCGATATTACCATCTAGCGATACTCCACATTCAAAGTTTATACCCACTTCCTTAACATCGTCCTTAAATCTACGTAAAGCTTTTAACTTCCCTTCATATATCAATTTACTATTGCGTATAACCTTAATCAAAGAGTCTTTTTTTATGACTCCATCGCTTACATAACATCCAATAATATTGCCAGCTTTAGATACATTAAATATCTGCCTTACAGATGCAGAACCAACACGTACTTCCCGTGTTACAGGCTTTAACATTTTAGTTAAATACATTCTCATGTCGTCAATAAGCTCGTATATTATATTATAAGTATGTATTTCTACACCTTTTCGTTTTGCCAACTCCCTTATTTTTGAATCCACTTTGACACTGAACGCTAAAATTACTGCATTGGATGCTTCTGCAAGCAGCACATCAGAATCTGTTACTCCTCCTACTGCTTTGTGTAGAATATTTAATTTCACTTGGTCTTTACCGAGTTTATCAATTGAACTTGATATTGCTTCAATAGATCCAGTTACATCGCACTTTAAAACTACAGATAGTTCTTCTGTTTTACTATCGTTACGACTGAATATGTCTAAATTGCTGTCGCTTGAATCTTCTTCTTTTTTCTTGATCAACTCTAACCTGTATTCAACGATTTCACGTGCCTGCTTTTCAGAATTTACAACAACAAATTTATCTCCAGCATTTGGCACACCGTTTAGACCAGTGATTTCAATCGGAGTAGAGGGTAGTGCCATCTTTTCTCTTTGACCAAGGTGATTGACCATACTGCGTACTTTACCATATGTTATACCAACTACCAACATGTCACCAACCATCAGCGTTCCTTCCTCAACTATCAATGTAGCTGATATTCCCTTGGCTTTATCTATTTTAGACTCTATTACCCATCCAAGTGCTCGACAATCTTCTATTCCTTCTAGCTGCATTAATTCAGCAATTAACAAAATCGCCTCTTCTAGTTTATCTAAATTAATTTTCTTTTTTGCTGATACTGGTACAACCATAATATCGCCGCCCAGTTCTTCAGGAATAAGATCATATTGAGGTAAACTATTAATTATCTTCTCTACATCACCAGATTGTGATTTATCAATTTTATTAATAGCAACTATAATAGAAACATTTGCCGCTTTTGCATGATTTATTGCTTCAATTGTTTGTTTCATGATTCCATCATCAGCCGCAACTACTACTACAACTATATTAGTGATGTTGGCACCACATGCACGCATCGCAGTAAATGCTTCATGTCCTGGTGTATCAATAAAAGTAATTTTTTGCTTACCTTTTGTAATTATCTGATAAGCACCTATGTGTTGAGTTATCCCACCCGACTCTCTTTCTGCAACATTAGACTCACGAAATGCATCGAGCAATGAGGTTTTACCATGATCAACGTGCCCCATAAAAGTAACGATTGGTGGCTTAGGTTTTTTAGGCAAGCTTTCTCTGTCTTCTATGATAAACAAATCCCTTTCTTTGTTGGCATCGCTCATTCGTTTAGCCATATGATTGAATTTTTCCACTATTTCACATGCTATATCTGGTTCCACCAAATCATCCACTCTATAGCTTTCACCAACTTCTTCTTTTAACATTTTTAGCACACTTTTGCTATCTTCTGCCATACGAATAGATAACTCTCTGATCGTGATCTCATCTGGTATAATAACCTCCCTTGATATATTTTTACCTTTAGTGAACTTTGATCTTCTATTTCTTATACCAAATCTTTGCTTAAACACAGGAGATTGTTCAGTCTTTTCATCTATTGACTGCGCAATTACTAGTTTAGAATGCTTAGAATATATATCTTTGTTAGTCTTTAAAGGTTTTTTATTACCATCCTCATCAACACCATCTTCTATTAGCTTAACTAAGCTAACATCACTCAAAACTTTCTCTTTGGTTTCTTTAAATGAAGCATCCGAAGTGCCAACTTCATCCTCGACCTTTTCATTATTATCTTCTTGTACTACTATTTCTTTTTCCTCTCTTAGATTCTTTTCTTTTAGCAAAGCGGCATTCTGCACAGCGTTAATGCGAAAAATTTGCTCTTTTTCTGTTAAAGAACCTAATTTACTCTCATCTTGTTCTTCCGTATCATGAGGTTTTCTTCTTCTTTTTTTTACTATTGTAGCTCCTGTACTTGGACTTGCCGAAGAGCTCAAATCAAGACCCAATTTAAGCTTGTTAAAGCCTTGAAGCGTTAATTTCTTACTACTAATATCTTCATTATTCATATTATTCTATTATATTACACCAAGCTTCTTACGTGCTTCCATGATTATTGAGTCTACTGTGTCTTTTAAATTTTCTTTATTACTTGCTGAAGAAGAAAGTATGCTGCAAAATTCATAACTTGATAAATCTGCTATATCCTCTAAAGTCTTAATACCATTTTTACTAAGAGCAATTTTATCATCTATTGATAAAGGCAAATTAATTACATCATCTTCCATACCTAAACTTTTTAACTCTTCTATTTTTTTATCATCTTCTGCTTTTAGATACTTATTTGCCCTGTTATGCAATTCATTTGCAATATCCTCGTTAAAGCCTTCTATCGAAGCAAGCTCTTTAATTGAAGTATTGGATATATCTTCTACACTTGAAAAACCTTCTGTAACTAACAGTTGACCCATAATCTCCTCTAAATTTAAAGCTTCAGCGAACAAAGCTGAACATTGACTCAGCTCTCTACTTCGCCTTTCCGATTCCTGCTGAGTGCTTAGTATCTCAATTTTCCATCCAATGAGCTCTGAAGCTAATCTTACATTTTGACCCTTTTTTCCTATAGCTAAGCTCAATTGATCTTCAGCAACTATTAGTTCTACGCAATTTTCATTTTCATCAATAATAACCTTCGATACTTCTGCAGGAGTAATTGCTTTAATAACAAATTGGCCTAAGTCTGAAGAGTAATTTATGACATCAATTTTTTCACCATTTAATTCATGTATGATGGTTTTTATTCTCTCCCCCTTGACTCCAACACAAGCACCTACTGGATCAATGTTCTTATCAGGAGAGAAAACAGCAACTTTAGACCTTGAACCAGAATCTCTAGCTACACCTTTAATTGTTACTAATCCATCAGCAATTTCTGGTATCTCTTGATTTAACAATGCCTCCAAAAAGCCCCCATGGGCCCTAGAAAGAATAATTTGACGTCCATCATCAGAACGCTTAACAGTTTGTATGTAAGCTTTAACCTTATCGCCTTCGCGAAATGACTCACCACCGATTAAATTTCGCAATGGAAGGCATGCCCTAGCGCCATTTATGTCTATAATTAGATCTGAATATTCCAATTGTTTAACAATACCATACCTTATTTCTCCTGCTTTATCCTTAAATTCCTCATATTGCTTTTTTAATTTTTCATATTTAATTACTTGAGCAAATTCTTGCTGGGCAGTCCTTGCTGAAGCAAGGTCAGTATTAAGAGAAAGCAATTCATTAACAGTATCTCCAACTTCTGCATCTTCTTTTATTAATTTAGCTTGTGTAAGCGTAATCGATTCATATCTATTATCCTCTTCCCCATTCGGTTCATCATTAATAACTTTTAATTCTCTGTATGAAGTAACTGTGCCTGTGTTTCTATCTATATTAACTACAATCTTACTTTTGCTACCGTATTTTTGATGAGCCACTGCTTCTATGGCACTTTCTAATGCCTTCATTATAACTTCAAAATCTAGACCTTCTTGGAGTGAAAGCTCCCCTGCTGTTCTTATCATATCAAGACTTCCAACTAAGTTACCTTTGTTACTACTTTTGCGATTAGCAGTCATATAAATCCTACACAATTAGTTATAATTATAGCTTCAACGGGCAAAAAACGCTATCCTCAATATTAAATAATTGCCAATTTAAGTCAAGTTTTTTCATGCCTTTGCATTACAAGCAACGCAGGGGTAAAAAATAAAGTTAAAACTGTTGCAGCTAATATTCCACATGCTATGGTCGTTGAAATGTCAACCCACCACTGGCTTGATGGGGCGTCATATGTGACTTGTAACGTAAAAAAATTAATGTTTAACCTGGTAATCATCGGTATTAAGCCAAGAACTGTGGTTGCAACAGTAAGCAGTATTGGCCTAATGCGAGAAATTGAAGCATTTATTACACATCGCTTAATGTCGTTTTTGTGTACCTTAATTTGGTGATGAAAAGCATCAAGTAATAGTATATTATTATTCACTATAATTCCAGCTAGTGAAATCACCCCTACTCCGCACATAACAATTACAAAAACTTTATGGATAAGAAAGAAAACAAAAAACACACATGTAGTGGATAAAAACACTGCCGTCATCACAATAAATGTATGATATACACTATTAAATTGTGTCACTAATACCAATACCATTAATATAATTGCTAATATAAAAGCCTTTAATAAAAAGGCTTCTGATTTTTGTTGATCTTCTTTATCACCTTTAAAATCAATTTTTACTTCCCTGTTCCAATCCTGGGCAATCGAATCTTGAATGAACTTAACTCTTTCCTCAACCAGATAGCCGAGATCAACATCAGCAGAGATTGTCACTGTGGGTAATCCATCAATCCTACTTAGTTTGTTTATCTTTTTTTCGGGAGCATACTTTACTATGTTACTCATAGGATATGGACCATTAACTGTATTAATAAAAAGATTCTCTATAGTCTTCATGTTGCGATCCTTTTCAGGAAAACGAAGTATAATATCGATTTCTTTATCCAGACTATTTGATCTATATTTTCCAATTGACACTCCGTTTGTAACCATTTTTATAAAATCGCCAATGGTTGCAACATTTACCCCAGAACTTGCGGCCTTACTTTTGTCAACACTCATGTTCCACTCTATTGCAGGTGACGATCTGCTATCTTGAATATTTATGAATCCAGATGAAGGCTGATCCATAATTTTTAGAATTTTCTCTGCTGCTAAATTCAAGCTAGATGCATTCCCGCTGAGATTAATTTGTATTGGCTTGTCAGCTGATGGGCTTAAATTTTCTTCTTGAATATCAATTATTACTCCTTTCATATCCTGCACACCGCTTCTTATATCATTTAACATGTACCTAGCTTTGCGCCTGAAGCGCCAATCCATAAGTTCTAGCTGGATTCTGGCAATAACATCATCATCAAATAATCCTGACTTAGCGTAGAAAACCTTAACTTCTTTCTCCATATTTAAAATACGACTTTCTACTTCTTTAAGTATCAAATCTCGCTCTTTGGCCGATAAGCTTTCTTTTGCTTTAACACTAATTAAAATATTATCTGAATCTACTTTCGGGAAAAACTTTACTCCAGGGCCAAAGGTAAAGTACAACATACTAAACGAAAACAAAACGAATACAACAGCAGATACAAATTTTTTAGGATGGTCTAAGACTTTCTCTAATATGCGTACGTAAGCTCTTATTATAGGTCCAGCATTCTTTATCTCACCACTTTCCATAGCATTCATTTTTTCAATTCCCTCTTTCGAAGTTACCGAAGGTTTGCCAAATATCGCACCAAGTGTCGGTATGAAAACCAAAGCCATAATGAGCGAGCCAGTTAAAGTTAGAATCATTGTAATCGGTATATACCGCATGAATTTACCAACCATATCAGGCCACAACAACAGAGGAAAAAACACTGCCAATTTAGTCAACGTTGATGATAGAACTGGACAGAACATATCACGGACTGAAGTGTGAAAGGCTTCTACTTTATCCATGCCAGAGATCATCTTTCTATCAGCATATTCGCTGATTACAATTGCATCATCAACCAGCATGCCAACCGCCATAATTAAACTAAAAAGTACAACAATATTTAAGGTTATACCCATGAAGTAAAGGGCTATTATTCCAATAAGAAAGGAGCCAGGTATCGAAAGTGCAACAAGAATAGCAATCCTTGTTCCCATAGAGAGTATTATTATGATTAATATCAACAACACAGCAAATATTATGCCGTTTTCTAGATCATCGAGCACATCACGGACATTTTTTGACTGGTCGTTTAAGTAAACCACTTTTAGATTTTTAGGTAATTGGTCTTTCGCCTTATCCATTAAGTATTTTACCTGATTTACTGTATCTATTATGTTTTTTCCATTGCGTTTTGAAATTTCCAATACGATACTGGACAGTCCATTAATGCGAGCAAATCCTTCATAGTCTTCAAATCTAGGGTACACTTTTGCTATATCCTTTATTCTCAAAACTGCATCATCTTGAGACCTAATAGGAATGTTCATAATATCTTCTATATCTTTTAATAATCCTGATATTTTAATTGAGTATTTGCCTGTATCATTTTCAAGAGATCCAGCTCCCACTAGTCTATTATTGTTTGTTATAGCATGGAATATTTCATTTGATTGAATGTTGTATTTTGTTAAGACTGTGGGCTCAATTATCACTTCTACCGTTTCTTTACGCATACCTGCCACTTCAACTTTGAGAATATTTGGCAGAGACTCTAGTTCTTTTTTTAATTTACGTGCTATCTCAGTTAAAGCTCTTTCTGGTAGATTACCAATTAATCCAACATTGAGTATAGGAAATAGATTCAAGTTTATTTCATTGATTATCGGAGACTCTGCCTCAACAGGTAACTTCGATTTTATATTTGAAAGCTTTGAACGTACGTTATCGAGTACTTCTTTATTATCATATTCCGTACCAAATTTAAGTATTATATGAGCACCATCATTAGTTGCTAGAGCCTTTAGCTCCTTAATTCCTTCTATAGATCTTAGCTCACTTTCTATTGGAATAGCTAATAACTTCTCACTATCTTCAACGGAAACCCCAGGAAGTCCGACAAACACACTGATTATAGGAATTTGTATGTCGGGGTTACTTTCCCTTGGCATTTTTATATAGGCGTATGAACCAAAGATAAAAATCACCATAAGCAGCAATATTACTGCCCTATTCCTCTCTACAAGCAAGCTTTTCATGTCGATATTCTATTGAATGTGCATACTTGTATCTTGAAGAAAGCATCTAATGTTTTAAGCTTAAGCGTTAGATGGAGAAGGGAGGAACTCTGAGTGCGTACTTAGATATAAAATCTGTAAAAAAGATAAGAGCTCCCTTCTCAAAAGTATAGGCTGAACGGTATCGTAGAAAGACCTAAATGGTTCTAATTCTGTATTCACAAGACTAGCCTTACTTTTCACTTTAAATGGTAATGTATGGAGTTATATATGATCAACAACTTTTTAGGCATAGACGTATCGAAAGATCGCTTTGATGTCTTTCTCTCATTTATAAGTAAAAAAGGGAAACGTGAAACTAGAAAAAGGAGTTTTAAAAATGATGATCATGGATTTCAAGGTCTGCTGAGTTTTCTACAAAAGCATAACGTAGAAGAAGTAAAGGCATGTATGGAATCCACTGGTTGCTACAGTGAAGCTTTAGCTGAATTTATACACAATGCTGGACATTTTGTTAGTGTAGTAAATCCTTATTGCATAAAATCTTATGCAAGGAGTAAACTTGTACGACAAAAGAATGATCAAACTGATGCAGAAATTATTGCTGATTATTGCCAAAGGCAGGAACCAACTCGCTGGGCACCACCTTCTCCTGAAAAGAAAAAATTAAAACATCTTTATCGTTGCTCGGCTGCGTTAAAAGATGAATTGACATCAGTAAATAACCACTTAGAAAAAAAAGAGAGACTGCCCAAAGAAGTCGCAACTGCTTGGGAAAACCTTGCAATAAATATAACACAAAAAATAGAAACAATAAAAAGCTCCATACGTGAACTATTAAAGCAACACAAAGAGTTGTTAAAAAATTTTCAACTTTTATTAACTATTCCAGGAATAGGAGAGGAATCAGCAATAGCTATTTTAGCTGAACTTCCTTACATAAAGGATTTTAGAGATGCCAGGCAATTGGCAGCATATGCAGGAGTTATACCACGAAATATGACGTCAGGTTCATCTGTATATGCCAAACCCAGATTAAGTAAATCAGGTTCACAAACATTACGTAAGGCACTTTTCTTTCCTGCTATAGTAGCTAAGAATCACAATCCTATCATTATTAGTTTCTGCCAGAGATTAAAGGAAAAGGGTAAACATAATATGGCTATCGTTGGTGCTGCAATGCGTAAGTTGCTCCATATCGTTTTTGGTATTCTTAAATCCAGAAGTGCTTTTAATCCTGACCATATTAAAAACTACAGGACTAAGAAATTGAGCGAAGGTTTAATGGTTTAAAGTCAAAAAATGCTACCATCCGATCTTATATAAAATAGTATTTTATATAAATTTATTTAATATAGTTGGTTAGTGTATATGTTGATAAGTAAATTAGTTATAGCCCTTCTTATAATAGTCCGAACGGGGGTGAAAACGTCTTTATAGCTATTATAAGCCAGGAGGACAGCAGTGTATTATTATGATCTGTTCGGATTATTGTAGAAAGAGCTATATTTATATATACAAGCAGAAACTTACTTATCAACATATACTTTAACTATACCGCTACAAAGTTGGAAGTACTTTTTGATTTTACAATACAGCTTTTGAGATTCAGTTTTTATAATTTTCTTGTTGACTGGCGAGACGGTATCTTTTGTACAACATTATATCTGAGATACGTTATATATTAATTAATTCTTATATAACTTTTAAAATACTTATGTTAAATATTGAAATCATCATAAAGTTGCAAAGAAAAATGCCTGCAAATCAATAGATCTCTTGCATAACCTAAAAAAAGGCAAAAGAAACCCCGATTAATATCTATTTTCAGTATTGACGTCTATAACAATGTTACAAAAAATAATATCATAGAATTCAATAGGATAATCCCTAGAGAATTGCTCATCCATAAAAAGCCAAATCGTGTTAATGCTGTTTCAATGTAAAAGACAAGCTAAATTTTTATAAGGAAAACATTTCAAACAGCAAGACACCTTTAATTGAACCAAATTTATGGGGTGAGCAACTGTGCTGTTTAAACTACTACAACTAAATCGACAAATCTTAATAGGAGGAAAAAGCACTATGGAAACGCCAAAACTGACTGGTGAATTAGTATGTAATTATGAGTTAACAGATAAAGATAGAAATAATATTCAAAAACTAATAAGAAAAATAGAAGAAGGGAAAGGTGTTGCCGAAAAGTTCAAAAATGGAATATTCAAAAATTCCAGCTACAATGCAAGCACAATTCTTTTGACGAAAATAATTTACAAGTATCAGGGTAGAGAGGAGACATTTTCACTACCACATTATGCTATAAGTCATAAAAATAATCAAGCTTTCGGTGATCTTTTACAAGAAGCAATAAAACAAAAACTTTTGAAGAATGTTCTGAATGAGGAAATGATTATAAAACATTCAGATGGTCGAGAAGAAACTCACACAGTACTTACATATGCTATATTACGTAAGGATTATATAACGATTAGAAAAGTTTTAAAAGTTTCTGAGGAAAATGGTATCTTGAAAGAGATTGTCAAAAAAAGAATAACGATAAAACATTCAAATGGCAAGAAAATGATTTACACCCCATTCACCTATGCTGAAGCACGTAAAAATAGTGAAGCTGTAGAAGAAATCTTAAAATTCTCCGGAGAACTTGTTAATAGGAGAGCAACCCAGCAGTCCACTGTTGTAACAGCCAAAACTACTACAGCTAAAAGTGAAAAAGTGCTTCAAGATACTGCTTCTGTAATCGGTAATATCGAGGCTACTGATACACCGGCTAACGCATGTGAAAAGAGTGAAGAATTTATAGAACATGAATACCTTAAACCATGCGAAAAAAGTAATACAATAGAGCACAAAGGTATCGCTGCTTCAATAGAAAAGCTTGATAGTACCGGAGACCAACTGATATGCGAAAAAAATGAAACTGACCTTACCCAGAAAAAGTAGAGAGGAAGTTAAGCCATTTTTGAAGTAAAATAAAACATGATTATGAGGGCTTATTATGGTAAAGAACAGAAAAAATTACACAGTGGAATTTAAATTAGAGGCAATAAAGTTGGTAAAGGAAACGGGGCAGTCAGCAAGCAAAATAGCTAAAGATTTAGGAATAGATAACAGTACACTAAGTGACTGGATAAAAAAATATAACGAAAAAGGATCAATAGAAGAAGCATTTCCTGGTAAGGGAAAGTTGGCACCATGTGATAAAGAAAAGTTTGAATTAAAGAAAGAACTAACAAGAGTTACTAGAGAAAGAGACATTTAAAAAAAAGCCCTGGGATATTTTGCAAGTCACAAAGAGTAAAATATTTATTTATCAAAAAGCATGGAAACTACTATAAAGTACAGGAGTTATGCAGGATTTTGAAAGTATCTGCTAGCGGCTACTACAAATGGACTAGTAAGAAGAAAAGCAGCAAAGAATTAACAAGGGAGCAGCTTCTAGCAGACATTCAAAAAATATACCAAGCATCTAATTGTAGATATGGGGCACCTAAGATTCATGCTGAACTAAAGGCTTTAGGTAAAAATTGCAACATCAAAACAGTGCAGGATATCATGCAAAAAAATGGTATTCAAGCTAGACTGAGGCGAAGATTCAAAAGCAAAAAACAGCAGACTGACAATAGGGTTATAACTCCCAATATATTGGACCAAAACTTTACTACTAGTCAGCCAAATAAAGTATGGGTAACTGATATTACATACATAAAAACTAAGGATGGATGGCTATATTTGGCAGCAATAATTGATCTATATTCACGTATGGTAGTTGGCTGGTCAATGAGTAGTACAATAACTAAGCGATTAGTTATAGATGCTTTATTGATGGCTGTTGATAAGCGCAAACCAGCCAAAGATCTGCTATTTCATAGTGATCAAGGTTCACAATATACCTCTAAAAATTATCAGTTTTTGCTGAACACAAAAAACATCATTTCCAGCATGAGTCACACAGGCTGTTGTTATGACAACTCTGTTGTTGAAAGCTTTTTCAGCTCACTCAAACGGGAGCTTCTTATTGATACTTCGCAACACTCTGCTCAGCAAACTAGAACTGCTATATTTGAGTACATAGAAATTTTTTATAACAAACAGCGTAGACATTCTACTATTAATTATTGCATTCCTGAGAAATTTGATTCATCATTTTCATAATAAAAATGGCTTAACTTCCTCTCTACTTTTTCTGGGTAAGGTCAGAAACACCAAAGTATTGGTGGTGGCCGTGGGGTAAAAAAATAAAAGATGTTGAAATAACTGAAAAGGAAATAGAAAGAGCAATAGACTATAGTAATTACTCTTTAATTTCTCGTTTATTTTATTCTTTATTTACTAATGTAACACTACATCAGATTTATGTAACAAGATGTAGTTATCTTTATAATTATCAGAAACTTGGAGGGGGAGTCTCTATGAAAGAAGAAGCAAAAAAAATGGCAAAGACAGGGTTAAAAATGGCTTACAGCAAATTTCCTGAGGGAGCGCAGGATCTTTGGGATAAGCATGCACCTAGTCCTTTACAGGTAAAGGAAGGACTGACTATGGGAGAGGAAGCAATAGAGAAGGAGGCGTCAGGGTTAGAATTTAAATCGGATAACTTGATAAGAAAACTCTTCAATATTGATGAGGCTTCTATTACTCTAAGGAAAGCACTTTCAGTATTTGAGAAGGAATGGATACTTTTGTATTTGGATAGAAGTTTAGAGGAAGTTAGAAGAGGAACAAAAACAGAAGAGCAGCACAATCAGTATTTTAGTAGTATACGCAACAAAGATATACTGAAGTTATCATTAGATCATCACTCAGATAGAAAAGCTGATAAACAAGAAGAAGGTGTAGAGGGTAATCAAAGGATAATTAATGATCTTAAAGAAGCATTAAAAAACATACATAATTATGTTATAGAAAATAAAAGTATACATGAAAATCGTGTTGTATATAGGTTATTTGAAGATGTTCCAGTAAAGGATATAGTAAATCAAGATGCTTTCAAAGTAGCAAATACAGTTGCAAATTGTGAACTAAGTAGCTTAGCTTTTTGGGAAGGTGAAACACTAATGAAAGAACGCAATAAATACTTGAATAATGTAAGAACCTGTTTAAAATCTCGAAAGGATAAGGTAAAATAGGGGTAGATTAAGAATGAGGTATATCTATGCGAAAAAGTTATCCAAGTGATATAAGTCGAGAGCAATTTGAAAAAATCAAACCAATTCTGGAGAGTAGCAGGAGGAAAACAAAACCAAGAAAACTTGATTTATATGATGTATTTTGTACAGTATTATACGTCCTAAAAAGTGGTTGCCAGTGGAGGATGTTGCCAAAAGATTTTCCAAGGTGGGAGAGCATATATTATTATTTTCAAATGTGGAATAAAAAGGATGGAGAAGAACCAAGTTTGTTGGAATTAGTCTTAAAAAAAATTAGTTGGAGAGGTCCGTATCAACAATGGTCGGAAAGAGAAAACCAGTTTCTGCATAATTGATGCTCAAAGCGTTAAAAACGCAGATACTGCTGAAAGAAAGGGTTATGATGCAGGTAAAAAGATTTCAGGTATAAAGCGTCATATCGCAGTTGATACACAGGGCTTGCCACATGCAATTCATATAACAACGGCAGAAGCAACTGATCGTAGCAGTGCTGTAAAAATGGTGGGAAATGCTAAAGAAAACCTCTCTGAAGTCAAAAATATACTCGTTGATGCTGGCTATACAGGAGAAAATTTTGCAACACAAATAAAAGTAACTATTGGTGCAGCTGTTGAGGTAATAAAACGAAGCGAATTACATACCTTTGCTGTATTGCCAAAAAGATGGGTTGTTGAGCGGTCTTTTGCTTGGTTGGAAAAATGCAGGCGATTGTGGAAAAACTGTGAGCGAAAACTCAATACTAGCCTACAAATGGTCGTTCTTTCCTTCGTTTCTCTCTTATTGCGAAGATTTTAAACAGGTTCTTAGAAATCGAGCCATATCTTGATCGTTTTTCTGTGTGGCAAAATCCAAAGGGGTAAGTCCTTTTTCATTTTTTGTATTAACGTTTGCTCCTTGTTTTAAAAGAAGCTTCGTTTTTTCTATATCACCTTTTTTTACTGCACGAAATAGGCGGCTTTCACCATCTATCTTATTCTCGATATCTGCTCCATATGATCTTAATACTTCAATAGCTTTCTCGTTTCCACTATTCAGCGCAATATCCAAAGCATCCATTCCAGCTTTATTTTTGTGAGTAATAAAGCTCTTTAGCTCAAAGCTTTCTATGTATTGTTCAATGATGAGTTTCACTACTTCTCCAGGGCAATTATTAGCAGCAGGAAAGAGTACTGTTTTGTTATTATTGTCTTTTTTTGTTATATCTGCTTTCAGTTCGTTTATTAAATACTTGATAACTTCTACTCTGCTATCATCTTTTGCTTCAGTGCATTGCCAGGTAGCTAAAAATAAAGCTGTGCGCCCATTGTTATCTACATCTTCAATATCTTGCCCCTTATCAATTAAGGCTTGTATTATACTTTTATTTCCATATAAAGCAGCAAAGTGAAGAGGAGTGTATCTTTCGGTACTTTCTCTTTCATTAATCAATGCACCATGGCTAGCTAGCAATTCTATAAATTCTGGCATATTTGCAAAAACTGCAAAGTGCATTGGTGTTAGATCATCTTTACCGTGATTTTGAGTTTTTGCATTAACGTTTGCTCCATTTTTTATCAGCAATTTTGCTATTTCTAATTGTTTGCGTCCGATGGCAATATGCAGCGGTGTACGATTTCGTTCATAATTATCATTGACATTTGCGCCACACTTTATCAGTAATTCTGCAACTTCAATATTACCTTTCTGAATCGCAACATATAAAGGGGTACGTCCACCTTGATTATGTGCATCAAGATTTGTTTTTAAATCAACTAATTTCTTAATTAATCTTTCAATTACATTTAATTGCGTAATTTTATCGAGCTTTATCCATTCCTCTTCTCCTGCTATAATATCAGAAAGCAAATCTGACATATAGTTAGGATCTCCGAGCTCTTCTAAACTTAGATTTATTTCTTGTGCGCCTATTCTAAGAGAATACCCTTCTGTTTCCTCTATCATACGAAATTGCGAACATATCAATTCATATATTATTAAGGATTATTATTAAGTTTTTATTAATATAATATTAATTAAGATCTTAATTAAATAAAAGTAGATCTCTTGCATAACCTAAAAAAAGGCAAAAGAAACCCTGTGGTGGCCAGTTATTTACTTTTGTGTCGAAATATCGGCGTTTTTTTATTCTAAAACGCTTAATAAGTGCGACTTAGCTGCCTTTTAAGTGCAACTAACCTTAGCGATAAACGTTTAAGAAATTTACTAAGCAGAAAAAAAGGCAAAAGATACCCAGGGTAGCTAGTATTCAAATTCTCCCTTGTCAATTTGACGTTTTTTGATGTCTTAAACGTTTTATAAGCCCGTTTCAGCTTGTATGGGTAAAAACCCAGAAGTTTTATAAAGACATGCGGTGCACGTAGTGCGAAAAATTAAACATGAGACGCCAAATACCCTAAGTTTTTTGTCATTAACCTGCACAGATTGCGAAGATAAATAAATAGCTTCAGTACTATGATAAGAGGACTGGCGGAGTTTGTCAAGGAATTTTTAGTTTTGTTTCTATGGGTCAGTTGGTACGCGCTTTACCTTTGAGCAGAGATAAAAGCACAATTATTACGAACAACATTCCACCAACAACTGATATAGCGCCACCTATAATAAAGCACACTCGTGCTAACATTGATGAAATACTTGGCAGATCTGCAACTTTCCTTAAGGCACCGTATCCACCAAGCCACACAAGGCCAGTAATGTGGAGAAAATGCCCCAAACTGTAGGCATAAATCTGCAATTTTACGATAGAGTTTTTTACTTCTTTACAGTTTAATTTAGGTAACAGCCAATAAATAAAATTCATAAAAGCTATAGTGATACCAACTACAGAACCATGATAATGAGCAGGGATTGTAACATTTCCTTCAATAGTCAGCACTCCGAGCACACCTCCATAAATGAACAATACAAATGAATGTAGTAAATAATTGCCCTTCTCATTAAGTAAGGTTTTTATGTTGCGATACACTAATATTATCAGAAAGCACGGCAAAACTGCTCCAGCAATTCTCATATGCCAAGTAAAAAACTGTATTAACTCGGCGCTATCCACTGGATAAACAAAATATATAAACGGTGCGCCTACAGCCAAAACCGTATTTATAAATAGTGGTAAAATAGTAATTTTATTGTTTGAAGCTAAATTAACATCACTGATTATTAAAAAAACTAAAAACATTCCTTGAGTAAAAGCAAATTGCAATAAATGTCCGCCTCCCCAAAAGAGATATTCGTAAAATAAATTCTTATCCGAGTGATATATGTCTATCGGCATATTGTTATATGCTAAAACAAAACAGAGAAATGACGATACAAGTATAATAACCAGTCCAATTTGTCCGATGGAAAGATATGAGACTTGTTTATTTGACATGTAGGTGAGAGTTGCATTTATTAATATGCTGGCAATAAATAAACTGAGTCCAAACAAAAATAACTTGTTTTGTAAGACGGGAATATAGTTGCTTTTGATAACTTCAGTGTTTGGAACAAATGCAGATATAAATATCAGCAGCATGGAAAGGGTTGAGAGAGCCCATAAAAAGCTGAATCGATTATTGGTATTTTGTAGGTTTATGATAAAGAGCAGAGATATTATAGAGCACATCCACACCAAAATTGACAAGTTCACATGTATTACCAGTGCATTATCAAAAATATACTGCGCGGATTGAATAAAAGAGGAGATAAAAGGCAATCGTAGAAAAATAACAATTATTGATAGCAACCCTGAACATGCAAGAGCGCATACTGCTAAGAATATCCATTGTTTGCAAAGTGGAGCATTATCTTGATTAAGTAAAGTCATTTCTTCTTTTTATTCTTGATCTATAAAATACTATAGTATAAAGCACTATGGATTTTTCAAATTAATTGGTATTGTTGAATCAGCTTGCCCCGTACATAATTCAAATAAAATATGAATGACATCACAACAAAGCAGGTTGTATCTTTCATCCTGAAAATGCTGCGTCCATTCAAGTGGCAAGTTATTCTCATGTGTTTTATACCGCTGTTTTGGGCAATCGATAACTCTCTTAGTCCTTATATGATCAAAATTATTCTCGATCGAATTGCTGTAGCACCTGCTGAAAATATGTTTGAACATTTGGCAATTCCAGCAATGTCTTATGTTTTAATATTATTTCTGATAGTGGGCATTCATAGGCTATATGATTATCTTGTTGATATTAAACTGATTCCAAATCTACATAAAAAAATTAATAATTCAAGTTTTGAGGTACTACTCGGCCAAAGTCATCATTACTATCACAATAACTTTGCAGGTAGCCTTGCAAGTAAAGTAAACCACCTGGTAGATAACATTCCGGATATAATACAAATTGTTGTGGAAACATTCCTTCATCAAGCCTTTGCGCTTAGCATTGCTATTTATACACTATGGACAGTGAATGCTAACTTTACCATTGCAATGCTCGCTTGGGCTGTATCATTTATAATTTTATCTCTTGTTTTTTTAAAGAAATTAGTGCACCTTTCAACCACTTTTTCAGAGTATGGATCAATAATTACAGGCAAAATGGTAGATGTATTTTCCAATATTTTATCAGTAAGATTATTTGCAAGGAATAATACTGAAAGACTATCTCTAAGCACTACTTGCAAAGAAGCCACTTTACTAGAACAGAAGATTGGTTGGGTTTATTTTTTAATTTTCTGTGTTTATGGATTCTCATACGTAATTGTCCAAGGGTTTAATTTGTATTTTTTAATCAAAGGTAAACAGCGAGGTGATATAACCGTAGGAGATTTTGCTCTTGTAATGACAATCAATACTGTCATGTTTCATTTTCTTTGGCTTTTGACAAGAAACCTTACAAGATTTGTCAGATTCTGGGGAAAAATTACCCAAGCTTTGAGAACAATTACTTCAACACCTGAAATTCAAGATAAATCAGATGCTCAACCTTTGATCGTGCAAAAAGGTGAAATTAAATTTGATAAAGTTAATTTTCAATACAAAGGCACTGAGTCTATATTCCAAAACAAAACCGTAACAATTAAACCTGGTCAAAAAGTTGGACTTGTTGGTTATTCAGGTGGTGGTAAATCAACATTTGTAAACCTGATTCTTAGGCTTTACGATGTAAAATCTGGAAAAATTTTAATTGATGGACAAGATATTCGTAATGTAACCCAGGATTCCTTACACAAAAATATTGGCATGATTCCACAAGATCCATCTCTCTTTCATAGAAGCCTGATGGAGAATATTCGCTATGGAAAAACAGATGCTAGCAATAATGAAGTAATTGAAGCGGCAAAAAAAGCACATACTCATGAATTCATTTCAAAATTACCCCAAGGGTATGATTCACTTGTTGGAGAAAGAGGTGTAAAACTTTCTGGTGAGCAACGTCAACGGATTGCAATTGCAAGAGCTATTTTAAAAAATGCTCCTATTTTGATCTTGGATGAAGCAACTTCACAACTTGATTCTGTAACTGAAAGTAATATTCAAGAATCTCTATGGGAGTTAATGCAAGGTAAAACTACAATAGTAATAGCACATCGCCTATCCACACTTCTACATATGGATCGTATTTTGGTTCTTGATCAAGGTAAGATTGTGGAAGATGGCACGCATCAGGAACTTCTTGATAAAAATGGAATGTATAAGAACCTGTTTAAAATCTCAAAAGGATGTAAAATAGGCGTAATGAGGTATATCTATGCAAAAAAGTTATCCAAGCGATATAAGTCGAGAGCAATTTGAAAAAATCAAACCAATTCTGGAGAGTAGCAGGAGGAAAACAAAACCAAGAAAGCTTGATTTGTACAATGTATTTTGTACAGTGTCTGAAAAGTGGTTGTCAGTGGAGAATGTTGCCAAAAGATTTTCCAAGGTGGGAAAACGTATATTACTATTTTCAAATGTGGAATAAAAGGAACGGAGAAGAGCCAAGTTTGCTGGTTAAAAAAAATTAGTTGGAGAGGTCCGTATCAGCAATGGTCGGAACCACTTTCTGTATAATTGATTCCCAAAGCGTTAAAAACGCAGATACTGCTGAGAAAAAGGGCTATGTAAAAAGATTTCTGGTATAAAGCGCCATATAGCAGTTGATACACAAGGTTTACCACATGCAATTTATGTAACAACTGCAGAAGCAACTGACCGTAGCAGTGCTATAAGAATGGTGGAAAATGCAAAAGAAAACCTCTCTGGAGTTAAAAATATACTATAGTACTTTCTAAAATGAATGATAAATTTCCATTATGGTATTACCAACTAAAAGCTGTAAGTCTGTATATTGATGCACTAGAGGTCTGAGGCAGCTTTTGATGGTATGCCAACAGTGTTCTATAGGATTCAAATCTGGTGAATATGTTGGAGGATACAGCAAATGACAGCCAAAAGACTCTATTAATGACTTTGTTTTAGGAGTCTTATGAAATGTAGATAACTATAGTTGTACCACGTTGTAATTGTGGTAGTAATATCTCACGCATTAAATACTTCTTTCTCCAGTAAAAGTTATTGGCGCAATGAACTTCTTTTCAATCCATCCGCCTATTATACTTACTCTCTCCCGCTTTTTTCCTGAGCATATATTTTTTCTCCTCTAAGAACCTGTTTAAAATCTCGAAAGGATAAGGTAAAATAGGGGTAGATTAAGAATGAGGTATATCTATGCGAAAAAGTTATCCAAGTGATATAAGTCGAGAGCAATTTGAAAAAATCAAACCAATTCTGGAGAGTAGCAGGAGGAAAACAAAACCAAGAAAACTTGATTTATATGATGTATTTTGTACAGTATTATACGTCCTAAAAAGTGGTTGCCAGTGGAGGATGTTGCCAAAAGATTTTCCAAGGTGGGAGAGCATATATTATTATTTTCAAATGTGGAATAAAAAGGATGGAGAAGAACCAAGTTTGTTGGAATTAGTCTTAAAAAAAATTAGTTGGAGAGGTCCGTATCAACAATGGTCGGAAAGAGAAAACCAGTTTCTGCATAATTGATGCTCAAAGCGTTAAAAACGCAGATACTGCTGAAAGAAAGGGTTATGATGCAGGTAAAAAGATTTCAGGTATAAAGCGTCATATCGCAGTTGATACACAGGGCTTGCCACATGCAATTCATATAACAACGGCAGAAGCAACTGATCGTAGCAGTGCTGTAAAAATGGTGGGAAATGCTAAAGAAAACCTCTCTGAAGTCAAAAATATACTCGTTGATGCTGGCTATACAGGAGAAAATTTTGCAACACAAATAAAAGTAACTATTGGTGCAGCTGTTGAGGTAATAAAACGAAGCGAATTACATACCTTTGCTGTATTGCCAAAAAGATGGGTTGTTGAGCGGTCTTTTGCTTGGTTGGAAAAATGCAGGCGATTGTGGAAAAACTGTGAGCGAAAACTCAATACTAGCCTACAAATGGTCGTTCTTTCCTTCGTTTCTCTCTTATTGCGAAGATTTTAAACAGGTTCTTAGAGCTCGTCCATATTCTCGTATTATCAACTCCTGCTTCATCTATATATAAAATGCTAGAGTGGTCTATTTTTGAGATTTTATCAGTAAATCTCTGCCTATCTTCTTGATTGCGCTCTTGATATAGTGTGACTTTTTTTTAAAGTTATTTTTAGCTGCTTTAATCTATACCAAATTGCACTTATTCCAAAGCCAAGGTTTTGTTTCATTTCTGCTAGCGTGTGATCTGGATGTTTTTTGACGTATTCTTTGAGTACTTCTGGATCTATTTTTCGAATAAAACTTCCATTTTTTCTTGCCTCTAGGCTTTCACTGTTTGCTTTCTTTTTTAGCCATCTGTACAAGGTTGCAATTCCTATTTCTAGAAGCTCTGCTACCTCAGATTTTGACTTCCCTTTTTCCACCAAAGTTATAGCTTTTTCCCTTAAGTCTACGCTGTATGCCATTATTTACCTCACATTTCATCAATCCCATATTATACCTTTATCATTTATTTATGAAAACACTATAGTTTTAGGAACAAATCTGAAATTAATCGTGAGAGGGAACTGCTACTCAAGTGTTATTTGCTTAACAAATTTACTGAAATAGGCATGGCTAAATTTGAGATAGCTTCATAAATTTATTGTGTGTTACCTACTATCCGAAGAGCGATGCAACAAAGCCATCCCAGTGTCAAGCACTGGGATGACACGAGAAGGAGGCGCTGGGATGACAGGAGAATGGAATGACAAGAAAGAGGCGTTAGCGCCGCGGCGGTATTGCTTGGGTTAATGTTTTTGCAGAATACAAGGGAAAACGGCAAGACATAGCTGATTTAAAGAAAGTGCAAGATTTATGGGATGGGTAATTAGAAAAGTTTCATGGGCAATTGATACGCTATTGCAACTACTACAACTAAATCAACAAATTTTAATACAAAAGGAGAAACATCATGAGAACACCAAAAAAAATAGGAAAAGTTATTTAAATGCTAATGTTCAAAAAAACATAAATGTCAAGTTGAGTGGTAAATTCTCAAGAAAGCAAAACGAGATAATTTCTTTAGAAGAACCTCTAAATTATTAACTTAATATTTATTTCTCCTTGTATCTTAAGCCAGCCCATAAAACTTGACCCTGAGCAACTTTGAGCTCATGTTCTTGTTTTTCCTATAAACCCTTTTTGAGAATGCATATCACTTAACAAAGAGCCTACTATACCACCTTCTGAAACTTTTTCAGATAGGCTCACTGTTTCAGGAGGTTGACTAAGTTTTCCAAACTTTCCAAAACATCCATTGCCAATAGCACCGTCAACCGAACCTCCACCAAACAAACAATTTTCCCCTATTTTTTCTTTACAATCTTTTAATTTTTGCAACATCTCTTGATTTCTTACTTCTACCCTTATTAGGTCTTTATTTTCCGTGTCAGAATATAATCTCACATCTAATTTTCCCAAACTGGTGTGAAAAGTTAATACTATATCACTACCATCCGCAAGGTCAGTGTAATTCCTTGTTCCTCCTGTGTTCTCAACTCTTACTATACTCTCTCCAATTTGCAATATGCAAACTCTTAACTCTGGATCTTTTATTTTTGGGTTGTTTATGATTTTTGCAGGTTCAATGATACTATCCTTAGAATATTCTAAGTAAGAAGTAAAGTTATCCATTCTTGCATCACATAATTTACCACTGGTTGCATCTTCTGCAATTTTCAAAAGTTTCTGAGCACGATTGACACACTCTGCATGAGCCTCTATCACACGAGCTTGAAACCTTTGAAACTCTGATTCTATTGTATCAATGACTTTCAAACTGTCCCGGTTCTTTAACTTTGCTCCTCTTGATATTAATGTACATACTATATCGCTAGCAACTTCAGGACTTTTTTCTAGCTGGTCAATTCTTTCTATTACGTAATCTGTAAAATAATTGTCTTCATTTTCAGCAAAATTTAATCTTACTCCAGACCTGATAGCCTCATTTACGACTTTTTGTAATTCAGTCATGTTTCCAGCTTCTGATACTTCTCTCAAACACTCATTTAGTTTGGTCAGTTGATATGGTGAACAAGCGTCCAATGAATATTGATGTAGAGGCTTAGTCTCTTGTTCGGTTGCCCTTGCTTGTGATTCGGTTGCTCCTGCTGCTAAAAGTAAATCTATCACTTCAGTACACATATCATCTCTAAGCACTTTTAAACCTTTTTCATCCTTAATATTCAAAAGCATCTTTAAAATTTCGGTATTTTTATATTTATCCAAAAACTTTTCCAGCTCTTCAACACCTTCAACGTTAAGTTCGCACCAACCATCCCAAAATCTAGAACATGTACCTTCAATCATTTCGTGTAGTTCTTCATTCAACTTCTTTTGCTCTTCAGTGAAGAAGCACTCTATAATACCGTAATTGTTATTATCAATTGCAATTTGCATAGGAGTTTTTCCATCATTGTCCTGTATAGCATAATCAGCTCCTTTGCTTATGAGTAAATCTATAGCTTTCTTACTAACTTCACCATAATAAGCAGCATAATGATGTAAAGATGTTTTTCTTTCATTATCCCGTACGTTAGGATCAGCTTCCGCTTTTAAGAGACAACAAACAGCTTCATAATGATCACAATTATAAAGGGCTGTATCATGTAAAGGTGTTTTGCCTTTATTATCCTGTATACTTGGATCAGCTCCCGCTTCTAAGAGAGCATGCATACCTTCTTTGTGTTCTATCAATACATGCAATAGTGTTGTCTTCAACTTCCCTCTTTTAAGGTCGAGAACAGCTTTTAGGTCTTTATTGTTTTTATTATTTTCTAAAAATTCCTTAAGGTTTACAAAAGACTCATAGTTCCCCAAAGTGAAATCTCTTATAATACTATTGAGTAATTTTTCGTTTAATTTTTTTTGATTCTCCTCTCGCTCTAAATTAGGTGCATCAATAAGCCATTCATCTACTAGGCTCTCCAGATATTTTTTATCATCTACTAAGCTTACTTCAATCCAAAATAAACTTTGCTTAATGAATTCATAGTGATTACCTTGACCATTTACTGGTAATTCAGTTGTTTCTGACCACTCTGGCCCAGTACTTGGTTGCCATTCCGGTTCTTGCTCATTAGTTTGCTCACTGGTAGGTTCTACAAAATCTATAGCCTTACCCATACTCCCTCCTAACCTAAACATATAATATATTATGTATAACATATAACACAAATCAAGCTAATTTCAACATAATATTTTTACTATTTTGCAATGTTGGAGTTTATGACCCTACCCGGAAAAAGTAGAGAGAAAGTTAAGACGTCCCTATTATGGAAATGAAAAAACTCGGGAAGGCAATAGTTGATCAAAAATAGAGCTTCAATACTTTCTTGTTATTAAGCTAAGCAAATTTTTAAGAAAGACTTTGGTATTGATGCTTGCAAACTTTTCATAACCTCCCATTGAGCATTATTGGTTTAAGCACAATATTCGAAAAATAGCTCACATGTTTACACAATGCCGCTTACTTCGTCCTTAAAGAATGTTTCTACCTTTATGGGGTATTCAAAGCTCTTTTAGCATTACTGTCTACACAAAGTTTCAAGCGTGGTGGAGCCACCACAACACTTCTGTTTTCATTTAGGAAGCTGATTTACCTGGTTGCTTACTACTTGTGATTTCTACTTTACGGACTAAACTGCTTGGTTGAACAGCTTCAGCACCGCTAGTGGTTGCTTCTTGCGAATTTTCCACAATCTCTTTCTCAAGTTTTATAAATTGAGTTCCCTGTGCTCCTATTTCTTTTACTAAGTATTGGTCTTCTTTTTTTTGTTTTATTAGTTCGCATCCGGCTTCACCCTTCCCTGCAAGATATTTTAGCTCTAATACCTTACATCATAAAGATACAAGTTCGTACATAAATTTAGTGAAAATAGGCTAATATTGGGGGGTTTTATGGTATAACAAAATTACTTTAAAGAAAAGTTCGAACGGGTCACGCGGCGACTGGCCGATTCCAAGAAAACTATAGCTATAAATATTAAAAAATTTACCAAATAAAAAAAAGGCAAAAGAAGCCCCGTGGTGCGAGTTTTGACCCTATAATACTTTAAACTGGCGCTGTAATAATGTGCTGACGCTTAGTATAAGCGCGATTTGGCTGAATGTAGAAAAAATTTAAAAGACATGCAGCCGCCATAATTTTATGTAATCCGCCAAAAAACACCTTAAGTTTTTTACTGAATTTTGTCATTGAGCCTGCAGGTCAAAAACAAGTTTTGAGTCAGAAATACCCTTAATGCCATAATAAGGGAGCTGGTGAAGTTTGTCAAGAAATTTCTTCCAACGCGCTGCCAAAAGTTTTTATGCAAGAAGTCTATTGCAATATTCGTACAGCTATGCGTAAAGCCATAGGATTACAGAAGCGGGCTTTGTTAGCTATAGTTTTCGAATTTTGGAAATTCACTTTGAGTACATTGCTCATATTCTTCATCCTCTAGGTCTTCAAAAATCTCCGGATGATGTTTATTGAAACGAATAATTATTGAAATGAGCTCTTGGTTTGTTTTTTTTAGTAGCAATCTTTCAAAGAGAGCTTGTTCATCAACATGTTTAGAGCGCACAGATAACCGATACTCCTTTCTGTCAAGTTCAATTAAAGCAAAACCTGTTGCAGCTATATGCTTACATGGACCGAAATACACAAATGCAGGACAGGAACACTTTCCACTAAGGAATGGACCATCGTGTTTTAGTGTTATCCGATATACATTTGATCCAACCACCTTTGATTTAGCTTGAGATTCATTAACAGATACGATCTGTACCTTTCCTTTGTTGAAATAACCTCTTCCGCTAGAGAGGTAAGATTCTTTAATAAGATTTCTGATATCTTTATAGTACAATCTCATTTTTGCCTCCTTATTTCATATATAAAGCCCTCGATTTTCTAATATACTTCTTCTTCTATAAAAATTTATTAACCTACCACAACTTTAATGTGACGTTTCTTTCCTGCAGATAATTTTATAAATGACTGACCTTTAAAACTCTCAAAATTTATTACATGATCAACATTGTTTACAATATTATCGTTGATCTTGCACCCATTGCCCTGTATTAAACGCTTTGCAGCGCCTTTTGAAGGTTCAAAACCGGTATCGTGTAGCAGATCTACTAACGATACGCCATTGGTAACTTGTTCTTTTTTTATAATGTAATCAGGAAGTAGCGAGCTATCTTTATTTTCAAAAGCAGAGACTGCAGCAGATCGTGCAAGTTCTGCTTCTTTATCACCATGACATATTTTTGTCACCTCTGTTGCCAAAATCTTTTTTGCTTCATTTGTTTCCTGATCTTTTAAGGACTCTAATTTTTTGATCTCATCAATTGGCAAATCAGTAAATAATCTCAAGAAACGTCCGACATCTTGGTCATCAACGTTGCGAAAATATTGCCAGTAGTCGTAAGGCTTTAGCATATTGCTATCAAGCCATACTGCTCCACTTTCAGTTTTGCCCATCTTTTTTCCTTGTGCATTTAATAGAAGAGGCGTAGTAAGGCCAAACAACTCAGGCAAATTTAACTTTTTGCCAAGTTCAATTCCGTTTACTATATTTCCCCACTGGTCTGACCCTCCGATCTGAAGACGACAGCCATACTTTTTATTCAATTCAACAAAATCGTAAGCCTGTAATAGCATGTAGTTAAACTCCAGAAAGCTTAGATTTTGCTCTCTATCGAGCCTAGTTTTTACACTATCGAAACTTAGCATACGATTTACAGAAAAATGCGCCCCTATATCACGCAAAAAATCTATATATTTCATACTGTCTAGCCAATCTGCGTTATTTACTATAACTGCATCAGTCTTTCCATCATCAAAAGATACCATTTTCTCTAATGTTCTCTTTATGCCAGATATGTTTTTATTGATATCTTCTATAGGCAAGACGCTTCTTGCTTTATCTTTACCGGATGGGTCACCAACTTTCGTTGTTCCACCTCCAAGTAAAACTATCGGCTTATAACCAAATTTTTGCAGGTGACGGAACATCATAATATGCATTAGGTGACCAATATGAAGACTTGGTGCTGTGCAATCAAATCCGATGTATGCGATTATATGATTATTTTGTGATAGTAGCTGATCTAACCCTTCAATGTTTGTACATTGGTATAGATATCCTCTTTCTTGGATAAAATTTAAAAACTCAGATGTATGTTTCATGGTTTACCTGCGTCAATTAAGTGATTTTTATCTATAAATCTTACAAATGGAAAAAAGTTAATTCCATAACTCTTCTATTTTATAATACTCTCTTACTTCTGGCCTGAATATGTGAACCATTATGCCTTGAAAGTTCAAAATTACCCAATTACCTTCATCCATACCTTCTACATCTATTTTATCATGTTGCCTTAGACTTTTCATTACGTGCTCAGCTAATGCTTTCACATGGCGGCTCGAGTCACCAGATGCAATAATCATATATTTTGCAATAACGGTTTTACTCTGTACATCAAAGGTGATTATATTATGACCTTTATTTTGATCTATTATACTTACAATTGTGCTTTTTATTGATTCTGTATCACTGGATACATTAGTCATTATCTTGGGTTATATAATTTATTTATAATTGTACACTCAAAATTTCTAAATATGAACTATTTTCGATATTATTAAAACCAGGTAATTTATACTTTTGGTGTAACAGTATATACAATACATATCCTTTTGTGTATAATTAAAGATAGTTTTTTTAATAGTGTTCATTATGGGCAAGACTCTCATCTACTTGATCGGCTTTCCAGGTAGTGGTAAGCTTACTACTGCAAAAGAACTGTGTAAGGTCATTGATGCAGTGATAGTAAGCAATAATCTATTCAATAATATTATATTTGATATTGTTAAATTACAAGATACTGAAGTTCCAGATGACCTATGGGAAAAAGTTTTTGCAGTTAGGGAAAATGTATTAGCAATACTAGAGGAACATCATATAAAATCAAAGCATTACGTATTTACAAATGAATTGATAGATGGTGACCCCTATGACCAAAAATTACACAAATCAGTGGTAAATTTAAGTAAAAAAATGGGTGTAGAGATTCTTCCTGTAGTATTGCATTGTAATAATGAAGAACTAGCAAAGCGTGTTCAATCAGAAGAAAGGCACCAGGAAAATAAAATTACTGACTCAGATTTTGCTATGAAGAAAATCAAAGGGAAAAGGCTATTTGTCCCTAAAGGTTCGCTTGAAATTAATAACTCAAACTTAAGTGCGGAGGAAGTTGCAAGAAAAATTGTTGAAAAAATAGGAGGCGAAAAATTAGTTGGGGCTTCTGTAGCAAATAATTTAGCAACAGAGGATGCTTGTGATTAAGCAGAAAAGTGAATATCGTTCTTGTGTTGGCATAATGCTGTTTAACAAACAAGGGCATGTCTTCATTGGAAAGCGCTTTGATAGCGACTCTTACTGGCAGATGCCACAAGGAGGGGTTGACGATGGTGAAGAACTGGAGCAGGCAGCGTTACGTGAGTTGCTAGAGGAAGTTGGTACTAGTAAAGCGAAGGTTATAGCTAAGAATAAGGATTGGGTATACTACAACTTGCCTGAGGAAGTTATACCAACATGCTGGAATGGAAGATATTCTGGCCAAAAGCAAAGGTGGTTCTTAATGAAATTTTATGGAGAGGATAAAGACATTGATATCAACTATACTGATCATCCAGAGTTCAAAGAGTGGCGTTGGCAAAGTGTAGATGGTTTGGTAGCCAGTGCTATACCATTTAAAAAAGAAGTTTATAAAATAGTGATAGAAGAGTTTTCTTCTCAAATAAAAGCCTCAACAATAAGCTCATGATAGTAGATTCTCATTGCCACTTGATTTATTTTTCTGATGATGAAATATCAAAAGTAATTTCAAGGGCAGAGCAAAATGGTGCAAAGATTTTGCATAACGTATGCATAAGCATTGATAATGTTCCTGAATTGCTAAAAATTTCTTCATCCTATGATCAAGTCTACTCCTCTGTTGGTGTACATCCGCTTGATGCTGCCATAGAAAACGGTGAGTGTATACATGTTGATGAATTAGTTGAATTTACCAAAAATCAAAAGGTAATTAGTATCGGTGAAACCGGATTAGATTTTTATAAATCTGATAACAAAAATAATCAGAAAAAAAGTTTTGCATCACATATAGAAACATCAAGAGTAACTGGGTTACCTTTAGTTATTCACACTAGAAATGCTGATAATGAAATGATTGATATGTTAAAGTCAGAAATGAAAACCGGTATTTTTAATGGAGTAATGCACTGCTTTGCTTCTTCTAAAGAGCTTGCTTATCAATCTATAGATTTAGGATTATACATTTCATTTTCTGGAATTATTACTTTTAAAAATGCTAGCTTACTCAGAAGAATTGCACAAAATGTACCACGCGAGCGTGTTTTAGTTGAAACTGATGCACCATATCTATCACCTGAGCCTTATAGGGGAAAAAAGAACGAACCAGCAATGGTAAAATATGTTGTGGATTGTTTGGCAGAGTTATGGAATGAGTCACCCGACAAAGTGGCAGAGATAACCACGAGCAACTTTTTTAGGCTGTTTACGAAACTTAAGCCTAAAGAAATCCTATAAAACCGTTAATTTACTTATAAGCTTAAAGATTTCACTAGCTCTTTTACTGCATTCACAGATTTATTGAACATTTCTTGTTCACTATCATCCATTTTAACTTCTAGGACCTTTTCAATTCCATTTTTGCCAATAATGGCAGGAACACCAATGAACAAGTCTTTCACGCCATATTCACCATTAAGGTAAGCAGCACATGATAATATACGTCTTTTATCTTTTAAATATGACTCTAACATACATATAGCTGAAGACGCAGGAGCATAGTATGCAGACCCAGACTTAAGCAGATCAACTATTTCTTTTCCGCTATTGCGAGTGCGTTCAACTATTTCATCAACTTTTTTCTGTGTAATGAGACCCATATCAACAATTTGAGTAAGTGGAATTCCAGCAATGGAAGCACAGTTGATTAGTGGTACCATAGTGTCACCATGCCCTCCAAGTACAAAAGCAGATATATCTTCAACTGAGATATTTAATTCACTTGCAAGAAAATAACGAAAACGAGCAGAATCAAGCACTCCTGCCATTCCAACAATCATATTAGCTGGAGAGTTTGAAAATTTGTGCACCACTGAAACCATTGCATCCAAAGGGTTGGTAACCACTATTACAAACGCATTTGGAGAATATTTCTTAATACTTTCACCAACCTCTTTCATTACTTTAGCATTAGTTTGGAAGAGATCGTCCCTACTCATTCCCGGTTTTCTAGCAATGCCAGCAGTTATTATGATTGCATCGGAGTTTTTTATATCTTCGTACCTATTTGTGCCGGTAATGCTAACATTAAACCCATCAATAGGGGATGACTCTGCAATGTCAAGTGCTTTACCTTGTGGTATTCCATCACTAATATCAAGCAAGACAACATCGCCAAGCTCCTTTAGTGCAATCATATGGGCAAGAGTTCCACCGATATTTCCTGCACCGATCAAAGATATTTTTTTTCTTTGTACTGTCATTTTCTACTCCTCTGTATTTACTTTTGTAGCTTTACCTTCCCAAGGGGATAGGCTGTCAAACATACGAAAATCTTGCGGTAAATCTATAGGACTATATACAACCTTTTTTGCCCCTATATCATATCTAACTTCCTCATAACCAGTGAGAGGAAAGTCCTTTAACATTGGATGGCCTTTGAATCCGTAATCTGTTAGAATCCTACGCAGATCAGGGTGATCAGAAAACTCTATTCCATACATATCAAACACTTCACGCTCAAACCACGAAGCTGTGCTAAATATCTTCGCTACACTTGGAGGCATGTCGCCCTCATATAGCTGAAGCTTTATGTGCACCCTGGTATTATGTACAATGCTGAGCAAATTGTATATTAGCTCAAAACGCTTCTCTCTATCTGGATAGTCAACCCCAAAAATATCAACTAATAATTCAAGTCTGCATTTTTCATCATCGCGTAGAAAGAGTAAGTGATTTGCAATATCATCTAAAGCTGAATATATTATAATAGTACCATCATCTCTCTGAATACATTCACATTTAGTCTTTTTTTGTATGTGCTTTGCAGTTTTATCCATGCTGTATATTCTGAGTTCGTTTTATTTTATTTTGTAGGCATAGCATTCCGTATAACAACGCCTCAGCAGTTGGAGGGCATCCAGGAACATACACATCAACTGGTACAATTCTATCACAACCACGAACTACTGAATAAGAATAATGATAATAACCGCCACCATTTGCACAACTTCCCATGGATACAACGTACTTTGGATCCGCCATTTGATCATAGACTTTACGCAACGCTGCTGCCATTTTATTAGTTAGTGTGCCAGCAACAATCATCACATCTGATTGACGTGGGCTTGCACGAAACATTATACCGTATCTATCAAGATCATAACGACTGGAAGCAGTATGCATCATCTCAACTGCGCAACATGCAAGACCAAATGTCATTGGCCACAATGAGCCAGATCTTGCCCAATTCATTATATAATCTATTAAATCACCAAATTTAGTGACAAGAAACCCTTCTTTTTTATAATGACCCCAATCATCATTAGATAAAATTTGATCTGTCATAAACTTACTCCCATTCTAATGCACCTTTACACCACTCATAAATAAAACCTATAGTGAGTATTACAAGAAATATCATCATAGACCAAAATCCACTATAGCTTATCTTAGATAAAGAAACGGCCCAAGGAAAAAGAAATGCTATTTCTAAGTCAAATATTATAAATAATATTGAAACTAAGTAAAATTTAATGTCAAAATTTTTTCTTGCTCTTGATAAAGGATTGAATCCGCACTCATATGTAGAAAGCTTTTCACTGTCTGGCTTACTTACTGCAAGAAACATAGGTAATACACCTAAAGCAAGAGATACTATAATTGATACACAGATAAAAATTACTATGGTTAAATATTCACTCATTTAACAAAATATATAGAAAGCAATACTATGAATTTACATGCTTTCCTAATTTTTTACCACCTAAAATATGCATATGAAAGTGCGGTACAACTTGTTCTCCGTTTTCACCGTAGTTAGTGACCAATCTATATCCTGTTTTTTCTAAATTATATTTATATGTTATTTCCCTGACAGTTTTAAAAAAACTTACTATCTCCTCTGCAGAAGCTTTGAGAATAAAATCATCATATGAAATATATTGATTTTTGGGTACAACTAAGATGTGAACTGGTGCGTCAGGGTACTTATCATAAAACGCCAACACAACTTCATCCTCATATACTTTCTCACAAGGCAACTCTCCCCTTAATATTTGAGCAAAGATGTTACTGTCATCATAACTTTTATTGCTCATACCTTTAATAAGAACGGCCTCCTTTTCCTTGTCTCTTGCCTGAAACATTTGACAACTTCGCTGTTTCACTAGAAACATTTTCCAGCCCGCTACCAAACTCTCTTATTTTCTCTTGTACATTCTGCTTCATTTGCGGAGGGGCTTTCACTTCCATATTTCCAGCAACAACTCCTGGCTGAAAATACATACTAGATGGATCAGTCATAGTTTGCGATCGGGCAAAACGGTCTTCTTTCTCTGTGAATATTACAGTATCAGCCTCTGGCAATTGTTTAACTGAAATGTCCTTTAAAAATTCTCGTATACTAGTCATTACATTCCTCTTGATATTAACTCTTCTTTTTTAGAACCTTTTTGTGATTCAACTTTACCCTGCCAACTTGATAACTCTTCACCACTAGATCCTTGAGATTCCCCAACTTCTGATGATTTGTTCTGGTTATCATCTTCCGGATACAATTTTTCTGCAATACCATATAGCAATCCTTGGTCCATGTGACGTTCCAACTCTCCACCAGTAATTTTTGCCAGTTTCTTAAGATCATCGTCAACTTTTTGCTTAATCGCTTCAATAACAAGCTCTTTTATCTTCTCTGGGCTCTTTCCTTCATTTTTAGAGTCAGCTTCAACGTTATTGGTAATACTCTTAACATCAACTTCAATTATAATTTTTCCTTTTTCTCTATTTACAGCTATCTTTGAATACTTACTGTTTTTATTCAGCTCTTTTATTTGATTCAATTGTTCATCAGTCAAATGAAATACATCTCCTGCAAGAGTCCTTGACGCTAAAAACGCTACCTCTCCTTTTCCTTGTTTTGTTATTTGTACGCCAAGATACTCACTAGCCTGTGTGGTTTTTATGGGTGGATCATATTCTTTATGTGGCTTTTCAATAACAGAATGCCAGCCATTTTTTATGTCGTGCTCTATCTCATTCCAGGACTTAAACCAGTTCTTTGGCCATATAGGATATATTATACCCCAACCTAGAGCTTTTGCACCTCTACCTAGAAATCCTCCTACTCCAGAAACTGCGTTGCCAACTTTAGCTAGTATAGAAGTAGATTTTTCATTTGAGTCATTTTTTCCTGTCAGCATACATACCTCCAAGGTACTTTCTACAATTAGATGCTATGACGCATTTTAATTATAAACGAAAACATTTAAACTTCTATATCCATTATAAGATGAAATTATATAGATTTCAACTATTATTTATAAATTATCTAAAAATATATGGTGTTTTGCTACTTTTGTTGTTCAATTTACCTTAAAGTCAAATTATGTTTAAATGGAACGCAAATAATATTATAGATGCCACTGGCGGAAGAAAAGCAGGTGGCTGTAATTGGATACACAACTCAAATATTTCAACAGACACAAGAAGCATAAAAAAAGGTGATTTATTTCTTGCTCTCAAGGGAGAGAACTTTGATGGACATGATTTTCTACATGAAGCGTTTTTAAAAGGGGCAGTAGCTGCGGTAGTAAGCGAGGATAAATATAAAAATCTTCCTCTAGTTGTTGTGCAAGATACTCTAAAAGCTTTGCACGATATGGCATCGTATTACATTAAAAATGTTCTTGTTAATACTAAAGTTATTGCGATCACGGGTAGTGTCGGAAAAACTACTATGAAGGATATGCTGCACATTGTTTTATCGCAATATGGGGTATCTCATGTAAACAAAGGTAACTTGAATAATAATATAGGATTGCCTTTGATGATTCTAAAAGCTCCAGAAAACTGCCAGTACTTAATTCTTGAGATGGGTATGAATGAAGCTGGTGAAATAAAAGAATTATCGAGAATCAGCAATCCAAATATTGCGGTTATTACCAACATCGAACCTGCGCATACTGAAAATTTTTCATCGCTATTTGATGTTGCACAAGCAAAATTAGAGGTTCTGCATGGTATGAAAAATAACGGTACTTTGGTCTTGAACAGAGATAGTAAATATTATAATTATCTCTCATCACACGCCGGTAGAAATGTAGTAAGCTTTGGTAAAGATAAAAATGCTGAAGTTTGTTTACTAGACTTAATAAGAGATGACAAAGGATTAAGTTTAAAAGTTAGACTGAATAATAATCAAATTATAAACTGTAATTTACGTATACAGGGTGAACATTTTGCATACTCTGCGCTAGCTATTGCAGCAGTTGTGCAAAGTCTCGGGCTTAATTTATCAAAATTACCACTTGCACTTGAGAATTTTAGTGTAACAAAAGGTAGAGGTAGTATTCATAAAGCTAAATACAATGGAAAGCACATACATTTGATTGATGACTCCTATAATGCCAGCCCTGCTTCGATGAAAGCTGCAATAAAAACTTTGGGTACATATTCTAATCGAAGGAAAGTAGCATTACTTGGTGATATGCTAGAACTTGGTAATGAAAGCGTAGCATTTCATACAGAATTGCTTGGTTCTATCATAGAATATAATGTGGATAAAATTTATACAGTTGGTAGATTTATGTTGGGATTGCACAGGCTTTTGCCGGGCAATATAAAAGGCACACACTTTAATGATTCTAATCAATTGAAAAGTAATTTGGCTAATATTGTCCAGAATAATGATATAGTTCTAGTTAAAGGCTCACGTGGAATGAGAATGGATCTTGTAGTACAAGAATTCATAATAGAATATTAAGTAAAACTATTGTATTAATTTAAGGTTAAGTTATTGGAAGTTTTAATCGTGACAAAACGTGTAGTTATTTTTGGTGGAACAGGATTTATAGGGAAGCACATCGTAAGACGCTTGGCAACAGCAGGGTATTTAATAAGAATATTTGCTCGTAATCAGGAAAAAGCCGCTTGCCTGAAACTATGTGGAAATTTAGGGCAAATATCAATATTTAAAGGCGATTTTTTTGATGAAAAATCAGTTCTGAAAAGTATGGAAGAATGTGATGTAGCCATAAACTTAGTGGGAATATTATATGAAGCGAAAAAACGTGATTTTCACACTCTCCATGTTGGAATAGCTGAAAGAATAGCAAAAGCTGCAAAAGTAAAAAATGTACCCATAATGATACATTTTTCTGCTATGGGAATAGAAAATAGTAAACTGTCAAAATATGCTCAAAGTAAATTGGAAGGTGAAAAGGCTGTAACTTCAGCATTTCCAGAAGCAATAATAATTAAGCCCAGTCTTGTATTTGGTAAAGAAGATAATTTCTTTAATAAATTTGCAAGGTTAGCAACAATTCTTCCTTTTTTGCCGCTAATTGGTGGTGGAACAACTAAATTTCAGCCGATATGTGTAACCGATCTAGCTGAAGTGGTATATCGTATTATCAGTCTTAATAAGCAAGATAAGAAAATTTATAATATAGGTGGACCGAAGGTTTACTCTTTCAAAAGCTTATTAAAGTTTATTCTGAATGTGACTAATAGAAAATGCTTATTGGTCAATGTATCTTTCCCAATGGCAAAGTTAATAGCTTTCTTCTTGGAGAGTAGAATTATTTCTATGTTGTTAAAACCCATAACCGGGGATACAAGTCCCATGCTTACTCGAGATCAGGTGAGAATTATGATGAATAATTCAATCGAAAAGTCAACTGACCTTGAAACAATAAAAATCCGGCCATTATCAATTGAAAATGTGGTACCAGAGTACTTGAAGGTTTATAGAGAACATTGATGCAAAGAGTGTGCCCGGTAGGATTCGAACCTACGACCCACAGCTTAGAAGGCTGTTGCTCTATCCAGCTGAGCTACGGGCACACAACATATATAAAATGCTTCTTAACACGCATAAAGTCAAGATATTTCATGTGAATGCGATGTTTTTGGTAAGTTCTTGCAAGACCTAAACACGTGATGCTGACCTTTTTCCGGGTCTTGTTGTCAAGTACTGGGATGACAGAGTTTTAAAAATAAGTTATTTTTTAGTAAAAAGGCAGCTTATGGGTATTAAAATTGCACCTTCTATACTTTCAGCAGACTTTGCAAAATTAGGAGAAGAAGTAAAAAAAATTAGCGACTTGGGTGTAGATCATATACACATAGACGTTATGGATGGAAATTTTGTTCCAAATATCACAATTGGTTCTGGTGTTGTTTCTGCAATACGTAAATATAGCAATCTTCCCTTTGATGTGCACTTAATGGTCAAATCCCCTGGTAACCATATTGAAAGCTTTATAAATGCTGGTGCTGATATTATCACTATACATGCGGAAGCAGAAATACACCTTGATAGGCTGGTAAGAAGGATAAAGTCATACAAAAACGTAAATGATACAAAAAAAACAATTCAAGTTGGAGTTTCAATTGTTCCTTCAACTTCCCCAAACGTGCTTGAATATATAATAGATGAGTTGGATATTGTACTGATTATGACAGTCAACCCTGGATTTGGGGGACAGGAGTTTATTAGTTCACAACTGGACAAGATATCTGTTGTGAAGAAAATGATACAAGAGCGTGGTCTTAAAACACAAATTTCAGTAGATGGTGGAGTGAGTTCCCTAAACGTAGCTAATATAATAAAAGCAGGTGCAGATATTTTAGTTGCGGGGTCGGCGATATTCAAGGCTGAAGACATGAAAAAAACTGTAAACGACCTTAAAAATCTGTTGTGGTAATTCTATAGTTAACACAAACCATTTCTGTCACCCTGTCAGTTTAAAAAAATTTTTGGATTCCAGCGCATGACGCACAATTGTACGAACATAGGCCTCCAAGAAGCAAGTGGCATCTAAGCCAAAACGGGGCTAAAAATCACTTGACAAACTTCGCCAGCCATCTTATCATAGTACTGAAGCTATTTATTTATCTTCGCAATCTGTGCAGGTTAATGACAAAAAACTTAGGGTATTTGGCCTCTCATGTTTAATTTTTCGCACTACGTGCACCGCATGTCTTTATAAAACTTCTGGGTTTTTACCTATATAAGCTGGAACGCGCTTATAAAGCGTTCAAGACATCAAAAAACGTCAAATTGACAAGGGAGAATTTGAATGCTAGCTGCCGCGGGTTTTCTTTGTCTTTTTTCCTGCTTAGTAAATTTCTTAAACACTTGCGATGTAGGTTAGCTGCAAATTAAAAGTGGCTAAATCGCTCTTAATCAAGCGTTTTAGAATAAAAAGAACGCCGATATTTTAGTACATGGTAAATAGCTAACCACCACGGGGCTTCTTTTGCCTTTTTTTTATTTGGTAAATTTCTTAATGTTTGTAGCTAAACGACAACCGTCATTCCGCTACGCGTTAGCGCCGCGGCGGTATGACGTAGGGGTTCCAGCGCGTGACGCTGGAACCTAGATGCAGCCACTTGGTTAAAATAAGTCTTCTGGATCCCAGTGCCTGGGCACTGCCGTCATAAAGGAACCAGTACTTGGATGACACCATTTGTTGTGCAAATTACCTTCAAAAATATACGCTTCAACCACATTCACTTAAATTATGGGCAAAATCAACTTTTTAGAATTCATCGAGCTATGCTTCCAAACGGTAGTGCCGGGGTAATAATTATCGGTACATAAAAGTCATAGCAGATAGGCTAGAAGCAGCGAGTACTGGTGAAGTGAGGCGAATAATATTCAATATGCCTCCGCGTTCAATGAAGTCCCTATGTGTAAGTGTTGCGTGGCCTGCGTGGATACTGGGCAACTGCAAGAATAATAGTTGCAATCGGCTGCTCAGTGAAAAACACTCGCTCGATACCAGGTGTGTAATGCAGTCTAGTTGGTATAGAGGGCTATTTCCAGAATGACCTTACCCAGAAAAAGTAGAGAGGAAGTTAAGCCATTTTTATTATGAAAATGATGAATCAAATTTCTCAGGAATGCAATAATTAATAGTAGAATGTCTACGCTGTTTGTTATAAAAAATTTCTATGTACTCAAATATAGCAGTTCTAGTTTGCTGAGCAGAGTGTTGCGAAGTATCAATAAGAAGCTCCCGTTTGAGTGAGCTGAAAAAGCTTTCAACAACAGAGTTGTCATAACAACAGCCTGTGTGACTCATGCTGGAAATGATGTTTTTTGTGTTCAGCAAAAACTGATAATTTTTAGAGGTATATTGTGAACCTTGATCACTATGAAATAGCAGATCTTTGGCTGGTTTGCGCTTATCAACAGCCATCAATAAAGCATCTATAACTAATCGCTTAGTTATTGTACTACTCATTGACCAGCCAACTACCATACGTGAATATAGATCAATTATTGCTGCCAAATATAGCCATCCATCCTTAGTTTTTATGTATGTAATATCAGTTACCCATACTTTATTTGGCTGACTAGTAGTAAAGTTTTGGTCCAATATATTGGGAGTTATAACCCTATTGTCAGTCTGCTGTTTTTTGCTTTTGAATCTTCGCCTCAGTCTAGCTTGAATACCATTTTTTTGCATGATATCCTGCACTGTTTTGATGTTGCAATTTTTACCTAAAGCCTTTAGTTCAGCATGAATCTTAGGTGCCCCATATCTACAATTAGATGCTTGGTATATTTTTTGAATGTCTGCTAGAAGCTGCTCCCTTGTTAATTCTTTGCTGCTTTTCTTCTTACTAGTCCATTTGTAGTAGCCGCTAGCAGATACTTTCAAAATCCTGCATAACTCCTGTACTTTATAGTAGTTTCCATGCTTTTTGATAAATAAATATTTTACTCTTTGTGACTTGCAAAATATCCCAGGGCTTTTTTTTAAATGTCTCTTTCTCTAGTAACTCTTGTTAGTTCTTTCTTTAATTCAAACTTTTCTTTATCACATGGTGCCAACTTTCCCTTACCAGGAAATGCTTCTTCTATTGATCCTTTTTCGTTATATTTTTTTATCCAGTCACTTAGTGTACTGTTATCTATTCCTAAATCTTTAGCTATTTTGCTTGCTGACTGCCCCGTTTCCTTTACCAACTTTATTGCCTCTAATTTAAATTCCACTGTGTAATTTTTTCTGTTCTTTACCATAATAAGCCCTCATAATCATGTTTTATTTTACTTCAAAAATGGCTTAACTTCCTCTCTACTTTTTCTGGGTAAGGTCAGTGTTAGAGTTTTGGCACAAACTGCACGCATCGGATTATAAAGTTGGTGCTTTGCCGGAAGACAAATATTATTTTGAAAAAGGTAAATTCGTAATTCACGATAGTGATGCAAAGAAACTTATAGTGTTACCTGAAGATAAGATATCCATCAAAATAATAAAGGATGGTGATAGCTATAGCTTGGCTATATCTAATGATAATGGCAAAGTAATAAGCAGCATTAGTAAAATAGATAATTTGAACTATGAACTATTGTCAGATACAAATAGTTTCAGTTTAGAAGTACAAGATAGTATTACACTGCCTGATGATCCACATAGTGAATATAACCTTTATCTAATAAACGGCTTAGGGGGGCAAATGTTTGATTGTTCAGGTGATAACTACCATCACCATGATCACGACTTAATCTAACAAACACATAAAGGGTTGCTGTTTTAATGCAGCAGCCCTCATGTGTGTGAGGTTATTATATTAAACTAAATATAAGTTATTTTTTTGATATTAGCAAATACTGCCTTGCGTATTGCCAATCCGAATTCTACCTGCTGTAAAATAACACAATCTGTTATATCACTGCTAATCTCAATCCCTCTGTTTATTGGCCCTGGATGCATGACGATCGCATTTGATTTTGCGTATGACAACTTTTGTGAATCAAGCCCATACAAATGAAAATATTCTCTTTCTGAAGGAATAAAGCAACTATTATTCATGCGCTCTTTCTGCAACCTCAAAAGCATAATTACGTCAGCATCCTTTATACCTTCAATTAATGAATAATGGACCGAGTCCACCTCAGGAAAATGTCTACAGATTAAAGTTGGCGGTGCAACCAAGCATATTTTTGCTCCAAACATTTTTAGTAATCTTATGTTTGATCTTGCAACTCTACTATGCAAAATATCTCCACATATCACAATTTTAAGGTTCTTTATTTGCTTTTTATGACTACTAATTACGAAATAATCGGCAAGAGCCTGAGTTGGATGTTCACTGCTTCCATCACCTGCGTTGATTAACGAACAGCCAACATGCTGAGCTAGCATATTAACAATGCCACTATTTTTTTGCCTGATTATTATGTAGTCAGGACTCATTGCATTTAACGTTTTTATCATATCCTTCAAATTCTCTCCTTTATTAATAGAAGAAGATCTTATTGGCAGGGTTACAACGTTTGCTCCAAGGCTTTTTGCTGCTATTTCGAAAGATGCAAGCGTTCGTGTTGAATCTTCAAAGAATAAATTTATTACTGTTTTGTTTTTTAAGATATGAGCATTCGCAGCTTCTTTTTTAAGATATTGATTAGCCAACTTAGTTATATCTTCTACATCATCGACTGTGAGGTCTGAGATGTTTAACAAATTCCTTCTGTTGTTCATAGTTTCCTTTTAACGTGCAATTGTCGTCCAACTACTTGAATCTATTCTACTTTCTTATTACCTTTTTTCAATAGACCTCTTGTGCAACAATTGTTTTGGTGAAAGAACGGAAAAAGATAGTAAAGTCGCAGATGAGTTGAGAAAAAGCAAATCAAGAGCAAAGTGCTGCAAGAGGGTGGCTAAAAGTGCTGGGTGGTTACTTCCATTTACACTCGTCCGCTATCATAACAGCTTCAAGAAGATGCTTCTCAAGTTCGCTGAGAGGTAAATCACTTTGTGGATAATTCCCCCAAGATTTTAGTATATCGGAAATTTCAACACCTTCAATCACAGGATATTCTTGATTCTTTTTAGCATATAACTCTTGGGCTTGCTTGCTTACCAAAAATTCCAGCAGTGCTATAGCATTTTCTCTATTTTTTGCGTCTTGTGTTACTGCTGCGCCACTGATGCTCACCATTACACCATGATCATTGCGATTAGGAAAAAAAGCCCCTAGTTTGCCTGCAACATTCTTTCTATTTTCATGTTTTGATGAAAGGATCCTTGCAAAGTAATAGCTATTTACTATTGCGACATCCCCTTCGCCAGCAGCTACAGCGTAAATTTGGTCTGTATCACCACCGCTTGGTTTTCTTGCCATATTGCTCACAATTCCGCTTACCCATTCTTTCGTCTTTTCAAAACCATTATTCGCAATCATAAAAGCAATTAACGATCGGTTATATGGGCTTGTGGAAGAGCGCACTAATATTTTTCCCTTCCACTTTTCATTTGCTAAATCTTCATAAGTACTTAAGTCTTTAGGGTCTACTAATTCTTTATTATAAACCAATATTCTAGTTCTTTTTGTGAGACCAAACCAATAATCCTCACTATCTCTAAATTTTGCAGGTATAGCGCTTTTTAAAACCTCTGAATCCACTTGAGATAAAAGCCCTCTTTTTTTTGCTAGAATCAAATTCACTGCATCTGCAGTTAAAAATAAGTCAGCTTCACCGCCATTTTCCATGCGTGAAAGTAGCTGAGAGTAATCGTCAATTATATAACGTACTTTAATGCCTGTATCTTTTGTGAATTCATCAAATAAGGTACGTACTAACTCTTCTTTGCGTGATGAATAAACATTTACCACTTGAGAATCATCAGTCCCACTGTTTTTATATAAATAAGTAATAACTATTAATACAACTGCTATTAAGGGTGTGAATATTAAAGCTTTTTTCATATTGAATACAATAATTTCTCTCAGTTAAAGTTACCAAGGTGGAGCAGCTTTAGCAAGTGTAAAATTCGTTCAGTACATAAGAATTGTGTTGCCCCGGTTAAGGGGCACTGAGGTTATGCAACTGATCTACCAACACCATAAACAACATCTGGAAAGTTATGAGACTTGACTACAACTTGCCTAAGCTCTAAACTTGCGCACTTACCATCTTGAATGTGATTTTCTTTAAGAGCATCTTCTCCTATTCTTTTAACTGCACCAACAATTTCTCCATTAACTTCCTCAGGATTGATGTGCTCTCGAGGATATACAAGATTGGTACAATTTGTTTTATTATAGTAATGCACACCAAGACATAAAATTGACAATGCAATTACACTTGAAGATACAAGTAATGATAATCCTATGTTAGTAGCCAGAATGTTTTGGTAAAATGTTGTAATATTACTCATACCACCTTCTTCATAGAGTCCTAAAGGAAGCGCTACATTTGCAACAATAAAACCTGTTAGTAACGCAGTAAATAATGGTCTATCATTGATTATTGATTTTATTTTGTTAGTTCTACTAATTACTTTTTCGTCAATGTTAATGAAGTTGTTTTTCGCTTTCCAAGTATTAAACATGAAATCTGAATGAGTGTTATTGCCATATTTTAATATTACAGATTGTATGATTTTACCTTCTGGCTGATGCTTTAACACCTCATCTAAAATTCCATCCGCATTTTTTCCTTGAATTTGATGTTCTTCAGTATTTCTAAATTGTTTTATTGCACAAAATATTGGAATAATCGCAAGCAATGAAGCGAGTGCAATGACTGTTATAGTGACATATTTTGGGCTGTTTGTAAAAAATGCAATAAATTTTGCTTTGTCTTGCAAATATACTAAAGCTGCAGATGTGCCAAGTACAATAGCACTTGTTACAGGAATTACAAAACTCTTCTGCCCCATGGCATATTCCACTCTTGGCCGGATTCTGTTTGGTTTTTTACTTGAGCTGATTAAAGGAGTTTCTGAATCTGCTTTGCTGCTTTCAATGTTAGAATCGTCTTTCGGTGTAAAAGGAGTTATAAGATTATTAGTAAATTCTTTATCTAACTCATCTAATGTTTTATTAAAATCGAGACTGTAAGGGTCTTCATAGATATTTTCTTCATAAGGTGATTCTTTCAAACTTTGATTGCCTACTCCACTGTCATTACTTAAACTCTTTTTCGAAGATTTTGCATTAAAATTTATAGTTGCATAAGGAAATTCTTCTGATTCATTACCAGATGATCCTCCTAAACCTAAACTTGTGCTTCCTATTTCTGGTGGCCACAAAACGTGAGTCGGATCATCTTTTTTTATTTGTGATGGAGAAGGTGGTGGTACTTGAGTATTAGGATCAAGTAAATCTTGACTTTTTGGCGGTACAGGAGACGGTGTTTCATCTGTTCTTTGTCCTGTGTTTCTAAGTGCTGGTGTTGGTGGAATTCTTGGTGTTATCCTGCCGTTTTCATCCTTTTGTGTGTAAGAAGTTAGTGTGGCGTTACTCTCGTTTACTGATCCTGGCATATCTGCTCCAAAATTGATTACTATGTTGTGTTGATTACGCTATAGTTATTAAGATGTAGTAAATACCAATTTACGGATAATTATTAGTATAAAAATTGCCTATCAAAGATTCTTTCATCTAATGAGTAATCTTTGTCAAAAAGCAGAGTGATTGTGTTTTCATGGTCTTTTTGTATTTTTATCTGTGATATGTCATGAAACTCTTTATAATCTGATACTACAAGTGCTGGACGGTTTTTTGTGTCGTTAATGTCAATTTGTACTGTTGTGTCACTTGAGATTAATGCTCCATTCCAATGTCTTGGGTAATAGCTATTGATGGAGGTGAGTGCAAGTAAATTTGAATTTAGTGGCAAAATTGGACCGCCGGCAGAGAAGTTATATGCAGTGCTACCTGTGGGAGTAGATAATATTACTCCGTCCCCTCTAAATTTTTCTACTTTTAATTTATCATTGATAGTAATATTCATTTCTACTATTTGGTTTGCTTTTCTAAAAACATATACTTCATTTACTGCTATATAATGGTATTTGTTGCCGTTTATGTCTGTAGCTTCCATTTTTAGCAAAGTTAGCTGAGTTGAAATTGTGTGTTCTATACTATCAATACTGCCGCTAAAGCACTTATTCATCAAAAACCCAACATTCCCAGTGTTTACTCCGTACACATGTATGCCTTTATTTTCTATAACGTAATTATGCAAGGTGCGTAGCATAAAGCCATCACCGCCAACAACTATAAGTAGATCAATTTCGGATTTATTTTCCTCTGTTATGTTAATAAAGTTAAGCTTCTGTAATAGTTTAGATACTTCCTGGGACTTTGGTGACTCAGAAGCAACATATGCTATATTTCTATATTTACGCATGCTTCACTCTAAAAAAGAAGCAAAAATTTAGAAATCATCCCCATATTCCTCGCATTTCTTGTATTGCTCGAGCAACCTAGCCATTTTTCCAGTTTTGGTTTTTCTTGCTGACCCGCTTGTCAAACTTCCAGTCCATGCAGGGTGATTGTGAGGATCTATATCAAGTGTTATCGTATCGCCTTCTTCTCCATAGGTGGAATAAGTTTCAAACTTTTGACCATTTGTCATAACTACGATAATTTTATGATAATTAATTTCTGTCATTGCTAATTTGTAAATCTTTAGTCAATTAATATTCTAGTAAATTTAGTTCATTAGGTCAATCATTATCGTAAAATATTGACAAAAAATAAATAAAGTAGTATATTTAATAAAGAATAAATAATAATTATCATGATTTTTGCTTTTCCTGGTCAGGGCTCCCAGTTTGTAGGAATGGGAAGGAGTTTATATAGTGAGTTTTCCGCTGCAAGACAAGTATTTAATGAGGTAGATAATATACTAAATAGAAAGTTATCTAGTGTAATTTTTAACGGCCCTATTGAAGAATTAACCATTACGGAAAACGCTCAGCCAGCTATAATGGCAGTATCGATTGCAACGCTACGTGTTATGGAGTGTGTGTTTGGTAAATCTCTTTTCTCTGATCACAATGTTAAATATGTTTGTGGGCATTCAGTTGGTGAATATACAGCGCTATGTGCTGCAGGAGCGTTGACGCTTGAGTCTGCAGTCAAGCTACTAAAAGTTCGCAGCGAAGCAATGCATGAAGCTTCACTAAAATGTAAAGGCGGAATGGTCGCGGTGTTAGGTGCAGAGATAAGCGAAGTAGAAGATATCTTGAAATCAGTCCAAACTGATGGGGTTTGTGAAATTGCAAACGATAATGGCGGTGGACAGGTAGTGGTGAGTGGTACTTCAGAAGCCCTTGAAATGTTACCTGATTTGTTCAAAAACTCGAGTGTAAGGAAATTAATAAAATTACAGGTTAGTGGGCCTTTTCATTCATCTCTTATGAAGCCTGCTGATGAAAAAGTGTTGGAATTTTTGGAGAGTGTTAAAATAACTTGCCCTATAGTTCCTTTAATATCAAATGTTACAGCTAAAGAGGAGAGTGATCCCAAAATTATAAAAACTTTGCTTGCTAAGCAAATTATAAGCAGAGTGAGGTGGAGAGAAATGGTTTTACATATGACAAGCTGTGGCATCAATCAATTCGTTGAAATTGGCCCTAACAAAGTTTTATCTAATTTGGTCAAAAGAATTGATCAATCTATCAGTACAAAAAATATAGATAGTATTGGTGATATTGACAACTTTTCTAGTGGATCATTAGTATTAACAGCAGAAAATTTAAAAGTTAGGTTGAGTTAAAATACATCTATTTGGTGTCATCCCAGCGCCCCTTTTTTGTCACCCAAGTGCGCACTGTACAAACATTGAGATATAAAAGTAATTTGTACCAAGAAGAAAGATGTCAGCCCAGTCTGGAATCCAGAAGACTTAATTTTAACCAAGTGGCTGCATCTGGATTCCAGTGCCAAGCGCTGGAACCCCTACGTCATACCGCCGTGGTATCTCATCATAGATTCCGCTAACACGTAGCGGAATGACGGTTGTCGTTTAGCTATAAATATTTAAGAAACTTACCAAACGAAAAAAAAGGCAAAAGAAGCCCCGTGGTAGTTGGCTATTTACCATGTACTAAAATATCGGCGTTCTTTTTATTCTAAAACGCTTGATTAAGAGCGATTTAGCCACTTTTAATTTGCAGCTAACCTACATCGCAAGTGTTTAAGAAATTTACTAAGCAGGAAAAAAGACAAAGAAAACCCGCGGTAGCTAGCATTCAAATTCTCCCTTGTCAATTTGACGTTTTTTGATGTCTTGAACGCTTTATAAGCGCGTTCTAGCTTATATAGGTAAAAACCCAGAAGTTTTATAAAGACATGCGGTGCACGTAGTGCGAAAAATTAAACATGAGACGCCAAATACCCTAAGTTTTTTGTCATTAACCTGCACAGATTGCGAAGATAAATAAATAGCTTCAGTTTTATGATAATGAGATTTTGAGTATGCGGAAGTAATTTTTTGAGTTAAAGTAAAAAATTTTTTCTATATAGCTAAAGTGACTTAGGCTTACCGACAACCGCCATCCCGCTACTCGTTAGCGCCGCGGCGGTATGATGTAGGGCTATACAACTTATGTTAAAGCTACCGATATTTAAGGAGAGTAAGCAGGAGGTGGGCCATCATAAGAAGGAGCTCTTGAAGAAGTATCCAGATCTTGAAGATAGCTTCTTACTGCTCCTTCAGCTTCCTCAATACTGCCTAATTCTTTCCCATGCAGCACATGAAAAGCTAAAGCACCAGCAAAACATACAAGAGAATTAACACCAAGAATGACTAAACACCACGCTGGTAATACTGGATTAACAGCGCAATATATCAAAGCTGCCAAAGAAACAGCGCTAACCGCAAATTCTATATTCCTGAACATTTTAAGTTTATTATCCAGATAATCTATTTTTTCTTCTTTTCTAGCCGCTTTTCTACTACTACTATACCAAAAGCACATACCAATGTGTAAAGCAACACACGCAACTGCAACTACTATACCTAAAGCTAATAATTTTCTACTGTCTTCCGAGTCTTTTTTGCCATCTTCTCTGCTTTGATGGCTGTTAATATTCGTTATATTATTAATCGTAGTGTGACCACGTCCACCAAACAAAGAATTAATCCAGCATTGTAACAGTAAACAATCCCAAAAACTTAAACCGGTATTTTGTGTATGTACATGTATAACCTGAGGGTTTGTAGTTTGCCCATTTTCTTCATTACATTGACCATTTCCGTTTCCTGTATTTTGTCCATTATTTAGATTTTGGCTCCTAATAAATTCTTTATACACCTTTTCAAATTTCTCCTCACTCCAAGGGAAATGACCCAATCTAACACAAAACTCCAAAAACCGTTTAATTTCTTCACTACTAACAGAATTTTTTTTACTACTACCAGATCTTTTTATATAAGCTAACGCACACCTTTTTAAAACACTATCACTTGCTAACATAGATGTTCTCCCTAAATTAAGATTAAGATTAAATTAATAAATATTTATTCTAACAGAGTAACGCCTTCTTGTCAACTTAAGCCTAATTCAAGTATCCGTTCAGAGTGTAGCAGAAGAACTTATTCAAATAAAGTAGGTAGTAGAATATAAACATTTTATAAAGTGAAAAATGGACTTTTCAGACCACTGCTGACTCAATACCCAGTTAATATTCTTTCCACCAGTTCTTTTACTGTCGGTATGTAACCATTCTCATAAAACGGATCTTGCTTGAATTTGTACACATTGTGCCCAGAAAACATGAGCTCATTTTCAATATTGCCGTCATGTATAATGTTTTGCAGTGTTTTTTGTATGCAAAAACTACGTGGATCTGGCTTTCGTCCTGTTGAATGGTCACCATGATCTTTCCAATTGCTAAACAAACAATGACTTAAACATCCCATACAGTTGATTTGATCTTGTCTTATCTCCGCAAATTTGTCCGGTGTCACAAAAATAACAGTTGTATCTGGAGTTTTCATTACCTCTGTGTATCCTGCTTTAGTCCATGTGCTTGCCAGTTCTTTGTCTTTTGAGGTAAGGTAAATCTTCCTACCTCTTGCACCAATTGCAAATTCATTATTAAATTCTTCGCTGGCATTTTCTGAAAATTTTACTTGACGTAAGTTTCGCCCCTGCAATTCACGTATGAAGTTATTTTTTACTGCAGATGAGTAAAACCCTGTTGGGCTGAATTTATTTAAAAATACATCACCTTCTTCTAAAGTTAATAGTTTCTTTTTCCACTCTGCAGAAATTGGACTTTCTTTCGTCAAAAGCGGACGAGTGCCAAACTGAAAAGCTATTGGTCCAATTCGCAGATTGTCAAGCCAATGTTCCCAGTCTTTCAAATGCCATGCTCCTCCTGCCATAACAATTGGTGTTTCTGAAAGGCCGATCTCGTTCATGAAAGATCTAAGTTCTGCAACTCTTTCAAATGGAGCTTGTGGTAACGCCGGGTCTTCACTATTGCTTAATCCATTGTGCCCTCCAGCAAGCCATGGATCTTCGTACACTACTCCACCAAGTAAAAAAGAAGATATTTTTTGGTAAGCACGCTTCCATAATGCTTTAAAAGCGCGTGCCGATGAAATAATAGGGTAATAATAAACCTGATATTTAGCTGCAATTTCTCCAAGCCTATAAGGCATACCAGCACCGCAGGTAATACCATGAACTAAGCCCTTTGCTTTTTCTAATATGCCATGAAGCACACGTTCTGCCGCTCCCATTTCCCAAAGCACATTCATATGTACTCTTCCACTGCCTTTTGATATTTCACTCGCTATTTTTGCTTGACTAATTCCAGCCTTAATACTGTATTCAATCAATTCATTATGCTTTTCATTTCTTGTTTTTCCTTTGTAAATCAGTGGTATTAACTCACCGTTATCATCAATAAGCTTAGCATTTGCGCCAGAAAATGTGCCAACAGCATCTGCTGCAGCAAATGCTCCGCTTGACCTTCCATCACTAATCGCAATGCCTTTACCACCCTCGATGATTGGCCACACTTCTCTTCCTGAAATCACTACTTCTTTTATCTTATTTTTCAAAACTTCCTCGTAATCTTTTATTCTATTTTACTTAATTACTAAAAAAATAATAGCCGTTTATTTTCTCTTGACATCATTAGAGCCTTCGCATAGCCAAATTTGGGTTTTAAATGGACATGCAAGAAAAAGCAGCTACTGTAAATATAGCTTCGCTAATGTGTTTTTGCCATATGATTATAGGTCTAACAGGTGGAATTGGAGTAGGAAAGAGCTTTGTAGCCAATTGCTTTAAAGAGTTTGGTGCTGCTGTATTTGATGCTGATTCTGTTGTACACCAGCTTTATAGAGTGGATAAAAGCATAATAAGTTACGCAGAAGAAAATTTTCCTGGATCAGTAGTAAGTGGTGAAATGGATAGAAGAATATTGTCTAAATATTTCTTAGCCTATGATGAAAATTGGAGACAATTCCAATCTTTGGTTCATGCTGCTGTGCTGCATGAATTAGAATTTTTTATTGCTGAGGAAAAAAAAATCAACAGAAAGCTCTTAGTCTTAGATGTTCCACTCCTGCTGGAAACAAAATTTTATTTGTATTGCGACCTTATTGTTTTCGTCCATGCAGATAGCGTTGTACAAGCTCAAAGACTTAACGAACGTGACATAGATAAAGAAAAACTAAATCTAATTTCTAATGTTCAGCTATCTATTGAAGAAAAAAGGAAGATGAGTGACTTTATTATCGATACCAATGTAAGTAAAGAGTATGTTTTTTCTCAAGTAAAATATATAGTGGATTCGTTAAATCTCAGCAGTTGATTTCAATTCACAATTTGCTTCCACCAAATTACTCCGAATTTTGGTTGTATTGTTTGCAGATTTCACCGCTGAAATTTCAAACCTTGAGTTTGCATTCAAAAATGATTCGACTGACCCGCCAAAAAAATCATACCTCCACCCCTTGAATAATTTATCTATCTGCCCAGATATTGATCCAGCTAACTCATCTTTTGACGAAACTAATTTTCTTGATATGTCGTTTTCTTTACATTCGCTCTCTAAAATAATCGAGAGTATGTCGAACAAAGATCTATCATAACTGTTTAATGGAGTATAATTTTGCTGCACAAAGTCTTTCTCATTCTCATTGAAAATATCTATAAATTCCAATAAATCTTCATCTTTTATATTTTTTGCGTTCCTCTTGAGATCATCTAAAATCTCGTCAACATGCTCCACATTTTTTTCAATAAAATCAGCTACCACAGCATTATTAATTACTTTATTACGATTCATATTATAACGCTGTGCTAAGGTCTCTTGCCACTCACTAACTGCTTTAACAGTTAATATCAACCTTGGATTTGCTTCATAGTTAAATTTAATCCTCTTCCATGCATCTTTTGGATTATGCAAATACCTATTTATGTCACCCACTGATTCCATCTCTTCTTGAAACCAGTCCATCCTATTATTTTCTTTAAGTTTATTGCACAATATTTGATGTAGGTCATATAGGTGTACCACATCGCTTATTGCATAGTCTAATTGATCCTCGGATAATGGCCTTCTTAACCAGTCTGAATTTTTAGCTTTAATCTTATCTAACACTACTCCTTGATATTGCTCTACTACTTTTGAGTAACCAATAAAGTCGTGATAATAATGACAAAACATAGCAGCAACTTGGGTATCAAAAATGGGAGTGGGAATACATCTAAACACAGTGAATAAGGATTCTATGTCTTGCCGACAGCTATGAAAGACTTTCGTTATCTCTTGATTTATCATTATTTTCTTAATGAATGATAAATCAATTTCTGGTACTAGTGCATCTACAACAAAACTCTTATCTCCGTAAGAAATTTGAACTAACGACAATTTTGGATAGTAGGTTAAATTATTTCTAATAAACTCCGTGTCAACTGCTATAAATTTTGGCTTTTTCTCTATCAACTCCTCACATATATCCTCCAGATCCGACGTTGTACTAATTAGCATATATTTTTCATTTAATAATGCTATTTTATCACTTATATTAAATTTTTGCAATTAGAGTTACTACGAATGGAACTTGTTAATCATTTTTTAATATTATAAAGTGTTTGTTATATGGTGGTGAAATGTTGTGGTAGATTTTATAGACCTTTTTCAAGGAAGTAAAAATTTTATGATGTGCATGCACAACGGTTCAGGGAATGCAATGTATAATCGATGTATACCTGCTGTAAGGAAGGACCCGCCATGTATGCATGGAGAGTCTATTCAGGGTTTGTTTGAAAGTTCGTTTGAACAAGGTGTTATGACTGTTAGAGTGAACTTGGACTTAGAAACTTTAAACGTAGTGGTATATAAATCTCCTCCAACTTCTGATGAGCTTGAAGCGTTTTCACTAGCATATCAAATAGACAGATATCACATAGATGAGGATACTATAGTTTTTGATGAGAAAGAAAATACAATAAAGTTTAATATATCAAATCCTTTAAAACATAAATTTATTACATTTGAAATTTTTAAAAGATAAGTTACAGTTTTGGCTTATTTATATAAAGGCAAGACTTGACGTGACAGGCAAGAACTAATTGACAGAAAAATTGAAGTAGCAAGAATTAATCTAGTTTTATATTACTAATATGGTAAATCTCTAACAAGAACTAGATTCCAGTGCTACGACACTGGGACCTCATTTCACTCTATAATGGTGTAATCCGAGTAGCCTCCTTCTCCTGTCATCCCAGTGCGTGACACTGGTTCACTCTATAATGGCAGTACCCCTATGATGTCATTCCAGTGCTTGACACTGGTTCACTCTATAATGGTCTCATCCCAGTGCTCTTTTTTTGTCATTCCAGTCTGGGATCCAGAAAACTTAACTTTAAATAAGTGGCTGCATCTAGTCACGTGCTGAAACCCCTACGTCATACCGCTAACAAGCAGCAGTTGTCGTTTAGCTATAAAATTTAAGAAATTTACTAAATGGGAAAAAAGGCAAAAGAAGCCCTAGTCACTGTCTATTTTCTGTATTGGCGTTTTTTTAGTCTTAAACGCTGCAATTTAGCGACTTTTAAACTGCAACAGACCCTTAGCTTAAATGCTAAGAAATTTACTAAGCAGAAAAAAGGCAAAAGAAATCCCGTGTTAGATAGTACTTACTCTCTAATCCTGCAAATTGGCGTACTATACTGTCTTAAACGCTTTATAAGCGCGTTTCAGCTTATATAGGTAAAAACCTAAAAATGTTGTGAAGACATACGGTGCACATAGTGCAAAAAATTAAAAATAAGACGCCAACTACGTTATACTCCTTCGTTTAATCTGCACAGATGAAGATAACTGAATACCTTCAGTATCATGATAAGAGGGCTGGCAGAGTTTGTCAAGTAGTTTTTAGCCCCGGATAATATTCGTGCAGTTGTGTGCAACACCCATGGGTTACTCTTTGACTTAACAAAAACACATTTAATGCTTCTAATTTCTTTTTAGAGTAGTGAATATTTGATCTACATCAAAACTCATCTTAGGACGCCAAATAGAACCATTTAAATGCATATCAATATAGATTGGATTACTATGACCTAGTGGAATGAAAAAGAACCTGGATACAGAAATTAAAGAAAAGTTAGATAAGGTAAAATTAGAAGAAATTGACCCTGATGCTTGATCAATTCCAAATTGTAAACTAGTTGAACATATACCGTTTTTAATACTTGATTTTCCGCTCACACTTTCAAAAAATGTACTGCCACTATATATATCAACATGAGCAAATGTGGAAATTTCAGATTTATTTTTACTACTTAATAAATTAGCGATGAATGAATTAAAATCCACGTTAGTAAATTCTATTCCTTGTGCTTGCAAATGGATCTCCCCTGATAAATTATTAGCCCAATCATGAAAGCTTTTTCCTTGAGTTTTGATTGCACCGTTTAAGCTTATCTGACCATTTACATTGTCAATTCCTATAACTTGACCAATCCTTTTAGTGTCCAAATTTGCAATAAAAAATTTTGTATACATTGAATCTGATCTTAAATAACCCTGAAAAAACACTTGTCCATGTTCTAGTTCATAACTTATTTGTCTAACAGTAATAGTGTTATTTATCATCACCGCATCCAAATTAAAGTTCCTCAAAACATCCTGTTCAGTCTTAAATTCTGTAGCATTGATTTGCACATTTGCATCAAAGTCTTTTTTATTATCCAAAAAATCAAGCTGCTTTGTTGACCATTGAATTTGATTTATCTTACTTCTTGAATCTCTTTTTACCTCTATTAAATTTGGTAATTTAAAGATATTGCCATTAAATTTATTACCCGTGAGGTTCACATCTAATAAAGGTTTAGTATATTTTTGATCCACTAATATTTTTATATTACCGGCAATATCAAAACCTTCTCCAGATAGCTTTACCTTATCTGCAACTAGCTTACCCTTTTCTATCTTCAGCACGAAATCCAAATCTTCAATTTTCGTATCATTTAACGTAAAATCATTAGCACTGGTCTTTATATTTACATCATACTTCAGATTTTTCAGCCATTGCACTTTGGATAAACTACCGAATAATGAATAATCGTATTTATCTGCATTAAAATTATGTACACTAAATCCACCACCTATCACATTGTGTTTTTTTGTATGACTAATCCTAATTGATCCTTGCAAAAATTCTTTATCATTTAACAATCTAATGTCTGCGATAGATAATATCCTGGGTGCAAAGTGTAATTTGGAACTTAGTGTAAATTGATTCTTCTGGTTTTCTTTCATCTGTATAGAAGGAAAAAAGCATGAGACGAACGACTCGAAATCATTTCCTTCTACCAATAAATCACCATCAAATTCAGATAAGGTACCATTATTTGAGACTCTTCCTGATAAATAGGATATGTTATTGACTCCAGGAAATTTAAGAAGCGTATCAACTTTTATTTTGCCATCAGCAAATTTTAACGTGGTGCGAAAATTGTTCAACATCCTATTTTGATATTGAATGTTTGAAGCTTCCATACTAAAATTTAAGTTCAAGTTCTTTGGCACAACTTCTCTAAAACATTCTAGAAGATCCTTTATATCCGTTGTTTTTCGTGAGTCATTTTGTATGGAATCTAAGTCAACTTTACTGAAGCCAATGTTGACGTCAGTGTGATTATTTTTTCTATCATTTTGTATTGTACCGCTGGCTTGCATGCTTTTGGAATCAATTTTCAAGTCAGTTACCGTAAATTCATTTTCATTGAGGTTGATATTAGATGATATCTCGATATTTTCACTAGGGATGGCATAAGCAAGAAAGCTAAGATTAATAATTTTTGCTAAATCACTTACAAAATCAGAACTATTATTAATCGTTAGCGTTAACTTACCCTGAAGTTCTTCTTGATTTTTATTACCTGTAAATAGCAAATTTATAAAATTTGATTCGACGTTAATGTGTACATTCTTTTTTGTGATGTTAACCTTTCCTGAAAAATCATAGTTATTATCACCTACCTTCACTTCGCCAGAAAATTGCCTATTTTTCTTTATAGCAACCTCTTTTATGTTAACAATATTGCCATAATCAGTGAAATTATTGTTTAAACTTACTTGGCTGTCTTTTATTACTATATCAACTATGTTACTACTGGCTTTTGCATTTATAATATTAATAAAATTTTCTTTATTGCTTTTCATCCCAAGCAATGTAATTGACTTTGGTTGTAGCGAAAATAAAAACAACGATAGAAGAGACGGCCTTACTTCAATTTTATTTACGCCAATCAAATCTGATACCTTTTGCTCTTTATTTTTGTTGCATTGTATGTACACATTATGAATATTGAGCTTTGGAGTAATTAGTGAAACTGTGACTTTCCCTCCAATATGTACTTTAGCGTTGTACGTCTTTTCTAATTCTTGCACAATATATTCCTTGTAGCTATTCCAGTCCTTAAAAGTTGCAGCAACGTGCAGAAGGGTTAATACCAAAGAAATTGATAATATTGTGTATATAGAAAATCTCATAGTAGTGTTATTTAAGTAGCTGACACTGGAATACAGTAAGTTATGGCCAAAATTTTCCAGGTTGTACAATCAATAGATCTTCTGGATCCCAGTGTCAAGCACTGGGATGACAGGAATGGGTACTGAGATGATAAAAATGGATGCTGGGATGATAGCTGGAATGACATATAGCAATACAAAGGATTTAATTTATACATGTTTTAGATTACCCATAAACATTAGATAAAGAGTACCAAAATAAACAACAATACTTAAAGCTATTAAAGCTACTAAATAAACAACACGAATAAACATTTTATCGAGAAATAATTCTGCTGATAAGGAACTAGAAACATAAAGAGCTATTGACATAACCACCGTTGCAACAAGAATTTTTACAATATTTAATAGTAATACTTGGCTAACCTTATACATTTTATTTATTGTTAAGTAATTAATCAATAGAATAGAATTTATCCAAGTGGAAATAGAAGTAGCGATAGCGATTCCCGTATGTTGATACTTGTTTATTAATAGGAGGTTTAGCACTACATTAATTCCAAGACACACTAGTGAGAATATAGTTGGTATTTTTAGATTGCCTTTAGCAAAAAACGTGGGTAGCAATACTTTATTTATAACAAATGCAGGTAAAGAAAGAGAAAATGCTATTAACGTGGGAACAGTTTGCTGCACTGCATAGTGATCAAACTTACCATAAGAAAAAAGCGTAAATAAAATTGCGTCGGGAATAATAATAAAGGCAGCAGTTGTCGGCATAATTAACATTAATCCTATGTTAAGAGCTCTGTTCTGTATTTTAATTATATTTTCAGTATCATTTGCTTGTTTTGAGATTAAAGGAAGAAGCACTGTACCAATTGCAGTACCGATTACTCCCTGCGGTAGTTGATTTAATCTATCGGCATAATATATATAAGACACCGCATTTGGTATAAAACTTGCCATAATTGTATCAATCCATAAGCTTATTTGAGTTACACAGTTGTTGATAATTGCTGGTATCACACGCTTAAAAAACAACTTTACTTCATTACTCAATTTCATGCTAAAAAAAAAGACAGCCTTTAATTTGTACGCGCTAAACAGCATCAACAACAACTGCAAACTCCCTCCGATCAGAACGGCTATAGAAAGGTTGTGCGCTGGAGTTTTAATGTAAGGCACAAACAAACTAATAATTAAACAGAGATTCAAAATAATTGGTGCAATAGCTGTTGAAGCAAAATGCTGCTTTACTTGCAACATTCCCCCAATAAGTGATGCAATTGAAACAAAGATTATATAAGGCATCATAATTCTTGATAAGGTCACAGTAAGAGTAAACTTGCTTTGGTCAAATCCAGGAGTAAATACTTGAATCATATAAGGAAAGAAAATTTGCATGATAAGGCAAAAGATTATTAAAATAATAAGCGTAATGGATATTACACTACTTGCGAAATTAAATGCTCTTTTATTATCACATGATTCTGCTGAATATAATGGTATAAAAGAGATAGTAAATGCCCCCTCTGCAAAAAACGCTCGAAATAGATTAGCAAAGCGAAACGAAGAAAAAAATACATCTGCAAGAGAAGTTGCACCAATAACTGTAGCAATTAGCACATCTCTTATTAACCCTGAGATTCTTGAAATAGCTGTAAAAAAACTAAATGTGAAGATACTTTTAAACATTGCTATTTACCACTACTTCAGATCACATTCAGTGTCAATATAATTAACTATAACAGCAAAAACATGAATAAAAGTATTTCAGTAAGTTCTACTTGAAAGGAATTTATCTTCTGAGTTTGTAGATTCTTTTGAAAAATGACTTTTTGTGCTGCATCGGATAAGATGAATGGTAATAGATTAAACGAAAGAATAATGTAAAAAGAACAGATTTGGTTAATGGTTTTATACTATTGGCAAAACTCCATATCCATATGCTAAATGTAAAACTTAAAAGCCCAGTTAGTACAGACACTGTGGTTGATTCCTTGATCAGTACCCGAAACAGCGAAATAGCGGATAAAAATATAGGAAGAGATAAAAAATGCTTAAATTTTTCCATCCACTTACCAGGTTTTGGTAAGAATTTAAGTATGTTAGGAAAAAACGATATAATTAAATATGGAAATGAAATGCCAAAGCCAAGAAATAAGAAAATGCCAATAGAAACAAACATTGATGACTGAGTAAGAGCAAAACCTATGACTGGTGCCATAAAAGGTGTAATACAAGGAGTTGCAACTAGTGTTGCAAGCATTCCAACAAAAAAACTACTGTTAGCTTTACCTGAGTGAGAAAAAAGTATAAGAGGGACGTCATATAAGCCACAAAAACATAAGCCTATTGCAAACATTACATATAATAATACTAGTACAAAAGCAGGAGGTTGCATATGAAAACCCCAACCTACTACATAACCTATATTACGTAACATTAATAACGTGAGGGACAATATTAACATACTGGTCAATACTCCGAGAGCGTAAGTTATGCCATTTAATCTCAGTTTAAATGAGTTGCTAATATCATTGATTATTGTTACTGCTTTGAGAGAAAGAATAGGAAGAACACAAGGCATAAAGTTGAGTATTACACCACCAATAAACGCAAATGCTAAGTTTATTAAAAACTCCATGATTTTGTACATAACGGAAACTAAAGTATAGTCTAGAGTAAAGCAACTGGCTTAAATAATCAATTGACTTTTAGCGCTGATATGTTAGAAACTTTATACTTTGGCGGGCGTAGCTCAGTTGGTAGAGCGTCAGTTTGTGGTACTGAATGTCGCCAGTTCGATCCTGGTCGCTCGCCCCATTAAAATTGTTTGCTTTATAGAAATATGAACGACATTCTTGCATAACCATTGCTTACATCAATAGCCTACTCCTCTTTGTCATTCTAGCGCGTACTGTACAACCATTGAAATATAAAATAATTTGTACCAAGAAGAAAGATGTCATGCAAGTAGCTGACACTGGTTTCTTTATGACGGTGTTATCCAAGTAGCCCTTCGTTGTCATCCCAGTAGCCCCTATAATGTCATCCCAGTGCCTCCTTCTCGTGTCATCCCAGTGCTCTTTTTTTGTCATCCCAGTGCGTGACACTGGGATCTATAGCTAACCAAGCAAGCTACGTCATACCGCCGCGGCGCTAACGCGTAGCGGGTCATACCGTCATGGTATCTCTAGATCCTGCTAACAAGCAGCGGAATGACGGTTGTCGTTTTGGATCTGGTAGGCCAAGATCACAATGTTCGTATAGCTGCAACCCTAGAGGTACTGTTTCTCATCCACTGCAAATATTGTACCATGCTGTCCACTTGATCGTCATGGCGAATTTCTGGGTAAGGTCAACTTGTCATATCATCCCCCAATCCATCACATTCGCTAATAAGTGACTCGTAAGAACTCTTGACATCTTGTATAATTTGATCTTTTTCTTTTGTTGAATAAAAGTTCCTGTGATTTACATAACACGTGGTGCCTTTGTATTTTAATTCAAACCACAAATAATATTCTTCGTATTCATCTACACCTTTTTGTTCATAAATGGCTTTATGGGTTTTTTCTTTCTGTTCAAGTATGACTTTGTGGTTTTTTTCTTCTATCTCTAGTCCAATAGCATTTGCCATTAATTGAGAATGTATGCGGTCTAGTTCTTTTACTTTTGCCGTGGAAAGCCCAGTAAATTGAAACACATGACCGAATTCATGGGATAAAACGTTGTCCATGTAAGCATTTTTATAGAGCAATACGCTTTTTCCATCTGTCACCCCAGCGGAACTATTGATCATATTTTGATTCCTTAAAAATCCAGGAACCAAAGTGCCATATTGCCTATAATCATCTCCATTATTGAAAATATAGGTATCCACAGTCACTTGAGTATCACTATTTATACAAAATTTTGCTTTATATGCCTCATAAGCATTTTGAATATCAAGCTTTATTTGCTCTTGCTCCCGTTGCGATACGTTGTCATAATGTACTATGACATTCAACTTTTCATATTCAAAATTAAATTGATTAGGTAATACATCCCGAATCCCGATATGTGTTGCATACTCATCACCAAAATCTTTTGGTTTTGCAGTTTTATATAAATTATTATTGTATGTAATAGAGTTTCCATAAGGTAACTTAGGTATCTGTGCAATCATTCTTCCATAGTCGTCATAGAAGGAAATATCAGCATCACCAATCTTAAAATTTTGTATAGATTGCCCGCAAGTGCCATCATTTGCACAATCGTGAAGATTTCTTGCTCCCTTCATCCTCACGCCTCACTATTAAATCTTTGCTATATTTATTATTCTAGTAAAAATCATAATAATCCATTAAGTTATGTTTCAGACTTATGAACTACTTGCAATTAGCCATGGTGTCATTAGACCTCTTGCATAACCTAAAAAAAGGCAAAAGAAGCCCCGTGGTGCGAGTTTTGACCCTATAATACTTTAAACTGGCGCTGTAATAATGTGCTGACGCTTAGTATAAGCGCGATTTGGCTGAATGTAGAAAAAATTTAAAAGACATGCAGCCGCCATAATTTTATGTAATCCGCCAAAAAATACCCTGAGTTTTTTACTGAATTTTGTCATTGAGCCTGCAGGTCAAAAACAAGTTTTGAGTCAGAAATACCCTTAATGCCATAATAAGGGTGCTGGCGGAGTTTGTCAAGGAATTTTAATAGAGCCATTGGTAAACAAAAAAATTAATCTTACTAACAGCCGTTCAATAATTTATTAGACATACACCTGCTTTCTAGCCCACACTAAAATTACCGTAAAAACTGAATTTCAAAAGGGGCTAGTAAATAAAATGCTTGTACTTTACCTATGCTAAAGTAAAATTAAGCTTTACTCAATGGTTTTTATGCTTGATGAAATGCACGAAGAGTGTGGAGTATTTGGTATAAGCTGCAATAAAGATGCTGCTTTTGACTCTATACTAGGTCTTCATGCTTTGCAGCATAGAGGGCAAGAATCCTTTGGTGTAGCAACAAGTAACAACGGTAAGCTGCACTCTTATCACTTTCAAGGTCAAGTGAGCAGCGTGCTTGATGATATAGATGAAATAAAGAAATCCTTACCTGGAGGCTATGCAATAGGCCATGTTCGATACTCAACGAGTGGCAGTAAATCTGGAACGCAGCCTATGCTTGGCAAAAGTGACAAATTTGGGGATTTTGCTATAGCACATAATGGTAATTTAATTAATATTTCTCCAATACGCGAGCAGTTAATTAAACAAGGATGTGTTTTTCAGTCAGATATTGATACAGAAGTGGTAGTACGTTTGATAGAAGCCAATGCGAAAAATAGCTTTCTAGAGAGTTTTATATATGCATTAAAGCAAATACAAGGCGCTTATTCTTTTGTAGCAATCAATCAAGAAGTAGTTATTGGAGTACGCGACTCAGCAGGAATCAGACCTCTTGTTTTAGGAAAGTTAAATGGTTCTTACGTACTTGCATCTGAGACTTGTGCTCTTGATATAGTAAATGCAGAGTTTGTTAGAGAAATAGAACCAGGTGAACTAGTTACTATTGATCGAAATGGTAACCTAGCTTCAGCATTTCCTTTTTTACAGCAAAAATCAAGCTTTTGTATTTTTGAATATGTGTATTTTTCAAGACCAGATAGCATAATGGGGAATAGGTCTATATATGATGTAAGAAAAGAAATAGGAAGAACGCTTGCAGAAGAAAGTCCACCAAAAAACAATGTGGATATGATTGTACCAATACCTGATTCTGGAATACCTGCAGCTATTGGATATGCAGAACATTCAGGGTTACCTATGGAACTGGGAATCATTCGTAATCACTATATAGGAAGAACTTTTATACAACCAACCGCTGAAGTACGTAAAGTTAGAATAAAATTAAAATTCAATGCTAATAAGCACGTTTTAAAGGGTAAAAACATAGTTTTGATAGATGACAGTATAGTACGTGGTAGTACACTCAGAAGCATAATAGTTATGCTAAAAGATGCAGGAGTAAAAGAAATTTACCTAAAAATTTCAAGCCCGCCAATTAAGTATTCTTGTTTTTATGGAATTGACACACCAGAGTGCAAGGATTTAATTGCTGCAAATAAATCTGTAGAGGAAATTAAGGAAGTTATAGGAGTAAATAGCCTAGCCTTCTTGAGTATTGATGGACTGTATCAGGCTGTTAAGAGAGAGAAGCGCAATAACATAGCGCCGCAATATTGCGATGCTTGTTTCACTGGTGATTATCCAATTGGCAAATAATCTACGCAAGTTCACCGGAACTCAGTTTATAAAATCTTAAACCGCCAAAATTTCTCTTGACCTTTACTAATTCCAATTCTTGGAGTGCAAACATAATCCGGTTTGAGATGAGATTCATAAACACAAAATTCGTGGTCTATAGTGAGATCTTGTTTATTATGTTCTTTTGTAATATTTAATTTTTTGCACAATATTCCTGGCCCGCCTAAATTTTCTTCAAGCGGTTCGATGAGCTTTAATCCCCGTATTAACACTGCTGCTGGGAACCCTTCTGCTTCCGTTACAATATTTAAACAGTAATACATTCCATATATAAAGTACACATATGAAAACCCCGGCATACCAAACATTACTGAGGTTCGATTAGTATAGCCTCTTGCTGCATGACAAGCTGGGTCATTCATTCCTATATAAGCCTCAACTTCAGTTATCGTTCCACTAAAGTTAGAAAATTTTAGCGTTTTTCCTAGTAACTCCCCAGCTACAATTAAAGTCGGTCGCTTGTAGAAATTTCTTGATAGTATTGTGCTACCCATTTTTTATTTTTGTTCTGAGGTTCTATATAGAATTCAGTTTAAGAATTTCTGGATCCCAGTGTCAAGCACTGGGATGACAAGAAGGGGAGCTACTTGAATGACAAGAAAATGGTACTGGCATAATAAGAAAGAAACACTGAGATGGTGAAAGAGAGAATATACGCAAGCAGCACTCATAGGGTGTCATTCCAGCGCGTGACGCTGGAATCCAGTTTTTTCCTATTACCACAAACCATAGCTTAATTAGTTAGAATAGCATAACTAGCGAATACGAAATGGAGAAGTTTTAATTTGAACTACAGTTTCAGTGCTATTTAACATATATGCTTTTATACACAAAAATGCCAGTATATGATATTATGCCGATCAATATATAATTGAATTATGGTAAAAAAGCTCTCTAATATTAAAGGCTCAAATATTCCTTTGCTTGATCAGTTAGAACGCGTCCTCTTGGTGTGCGCTTTACAAAACTGATTTTGATTAAATAAGGTTCTACTGTTTCTTCAATATTGCCAACATCCTCAGATAGCGCGATAGATATAGTATCAATGCCAACAGGTCCTGAAGTATTGAACAAAAATTTTAGATAACACATATCAAGTTTATTAAGCCCCATTTTATCTATGCCCAATTTTGATAGTGCAGAGTTGGCAACTTCATAGGTAATTTTTTTATCATCTTTCACTTCAACAAAATCCCTTATTCTTCTAAGTAACCTCAAAGCAATCCTTGGAGTACCGCGCGCACGGCAGGCAATTTCCCGTGCAGCATCCTCTTTAATTTCAGCAGAAAGAACTCTTGCGCCTCTTTTTATAATATTAACCAATTCCTCAAAAGAATAAAACTCAAGATGTAAAGGAATGCCAAAACGATCCCTCAGCGGCGCAGAAAGTAGTCCAAGCCGTGTTGTTGCACCAATCAGCGTAAAAGGTGGTAAATCTATCCTTAAGGTGCGAGTAGATGGGCCTTCGCCTACTAATATGTCCAGACAAAAATCTTCCATGGCGGTATATAAAACTTCTTCAATGCTACGGTTTAATCTATGAATTTCGTCAATAAATAAGACATCTTTTGCATTTAAAGTGGTAAGCACTGCAGCTAAGTCCCCAGCTTTACTAAGCAGTGGACCAGAAGTTGCACGAAAGCTGACTCTTAATTCCTTAGAGACAATTTGTGCTAAAGTTGTTTTACCAAGTCCTGGAGGACCATACAATAAAACGTGATCTAAGGCTTCAGTTCTCGTTTGGGCAGCATTTATAAACACTTTTAAATTTTGTATTAAGTCTTTTTGCCCGACAAAATCATCAAGTTGCTCAGGCCTGATGTTGATATTGCGCACATCTTCAGCATATTCTTTACCGCACGATATTGATTTCATAATGTTGAAAGCTCCTTAAGCGCCATACGAATAATATCCTTAGTGTCCAGGTTTGGGTTGTATTTTTTTATAGTATCATAAGCTTTCATTTTTTCATATCCAAGATTGATCAATGCTGAAAGGGCATCTTCATTAATTGGATTAAAGTTATTGTTATTTATTTCTAATTTACTCACTTTGCCACTTAATTCAGTGATGATTCGATTTATGAGTTTCAGGCCAAGTCCACTCATCTTGAGTGTTACTTTATCCTCATTCATAATTGCCAAAAACAACTGTTCTGGAGTTAATTTACTCAAAATTGACATTGCAGTCTTATAACTGACCCCATTCACTTTAACAAGCAAGCGCAAGCATAATTGCTCTTCTTTATTGATAAAACCATAAAGCTGGGCAGTATTTTCTCTACTGTTTGCATAAGTTTCAATAAGTAACTTGATTTCACTCCCAGTGGAGCATACATTTAGAGCTTTGGCTGAAAGGTACACTATATAGCCAACATCATTTACATTCAGGATTATGTGATCGCTGTGAATTTCATCAACTATTCCGCTTAGATTTCCTATCATTTTTAGTACTATATAAAGTCCAGTTTAAAAACTCTCAGATCCCAGGTCAACTGCAGAATTCACATTTCCTGTTTCTGTAAAGGCCAAGCCCACATCTGCACGAACATTTGTTTGCAAAGGCAGTGTGTATAGCAGGTTTTGCCTAAAACACAAAGTGTCATTTCAGTGCTCTTTTTTTTATCATCCAAGCGCCCCTATGATGTCATTCCAGCGCTCTTTTTTTTGTCATCCAAGTAGCCGACACTGGTTCACTCTATAATGTAGTGCCTCCTTCTCGTGTCATTCCAGTGCCCCTTCCTTTTGTCATCCCAGTGCGTGACACTGGGATCTATAGCTAACCAAGCAAGCTACGTCATACCGCCGCGGCGCTAACGCGTAGCGGGTCATCCCGTCATGGTATCTCTAGATCCCGCTAACAAGCAGCGGAATATCGGCAAACCCTACGTCATACCGCCGCGGTATCTCTAGATCCTGCTAACAAGCAGCGGTTGTCGTTTAGCTATAAAATTTAAGAAAATATTTAAGAAATTTACCAAACGAAAAAAAGGCAAAAGAAGCCCTAGTCACTGTCTACTTTCAGTATTGGCGTTTTTTAAGCCTTAAACGCTGCAATTTAGCTGCTTTTAAGTACAACTAACCTTAGCTAAAATATTTAAGAAATTTACTAGGCAGAAAAAAAAGGCAAAGAAATCCCGTGGTAGCTAGTTATTACACTCTCTATTTTAAAATTTGACGTTGGGTGATGTCTTGAACGCTTTATAAGCGCGTTTCAGCTTATGTAGGTAAAAACCTAGAAATTTTATAAAGACATACGGTGCACATAGTGCAAAAAATTAAACAATAGTACGCCAAATACAAGTTTTCTTGTCATTTTAATCCGCTGCAGAGATTGCGAAGTTAAATAAAATAGCTTCACTACCATAATAAGAGGACTGGCGGAGTTTGTCAAGGAGTTTTTGTACTTAATTTAAAACTAAAGAGCTCGAATGAAAGAAGGTAACCTCTAAAGTGTACGTTTAATAGCACTGTCTATAAGAGAGATCGTATTATCTATTCCATAAAGCTTTATAAAAGATCCCATTCTTGGACCGGTTTTTTGGCCAAGTAATGTTTCATACAACAACTGAAACCAATCACGTAAGTTGCTGTAATTGTGGTTCTTTCCAACAGAAAAGACCTGAGATTGAATTTCTTCTGCAGTAGCAGTGGTAGATAGAGAATGTATAGTATTCTTCAAATCTAGTAACGCTTCTTTCTCTCTTCCATTTGGAGCTTTGTATGATTTTGTTGGCTTGATGAAGTCGTGATAATACCTAACTGCAAAGTCTGAAAGCCTATCGAGCATTTTATTATTTTCTGGTGTGACGTTTGGTGCATAAGTGGATATAAAACCCCATAGGATCTCCTTGTTTTCAGCATTACAAGCTGCTGCTAGATTTAAAAGTAGCATAAAATTTATACCTGAAATTTCTATACTGGAAACATTGCCTTGATGAATATGCCATGCAGGATTATTTATATCTTTTTCTTTACTCTCATTATAGCACCTTACAAACTCTAGATATTCGTCAGTTGATTTTGGTATCATATCAAAATATAGGCGTTTAGCTTTTTTAGGACTCTGAAAAATGTACAACGCTAAGCTCTCTGTCGGTGCGTAAGTGAGCCACTCCTCAATTGAAATACCATTTCCTTTTGATTTTGATATCTTCTTTCCTTCTTTATCAAGAAAAAGCTCGTAGCAAAACAGGAGTGGTGACTTGTCTCCAAGTATTTTACATATTTGACTTGAAAGCACAGCAGAGGGAGTCAAATCTTTTCCATGAGCTTCGTAATTGACTCCAAATGCAGCCCATCTCATTCCCCAATCCGGTTTCCATTGCAATTTGCACCTACCTTTCGTCACCGAAACTTCCATCTTTTCTCCATTTGAGTCTTTGTATGTGATTGTTCCTTTGTCTGTATTCCTTTCAATTATTGGAACTTGTAAAACTTGAGAAGTTTTTGGACATATCGGCAAAAATGGACTATAGGTCTGCTGTCTTTCTTCTCGGAATGATGGAAGCATTACGTCCATCACTTTATCGTAATTTTTCAGCAAGAGTAAAAGTTTTTCATCATAAATACCAGATTTATAACACTCTGTTGCACTTCTAAACTCGTATTCGAACTCAAATAAATCAAGAAATTTACACAACAGTGAATTCATATGATGACCATAACTTTCATGAGTACCAAATGGGTCGGGTATCACAGTTAATGGCTTATGTAAATGCTCTCTTAGCATCTCCTGATTTGGCACATTATCTGGTATTTTTCGCAAACCATCCATATCATCGGAAACTGCAATGATTTTGGTTTTTATACCAGGAGCTATTTTCTTCAGTGCATTTGCAACAACTGTAGTTCGAAAAACTTCCCCAAAAGTACCAATATGTGGCAAACCTGAAGGCCCATAGCCAGTCTCAAATATTATCTCTTTTTTATTAGGAAATTCTTGTAATATTTTTTCTGCTTCTTGAAATGGCCAGCTCGTCGTCATGAGATTAAATTAGTTATCTTACCTAAAGTGCTACTAATTTCAATAGATTTTTAATTAATGATGTAGTATTAGTGTTAGAGCTATTAATCAGAAGGTTAAAAATATGTCTACAGGTAGCGTACAAACAGATCAATTATTTAAAGGTCTTACAAGACCTGCAATGCTTTTTGGTGTGAGTTATATGTTTGCAATATTAAACGTTCTAATTTGCCTGCTAATTTTCATTAATTCAAATGATCTGAGAGTGGTCCTCTTGGTTTTACCAGGAGTACATGGACTCGGTTATATAGCTTCTGCAAAAGAACCGTTGTTTATTGAATTATTTATGGTAAAATTAGGAAAATGCTCCAAGTGTTTAAATCGTTTTTACCATGGAGCTAATTCTTATGACATTACTTAAAATTATGTGATGCTGAGATTTAGAGCTATTCAATCAAAGAATAAATCTATTTTAAGCAGGGAGGTTCACGCTGCTGAATTTATTCCTTATTCTTGCTATTGGAATAGCACAACCTTAATAACGAAACAAAATTGGTTGGTTAAGTTTATAAAGTTAAGTGGCTTTGCATTTGAAACAGCCGATGATGAAGACTTAGTAATACAGAACAACATCAGGAATCAAATGCTGAGAAGCATCTCATCTCCAGCATTTAGTTTATATTTTCATACTATCAGGCGTAAGAAAAACATTTTTTCTGATGAATTTGCAAGTCAAAATTTGCCAAATTTTTTCGCTAATCATGTAAATCTAAAATGGAGAGAAAAACATGCAACAAGACAATCGTTTATTAATGACCTATACATTACAATTATTCGTAGAGCAGATACAAAAGGAGTAGAATTTTTATCACATCTACTAAAAAAATTCGGACATGTAACTTCAAAACATGCCTGGGAGAGCGACATGCGTGCTGCGTGTGAAGATTTAGAGGAAACGACAAATCGTGTGGTGACGAGCCTTAGGAATTATTCGCCTAAGATCCTTGGAGTAAAAGAAACTCCAAACGGTCTGTTTTGTGAAGTAATGGAATTTCTATCTAGGATTGTAAATTGTGGCTTCGTTACAAACACACTTCTTCCGCTAAGAACTGAAATATCAAGATATCTGCCAGTACATAGGTTATTTTTTGGCCGTAAGATGATACAAGTTGTGACTCATAATGAGAGTAAATACGCTGGAATAGTTAGTATCAAAGAATATGGAAATAATACTTCTGCAGGAATGCTTGATTATTTTTTACAACTTCCTTACGAATTCATCATCACACAGTCTTTTCAATTTACAAATAGGCAAATGGCAATTGCAAAAATGCAGATACAGCAAAATCGGATGATACAATCTGCAGATAAAGCTATTTCCCAAATAGCAGAAATCTCTCACGCGCTTGATGATGCAATGAGTGGTAAGATTGCGTTTGGCGAACATCACTTAACCATTTTATGTATAGAAAAAAGCCCTAAATCATTGGATAATGCTTTGTCGTTGGTAGAGTCTGAGCTTTCTAATTGTGGTGTTTATCCTATCCGTGAGAGAGTTAACCTTGAACCAGCATTTTGGGCGCAAATTCCTGGCAATTTCGACTATATAGTAAGAAAAGGTACGATAAGTAGTCTTAATTTGGCTGGTTTTGCATCCCAACATAATTATCCTACTGGCAATAAATTCAATAACCACTGGGGAGATGCTGTTACAGTTTTTGATACAACATCTGGCACTCCATTTTTCTTTAACTTTCATATAAGGGATGTTGGGCATACCATGATCATTGGTCCAACTGGTGCTGGTAAAACTGTTTTAATGAATTTCCTATGTGCTCAAGCGATAAAATTTTCTCCAAGAATATTCTTTTTTGATAAAGATCGCGGTGCAGAGATTTTCTTAAGAGCATTAGGTGGTGTCTATACTGTAATAGAACCAAGAACTAAAACAAACTTTAATCCTCTACAACTTGATGATACTCCTGATAATAGAACGTTTTTAATGGAGTGGATAAAGTCTTTAATTTCAGTATACAATGGTAAATTTACTTCAGAAGATATTGCACGAATTAATGACGCAATTGAAGGAAATTTTAAATTAAGAAAAGAAGACAGATTCTTAAGAAATCTCGTACCATTTTTAGGACTTGCAGGTCCTGATACCCTAGCTGGAGCAATATCTATGTGGCATGGTGATGGCTCTCATGCTGCAATATTTGACAATAAAGAAGATTTGCTGGATTTTTCAAAAGCAAGAGTATTTGGCTTTGAAATGGCTAATTTGCTCAAAGATCCTGTTGCTCTTGGACCGGTATTGATTTATTTGTTTCATAGGATTAGTATATCTCTTGATGGCACTCCATCTATTATTGTTCTTGATGAGGCATGGGCGTTAATAGATAATCCAGTTTTTGCACCTAAGATAAAGGACTGGTTGAAAGTGCTGAGAAAATTAAATGCTTTTGTGATTTTTGCTACTCAGAGCGTTGAAGATGCAAGTAAAAGTGCTATTAGTGATACACTTGTACAACAAACAGCGACTCAGATTTTTTTACCAAATTTGAAGGCTACTAGTGTTTATCGGGATGTTTTTATGTTAACTGAACGTGAATATATACTAATTAAGCACACAGATCCAAGTACTAGATTCTTTTTGCTAAAACAAGGAGTTAATGCTGTAGTAGCTAAAATAGACTTAAAAGGCTTAGATGATATAGTCAACGTATTGTCAGGACGTGCAGAAAGTGTTCTATTATTACATGATATATTAAAAGAAGTCGGAGATAACCCAAAAGCATGGTTGCCTATATTTTATCAGAAGGTAAAAAATGTTTAAGACTAAGCTGTCATTGCTATTAATTGCGATATTTTTATTAAATATAGATTTTTTACTCTCATATCCAGTGTTTGCAAATGAAGTAAGTGGTACTGACAAGACAGAATTTGTTAGTAGATTCAACTCTGCTGGTAGCTTTAGTCGTGCCTCTAACCCTGACTGTGGAGCGTTTAAAACGGCTGCAGCACTTGCTGGAATAGCGATTGCTGTTGGTGCAATATTTACTGGTATTGTTTTGATCGTTTCTTCTGCTGGTTTATTTACTGCTCTTGTTATTGTTGGAATGATAGCTGCAATTGTTGGGGTTTGGAAAGCGATAGGAGGACTTGTTGTTTGTGAACATAGTTTTGTTAGACACCCAGTTGCACGTGATCATGATGGAAAGTATAAAGATTTCGGATTCTCAAAATCAGAATACTCAAAATATTCAGAGTGCACAAATGAGAATTACAAAAAGGAAGATGAATATTTTAAATGTTTTGATAAGGAAAATGGATCAATAGAAGTAGGTAAAAAAATAGAGAAGGGCATTTTAAACTCCATATCTGACCAAAATGCTGGTGGTTATTACTGGCCAAAAAACGGTGTGCAATACAGTGAATATATAGAAGTATGTCATCGCAATCCTTTAACTTTTGGTAATCTTTTTACAAGTAATATAGACTTTGATGTCAGGGAGAAAGACACTGGATACGTAGATGGGTCATGGTCACCGAAGGTTGACGGTGATCTGGAATGTAAAGTTCTTAAAGCAGGACAGAGTAAAATCATACATGGGTCAACATTCAAAGCAGTAAGAAAAATGGGTAGATTATGTGCGGAGTTAGCCAGTGTTAGCACACTTGGTATTACAATGACTCCTTGGCCGCAAGGAGTTGATATGGGGTGCACGGAATTGCCACCAGACCCGCTTGCTCCTATGTGTGAAAAATCTGTGATGATATTCAAAAATAAAGATGGTACAGGTGAATATAAGGTTGATCTTAGCGACCCCGGAAATAAAGATTACAAAACTATTATAAGGGAAAAGGAAGAGGATAAAAAAGTTTTTTCACATTACAATAATGCTGGCTGTTTTAGCTCGTATGTCTCTGAAGCTTGCTACAATCAGGCGGGAAGTAAATCATTAGCTCCTATTCCCATAACCTCTATGATAGTGCAATGCATTAAGGAATCGTTAGATAATTTAGTGGCAGGTATTGATTCAAGTGGTGATCAATTAAAATATGAGGAAGGAGCAAAAAAAGGACAAGTGAAGGGTAGTTTCTTGTCTGTAGCACAAAAAAGGCTGAAGCACACTGTAACTGCTGTTCTGGTTTTAGCTTTAATACTGTTCTCTATAAAAGCCATGTCTGGTGGAGTTCGTAGTCCACAAGAAATGTATATGTTGATCATTAAATTTGCTTTAGTGATTTACTTTACAACAGGCAGCACCATGTCTCATTATTATGGAGAAATAACAAAACTTTCAAATGGTTTGTCAGAAATAGTGTTGAAAGCATCATCTGAAAGTAAAAACATATGTAATTATGAAGCAAGTAATTACAAACACGGTACAACAAATTACAGCTATCTTGCACCTTGGGATAGGCTTGATTGTAGAATTTTATTTTATTTAGGTGCCCCTTTAGATGGAATTGCTGGCAAAATTGGTACTGGAGGTGTAGCAACATTGGCTATTTTACTTGGTGCTGCTCCTGCCTTGTTAGTTGCAGGTTCGATAATAGGCATTATTTTCGCTGGGGGGCAGATTTTAACAGCTCTTGTTGTTATATTCATGGCCGTTATGATGATGATGGTTATTTTGTGGATGTGCTATGTGTTTATTTTATCTCTAATTGCTTTAAGTGTAATTATCATTTTATCACCTTTATTTATTCCTATGGTTTTGTTTCAGCACACTAAAGGATATTTTGATGGGTGGATAAGAGAATTGATCACCTATAGCCTATATCCAGTTATGCTCTTCGCATTTTTGTCCTTTATGTTCATAGCATGTGATAAAATCTATTTTACAAATTTGAACTTTGAGCTGGACAAGGAATATGAGGAGAAAATAAAAGCCTCGGGTGGTAGTAAGAAACAATGGTTTAAGTTAAGAGATGATGAATGTGATAAAAATGAAACTACTCTAGCGTGTATGATGCAAAACTACAGCTTTAAAAAGAGCAGCATACTTGGTCTATTCGACTTTACATACATGGAATTTGGCAGCTCTCTCATAGGAGAATTACTAAAATTAGCTCTAGTATTATTCCTATTTTATCACTTTTTAAACATTCTTCCTGAAATGGCTGCTGAACTTGCTGGTAATCATAGGGCATCACTCGGTTCTGGTGCTACACCTGGAAAAATGATGTCAAAAGCTTTTTCTGTAGGTAAAGCTATTGCTGGAGCTATTGGTAAAGCTCATTCTGGGGATGCTGCTGGAGCTGCTAAAGATCTTCAGGAGGCTAAGAGAAATACGAATCTTAATGAAGAGCCTAGTAAATCACCTTCTGTAGGAAAAGACAATGGAGGTATTTCCAGTGAAGCTCTTAACGCTACCAAAGGTACTGGAGGTACTGGTGGTACTGAAAGTTAAAGGTGGGTCATAGATGCTTAAAAGTTCAAGTAACCAAAACTTCGGTAGGCTATGCATAAGTTTTTGTTAATAGCGGTATTCTTTTTGTTGTCCGGTTGCGGGGATCACTGTATTAAGCCAGAAGGTTTATCAAACTTGCGCGAAAAATTAGATGTAGTGTCAACAGAGCAGAAGTGGGTTGATTCTGGTGTTAATATCTCAGATAGAATAATAGTAACAGAGATTGATATAGTGCCTAGAAAGGTTAATTTTTGTCCTAAGCAGTATGAAGATTTTGCAATTCGACCTGGGAAAAGTTACGGTACATTGCCATTTGCGCTTAAAGATGGCGATACGATAAGCTTTAGTGTAATTGGTAGTAAAATGTGTAAAAACACCGAGGATAATAAGGAAAGGTATGTGAAAATTGATGAAAAGTGCAGCGAGAAAGAAAAGGAGTATTTTGCACATGTTTTAAATCAAGAAGAATGTCAAGGTGGTATAGATGGTATATGTCCTAATAAGTACATTATAGGTAAACCAGAATGGTTGCATGGAAAAGAGTATTGGAATTCAGATTTATCGAAATCTGATCAAAAGGAGATTGAAAAGATTGTCAAATCTATAAAACAACAAGGAGAAAACATAGACTGCAGCGGGCTTTCAAGTAGTCAGAAAAGTAAAATAGATACGCACATTTTAAATCTACTCTGTGGACGTATATGTAAGTTTTCTTCTAGCAGCGGAAACAAAGGTTGCGTGTATATTGAATACAATAGTGTAGAAGGTGAAATATCCCGGTCCATTACTAATGAATCTATTGATGTTGAAGCTATTAGTAACATACTAAAAGAAAAGCAGGTAAAAACTGACATTACACTATTAAGTATTAACATGGATGATGAAGGTTTTGAGCACATTCCAACAGGTGGCATATGTACTAACTGTGATCATAAGATAAAAAAATACCATCAAACACCAGGTTTAACTTTTAGTTTATGTAGTAGAAAGGACAAGAACTGCTACGATGAAAATGATAAAGGTGGTTTCAATATAAGAGTTACAAAGAATCATAGTCTGGAAAATAGCTTGTATATAAGTGTTTCTGATAAATTCCCTGAGCATAAGCCTGGTGATGAAAATCAGGGGGATATATCTGTGAATATTAGCCAAGTTCATGACGCTCAATATATGGAAGGCTTAAAAGAAAAGTTAAAAGAAAAAAAAGGCACCATATATTACGGAATAAGAGACCATGGTTGCAATTATAAAAATGAAGGTCAATTTAGTATTAACCTAACAACTAAAGAGCCACCTACAAGAACTTTTAGTGCGATATACAACTTTTTTGATGAGAAAGTAAAAACTGCATTTTTTGGTTCCAGCTATAAAGACCCCAACGCGATTCACTCTGATACTAGTCCTGTAAAATCTCTTTACGAAAGTTTTATAAAATCAAGCAGAACAAATACCATTAGATCTACTATAATATCGCTATTAGTACTATATATAACCTTATACACCCTTTACTACTTTTTTGGTTTAACTCATATTTCTATATATGAGTTTTTAATTATATGCGTAAAGATAGGAATTATCACTCAGCTCCTGCAGGATAATAGCTGGAATTTTTTTTATAACAACGCATTTTCTATTTTTATTAACACCCCAAAGCAGTTAATGGAAATAGCAAACTTTAGAGGTACTACATCAAATGTTTTTGAATTTCTCGATTTGCCGTTAAATAGATTTCTGTCATCACATTCAGTGTTGTTAATAGTATCTCTTATATTTTCTGGTCCTTTGGGTATTGTGTCTTTTTGCTTGGTGATTTGGGGCTTAATAACAGTGACCTTATCTATTTTCAATGCCTTATTTTCTTTCATTACATCCATAGCAATAGTTGCATTGTTGCTTTCTTTGGCGCCTATCTTTATTATTTGTCTTCTATTTACGTATACTAGGCAGATGTTCCACAACTGGGTTAAAAACTTGGCAAGATTTGCGATTCATCCAGTAGTGCTTTTAATTTTTATATCACTGATAAGCCAAGTTATGGATTATATCATATATTCAGTGTTTGATTTTGAAGTCTGTTCTACATGCATACTTAATATTAACCTAAAGATTTTTAACCCTTGCATCATCTATGGTTATGCTTCCAAGTATACACCTAATATTACTGCTATGATGGCTTTTGTTATCTTGGGTCATGCTATGAAAGCTTTAGTGGAAGCTTCTTCGACAATATCTGACTCGTTGTTTGGTGTTTATGTGCAAAACGAACCTGGAGGACAATATCAACAAAGCTTAATGGGAACAGTAGGGTTAGATGAACAAAGCGTTCAAAGAAGAGAAAGAGGAGGTGCTTTTCAACAGTCAGGTACGTCAAGACCTCAAATACCACAAGGGACTCAAAGGTCAACGCCTCAGATACCACAACCAGGAAAACAGCAATGATAAGTAAGAGATCGCTATTATTGATACTGTGTCTTGCAATCACTGGTTGTAATATGGATTGTGTCGAACCTGGGTTGCAGAGCAGAAACACTAGTGTTAACGTGGATGTTCCAGTTCATAAAGCTGATGAAGGAATTAAGATCCATTGGGTTGATTCTGGTCAAGTAATTAGCGAGGGTGATAAAATCAAATTTACCCTCGATGGATCAGTAAATTTCTGCCCTCCTAAAGAAGGCAAAAATCCAAAGAAAGTACTTGTGCCTGCTGGCTTTTGTTCTGACGGCTCAGAGCCGAATTATAGTAAAGCTGCAGATATTAATAATGTACCTAATAATTATGGTGTTGATGAAAATGGCGTGAGTAAAAACGAACTGTGTGGTGGTAAAGGTTTTGGGGACAGGGACACCTATAGTAGGAGACGTTATGTTGATACTGGGATTACAGTAAATCCTGGTGATAAGTTGAGCTTCAGCTTAGTTTCCAGAGGAATGGAAATTGATTGTGATAAATTAGACATTCTTAAAGAAAAAGTGATCTTGAATAATGATTATTACAAAAGTAATGGCAGTCAGGCTACTGCAAGGGAGATATGTGAAGGAGGTGAGTTTTTTTATAAAAATGCAAAAGACAAGAAAGTTACACTTGATCAGTTAGATACAAGAAAAGATGGAAAAAAACAAAAATACAAAGTTCTGGTTGGTAACGGCTACACTCCATATGATAATAAGGTGCATTTCAATCAATATCATATTAAAGACAACGAACCATGGATATATGGCTCACTGCTCGATTTACGTCGCACGAAAATAGGGTTAAATGAACTATGCGACGGAAAAAAATGCGACCCCAACGAGATAAAGAAGTACAGCTCTTATGAGCTTAATTGTTACTATCAGAATATATGTTATACTGAAGAGGGTATTTTCAATGCAGGTTTGCGTAAAAAAGGAAGCCGAAACTGTGTCTCTTCTATAAGGTATAAGAAGTATGATAAAGGAAATACATGTGACATGTATTCTCACCTTAAAGAGGTTAAGGATAAGCTTAAGGAGATTGAGGAAAATAAAGGGGATCCCAAGCAGATTAACATTATTGATTTTACATCAAACACCGAAGAGGGTACTAAAGATATTTCCTGGGCTGAAGCTCTTGTTGCAAAAATAAGCGACCCAGGTGATGCAAGTGTTCCTGAAAGCGAACGTGATGATATGAAGGACACTGCTCAAGGTACCCAATGTCTTCCAGAGAAAGAGGGTGCAAAAGGAGATAATGTGTGTTCACAAATTCAAGGTAAATTTGAGGATTTTTCTCTGGAGTTAAATAGTGATTACACAATAAAAGATGTAACACCTGGTAGTAGTGTGATGCTTGCTATCGCAGATTATGGTCACTATGGAGCTAATAGAGGTGGGTACCATGTTAAAGTGACTAGATCATGTGAATATATTAATGGCGAAAAATTGTATGTATATTTAGGCGATAAGCCACCTAAAGATTTGCGTGGTGTAGGAACTAATGATTTCCAAGTAGTAGGAGTAAGAAAAGAAGTAAACGAAAAAGATGAGTATACCATATTAGATGTAATAAACGGAGAACACTTTCAGAATAAAGAATCTAAAAAGATATATTTTGGTATTGATGTAAGCAATGTAGAAAAAGATGATATTACAGATAAAAGTGGCAAATATTATGAAAACAATAAGTATGTTATAACTTTATTTGTAAAAAGAAAAATTAATGATTTTATTTCATCGAATGTAAACGGGGTATTTAAATTTATAAAAGAAGAAGTAATTGGGGACAGCGTTAAAGATTCATATAAAGGATATGCAAGAGGTCTTCTTCAAGGAGTAAGAGCTTTGCTTACTCTATACGTTATATTTACTGTTGTTGGCTATATGCTTGGAACAATACAGCTAAGTAAATTCGATTTTATTGTAAGGATGATGAAGATAGCATTTATAGCTTTTGCCTTGAGCAATAGAAGCTGGGAACTCTTTGGTATAACTTTATCCAAACTTTTTGTAGATAGTAGCACTTATTTAATTGATAGTTTTTCTGGCTATATAGGGGAAGGGGGTAGAAAATTTGCATTCTTAGACTTAACAGCAGGAGTATTATTCACGGGAGAAACTTGGTTGAAGTTTTTATCGTTAATGCTCTCTGGTCCTTTTGGCTTTATTGCTTTTTTGATAATACTCCATGCCAGTTTTACGTTCTTAAAGTGCATTATTAGCGCCACATTTAGATATGTGATATCTACTGTTCTAGTGGCATTTCTACTGTCATTAACACCTTTATTTATCGTATTCATTTTATTTCAACAGACTAAATCCTTGTTTGATAACTGGATAAAAACGCTAGCTCATGTTGCAGTACAACCAGTCATTTTATTTTCATCTTTATCCATTTTAAATCAATTGATGTATTCAGTTTTATATAACCTCACAAATTTTTCTGCATGCTATCAATGTTTAATTAGCGTAAACTTCTTATCGTATGATCTCTGTCTTATGAAATCAATATTACCTCTTGGATATAGTCCTGGCACTAGCGTTGATGTTGCATTAAGCGATGGAGGGAAAACAGGTGGACACTTTGCAGCATTACCTATAGACCTAATCCAGGCGTTTATATATCTCATTATTGCCGGTGCAATGGAAGCTTTTGTTCGTATATCAGAAACTATGGCACAAGCACTATTCAGCTCTGGTTATGGAGTTGCTCAAAGTGTTGGTAAAGTTGCCCAAAGCGCATCACAATCTATACTGTCAACTGTTGGCCTTGATGATAAGACCCAAGGTATGATACAGAACATTAGGCAACAAGTGGGTAAAGATCGACCAAAAATTGAGGTTAAATCCAAACCGCAATCTGAAACACCAAAGCAATCAGACAAACGAGGAAGTGCTGATAGAAAAACGAGTGATGATTCTAGTAGCCCTAAACCTGGAACACAAGAAAAATTAGGGAAAAGAAGTGATCTTAAAGCGAAAAACGAGGAAGAAAAGTGAAAGAAGAAGAATATAAATGATATCATAGAGTAACTAATTAAAAAGATATTTTAAGTAGAGTTTTAGAAATTTATTTCTATATTTGGAAAAAGTTTAGATATGCAGTCACGCTTAGGCAAATGTTGGTTTAGATTACTACTTTTTGCAGCTTATGTGCTGATCACAGGTTGTAATAAGAACGATATGCCTTTCCCAAGATGTATATCTGCTGACTATTTTGGTCCTGAACCTATTACAGTAAGCGCTCATTTTTCAAGCGATCATGATATGTTTATTCCAGAAGATGGAGAAGTTATTGATCCTGAAACTGGGGAAATTAATTATGGTTTTCACCATAACCAGGTAGTGAAGTGGAAAGATACCGGATTAGAAACCAATGGAGATAGCTTAATAGTGCGAGTTAATGGTGCATGGACATCTTGGAGTAATAATAATAAGAAAGAATCTAAAGGCAGTTATAACTTGCAAAGCTTGGAACAGCTAAAATATGCAACCAAATTTGAAAGAGGGAAAGGTGACAACAGTCTGCCTGACTTTCACTTAGTTTGTAATGATTACAAGCCTAGCATACAAAAATTTTCAAGTAAGCCTAAGGCAAGTTGCACTGTGAATTGTAAGTGCGTTAATGAAGATGATAGCAAAAATGCAGTATCACGTGGTGTTCCATGTTGGTTTACCAATGGTCATGGTGCTTATCTTTTGTTTCAAACGGGGAAAGATGATCCTAACGAAAATCTAAAGTTAATACGCGATCCTCAATATCCTACTGTACATCTAGGTTATAACTCCACAGCAGAAGGCGAAAGTGGACTTTTTACTTTAGACAGAGATAGCACTAAATTAAAGGATAGGAATTGTGATTCGGTAAAGTTAGGAAAGGGATGGAAAATATATGTAAAAATATTAGATAGATATTACTTAGATAACGCAGGCGGCTACTCTTTTGAGTTTTTGGGTGGAGTACAAAAACCGAATACCTTTGGATTTTTCAATGAAGTTTATCATTATCTAAAAGACACTTTATTGATCTCACCTAATAAAGATTGTAAAGGTAGTGAGTGTGCAGCTGCACAAACTATGTTTCAAAATATAGCTGAGCATAGCACGAGCTTTCACAATTTCGTCCTTTCCTTACTTGTCCTGTTTATAGTGATTTCATCGCTTCTTTATCTTTTTGGCATGATACGAGAAACTAAGCATGATATGCTCATCAGGATGATGAAAATCACTCTAGTAATAGCGCTTATATCTCCTGGAAGTTTTAGGTTTTTCTATGATCATTTTCTTACTTTATTTGTCACAGGCCTTGAACAATTGATAAGTATAATTACTAATTTTGCTCCCAATATGAACACTGGAGGTAACTCAAATATTGCTCAAGGAGATGAAGCTGCTCGTATCAAGTTATTCAGCTTCATGGAGGATATGTTCAATAAATTTTTTGCTTATTCGGTTTGGAAAAAGTTTGCAGCGTTTTTACATTACCAAATGTGGGCAAGCCTACTTATGATACCAGCAATTTTCGTAGGGATCGTTTTATATTTCTTGTTGTGCTTATATGCTTTCATAATATTTCTCTCTGGTTTTATGGGTATAGCTTTCCTTATAGCTATCATGCCGCTATTCCTAATCTCTATTTTATTTTCACCGCTGAAAAGTCTATTTGAAGGTTGGATAAAATTCTGTATCAGTTTTTGTTTACAATCGATTATGATATTTACCCTACTGTCATTGCTGGCGTCAATTATAATGAATACCTTTTATAGGCAGTTAGGTTTTACTGTATGCTACAATAAATGGCTCGAGGTAAGGTTGTGTGCTCCAAAATGGATGTTTGGTGGTTTTTGTATTATTGATAAGCAGTACTTTGGTTGGACCCCAGGGCAAATTTTCGTACCTTACACTATCGGAGAAGCTTCTCCACTTAACATAGATAAAGATATAGATGGTATAGAAAAGATAAGCAGAGAAGGTGGTGCAATAAAATTTACTGGTGGCGCTGGATATATTCCTCTTCCACCGGATTACGTTGAAAAAGGTTTTCGTTATATAGATTATCCTTTCTTTAATCCAATTCCTGGCACTAAAAATAATCCAGCAGACCATTACATCGCGGAAAATGATATGGTAGTTAATAATAAATGTAGTGAAAATGAAAAAAATTTGGTGCGCTTAACAAACAGTTTATCACACGCAGGAGAAAAATTTGATATCTTATTGCTGATTAATAATATAGACAATAAAATAAGAGGATTTTACTGCAAGTCAAAAGATGAAAGATGCGAAAATTATGAGAAAATAGTAGATGGTTATAGAAAAGGTATCATAGGACCAGATCTGAAAAGAAAAATAAAGTCTTTAGTGCAGAAAGTAGTAGAAAAACGGGGTTGTAGAGTACTGAAACTTCATGATTTATATAAGGATCCCAATAGTAAATACTGTCAGAAATGTAAAGATTGTGAGGATTGCAAAAATTATCAAGATAATAGCGATTATCAAAGGGTGCAAGACATACAGAGGGGCTATTTAATCAATGCAGGGGAAATCTTTATATTATTCTTGCTTTCATTTTTAATGTTTTCCTTACGCGAGTTCATACAACAGATGGGCTCAAGTATAGCTGGTGGTGGATACAGTGTTTACAATATATCTAAGATGTATCAGGCATCGCCTTTAGCTGGCATAGCGGAAGGATTAAAACAGCAGTGGCAAAATTTTGCTGGTGGAAAACTAGAGTCTTTAGGCAGTTGGGCTACTCATTTACCGGATAGATTAGCTGGAGGTACAGCTAACCTACTGGGCAGGGTACCAAGAGTTGGAGGCGTACTGAAACACGCTATTGATGTGCCACGTAAACTTGTAAATGCTACTATTGAAGCAACAAAGTTTGCAACATCACCTGAAAATGATGTTGACAAGCTTGAGGAAAAAATTTACAGGGCATTTGGAGTTGATAAAGAAGATATTACACATAGAAGGATTGGTAAATATTTAGATTATTATAAAGGATATGTAGGGTCACATTTGGGTTATACAATAGAAGATGCTATGAAGTTTACTTGGGAGCATGGCGTTGACTCCATAGGAAAGCATAGCTATAACCATAACCTACTCTATAGAGCAAAAGAATATAGGCGAGATTTCTTAGAGAAGCTTCATGATTACACTATCGGACGTAAGAGAAAGCCGGAAAGATATAAGGATGAAGGTGGTAGCAGTCAATCAGCGCCAGATCCAAAACAAGGCGAGGACCAGCCAAATGAATCAATAAGAGGTGTACCGGATGAGCCAAGAGAAAGAAGTGGGGATGAGGACAACAATGAAGGCTAGTAAAAAAAATTTCAAAGGTCTTGATTACTATAAATTGCAGCAAGACGACGATGGCAACATAAAGTTAAATGACTATGATGACGTTTTGAATGCGCGTAGAGCAAGAGTGGATCTATTATTAGATAATACACTGCCAGATAACGACATCAACCTCGCTAAATTGAATGAAGCTTTGAGTGAGAAATTTATAGATAATCATGAGTTGTTATCCGAATTTGATAAGGAAGATCAAGAAATTGCGCAAGAAGAGCTTAAGGTGTTTAGTATTTTAGAAAACCTTGAAGACCTTAAAAGCGTGAAAAGTGAAGATCTATTAGAGGTTAGTTTGTTACTATCGGATCTTAGCTTCATAGAGAGAAATGTTGTACTAAATACCGATCAGAATTCTGATCTTACAGAGTTTAAAAGTCTATTTATCGAAAAAAAGGCATCTGGTGAGGAGTATAGTGATGAAGAATGTAAAAGCTTTCTCAATAACATAGATAAAATCAACACTATAATTAAGTTAGAGTTAGAAAGCAGAATTGAAGGGATAAATCATGATGAAAAACATGGCCATGATGATTTACAAGATGAAATTGGTCATGCAATGAATACCGAAGATAAATCAAAAGAAAGCATTAAATGAAACGAAAAACTTACTTGACAAACTCCACCAGTCCTCTTATTATGATAATAAGGGTATTTCTGACTCAAAACTTGTTTTTGACCTGCAGGCTCAATGACAAAATTCAGTAAAAAACTTAAGGTATTTTTTGGCGGATTACATAAAATTATGGCGGCTGCATGTCTTTTAAATTTTTTCTACATTCAGCCAAATCGCGCTTATATTAAGCGTTAGCACATTATTACAGCGCCACTTACAGTAATAGAGAGTCAAAACTCGCACTACGGGGTTTCTTTTGCCTTTTTTTCTGCTTAGTAAATTTCTTAAACGTTTATCGCTAAGGTTAGTTGCAATTAAAAGGCAGCTAAGTCACACTTATTAAGCGTTTTAGAATAAAAAAACGCCGATATTTCGACACAAAAGTAAATACCACGGGGCTTCTTTTGCCTTTTTTTAGGTTATGCAAGAGTCTATTGACATTAATCATATAGTATTAAATAATTAATTATTTTGGAGCTTATTTAATATGCTACGCATCATTGCAGGCAAATATCGCGGAAGAAAAATAACTACAGGTAAGCATTTAGCTGCACGGCCAACTATGAGTATTGTCCGAGAAGCAATATTTAGTATACTTTCCTCAAGAAAACCTATTTATAACTCAAGTGTACTGGATTTATTCTGTGGTAGTGGCTCTTTTTCATTTGAAGCGCTTTCTCGCGGCGCTAAACATGCATTCATGGTGGATTCAGACTATTACAATTTGCAACTGCCTAAAAAAACAGCAAAAGATTTTGGAATTACGGACAATATCACGCTAATTTGCTGCAGTGCTAACGGATTACCAAAACCTATTTCAAAATGTGACATAGTTTTTATAGACCCACCTTATGATAGTAATCTAGTTGAATCAACATTGAATGGGCTAGCTCACTCAGGCTGGTTAAGTAATGATGCGTTGATAATTCTAGAGATCAAAAAAGATGAAGATTTTCAATGCAACGAAAATTTTAGCGTAATTTTGGAACGTACTTACGGTATAGCAAAAATAATTTTTCTTTCTCTATCAACTTAAACTTATATACTCCTTCCATTGATGGACTGTAATGTTATTTCTCTCAGATTCTTAGAGAAATAACATTCTTCATAGTCCTTTCTATTAAATTTTCCATTAAGGTTATTTTCTTTTAAATACTTGCCTGCATTTTCCAAAAATTGATTTTCTATTTCTTTGTAACTGGTGTATTTTATTGTACCTGTACCATCATTATCCTCACAACGAACTAAATGTTCCTTATAATCGATGTGAATTTTATTTTCACAAGCTATTTTAGGATCATGTTCAAGCACTACATTTTCTCTGAAAGTTTTGTCAGTGCGTTGATCATCAAGTTTACCAACAAGTTGCATGTCTTCTGGGATTACTTCATCTCCTCTCCTGCCAACAATCAGCACAGGACCTTTCATCTTCTTTACAATTTCCAGTGAATTTAAATCTAATCCGCAACACTCAAACCAACGATTCAAGAGCATTGAGGGAAGCCAGTTCACTAAGCTCTTAGGAGAACCTTCGACTGTCTCCTTAAGTGAACTATAAGAGTTACTATGAATTAATGTTAAATAGATACCTTGTTCTTCAAACCTTCTTAAAACTTCCGCTGCAATTCCTCCTCCAAGAGAGTTAGTATCTAAGACTATATCATTTGGATGTATACCCTTTACAAGCAACATGTTAACCATTGCCATTCCAGCCTGAACTAACTTTTCACCATTTGTTAGAAATTTATATAGTGCTACGACCTTCTTTCTCTCCAAAAGAAACTCTATAATATCCTCTATATCTTTGTTTTTCGCTGATTCTTGATCGTAAGTTTCTGCATCCACTTCCTGATTGTCACCTACAAGTTCTTTTTTGTAACGCTTTATCCACTCAGGGCTGACTTCATTTTCCAAAAAGCTTTTGATTCTATGTACAACGAACTTCTCCTTAACAAAATCAAAAAACATCCATAGACAAACTGCAATAAAACATACAGTAGTCAAAATTGATAGCACTACTGACGTAAAAGCTAACCCTGTAAGCACCTTTTTTGATTTTTGATTCTGGTATGCCAAGTATAACGACACAATAGAAGCAATGGACAATATAGCGGAACATAAATATAGTGATATTATCCTTCTATTGAATTTTTTTTCTTCTTCATTTAATTCTTTCTGAAAGAGTTTTGGATTAACGATCCTAGAGAAATAAGGATAGTCAAAATAATGCTTCACTATGTGAAACTTACCTCCTTGTTTTACAGATAGATCTTTACCAAGTGCATTAAACTTAATGCACCCGAGCATTCCAAAAAAGTGTACTACGTGTTTCGTACTTTCTTCTAGTTTTGTATCACCATTGGTATGGTAAATAACTTTCATTTTATCGTTCATGAATATTTAGTGATTTTGACATAAAGATGAAAGAAAATCAAGGTGGCTTTAAAATATAAATATGAGTAACTAGTATAATGAAAAGGTCTATAAGAAATTCCCTATAACTCCTTTTAAATGAGTTTTGAATTTTTGAAATGCCATTACGTTATCGATACGCCTATCAAGAAACGATAGAGTGTCTACAAAATCTTCTGAATAGTCATTAATAAAAAAGAGTATTGTACTTGAATATACTCCAGCTAATATTGCCCTTTTTGTATAGTAGTTAAAATCTGTTGATTGATCGTGAATGCTGTACCAAATTGCGCTAACAGTTCTGTACAAAAGTTTGCTAGAAAAGTATGTATTTTTTGGCAACACAGAAAATGATAAAACATTTTTTAAAAATTCTCTATAATTCGGCAACTTAACGTAGTTTGAAAGGCGTATTTGAACAGCTAACTTTATTCGCTCTCGTACTTTTATACCTTCTAAATTAGAATTTTTTAGCTCAGTTTTCATTGAGCTATTTGAGTCCTCTGCTATGTACTCCAAAGCGCTATATATTCCATTTTGAAATTTGCAAAAGCTATTAGCTAGATTAAGGTCCGTGCACACTTTTAATAGGGTTTCATCACTTATTCCTTCAAATGGAATAACCCTAATTAGCTCATCTATTATCAATTTTATTTTATCTTGTTCCATACAATATTATACTAAACAGCACATATGATTGTACCTCAGATTTTCAAACATCTTACAAAAAGCACCACCTCGTTCTTCAAAATTTTTCCACTGATCAAAAGAAGCACACGCAGGAGAAAGCAATATCGTTATTTCTTCTTTGCTATAAAAAGCCTCCCTGTAAGCTAATTCAAATGCATTTTTCAGATTGCCACACTCTACAAAATCCACTTTATTTTTCAGAGTGCTTGCAAAAGCTTCAGTTGATTCTCCAATAAGAAAAGCTTTCCTAATTCTTGTAAAATGCTTGCTTAATAACCCTATACCACCTTCTTTACTCCTTCCACCAACAATCCAATATATGTTATGGTAAGATAAAATCGCCTTTTCACTCGATTCTGCATTAGTTGCTTTGCTATCGTTTACAAAAAGCACGTTCTTTATTTTGCCTAGTAGTTCATTTCTGTGTCTTAGCCCTGAAAAGGATTTGATTCCACTGATAATAGTGCTGCTATTTACTCCAAGTGCCTTACATACGGCATATGCCGCTGCTATGTTTTCTGCGTTGGATATCAGGTTTACTTTCACATCACTTATTGATAAGTTGTGATTCTCTAGTTTTAACGAGATTTTCTGGATCCCAGTGTCGGAGCACTGGGATGACACCGAAAGGTGTTCTTCCACTAAAGTTTTCCCTGATGTTGGAATTTTGTTTCCAGTGAATTTGTTGAATATATCAGCAGTGATTTCATTATCACATCCTATCACAGCAACCTTACTACCGTTTATTAGCTTTGATTTAACCGCTACGTAATTCTCCATACTCCCATGCCTATCTATGTGATCTGGTGTGATATTGAGCAACACAGAAATATCAACATCAATTTCATTCATTAAATCTAATTGAAAAGAGGAGAACTCAATTACATAAATTTCTGCATCTCTATTTAAGTCCAAAACAGGAACACCTAAATTTCCCCCAATAGCTACTTTTTTCCCTGCAGATTTTAATATGTGCCCTATCAGCGATGTAGTGGTTGATTTACCATTTGTTCCTGTTACTCCTACTATCTTCTGGTTCGTAGCTTTAGCTTCAAGAAATAGCTCAATATCTGATTTTGTTTTGCAATCAAATCTCCTCGCAAGTTTGACTATCCAATGTGGCTCTGTTGGCACTCCAGGGCTCAAAATCAACGTTCTTATCTCATGCCAATTGTATTTTTTTGGATGAATAAAATTACACTCCTTATACATCATTTTTGCATTTGCTATTTGCTCTTCATGATCATCCCATGCATATATTCTTGCACCACTCTTTATTAGAGCATTAATGACGGATAAACCAGTTTTGCCAAGACCGAAAACCGCAACATTTTGATTTTTGTATTTGCGCAGTTGCATTACTTATTTTAAAAGATGTTATATAAGTCGTTAATAGACTTAACGTAAAGGATTTGCAAATATTAATTATTACCTGTAGAATATAGAAAAATTAGTAAGGATTTTAATAGGGAAATAATATGCCATCTGTTACTTTTATTTTACCTGATGGGAGTAAGAAAAGTTATGAAGCTGCAGAGGGAGAAACTCTGCTCAATTTAGCCCACAGAAGTGATCCAGATCTGCTCGAAGGTGCATGTGAAGGTTCTCTTGCTTGTTCTACATGCCATGTAATTGTTGATCCAGAATTTTATGATGCTGTAGAAACACATAATCCCATATCTGATGAGGAAAACGATATGTTAGACCTAGCTTTTGGCTTAACAGAGACATCAAGACTTGGGTGCCAAATAAAAATCACAAAAGACATTGATGGTTTGTGTGTCACCATACCAAGAGGTACAAGAAATATATCGTTAGACAAACAAGGGAATCATGCGTAAGGTTTTTATCTATATAATAATTTCTTTATTTTTGTTTATCCCTGCAGCGTATAGTGGTTTCTGGTATTTTTCTGCATGTAAGACAAAAAATCTCCTAGCTAAAACAATATCCTACATTAATGACGAAAATTTTGATATCTCATATGATTTTAGCGGGTTTCCTTCTAACTTCATTTTTCGTGTGACGAACCCAAAATTTTCCAACGAGCAATTGACCATTTCATCTGAAGCTTTACTGATAAAAAACAGATTATTCGATAAATCAGTATATATTTACATACCAAGTAATGAAGTCAACATTACTGTTCATGGTGATGAGAAAAAGGACATGAAATGCCACATAAACAATAACAACCACTTTGTTGTTAAACTAAACGATTTACTATCTTCGCTGCGTTTTGATAGAAATAGTAGTATAATAGACTATATAAACACACTTCGTTACGAAGATTATGGATTAAAATGTGATGTTTCAGAAAATCAACAAAGTATTATAACTGAAGTGAATGGTAAAAGTAATTACATTCAATTTTACCTCAGTAAAGAACTTGATGGAAATGCTAAGCTAGGATTTGATTTTTATGCTTATCGGTATAAGAGTGTTGCAAGTCCTGAAAGTTATCTGAGTATCGATACTAAATTTGATTATGAATTTGTAAATCACATCTCAGCTTCCAGAATTAATTTCAATATAGAAAAATTTTTAATTCAGAGTAATAACTTTTCCCTTGCTGCAGATGGTAGAGTGCAAAATTACAATTTGGTTACGTCTTCATTTAAAGACAAGATTAATGTGGCAATATCAAATTATAAGGAACTAATTTCATCTGTAACTGGTGACTCAAAAGCTTCAAATTCGTTCGAGAAATTAATATCTTCCTTATCAGAAAAAACAACTGATGACAGCGTTCAATTTTCAATAAAATATGATGATGATGTAGGGTCAAGCTTTATTGGAAAGTTATCCACCACTGATTTTATGAACCAACTAAGTAGAATTACTGAACTAACCAAGAATGAGAACGGTAGTTAGCTTATTTTTCATATTGATATTTTATTCAAGCATAAACGCTTTTACTTTGGATGATAAACTCAAAGACAAAAGCACGGAAAACCGAGCAACCAATTTATTTGAAATAATAAAATGTCCAGTATGTTCTGGCGAATCATTATCTGAATCTGGATCTCAAATTGCATATGATATGCGCAAAACAATTCGTAAAAAAATCAGTGATGGATATACTGACGAGCAAATAATTTCAGAGTTAAAAAATTTTTACGGTGATTCAATTATAATTGCTCCACCTGTAAAATTTAGTACCTATATGTTGTGGTGCATCCCATTAATAACCTTACTTATTGGGTTTTTTCTAATACGAAAATACACTCAGTAGGGCATATCCTCCATGGGGTATGCTTAATTTCTCGCTTGTTAGAGGTTGTCCGGAAACTGGTAAGTTCAAGCATAATAGGCTTCTTGCACAACTACCTGTCATTCCAGTAGCTCAAAACGGGGCTAAAAATCACTTGACAAACTCCGCCAGTCCTCTTATCATAGTAGTGAAGCTATTGTATTTGCTTTCGCCAATCTGCAGATTAAAAGGTAAGGATTACTTAAGGTATCGGCGTCTTATGTTCAATTTTTTGCAGTACATAGGTACTGTATGTCTTTACAAAACTTCATCTACATCTAGGTTTATACCTAAATAAGCTGAACGCGCTTACAAAGCGTTACAAGACATCAAAAAATGCCAATACTCGACAGAGATAGTAAAGGACTAGCTAACTCGGGTTTTCTTTGTCTTTTTTTCTGCTTGGTAAACTTCTTAAACACTTGCAGCGTAGGTTAGTTGCGATTAAAAGCGGCTGAATCTCGCTTGTCAGGCGTTTAAAACATAAAAAACGCCAGTACTTTAAAGCGGACAATAACCCCAGGGTTCCTTTTGCCTTTTTTCCCACTTAGTAAATTTCTTAAATATTTTCTTAAATTTTATAGCTAAACGACAACCGCTGCTTGTTAGCGGGATCTAGAGATACCGCGGCGGTATGACGTAGAGCTCGCGTTAGCTATACTTTTATGCTTACCAACCCAATCAAAATCCTGGATCCCGCTAACACGTAGCGGGATGACAAGAAAGGAGCAGCAGGATATAAAGTGAAACTAGATTGTATCTTATCGGTAAAAAAGAAGGGCCATAAGAGGAAGTTTTTGTAGGACTAAAACTAAAGAAAACTTGCATATGAATTTATCAAGGTGTAAAATTATAATTGTTTTAAAAGAATAGGTTAATTATGAATCTTGTGACAAAATCTGCTATGGATTTTACTGCTTCCGCTGTTCTCTCTGACGGAGAAATAGTTGATGACTTCTGTTTAAGCGAACACGTAAAAAATAAGTACGTTGTCCTTTTTTTCTATCCACTTGATTTTACCTTTGTCTGTCCAACTGAATTGATATCATTTAGTAACAAAATAGAGGATTTTTCAAAACGTGGTGTTGAAGTTATAGGAATAAGTGTAGATTCAAAGTTTTCACATTATCAATGGCGAAAAACTCCAGTTAATGATGGTGGTATTGGAGAGATTAGCTACACTTTAGTATCCGATATCAAAAAGTCTATATCAAGGGACTATGGAGTATTATATGATGACTCAGTTGCACTGAGGGCAACTTTCGTTATTGATGATAAATTTATTGTACGTCATCAATCGATAAATGATTTGCCTTTAGGGCGTAATATAGATGAATTCATTAGAATCGTTGATGCAATCAAGCATAACGAGGAGTATGGTGAAGTATGTCCAGCAGGATGGAAGAAAGGTAAGCCAGCAATGCAAGCAAGTAATGAAGGAGTAGCTGACTACCTAAACTCATACAGTGAAGAATTATAGAATGGGGACACTGAATACAAGAGTTCTTATTATTGGATCTGGGGCAGCAGGTTATTCTGCTGCTATATATGCAGCACGTGCAAACTTAGAGCCTATTGTAATAACGGGAATGCAGCCTGGTGGTCAGCTTACGATTACTACAGATGTTGAAAATTATCCTGGTTTTGTTTCAATACAGGGTCCAGAACTAATGGAGCAAATGAGGTTGCATGCAGAAAAGGTTGGAGCAAAAATAATAGATGATGAGATAAAAAGCGTTGAACAACTTGAAGGCTCTAATGAATATGGATTCAAATCCTTTGGTAATACTAATGATTACTATTCGGAGGCAATTATAATTGCCTCTGGTGCGCAGGCGAAGTGGCTTGGTCTGGAGAGTGAAAAGAAATTTCAAGGTTACGGAGTTTCAGCATGTGCAACTTGTGATGGTGCATTTTTTAGGAATAAAGTAGTAGCTGTGGTTGGTGGTGGAAACACTGCTGTTGAAGAAGCAATATTTTTAATTCGATTTGCCAAAGAAGTTATATTAATACACAGGCGTGATAAATTAAGAGCAGAGAAAGTAATGCAAGATAGACTCTTTAAAAATGATAAGATAAAAATAATATGGAACCATACCATAGAGCAAATTCTTGGAGAAGAAAATCCGAAAAAAGTTACTGGTATTATAGTTAAATCAACGGAAGCTCAAGAATTAGAAGTGGATGGAGTATTCATTGCAATCGGACACGCACCAAATACTGGTATTTTTAAGGGCTTTGTTGAAATGGATGAGCAGGGTTATATAATTACGAAACCTGGAACAACTTTAACTAGTAGGGCAGGAGTGTTTGCTGCAGGTGATGTTCAAGATAAGGTATACCGTCAGGCAGTAGTTGCCGCAGGAACAGGATGCATGGCTGCGCTTGATGCAGAAAAGTTTTTGGAGTGTGCAAAAAGTTAAAAAATAGAGAATATATAAAATAACTCTTCTTTAGAGAGGAGAAAGGTTCGTTACTATTTTCTTTTTTTGTTGTATAGTGATAGTGAGTTATTGAGAGAGTTCAACATGCCTCGTATAGAAAATATCTTCTTTGGTCAGGGAGTTCCAGGGCCATATGGAAGGAATAGGACAAGTATTGGTGATAACAACATGTTTTATCGGAGAACTTTCGAGCCACTTAGAACCTGTCTTGAAAGGACTCAAGTAGCTAATTTAGTAAGCATAGAAGTAATCATATTGAAGAAGATATTGGTTTTTGAAGTAAGAGGAATAATCTTTGCTCATGCGTCTAAAATTGGAGAGCCAAGCAAAAGTTCGTTCAACGTTTAGGAATAACTTGAAATCCTGTAACATCTACCGCTTTTTTGGTGATCGTTAATAAACATCCTGTCTCCAATAAACAGCGGTTTTGCAATTTACCTTTGTATCCTTGATCAGCAAAAAACTTCTGTAACCTTGGAGCTTTTTCTTTAGCTCGAATAAAAAGGTCTAGAGCACCATCACGATCTTGAACACTTGCACTGTGTACTTCAGCAGTAATTACAAGACCTATAGTATCCACAATGATGTGGCGTTTTCTACCCTTTATTTTTTTGCCAGCATCATATTCTCTGGATCCCCTTTTTGAGTCGTTTTCACTGACTAATTATTCCTACTGAAGGTGTTTCATTTTTGCCAACCACTTTTCTTACCTCTTTTACTAGCATATCGTGTATTTTTTCCAATCTGCCATTATTACGCCACCTGAGAAAGTAGTCATACACTGTCTTCCATGGCGGAAAATCTTTTGGCAGACTGGCAACCACCTCTCATTATATACCTTATTGCATTAATAATTGCTCTGATATTGTGCTTCCTTGGTCTCCCTATCGCTCCTTGTGCAACATGTGGCTCCAAAATTCTTATCACTTACATCGCTTGGATACAATTTTACCTCCTATTTTTCAACCTACCTCATCATACTCCTTCCTTCATTTCTTTTCAAGACAGGTTCTTAGTGAATCAACAAAATACTTATTTAGTACTATTGATAATGGATATCTAGAAGGTTTTAAGCAAGCTCTAAAAGAAGATACCGTCTCGCCAGTCAACAAGAAAATTATAAAAACTGAATCTCAAAAGCTGTATTGTAAAATCAAAAAGTACTTCCAACTTTGTAGCGGTATAGTTAAAGTATATGTTGATAAGTAAGTTTCTGCTTGTATATATAAATATAGCTCTTTCTACAATAATCCGAACAGATCATAATAATACACTGCTGTCCTCCTGGCTTATAATAGCTATAAAGACGTTTTCACCCCCGTTCGGACTATTATAAGAAGGGCTATAACTAATTTACTTATCAACATATACACTAACCAACTATATTAAATAAATTTATATAAAATACTATTTTATATAAGATCGGATGGTAGCATTTTTTGACTTTAAACCATTAAACCTTCGCTCAATTTCTTAGTCCTGTAGTTTTTAATATGGTCAGGATTAAAAGCACTTCTGGATTTAAGAATACCAAAAACGATATGGAGCAACTTACGCATTGCAGCACCAACGATAGCCATATTATGTTTACCCTTTTCCTTTAATCTCTGGCAGAAACTAATAATGATAGGATTGTGATTCTTAGCTACTATAGCAGGAAAGAAAAGTGCCTTACGTAATGTTTGTGAACCTGATTTACTTAATCTGGGTTTGGCATATACAGATGAACCTGACGTCATATTTCGTGGTATAACTCCTGCATATGCTGCCAATTGCCTGGCATCTCTAAAATCCTTTATGTAAGGAAGTTCAGCTAAAATAGCTATTGCTGATTCCTCTCCTATTCCTGGAATAGTTAATAAAAGTTGAAAATTTTTTAACAACTCTTTGTGTTGCTTTAATAGTTCACGTATGGAGCTTTTTATTGTTTCTATTTTTTGTGTTATATTTATTGCAAGGTTTTCCCAAGCAGTTGCGACTTCTTTGGGCAGTCTCTCTTTTTTTTCTAAGTGGTTATTTACTGATGTCAATTCATCTTTTAACGCAGCCGAGCAACGATAAAGATGTTTTAATTTTTTCTTTTCAGGAGAAGGTGGTGCCCAGCGAGTTGGTTCCTGCCTTTGGCAATAATCAGCAATAATTTCTGCATCAGTTTGATCATTCTTTTGTCGTACAAGTTTACTCCTTGCATAAGATTTTATGCAATAAGGATTTACTACACTAACAAAATGTCCAGCATTGTGTATAAATTCAGCTAAAGCTTCACTGTAGCAACCAGTGGATTCCATACATGCCTTTACTTCTTCTACGTTATGCTTTTGTAGAAAACTCAGCAGACCTTGAAATCCATGATCATCATTTTTAAAACTCCTTTTTCTAGTTTCACGTTTCCCTTTTTTACTTATAAATGAGAGAAAGACATCAAAGCGATCTTTCGATACGTCTATGCCTAAAAAGTTGTTGATCATATATAACTCCATACATTACCATTTAAAGTGAAAAGTAAGGCTAGTCTTGTGAATACAGAATTAGAACCATTTAGGTCTTTCTACGATACCGTTCAGCCTATACTTTTGAGAAGGGAGCTCTTATCTTTTTTACAGATTTTATATCTAAGTACGCACTCAGAGTTCCTCCCTTCTCCATCTAACGCTTAAGCTTAAAACATTAGATGCTTTCTTCAAGATACAAGGTACGGATGTTAATGCGTTTGATGAAGAAGGCATGACACCTTTGATGTCTATTGTTAATGTTTACATAGCTAGTGATGATCAACCCACGTTAGAAAAAATGGCTAAGTTGCTTATACAGAAAAGAAATATCGATATTAATGCTCAGAGTAAACAATTTGTATCTGAGGAGCAATGTAATATTGTCAATATTACTGGAAATCTCATATCAGAATTGAGAACAACATCTAATACACGCAAAGACACAGCCTTACATATTGCTTGTCAGGTTGGAGCTAGAGATGTAGTAAAAATATTGCTGACACATCCAGATGTAAAAACTGATATTAGAAATTGTGAAGGTAAAAGCCCTAAAGATTGTATTGCAAGAGGATTTGAGGATACAATAAAACTAGAATTTGAAAAAGCACGAAGAGGAAAACAATTATTAAAAGCTCTTTTTAGCAAAGAAATTGACCAAGCAAAAATGCTGTTGAATGAAGAGCTTAACCCTAATTGCTGGGGAAGAATGCGACATGGAGAAATAGTAACCCCCTTGAGCACGATTGTTGTATTCTGCTCAGAAAAAATAACAGAAGATGAAAAAGAAGTATTGGTAAAGTTTTTGAAACATAAAGAGCTTGATTTTAATCAGATAAAGTCAAAGCCTACGATGAGAGAACGGAAATATTTAAAGCAAACCATTGAACAAGCTATTAAGGAGCGATTAATTGATGCTATTAATAGTAAGGATTTAGATGATGTGAAAAAATTAGTAGAGGATAATTGCTTCATGAATTATGCAATTATTATTGCTGCATGGAGAAATGTTAATAATCCAGTCGAATCTATTACAAATTATCTAAATGAAAAGTTTCCTGCAAATACATTGCAGCCTTCAGCAGATACGAATAATGTACCGGTAGACTTTGAGCAAGTTGTACGGGAACTTGAAAGAACAGAGGCTCAGCTTGCAGAGAAGGAAAGAGAGCTGAATAGTGTAAAACAAGAGAAATTGAATCAGCAAACAAGGATTAATGTTCTTACTAATCAAGTAACCCAACTCACTAATGAAAATGCTCAACTTCGTGCTCAAAACCAAGATTTGAAAAACGAAAAATCCTCGGAGGCAAGCGCTTCGGGTGGTAGGCAAAGCAACTACGCTTCTGCTGCTTTTGTATTATCTGGAGCGTTTGCTATTGGTGCATGTTTAATAGTAGACAGTTATCCGGTAGCAAGTGCTTGTCTTGCAGCAGTTGCACTTGTTCTTCTTTTAGTAGGATATTTTTTATACAAAGGAGATGAAAAAGACATAGGACCTGGTAGTGCCACCGACAATCCTCAAGTTACAATGTTTTTAATTTCTTCTCTAGGCCCTGCTGGAAATTCTTAAAGTTACAAGGGTTTTGATTTTTTCTCCAAACTCTGCTGAAAATTTTTGTACATGTTAAAAACATCTTGATAATTGAGGTGAGTGTAAACCTGGGTGGTTTCAAGGCTTGAATGGCCAAGTAATTGCTGTATTGATCTAACATCAACATCTTTCTGAAGCAAGTGAGTAGCAAAACTATGGCGAAATGCATGCGGAGATAAGGTTTCTGGCAAATTTAACATTCTTCTTATTTTCTGCAAGCGATTAGCAACATAAGTTCTTCCCAATTTTTTTCCTCTTACTCCTAAAAAAAGATATTGTGCTTCATCAAGATAAGGGCAGGCTTTTACGTATTCCTCTATGCACCTTTTTACTACCGGGAGAATAAATACCTGCCTTTGTTTATCTCCCTTACCTGTAATTATTAAATCTTCATTGCTGATATCACTAACTCTAAGGCTTAATGCTTCACTGATTCTTAAGCCTGCTCCATATAGCAGAACAATAATCGCAATTTCTCTTTTTACCACCCAAGGTTCACCCAAGTCAGATAATTTTATTTCTTGTACTAGACTTTTTGCGTTACCTCCTGTCATCCCAGTGCTTGACATTGGTTCTTCTTTTTTTCTGGATTCCAGCGTCACGCGCTGGAATGACAAAGAAGAGTGAGCCCCATGTAAATAATAATTATGCAAGAAGAAGTCTACTAAAGTTTTTATATCAGGTATTGATAATGCTTTGGGCAGAGTTCTTCTCTGAATAGGCCTTGACAAGGAAAATACAGCTTCATTGTCTATATTGTAGTTGTTTTTTATATACTTGAAAAAATTTCTGATTACTGACAGCGCGCGAGTGTTAGATCTTGCATTCACACCCCTTGCATAACGGAAACTAAGCCAGCTTCTTAACTCAGGTACGCTTAATTTTTCCAAAGAACTAACATTTACCTCTCCACCAATGTGAGTGTTTAGAAAGCTTATAAGGTCTTTCAAATCTCTAATATATGATTCTAAAGTATTAGGTGAATAAGATCTATTGCATTTCAGCCACTCATACCAATTTTCAATGATTGAACCGAGGTCCACGGTTACTTTTTAAAGAAAGCATCGATGCACGCATCGCGAAAAGCTTCGTTTATATCAGGATGAGAGTGACAAATTCTATATATATCTTCCGCTGCTGCACCATATGCCATTGCAACTGCTGCTTCGTTAATTAACGTATCAGCGTATGTCCCTATGATATGCACACCGAGTATTGTATCTGCTCTGCTGCACGTAAGCACTTTCACAAATCCTTCGGCATCATCAGTGATTTTTGCTCTGCCGTTTGCAGCAAATTGACATTTGCCAACTTTGTACTTTCGGCCGGCGCTTTTCAATTCCTCTTCGATTTTACCGATTGAAGAAACTGCAGGGTGAGTGTAAATGACAGATGGTATGATTTCGTAATCAACATGAGGTGACTGTCCTGCTATTATCTCTGCAACTGCCACTCCTTCTTCCTCTGCTTTATGAGCAAGCATTGCTCCACCGATCACGTCACCAACAGCAAATATTCCTTTCACACTAGTTTCATATCTATTGTTAACTTGAATGAAACCACGATCATCTTTCTCTATTTTTTCATCAATATTAAAACCCTCAGTGCATGGTTTGCGACCTACTGCAACTAGCACCTTATCTGCTTCTATAGTGTTTGTTTGATTATCTTGAGCAGAGCAAACTTTCACACTCAAAGAATTACTACTTTGTTTTATCTCCTCAACTTTGGTGCTAAGTAAAAATTTTATTCCTTGTTTTTGCAGATTAGAGAGCAGAGACTTGCTTAATTCTCCATCCATTGCTGCAGCAACTCTATCAAAAAACTCTACTACGGTGACTTCAGACCCCAATCTCCTCCATACAGAAGACATTTCAAGCCCTATTGCCCCAGCTCCGATTACGACAAGTTTTTTTGGCACTTCAGTTAAGGATAATGCACCAGTAGATGAAATAATATCTTTCTCATCGATATTAATTCCTGGCAAAGAACTAACATCAGAACCGGTTGCAATTACTATATTTTTTGCCTTTAGTGCCTTTCCTTCAACTGAAACTTCAAGGTTGCCTTGATCAAAAGCAGTAACTTTTCCGAGTCCATTGATTTTAGTGATCTTGTGAAGGTTAAACAGATATTCTATACCTTTTCCAAGTTCTAAAACTTTGGCGTCCTTGTAGCCTAGCATTTCTTTTAGGTCGAAACTTGCATCCTTAATTTTTATGCCGAGTTTTGATAGATCATTTTTCGTATGAACATACTGATAGGAAGAATGGAGTAATGCCTTTGAAGGTATGCATCCAACTCGCAAACACGTGCCACCAAAAATGCTGTTCTTATCTATGCAGGCAACTTTCAATCCAAGTTTTGCAGCAGCAATAGCACACTTATAACCGCCTGGACCACCACCTATAACAATCAGATCATAATCAGTCATAAAAAACAAACCTATTTTCTAAAGAATAAACACCATTTCCCTCAGTTGTTACATATATCTTATCATGGGTAAACACTGGAATATGAAACACATTACCTGGTGTTTTGATTGCCTTCCCTGCGCTTTCAGATCCAGGAAAAGCAAACATTGAACCTTTATCACTTGTTACCCATAGCGTATGAGCATGCACAATTGGAGCAAATAATTGCGTATTTTCTATTAAATCAGATGTCCAAACCGTTTTACCGCTCAGTATATCTAACCCAATAACTTTATTGTCTTTAGTAACTATAAAAATTCTACCACCGGCTCTTTGTTCCTTGATCAGTGGACTATAATACGACTTAATATCTGATACACTTTTTACTTGTATTGGCTTTGACCATAAAATATTTCCTGATTTTACGTCAATACCATAAATATAAGAGTTATTTGTAGCTATTAAAATATCACCCAGCACTCTTGGTGTGGTGGTTACATCTGTGAGCTGTGTATCCAAAATATTTGTAGACAATTTTTGGCTCCACAATTTTTTACCATCTTCACTAAAAGCTATTAGCTCACCATTTGAAAACGGTGCTATTATTTTATCATCAGAAATTGCTGGCGATACGGAATATAAACCTCGAACCTGATTGATACCATTTTGATAAGCCCAAATAGAACCGCCGTCTTTTATATCAAAAGCATGCAGATAGTTATCAATGGTCAATACTACCAATTTGTTATTTATTACTGCTGCTTTTCCTCTTACCGGAGCTCTCAATTCTTTTTCCCACTGAATCTCGCCAGTTTTTGCGTCTATTGCATGTAGAACGTTATCCACTATAAAGAAAACATTTCCTCCATGACGTGATAGACTCATGTTACCAATTTTTTTTCTGTGTGGAGGATGCAATTTCCAATTCATAATCCTTGAGTTGTCAATATCAAAGGAATACAAAGTGCCATGCTTATCTGCCAGAATAACACTATGTTCTGTAAGCACTGGAGCCACATATCCTTGGGATAATTTTTTATCCACTAGGCTTATTCGCTCGCTTGCCATTGTGTAACTGCTACACAATAACATTATTATAACAATTATTACTTTCATTACTTATTGAAAACAAGATTCATTAATATACATACTAGAAACCTTAATCACAACGAAAATATTCTTGTTGTACTTTAAAAGCATTGATTTATGAACGAAATATTGTATTATTATGTAAAAAAACTATGCCCTTAGAGATGTATACCTCATCCACTATGCGACAAAGCCATTCCAGACTGGGATGACATCATCCTTTTTTCTATAGCTAAACTGACTTAGGTTTACCTACTATTGGCAATTGATAATATGGGTATAGCTGCTTTATATAAAAAATAATATTCATTAAATCTTAATATTTCAGATATACATTTTAATAAATATAAGGTGCTAGTATGGATGATCCATTTAAAAGTGAGAACTATAAAAAAAATCTCGACTCTTTGATCAAAGCTATAAAGCTGGGGGATGTAAAGGAAATTGAGAAACAATATAAGAAAACAGTGAGGGATTTATCCCAGGCATTAGAGGGTTTTACAGATAAGGCAGAAGATGTAGCTAAGTTTGTTATATGTAGTGACTTGAATAATTATATAGAACCGGTGAATAAAAAGCCACCAGGTCTTTTTGGAACATTAAAGGAAATATGGAATAGAATCTTGGGGAAAGATGTCCCGATTGAGAATGAAATAAGCAATTTTGCTAAAGGTGAATTGTTCACTCTTCCTACAACAATAGCTTTAGAATACCTAAATGTTTCAAAAAAAATTTTAGATGGAGTGAACTTAGCAAATAGAACAGCGTCAAAGCAAGAGGAAGATACTTTTAAGCAGCCGAAAGAAAAATTAAGTGGTAATCGCATGAGGCAAATAAAGAGACCAACAACAGCACCTCCACCACCTCCAGATTTGAAGAAAACTTCTTCATCAGAAAAAGCTAGTCTTTCCGTGAATGAGCTTAAACCTGAGCTTCAGGAAAAGCTTACTACTACTAGGAATAAGAAGGTACGCTTTGAATCAAAAGTAAAAACACCCCTTGAAGATTCAGGCTATGAAAGTTCATAGCATGAAACATCAAAAGCACCAGTACCAAAGGAAACACTTCCTACTGATCAAGAAGTTAGGCAAAAATCAAAAAAAGATAAACCTGAAGTACCACCGAGGTCTAAAAATCTGGGCTACGCTGATAAAGTAAGCACAAAGCCACAAGTAATAAAGGAAAATCCATCTAAAAGATGCCTCCCAATCTCGTTCATTTCCAATGGAGGATAAAAGATCTACAATGCCCCCCAAACAGCAGAGTCTGGTCCGAAACCTCCAATTCTCACGAATGTAAATGTAAGGCAAATAGCTGAACAGTTTGAAGAAAAAGGAAAAGTAGAAAGATAGTGGTATTTTACTGAATAAACCCTATAATATCTTTAATTTCTTTTATGTTGTGGTTTGCAATCTCTGCTGCTTTTTCTGTGCCTTTTTTTAATATTTCATGTAAGTGGAATTGGTCTTTTAAAAGGTCATTCATTTTTTCGCGTATGGGTGATATAACGCTGATGATTAAATCAGCCAACTCTTTTTTAAAATGCTTCATATTGTGCTTGTTCATTTCTTCACACACTTTATCCACATCTAAACTACTAAGAGCTGAGTAAATGTTTATCAAGTTGCTTATTTCAGGACGGCGTTCTAAAGTAGCAAAATCAAAGCCTAGTGTTGAATCTGTTTTTGCTTTCCCTATTTTGTTAACAATTAAGTCGTCCGTGTCGTCAAGGTTAATACATGAATATTCTGAAGGGTCAGATTTACTCATTTTGCTTGTGCCATCTCTTAAGCTCATTATCCTTGACGTGCAATCCAAAACTAGGATTTTAGGTACGATGAAATGATCAAGTTTATAATGATTGTTAAAAGCTGATGCAATATCGCGTGCAAGTTCCAAATGCTGTTTTTGATCATCACCAACAGGGACGTATTTAGCTTGATACAGCAATATATCTGCAGCCATAAGCACTGGGTAACTATATAACCCCAGGGAGGCTTTTTGTTTGTCGCTACCGGCTTTATCTTTAAATTGAGTCATACGATTAAGCCAACCAACTGGTGTATAGCACCCAAGCAGCCAACCCAGTTCAGCATGACCGCTAACTGTGGACTGGCTAAAAATAATGGACTTTTCTGGATCTATTCCACACGCGATGTAAGCTGCTGCTGTTTTAAAAATATTACTTTTTAATTCACTTGCAGGAAGCTTACTGGCTGTAACTGCATGCAGATCAACAATACAAAAAAGAGATTTATATTTATCCTGTAAGTCTATCCACTGCTTGATTGCACCAAGATAATTACCTAAGTGAAGTATGCCACTTGGTTGAATGCCTGAAAAGACAATACTTGCCATTACATATTTGCCTTACACATTTTGCTAATCGTTTTCATAATCAGCAGATTTCTTAGAAATAACAACCATTGCAGGGCGAAGCAACCTATTTTTGATAGTATAACCAGTTTGCAATACTTCTATAATAGTACCAGGCTCTTTTTCATTGTCTTCTCTTTCCACAACAGCTTGGTGTAAATTGCTATCAAAAGGCTCATCAAGAGGGTCTATTTCCTCTATTCCATGTTTTTTAAGATCATTCATAATTTTTTGATGAGCTACTTTGATTCCTTCATGAACAGGATCACCGTCTTTCAAATTTTCCATTACTTTTTTCAAATTGTCGCACGAATCGATCATATCACGTGCAAATTTTGTGACTGCGTAGTCACTTGCATCGCTAATTTGCTTTTGCATTATACGTTTGACGTTCTCATTGTCTGCGACAGCGCGGCGTAAATGATCTTCAAGCTGAGTTGCACGCTCCCTTAATGTGTTCAGATCTTCATTGAAGTTACCAGATTGTTGATCGCTATCATCTTGTTGATCATTACTTTTTTGTTTATTTACCATATCGGTAAATTTCTTCTTTCTTTCTTTACTACTATCTGACATATCATTAACCTTAAGAACCTAATAAATATATAGCAATTAATCTGAAAATATCAAGAACTAGCTTAAGCTTGTCTTTCTATGCTTGCATTTAAAAAGTCAATTAAAGCAGTTTTATAAGGAGAATCAGAAAAAGTACTAATATTATTTAGCGCCATGTTAACATAGTGCTTTGCTTTTTCTATAGAAAGCTGAATGGCATTGTGGTGATTAATATAGTGTAATGCTTGGTCAAAATTGCGTTCAGCTAAAGAAAAACATTTTTCCCAGAATTTTTGTTCTGCTGGACTGCCTCTTTCGTATGCTATAATAGCAGGCAAAGTAACTTTGCCTTCGAAAAAGTCTTTTCCGACTTGCTTTCCAGAAGTGCATTGATCAGCAGTATAATCGAGCATGTCATCAATTATTTGAAATGCCATACCAAAATTAAAACCAAAATTCTTCAGCCTCTCTGTTTTATCACTTGTAGCACCAGATATTGAAGATGCAGCTTCACAGCATGCAGAAAATAAAGACGCTGTTTTTTCTCCAATGATATTGAAATAATTTTTCCTGATAGTGTGAGGGTCAAAGCGTGTTGTCATCTGCTTTATTTCACCGTTCACAAGTAAATGCGATGCTCTAGATAAAATAGAGAGAATATTTAAATTTCCACATTCTATAAGCCATCTAAATGCTAGAGTCAATAATAGATCACCAACTAAAATACTTGATTTATTCCCCCAAATTTTATTTGCTGTTTTCACTCCATGACGTGCTTCACTTTCATCAAGCACATCATCATGAAGTAAAGTGGCGTTGTGTATAAATTCTACCGATGCGGCAACTTTAATCCTATCCTCTCCAGAATAGTTTAGCATTTTACAGATGATAAAGACGAATTTAGGCCTTATCTTTTTTCCACCTGACCTAACAAGATGGGATATAATATCAGCAGCAAGCTTGATATCTTCATTATCAACATTTCTGAAGATAAAGTCCTTCATAGCTGATAAATCAAAAGATACAATATCGTCTAATTTACCATTATTTGTTAAATCAGTGCTCAGCATTAAAGAGACTTATGCCTCTTGTTCTTTTACTTTTTTTGTTTCTATTTTCTTTTTTTCTGTTTTCTTCAATTCTGTTTCTAAAGTTATTATGCCTTTTTTTATGAACCATAATACTCTTTCAGTTGCTTGTGCACCTACACTTAACCAATATTTTAATCTATCAGTTTTTACCACAACACGGTTTTTATTGTCTTTTGGTAGCATCGGATCATACTGCCCTATTCTCTCAATAAAACGTCCATCTCTTGATGCCCGCGAATCAGCTATAACTATCCTGTAAAAAGGGCGTTTCTTTGTACCACGTCTTGTCAACCTTATTTTAACTGCCATGTTAACCTTTATTCATATATTAGTTATAATTTTATACAATTAAGTAGTTTAAGTCAAACTAATTTCATATTTCCATTTAAGAGCAACATAACTGCTACTTATTACCCATAAAGGAAGATTTAAGATAATAGACTTCTTGCATAACCTAAAAAAAAGGCAAAAGAAACCCTAGTCACTTTCTATTTCAGTATTGGCGTTTCTTAAGCCTTAAACGCTGCAATTTAGCTGCTTTTAAGTACAACTAACCTTAGTTTAAATGTTTAAAAAATTTACTGAGCAGAAGAAAAAGGCAAAGAAAACCCGTGGTAGCTAGTTATTACACTCTCTATTTTAAAATTTGACGTTGGGTGATGTCTTGAACGCTTTATAAGCGCGTTTCAGCTTATGTAGGTAAAAACCTAGAAATTTTATAAAGACATACGGTGCACATAGTGCAAAAAATTAAACAATAGTACGCCAAATACAAGTTTTCTTGTCATTTTAATCCGCTGCAGAGATTGCGAAGTTAAATAAAATAGCTTCACTTCCATGATAAGAGGACTGGCGGAGTTTGTCAAGTCGTTTCTCAACGCGCTGCCAAAAGTTTTTATGCAAGAAGCCTATTGAGAAAATGCTCTATATAATAATTTAAAATGGAGTTGGAGTTTTATAGTACAATGTTTTCAAACATTTAATATAATATTGACTTTCCAGTAATAGTTACTTTAAATTAGTAGCTATTGTTGCAGTTAAAGTATCAATGCCTTTCTTCTTTTATTTTTTTGCAATTCTCAGCATTCTATCTGCTGTTTGTGTAATTAGTGTAAGAAATCCTGTGCATGCAGTATTATTTCTAATTTTCACTTTTGTTAATTCTGCAGTTCTTTTTATTCTCCTTGGAGCTGAATTCATCGCTATGATGGTGCTGATAGTATATATCGGTGCGGTTGCAGTGTTATTCCTTTTTGTAGTTATGATGCTCGATATTGACTATATAAGGTTGCATCAGGGTTTTGCGAAGCATTGCACTCTTAGTGCTATATTATGTGTTGTGTTTTTTCTGATTATCAGCTTTGTGATTCGCAGCTCAGCACCGAATATAAGCAATGTTATAAACTATAATACCAATAACGTGAAGGCTATTGGTAATTTATTATATACTGACTATATGTACGCCTTTCATCTTTCTGGTATTCTACTACTTGTTGCAATCGTTGGTGCAATTGCTCTTACTTTGCAGGATAAGAAAAAAGAAATTAAAAGACAGAATGCATTAAAGCAGTTGACGCAATCTTCATCTGTAAAATTGGTTAAGGCTAAATTTGGAAAAGGAGTGGAATGGAAATAGGGTTAAATCATTTTTTGATAGTTGCTGCTGTTTTGTTCACTATTGGAGTGTGCGGTATTTTCATCAACCGTAAGAGCATAATCAATATATTATTATCAATAGAAATATTATTACTGGCAATTAATATCAATCTAGTTGCTTTTTCTGCCTTTATGAATGATATAGTTGGGCAGATTTTTGTCATGTTTGTTTTAACTGTTGCGGCGGCGGAGTCAGGAGTTGGGCTTGCAATATTAGTTGTATATTATAGAAGTCGTGGCAACATAGATGTTGAACAAGCAAATTTAATGAAAGAATGAAAGTATGACGGATATACTGAAATTAGTAGTATTTTTGCCACTCTTTAGTTCGTTATTCGCAGCTTTTTTTAGAAAAGATATTTTGAGTCAGTTAGTTACAACTGCAGGGATTGGGATATCTGCAATCCTATCTTGGTATGTTTTTCTCACCTTCTCTGAAAACTATCACATAATTTTGTTTCCTCTGTTTTCATTAAGCATTCTGAAAGTAAATTGGGCGATTAGCGTGGATGTCCTTTCATCCTTAATGCTAACCGTTATTACGACTGTTTCGCTAGTAGTGCACCTCTATTCTATCGGCTATATGGAGCATGATAAGGGAAAGTCGAGGTTTTTTTCTTACTTATCGCTGTTTACGTTTTGCATGATTGTGCTGGTTGTAAGTGATAATTTCGTGCAGCTTTTCTTTGGCTGGGAAGGGGTTGGCTTATGCTCTTATTTACTCATAGGATTTTGGTTTCAAAAATATTCTGCAAATAACTCAGCAATTAAAGCATTTGTTGTAAATAGGGTAGGAGATTTTGCACTATTAATTGGAATCTTTCTTATTTATTACACATTTAATTCTCTAGAATTTATCTATATATTTGATACAGTTGATTTTCTCAGTGCTCAGAGCATTAAAGTATTCTGCTGTGAATTTAAAACAATTCATATAATATGCATATTACTTTTTATTGGCTGTATGGGTAAATCTGCACAGCTTGGCTTACATGTTTGGCTGCCAGATGCGATGGAAGGGCCAACTCCTGTTTCTGCACTTATTCACGCAGCAACGATGGTAACAGCAGGTATATTTTTAGTAGCAAAATGTTCTCCATTGTTTGAATTATCAAATGTTGCAAGAGAGCTGATAGTTATCGTTGGTGCGCTCACTGCTTTTTTTGCAGCTACTGTTGCAATTACTCAAAACGATATAAAAAAAATAATTGCTTATTCAACGTGCAGTCAACTTGGTTACATGTTTATGGCATGTGGGCTTTCTGCTTACAACGTTGCTATTTTTCATTTAATGACACACGCTTTTTTTAAAGCTCTACTATTTCTTGGTGCTGGCAATGTGATTCACACAATGCATCATGAACAAAATATTCAGAAAATGGGAAACTGCTGGAAGAAAATTCCTTACACTTATGCTCTCATGTGGGCTGGATCTCTTGCACTTTCTGGAATATTTCCATTTGCAGGTTTTTACTCAAAGGATTTGATCATTGAACATGCTTATAGTGCGGATAGTTTTGCTTTTGTGGTAAGCTTAATTGTTGCATTATTCACGGCGTTTTACTCTTGGAGGTTATTACTTCTTGTGTTTCATAGCCAAAAACAAAGTAAAATTAATATACATGAAGCACCAAAGATTATGCTTATACCACTACTGATACTTGCTTTTGGATCAGTATTTTCTGGAATATGGGGAACAGATATTTTGAACATAACTAGTAATGCATTTTGGAAGTCAAGTTTAGTAGTTGCCAATGAGCATGAAGTTCATAATTTCTTTATAAAACTACTGCCAACCTTAGCGAGCCTAAGTGGAATAGTACTTGCGTATCTGATTTACCACTATCAAAAATTTAAGCAAATTAAGAGTAAATTTTTACTTAAATTTTTGCAGAATAAATGGTATTTTGATGAGGTGTACGAGTTTATTGTAATCACACCGATAAGGTTGATATCTAGGTTTCTATGGAAGTTTGATGTTAAAGCTATTGATTCATTTGGGCCAAATGGTGTTGTAAGGTTGGTTAATGAATGTTCAAAAGGTTCTATAAAGCTACAAACTGGCTACATATTTGATTATGCGCTTATTATGTTTGTTACTTTAATAATCGGTGCTTTGTATATTATTGGAATTAAATAAAAAGTGTTGTTACTTAGTATATTCTTGCTTCCCCTAATAGGAGCGTTGATTTTATCTTCAATCAGGATTGATCATAAATCTATATACCTAAGATTAATTTTTCTATTTTTTACTATACTTCCGTTTTTGCTTAGCGTTGTAGCTTGTGTAGAGTTTGATTATAACAATGCAGACTTTCAATTTGTCAGTTACCCAATCAAAAATGTAGGAATGGGGGTGGATGGTATATCGTTGCTTTTCCTTCTGCTTACAACTTTCTTGTTTGTCATTTGTATGCTCTACAATTGCAAAATGAGTTATACGACCCTAAAACCATATATGGCGTTGTTTTTACTGCTTGAGGGTCTTGTAGTCGGTTTCTTTATTTCACTACATGCTATAAGCTTTTATGTATTTTTTGAAGCTGTTTTAGTACCAATGTTCTTTATTATTGGCATCTGGGGAGGTAAACAAAGGGTATATGCAGCATTTAAGTTATTTCTTTATACACTTACTGGTTCATTATTGTTTTTGCTTGGTTTAGTGTACATTTATAATGTCTTTGGAACGTTTGATATACAGAAATTAGCCACATTAATGCCAAGCCTTAATCTTGGAGTGCAGTCATTGCTATGGATTGCATTTTTTGTTTCTTTTGCAATAAAGGTGCCGATGTTTCCATTTCATACTTGGCTTCCTGATGCGCATGTGCAATCACCAACTTCTGGATCTGTGATTTTAGCTGGCTTACTTATTAAAATGGGAGGATACGGATTTTTAAGGTTCTCTATTCCAATGCTTCCTCAGGCAAGTTTCTACTTTTCAAATTTCGTTGTTGTGTTAAGCGCAATTGCAGTAATATATGCTTCACTAGTTGCATTTGCTCAGGATGATATAAAGAAGTTAATAGCTTATTCTTCGATAGCACATATGGGAATCGTTACTGCTGGCCTTTTTTCATTTTGTGAGGAGGGAGTACTTGGTGCTATATTTCAAATGATTAGTCATGGCCTTATTTCTGCTGCTTTATTTTTATGTGTTGGAATGCTATATACTCGAACAGGAACTTTGGAGATTGCAAAGTATTTTGGAATAGTAAACACAATGCCAAAATTTGGTTTTATGTTCATTTTATTTTCAATGGCTTCAATAGGGCTACCTGGAACGTCTGGGTTTATAGGTGAGTTTTTGGCTATGGTTGGAATGTTTAAGAGCATAGGGTTTTTTACAGGATTTATCGCGCTTGGCACTGTTTTGAGCGCAGTTTATATGCTGAATTTATGTAAGCAAACAATATGGGGGGTTAGCTATTCTAAATTGTTAAATAACCGCTTGGATAACATAGAATTTTCTGTCTTAATTCTGCTTGCAGTGTTTGTTATTTTGCTTGGATTTTACCCAACCCTTGCACTGAATTATTTGAAGCCATGCATGGCAAATTTGTTAGTCAAATATAATGCCCTATGAATTATATACAAATATTGCCGGAAGCGTTCTCTATTATTTCTGCGTTAGTGTTGCTGCTGCTTGGAATTGTATTTAACCGCCGCACTATTAACTTACTAGCACTTGGCTGCACAGTGATCACCTTGATTATTTTAATTCTTTTAGCAGAAAATAATGAAATTTTTCTCTTTAATTCGCTACTAAAACTCAATTTATACATCAGATCAGCCCAAGGGTTGATCCTTACTGCGGGAGTCTTAGTACTTTTGCTGCTGAATTTATCAAAATATGACTATAAGTATGAATTTTCAATACTGATTCTTTTTGCGCTGTTTGGCATGATAACTTTGGTTTCAGCAAATAACTTGATTTCTTTTTATTTAGCTTTTGAATTGATGAGTATATCTTTATACATTCTTGCGAGCTTTAATAAAGATTCAGTCTATTCATGTGAAGCAGGAGTGAAATATTTTACGCTCAGTGCGTTGTCTTCTTGCATTATGCTGTATGGAATGTCGCTACTTTATGGATACATAGGGCAGATCAATTTTTCTGAGATGAGTTTATTCCTGCAAAACCATCAGATAACTTATGGAATAGTTTTTGGGTTAGTCTTTGTCCTAATTGGTTTGTGTTTCAAGCTTGCTATTGCTCCTTTTCATATGTGGGCTCCAGATGTCTATCAAGGTGCACCTACCATAGTAACTGCGTTTTTTTCTACAGCTCCAAAAGCTGCAATTGTAACATTTTTAATTCGATTCTTTATGGATGAAGAGTTAGTAGATGTGGAAAAGTATATTCAACCTGTTCTTTTATATATTTCAGCATTGTCTGTACTTATCTCAGCTTTTGGGGCTTTGTATCAGCAAAACTTGAAAAGGCTACTTGCTTACAGTTCAATTGGTCATGGTGGCTTCATATTTGCTTCACTTTCTATCTTTACACGTATGGGAACAGATAGTTCCTTGATGTATTTGGTGATATATATCATCACAAGTATAGGGTTATTCTCATATTTCATACAAATTGACGATGATGATTGTAATATTGCAAATTTATCTGGTATAGGGAAAAAACGCCCGGTTTTAGCATTTCATCTTTCTGTATTATTACTTTCAATGTCGGGGATACCACCACTTGCAGGGTTTTTTGCTAAACTTTTTATATTTAAAAGCTTAATAAAGTCTGGCTTTATCAGCCTGTCTTTGATTCTCGTAGTGGCAAGTGTTGTATCCTGTTATTACTATCTAAATATCATAAAAGCTATGTATTTTGATAGGGCTAGTGGTAATACAATTGCTTATTCTAAGGGTCTATTTATTATAACTTCAGCGGCTTCATTAATTAATATTGTTCTTTTTATATACGTAGAAAATTTATATTCATTAATTCATTTTATAACTAAAGGGTTGTAAAGTGATCCCTGAAACGTCTGAGGGCTTTCATATTCATCATTACAAAGAAATTTCAAGCACTAATAGAGAGGCGTTGGATTTAATTGGGAGAGGAATATCAAATGAAACTGTTATTATTGCCGATAAACAAACAAAAGGTAGGGGGCGTACCGGAAAAAGTTGGATTTCTCCAGAGGGTAATTTCTATGCAAGTTTAATAGTGAACCTCTTTAACGATTATCTAAGTGAAAGCCAGCTTTCGGTGTCATTCCAGCGCGTGACGCTGAAATCTAGAAAAAAAGAACCAGTGTCAAGCACTGGGGAGGGTACTGGGATGACAGGAGGAGGTTTAATAAATCAGATGACAGATATCAGTCAATTAACAGAATTGACTTTTGTTACTGCCCTTGCTGTTGGAAACACCTTACTATCATTTATAAATGACAGTAACATTCAATACAAATGGCCGAATGATGTCTTTGCTGATGGCAAGAAAATAAGTGGAATATTGCTTGAAAAGAAATCCAATTCAAATTGGTTGGCTATAGGAGTTGGAATTAACATTAATCATGCACCACTTTCAGAAGCAATATGCATTAGTAAGCTTCTCTCATCACCTGTCATCCAAGTAGCTGACCAGCCAGCGTCACGCGCTGGAATGACACCGCGGAACACAGATCTATTAAAAGAATTAATAACAAACTTTAATAAGCTAAGAAAGCAGTGGATATTTGATGGGTTTTATGCTATAAGAGAGATGTGGCTCACAAGAGCATTTAAGTTGAATAAACAAATCAGTGTAAAGTTAGCTGACAAATTGCATGAGGGGATTTTTACTGATATAGATAAAAGTGGCAGGTTGGTATTGCAGCAAAAAGATGGAAGCTTAATTTATTTTGATGCAGGTGAGTTATTTATTGGTAATACATTATGAATACATATGTAATTTTTGCTTACCTTATTAGTTTTGCATTGATTGCTGGAGAACTGATTTTTACTATTTCTTGCTATATTAGAAGTAAAAAAATTTTAGAAAGCCTAAAAAATAATAATGAAGAAAAAACATAAGCGATTACTTATAGCTTCAGGAATTTTCTTCTTTTTAAATTGTGCAGTCTTTTTTATTTTAACAACACTCAAAGAAAATATCTCATTTTTCTATACAGTAAGTGAAGCGATAATTTTGCCAAACAATCAAAAACCAATCCGTATCGGTGGAATGGTTGTTGAAAATAGTGTGATACGTAACGAAAGTGAAGTGATTTTCCAAATGACAGATTTCAACCAAAGTGTTGTGGTAAAATATCAGGGAATACTCCCCCCGATGTTTTCAGAGAAAAGTGGTGTTGTTGTGCAAGGTAAAATGTTCGGCAATGGCACCTTTTTGGCAGATACAGTGTTTGCAAAACATGATGAGAATTATATGCCTCGAAAGCAAGAAATAAAATAGGAAATTTTATTATTTTATACGTATATAGCGAATAAATTTTCTTATATATTCGTTTTTAGTATTTTGTATTTCCTGAACAGTTCCATGAAAGATGATCTCCCCTTCGTATAATACTGCTATTTTATCAGCTATTTTGAATGCACTATGAATATCATGTGTAATTGTGATAATTGTAGGGTGAAGATCCTTAGATAATTTTATTATTATCTCGTTTACTATATCTGACATAATGGGATCTAGTCCTGAGGTTGGTTCATCCAATATAATGATTTCTGGGTTGTGTGCAATTGCCCTTGCAAGCGCTACCCTTTTCTTCATTCCACCTGATAGCTCTATCGGAAACATATCTGCTACGTTTTCTTCCAGTCCGACGTCATTTAACTTTTCAATTGCTAATTGCTTTGCCTCTTTTTTGTTGATGTTAAAGCGTTTTTTATAATTAAAAGATATATTTTCCCATACTGTAACGTAGTCAAATAAAGCGGAATTTTGAAATAAAACTCCAAATTTATTCTTATTTTTACTGTGTATTTTTATAGACCCTGAGTCTGGTGCTAATAAGCCAATAATTGTTTTTGTTAGTACAGATTTACCACTTCCTGAGCCGCCAAGTATAACTAATGATTCTCCTTTCAGTATGTCAAAATTTAGGTCGTTTAATATTGTTTTATCGTTAAAAGACAAGTTTAAATTTGATATTGATATTATGGGGCTATGCATAGATCAAAGTAATCATGTAGTTTGTTAAAATAATCAGTATAGATGATAAAACAACGGTTGATGTTGTAGCCACACCAACTCCTCGAGCTCCTTCTTGACAATGGTAACCATAATAGCAGCTTGAGATGGAAACTATAGCACCAAACGCAGTTGCTTTTGCTAGCCCAGTGATAAAATCGTACGTGTTAAAGAACTGAGCTGTGTATTTAATATATATGTTGAAGTTGTGGTGAAATTCGAGGACCGCGGTGATACATCCTCCAAATATTCCTATTAGATCTGCACATACTGTAAGTATTGGAAATACTATAACTGATGCTAAAATTCTTGGCACAATTAAATATTTGAAAGGGTTGATGTTCAAGGTTGTAAGTGCATCTATTTGTTCGGTGATGCGCATTGTACCAATTTCTGCTGCAATTGACGATCCAACCTTTCCTACCATTATTAAGCTAATCAAAACTGGTCCTAATTCTTTAATTATGGTGATCGTAACAAGTTTGGGTATTATCTGTTCTTGATTAATCAATGGACCACTTAAGCTGCTTTGCAAAACTATAACTGCTCCTATGAAAACTCCAGTGAGCCCAACAATTGGCAAAGAAAGAAAGCCTATCTCTATAATTTGTCTTGCTACATTGCTCAAATAATATGGTGGCACGAAGCAGTGATATAGAGATTTAATAAAAAATATGAATGCACTACCAAGCCTCAACAAGAGGTTGATAAAGCACCTACCGATTATTCTAATACCATTTATATCAAAAGAACTCACTTTGCATTTGTCTTAGCTAAAAATTAGTCTTACCGATTTTATTAAAGTTTTTGTTAACTTTATCGTAGAGTGTAACTGAGATACGTCTTAAGTTCAATATACTTTGATTAAAATGCTTCAGTTTGAAGTTTATAGGACTTAATTACATAAGCAAACCTTACTTATTTTACTATCACTAGACTTCTCACATAACAAACTTTTGGCAGCGCGTTGAGAAACGACTTGACAAACTCCGCCAGTCCTCTTATTATGGTACTGAAGGTATTCAGTTATCTTCATCTGTGCAGATTAAACGAAGGAGTATAACGTAGTTGGCGTCTTATTTTTAATTTTTTGCACTATGTGCACCGTATGTCTTCACAACATTTCTAGGTTTTTAAGCTGAAACGCGCTTATAAAGCGTTTAAGACAGTATAGTACGCCAATTTGCAGGATTAGAGAGTAAGTACTATCTAACGCGGGATTTCTTTTTCCTTTTTTCTGCTTAGTAAATTTCTTAGCATTTAAGCTAAGGGTCTGTTGCAGTTTAAAAGTCGCTAAATTGCAGCGTTTAAGGCTTAAAAAACGCCAACGCGTTCAATACAATGTCGCAAATTAAAAATCCCTTCCTCCTGCGCTAGTTCTCTGATCCGAAATACCGCTTCTACCTGATTAAGACCAATGTTAATTTGTTTTATTAATGTCCTAATAATACCACATTTAGTTTGCCAATCTAGGTAGTCTAGGTTCGATTTTACACTAGAATAAAAACCCTTTATGCTATTGATAATAATGCTCATTCTCTCCTGTAGTGTCTTTTGATCAACAACCTTTTTCTTCTCTTCTTCTATTTCTTCTAAACGTTCCTTCATTTTTTTCATTGTCTGCTTAAATTCTTTCTCACTTATATATTTTTCCCCGCCTTGACTATAATAATCTTCCATTAGTTTTTCGATACCTTGTTTTATTTGACTTTCCCTTCTTGCAAATTTTTTATCTGATGATTCATCATTTTTATTTTCTGAAACTCTACGTTGGTACTCCCTTTTAATCCTTTCTGGGTTCTTTAACAAACTTTTTACTTCTTCCCATATAACCATTTCTAACATATCTGCACGGATATATTTATTGTCACATTTATCGTAACTATTAATCATAACACGCGCATTACAACGATAATAGCTATATGTTTTTTCCCCACTTCTACAATGTGAACCGGTATAAGCATATCCACAGTTTTGACATACAACTAGACCTTGTAGTAGATTTCTCTTTTTTCCTTTCACTCTCTGCATTCTTGCTCTTTTTTTATTTTCATCCAGTTGCTTTTGTACTACATAAAATAATTCTTCATCAACTATTTTTAGTACTGGTATATCAATCCAATTCTCTTTATCTATACGCTGGACAGATACTTTTTTTTGTTTAGACCTTCTTCCTGTTGCCTTCCATGATGCCATTTCAATCCTTCTTGATCTACCAAAAGCTGCTAGTCCTTTATATGCAGGATTTCTTAACATGCTACAAATCGTTGCTGGATACCAATTCTCCTGTCCAGTTCTTGTTCTAATTGACCTCTCTTTTAGCCTCAGTGTAGCTGCACTTATACTTATTCTTTCTTGACCTATCCACTCAAATAGTTCGCGCACTACTTTTGCTTCCTCTTCATTTATTTCAAATTTGGCTTCCCCTGTTACATTCCTTTTTATGTATCGATAACCATAAGGGGCTTTGCTCATTACACTTACATAACCTTTTTTTGCTCTATGGAGTTTTCCTCTACGACTTCTTTCCATAATCTTTGTACATTCATATTCTGCCACCAATCCTTGCATTCCTAACAAAAATTTAGACTCTGGATTATTTTCAGTCTTATGATTTAAGAATATTACTTCTACTCCTGCTTTCTCAAATTCATCAAGTAATATCATTTGGTGTGCAGATTTTCTTGACAACCGGTCAGGTGAATGAATATAAATTTTATCAATTTCACTTTCTGCTACTTTATCACGTAACGCATCTAAACCTTTACGCTCTAAATTCCACCCACTAACGCCGTCGTCCTTAAATTCATACTCATCTAATAACTCATGTTTGTCTGCAGCAATTCTACTCTTAAGCTCTGCAATTTGGCTCTCTATTGTATTGTTCTGCGCTTGGCTTCTCGATGAAACTCTCGCATACAAGGCTACTGTTGTCATTTTTTTCTTCCTCCTTTCCGTTATTTATTTTTACTGAATACTTTAGTAACTGCTCATAAGCATCTGCTAACTCATCAGGCTCATATCGACAGGTCACAGTTAACGTCCTTTTTCTCATAGTTTCTCCTGTAAATGTTTTTGTAGTTCAGGCACTCCCTTTTTCCATAAATCCATTTCCAGTCACTCTTGCGAAAAAGACGTAACTGTTACCCTTCGCTTCTATATAAAATTTTAGAAACCCATTTTAAGTGCTTTTCTATCTGCTCATCCAAATCTTCTAGTTCTTTATCTACCTCTAGCAGTGCCTTTTTCGCTAATGCTTCAGCTTTTCTCTTATTTCCTCTATCCTTTTTTCTCCTATGATTGTTGTCTAGTAAAAAATTCAAATTTTTGTAAAATCTTCAAAAATTCAGTTGTTTTTAAGTTATAAAAAGTAGTTGTCAGGAATTGACTAGCAGTTCTCTAATTGCATAAAAGTCAATAATGATTTTTTGTATTACCCAAAACATTTTCTGATATAAAATTCAGCTTTAATACAATTTTTTATTTATTACTATGCCATCTGATTCAATCAAAAGTTGTTTCATCGGCAACAAAAACACTAAGCTTTTAATTAATCTTTTTTAAATTAATGTAGCTAATGAATATGTGTGTAAGTACGTCCCCACATATTTTAAGTACTTATGCACATATTCATTAGCTTATAAAAACTAAGGTGTCATATTTTCCTTCACGATTATTGTCCAATAGAAAATTCAAATTTTGTGAAATCTTCAAAAATCCAATTATTTTTAAGCGTATAGAAAATTGTTGTTAGAAACTTTCTAGCAGTTGCAATAATAGCCTTAGCAGAACCACGCTTCTTTTTCACATGCTCGTAAAAACTTCTTAAGTAAGGGCTATACCGTATAGCAATCCAGGTACACTGTACTAAAGAAGTTCGTGCCGTTTTTGACCCATGTTTGGTAATTCTTCCAATAGTACATTGCTGATTAGATTGAGAAACTGATGGTACAACTCCGAAATAAGCAGTAAGTTTTTCAGGATTACTAAAATCATTAATGTCACCAATTGTCGTGATAAAAACCGCTGCAGAAATTGCACCAATACCTTTAATACTGATAATATTATTAAACCCAGGAAGTTGTTTAGCAAAAGCAATAATTTCTTCTTTTAGCTTCTTGAGATTTTCTCGAATAGCTTCCAATTGACAGTTAATTACTTCAATCTCTATCTTTTCTATATAGTCCCAATTATGCTTTTGAATAGAACGCTCAAATCCAGCTTTAGTTATCAGTGTCTCCTTCTTAATTTTTATTCCATGGTAATTAAAAAGACCGTGCATTTTATTAATTAGAGATACTTGTGATTTTACTAACTGCTCTCTTGTTCGAAGAAGAGAAGCTAACTGCTGGCATTGTTTGCTTTTACATCTTGCTTCAGGCAACATATCCTTGCTTAGAAAGAAAGCAATAGCTCTTGCATCATGCCTGTCTGTTTTCTTTACAGAGTGACGAATCACTTTAAATTGCCAGGGTGCAACTATCACCACGCGCTTAACGTAAGATGAAACTGCATCATAAAAGAAACAGCTGTTACCCGTAGCTTCGAAAGCTATTTCATCTTCTGATTTAAGATTCTCGACAAAATTGTCCAAATCCTGTAAGCGAAATGTGCGAATATATTCTTGCTTTCCTGTTTCTAAGTAGCAAACAGTAAAACTGTTAGTATGTAAATCTACACCTATGTGACGCATAAATTTTTCCTCTTATTGAATACTACAAAATATCAGAGTAGAGTATTGCCGGTTAGAACCTGTTTAAAATCTCGAAAGGATAAGGCAAAATAGGGGTAGATTAAGAATGAGGTATATCTATGCGAAAAAGTTATCCAAGTGATATAAGTCGAGAGCAATTTGAAAAAATCAAACCAATTCTGGAGAGTAGCAGAAGGAAAACAAAACCAAGAAAACTTGATTTGTACGATGTATTTTGTACAGTGTTGTACGTTCTAAAAAGTGGTTGTCAGTGGAGAATGTTGCCAAAAGATTTTCCAAGGTGGGAAAACGTATATTACTATTTTCAAATGTGGAATAAAAAGGATGGAGAAGAACCAAGTTTGTTGGAATTAGTCTTAAAAAAAATTAGTTGGAGAGGTCCGTATCAACAATGGTCGGAAAGAGAAAACCAGTTTCTGCATAATTGATGCTCAAAGCGTTAAAAACGCAGATACTGCTGAAAGAAAGGGTTATGATGCAGGTAAAAAGATTTCAGGTATAAAGCGTCATATCGCAGTTGATACACAGGGCTTGCCACATGCAATTCATATAACAACGGCAGAAGCAACTGATCGTAGCAGTGCTGTAAAAATGGTGGGAAATGCTAAAGAAAACCTCTCTGAAGTCAAAAATATACTCGTTGATGCTGGCTATACAGGAGAAAATTTTGCAACACAAATAAAAGCAACTATTGGTGCAGCTGTTGAGGTAATAAAACGAAGCGAATTACATACCTTTGCTGTATTGCCAAAAAGATGGGTTGTGGAGCGATCTTTTGCTTGGTTGGAAAAATGCAGGCGATTGTGGAAAAACTGTGAGCGAAAACTCAATACTAGCTTACAAATGATCGTTCTTTCCTTCGTTTCTCTCTTATTGCGAAGATTTTAAACAGGTTCTTAGACCATTCTCCTATACGCGGTCACCAAATTTTATGGGCCGCACGATGGTTTCCGGTGGCAGGGGCGGATAATCTCCTTTACGAGGTCTAATCCCATTATTGTATATAAAGCAAAATGGGGCCTCACAAAAAAATTCAACCTGCCACCTATCCACTCTGAGAAGTGATTATCTTCTCATGCTTCCAACCAAGCAATAACAATTCATATCATCTCCTATCTATAAATTCAGAAAATGTTATTACTTCATCAGCAAGTCCAATCTCTATTGCTTTCTCACCAAAATATAGCCCTGCTTCCGTTGATTTGATTTTTTCCGTTGAAAGATTTCTATTTCTTGCTATAAGCTGGACAAACATCTCATATAGCCGGTCTACTTCTTCTTGTAAGCTTTCCAAACTTTCTGATGTTATTGGCTCATGCGGATTTAAATCGTTTTTTCGATTCCCAGCAAATACTGTGGTATATTTTATTCCCTGCTTTTCATCAAACCCACTTTGATCTATATGACTTGCTATTACTCCTATACTTCCTACTCCTGAAGTTCTGCTTACATACACCTTTTCAGCACTTGACGCTATTGCATACACTGCAGAATATGCATCATCATTTGCTATCGCCACAATTCTCTTTTTTGTCCTTGCTTCGTAAATAAAGTCGGAAAGGTCGAATAAACTGTTTACTTCTCCTCCAGGGCTGTCTATGTCCAAAATTATTGTTTCTACTTCTTCATCTATTAAAGCTTCTTCTATCTCTTCACGTATCTTCTCATACGATGTCATCCCCAATACATCATCAAAAGCTTCTGAATTCTTTGTCAAGATTCCATGTATTGGTATAACTTTTATTCCCCTTTCACTATTTCTTACTGCATGTTTTATGTTTTTAAATGTGGCTGCATGTAATGACAATAATTCAAAACTCCTTTGCTCTATCATCATCGGCTTATTCATCCAATTTATTTGTGTCGTCATATGTTTTTTTAAATTTTTTATTTGTGTCTGGGGCAATAAAAACTCATTTGTCATAGAAATAGAATTTCATATCATTTCAGCATTAGAATTTACATCGGAATCAAAATTTAACCCCAATTCACTAGCACGCCTTTGATCCTCAGCAATTTCCTGGTCAATTTCTTCGATGTCATAACCCAGTTCTGAAACCACTTCTGACCTACTTTTAAATCCATTCCTTACTGCCATTTGCTGTGCTTGCTGGTCTTTGAGCGGGTCTACCCAATCAAACCCTTGCGGTATCCATTTTACCTCTTCTTTCGCTGCTTTTGCCCCTTTTTTTACCCAATCTGCATTCATATCCAATTCCCCCGATAGTAGTGCTAATTCTAACCACCTATTCCATACAGGACGGCAAAACTGAAATACTACCACGTTATGCTGCCACATTGCACACCTCCTGCGAAACTCTATTAACCCGGCTCTTATCGATGAATAATTCACACCGCTTAAATCTCCTGTTAGCTGCTCATACGTTATTCCTATACCGATTGCTATTGCTCTGAGCTGCTGTTTCATGAATGCTTCATAACTCCCTCCTACATCTGATGGTTCGGAAAATTTTATGTCTTCTCCTGGATCTAGTAGTTGCATAGTTCCAGGTTCTAAGAACCTGTTCATAATCTTTTAAGGAGTAAAGAAGTGAAAGCAAGAACGACCATTTGTAAGCTAGTGTTGAGTTTCCGCTCACAGTTTTTCCACAATCGCCTGCATTTTTCCAACCAAGCAAAAGAGCGCTCAACAACCCATCTTTTTGGCAGTACAACAAAGGTGTGTAATTCACTTCGCTTTATTACTTCGACAGTCGAACCAATAGTTGCTTTTATTTGTGTTGCAAAATTTTCTCCAGTGTAGCTTGCATCAACAAGTATGTTTTTAACCTCAGAGAGGTTTTCTTTAGCATTTTCGACCATTCTCACGGCACTGCTGCGGTCGGTTGCTTCTGCCGTTGTTACATAAATCGCGTGTGGTAAACCTTGTGTATCTACTGCAATATGGCCCTGAAATTTTTTTACCTGCATCGTAGCCCTTATTTTCAGCAGTATCTGCATTTTTTACGCTCTGAGCATCAATTATACAAAAACTAGTTCTTTCTTTCCGACCATTGCTGATACGTGTCTCTCTGACCTTACCCAGAAAAAGTAGAGAGGAAGTTAAGCCATTTTTATTATGAAAATGATGAATCAAATTTCTCAGGAATGCAATAATTAATAGTAGAATGTCTACGCTGTTTGTTATAAAAAATTTCTATGTACTCAAATATAGCAGTTCTAGTTTGCTGAGCAGAGTGTTGCGAAGTATCAATAAGAAGCTCCCGTTTGAGTGAGCTGAAAAAGCTTTCAACAACAGAGTTGTCATAACAACAGCCTGTGTGACTCATGCTGGAAATGATGTTTTTTGTGTTCAGCAAAAACTGATAATTTTTAGAGGTATATTGTGAACCTTGATCACTATGAAATAGCAGATCTTTGGCTGGTTTGCGCTTATCAACAGCCATCAATAAAGCATCTATAACTAATCGCTTAGTTATTGTACTACTCATTGACCAGCCAACTACCATACGTGAATATAGATCAATTATTGCTGCCAAATATAGCCATCCATCCTTAGTTTTTATGTATGTAATATCAGTTACCCATACTTTATTTGGCTGACTAGTAGTAAAGTTTTGGTCCAATATATTGGGAGTTATAACCCTATTGTCAGTCTGCTGTTTTTTGCTTTTGAATCTTCGCCTCAGTCTAGCTTGAATACCATTTTTTTGCATGATATCCTGCACTGTTTTGATGTTGCAATTTTTACCTAAAGCCTTTAGTTCAGCATGAATCTTAGGTGCCCCATATCTACAATTAGATGCTTGGTATATTTTTTGAATGTCTGCTAGAAGCTGCTCCCTTGTTAATTCTTTGCTGCTTTTCTTCTTACTAGTCCATTTGTAGTAGCCGCTAGCAGATACTTTCAAAATCCTGCATAACTCCTGTACTTTATAGTAGTTTCCATGCTTTTTGATAAATAAATATTTTACTCTTTGTGACTTGCAAAATATCCCAGGGCTTTTTTTTAAATGTCTCTTTCTCTAGTAACTCTTGTTAGTTCTTTCTTTAATTCAAACTTTTCTTTATCACATGGTGCCAACTTTCCCTTACCAGGAAATGCTTCTTCTATTGATCCTTTTTCGTTATATTTTTTTATCCAGTCACTTAGTGTACTGTTATCTATTCCTAAATCTTTAGCTATTTTGCTTGCTGACTGCCCCGTTTCCTTTACCAACTTTATTGCCTCTAATTTAAATTCCACTGTGTAATTTTTTCTGTTCTTTACCATAATAAGCCCTCATAATCATGTTTTATTTTACTTCAAAAATGGCTTAACTTCCTCTCTACTTTTTCTGGGTAAGGTCAGATTGCTGCAATGAACCCCTGCAGATGTGGTTACTTGGGAAACGCAAGTAAATCATGCAGCAAAGCTCCAAAGTGTGGCACAGATTATAGGAACAAAATATCAGGACCGTTGCTTGATAGAATAGATATATGCATAGAGATGCCAAATGTCAGCATACTTTCTCCTGAAATCTGTTCAGAAGGAGAAAGCACTGACAATATAAGAGAAAGAGTAATAGCAGCAAGAAAAGTTCAAACTGAGCGCTACAGTGAATTAAATATTCGTTGTAATTCAGAAGTAAACGGTGAAGCATTGAATAAATTCACTAAGCCAGATCAGGCGGGATTAGAATTGCTAAAATACGTGTTGAAAGAGAACTACATTTCCAATCGAGGCTACACACGCGTATTAAGAGTTGCAAGGACCATTGCAGATCTTGCAAAAAGTCAAGAGGTAAAAAAAGCACACATTGCCGAAGCGCTAAATTACAGAATAAGGACTTATTAACAAGTTAGTCTGCTTGACAGGCGGCTTTTTTTATTATATGTTATCCTTAATGAAATTTAAACATTCTATTTAAGGAGTAGAGTTATGACAGTAGAAATTAAAGCACAACATTCTTTCCTTCAAGCTAATAAAGAAGGATGGAGTCAGTCTGAGGAAGGGGTTTGGAGTACGACTAAAGGTGTTGCTAGCGCAAATTGGCAATACGTATGTCACCATCCATACAAAACAACCGCTACTTTTGTAGCAATTGCAGCAGCAATTTCGCTTACAGCTGCTTATTTCCTGAGCCCAGCTTATGCAACTTTCGTTGGTACGGTTGGAACAAAAGCTGCAACACTCGTTAGTCCTGCTATTGCTGCAGTATCTGCATTTTTAGTTGCTCATCCACTGGTTGCTAGTTTGATAATTGTTACTTCAGCGTTAGCTTTAATAGCTGTACCTGTGTGTGCATTGAAGAACGGTAGTCAGGCAAGCCAAATTGATGCATTGAAGGAAGAAATACTCAAAGTCTGTGAAAAAGATGGAAAACTTAAATTGGATCCTAGTAAGCTTTCAACATATATAGACGAAATTATAGCAATATCTGGACTGAATCCAGAACCAGCAAAAGCATCATAAAATAGCTCCAATAAAACAAAAAGGGATGGGTCTCTGTCCCTTTTTTACAAGTATTTTCTACTTTTTGTATCAGTCAAATGGTATCATCTAAAAATCTAGATCTATTGATTAATAGTGCTTATTAGTATAAATATTAAGAATAGGTAAACCATATTTACTATTTATAGCCTATGGAAGTGAAAAGTATTTGCATATTGTTAAAAAAGCAGTAACTTATTATCAAGTGAATTCACTAAATTTGAGTAATTTAAATGTCAATTGACCTTAGTTTACCAGAGCTACCTATATTACACCCAAGGATTACCGTTGTGGGGGTTGGTGGTGCTGGTGGAAATGCTGTGAACAACATGATCCAATCTAATTTGCAAGGAGTGAATTTTGTTGTGGCAAATACCGATGCTCAAGCGTTAGAGAAGTCATTATGTGATAAAAAAATTCAACTGGGTATTAACTTAACTAAGGGTCTTGGTGCTGGTGCTTTGCCTGATGTTGGCAAAGGTGCAGCAGAGGAATCAATTGATGAAATTATGGAGCATATAAAAGATAGTCATATGCTTTTTATCACAGCGGGAATGGGTGGTGGTACTGGAACAGGTGCAGCGCCGGTAATTGCAAAAGCAGCAAGAGAGGCAAGAGCTGCTAAAGATAGAGCATCAAAAGAAAAAAGGATATTAACTGTTGGAGTTGTAACCAAGCCATTTGGCTTTGAAGGTGTGCGCCGTATGCGCATTGCAGAACTCGGGCTTGAAGAATTACAAAAGTACGTGGATACGCTTATTGTCATTCCAAATCAGAATCTATTTAGAATTGCCAATGAAAAAACTACATTTTCTGACGCATTTAAGCTTGCTGATAATGTTTTGCATATTGGCATCAGAGGAGTGACTGACTTGATGGTCATGCCTGGGCTCATTAATCTTGATTTTGCTGATATAGAAACAGTAATGAGCGAGATGGGCAAAGCGATGATCGGCACTGGAGAGGCAGAAGGAGAAGATAGAGCAATTAGTGCTGCGGAGGCTGCAATATCTAATCCATTGCTTGATAATGTATCAATGAAAGGTGCGCAAGGAATATTGATTAACATTACCGGTGGCGGAGATATGACTCTGTTTGAGGTTGATGCTGCAGCAAATAGAGTGCGTGAAGAAGTGGATGAAAATGCGAATATAATATTTGGTGCTACCTTTGATCAAGTGATGGAAGGAAGAGTTAGAGTTTCTGTTCTTGCAACTGGTATTGATGGTAACATTACCCGTGATAACAGACCAGAGGCTCCGTCTGTGAATCAAAGTGAGACTTCAGAGGAAGAAAAGTTCAAGTGGTCTTATAGCCAAACTCCAGTTCCAGAGACAAAACAAGCTGAACAAGTAAGTGAGGAAGTTAAGTGGAGCAGCAATATTTATGATATACCGGCTTATTTAAGAAGAAAAAAATAATGCAATTTTGGCTACTTAAGTCAGAACCAAGTGAATATTCATGGCAAAAAATGGAAAGGGAGCAGATAGTTGGGTGGGATGGTGTGTGCAACTATCAAGCTCAAAATTATATGAGAGCCATGAAATTAGGTGATTTTGCATTTTTTTATCATACAGGTAAAGAGAAAGCGATATTTGGAATAATTGAAGTATTTAAAGAGTATTATCATGCTGATAATCCTAAGTTTGGATTGGTGGATATGAAACTTTCTAAGCCTTTAAATAACCAAGTGACGTTAAACGATATAAAACAAAATCCACTTTTAAAAAACATGGCCATGTTAAGACAAACACGCTTATCAGTTTCTCCAGTTTCAGAAATTGAATGGAGGGAAATAATAAAAATGAGTAATGTGTAACATTCTGTCATTCCAGTGCTTGACACTGGGATCTATAGTTTTTCTTTTCTGGATTCCAGTGTCACATGCACAGTTGTACAAATGTTGCAATACGACACAGTGTTACATAATAAATGATGTCATTCCAGTGCGTAACGCTGGAATCCAGTTTCTATTATACAGCTATCTGGTGCACTCATTTAAAATTAAGTTTTCTGGATCCCAGTGTCTGTGCACTGGAATGACAACCTTCTTGATGTGTTACTTATGTTAGAAGTAAATATTCTTGATGAGAGGTGGCACAGCACTATAGAGGATCCAGAGGGCTTTGTATTAAATATTATAAATGCTTCTCTAAAAAAATTAGAAATAGACCACTATAAACCAAGTATATCAATAGCTCTTGCTGATGATAACTTACTACATCAACTTAATTTAAAATTTAGAAAAATGAATAAGCCAACTAATGTACTATCGTTTCGGTGTGAGCAATTATCTAATGAATGCGACTTAGGAGATATAGCAATTTCAATAGACACAATAGAAAGAGAATCGCATGAGTATTGTATACTCATCCTTGCTCACATTGCGCACATGTTAGTGCATGGTTTACTCCATTTACTTGGCTATGATCACCAAAAAGAAGATGAGGGAATTATAATGAGAAATCTAGAAAGTAAGATTTTAGCTTCGCTTGGCTATGATATATAGTTATCGCGTGAGTACAGGTTTTAAAAGGAATTTAACAAAAATATAGTAGATAATACTAAAATATGTTATCTAGAAAATAAAGGGGTTTTAGCTATAAACGATAAAAGGTAAACAATATGGTTCAGTTTTCTCTGCCAAAGAATTCTAAAATTAATAAAAAGGGCAAAGTTTATCCTGCTCCTGCTAGAACAAAAAATATTAGAAGGTTTCAAGTTTACCGTTGGTCCGCTGATGATGAGAAAAATCCTAGAATAGACACATTTTTCATTGATATGGATAATTGTGGCTCTATGGTGCTCGATGCATTGATAAAAATAAAGGATGAAATAGATTCGACCTTAACTTTCAGACGTTCTTGCAGAGAGGGAATATGTGGATCTTGTGCTATGAATATTGATGGGACCAATACTCTTGCATGTACCAAATCTATACACGACATAAAAGGTGACGTAAAAATATATCCATTACCTCATATGTATGTAATAAAGGACCTAGTTTCCGACATGAGCCAATTTTATGAGCAATACAAGTCAATTAATCCTTGGTTACAAGCGGATAAACCTGACTTGCCAAATCAAGAATACTCACAATCTCCTGAGGATAGAAAAAAATTGGATGGCCTTTCTGATTGTATATTATGTGCTTGCTGTTCAACTGGTTGTCCAAGCTATTGGTGGAACAGTGATAGATTTTTAGGGCCAGCAATACTATTACAAGCTTACAGATGGATCGCTGATAGCCGTGATGATAAAACGGGTGAAAGACTCGATGCTTTAAACGACCCATTTAAGCTGTATCGTTGTCATACAATAATGAATTGTACAAAAACCTGTCCTAAAGGGCTTAATCCAGCAAGAGCAATAGCGAAAGTAAAGCAACTCATGGTAGAGAGAGAAGGAGTTTGAATACTATCTTTTGCATTCCTCGTAAGAAAAGAGTAAACCTTCTGAAGCGTAGGGTATTGTTAATATTCTGAACACTTTTCCATTTGTAAGATGGATCGTATCATTATGTGGTCCAAATAATTTTTTGAACAGCTCATGCTTTTGGTTACTAATAGTTTGAAAGTCCTCTTTTTCTAAAAACTTTTTAGATTCGAATAGGTAAAGCATGACTTCGTGATAAGTTGGATGAGATGCCAAAAATTTTGTGTCAAATTGAAAGGTTTTTACAAAAGCATTATTATAGAACTTTAGTTTTTGATTCTTATTATATATCGCAATAGCAATTGGTAACTCTTCAAGCAAATTTTTCTGTGTAGCTAAGTAACTATCTAATTCAGCGCGTAACTTTTCTGCATCACTAACATCTTTTCCATACATTACCACGCTACCAGAACTTCGTGTTGGAATTTTAACAAAATCAAAAACCTTGCGTTCGTTCTTGCAGGTTATCACATGTTTTCCTGATTTTGCGCTGTAGGCGCTACTAGCGACAGCCAATCTCTGAGAGCTATTTATATATTTATCATAAAACAAGTTACAAAACTTTACCTTTTTATTTTCATTATATTTTAGTATTGGAAACGGCAAAGAGTTGAAAATATTCCTATAGTTCTCTATTTCTTGTATAAGTTTATTATTTTCTAACTCAAGTTCGTTAGCTTTTATCTTATAGTCTGAGATATTTCTTATCCATAACAGCACACCAATCACGTTGTTAGAATCATCTATTATGCTTCTGCCATAACACATACAATAAACTTCACCGTCTTTTGACTTTAAATCCAGAGTAAAAGATTTATTTATTTTTTTTGCCTCAGTGAAATTTTTAATTAAGCTTTCTGATTGCTCAAAAAAGTTTACAAACTCATTAAATGAGTAAAAAACAGTATTGAGCAAAATTAGTAAGTTGGGAGAAAATTTTTCTATACGTTTTTTTGCATCCCAAATATAAAACCCATCGTCCACAGTATCAATTAAATTATTTATTATAATATTTTGATGTTGTAGGCTCTTAATTTTATTATTCACTTTCAATTTAGAATAAGAGAGAAAGAATAATATTAAAATTAATAATAAAACTACTTCATACAGAAAAAACATAGTACTTTTAAAACAGACGAAAAATTTGTCACCGCTCAGTAAGGGTATGTATAAGTTACGCTGAAGAGGTATACAAGTAAAGATTGCCTAGTATCTGAAAGCCCAATCTTTTATAAAGGTTTACAGAAGGTTTCATACAATGTGCTACTATATATTTGCACTCAAGCTGCTGAATTATCTTGATTCTTTCTAAAACCATTTGGGTACCTATTCCACGATTCCTATGAGTTGGTAAAACTCCATCACTATAAAAACCGGCTACGCTGTCTTGAATGTAAAAGCCGCATGTTCCAATAATTTCGTTGTTTAGTGTTATGAGAAAAAATCTTAATCCTGAGTTTTTATCATCATAACTTGATAATCCGCGAAAGAATGTGCTGACAATTCCAATGCTATGATGAAAAATCTTAGAAGTGTATAAGTCTAACTTTTCTAAGAGGTTGCTATTATTTACAGCATTCAACCTTAAGTCTGGGACAACATCGGCAGGTAAAAAGTAATTTTTCATGTTAAGTAAAGCTTTTTTTGGTGTGCTAACGTGTTTTATCTCACACTTTTCTAAAATGCCCTTCGTATGTGAATTCATTACCCATGTTGCTTCTATATTTCTTGTTCTAAGATAATCTAGAGTTTTTTGTACAGAAAGTTCAGTACATTGATCTTCACAAAACACAAAATTGAATAATGACTCTCTGGTACCATTTATTGTGAATATGATGTTATCAAATTCATCATGCACTTCCCACTTAGATAAATTCGCCGCGTAAAGTATGTAATCCTTTAGATTTTGAGTAACTAAGCTTGAATGATAAATTTTCTTATCCTGCATACACAAACAGTAAACAATAAAAGGCCCCTATAAGAACACAGGCTAAAATTGCAGCTATAATATCATCTAGCATAACGCCTAGAGGACCTTTGATATTTTTATCGATCAAATTTATAGGCCACGTTTTTATTATATCAAAAAACCTAAAAGAAAAAAAGCACAACAGCAATAAAGGGCAATTCATCTCTTGACGTAGTAATATCGAAATTAAAAATATTGTCAGCAATTGGCCAACTACTTCGTCAATCACCACCTCTTTTGGATCATGTGAGGTCTGGTAATGTTTTATGTAATTACCTATGGACCATACTCCAATCAAGAATAAAAAAAGAATAATTGCTGCACCTAAAATTCTGTTACTTAGTATTACAGGAACAATTGGGTAAGAAGCTAAGCTGCCTACGGTACCTGGCACTTTTTTTACTATGCCAGACAGCCACCATGTTGATATCAATTTATATAGAAATTTCACAATACACCAAACTACATGATTAATTTACGAGAACAGAAATAGTATCCTCTATAGAGGCACCTTCATACAATAATCTATAGACAGCTTCACATATAGACATTTTTGTCTTTAGCTTTTCTGCTAAATAAAATGTGGATTGAGCGGTGCTAAAACCTTCAATCACTGACTTACCTTCTGATAAAATCTGCTGAACATCAGAGCTATTATTACTACTACCTATCTTAAACCCGAAGGACAGATTTCTTGAATTCAAAGATGTGCATGTCATGATTAGATCACCTAGACATGCTGGTCCAAGTAGCGTATCTATATCTACATTGCTGTTGCCGATTTTTGCTAGATATAAAGCCTTTACTTCATTCATACTCTTTATTATCAGCGCTGCATGAGCATTAAATCCAAGTTTTTTACCCAAAATAATTCCACATGCTATAGCAAAAACGTTCTTTAATGCTGCACAAACCTGTACTCCTATGACATCGCTACTGAAGTACAATTTAATATTTTCCTGCTGTAGTTCTGATATTAGCTTTGAACCTAATGTATCATTTTGACATGCAAGAACCATTGAATAGGGTAATTTTCTCGCGACTTCCATAGCAAAACTAGGACCTGAGAAAATAGCAACAGGGTTGTTAGGTAAAACTTCATTTACTATTTCACTAGGTAGTTTTAATGTAGATCTTTCTATTCCTTTACAGGCTAAAATTATTGCTACATCTTTTTTCAAATTACAATCATGTAATTGCTGACATACCTTTCTCAGAGACTGAGTGGGGACAGCAAGGATTATTGCTGAAGCATTAACTGTTTCTTCAATAGCCAACTTTACTGACACATTATCAGAAATTCGACAACCCAATAATTTGTCACTTTCTCTTGTCCTGCTAATTGATTGAAATGTAGTTTCATTGCGAGTCCACAAAATTACATCTTGCTTATCACTTAATGAAATTGCAATTGCTGTACCCCATGCACCAGCACCTAAAATTGATATTTTCACACAATGTTCCTGAAAAGTATTACTTATACTTTAGAATAGCAGGATAAGTAAATTAAAAATATAACACAGATATGTAAATTAGTTAAATATTTATTAACCTAGGTATTCTTTTAATGGTAACAGCTTTAATTCAATATTTACTAAAAACAGTGTTATTCTTATGATATATAGTATATCTATTATATTTTAGATCCATTTATATAATTTTGGAATAGTGTGTTTACTATTAGTAATTTTGACCATTTGTTAATAAAAGTTTGATTTGTTACTTTCCTTAGTTATATATATTACTAAAATTATAAATTACTTACGGGGTGTAAAATATGCGTATATTACTAATTGAAGATGATCAAGTAAGTGCAAGGACTGTAGTTAATGCTTTAACTACTGATGGGCACTTTTGTGATGTTGTGACTTCTGCGCAAGACTACCACAACAATATGGTTTCCTCAAACGGAGATCACTATGACCTAGTTATTCTAGACATACACTTGCCTGGTGATATCGATGGATATGATATATTGTTAAGATTAAGAAGTGCAAAAATTAAAGTTCCTGTCTTAATACTTTCATGTATATCGGCTGTTAATCAAAAGACTAAAGGACTTGGATACGGTGCTGATGATTACTTAACTAAACCATTTCATAAAAGTGAGCTACTTGCTCGAATAAAGGCAATAGTACGTCGTACCAAAGGCCATCCTGAATCAGTGGTAAAGATTGGTAATATAAATATCAATTTTGATCACAGGGTTGTTGAGGTAAAAAGTAAAACGGTTCACCTTACTAATAAAGAGTATTCTATGATAGAATTGCTAGCGTTACGTAAAGGAACAGTATTAACAAAAGAAATGTTTTTAAATCATCTTTATAATGGCTGTGATGAACCTTCAGATAATAAGATAGTTGATGTCTTTATGTGCAAATTACGTAAGAAACTTGAAAGTGCAAATGATGGAAAAAGCCATATAGAAACCGTTTGGGGCAGAGGATATGTTCTAAAAGAGTATGTTGATGATGAAGAATATTCTAGTGTTAACGTAGACGAAAGTAGTAGTGGCTATCAAGCAGAACAAGTGAAGGACAGTGCATGAAATGCTTATACATTTAAATATAGCACATAGTCTATATTTACGTGAATGCCTAGGTGAAATATAAGCCGAGTTCTGTTTATGTAGCTATTTATCTGGAATAAATGTTACCATTTATTTCATGCGATTTACCCGAGTAGATATGAGGAAAAACATAAGGTCTACTCTTATTTAATCTTGCTCCTAGTGTTGGTTACTCAACTACCAATGTTGCCATTGTTATGGTGTGCTCTTACCACACCTTTTCACCCTTGCCTAAAAATATTTTAGGCGGTAATTTTCTGTAGCCCTATAACTGGAGTTACCTCCGGCGGGCGTTACCCGTCACTATTTTTCCTTGGAGCCCGGACTTTCCTCTGCTATGTTCAATACATAACAGCAGCTACTTATCTCACCTAGAAACTATACTTTAACATGAAAATCATAAAAGTAAAATAATTTCCTTGCTAACCAATGACCTGCGTCATATCAAACATCAGACCACAGCTAAAGGTGGTATTATAGATTGCTATCCCAAGCTAAGCCCTCATTCTCAGACTCTGAACTCCTACTGCTTTTTGGTGATGGACTACTTGATTGATTACTATTCCCTACTGATACGTATTCTAGCTCTGTAGTATTAATCTCATCACTGCTACTGCTACTACTACTTAAGTGTGATTGATTTTTATCATCCAATTCAGTCAATCCAGTTAGTGCCAATACAGGAACGGCATTACGTTGGCGGTACTCATTAAGCTTGTATACTATATATCCTATTATAATTACAATAAAAACAACTGCTCCAAGTAAGGATACTGCTATTATTTCTGCCTCGTTAGGGTTACGTGCTATAGCACGTCGAGTCGGTGGCGTAGTAGTGTTCTCTGAGTTTGTTATCGGCAAATTAGTTGGTGTTGTAGTAACTGTTGTTGCTTGTGAAGTGACAGTTGTTGTTTTAGGTTTTACCGTACTTGTTTTAGCTTTCGAAGTTACTGTTGATCCTTCTGTTGTTGGTTCCACTATTGTATGCACCGTACTTGGTTGAGTTGCTGGCTCCGTTGTTGTATGCACCGTACTTGTTTGAGTTGTTGAATCTGGTAAAGGTTGAGTAGTACTGCTCGTTGCAGAAGTTGGTGCAATAGTAGTTGATGCTGCTGTTCTTGGCTCTTCTGATATAGGCTTTCCAGTACTTGTTTCAGCATCCGAAGTTACTGTTGATCCTTCTGTTGTTGGTGTAGGTTCTACCGTACTTGTTTCAGCATCCGAAGTTACTGTTGATCCTTCTGTTGTTGGTGTAGGTTCTACCGTACTTGTTTTAGCTTTCGAAGTTACTGTTGATCCTTCTGTTGTTGATTCCACTATTGTATGCACCGTACTTGGTTGAGTTGTTGAATCTGGTAAAGGTTTACTCATTGCAGAAGTTGGTGCAACAGTAGTTGGTGCTTCTGTTGTAGGTTTTACCGTACTTGTTTCAGCATCCGAAGTTACTGTTGATCCTTCTGTTGTTGGTGTAGATTCTACCGTACTTGGTTGAGTTGTTATAGGTTTACTTGTTGCAGAAGTTGAAATGGTAGTCGGACTTGGTGCTTCTGTTGTCAATTTAGTAGTCTCTATAGCGTCTTTTGTTGTACTAGTAATTGCAGGAACTGTGGACGTTGTCACAACCTTTTCTGTAGGAGCTAAAGTACTGCTAGAAACAATACTTGGTGTTAATCGACCGTTAATGATATTAACAAAATCACTGAGAGTGATACTATCTGCCGGTATTATCGTTACCTTATGAGATTCTTCAAGGTTTTGATGATTGAAAGTTATGATATTTTTTCCACTCACCGCAGTTACAATAAAGCTGTCTTGACCATCGTCTTTAACATACAATTGCTCTATAGGATCTTCAAATTCATAAGCAGTAGAGTTCGATTTTGATCCATCTTCAAATATAGTTGCTATACGTACTCTCTGCTTATTAGCGGATTGGTCATTTTCAAGAAAAGCAACTAGATCATCACCGTTAATTCGCTTCACGTGCTGCAAAAAGCTTATTTCATGTTCACTAGAAAGAGATAGTGCTTTGTTATCTATTTGACCAGTTATATTACCAAGTGAAAAGCCTTTAACTCCTTTTCCATCTTTCAGATTCTGAACTACTTCAGCCACATTAAATTTGAAAATATACGTTTTTGTTACCTCTTGATCCTTAATAATTCTTTTCCTCACTTGCGAATAAAACATCATGTTTCTATCTAATGCCAATTGTCCCGGATTATCAAACTTGAACAGTTTTCTTTCTGTAACACCATTTTTCCCAGCCAATGCTTTCAATTTTCCACTCTTGTCTGGTCTTAAATACCAAGAAACTAAAGTTTGATCCTTTAGGTTATGAGCGATTACAATTACATCATCATCACCGACTTTCACTGCTTTTGGCTGAGAATAACTATTGCCTTCATTCGCAAGGTTAGTACTATTAATATTCTTTTGTAATTTGGTCTTACCTAAATGTTCAATCAAAGGAGTATTGGCTAACTGTTTAATTCCGTAAATGCTGAACATTAGGCCTTTAATGTATTTTTCTCCTTTTTCGTTAATTCCTTCTTCAGGAGCGATTATTCCAATTTTATCTATTTCGGCTGAATCTTTTATTAATATGAGAGATAATTGGTCCTTGAATTCATTTGCTACTTTGATACCCGTATTCCTTTTATATGTTTGTGATTTATAGGGTAGGATAATGAGTAATTCTACTATACTGCTCCCATCGCCATCATCTTGATAGCTGAGTCCATAAGCAACTCCTTCTCCCTCAATTAGCCCGGTTTTTGCTGGGTTAAAGTCTGTTGCTTTTTCAACTGTTTCTGTACTTGAGCTAGCTTTGAGCAATTTATTTAATATAAGCATAATTTTGTTTTAAATTTTAATAAAATACTATTATGACTATTTTAGCATATTAATGTCAATAAAAATCTTAACTAAGATTAAGAAATTAATTTTTTTTAATACTCTGCGCTAATAAACCCGGAACTTCTCACAGAAATTAGACTTCTTGCATAACAAACTTTTGGCAGCGCGTTGAGAAACGACTTGACAAACCCCGCCAGCGCTCTTATCATAGTACTGAAGCTATTTATTTAACTTCGCAATCTGCAGATTAAAACGACAAGGAAACTTGTATTTGGCGTTTTATTTTTAATTTTTTGCACTATGTGCACCGTATGTCTTTAATAAAACTTCTAGGTTTTCAAGCTGAAACGCGCTTATAAAGCGTTCAAGACATCAAAAACGTCAAATAGAACAAGGGAGAATTTGAATACTAGCTACCACGGGTTTTCTTTGCCTTTTTTTTCTGCCTAGTAAATTTCTTAAACATTTAAAGTTGCACTTAAAAGCAGCTAAATTGCAGCGTTTAAGGCTTAAAAAACGCCAATACTGAAATAGAAAGTGACTAGGGTTTCTTTTGCCTTTTTTTAGATTATGCAAGAAGTCTACTGTAAGTGGCTTGTTGACGAAAATTGTCTATCATACTATAATAGATATATTGACAGTATGAAATTACATGAGTCTTTTTAGCAGTATTAAAGAATTCTTTAGTCCTATTAAGCCAAATTACAAGCCTAGAGATAAACTTGAAGCTGAAGTGAGTAACATTCTTCCTGATAAGTATGTTTACAATGTTGAAGGAAGTAATTTGACAGTAGAGGTATTCTATAAAAATCTTAATAATCAAAAATTACGAAATATTGAAGAAACTATCAATGATACTTTAAAGAGGTGTAATAGGTTTTTTGATGTTCAGGTTAACGATGATACAAATTTCCGCATTTTTATGCTGGAGAATAGAGATCAACTTGCTGAAGTTTTAGAAAAAGTACATAACTTTGATCTACCAAAAACTTGGACTGGATTAACAGTTAATAACAATCACCCTCAGTATAGAGAGCTTTCAAAATCCTCAGCTTCAGATATATTTTTCTTTCTTAATGAGGGCAACGGATGGTTCTATGATAAACCCTTCTCTGACGATTACATTAAATATCATATTTCTCATGAGTTTACCCATTGCATTCAATTTCTTAAGTTTTATCAGCCAGTGATTGAGGGTTTATCACCGAAGCTTCAATTGCCAGTTTTTGAGGGAAGTGCGGACTTTATAGCGTGTGAGAAAACATGTAATGGACTTGAAAAAAATTCTATATGTGAATCTCGTTTTAAGAAGGGAATTGATAAGGTTAAATCTGAAAACTTAAGTTTATACGATATATATTATGGTTATTATGATCAAACAAGTGATAATCCTTATAAAACGGGAATTGTAGTATCAAAATTCTTGAATGACCAGCATCCTAAGACGATTGTTAAACAATTTCACTGTACTGGGCAAGGAGATTATAAATGTCACCATGATTTGCAAAGCGAGATATGGGAAATAAGTAGCAGTAAAGAGTTTGCAAACTGGGTGGATAAGCAACTGGAGATAATATGATGCTGTAGAAAAACCAACAATTGCAATTATTAGTCCTTCAGATATAATCTGTTGAGATTTACATGAACCTTACAGATGAAAGAAAAAGAAGAGCAGTTTAGTTTTACATCAGAAAACCTCAAGAAAGCGAAAAAATTTATAGAGGTGTACCCAAAAGGTAAAGAGGGTAGTGCTATTATGCCTTTACTATATCTGGTTCAAGAGCAATGTGGATGGGTTCCTGAATCTGCCATGCGCTACGTTGCTGACATGCTGCATATTCCACATATTCGTGTATATGAAGTGGTAAATTTTTATACCATGTATAATTTAAAACCAGTGGGTAAATATCTGATACAAATTTGCAGAACAACTCCTTGCTGGTTATGCAGTAGCGAAGAAGTTCTAAATGCCTTTAAAAAGAAACTTGGAATCAATATCGGTGAGACCACTAAGGACAATCTGTTTACTTTAAAAGAAGTTGAATGTCTTGGTGCGTGCGTTAATGCTCCGGTTGCGCAGATCAATAACGATTTTTATGAGAATCTTACCCCTGAAAAAGTGGAAAATATCATAGCAGAGCTTTCAAGCAAATAGATGGAAGAAAGGTTCTCATTTAGGATAACCAAGCAATCAGGTTCTGCAAGAGTTGGCACTATTAAAACTCCAAATGGAAACATAGAAACACCGGCGTTTATATTTTGCGCAACCAAAGCTGCTATTAAAGCTGCAGATATCGAAAGAATCAGTGAAGCTGGTACTCAGATAATACTGTCTAACACCTATCACCTAATGCTCCAACCAGGAGAGGATACTGTTGCAAAACTCGGTGGTCTGCACAAGATGATGGGATGGAATGGACCAATGCTCACTGATTCTGGTGGGTACCAGATATTTAGTTTAGGGCACGGATCAGTTTCAGAAGAGATAAAGGGAATAAGAAAAAAACAAAAAACTCTGATCAAAATCAATGAAGATGGGGCGATTTTTCGTTCTTACATCAATGGTAAAACTTATTGTCTAACTCCTGAAAAATCTATACAAATTCAACGAAAATTAGGTGCAGATTTAATCTTAGTTTTAGATGAATGTACTCCGTTTCATGTTAACAAAGAATACACAGAAAAATCAATGCTCATGAGCCATAGATGGGCTGAACGTTCTTTAAATGAATTTGGAAAAAATAATCACGGCAAACAAGCACTGTATGGGATTAGCCAAGGCGGAGTATATCAAGATCTGCGTAGAGAAAGTTGTGATTTTATCAATGATTCACCATTTTTTGGTCAAGCAATAGGTGGATCACTTGGTCGAAGTAAAGAGCAGATGTATGATGTAGTTTCCTTTACTATGGAACATTTAAAAAAAGATAAGCCTACTCATTTGCTCGGTATCGGTGGAATTGTGGACATCTTTCGCGCAGTAGAACTTGGAGTCGACACGTTTGACTGTGTGCATCCAACTCGCTTAGCAAGACATGGTGGCGCGCTTGTTAAAGTGAAAAGTAGAAATTCTATTTCTTCAAAGTGTAAAGAGCATATTAATTTGCGAAATCAACAATTTGAGCTAGACGATAATCCAATTGAAAGTGACTGTTTATGTTTTACTTGCAGAAAACATTCGAGAGCTTATATACACCATTTATTGAAAGCTAAAGAACTGCTAGCCTACACTCTCATTACTATTCACAATGTTTTCTTCATGAATAAGCTGATGGAATCGATAAGACGAGCAATATTGAATGCTAGGCTAGATCAGGAAAAGGATAACTGGATACTTTGAACTTGTCTCTTCTTAAGTCTTCTCCCCACACTGTTAGCTTTTCTTTCTTGTTATCTTTCTATTAACTTTGAAAGCACTGTAGTAAATAATTAATCTATCAGTGTTAGCCTTTATTCATGATTGGTAAAATTATGAGGCAAAGGTATGACTACATTAGCATTATTTGATTGTGACAACACTCTCATTTGGAAGCACCTGCATAATTATCTCTTAGGGTTAAGAAGAACAAGTGATTATGGTTCTGGTAAGGAAGGTGCAGTTACTGCTGAAGATATAAAAAAATTTATAGAAAATACCGGAATAAAAAATGAAGAGGAGCTAAAAAAATTACTGCAATATGCGCTTTTAAATGAAGTAGAAGTTGGTGTTGTATCATACACAGGATACCCAAATGCTGTGAAAAAAATAGTGGAAGATTATCTAGGTTTGTCTAAAGAACAAGCAAAGAATATTTCCGTAATTGGTGGATTTCCAAAAGATTATGATCCCGAGTTGAAAGAATTAAGTGTTAAAGAACAACAGGACCAAGTTGGAAAGAATCTTCACATCTGTAGGGCAATTAAAAGGCACAAGGATAAACACAAAGGTAGGTTGCCAGAAGCTGTCATATTGATCGATGATAATAAAACAAATGTTGAGAGGATTAAAAAGATCGTTAAATCAACGAGCGAAAGAAAAGGATGGCTTGAAGCAAATGGACTGAGTATTGAAGCTATAGAAAATATTAAATTTGAAGGTGTGCAGGCACCTACAGAGAAAGGTGGTGATGATCGTTATCTAGAAAGAGTAAAAGAATTTATTAGAGCTCATTCAAAAGGTAAGGAGATTACCATCTCCTTAAAAGAAAAAATGAAAGAAATTAGGATTCTTCTGAAGAAAGATGGTGTTAGCTCAGAAGAAGCGATATATGATGTTCAATATGCTTTTAAAGAACAAGTAATGGAAGCAATCAGAGGGCAAGGCTGTAGTGTGAGTAGTGAGGAAGGTAAAAGTAAGATTACTGTCAAAGGAAGTAAACCAATAGACGTTGAGCAGATAATACAAGATAATTTTAGTCAATTCATAGAGTTACGTGGTGAGATGCTTAAAAACGAAAATCTTAGAAAAGAAGAGCCCATATATCAGAACACTATTGGTGAGAAGATGTCATCCGAGACACAAGCAGAACCAGTATATGCTACAGTTAATAAGATCTCCTTAGAACCTGTTTAAAATCTTCGCAATAAGAGAGAAACGAAGGAAAGAACGACCATTTGTAGGCTAGTATTGAGTTTTCGCTCACAGTTTTTCCACAATCGCCTGCATTTTTCCAACCAAGCAAAAGACCGCTCAACAACCCATCTTTTTGGCAATACAGCAAAGGTATGTAATTCGCTTCGTTTTATTACCTCAACAGCTGCACCAATAGTTACTTTTATTTGTGTTGCAAAATTTTCTCCTGTATAGCCAGCATCAACGAGTATATTTTTGACTTCAGAGAGGTTTTCTTTAGCATTTCCCACCATTTTTACAGCACTGCTACGATCAGTTGCTTCTGCCGTTGTTATATGAATTGCATGTGGCAAGCCCTGTGTATCAACTGCGATATGACGCTTTATACCTGAAATCTTTTTACCTGCATCATAACCCTTTCTTTCAGCAGTATCTGCGTTTTTAACGCTTTGAGCATCAATTATGCAGAAACTGGTTTTCTCTTTCCGACCATTGTTGATACGGACCTCTCCAACTAATTTTTTTTAAGACTAATTCCAACAAACTTGGTTCTTCTCCATCCTTTTTATTCCACATTTGAAAATAATAATATATGCTCTCCCACCTTGGAAAATCTTTTGGCAACATCCTCCACTGGCAACCACTTTTTAGGACGTATAATACTGTACAAAATACATCATATAAATCAAGTTTTCTTGGTTTTGTTTTCCTCCTGCTACTCTCCAGAATTGGTTTGATTTTTTCAAATTGCTCTCGACTTATATCACTTGGATAACTTTTTCGCATAGATATACCTCATTCTTAATCTACCCCTATTTTACCTTATCCTTTCGAGATTTTAAACAGGTTCTTAGAAAGAATAGTTAAGTGATGCTCAGATAAATTTCTTGCTAGATCCATAAGTTGATAATCACCTATATTTTTAATGAATGCCTTGAACTGATCTATTTTTAAGTGAGGTAAGATGTTTTCTAACTGCCCTGGATTTAATACTTTTACTAGATTTCCAAGTTGATCTTCACTTAAAGTAGGGACAATAATCTTCAGCTTTGTCTCATTTAAGTCCTGAGCAAAAGTTTTTAATTGATGATTAGTTAAGTGATCCACTAAAGCTTGAAGTTGATCATCAGTTAATTGCTCTGCTAAGGTTTGCAACTGGTTATTGTCAAGATCTTCTGTAAGGACCTTTAGTTGTTGATTAGTTAAGTGATACACTAGATTTTCAATTTGAGTATCTGTTAAATTTTCAATAATTACAGGCTTACGAAGTTGAGATATAACGTCAGGTAAGCTTTTTGATTTTTGTAATATGACTTTCAATTGATTATTCCAATCATCTTCAGCAATAGAGTTTCCTTTTCTGTCTGAAAAATAAATTGTTTCCTCATTGTTTTCATGATCTTTAACCATAGTAACGTACTCATAATCTTTAGACGGATAACGTTGATATTCAGCACCGTTACAACTGGCACACATAATATGAGGATGTTTTGGATCTAGAGATAATGCAGCAATAAGTAATGAGGTAGAAGAAAGTTCGCATATAACTTTCCCATCGCCAGTCTTAACAAGTGTCTCATCACCATTAAAATCAAAAAAATTTGGGTGTTCGAGTAATTCTTTTATTTGTGAATTACTCATATGAAACTTCAACGATGAATTTGGTAAAATTACTCTCTCTCCATCTAACCCTGATGGAGTAGGTAATAAGATTATTACACGTGGTTCATCATTGTCATGATCCCATTCCACCTTTACTTCATTTGCATCGTATGAAACAACTTTTCCTTCGCTATCTTCATACATATAAGAAAGAAATTTCCCTTGTTGTCCCTCTAATGCTTTATAACTTATAAAATAGGGTTTCAGTGTAACTTCTTTCTGTTCACTTAAAGTATTTTCTTCTATCAAGCTTATTCTATTAGCCTCTAAACCCATTGTAACTGGGGATGTTTTTTGAGATAAACCGGTTATTTGCTGTCCCGGAACTATCTTAAATATATGTTTACTCTCAGTCATAAAAATTGCCTAATAAATTTACAATTATCAACATTATAATATTCATTAGTTAATTTATAGTTAAGTTGATATATACTATAATTGCAATAATGGGTATTAAGATGTAAACTTCTTGCGTTACTTCCTGTCATCTCAATGCTATTGAATCCAGAAAATTCAATTGCAAATGAGTACACCAGATAGTCACATAATAAAAACTAGATCAAGTCTTGCATCTGCTATACAACGTCCGTACAATTGTATACGGTGAGATAGCTATGTAGTTTGCCTTTTACTGTCGATTTACTATACTTATTCAGTAAGATCTAAAATGCACAAAATATTAGTAAGGAGTAACCATAAACCTTTGGTTGGAAAAATCAAGATTAATGGTTCAAAGAATGCTATTTTACCAATAATGGCAGCAAGCCTATTGAGCAGCTCTTCAGTAATTTTAAATAATGTACCTGATTTAATTGATGTACATCTGATGTCTGAGCTACTTAAAAGTCTTGGAGCAGAAGTAAATTTTATGCACAATAAAGATTGTAAAGCAAATCATACTTTAGAAATTGACTGCAGCAATATCAACAATCATGTGATACCATATGGAACTGCAAGCAAGCTGCGAGCATCTTTTTTAATGCTAGGTCCGATTCTTAGTAGATTTGGTAAAATTACAACAGTCTTTCCTGGTGGATGCAATATCGGAAAGCGTCCCGTTGATATGCATATCAAAGCGTTAGAAGAAATGGGAGCTAAAATTGAAATTGATGGCCACAATATAATCGCAACAGTGAAAGGAAGGCTGCAAGGAAGAGAAATAACATTTGAAAAAGTAAGTGTTGGTGCAACAGAAAACATAATAATGGCGGCTACTCTTGCAGAAGGAGTAACAACAATAAACAACGCTGCAACTGAACCAGAAGTCCTTGATCTTATAGAATTTTTAAAGAAAATGGGTGCCAATATTGAAGTCAACAACATAAAGATCACAATAGAAGGTGTCGAAATGTTAAATGGATGTGTCCACAAAATAATACCAGATCGCATAGAAGCTGGTACGTATGCACTGGCTGCTATAATAACCAACGGTGAATTGGTGTTAGAAGAAATAAATCTATCTGATATAAGATGTATTGCAAATGAGTTGGAGGCTATAGGAGCCAGAGTTGAATTGCATGATGAGGAAATTATTATTTCCAGAAAAAATGGCTCTATTAAATCTGTCAACGTTACAACAGATTCGTATCCTAACTTCCCCAGTGATATGCAACCACAACTGATGTCTGCAATGTGTATTGCTGATGGGATATCAGTCATTGAAGAAAACATTTTTGAAAATAGATTTACACATGCAAATGAATTGAGAAAGTTAGGTGCTAATATTAGCATAGAGAAAAACAAAGCTACTATAAATGGAATAAAAGTCTTGTCTGGAGCTAATCTATATGCTACTGACTTAAGGTCAACAGCAGCTTTGGTGCTTGCTTCTTTGGTAGCTGGCGGAGAAACTACAATAAATAACTCGCATCATTTATGGAGAGGGTATGAAGCAATGCACGAAAAACTCAATTCATGTGGAGCTGATATTTCCATTTCATCTTGAGGATATGTTATGAATGAAGCAACTAAACGAGTCACAGTAAAAGAAATAGATGAAATTCTATACGAGGAGCATAAGGTATTAGATCATGGATTCATTCGAGTAGTGGACTATATGGGCTCTGATAGCGCTATAGTCCAAGCTGCTCGTGTTTCTTATGGCAAGGGAACAAAGCAGATAAGTCAAGATGAAGCACTTATAAAATATTTAATGAGACATCACCACACAACTCCATTTGAAATGTGTGAAATTAAGTTTCACGTGAAACTTCCCATTTTTGTTGCAAGACAATGGATAAGGCATAGAACTGCAAATGTGAATGAATATTCGGCAAGGTATTCAATACTTGATAATGAATTTTATATACCAAAACCAGAACAAGTTGCAAAACAATCTGATAATAATAAACAAGGCAGCGGTGAAGCTTTTGATTCAAATACCTCAAAAGAAATAATAGATTCTCTAACAAATGACTCTAATTTAGTATATTCTCGTTATAGCAAATTTATTGAGCAGGGGCTTGCAAGAGAAATTGCCCGGACTAACCTAACGCTTAATTACTACACACAATTTTATTGGAAGATAGATCTACACAACCTTCTTCATTTTTTGAGGCTTAGAGCTGATAAGCATGCCCAATATGAAATCAGAGTCTATGCAGAAGTTATGCTGGATATAATAAAGAAGTGGGTCCCGTTAGCTTACGGTGCCTTCGTTGAATATTGCTTAGAATCAGTCTGCATTTCAAGAACCGGTTTAGAAATAATTCGCAGATTAATAAAAGGAGAAAATGTCACTAGAGAAGAAAGCAATATTGGTAAAAGAGAATGGGACGAGCTGATGTTCATACTTGATAAACAGCCTTAAAGACAAAGGCATATGCGTCAATTACTTCCGTCAGTTAACCCTCGTCCATTAGACTGAATCTTGCTTTTTACATCAAATTAACTCATCACTTTTATAGAACATTTCATTGAACTCATTCAAAGTTCCAAAATTCTGACCCTTGATAAATAAATGACCATCTGCGATGTATGCTTTATCAAGAGTAAATGGCTCATAATTATGACTGTGAGCTGGTGTAACAATTTCATCATATAAAACCATTACTTCCTCGTAGCTATACTCTTTGCTCGCATGGTATTTGTTACGTATGGTATCATAAAAATCCTTTACATCATCATATGTCACTTGCAGCTCCACCTTATACTTTCCCACTTCAAGAGGTTCGCCTATCTTTACCTTTAAAGGGTGCTTTGGGTCGTCTTCTTTTTTATCATCTTCCATACTGTCTATAACACTCGTTATGACTTCCTCCTCTTGTCTGTCTTCTTCAACTGCCCTTTTCTTCCTAGACTTAACTTCACTTTCTACCACAACTGCTTCGTCTGTTTGCTCATCATCAATTGTAAATTCAGTAGCTATCTGATTACTATCTTCCTTCAACTCATTAGATAATTTTTCAGACAACTGAGTACCACTAAAATACTGATACTTAGTATTTAGATATTTAGCATAGCTATCGGAATTAAATTCAGGCATTGAATAAAAACCGCTTTCAAGTTCAGGATAGGAGCTTTCATTCAGCACAAAAAACAAACCGTCATAATCAAGCAGCATATCGTAACCAGAGCTAGCACAATGTAAGAATTCACTATCTTCATACTCTGCTATATAGTATTTACTTGAATCAAGGGTTATCTTATCTCCTTTCTCCCCATCAAGTTGTAAAATTACTGCTGAACGCCCGCTACCTACATCATTACCTTTTACTACTTTAAACAAGGTAATATCGCCTTTCTCTATGAGCTCTTTTAACTCTTCATTCTTTTGATCTAACTCTTCTTCTGCTTGTCTTTTATCTCTTACTAATTTTGCCTCTTTTTCAGCAGCTTCATTTTGCAACTGTAAAAATATATCTTGTGTGGTTAAGCCGTTTTTGTTGCTTAGAAAATTATCTAACATATTTGATGTGATTGGTAACAATTCACCATGATCATCAAATACTTTTTCCTGTGCTTTATTATAGTGATTTGGGTTATAGATTGCATATAGAGGATAAAAACCATAATCTACAATTGACGCCCCATCAGATGACAGTTCCATTGAGAACCCGTTGTGATTAAGCGGAAGGTTAAAAATTAAGTGTTTACCATTATTATCCTTAACGGATAATTCATCTCTGTCGCCATACTCATTATGATAGATATAAAAATTTTCAGAGTTAAGATTGAAGTAATCATCTAGATTATCAAATTGAATTGTACTGCCAAGCTTCTCACGTAAAAGATTTTTGCTTTCATTTGTAAGCCTTATACGTGCAGAAAAGTGAGATTGACCTGCTATAAGCTCGCCTCTTTCTATCTCAAAATTCAAAGTAATCTTATCGTTGACCATTAGTAGCCTCCACAAATTGTATAAATCTATATACTATCTATCAATTATAAGACACATAATATGAAAAATGCGTTAAGCATTAAAATTGACGTGCTATTACCACTTCCAATTAATCAGTTATTTTCATATGCAGTTAAGGAAAACACTAAAATTTTAGTTGGAGATTATGTAGTTGTGCCATTTGGCAAAAAACGCTTGATCGGAATAGTTTGGAAATACAGTGACAAAAGTGATCGAGAACTAAAGTTTATTGAGCAAAAGATCGATTTGCCAAATATTAGACCAAAATTGATCGCATTTGCAGAGTGGGTTGCGCAATACAATGTAATGCCTATCGGTATGCTTGCAAAAGTGATAATGGGAGGAGTATTCAAGGTAAATAATGCAGATAAGTTAGTTTGTATTGAACAAAAGCGGGAAATAAGTGAAATAAATTATCAATTAAGCCCAGAACAGCAAATGGCTAGTGATAAAATAATAAGCAATTTGAATGAGTATTCAGTGACTTTGCTTGACGGTGAGACCGGGTCTGGAAAAACAGAAGTTTACTTATCCACAGTTGCAAAATTGGTAGAGACTGTAAACAATGCACAAATTTTAATCCTCTTGCCTGAGATTGTTTTAACTTCACAATTGGTAAATCGTGTTCGCAGTCAGATATCAAGAAACTTAGTTGAATGGCACTCGGGGCTCACTCCAAAAACTCGTCGAAATAATTGGCTCAATATAGCAAATGGAAATGCACAGATAATTATTGGGGCACGGTCAGCGCTTTTTCTGCCTTATAAAAACCTAAAATTGATTATTGTTGATGAAGAGCACGATTCATCTTTTAAACAAGAACAGGGCATTATATATAATGCTCGAGATATGGCGATAATCTTAGCCAAATTTGAAAATATTCCGATTATTTTATCATCAGCAACTCCATTACTTGAAACTATTTATCATGTTAAAAATGGAAATTATAATCACGTAAAGTTAACTAAGCGATTTGGTGGTGCAGAATTGCCACTCATTAAAGTAGTGGATATGAGAAACAACAAGCAATGGATCTCTGCTGAGCTTTTTGAAGGCATAAAACAAACCATAGAGAAAAAACAGCAGGTTATGCTTTTTCTAAACCGCAGAGGATATGCACAACTTGCAGTTTGTAAAAAGTGTGGATATAAAATTCCCTGCTTAAATTGTGCTATTTGGCTGACATATCATAAGAAAAAAAATGCTCTTTTGTGCCATCATTGCTCTTATCAATTAAAACTTCCAGAGAAATGTTCTAATTGCCAAGGTGAACAGTCATTGTCCCTTTATGGCGTAGGAATTGAAAGGTTGCTTGAAGAAATGGTGAAATTAATACCAAACGCAAAGACTGCGATTATAAGCAGCGATCAGAAGTCGGTTAGTAACGTCATTGACTTGGTGTTGAAAGAAGAAGTGAACATTATAATTGGCACACAAATAATTGCTAAAGGGCACAATTTTCCCAAATTAACTTTGGTTGGAGTAATAAATGCAGATTTAGGCCTTGAAAATTCTGATTTGAGAGCAGCAGAAAAGACGTACCAATTGCTACACCAAGTTGCAGGTAGATCTGGGAGGTTCAATGAAAAAGGAATGGTAATAGTGCAAACCAATAATCCTGAAAGTTCAATAATAAAAGCATTGCAGCATCAAAAAAGGGACTCATTTTATGAAGTCGAACTTGAATCAAGGCGCAAAGCTAAAATGCCACCGTTTAGCAGGCTAATAGCGCTTATAATTTGTGGTAAGAATCAGATTGCAACACAAAAAGCAGCGAACGAAATAGTAAAATCTCTTCTCTGTCATCAGAGTAGCTTGACTACTTGTATCAAGGAAAAAAATGTATGTGCAGACAAAAAGGAATTTGAAATTCTTGGTCCATCACCAGCAGCAATAAATTTCTTAAATAATCAGTATCGGTATAGGGTGTTGCTAAAAATACACGATAAGCACAGTCTATCTATACAAAAAAAGCTGAAATATTGGATTAAAAATTGTAACTTAAATTCGAGTATTGCAGTAACAATAGATGTTGATCCTGTGAGTTTTTTTTAACGGATTTGTTGCAGAGCTTTAATCCAAAACTGGATAGCATTCCATTCACCCTACAGTCAGTCAGATAACATTCATAAAGACTATCATAAATTATGTTAATTTTTTTTAACTAAAAGCTTGATTTTTAGTTAAATTTATTATATTATTAATATGATCAAAATAAGGAGGATCGCATGACTAATAGTTTAATTTCAATAATTCTTGAAATACAAAAAGATAAAAATAATATTACGAAATTACAGGACTTCCTTGATAGGAATAAAAAAGGGGAAATAGTAATTGACAAGGAAATATTCAAATCAGTTCTACCAAGAGAGTTTGATGGAGTAAGAAACAGAATAGTATACCTTATTTTGCACCACTGTATTGAACACGATAGTGCAAGGTCTGAAAAAGGAGAGAGATTACTGTTTCAAGACGTAATGAATATCTTAGATAAAGCAATGCATAGATTTACTACTTCTGAGTATTTTCATGGATTGATAAATTTTCGAGATAAAAATGGAAATACATTATTACACCAAGCTGTTATAAATAGTAACACTGGAGCAATAATTACCCTTTTGGAATGTGGTGCAAATCCTTTGATAAAGAATGGAAATAAGCAAACTCCATTAGATTTAGCTCAAACAGAAAACACAAGAGAAGCACTTGTTAACGGTATGACAAGCCAAGCTAAATCGAAAAAAGAAAGTGCTAAATATAATAGTTTGAGTGGCATTATACCCAGCGTTTTTCTCGGTATTGGACTGGGTGTTGGAAGTGCTTTAGTACCTTCGATGACTATTATATTATGCGCATTAGCAGTATCTGCTCTCATTTCTGGAATAGCTGTTGGGCTGGCTATATATTTCCTAAGTCAGGACTATAAACAGGCTAAATCGATAGAAAAAGCTGTTGATTCTCAACTATCTTCTGTCGAGCATAAAAAGACTCATGTAATTGCAGGTAATAAAGAACACTTGAAATTTGATTAAAATTTTGAGAAAACGTAGTTATAAAAACCATAGGCACCAGATGGTTTTTATACAGCCCTCGTCATACTGCATATAACTGTACAAACATTGTGATTTAAGTCCACCGGTAGGGTGTCATGCAAGTAGCCCTTCGTTGTCATTCCAGCGCGTGACGCTGGCAATCCCTACGTCATACCGCCGCGGTATCTCATCATGGATTCCGCTAACAAGCAGCGGTTGTCGTTTAGCTATAAAATTTAAGAAAATATTTAAGAAATTTGCTAAATGGGAAAAAAGGCAAAAGGAGCCCTGTGATTATTGTCCGCTTTAAAGTACTGGCGTTTTTTATGTTTTAAACGCCTGACAAGCGAGATTCAGCCGCTTTTAATCGCAACTAACCTACGCTGCAAGTGTTTAAGAAGTTTACCAAGCAGAAAAAAAGACAAAGAAAACCCGAGTTAGCTAGTCCTTTACTATCTCTGTCGAGTATTGGCATTTTTTGATGTCTTGTAACGCTTTGTAAGCGCGTTCAGCTTATTTAGGTAAAAACCTAGATGTAGATGAAGTTTTGTAAAGACATACAGTACCTATGTACTGCAAAAAATTGAACATAAGACGCCGATACCTTAAGTAATCCTTACCTTTTAATCTGCAGATTGGCGAAAGCAAATACAATAGCTTCACTACCATAATAAGAGGACTGGCGGAGTTTGTCAAGCGGTTTTTATAGTCCCATTCTATTCCAGACTTGGATGACGCTACATAAATTACCACAGCTAATAAACAGGAAAATTATTACAAATCTTTTCAACTTTATCTTTCACCGTTCTTTCAATATCTAAGCTATTTCCGTTAATCAATCCCTGAATTACTTCATTTACTAGGCCGGCTATTTCTTTAAAATCTTCTGCCTCAAGCCCACGTGTTGTCTCAGCAGCAGTGCCAAAACGGAGCCCTGAGGTAATGGTTGGCTTTTCTGTGTCAAATGGTACAGAGTTTTTATTGCAGGTAATGCCAGCCCTCTCAAGGCTATCTACAACGTCTTTTCCGGTCAATTTTTGCGATCTTAAGTCCACTAGCACTATATGAGAATCAGTGCCACCGGTTATAATGTTTAGTCCATGCTCTTGCAACGCTTGAGCTAGTATTTTTGCATTCTCCACGACTTTTTTGCTATAAGCTTTAAACTCCGGCGCCAATGCTTCTTTAAACGCAACAGCTTTTGCAGCTATCACATGCATAAGCGGTCCGCCTTGCAATCCTGGAAAAACTGCGGATTGAATTTTCTTATGCAACGCTTCATCATTCGTCATCACCACTCCACCGCGAGGACCACGCAAAGTTTTGTGAGTCGTGGAAGTTATAACATGCGCATATTCAGCAGGGGATGGGTATTCACCCGCTGCAATAAGTCCCGCATAGTGAGCAATATCCGCAAGCAAATATGCACCAACTTTATCTGCGATCTCGCGAAAACGTTTGAAGTCCATTTTTCTTGGATAAGCAGAAGCACCAGCTATGATTAATTTTGGTTTATGTTCAAGTGCTAGCTTTTCTATTTCATCCATATCTAGTAAAAAAGTGTCTTTATTCACTGTATATTGAATTGACTTAAACCATTTACCAGAAAGGCTTGGCGCCGCACCATGAGTTAGATGTCCACCACAGCTCAGTGATAATCCAAGTATTGTATCACCTGGAGTAAGTAGTGATGCAAACACTGCTTGATTTGCCTGAGAACCAGAGTGAGGTTGAACATTTGCAAATTTTACGCCAAACAGCTTACAAAGTCTTTCTATAGCCAGACTTTCAATTTTGTCTACGTGCTCACAGCCGCAGTAATATCTTTTACCTGGATAACCTTCTGCGTATTTATTAGTCAGAAAAGAACCTTGCGCTTCCATTACTGCTTCACTTGTAAAATTTTCTGATGCAATCAGTTGCAATTGTGATTTCTGACGCTGTAACTCTCTTTCTATAGATTGATAAACCTCGTTATCAAAAGACTTCAAATTATTTTTAGAGTCACAGATTCTTTCTGAAACACTTGTCATAGATTAAACCTCGTTTTAATTTTAAGATGCACAAGTAATTTAAGACTGCTTATCCTGTTTTTTTAACCATAAGAGCCCAAAAACAGCTACTAGCAAACATACAGGAATAATAGATGTTGCTTTTATCAACAATTCAGCACTATACACGGGCTTTCCTTGTATAACTGTTTTATCCCAGCACAAATCTACTATTTTTGCGATTCCAGCGTGAAAAAAATAGCCAAAAACCATGACTATCATGTTTGACACGGCTGTAGCCAGGCCTACTAGGTTATTATTTACATAACTCAGTGCTTTGTAAATGGTAATTACCTGATATCCAGATGCAAAGCCAATAACAAGGAGTGCAGGCAACACAACATACAGACCGCCAACTTGAGTAAAAAGTAAGAGGAAACTAGCGATCATTGCAAATGAGCATGCAATTATTACCTCATAATGCTTATTTTTATACTTTTCCAATAAATAAGCCAAAGAGAATGATCCTATTAACATTCCTATCAATATTACGGAAGAGAGAGAAGATGCCAAGTCTTCATTCATTTTATATACTTCAAAAAAGAATGCTTTCGCCCAACCATCCGCAAAACCTTGCATTGGACCGACCATGAGTCCACCAAAAAAGCTAATTAGAATAATATGCTTGTTGAGAAGTATGTCTTTTAAGTCTCTAATGCTAACTTTTTCTTGTTGAGCATTGCTTTCAGGCGTTATTAAGAACAGCAACAGAGCAAGCAAACACCCAAATGCTGAGAAGGTATAGATAACATAATTCCAGCCAAATTTATCGAGTAAGAAGTCTAACGGTAATCCGCCACATATTCCCCCTAACACTCCTATAATTACGGATAAACTGGCCATTCTTGCTGATTTTTCTTGCGGGAAATACATGCTTGCAACTTTAAAAAGCCCAATTGCTGAAGCGGATGACCCAACTCCAATGACTATTCTACCAAGTATCGAGTAATACCATTCATCAAAGCATATGAGCGGTAATGTCCCAGTAAATGTTAAGATAATACAAATAGGCAAAACAAATTTTGGTCCGAATCTATCAAGGGCAAGGCCAACAGGTATATGAGCCAGCGTATAGCCTATATAGTATAGGCCACCAAACTGACCAACATCTGCAACACTTATGTTAAATTTCGTTATCAACTCAGGCGCGATTATGTTTGGAATCACGCGCAATATATACTGGTACGCATAGAACAGTGATGCTAACAACCATATTAAAAAATTCCTCTGTAGCATCAACCTCGTCTCAAATTTAGGATTATAGGTGCTTTATTTATGAAAAACAATATCTTTACAAATATTTATTTCAACTTATTAAAATTTAACATAGTTAAATTTATAGCAAATAAGTAACTATATATCAATTAAATTTTCTAGTATCAGCTACTCAGGCAACAGAAGGTGATGCAAATTTTTAAAAGAGGCCTTTTATTTTACTTATAATTTTTTCTACCATGTCTATAACTGGTTCATGAATTAGATATACGAAAAAAATTACAGCACAGATGATAAGGATATTTACAATTTTACCTTTGTTCATCTTCACCTTGAGCTTTACTTTTGTTATAAGATCCATTTTATTTACATTTTTATTCCATGCTGATAATTATATCTTTAATACTATAATTTTCAGTAAAATTCAACTTCAGAAGCACCACATTAACTCAATATTAACCTTTCTGCGTGTAAAATAGTCTATATAATGTTAAAGCTAAAGTGAGCCAATGAACATAAGCACAATAGATAACACGCTGCAAAATTATATAACAAAATACATTGAACAAACATTCACCACACATGCAGGCAACAGATACGACAAATTGTATAGGAAACTTCTAAGCAGTATAGAAGAGATAATAAAACTTACCGTAACCGAAGCAAAACACTATGATAAAAGCCTAGAAGACCTATATAACGATCCAAGATTTAATAAGAAATTTATTCGAGCTTTTGCTAAACATCAGGTGTTGGAATTTTTAAACACTCATCCAAAAAAGAAAGAAATTGTTGCAGAATTCAACAATGAACATCATATCAACGAAAGTGATTTAAAAATTCTGAAAGAAGGGGAAGGTTTAGTATACGAAATAAACTACATTAAACTAACTCAACAAAATGAGGAAGAAGAGTTAAACATTAGAAAGATACTTGCCAAATCAATAGGAATGCCTTCCATAGAAAAACCAAGTTAGAACATTCAAGATAACCTTAGTGAGTATTTTTGACATGATAAAGTAGATAACTTATGAATAATCTATTTTACTTTAACTTCTGGTATATACTCTTAGAACCTGTTTAAAATCTTCGTAATTAAGAGAGAAATGAAGGAAAGAACAATCATCTATAAACTAGTGTTAAGTTTCCGCTCGCAATTTTTTCACAATCTTCTACATTTTTCTAACCAAGCAAAAGATCGCTCTACAACCCATCTTTTGGGCAATACAACAAAGGAATATAATATAATTCATTTCTTTTTACCACTTCAACGGTTGCACCAATAATCGTTTTTATTTGAGTTGCAAATTTCCCTCCCGTATAACCTGCAACAACAGCAGAATTTCTCTTTGAACGCCTTAATATTCTAGTATCAACTGCATAACTTGCATCAAAATCCGAATCAACACTAGTATTGCTGTTAGTGTTTCCTTGCTCTATACTAGGCTGTAACAACTCAATAACGTTACCCCTTTCATCTGTATCATTAGTTGATTGCTGCTGATTCACACCCATTCTACCCCCCTCAAGTGTAACTAAAAATTACCCACACTATAAAACTAAATGGTCGTAAACAATTTATGTAAATACCAAATGTAGCCTTATCTATAACACGGATATTCTTAGTGTCAACAATTTTTTTTAATAAATCCCATACGGATTAGAAATTTGATAGAAAAGGCAGAAAACTTGTATCAAAGCAAACAATTGATTTCATTGCAAGAAACCGCATATTTATTTGGAAATATAATTCATCGCTAGTATTAGAAGCTCTATGTAAATTACAGTTTTATATATTAGTAAACCTTCGTAAATAGTTAGCTTGTAGGTTTATAGTCTATTGCCACTGTTTTTGCAATCTTATCATGAAAAAACTGCTTTCGTTTGTCAAATATTGCAAGTATTATTACAATTACTAGAGCTGCAAACCATATAGAAATATATCCAGTCGAGAGGCAAATTATACTTGTAATAATTTCTCTAGAAACACACCTGATTGCTGCTTGTGCCGTAGTAACATTTTTAAATATGTTTGCATCTTTTATATGAATACCACATAATAAATGCCCTGGAGTACCACTAAATCTTGTTACCATTAGTATTTCTAGTATCATAAAGAATATGGAAACAATGGGTATAACTAGTAGTCTGTTGGATCGAAGAAAATCAAAAATCAAGCTTATGTCACTGTTGCCTAGCTCATTACTCTTAAATACTATTACTAGTATACCCGCTAACAAAAAATACAAGATTGGAAAAATTCCTGACATGATAACATAGTCGATCACACTTGCTATAATACGTCTAGTTATTCCTACATAATTTATTTTAGTATCCATTTTTCTACTCCAACACAAGATTATTTAACATACTGCTAGCAACTAGATAAATAGTAAGATTTGTTGATTATACTGTTATTTGAATTGGCTTTTAGAGAAAAACCGTAGGTGAAATAGAGTAACAGAACTACAGTAATTTTTACATATATTAATAAACAGCTATATTGATTACTTTCAGAAACAGTTTTCGGTAGAATATCCGAATTTTTACCCATTGACACCTCACTTTTATTAAAAAACTTATAATAAGTATAAATAGTGAAACTAATATGTCAAATCAAACCTGCCATTAACGTCTGAAATTCTTGTAGTGAGCGGAAAATGAGATTATGGTTGTTATGTATTTTCATTACCCTTGTTAATTTATTAGCATCAAAGAAAGGGCAAATGGTGAAAGTATTAGTACGTGAACCGTTCTTAAAAATGCATTAACTTCCGACTGTTTTAAAGAAGGCATATTTCCTATTTGAACCCTTAAAAGTTAAAATTTACCCCCACTTCCGGTCCATGAAGATAACCACCCCTTGATAGACCTTTTTCTAGGTAGTAGCCAACAGAAAAACTTGCTTTTGGAGAAATTGGAAAATCAACACCAGAGCTTATCCGGTATGCAAGGTTATAATCAGAAAAGCCTGAAGATAATACTCCAAGATTAGCATTAATGTATGGAGCAATATTTATATCCTTAATATCATAATGGTAGCGTAAACCCGTCAAAATTCCTATTCTCATTTCTCTTACTGCTAGACTTGAAAATGAAACTATAGGTCCAATTGAAATTTGGGTACTGTTCGTATAGTGATATCCAAGAGCATAAGCAAGACTTAAAGAGTTGCTGTTGCCATGTGTTGTAGCAGTATAGAAGATTTTATCTTCAGTAGAATCAACTTCAAAGCACGTTCCTGGCAAAGAGATAGCAGGTAATATAGCTGCTAAAGTGAGCAATTTTTTCATTTCTTCCTCTTAATATTGATATGTACATGTATACACATATAATATTAAAAATGATGCAATAACATGAACTACAATGAGAGAAGTCGATTAAAATCAACCACACTGACAAAAAAGATTTTTAACTCTATTTTTGCTATAAATTCACCTGACCTTTCTTTGCTATTCTCAAGTGAATTACTATTAATTTAGCAATACACTCTATTAAAAACTTAGATAATGCAGCCATTTTCAGCAATTAAAATATGAATTTATATGTTATAAGTGCTCCTAAATTATTTTCACCATCAAATTTCCATCGCACTTTAGGACCATACATCACCTACGCTTATTTTACATCCTTTTGAGATTTTTAACAGGTTCTTACACCTAGTTTCTAATTATTTATTTGGTAAACACTTTCAAGCCCACAATACCCAGTACTACCAAGGCAAGAGAAAATAAACGCCCAAAATTTACTGGATCATTAAAAAACATTATTCCTATTATCGCTGCACCTATAGAACCTATACCAGTCCAAACTGCATAAGATGTGCCAAGAGGAATATATTTTATTGCTAACGACAGCAAGTAAAGACTTATAAAACCGCTAACTAGAACGACTATTACAGGTACAATACGAGTGAAGCCATTACTATATTTCAGAGCTGTAGTCCATACTATTTCAAACAAACCAGCTAGCAGTAAATATAACCAGGCCATAAGTTAGCTCCTTCTCACTAATATATGAAAATATCATATACGCTAATACTAAAAAGTCAATCTAGCATTTCACATGCTTTAATAATGCTGTTACACCCAATTTCCAATTGTTCCTGGGAGGTTGCATAAGAAACTCTGATAAAGTTTTTCAGACCAAATGCAATTCCTGGAATTACAGCAACCAAATGATCTTCCAACAAATATTCAGCGAAATCAAGATCATTACTTATTACTTTACCACTTTTTGCACTCTTACTGAGCAATCCTTCGCATGAGACAAACAAATAAAACGCACCTCGCGGAGTGGATGCTGATAATCCTGGAGCAGAATTTAGCTTCTCTACTACAAAGTCTCTACGATCCTTAAAAATCCTTGTTCTTTCTTTCAAAAAACTATGATCACCGTTCAGTGCTTCAACTGCTGCTGCTTGTGCTATCGAATTTGGGTTAGAAGTGCTCTGAGACTGCAGCGTAGAAATAGCTTTTACTACGTCACTTCTACCTGCAATATATCCTATTCTCCAGCCCGTCATCGCATAAGCTTTTGATACCCCATTGACCACAAAAACTCTATCATAAAGCTTTGGCTCAACCTGAGCGATGGTAAAAAACTTTTCGTCATATATTATATGCTCATAAATATCATCTGTAACAATATTTACATGCGGATACTCAAGCAATACTTGTGCTATGTCTTTCAATTCACCATATGTATACACAACTCCCGCTGGATTATTTGGTGAGTTGAGAATTAACCATTTAGTTTTTTTAGTTATTTTGCTTTTCAATAATTCTGGTGTCAGCTTAAAATTTTGTTTGCACTCTACCACAACTGATAAACCGCCAAAAAGGTTTACCATATCAACATATGAAACCCAATAAGGAGCTGGAATTATAGCTTCATCTCCAGAGTTAATTGTTGCCATAAATAAATTGAATAACACCTGTTTAGCGCCAGTACCAACACAAACTTGATTAAGTGTATATTCAAGGTTACTATCTCTTTTTAACTTATTGATTATTGCCTCCTTAAGTTCACGTATTCCATCAACAGCAGTATACTTATTTTTACCTTTATTTATCGCTTGAATAGCTGCTTCTTTTATATGATCTGGAGTGTCAAAGTCTGGTTCCCCTGCAGCTAAAACACAGATCTTTTTCCCTTCGCTTTTTAACCTATTTGCCTTATCGGTTACAGCGATCGTAGGCGATGGTTTTATTAGGGACATTCTTTCTGCAAGGTCTGACATAATCTTACTAAAGCCAAATTCAAATGATAAACTCCTTGTAACAAAAAATCTAGAAATTTTGTTATTGGACCTCTTATATAGCCTAAAAGAAGGCAAAAGAAACCCCGTGGTGGCCAGTTATTTACTTTTGTGTCGAAATATCGGCGTTTTTTTATTCTAAAACGCTTAATAAGTCCGACTTAGCTGCCTTTTAATTGCAACTAACCTTAGCGATAAACGTTTAAGAAATTTACTAAGCAGAAAAAAAGGCAAATAAAACCCTGAGTAGCTAGTTATTCACTACCTATTTTATAAGTTGGCGTTTTTTAATGTCTTGTAACGCTTTTAAGCGCATTTTAGCTTATATTAGGTAAAAACCTAGAAGTTTTATAAAGACATAAGGTGCACATAGTGCGAAAAATTAAACATGACACGCCAGATATACTAAGTTTTTTTGTCGTTTTATCTGCACAGACTGAAGATAAATAAATAGCTTCAGTTTCATGATAAGAGGACTGGCGGGGTTTGTCAAGAAATTTCTTCCAACGCGCTGCCAAAAGTTTGTTATACAAGAGGTCTATTGTATTAATAGCTCTTCACTAGGTCTACTAACGCAGCAATATTTTCAACCGGAGTGTCAGGAAGCACTCCATGTCCAAGATTAAATATGAAAGGTAAATCTTTAAAGCAATCTATTATACGCTTTGCTTCTTCGATTGCTTCTGCTCTGTCATAGGCTAAAAGACTAGGTTTAAGATTTCCTTGTAGAGGAACTTTTAGATTTGCCTTTGCCCATTCTATTGGAACATCATAATCTATACTTACTGCAGATACACCTGTTTGTTCATAATAACCCTTGTAAAGATTTCCAGTGGACCTCGGGAAACCTATTATTGGAAAATCATGAAACTTAGCCCTTATCGCTGAAACAATTTTTTTTGTTGGTCCAATAACATATTTTTCGAACAGTTCCCCTGACAACGCACCAGCATTACTGTCAAACAATTGGATAACATCTGCTCCAAACTCTATTTGTTTGACCAGGTAAACAATTGTTGCTTCCGTTATTCGTTCAATTATTTCCTTCAAATTCGAGGGACAGAAATTTAACACTTTAGAAAAACTTTTACTGCTTCCACCTTCTATGATATATGAAGCTACTGTCCACGGCCCTCCAGCGAACCCTATAAGAGACTTTTCTTTTGGCAATAGACTTCTGACCTCTTTTATAGCGTTTAGAATCGGTAGGACTTTAATTTCAATTTCTTGTGGATCTCTTAATTCTCCAGAACTTTCTATAGGTTTTATTATTGGACCTACACCACGCATAAAGTTCACATCACAACCCAAAACATCAGCCACTATTAAGATATCTGAAAAAATTATCGCTGCGTCCATGTCAAATCTCACTACTGGCTGCAACGTTAGTTCTGCTACTAAATCTGTGTTATAGCATATCTCTAGGAAGCTGCCTACGTTTTCTACCGCTTTGCGGTACTCAGGAAGAGATCTGCCAGCCTGGCGCA